>NZ_AP027315.1:0-470000 GCF_055397045.1 Sphingobium sp. TomMM15
ATGCAGACGGCCGCCGCCCGCGCTCTGCTGGAAAGCATCTATCTTGAGGCGCTGCAGTCGGTGCGCGGCGAGAGGCTGGTCGCATCGCTTGGCGTTCCAGAGGGTGACCATTGGTCCATATGCCACCAGGGCAAAACCATAGACTGGCCACTGGCTTCAGATGGTCGCATCGTCGTGATCGGTGCGGGAAAGGCCGTGGGCTCGCTCGCGAAGGGGCTAGAAACGCTGCTGGGAGAACGGATTTCGGACGGCTGCATCATCGTCAAGCACGGTCATGATGAGCTGCTCACGCGCATCCGGCAGCTTCAGGCGGGGCATCCGATTCCTGACGCGCAGGGGATGGAAGCCACCGCCGAAATGCTACGCACGGTCGAAGGGCTGACCGAGCGTGACAGCGTGATCGTGTTGCTGACCGGCGGCGCGTCCGCGTTGATGGTTGCTCCGGTTGATGGCGTTACGCTAGAGGAGAAGGCGGCGACAACGGAAATGCTGCTGCGTTCGGGAGCATCGATCGAGGAGATCAACGCCGTGCGCAAGCGCCTGTCGCGGGTGAAGGGCGGCGGGCTTCTGGACCATATCGGCCCCGCATCGGTGCTGACCTTGCTGATATCCGACGTGCCGAGCGGCGACCTCTGCATGATCGGATCGGGGCCGACTCTTGCGGGCGGGGAAGGACAGGAGGACCCGGTCGCTATTCTCGCGCGATATGGGCTGCAAGATACTGTGCCCGCATCGATCCGGCGTGCGCTTGCCAAGGGCGTGCATCCCGTACCCCAAACGGTGGGACGGCGCGAGACACTGCTGCTGGCCGACAGCGCCACGCTGGTGGATGCTGTGCATCGCATTGCGGCGCGGGAGGGGGTGGCCGTGCGAGATATGGATACGGCGATGGCGGGCAACACTCATGACGCGGCGCTGGCGATGGCCGCTGCCCTGCGCGTAGTACCGTCGCAGGATCGCCCCATGCTGTTGGTGTCGGCTGGGGAAACCACACTTCAGGTGACGGGCGACGGGCTGGGCGGACGTAACCAGGAATTTGCCCTGGTCGCGGCCATGGCGCTGGCTGGGCAGGACAATGCCGTCCTGCTTGCCGCTGGCACCGATGGCACCGACGGGCCAACCGATGCGGCGGGGGCTTTTGCCGATGGCGCGCTTCACGAGCGTGCGCGGGCGGTGGGGATCGACCCGGCGGAGATGCTGGTGCGCAATGACAGCTACCGATTGTTGGACGCGACGGGTGACCTGTTCCGCACCGGACCCACCGGCACCAATGTCATGGATCTGGTGCTGGGCCTCGCCTTCTGACCGGGCGCGAATTGAAAAGAGAGGAAGAGACATGGTCAAGCTGGCCGCCAATCTGTCGATGATGTTCCAGGACCTGCCCTTTCTCGACCGCTTCGATGCGGCGGCGGAGGCCGGCTTTTCCGGCGTCGAGTTCATGTTTCCCTATGATCATGGCGCGGGAGAGGTGGCTGAACGGGCGCGGCGATGCCGGCTGGAGGTCGTGCTGTTCAACCTGCCCGCTGGCGATTGGGCTGGCGGAGAGCGCGGCATCGCGGCGCTGTCCGATCGCGTGGAGGAGTTTCGCGCGGGCGTCGCTAAAGGGCGGGACTATGCCAAAGCGCTGGGCTGCCCGCGCCTTCACCTGATGGCAGGGAAGGCACCCGCGAGCGCGGAGTGCCGGACTGCATTGGTGGACAATATCGCTTACACAGCCGATCTGGCGGCGGCCGATGGCATCGAGATATTGATCGAACCGATCAACACGCGCGTCGATATACCCGGCTATTTCTATGGCACGACAGACGCGGCGCTGTCAGTGATCGACGAGGCGGGTCGCACAAATGTCCGCCTACAATATGACATCTATCATATGCAGATCATGGAAGGCGACCTTGCCCGCACGATCGAACGGCTGTTGCCCCGCATCGGCCATATGCAGCTGGCCGACAATCCGGGCCGTGCCGAACCCGGCACCGGCGAGATCAATTATCCCTGGCTGCTGAGCCACATCGACGCGCTGGGCTATGGCGGGTGGATCGGATGCGAATACCGCCCTGCGGGTGACACGAAGGCGGGCCTTGGCTGGGCGCGCGATTATCTGAAATCCGGGAGAGCGTGACATGAAGATTGGTTTCATTGGCCTCGGCATCATGGGCCGTCCCATGGCCGGGCATCTACAGGCGGCGGGCCATGCGATCTACAGTTACGCCAACCGCACGCCGATGCCGAATGAGTTGCGCGAAGGCGGTGCAGTTGCCTGCGCCACGCCTGCGGATGTGGCGGCAGAGGCCGAATGCCTGATCCTGATGCTGCCCGACACGCCGGACGTCGAACGCGTGCTGTTCGGCGCGGACGGCGTGGCGCAGCGGTTGAAGCCCGGCACGACCGTCATCGACATGAGTTCCATCGACCCGATCGCGACCCGTGACTTTGCGGAGCGGATCGATGCGCTGGGCTGCGCCTATGTCGACGCGCCGGTTTCCGGCGGTGAGGTGGGGGCGAAGAATGCGGCGCTTACCATCATGTGCGGCGGCAAGGCGGATGTGTTCGAAAAGGTCCGGCCGCTGCTGGAACTGATGGGCAAGAGCATCACGCTGGTGGGTGACGTTGGCGCGGGGCAGGTGACCAAGGTCGCCAACCAGATCATCGTCGCGCTGAATATCGAAGCCGTTTCCGAAGCGCTAGTCTTCGCATCGAAGGCGGGCGCGGACCCGGCGCGGGTGCGCGAAGCGTTGATGGGCGGTTTTGCCGCGTCGCGCGTTCTGGAGGTGCATGGCCAGCGGATGATCGACCGAACCTTCGACCCCGGCTTTCGCATCCGGCTCCATCAGAAGGATTTGAATCTGGCGCTCTCAGGTGCGCGTTCACTGGGAGTTGCGCTGCCCGCAACGGCAAATGCGCAGCAACTTTTCAACAGTTGCGTAGCCCACGGCGATGCGGAAAAGGATCACAGCGCGATGGTGACGGCGCTCGAACGAGCTGCTAACCACATGGTGAGTGGTTACTCAATTAACGACGTTTCCGACGCCAACAGCTTTTCTGGAGGATGCTCATGACCAACAATCGTCTCAAAGACCGCCGTATCATCGTGTTCGGCAGCGCGACCGGCATCGGCGCTGCCACTGTGAAGCGCCTAGCTGAAGAGGGCGCGCGGGTCTGCGCGGCCGACATCAACATTGAGGGCGCGACGCAGGTGGCGCAGGAAGCGGGCGGCGAAACCTTTGCGGTCCATGTCGATATTTCCGACGAGGCATCGGTGCAGAAGGCGACAGAGGAGGCGGTGAACCGCTTTGGCGGCCTCGACGGGGCGCATATCAATGCAGCAGACCTGCGCGTTATCATGGAGGATAGCGACGCGCTGGCCATCGACCTTTCCACATTTGACCGCACGATCGCGGTGAACCTGCGCGGCCACCTGCTGTGCACCCGCGCGGTCGTGCCGCACCTCGTTAAGAGCGGTAAGGGCGCGATTGTCTACACCAGCTCCGGCTCGGCGCATGGTGGTGAACCGACGCGGCCCTGCTATGCCATGGCGAAGGCGGGCGTGAATGCGCTGGCGCGCCACGTCGGTGCGCGCTGGGGCAAGGAAGGCATCACCGCCAATGTGCTCGCGCCCGGTTTCACCGTGACCGGCGAGATGAAGGCGGCGATGGAAGCGAACGCCGAGGAAGCCACCAAGTGGGCCGACTATTTCATGGCGCGCACCCCGCACACCCGGCTGGGCCAATCCGAAGACCATGCTGGCGTCGTCGCAATGCTGTTGTCTGAGGATGGCCGTTGGATCAACGGTGCAATCTATGACGTCAATGGCGGATCGATGATGCGCGCTTGACGACACTGATTGTGGCGCTCGCTTCTGCACCGGCGGGCGCCGCAGCGCTTGTTCAAAAGAGCGCGATCACGCGCGCGGGCATGCCGGTGGCGTTTTCCAGCGGCGCGACGCCTGCGAACAGCAACCCGCCCGCAGCAGGTGCGCGGTCGAGATTGGCCAGCCCCTCCAACGCCCAGCGTCCGCTGCGCAGCCATGCCTGATGAACGGGGAAGGCGGGCATCGCCTCACCCGCATCGATCGACATGGTATCGACGCCGATGCCACGCACGTCCCGCTTCATCAGAATGTCCATTATGGTAGGATCGAAGCCGGGACTCTTGCGCCGTTCGGCGGGGGGCAGGCTGCCAAAACTTGAAAAGGCTTTCAGCGGATCCCAGCCCGAGAGCATGGCGACGCAGGAACCGGACGGGATGCGGCCATGGTGGCGTTCCCATGCGATGACATCCCGCGGTTCCACCCGAGCGTCGCGATCGGCTTTCACCTTGTCCCTTATGTCGATTACAACGAGTGGAACGATCAACTGGCTGACGGGTATGTCGCCGACCGATGCTCCATCAGGCGCGAAATGGCGGGGGGCGTCGAGATGCGTGCCCGTATGTTCGACGATCGATATGCGGTTGAGCGCCATCCCTGCTTTCGTTCCCGATCCTTCCACTGCCTCCATGGTCAGGCGGCCAGGGGTGAAGGCGAAGGCCCGCGTCAGCTTGTGCGTGAGGTCGAGGATGTGCAGTTCGCGTCCGTGCAGGGAAAGACTGGTCTGATCGGGGGTTACGGCAGCAGCATCAGCGCGGGAAGCCGTGCCCAGGGCGAGCGCCCCAAGCGCGCTCAGGGCTAGCATGTCGCGGCGGTCGATCATCGCGGCTTGTTCCTTTTCTTGGTCGAAAGCGACCTGAGTTACATGGGACCATTTCAATTCCGTTCGGGCTGAGCTTGTCGAAGCCTCTTCTTGTTCTTCAAAGAAGTAGAGCCCTTCGACAGGCTCAGTGCGAACGGAGTTTAGGTTTGGAGAAGTGTCCGTTCTTAAATTAAGTCGATCGCGACGACTTCGTGGAAGTCTATGTACGGCACATCGACTTCGACCCAGCCGTCCGCCGCCCCGTGTGGCACGGCTGTCCCTGCCGTCAGCAGCCGGGCCTGCGCCGCCCGTTTGCCCTGTGGCAGTTGCATGCGGACCCGGTAGGGGCCGGTCCTGATCGCCTCGCGATAGCTGCCCCGCATCGTCATGGGGTTGTTGAGATTGACCAGATGCGCAGTCATCGATTTGTCCTGGCGCCAGCAGGCGATGTCCAGCAGGCCCGGCCCTTCAATCTTTAGCGGATGCGCTTCCTGATGGGTCCAGTCGAGCATTGCGTGCAGCAATGTCAGATGATCACCATGACCAAGCTCTGCAAAGGTGCGGTCGATGTCCATGGGCAGATAGGCGACGCGGCCACGGCCGACTTGACGGCAGATCGCCATCGGCAGGTCGGTTTCCGTCTTGTTAGTGAAGACGCGCTCCATCGGCAGGTCGGGATAGCTCGGCACCAGCGTCAATGCGACTTCTCTCTGGTCGCGCGCGGTGACAGGCTGGCGGAAGAGCGGGCCGATGGTGCGGTTAATCTCGCGTAGCCTAGCTATGGCAGGGTGGACATGGCGCAAGGTGAGATAAGCGTTCTTGAGCGGTCCCTCAGCCTTTCCGGCGACGGAGCAGCCGAACAGGTCCGCGAGGCCGAAGTCCGCCCGCTGCCGTCCGTCCCCATCATAGAGTGAGGTCTGATAGGTGGCGATCACGTTGCCACCCCGCTTCACAAACGCGCGGATTTGATCGCATTGTGCGTCCGACAGCACTGCGGCATTAGCGAGAATGATGGTGCGGAAGCGCGACAGGCTAATTTCGTCCAGAAAATCCTCGTCGATGAGGTCGAAGGGCACGCGCGATTCAAGCGCAGCCTGGTAAAAACCGCGCGAATGACCCTCCAGCTGCCCACGCTGATTCCAGCCGCCCAGATAGGCAGTTGTCCTGGGCGAATGGATGATCGCGACCCGCGCCAGATTGCCGCTGTTGCGCAGATAGGCTTCGTTGGCGTGGTGCCAGCTGTAGATTTGCCGGACCACGTCCATCCAGCGGAGGTCGAGCGGCTTGGCATTGAACTTGGTAATCCACGGGCGCGCGCCCTGGGCGATCGCGCCTGCCGCCCAGATGCGGATTTCGGCCGGGCTCTGCACCGAATCCTTCCAGCGATAGGCTTCTTCCACCCCTACGGAGATTATGTGGCCGACCGGCTTGTCCTTCATGAAGGCGCGCAGTTCGCGGGTGTAGCGGCCCGCGCCCCAGACCTCGGGACCCGTGCTCCAGCCCGAATCGTCGGACGAGCGAGCTTGGCGATCGCAAAAGGAGAGCGGTAGACGCTTTGACAGGGCGGGGCCGTTCAAATCGACGAGTCCCCGGCGGTCACCGCCTGGGATAAAGAAGGCCTGGGGTCGGTGCTTGCGCGCGGCCGCATTCCAAAGGTCTATGAGGGCGAAGAGCCGGTCTTCAACCCAGGCCGCATATCGCCGCCCTTCTGGTTTGGAAGGGTCGGGGTCGGCCGGAACCTCCTGCCCCGATGCGGCTCGATAGAGCGTCCGGCAGCTTTGGCAATAGCAGGTGCCGCTGCCGTTCCAGCGGTTGCCGAAGAAGCCATCGACCGGATAGCGCTGGGCGATTTCCTCGATCACCTTGGGCATCAGCTCGAAATTATAGGGGCCATAGGCGCAAGTTAGGGTCAGGTCCGGGGCGCTGCCATGGCGCTTGATCTTGCCATCCGGGCCGGTCAACGCCCATTCGGGATGGGCAGCGGCGGCGGCCGCGTTCATTGCGTGCGGATCGATACGGGCGAGCACGCGCATGCCCAGCTTCTTGCACGCAGCGACCATGTCGCCGAACGGGTTCACGCCCTTGCCGATACCCTGCGCCATGCCATGATAGGGGATGGCCGTCGGGTAGAAGGCGATGCCTCCTCCGGAACTCAGGCAGACGCCATCGGCGTAAATTTGCTGGAAATAATCGATCCAGAACGCCGGATCATAACGGCCCGGATCATCTTCGGTAAAGGCAAGCTGGAACCAACGCATGGGTTCGCTCGCCCAGTCCGGCGCGCCGCTTTGTCCGATTTTGCGGGCAAAGGCGGGCTCGATACCTGACAGCAGCGCGCCAGCCCCCAACGTCAATGCCGTGCGGCGATCGAGCGGCAAGATGTCGGGCATGATCCTCTCCTTTGCTTGGCCCGATCCTTAGCCAAAGGCCGTCGATCCACAATCGATCATCCCATGATGTGGGACGGCGATGCCGACCTGATGTTTCCCGGACGCGGATGATGGATAAGGGCCGATCGAAGCCCGACGCAAAGCATATCGACAAAGGTCGGTAAACAGGTCATACCAGTTTCTCTAAGGCTGGCGTTCGCGCGACGACAGCTCAGCAGGCGAGGAACATGATGTGACCGATAGTCAGCAAGAGCCGGAGGACGGTCTGCTTGGGCGAGTCCAGTCGCTGGTGCGGGCATTCGGCATTCTCGATGAATTGGCCAAGAGCGACCATATGACGCTCAGCGACCTGTCGCGTGCCGTGGGCCTGCCGCGATCTACTACCCATCGCCTGCTGACGACCATGGAAGCGTTGCGCTATGTCGCTTTCGACCGGCGAAAAAATGGCTGGTCGGTCGGTGTCCAGGCCTTCACCGTGGGCGCGGTGTTCGCCCAGACGCGGGACTTGGGCCAGTTGGGCCACACGATCATGCGGTCACTGATGTCGGAAGTGCAGCATTGCGTGAACATCGCCGTGCCCGAAAGGGCGGGTGTCTGTTATGTCGGGCAGGCCGCGACCAACGGTTTTCGCCAGACTGCGGCGCGGCCGGGTGCTGTGCTGCCGCTGCATAGCACGGCGTCGGGCAAGGTGCTGATGGCGCAATGGTCCCGGCCGGAGTTCGATCGCTATCTGGACAGCACGCCGCTCAAGGCCCGCACAGCGCGTAGCATCATCGACGGGGACCGTCTGCGCAGCGAGTTGGCGCAGATCAGGGCGCGCGGATATGCGCTGGACGACGAAGAGCATAGCGACGGGCTGCGCTGCGTCGCCGCTGTGGTCAAGGACCGCTACGGGCTGCCCAAGGGGTCGCTGTCGATTTCGGATCGGTCGTCTCATCTTACCCGCGCCCGGCTGGACGAATTGGGGCCTGCGTTGATCAGCGCGGCGCAGCGGATGAGTGTGGAAATCGCGATGCAGAGTTTCTGATCAGCCTGATCTGTCTAAAGCCAGCCTTACCAGACATTTCGGATCATTTCTGCCGCTTCGGTGAACAGTAACGCCGTGGCGCACGCCTGCGCGGCTGCATGATAACGGACGAAGAAACACCGGCGTAACAGCGCGGGCGGCAGGAGAGGGTGATGAAAGATATGAGATCCCATGTGCGCGACAGGCGGGTCGCGGCGGGATTGCTGGTAGTGAGCAGCATGATGGCGATTGGCGCGTCCGCGCCGCAGCAGCAGAGCTTTTCCTTCGCGCTGACCAACATCTATGTCGCGGCTTACGAAGATGAAAAGGCGTGTCGCGCGCTGTCGCTCAGTTCGTCCGACCTGTTTCTGAAAAGCCTGCCGCGCGCCGAGCGCGCGAAATATGAGGCGCCCGACAAGGTGCAAGAGTTGCACAAACTGATGGGCCAGCGGCTGGGCTTCAAAATGGTGCCTACCGGCAAGCCTTCGGGTTCCAATGGCAGCATGGCTCAACTGAGCGAAGCGGAACAGGAAGCCTTGCGCCAGAAATATCATATACCCAAGGGGAAGGGCACGGCTGCCTTCCTGGGCACCCGTTTTGCTTATGACAGCTGCACCAATCCGGAAGACTTCCCCTTCATGGAAAAGGGGAATGAGGATTATCGGGGGCCAATCGCCTACGGCATCGATCTGGACGGCCGCGCGAGCAAGGACGATTATGTCAGCCCTGATAAGAAGCCGGGCGTCGATAACCAGCTGATCCGGGCGGTGGGATGCACTTTTTCCACGCGCGATTTCGGCACGCCCAAGGTAGCGGACGAGGTGATCACATCGATGTCGTCGCCCACGCTGGTCGAGGTCAGCGGCGTCGATGATCCGGTCAACGACGATGATGTGACGGTGCGCCTTTATGCCAGCGCCAATCCTTTGGAATTGTCGGGTGCGGGGAAGCCGCTGGCATGGGCCAGTCTGGATGTTGATCCGAATCGCCGCTTCATGGCGCAGGCCAAAGGAAAAATCCGCAACGGCGAACTGCTAACTGAACCGTTCGACTTACGGTTGCGGTTGCGTGAGCAGATCATCGACAGCTATCGCGAGGTCCGGCAGGCGCGCATTCAGGCGAAGATCAAGCCGGGCGAAGCCATAGAGGGTGGCATTTACGGCTATCACACTTTGGCGAGCATCGAGGACAATTATCATCAATCGACCCAGGTGGGCGCCAATCTGACGCGGATGTCCTGCCCCGCGCTGATCAAGGCGGTGCGCCGCTATGCCGATGCCTTCCCTGACCCGAAGACGGGGCGCAACACGGCCATTTCATCGGCATTGCGGTTCAAGGGTGTGCCCGTCTTCCTCATCAAAGCGCAGCAAGTGGCGCAAGGGGTGCAGCAGTGAGCGGGCCGGTGAATTCATCGCGCGTCCTTCGCGCGCTGTCCGCAGTCACGGCGCTCTGTTCCATCGGCGCAATTCTGATGGCCGCCAGCGCCGGACAGGCGGATGCGCCAGCGCAGCAGCAGGCGCAGCAACCACAGGTGCCCAAGTTCCGGCGGCTGACCGAGGCGCAATATCGCGCGACCATCGCCGATATATTCGGGCCTGACATCAAGGTGAGCGGCCGGTTCGAACCGGACATGCGGGTCGGCGGTTTGCTGGCGGCGGGCACCAGCGCAGTCTCGCTTACCCCGGCGGGGGCGGAGCAATATGAGCAGATTGCGCGCGGCATCGCCGAACAGGTAGTCGATGCGAAACATCGCGATCGGCTGGTCGGGTGCGCGCCGTCGGCATCCGATCCGCAAGGCGCGGCCTGCGCGGCGGATTTCTTCAAGCGGATCGGCCTCAGGATCTACCGTCGGCCGCTGACTGATGGGGAGGTGAAGCTCGCCGTCGCGCAGACGTTGGCGGCGGCCGCGACGGTGAAGGATTTCCACGGCGGGCTGGCGATCATGTTGACGGCGATGCTGTCGGACCTGCCCTTCCTGTTCCAGACCGACCGGGAGGTGGCCGACCCCAGTGCTCCGGGCGGGCAGACGATCGATGCCTGGTCGCGCGCCAGCAAGCTCAGCTACTTTCTTTGGAACAGCACGCCAGACGAACAGCTGCTGCAGGCGGCGGCCGACGGTAGCCTGATGACGAAGGCGGGGCTTATCCGACAGGTCGATCGGCTGATGGCCTCTCCCCGGTTTGAAACCGGTGTGCGGTCCTTCTTCGACGATTTCCTTCAGTTGGAAGGGATGATGTCGCTGTCCAAGGACGGGATCATCTACCCGGCCTTCCGTTCTTTCGCCGCGCCCGCCGCGCGGGAACAGACGCTGCGCACCATCACGACACTGCTGGTGGAGGAAAATGGCGATTATCGCGACCTGTTCACCACCCGCCGGGTGGCGATGAACCGGCAGTTGAGCCCGCTCTATCGCATACCCTATGGCCCGCGCGACTGGTCGATGATCACCTTGCCGGATCAGGATCCGCGCGTCGGGCTGCTGACGCAGATCAGCTTTCTGGCGCTCCATTCCCATGAGGGGCGGTCCTCGCCCACGTTGCGCGGCAAAGCGCTGCGCGAAGTGCTGATGTGCGAACATGTGCCGACCCCGCCCGCCAATGTGAACTTCACAATCGTTCAGGACACGAGCAATCCCGCCTTCCGCACTACGCGCGAGCGATTGAAGGCGCATCTCGACGATGAGGAATGCGCGAGCTGCCATAAGCTGACTGACCCGATGGGCCTGACGCTCGACAGTTTCGACGGCGCTGGACAGTTTCGGCCTACGGAAAATGGCGTGCCGATCGACACGACGGGCATGCTGGACAAGGTGTCGTTCACCGACAGCGCGGGTCTGGGCAAGGCGTTGCATGACAATCCCAAGGTGACGCAGTGCGTGGCGCAATCGGCGTGGCGTTACGCGGCGGGGCGGTCGCTGCTTCCGTCCGAAGAGCCTTTGACGACGCGCCTGCATGACGATTTTGCCCAGGCTGGATTTCGCATCCGGCCGCTGTTCCGGCGGATCGTCATCGATCCCCAATTCTTTGCCGTCCGGGCGCCAGCGGCGTCGCGGATCGCGGGCAAGCCATCGTCAGGAAGGAAAGGTTGATGACGCAGTTCGACAGGCGCGGCTTTTTGCTGCGTGGGATGCTCAGCGGCGGCGCGGTGGCCGTGGGCCTGCCGTTCCTCGACTATTTCCTGGACAATAATGGCGCGGCGGTGGCCGCGACCTATGGAGGCGGCCGCTTACCGGTGCGCTTTGGCACATGGTTCTGGGGCTGCGGGATGATCCCCGATCGCTGGAACCCCAAGACGGCTGGCGCCAATTACGACCTCCCGCCCGAACTCGCGCCGATCAAGCCGGTGCAGGACAAGGTTTCCGTGCTTTCAGGCTTCGGTGTCACCTTGGGCGGCAAGAGCAATCAGCCGCATATCTCGGGCAATGTGGGCCTTCGAACCGGGACGCCCAGCGACACATGGCAGCAGCTCGTTGGCCCGACATTCGACGTCAGCATTGCGGACGCGATCGGCGCGGGTACGCTGTTCCGCAGCCTGGAACTGAGTGCCGATGGCAATGCGCGCACCAGCTTTTCCTATCGCAGCGGGACGGAGATGAACCCCAGTGTCGCATCGCCCATGGAGCTATATCGCCGCATCTTCGGCGCGGATTTTCGCGATCCCAATGCGGCGGAATTTGCCCCCGACCCCAAGGTGATGGCGCGTCGCAGCGTCTTGTCCGCCGTGACCGACGAGCGCCGCAGGATGCTGGGCAAGCTGGGGGCGGAGGACAAGGCGCGGGTGGACAGCTACTTCACCTCCATCCGTGAAGTCGAGAACAAGCTGGCGCTGCAACTGGAAAAGCCGCCCCGGGCAGAGGCGTGCATCGTGCCAGCGCAGCCTGCCGACCTGTCCGCCAGCACGGACGTCACCGCCCGCCAGCAGTCGCACAAGCTGATGGCGGAACTGCTGGCGATGGCCGTCGCCTGCAACCAGACAAAGGTGTTCAACATGGTCTTTTCCACCGCCACCGCCGACCTGCGGCAGGCTGGATCGCCCACCGCTTATCATCAGGCTACGCATGAGGAACAGGTGGACCGCACGAAGGGCTACCAGCCAACGGTCGATGCCTTTTCCACGCAGAGCATGCAGGGATGGGCCGACTTCGTAACGGCAATGTCGGCGGTGAAGGAAGGGGACGGCACCTTGCTCGACAATATGCTGGTCGTCGCTCATTCCGAGGTCAGCTATGCGAAGAACCACGATGTGAACGGCATTCCCGTGATGCTGGCTGGACAGGCAGGCGGGAAGGTCAAGAGCGGCATCCATATCGCGGGCCAGGGCGACCCGATTTCGCGCGTCGGCCTCACCATGCAGCAGTTGATGGGGGTTCCCGTCGATGCCTGGGGCACGGAAGCCATGCGGACGTCGCGCAGCTTGTCGGAGATCATGGCATGAAGCGCGCCGCGATGATTGCGCTCTCCGCGCTGTTGGCAACAGTGCCCGCTTACGCGCAGACGCAAGGTCAGCCTACGATGTCAGGGTTCAGTTTCCTGTCGCTGGAGGTGGCCGACATGGCCCGCGCCCGATCCTTCTATGTCGACGCGCTCGGCATGAAGCCGGTCTTTACGATCAGCAAGCCGGGTGATCCTGCCGAAAAAATCGCATTCAATTTTTCCGGTGATCCCCGGTCCAGCGAACCGCTGTTGATCCTCATTCATTATGGGAAACCGAACGCCACCCAGAACCGTTCGATGGGGGCGAAGGTCGGCATTCGGGTCAGTGACAGTCGGGCCGCCGCGCTGCGCGTGCAGAAGGCGGGTTTTCCTATCGTCAGGATCGCTGCGGCGGACGAGAAGGGGCCGGTAATCAACAGCGTGGTGCGCGATGCCGATGGCGTAATCGTGGAACTGGTGCAATTGCGGGGTCAATAGGGCGTGTCTGAAGGCTTGGCGAGCTGTGGCGAGTTGTGGCGAGTTGTGTTCCGTCACGATCTTCTCTCGCCTATTGTCAGCATTGCATGAGACATTTATGGCCGATTCGAACGGTCAGGTGGCGGACTGTGCGCAGACAAGTTCGCCCGATTCTGCTTAAAATGCGGATTTTTTGATCGATCGCCGTCGGGGAATCGCGCCAAAGCTATTCCCTGCCGTCCGCCGCGCGTGTAATGGCGCGCTCGCAAGATCGCACGGAATGGAATGTGAATGGCTTACCCAAGCAAGCAAGGTTTATATGATCCCGGTAATGAGCATGACGCATGCGGCGTCGGCTTCATCGCCAACATAAAGGGATTAAAAACCCACGATATTGTTCTTCGTGGCTTGGACATTCTGCGCAATATCGACCATCGTGGCGCCGTCGGCGCGGACCCTTTGGTGGGTGACGGCGCGGGCATTCTGATTCAGATTCCTGATTCGCTGTATCGCGATTGGGCCACCGGCGCGGGCATCGATCTGCCGCAGCCCGGCGATTATGGTGTTGCCATGTGCTTCCTGCCGCGTGACGGGGATGCCGAAGCCGCCGCCGTGCAGCAGCTTGAGCGCTTTATCCTGAAGGAAGGCCAGGTCCTCCTGGGTTGGCGCGACGTGCCGGTGACCCTCGACGGGCTGGGCCAGACGGTGCTGGACGAGATGCCGACCATCCGTCAGTGCTTCGTGGGCCGAGGCGCCGGAACGAAGGATCAGGACGCGTTCGAGCGCAAGCTGCTCGCCATCCGCAAGCAAACGCAGAATCCGCTGAAGGAATTGTCGCAGAAGCGGGGGCTGGAGGCGCTGGCCGATTTCTACGTGCCGTCCTTCTCCACCCGCACCGTCGTCTACAAGGGGCTGCTCCTCTGCGATCAGGTCGGCAGCTTCTATGACGATCTGCGCAATCCGTTGACCCAGTCGGCATTGGCGCTCGTCCACCAGCGCTTTTCGACCAACACCTTCCCCTCGTGGAAGCTGGCGCACCCCTATCGCTTCATCGCCCATAATGGCGAGATCAACACGGTGCGCGGCAATGTGAACTGGATGAACGCGCGCCGCCGCACGCTCGAATCCCCGCTGCTGGGCGCGGACCTCGACAAGATGTGGCCGCTGATCCCGCATGGTCAGTCGGACACGGCTTGCCTCGACAATGCGCTCGAACTGCTGGTCGCCGGTGGCTACCCGCTGGCGCAGGCGGTAATGATGCTGATCCCGGAAGCATGGGCGGGCAATCCGCTGATGGACCCGAAGCGTAAGGCATTCTACGAATATTTCGCGGCGCTGATGGAGCCGTGGGACGGCCCCGCCGCCATCGCCTTCACCGACGGGCGCCAGATTGGCGCGACGCTCGACCGCAACGGCCTGCGTCCGGCGCGCTTCATCGTGACAGATGACGATCATATCGTCCTGGCATCGGAAAGCGGCGTCCTGCCCTTCAAGGAAGAGAATATCGTCCGCAAGTGGCGGCTTCAGCCGGGCAAGATGCTGCTCATCGACTTGGAGCAGGGCCGCATCATCGAGGACGAGGAGATCAAGGCCCAACTCGCGGATGAACATCCCTATGAGGAGTGGCTGAAGGAAACGCAGTACAAGCTGGAAGAGCTGCCCGCGACCCTTGGCGAGGACCTGCTGCCATCGCGCGGCAACGACGCGGCGGCGTTCCTCGATCGCCAGCAGGCTTTCGGCTACACACAGGAAGACGTGCTGAAGTTCCTGGAGCCGATGGCGCGCAATGCGGAAGACCCCATCGGGTCCATGGGCATCGACACGCCCATCGCCGTGCTCAGCCAAAAATCGCGGCTGCTCTACGACTATTTCAAGCAGAATTTCGCCCAGGTCACCAACCCGCCGATCGACCCGATCCGCGAGGAACTGGTGATGAGCCTGGTGTCGATGATCGGCCCGCGTCCGAACCTGCTTGGCCATCATGCTGGCACGCACAAGCGGCTGGAAACTCTTCAGCCGGTGCTGACCGACGAAGACCTTGCCAAGATTCGCGGCATCCATGATGCGCTGGACGGTGCGTTCCGCACGCAGACGATCGACATCAGCTGGCCGACGACGGAAGGAGCCGCCGGTCTGGAGCGCGCGCTCGATCGCATCTGTAACGAAGCGACTGAAGCGGTGCTCGCGGACCAGAACATCCTGATCCTGTCCGACCGCAACGTTTCAGCCGAGCGCATCGGCATCCCGGCCGCGTTGGCAACCGCAGCGGTCCACCATCACCTCATCCGCCAGGGCCTGCGCATGCAGACCGGCCTGGTTGTCGAAACCGGCGAAGCGCGCGAAGTGCATCATTTCTGCGTCCTTGCCGGTTATGGCGCGGAGGCGGTTAACCCCTATCTCGCGTTCGAGACGCTTGAGCAGATCCGCGTGAAGCAGAACCTGCCGCTGTCCGCCTACGAAGTTCAGAAAAACTATATCAAGGCGGTCGGCAAGGGCATCCTGAAGGTCATGTCCAAGATGGGCATTTCGACCTATCAGAGCTATTGCGGCGCGCAGATTTTCGACGCGGTCGGCCTCAATTCCGCCTTCCTGGAGCGCTATTTCACCGGCACCGCGACCACCATTGAGGGCATCGGCCTTGCCGAGATCGCGGAGGAAACAGTCAATCGCCATCGTGAGGCGTTCGGCGACAATCCGATCTACCGCAACATGCTGGATGTCGGCGGCGCCTATGCCTATCGCGTCCGTGGCGAGGAACATGCCTGGACGCCGCAGAGCGTCGCGTCGCTCCAGCATGCGGTGCGTGGCAACAATCCGAAGGAATATGAAGCCTTCGCCGCGTCCATCAATCAACAGAATGAGCGGCTGCTGACCATTCGCGGCCTCATGAAGTTCAGGTTCGCGGATCAGGCTATTCCGCTTGAAGAGGTCGAACCGGCCAGTGCTATCGTGAAGCGTTTCGCGACTGGCGCGATGAGCTATGGGTCGATCAGCTGGGAAGCCCACACCACCTTGGCCGTCGCCATGAACCGTATCGGCGGCAAGTCGAACACGGGCGAGGGCGGCGAGGATCCCAAGCGGTTCACCCCGTTGCCTAATGGTGATTCCATGCGCTCGGCGATCAAGCAGGTGGCCTCCGGCCGCTTCGGCGTGACGACCGAATATCTGGTCAATGCCGACGATGTGCAGATCAAGATGGCGCAGGGCGCAAAGCCGGGCGAAGGCGGGCAGCTGCCGGGTGACAAGGTCGACAAGACCATCGGCAAGACGCGGCACTCAACGCCGGGCGTCGGCCTCATCTCGCCGCCGCCGCACCATGACATCTATTCGATCGAGGATCTGGCGCAGCTGATCCACGACCTGAAGAACGTCAATCCGGTCGCCCGCATCTCCGTGAAGCTGGTGTCGGAAGTCGGCGTGGGCACGGTCGCGGCGGGCGTCAGCAAGGCGCGGGCGGACCATGTCACCATCTCTGGCTATGAAGGCGGCACCGGCGCGTCGCCGCTGACGTCGCTGACCCATGCGGGTAGCCCATGGGAAATCGGCCTTGCCGAAACCCAGCAGACGCTGCTGCTCAACGGCCTGCGCACCCGTATCGCCGTTCAGGTCGACGGCGGTCTTCGCACCGGTCGCGACGTGGCCATCGGCGCCTTGCTCGGCGCGGATGAGTTCGGCTTCGCCACCGCTCCGTTGATCGCGGCGGGCTGCATCATGATGCGCAAGTGCCACCTCAACACTTGCCCGGTCGGCGTCGCGACGCAGGACCCGGAACTGCGCAAGCGTTTCACTGGCCAGCCGGAACATGTGATCAACTATTTCTTCTTCGTGGCGGAAGAACTGCGCACGATCATGGCGCAGCTCGGCTTCCGCACGATCGAGGAAATGGTCGGCCGCGTCGACCGGCTCGACATGCGCGATGCGATCGATCACTGGAAGGCGAAGGGCGTCGACCTCAGCCGCCTGCTCCATCAGGTCGCGCCGGATCAGGAACTGGTCCTGCGCAACACCGAAGGCCAGGACCATGGTCTGGATGCCGCGCTCGACCAGGAATTGATCAAGGCGTCGATGGACGCGCTGGAAAGGCGCGACCCGGTTCGCATCGAACGGCCGATCCGCAACGTCAACCGCACCGTCGGCGCAATGCTGTCGGGCGAGGTTGCCCGGCGCTTTGGCCATGCCGGTCTGCCCGACAACAGCATCCTGGTGAAGCTGCAAGGCGTTGCGGGCCAGAGCTTCGGCGCGTTCCTGGCGCACGGCGTGACGCTGGACCTGACCGGTGATGCGAACGACTATGTCGGCAAGGGCCTGTCCGGTGGCCGCATCATCGTCCGTCCGCCGGAAGATACGAAGCGCGTTCCCGCCGACAATATCATCGTTGGCAACACCGTCCTCTATGGGGCGATCTCCGGCGAAGCCTTCTTCCGCGGCGTTGGTGGTGAACGTTTCGCTGTCCGCAACTCGGGCGCGATCGCCGTCGTCGAGGGCGTGGGCGATCATGGCTGCGAATATATGACCGGCGGCGTGGTCGTCGTGCTCGGACAAACCGGCCGCAACTTCGCGGCGGGCATGTCGGGCGGCATCGCCTATGTCTACGATCCCGACGGCAGCTTCCGATCGAAGGTCAACCCCGCGATGGTCGATGTCGATCCGATCCCGGCGACGGCTTCGGACGACGATGGCCTTGGCCGTCCGCTGCAACGCGGCGTGGACGTGCATGATTGGGGTATGGGCGACATGCTTCGCCATGACGCCGACCGCCTGCGCATCCTGCTCGAACGGCATAAGCTGTACACGGGTTCGGAACGCGCCGAGGCGCTGCTGGCCGACTGGCAGGGCACGCTTGCGAACTTCGTCCGGGTCATGCCGAAAGATTATCGCAAGGCTCTGCAGAGCATGGAAGATGAACGCGTTGCCGTAGCCCCCGTGGCCGCCGAATAGGCTTCATGGGGCGAGGGCATTGCTCCCTCGCATGCGACAAGATTGAGAAGTTTGGAGAAAGAGTTTGGGCAAGCCTACCGGTTTCCTCGAGGTTGAGCGCAAAGATCGCAGCTACACCGCGCCCGAAGAGCGTCTGAAGCACTGGAACGAGTTCATCGTCCCGCTGTCGAAGGAAGAGATCCGCGACCAGGCCGCGCGCTGCATGGCCTGCGGCATTCCCTTCTGTCACAATGGCTGTCCGGTGAACAACATCATCCCGGACTGGAACCATCTCGTCTATGAAGACGATTGGAAGACGGCGCTGGAAACGCTGCACAGCACCAATAACTTCCCGGAATTCACCGGCCGCGTCTGTCCCGCCCCGTGCGAGGCGAGCTGCACGCTGAACATCGTGGACTCTCCCGTCACCATCAAGTCGATCGAGTGCGAAATCGTCGATCGCGGTTGGCGTGAAGGCTGGATCGAACCGCAGCTGCCCGCGCGCAAGACCGGCAAACGCGTTGCCGTCGTCGGCTCTGGCCCCGCTGGCCTTGCCTGCGCGCAACAGCTTGCCCGCGCTGGTCACACCGTGACCGTGTTCGAAAAGAATGACCGGGTCGGCGGTTTGCTGCGTTATGGCATCCCCGACTTCAAAATGGAAAAGCACCTGATCAATCGCCGCGCCCAGCAGATGGAAGCGGAAGGTGTCGAATTCCGCACTTCGACGGAGATCGGCGTCGCCATCTCGATGGACGCGCTGCGCAGCAATTATGACGCCGTGGTTCTGTCCGGTGGCGCCGAACATCCGCGCACGCTGGATATTCCGGGCAGCGAGCTGGCTGGCGTGCGGCTGGCGATGGAATTCCTGACGCAGCAGAACAAGCGTAACGCGGGCGACGATGAACTGCGCGCCGCGCCGCGCGGCACCTTGTCTGCGCAGGGCAAGCATGTCGTCGTCATCGGCGGCGGTGACACGGGTTCGGACTGTGTCGGCACCTCCAACCGGCAGGGCGCCGCTTCGGTCACCCAACTGGAGATCATGCCAAAGCCGCCTGAGAGGGAGGAAAAGTCGCTCAGCTGGCCCAATTGGCCGCTCAAGTTGCGCACGTCTTCCTCTCATCAGGAAGGGTGCGATCGCGATTGGGCGGTTACCACCCGTCGGGCGATCGGCAAGAACGGCCAGATCGAGGCGCTCGAATGCGTGCGCGTCGAATGGGTTGACGGCAAAATGCAGGAAATCGCGGGCAGCGAATTCCAGCTGAAGGCCGACCTCGTCCTGCTGGCGATGGGCTTCGTTGGTCCTCGCAAGGCAGGCATGGTCGAACAGTCGGGCGCCGATTTGGACGCGCGCGGCAATGTGAAGGCCAACATGATCGACTATGCCACCAGCCAGTCGTCGGTGTTTGCCTGTGGCGACATGCGTCGTGGCCAGTCGCTGGTCGTCTGGGCCATTCGGGAGGGCCGACAGTGCGCGCGCGCAGTCGATCTGCACCTGATGGGCGTCAGCGACCTTCCTCGTTAAGGGCGAAAGGCAATGGGCAGGGTGAAAGGCTCAGAAGTGAGCCGATCATCCGCATCGCCCTGGCAACTCCTCGACCCGATCGTCCTACGTCGCTGCTCGCCTACTCGTGAGTGAGGGGGCAGCGGCGTTCGAATGGCGGTAGGGGCCGGGGCTTTGTGTTTAACCCCTGTGAGTTGGCGACGAACGGATAGCCTCCTCTATAATGAGGACCAGCGGCCTTCCGGAGTTCGCGTCGATGGTCTTCAGATGGTTCTACATCAGCGCCAGCAGGCTCGCCGAGGATGAGGCCGATGAGCTGGCCGCGGATATCGTCAGGGATTCCGTCCCGCGCAATCACCGCCTTCACGTCACGGGCGCGCTCCTGTTTACCGGCCGCAGTTTCGCGCAATATCTGGAAGGGCCAGCGGGCGCCGTGGACGCGTTGCAGCGACTCATACTCGATGACCTGAGGCACGAAAATATCCGCACCATCGCCGAAGGTGTCTATCCCGATCGACGGTTCGTCACCTGGTCGCTGGCCTATGTCGTACCTGCTCAAGCGAATTATCCGGAAGTTGAGCAGCTATTGAGGGAAGCTGCCGATCATCCTGTAAACCGCGCAGAAGCACTTGCCCGGTTCATGTCCGAAACGGCCATGATGGGCCGGGGGTAATGTGCGGCGGATTCCTCGTCGCTGCGTCGATCAATGCTATTTCCTGCCACACGGCATGCTCAGGCCCCTCCCATGACAAAGTTGTAATCTGCCGACCATGCGTCGGTTAGGCCATGCCAGCTATCCCGTGCAGCGGCTCACATGGTGGCCACGTAAGTGAGAGGCGGCGCTCACCCCTGTTGCGTCGCCTCTCCAGTCGGATGCGCGGGACGATGCACAGGCCAGTTTTCTACGATGCCACCGGCCGCAGGCGCCGCTTGACGCTGCCGACTCTGTTCTGCCTGATAATGGTCATTCTCACCGCCGGAATGGCCTTTGCCTATACCATCATCAATGTGCCCATTCCGCCCGCCGTTCCTTTGCAGATGGAGCGCCGCCGTCCGGAAGGCATCGGCCAGCGGCTGAACCATTTCCAGGCTTCGGTTCGCCACCGCCTTTCAGAATGGCTGCCGCATCGGGGTCAGGGCGCCGATGGTAAGGCTGTCAGCGTCGCCTTCTATGTTCCGTGGGATGACGCAAGCCGGGCGTCTTTGCGCCAGCATATCGGCCAGATCGACTGGGTGGCCCCGACCTTGCTGTCTATTACCGGCCCGCGCCATGACCTGCGGGTCACGAATGATCCGGTCTTCACGTCTCTCATCCGCACCTCGGCCCATCGCCCGCGCATCATGCCGGTCGTGCAGAATGCCGATGATGGCGATTGGGATGGTGCCGGGACGTCGGCGCTGCTGCACGACCGCGCGGCGCGGAAGGCGCTGCTCCTGCGCCTGGCTCAGTCGCTGAAAGCGCTCAAAGCATCAGGAGTCATATTCGATCTGGAAGCGCTGCCGCCTAGCGCGCACGCCGATTATCTGTCGTTCCTCAAGGAAGCAGAACAACTGCTGCACAGTCAAAATCAGCAAGTGATGCTGACCGTGCCCGTGGATGATGCGCGTTGGAACCTGCATGCCTATGCGCGTGTGGCCGACCGCCTTTTCCTGATGGACTATGACCAGCATTTCATCGGCGATCAACCGGGTCCGATCGCAGCGCAGCCCTGGTTCGTGGGCCGCTTGCGCGCTGCACTGCGTGCCGTCCCAGCATCCAAGGCGATCGTGGCGATCGGCAACTATGCCTATGACTGGAAGGAAGGCGGCGGCCCGGCTTCGATCCTGTCGATCGAAGATGCATGGCTGACGGCGCATGACTCGGGCGCTCCGATCCGCTTTGACGGCAGGAGCGGCAACGCGACCTTCGACTATGCCGAGGATGGCGTTGTCCATCATGTCTGGATGCTGGACGCGGCTAGCGCCTGGAACCAGGTGCGGGCCGCGCGGATCACCGGCGCAGGCGGGATCGCGCTGTGGCGCCTGGGGTCGGAGGACCCCGGCTTCTGGTCCGCACTCGCCGGGAAGAAGGGCAAGGTCGAAGGGCTTGGAAGGCTTACCAGCTTCAATTCCGTCGATGTCGAAGGCAATGGCGAAATCCTGCGGATCGACGATGTGCCCACCATCGGTCATCGAACGGTGCGCATGGGTTCAGGGCCGCTAAGCGGGCTGATCATCGACGAACATTATGCCAGTCTGCCCACCCCCTATGTCATCCGGCGGACGGGTTACCGCCCGCATATGGTGGCGTTGACCTTCGATGATGGGCCGGACGCGGTGTGGACGCCGCCGATCCTTGACATATTGAAGCGCGCGCACGTGCCCGCCACCTTCTTCGTCATCGGCGAAAATGCGATCATGCATCCTTCGCTGCTGCGCCAGATCATCGCGCAGGGCGGCGAAATCGGCAGCCACAGCTACACCCACCCCAATCTGGCCCAAGTCTCGCCACGCGGCGTCTCGCTGGAACTGAACAGCACGCAGCGGCTGGTGGAAGCCTATACCGGCCGGGCCATGCGCCTATTCCGTGCGCCTTATTTCGGGGACGCCGAACCCACCAGTGCGGACGAGATCGGTCCCGCGCTGGAGGCGCAGCGCGCCGGTTATCTGAATGTCGGCTTGCATGTCGATCCGGGCGATTGGACGCGGCCGGGCGTCGATGCAATCGTCGACCGCACGGTTCAGCAAGTTGAAGCCGGGGACGCTGACCGCTCAGCACAGGTTGTCCTGCTGCACGACAGCGGCGGGGATCGGGCGCAGACGGTCGCGGCGTTGCCCCGCATCATCAAGCGGCTGGAGGCGAAGGGCTATCGCTTCGTCACCATATCCACCCTCGCAGGGCTGACAACGGACAAGGTGATGCCACGGATCGGCGGGGCAGATTTGGTGGCGGTGCGGATCGACGTCGCGGTCTTTCTTGTGCTGGCCGCGATCGCGGCGGCGCTTAAATGGCTGTTCTTCGCGGTCATCCTGTTTGGCATCGGCCGGGCGCTGATGCTGGCGGCGCTCGCGCTTGGCAGCCGCCTGCGTTCCAACCGGGTCGAACCACCAGTGATGCAGCCCAACACTTTTGTGTCGGTGATTATCCCTGCCTTCAATGAAGCCAAGGTGATCGAGGCGTCGGTGCGCCGCGTGCTGGCAAGCGAGCAGGTGACGCTGGACGTCATTGTCGTGGACGATGGCTCCACCGACGGAACGAGCGCGATCGTGACACGCGCCTTCGCCGGAGATGAACGCGTCCGGCTGCTCACCCTCACCAATGGCGGCAAGGCGGCGGCGCTCAACCGCGCGCTGGAGCTGGCGCGCGCCCCGATCATCGTCGCGCTTGATGCAGACACGCAGTTCGAACCCCTGACCATCGCCCGGCTCGCCCGCTGGTTCGCCGATGAGGATGTGGGCGCGGTGGCGGGCAATGCGATGGTCGGCAACCGCGTGAACCTCGTCACCCGCTGGCAGGCGGTGGAGTATGTGACGGCGCAGAATCTGGAGCGGCGGGCGCTGGCGCGGTTCGGCGCGATTACGGTCGTGCCGGGTGCGGTCGGCGCATGGCGACGGGCGGCGCTGGACGAGGTGGGCGGTTATCCGCTCGACACGCTGGCGGAGGATCAGGACCTCACGATCGCAGTCCAGCGTGCGGGCTGGCTGGTCGCCTATGATACCGAAGCCGTCGCGTGGACCGAGGCCCCTGAAAGTTTCCGCGCGCTTGCCAAGCAGCGATTCCGCTGGGCCTATGGCACGTTGCAGTGTCTGTGGAAGCATCGGGGCATCTGGCGCGATGGCAAGCCAGCGGGTTTGAGCTGGGTCGGATTGCCGCAGGCCTGGCTGTTCCAGATCGGCTTTGCGCTGGTGTCGCCGATCATCGACCTCGCCTTGGTCGCCAGCAGCATCGATACGGCGGTGCGCATCCATCAGCATGGCTGGGCACAGACGCAAACCGACGTGCTACGCATGGGTCTCTATTGGCTCGCCTTCTGCGCCATCGACGTGCTGTGCGGCGCTGTCGCCTACAAGCTCGAACCGCGCGAGCGGCGCTACCCTGCCTTGCTGCTGGTGGCACAGCGCTTTGTCTATCGCCAGATCATGTACGGCGTCGTGATCCGTGCCACCGCGACCGCCATATTAGGGCCGTGGGTCGGCTGGGGCAAGCTGGAGCGGAGCGGCCGGGTGCAGGCATCGGGCGGCACCACAGAGGATATGGCGGCATGGAACAAGGCGGCGTGAAATCGCTAGCGCGCACATTGCTGCTGTTATGCGGCGTCATTGTCTTGTCCTTCTGGTATCTGGGATATGTGGGCGGGCATCTGTTCGACGTCATGCCTGCCAAGGCCGGGCAGCAGGCGGGTCGGCATGCGGTCGCGCTGTACCTGTCTGGTGACATGGGCTTCCATGCGGGACTTGGTCCGGCGATTGCCGATCGCCTGACGGATCATGGTATCCCCGTGGTCGCCGAGAACAGCCTGCACTTCTTCCGCGTCCGCCGTACGCCCGAGCAGACCGGCGCAATGATAGCCGACGGGTTGCGGCGCGCGATCGCGATCGATCCTCAGGCCCGGCTGCTGCTGCTAGGCCAATCCTTCGGGGCCGATGTCATCGCGCCATCCCTGCCCTATGTGCCGAACGAACTGCGCCGCCGGATCGCCTTTGTCGGCCTGATCGTCCCGGGTGGGACACGCGAGTGGCGCGCGTCGCCCTCGGAGATATTCTCGATCGGGGAGCCGGAAGAAGATGCCTCTCTCGCGGGCCGCAAATTGAGTTGGGTGCCGCTGCTTTGCATCCATGGCGCGGAGGAACGGTCGAGTCTTTGCCCTGCGCTCCGCCAGCGCAATGCGACGACCGTCCGCCTGCCCGGCGGACATGAGCTGCACCATGATGCGGACAGCGCGAGCGGGATATTGTTGCAGGCTATAGACCGGACGCTCGCCTCGCCCATCCACCCGGCATGACGCTGTGATCACTGCCTTATCCTCTGCCAGACGCCGTCGCGGCCTGACCGTTGCGCTCCTCCTGCTGATGATGGGGCTGGGGCTGGCTATGGTGTTCCACCTCCTGTCAGAGGTGCATGGCCATGACCTGCGCGGCGCGATCCGGGCCATCACGCCGGGCGCGCTCGCTGGCGCATTGGCGCTGACGATCCTCAGCTATCTTTCGCTGACGCTGTATGACCATATGGCGCTGCGCATCATCGGCAAGCGGATCGCCTGGCGCACGGCGGCGCTCGCATCCTTTTGCAGCTACACGCTCAGCCACAATCTGGGGCTGTCGCTGCTGACCGGCGGATCGGCGCGCATGCGCATCTATGGCGCGGCGGGATTGGGACCGGGCGATGTCGCCCGAGTGATCGCGTCGGCCAGCCTGTCCTTCTGGGGCGGCGTGATGACGATGGCGGCGCTGTTCCTGGCGGTCGATCCGATGCCGATCGCCATCAAGGCGTTTCCCATTGACGCCTCGGCTCTCCAACTGCTTGGCTCTTGCATGCTCGCCGGAGTCGCGGTGGCATTGGCGGCGTTGAGGCGCACGCCGCATCCCGTCCGGCTGTTCGGATGGACGCTCATGTTGCCATCGCGCGGACAGGCGGCGGCACAGATCGGCATCGCCTGTGTTGACCTCACGCTGTCTAGCGCGGCGCTGTTTGTGCTGCTGCCTCATATCGCCATCACGCTCTTTCCGGCCTTCTTCCTGGCCTATACGCTGGGCATCATCATCGCCTTGATCAGCCATGTGCCGGGCGGCGTCGGGCTGTTCGAGGCCGTGGTCCTCGCTACCGTGCCGCAGGTCGCGCGGCCTTCGCTGTTCGCAGCGCTGCTCGCCTATCGCCTGGTCTATTATCTGCTGCCCTTGGCGGCAGCGGCATTCCTTATAGTTTTGCATGAACGACACGCATGGCAAAGCCCGGTTCGGCGCGTGCTTAGTGGAGCGGAAAGTCTGGGTCGGGAGATTGCCCCTGCGGTTCTGGCGATGCTGGCGGCGGCCGGTGGCATCGTCCTGCTGGTGTCCGGATCGCTGCCCGCCATACCGGCCCGGTTCAGGGCCGTGAGCAGCATCCTTCCCATGCCCTTTGTCGAGGCGTCCCACCTCGCCGCCAGCATGATCGGGGCGATGCTGGTGCTGCTCGCATCGGGGCTCTACCGGCGGCAGGATGGCGCGTTCTGGCTGACCCGGCTGCTGTTGCTGGCGGGGGCTGGCTTCTCCCTGATGAAGGGGCTGGATTATGAGGAAGCGGCCGTCCTGATCGTCATTACCGGCCTGCTGCAATGGAGCCGTCCCGCCTTTTACCGCAAGACCAGCCTGACCTCCGCCATGCTTGCGCCGGGCTGGATCATTGCGCTGGCGGTGGCGATCGGCATTTCGGTCTGGATCGGCTTCTTCGCCTTCAAGCATGTCGATTATCAGAATGACCTATGGTGGCAGTTCGGTCGGCACCATGACGCATCCCGCTTCCTGCGCGCAGCCCTTGCGACCGGCGTCCTGCTGATTTGGGCGGCCTTGTGGCAGTTGCTTCGTCCCGCATCGCCCTTCGCCGGGCCGATCATCTCGACCAGCCCCAGTCAGGAGGCGCTGGCGTCAGCCCGGAAAACCGACGCGTTCCTGTCGCTGACTGGTGATAAGCTGTTCCTGACGTCCCCATCGGGCAGGGCGTTCCTGATGTATCAGATTCAGGGTCATAGCTGGATTGTCATGAGCGACCCGGTCGGGGACCCGAGCGAATGGGGCAGCCTGCTTTGGGAATTGCGTGAGCGGGCGGACGCAGCGCAGGGGCGGCTTCTGCTTTATCAGCTCAGCCTTGATGGTCTGCCCCTTGCCATCGATCTTGGCCTGTCGCTCGTCAAATATGGGGAGGAGGCGCGCGTCGACCTGTCTCGCTTCACGATCGACGGACCCAAGGGCAAGCCATTTCGCCACGCGTTACGCCGAGCCGAAGGGGAAGGCGTGACTTTCGAGATCGTGCCCGCCGCTGACGTCGCCCTGCTGATCGATGAGCTGGAAGCGGTGTCGCGCCGCTGGCTCAAAGCCAAGGGGGGTGCCGAAAAAGCGTTCAGCGTCGGCCGGTTCGACCCGGCCTATTTGCAGCGTTTCGATTGCGCGGTCGTGCGACGGGAGGGCAGGATCATCGCCTTTGCGAACATATGGGCCACCGCCGATCATGGGGAATTGTCCGTGGACCTGATGCGGCATGATGCAGACATGCCCGCGGGCATGATGGACTTCCTATTTTGCCGCCTCATGCTTTGGGGGAAGGCGCAAGGCTACCGCTGGTTCACGCTCGGCATGGCGCCGCTGTCGGGACTGGAGGCGCGTCGGCTCTCGCCCATCTGGGTGAAGGCGGGAGCGCTGATTTTCAAGCATGGCGGCAGCCTCTACGGCTTCAAAGGCCTCCGCGCCTATAAGGCGAAGTTCACACCGTCCTGGGAGCCGCGCTTCATCGCCGGGCCGCAGGGGTTGTCGATGCTGCGGGCCATGCTGGACCTTCAGCGCCTTATCGAAGGCGGGCCAAGGAGCGCCGTCAGCCGGATGCGGAATGCTGGACGGAGGGCTTTGGATGTCCGATAGGGCGACCATGAGTTACAAAGTGCTGCTCGTCGAGGATGATGCCACGACGGCCGACTATATCGCAAAGGGCCTTGCCGAAGAGGGCTTCACCATCGACCGCGCCGAGGACGGGCGGGAGGGGTTGTTCATGGCGACAGAGGCAAGCCATGACGCCATCATCCTCGACCGGATGCTGCCGGGCATGGATGGCATGGCCGTGCTCGCGGCGTTGCGAGCGGCGGGTATCGAGACGCCGGTCATGATCCTGTCTGCCCTCGCGACGGCTGACGAACGGGTCAAGGGATTGACCAGTGGATCGGACGATTATCTCGCCAAGCCGTTTGCCTTCGCCGAATTGCTGGCGCGGCTGCGGATCATGTTGCGGCGGGGGAAGGCAGGGCAGGCCGAAACCCGGCTGACATGCGGCGATCTGGAAGTGGACCTGCTTTCAAGGAAAGCCATGCGCGGGAGCCGGTCGGTCGACCTCCAACCGCGCGAGTTCCGCCTGCTCGAATATATGATGCGCCACAGGGGCGAGGTCGTGACGCGGACCATGTTGCTGGAGGGCGTGTGGGATTATCATTTCGATCCCGGCACCAATGTCATCGACGTCCATATCAGCCGTTTGCGGCGCAAGATCGATGAAGATGGCGAGCGGCCGTTGATCCACACGGTGCGCGGCGCGGGCTATCGCCTGAGCGAGAATGGCTGATGCGCATCATGCGCTGGCGCTATTCGGTCATCTGGCGCTTTGCTCTGCTGATCTTCCTGATGCAGATCGCCTGCGTGCTGGTGTCGCTGTGGGCGGTCCATCGCTTCACTAGCCAGTCAGTCAACCATGCCAGCCGCGAGATAGCGGTCGGCCTGCGCGACGACATATCGGCCACCTACGCCGCTGCCGGATTAGCCGCCGCCGGGGCGACGGTGCGCAGCCGCATTGCCGCAGATCCGGTCGGCGACTCCATCCTTCTGCTCATGGGACCCGACGGTCGCCGCATCGCCGGCAATCTCGATAAATGGCCCGATCATGTCGGCACGGCTGAATCCTGGCGTCTGGTGAATCTGCTGCACGCTCCCCGCCAGCATGGCGATCCGCAGGTCATGGGCATCGTCAGTACCCGCTTTCCCGATGGCACGCGCCTGCTGACCGGACATGTGGTGGAAAGCGACCTGCGCTTCGGCGGCTATCTGGAGGCCGCGCTGTTGAGCGCTGTCCTGATCGCGGTCCCGCTGGCCGCCGGGGCCGCCTGGCTTTCGGCCTCTATCATGCGGAGGCGTCTGCACGCCGTGGCCGATACGGCAAGCGCGGTGAAAACAGGCGACATGGAACGCCGCATCGCCCTGACCGGCAGCGGAGACATGTTCGATACGCTGGGCCAGGCGATCAACGCCATGTTGGACCGGATTACGGGGCTGGTCGATGAACTGCGTCTGGTGACCGACGGCCTTGCCCATGACCTGCGTTCGCCGCTCACCCGGTTGCGTGCCGTGTTGGATGGCGCGGTCAAGCAAAGTCATGATGAGGCCAGCGTCAGCGCACTTGAACGCGCGGTTGAGGAAAGCGACACGCTGCTGCGCATGCTGGACACCGCCCTGCTCATCAGCCGGGCCGAAGCCGGAATAGGTCGGGACAGCTTCATGCCGGTCGATATCGCTGCGCTGCTCCATGATTTTCAGGACATGTACGGCGCCTTGGCGGAAGACCGGGATGTTACCATTTCCGTTGAGGCTGAACCGGGCTTGTTCCTGTTTTCCAATCGAGAGATGCTGGGGCAGGCGCTTTCGAACCTGATCGATAATGCGCTGAAATATGGTGGCGATCGCATTGGGCTTTCCGCGCGCCTTGAAGCCGGATCGATACTGATCCAGGTGTCCGACAATGGTCCCGGCGTTCCAGAGGAGCATCGCGAGCGCGCCCTCAGCCGCTTCGCCCGGTTGGACCTGTCCCGGCACATCGCGGGCGCAGGCCTTGGCCTTTCGCTCGCCGCCGCTGTCGCGCGGCTCCACGGCGGCGCGCTCGTGCTGGGTGACGCGGAACCCGGATTGCTTGTCACGCTGTCGTTCCCCTATTCGCCGAGTGACGGTGAGGCTGCGCAAGCGACGTCGGCGATTTAGCATTTCCCCACCTTTGGGATTGCGGAAAGCGATAAGAGCGGGGCGGCATCCTGGTTCTGAATGGCTCCCGGAGGTGGTCCGCTTTTCCACGAAATCAGTCTATTGACGGCGCGCCATATCGCATTTAGCCCGCGCGGGGCTGGACAACTCACGGATAAACCGCGACGCGATCTGGACTTCGATGGCCCAGCCGGATGTGGCGATCGGCCGCTGCAAAGGACTGGACTATGCTGCTGCCGGGCATCGCCGCGGGAATGTTGATGATGGGCGCACAGGCGGCAACGGTCGACGCGCCGCCACCCGAGGCGTCGCCGACGGTGGATGTTGCAAGCGCTGCGGCCGCGCTGAACATATCCTTGGCTCCCAAATCGGAAAACGGCGCGGAGGAACAGCCCACCGACATCGTGGTGACCGGCGCAGATCGAGCCCCACCGGGCGACCCGCTTGAGCATCTCAATGCAAAAAGCTTTGAAGCGGTTCAGTCGGTTGACAAGGCCGTGGTCGAGCCAGTGGCGAAGGCCTATAATAAGGGACTGCCCAAGCCCGTTCGGAAGGGCTTCCGTAACTTCTTCGCCAATTTGCAGGAGCCGGTGGTGTTCGCCGCTTATATGCTCCAGCTGAAGCCCGGCAAGGCGGTGGAAACGGTGGGGCGCTTCACCATCAACACGACGCTTGGCGTCGCGGGGCTGTTCGACGTCGCCAAGCGCAAGCCCTTCTTCCTGCCCTATCGGCCCAACGGTCTCGCCAATGTACTTGGCTTTTATGGCGTAGGTCCCGGGCCATATATGTATCTGCCCATCGTCGGGCCGACCACGCTACGCGATATCATCGGCGATACGGTGGACAAAATGGCGGTGCCTTTCCTGATCGGAAAGCCCTTCACAAAGCCTGCATATGTCATTCCGGCGACGATCCTCAATCAGCTTGGCGAGCGCGCGGCCTTTGACGATACCGTCCAGAAAATCCGCAAGGAGGATGATCCTTATGCGGCGTATCGCGAGCTGTATCTGAAGCAGCGCAAGGCGGAGATCGAGGCGCTGCACGGTCGTGCGAGCGATGACGTGGTGCCGGTTTATGGGCGACAGATGGGAGAAGGTGGGGCGGCGTCGCAATAACAGGCGCTCTGCTGATCTTCGATGCCGCTCAACCTGGATCGTGTCACAAATTGAGCGGCGCCGGGGGCAGTGTGCGTGAAGAGACGCACCGCGAATGTCGCGAGAATATAGAAGATACGGCGCAGCGCCTTCTGCGTTCAGAAGGCGCTGTTTACGCCCGTGCAGATCAACTTCAATTCAACATAGTCATCGATGCCCCAGTGGGAGCCTTCGCGCCCAAGACCTGATTCCTTGACGCCGCCGAATGGCGCGACCTCCGTAGAGATCAGTCCGCTGTTAAGGCCGACCATTCCATATTCCAGCGCTTCCGAAACGCGGATGCTTCGATCCAGATCCCGCGTGTAGACGTAGCTGGCAAGGCCAGCCGGAGTGTCGTTGGCCATCGCGATCGCTTCAGCCTCGCTTTGGAACCGTACCAGACCGGCGACCGGGCCGAAGGTTTCCTCCTTGCAAAGCAGCGCGTCGGCGGAAACATTCGCCAATACCGTGGGAAGGAAGAAATTGCCTTCGCCCTCGATCGCGTGACCGCCGGTCAGAATATGCGCCCCACGCGTCACTGCGTCATCGACATGAGCGGAGGCCTTGGCCACTGCCCGCCCGTCAATCAGGGGGCCTTGGTCTGTGGGACCGCTCATGCCCGCGCCCACCACGAACTCGCTGACGCGTTCGGCCAAGCGCGTTGCAAAGGCTTCGAAAATGCCATCCTGGACCAGAAAGCGGTTTGCGCAGACGCAGGTTTGGCCGGTGTTGCGAAATTTCGACATCAGAGCGCCTTCAACCGCGCTTTCGACATCGGCGTCATCGAAGACGATGAAGGGTGCGTTGCCGCCCAGTTCCAGGGAAACACGCTTCACTGTCGACATGCAACGTGCCGCCAGCATTTTGCCCACGCCCGTCGAACCCGTAAACGTGAATTTTCGCACTCGCGGGTCCGTGGTCAGGATTTCCCCAATCGGTGCCGCATCGCCGGTCACGACGTTGAATATCCCGGCGGGCACCCCGGCCTCCTCCGCCAACACGGCGAGCGCCAGTGCCGAAAAGGGTGTGAGCTCGGAGGGCTTGAGCACCATCGAGCAACCGGCGGCCAAAGCGGGGCCTGCCTTGCGCGTGATCATGGCGAGGGGGAAGTTCCAGGGCGTGACGGCGGCGACGACGCCAACCGGCTCCTTACGTACGGCCAGACGGCGATCGGATGCGTGCGGCTGGATCAGTTCGCCATTGATCCGGCGTGCTTCCTCCGCGAACCATTCCAGAAAGGACGCTGCATAGGCGACCTCGCCTTTGGCCTCGGCAAAAGGCTTGCCCTGCTCCAGCGTCAAAATTGTGGCCAGATCGTCCTGGTGCGTGAGCATCAGTTCGCCCCAGCGCCGCAATATGGTGCCGCGCGCCTTTGCAGCCAGCTTGCGCCAATCGACTTGCGCCCGCCAGGCGGAAGCAACCGCCTGTTTTGTTTCGTCCGCGCCCAAATTGGGCACAGTCCCCAATTCAGAGCCGTCCGCGGGATTGGTGACGGCGATCTTCGCCGCTCCCTCGACCCACTGCCCGTCGATGAAAGCCGCTTCCTTGAGCAGGCCGGGCCGAGAGAGAGTGTGAGGGAAGGTCACGCCACCTCCCTCGCGGAAACTGTCAGCGCCTTCTCCAGAATATTCAGGCCTTGCTCCAATGTTTCGTCCTCAACAGTTAGCGGCACCAATATCCTTATAGCCTGACCGGACTGGCCGCAGCTTAGCAATATCAGCCCTTGTTCGAGCGCGCGAGAGCAGACGCGCTTTGCCTCAACGCCGTCGGGCTGGCCATGTTCATCGACGATGTCGAAGGCAATCATCGCCCCGGGGCCGCGCAGGCCGGTGATCTGCACCAGATTCTTGTTCTCAGCGAACTGCGTAATGCGTTCGCGAATTCTGTGGCCGATGACATTGGCACGGTCGAGGAGACGTTCATCCTCGATAACATCCAGCACGGCCAAGGCTGCAGCCAGCCCGACGGGAGAGCCGCCATAGGTGCCCCCCAGACCGCCCGGGCCGATGACGTCCATCACATCAGCGCGCCCTATGACCCCGGAAATCGGAAAGCCGCCGCCTAGCGATTTCGCCACGGTAAGGAGGTCGGGCTTGATCGGCATATGTTCGATGCCGAACATCTTGCCGGTTCGCCCGAAGCCGGTCTGAACCTCATCCGCGATCACCAATATGCCATGACGGCGACGGATATCATCCAGCGCCTGGAAAAATTCGGGTGGCGGGCTGTGGAAACCGCCTTCGCCCTGAACCGGCTCGATAATGAAGGCCGCGATACGTTCTGGTTCGATGTCGGCCGCAAACAGGAAATTGAGAGCCTTGAGCGTTTCCTCAACGCTGACCCCTGTGGTCGGGCTGGGATAGGGGAGATGGTAGATTTCCCCAGGAAAGGGTCCAAGGCCCTTCTTGTAGGGCGAAACCTTGCCGGTCATGGCGGACGTCAGCAGGGTCCGGCCATGGAAGCCGCCCGCAAAGGCGATGATGCCGGGGCGACCGGTGGCCGCGCGTGCGATCTTGACTGCGTTTTCGGTCGCTTCCGCACCGGTCGTGAAAAAGATGGTTTTGGCATCGCCATCGACGGGCGCCAAAGCGTTCAGCCGCTCAGCCAATTCGATATAAGGCGGATAGGCAACCACCTGAAATGCCGTATGGGTATATTTGTCGATCTGGTCGCGAACCGCCGCGATCACCTTGGGGTGGCGATGGCCGACGTTGAGAACCGCGATCCCGCCCGCAAAATCGATATAGGCATTGCCTTCGACATCCCAGATGGTGGCGTTCTCGGCCCTGCTGGCGATAATATTGGTGGCGGTGGCGACGCCCTGCGGAATGGCTTCCTTGCGACGGGCGTTATATTCGGCGTTCCGCATCTGACGACCTTCAATAATGGTTTCTGGAATCTGTCTTGATGCTGACACATTAGGGGATTCCGCCTTCCGGAAGCAGTTGCTTTCGGCGGCCGCTTTGGTAACCTGAGGTCACCATCTACTCCTATGGCTGAACGCGATGAATTCACCATTGCCTCCTTTCTCCGCTCTCAGGGCCTTTGAGGCAGTGGGCCGATTGGGTGGTATTCGGCGCGCAGCGAAGGCCCTTGGCGTGAGCCACGCCATAGTCAGCCGTCACGTAAGGGGGCTGGAAGAGCGCCTGGGCGTTACCTTGCTGGACCGGGACAGCGGGCAGCTCACAGCGGTCGGCGTTGATTATCATGGCCGTTTGGTGAAGGTTTTCAATGAATTGAGGGAAGCAACGGATGCCGTTCAGGGCAGGACCGATGGCAAGCTCGTAATATCCTGCGTCGGGGGGTTGGCATTGCATTGGCTGGCTACGCGGCTCGCAATGTCTTCGGGTCGAAACGGAATGCCGCCGGTCGATCTTCGATCCGAAGAAGGTCTCCTTGACCTTTCGAACAACGCCGTTGATGGCGATATTCGATATATTGGCGATAGCCAGACGCTGGACCGGAAGCGTGGGGTGAGAACGCTTGAACTGGCGAGGCCACATGTTTTTCCGTTGGCCTCACCGATGTTCGTCTCTCGCTGGGGCGACAAGATCCGTTCGGCGGAAGACCTGGCAACATTGCCGCTGATCGAGGAACGCAGTGATGTGGAATGGCGCATGTGGATGAAGGCGCAATCTATCGATCTTCCGCCGAACATCCCGACCGGCAGATACGGCCATGCTCATCTGGCGCTGGCCGCCGCGCGCGCGGGGCAGGGGATCGCGCTTGGCAATCACTATCTCATTGCCGAAGATCTTGCGGCGGGTAGACTGGTGAAGGTGGTGCCTCGTGAAAAGGAATTCGTGCCTGTGACACTGGGAGCTTATGTTTTCAGGGGTCCCGCCAATCGGTGGTCGGACCCATCAATCGTCCGTTTCAGACGCTGGCTTGCGGCGCAATTCAGCGCGGACCCGGCATATTGAGCGCGTCTTCGACAGGCTTACGGGGACGCGTTTGCCTGAACATATTTCGTTTTGAAGTCAGGGCAGGGGGGAATGTCTGAAATGTTGTCACTGGAATATCTGGCTTCCCCTGAGTGGAATGGCAAGATCGCCCAACTTATCGCTCTGGAAGGTAAGGCGAGAGCAGAAGCACTGTTTGACATGTTCTCGGCCGCGCTCCGATCAGATGAGATGATGTTGTTCCATTTTCGTGAAAATGTAGGGCCAGAGGTCGTCGAACATCGTACGTCGAAGTCTGTCAGGCAGCAGCAGATCAACGATTATAAAAATGGATTTTACCTTACCGATCCATTCTATCTCGCCATTGAGCGGTCCATCGAAAATCAAGCGATCAGTCTTAAGGATGTGGTAGATCAGGATGATTTTCAAACCAGCGATTTCTTCGTTCGGCACTATATCGACACCGATCTTGTCGACGAGATGTGCTATTGCATGTCCGACGGGCAGGGTGGGCACATATTGCTTTCTTTCGCCCGGTCCCGTGATGCGGGGCGTTATTCGGATGAGGAATTGGAACTGGCCAAGGCGATTGCTCCGATTGTCTTCGGTACGCTTTCTTCGAGCTGGCGACATTTTGCCGATCCGAAACTATTTGTTCCTCCTTCGCCCGAAGAAGTGAAGCTGCACGACGATCTGAAAAGAGCCCGCGATAATTTCGGCCGTTCCTTGTTGACCGATCGGGAGTTCGAAGTCGTTCAGATGATGCTTAGGGGATATCCGATAGATGTGATCGCCAAACGGCTGAAAATGGCCGAGGGCACGGCGAAGGTGCATCGGAGGAATATTTACGCCAAGCTGGATATCAGTTCGATGGCGGAGCTGTTTTCGCTGTTCATCGACGTGGTTGGGGAAGTGAATGTCGGCCTGGATACTGATCCGTTGCTCCAATATGGGCAGGTGCCCCGCAGCAACTGACTTGCCCTGACTGCTCGTGCTCTATTTGTCTTTTGTTCTCCGCATTTTCCGAGCCAGAAGACGATGCCATCTGCTTCGAAAATGCCTCAGGGGGCCGATTCATTATGTCGCAACCATATGCGGATGGAAGCGAGTTGGACTGAGGCGAGGAAGTTGTTGTCGCGCTTGTTGTATCGGGTGGCACCGCGCGGAACTGCTTGAGTTTGCTGAAGAAGCGTTCGACGAGATTGCGGTATTGCCCGTCGGACGTTCTATCGCTGGTATGATCGCTTCGTCAAAGGCGGGCCGGAAGCGCTGGAAGATCGGCCATCGGCGTCAAGCCGGGTGTGGAACCGCATCGGCGACGATATCCAGCATCAGATCGTCGAGATGGCGCTGGATTACAGCGAGTTGTCACCACGCGAACTGGCGGACGCTTCACCGACGAGAAACGCTACTTCGTGTCGGAAGCCTTGGTTTACCGCCTTTTGAAGGCCCATGACCTGATCACCAGCCCGGCTTATGTCGCGATCAAGGCCGCTGATCAGTTCCATACCAAGACCACGTGGCCGAACGAGATGTGGCAAACCGACTTCACCTACTTCAAGATCATCGGGTGGGGCTGGATGTATCGGCGCTTGCAACACCGCAAGCTCGCCGCCTGACATCAAAACCCAGACGGATCCGCACTCCGCTAATTACGACGAGACGTGTGCCGAATGTTCTGACGACGGACAATGCCGATCAACTGCGCCGCGCGCGTGAACGACCCTGTGGACGCCACAGCCAGAAATTCGTCGAACCCGTCCCAGGACGACATAACTATCCCTCCCACGCAATAGTGTATTGAGGAAAAACCCTATTACCGCCTTATTGGCCTAGTGCTAAGAGGCGCAATGTCATTTCGGATCGAGGAAATTGAATGAAAACCCGCGCCGCCGTCGCTTTCGAAGCCAAAAAGCCCCTTGAGATAGTGGAGCTGGACCTGGAAGGCCCAAAGGCGGGTGAGGTGCTGGTGGAAATCATGGCGACGGGGATCTGCCACACGGATGCCTACACGCTCGATGGTTTCGACAGCGAAGGCATCTTCCCCTCGATCCTGGGCCATGAGGGGGCAGGGATAGTCCGGGAGGTCGGGGTCGGCGTAACGTCCGTCAAGCCCGGCGATCACGTCATCCCACTCTACACCCCGGAATGCCGCCAGTGCAAAAGCTGTCTTTCGGGCAAGACCAACCTGTGCACCGCGATCCGCGCCACCCAGGGCAAGGGGCTCATGCCCGATGGCACTACCCGCTTTTCCTACAAGGGGCAGCCGATTTTTCACTATATGGGCTGCTCGACCTTCTCCAATTTCACCGTTCTGCCGGAAATCGCCGTGGCGAAGATCAGGGAGGACGCGCCGTTCCAGTCGAGCTGTTATATTGGCTGCGGCGTCACCACCGGGGTCGGCGCGGTCGTCAACACCGCAAAGGTGAAGGCCGGCGAGAATGTTGTCGTCTTCGGCCTTGGTGGCATCGGCCTTAATGTGATCCAGGGCGCCAAGATGGTGGGCGCGGGCAAGATCATCGGCATCGACATCAACGCCGACCGTGAGGAATGGGGCCGCAAGTTCGGCATGACTCATTTCATCAACAGCAAGGGACTGTCGCGCGACGAAACCGTGGCGAAGATCCTTGAGGTCACGGATGGCGGGGCCGACTATAGCTTCGATGCGACCGGCAACACCGAAGTCATGCGCACCGCGTTGGAATGCTGCCATCGTGGCTGGGGCGAAAGCATCATCATCGGCGTGGCTGAGGCCGGGAAGGAAATCAGCACCCGCCCGTTCCAACTCGTGACCGGCCGGGTGTGGAAGGGTACGGCTTTCGGCGGCGCGAAAGGCCGGACCGATGTTCCCAAGATCGTCGACTGGTACATGAACGGGCATATTCAGATCGACCCGATGATCACCCATCTTCTGACGCTGGATGAAATCAACAAAGGCTTTGACCTCATGCACGCGGGCGAAAGCATCAGGTCGGTGGTCCTTTTCTGAAAACACAGCGTCAACGGGAGCGGAATATCCAGATGGCAGTAATCTCCGACGATGGCGACGTCGCCCTCTTTCGCGATCCGGCGGGCACTGACCAATGAGCATAGAGCAGGTCAGCGCCAGTCGTTCGTTCGAAGGCGTGCAAGGCGTGTACAAGCACGCGTCGAGCGCGACCGGAACGGAGATGACCTTTTCGGTCTTCGTTCCACCACAGGCGGAAGGGCGGAAGCTCCCCATTGTCTGGTATCTGTCCGGGCTGACCTGCACCCACGCAAATGTGACGGAAAAGGGCGAGTTTCGCCGCGCATGCGCCGATCTTGGCCTGATCTTCGTAGCGCCCGATACATCGCCGCGCGGCAATGATGTGCCGGACGATCCGGCGGGCGCTTATGATTTCGGCCTTGGCGCGGGTTTCTACGTCGATGCGACCGAAGCGCCCTACAACCGCCATTATAAGATGTGGTCCTATCTTACAGACGAACTGCCGCGAGTGATCGCGGACAATTTCCCCGCCGATATGACCCGGCAGTCGATCATGGGCCATTCGATGGGCGGTCATGGCGCCCTGACCATCGGACTGCGCCACCCGGATCGATATGCGGCAGTTTCTGCCTTCGCCCCCATCGTTGCCCCAAGTCAGGTTCCGTGGGGGCAGAAGGCTTTGTCAGGATATCTCGGCAACGACCGCAACGCCTGGCGGAAGCATGATGCGGTAGCCTTGATTGAGGACGGCGCGAGGGTCAGCGCGCTGTTGGTAGACCAAGGCGGGGCAGACATGTTTCTGGATCAGGAACTGCGCCCCCATCTGCTGAAGGACGCCTGCGCCGCAGCGAATATCGATCTCACCCTCAACATGCGCGAGGGCTATGATCACAGCTATTATTTCATTTCCACCTTTATGGCGGATCATCTCCGCTGGCACGCGTCACGTTTGGCTATCCACAAATGAACAGCAGATGGTTCATCCGATATTCGAGGTGGAATAAGCGCTCCGCTTCGGCATAGTCCCGCTTGCCGCTGTAGCGATGAGCGTTATGTCACCGCCGACGCAAAAGCTCCTTCGTTCTGCATGGTCGATCAGTACGGCGGTTTCGGTATCATCGACCCGTCAGCCATGCGCGATATAAGTATCGTACCGTAGCGCGCCCCCGACGCGACCGTCCTACTTCAAGCATTCAAAGCCCCGCCTTGGCTTATTGACGTCAACATGCTGTCGAGAAGCGGGACGTAGATCAGACGAGGAATTGAGATGGACCATGCCCGTCACGATCATCACGCCTCCGTAGTGGAGCAGGACGTGCACGATCCCGTCTGCGATATGTTGGTCGATCCGCATGGTACGGCGCATCGCGCCGAGCATGGCGGCAAGACTTTCTATTTTTGCAGCAGTAAGTGCCAGGCAAAGTTCGCGGCCGATCCCCTACGCTATATTGGCGGAACGCCGCCCATCCCGAACGCAAACCCTGATGGCACGATCTGGACCTGCCCAATGCACCCGGAAGTGCGACAGGATCATCCCGGCGCCTGTCCGATCTGCGGCATGGCTCTCGAACCGGAAATGGCGCGTGCGGAGAGCGGTCCCAGTCCGGAACTGGCCGACATGACACGTCGCTTCTGGATTGGCCTCATCCTCGCCTTTCCCGTGCTCGTGCTTGAAATGGGCGGGCATCTGTTTCCCGCTCTTCATCATTTCGTGCCTATGCCGGTTTCAACGGGGATTCAGCTAGTGCTGGCGACGCCCGTCGTGCTTTGGGCCGGATGGCCGTTTTTTACGCGGGGCTGGGCCTCTCTCAAGACCCGCAACTTGAACATGTTCACCCTGATTGCCATGGGCACGGGTGTCGCATGGGCTTACAGCATGGTCGCCGCACTGGCCCCCGAGCTGTTCCCTCCGGCCTTCCGCAACGCCGATGGCATGGTGGCTGTGTATTTCGAGGCAGCGGCGGTGATCACTGTGCTCGTCCTGCTTGGCCAGCTTCTCGAACTGCGCGCGCGCGAGCGAACGTCAGGTGCGATCAAGGCACTCCTCCGCCTGGCGCCCAAGACGGCCCGCCGTCTGCTCGCAAATGGCGAGGATGAGGAGGTCAGTCTCGATCTCGTCGGCGTTGGCGACCGTTTTCGGGTGCGACCGGGCGAAAAGGTGCCCGTAGATGGGACTGTCGAGGACGGACGTTCATCACTGGACGAGTCCATGGTGACGGGAGAATCCATGCCGGTCACCAAGGCCAAGGGCGACAGCGTCATCGGCGGTACACTCAACCAGACCGGCGCGCTTGTCGTCGTGGCCACCAAGGTCGGCCGCGATACGATGCTGGCCCGCATCGTGCAGATGGTCGCCGAGGCGCAGCGGTCGCGCGCGCCGATTCAGCGCATGGCCGATCAGGTTTCGGGCTGGTTCGTGCCGGTCGTCATCGCCGTCGCTGTCCTTGCTTTCGCCGGTTGGGGTATCTGGGGGCCGGAGCCTCGCTTCGCCTACGGTCTCGTCGCGGCTGTCGCGGTACTGATTATCGCCTGCCCCTGTGCGCTGGGCCTGGCAACCCCGATGTCGATCATGGTGGGCGTCGGCCGGGGCGCGGGCCTGGGCGTCCTCATCAAGAATGCGGAGGCGCTGGAGCATATGGAGAAGGTCGACACACTGGTCGTCGACAAGACCGGCACGCTTACGGAAGGGCGCCCCGCCGTGATCGCCATAGTGCCGACTGCGGGCCAGATGGAGGCCGAATTACTACGCTTCGCCGCCTCGGTCGAACGGGCTTCGGAGCATCCGCTTGCTCTTGCCATTGTCGAAGCCGCCCGGGGCCGGTCGATGGTCTTGCCCGAGGTTGGCGCGTTCGATTCTCCTACCGGACGCGGAGCGACCGGCATCGTCGAAGGGCGCAGGATCGTCCTGGGCAACGCGTCCTTTCTTGATGATCAGGGCGTCGATACAAGTGCGCTCGCGGCTGCCGCTGACGATCTGCGGCGGGACGGCGCAACCGCGATTTTCGTTGGTATCGACGGCGAAGCGGCAGGGATTATTGCCATCGCAGATCCCGTCAAGCAGACGACCCCGGAAGCGCTCGTCGCACTGCGTAAGGAGGGAATCCGCGTCGTGATGGTGACCGGCGACAACAAGACCACGGCGCAGGCGGTGGCGGCCCGTCTGGGCATCGACGAAGTCGAGGCGGACGTGCTGCCCGATCAAAAGAGCGCGGTCATCGCCAAGCTCAAGAGCGAGGGCCGGGTGGTCGCCATGGCCGGTGACGGCGTGAACGACGCTCCAGCCCTTGCCGCCGCCGATGTCGGCATTGCCATGGGCTCTGGAACGGATGTCGCCATCGAGAGCGCAGGCGTGACCTTGCTCAAGGGCGACCTCAACGGCATCGTGCGTGCCCGCCTCCTTAGCCGTGCGACCATGTCGAACATTCGGCAAAACCTGGTCTTCGCCTTCATCTACAATGCTGCGGGCGTGCCGATCGCGGCGGGCCTGCTCTACCCGCTATTCGGCATCCTGCTTTCACCCATGATTGCAGCGGCGGCGATGGCGCTTTCATCCGTCAGCGTCGTCACCAATGCTCTGAGGCTGAACAGGCAAACTCTATGAACATGGACGGACGGTTTCCCAAATCCTCTGTCAGCATATTTCGGAAAGGAGCCTACGCGATCCCGGATCGTCCATTCTAATCAGAAAGAAGCGGATTGCCCAGATTGGGCGGGGTTTGGGCGCGCGCTCCGTGCCAACCTTGTGTCCCACGTTTCACGAAACTCGCTCACGGGGATGTCGGTCGAACCAGAAGTCGCGCGCCTGAAATAGTCAGCTATCCGTTCAGAGCGCGTAGTCGATCTGAGCCCAGAATTTCTTCGTGTCAGCGTCACCAGTGAAGCTGGCGATCCCCTTGCGATCATAATCGGCATATTTGACGAGCGCGTTCAGATGCTTGTTAATCTTCAGCGTGACCTGCGCATTATACTCGTCGCCATAATGGATCGACAGCCGGTCGCTGCTGAAATGATGATAGGTGAAGGACGCGACGAGCGGTCCCGCCTTGCCGATCTTGGGCACGGTATAGCCGACGCCGGCATAATAATCCTGAATGCCCGTCCCCGGCGTCGTCAGAAACTTGTCGGCCCAGCCGTTGAACTTGTGCAGCGTCGCGAAGGGCGTCTGGAAGGCGAAGCCGCCCGCAATCCCCGTCGCGCCCGCATCGGAGCCGAGCAGTTCATATCCGCCGGTCAGCTTGAACGCAGCGACATCCAGCCCAAGTTCCGCTGCGGCGTAGTCCGCCGAATAATCGACAGGATTGCCCCTATAGTCGCTTTGATGCGCATAGCTGGCGAGGTAGCTGAGCTTCACCTTCTTCGACAGCGGCATCGTGCCCGCGAACCGCGCACCATAGGTCTGGCTGCTGTTCCGGCGCAGCGCCGCCACAGCTTCATCCTCATCGACCAGATAGGCAAAGCCGGTCAGCGTGCCGTACTTGGTCTTGTAGGAGATATTGGCGAAAATATCGTCGCCATCGATTTGGGTCGGCCGGTTGGTCGCGCCGAACTTGCCGCCGTCGATGCCCCAGATGGTCCGGGCTGAAATGGCGTAGGTCACGTCGACCTTCAGATTTTTGACGCCCATATATTCGACGCGCACGGCATCGAACGTCTGTTCATTCTGGCGCCAGGCGACCGATCCGACGAAACGTTGATCGTCCAGATTGATCCGCTGACGGCCGACGGTCACCACTAGCGGCTTGGTGCGATACTGGAGCTGGAGACGGTTCAGTTCGACATTTTCCGGGTCTGGCACCACCGGGTAGAGCGTCTTGCCATTGACCCCGCTATTATAATCCTCGTCGATCGCCAGCGTGCCTTCCCCTTCAGCCAGGAAGGCGAACGGCCCCTTGGAAATCTCGCCACCCGCGCGCAGGCGCACGGTCACCGCATCGGCATCGCGGCTGCTGGTCAGCGGCGCAGGACCATCCTGGTCCACCGTTTCGTACCGCAGACGCGCCTCAATGATCGGCTTGAACACAATGTCCTGCGCCAGCACCGGTGTCGCGATCGCGGACAAGGCCGTTGCAGACAACAGAAATGAAACTCTACCCATAAATTCCCCTTCAAATGCTTCCGATGGCTTTTTTCGGCCTTTTCAGAGCATCCCCTCCAAGTTGAAACGTCTTGAAATCTCAGGCGGCGAGCGTCGCTGGATTGCGGTAGCGCTCGTGCAGGAAGTGGATGACGGCCGATCGCGCCTCGGCATATTCGGGCGTATCGATGGCTTCGAGCCGGTTGCGCGGCCGGGCGAGGGCGATGGAGCGATCCTCGCCGATGCGTGCCGCCGGGCCATTGGTCATCATCACCACCCGGTCGGCCAGCAGCACCGCTTCATCAACATCATGGGTAATCATCAGCACGGTGTTGTTGAGCCGCGACTGCAATTCCATGACGACATCCTGCAACGCCGCCCGCGTCAATGCGTCGAGCGCGCCGAACGGTTCGTCCATCAACAGGACGCGCGGGTTCATGGCGATGGCGCGGGCAATGCCGACGCGCTGTTTCATGCCGCCCGACAGCTCGCCCGGTCGCTTGGCGGCGGCATGCGCCATCTGGACCAGTTCCAGATTATGCATGACCCAATCCTTGCGTTCGGCCTTGTTCTTGCCCTGCGCCGTTTTGTCGACCGCCAGCCGCACATTTTCCTCGACCGTCAGCCAGGGCAGCAGCGAATGGTCCTGAAAGACCACCGCCCGATCCGGTCCCGGTGCGTCCACCACTTCCCCGTCGAGGAAGATGGCGCCGCGCGTCGGCTTGACCAGACCCGCCACGGCATTGAGCAGGGTCGACTTGCCGCAGCCAGAATGGCCGATCAGCGCCACGAACTGCCCCTTTTCAACTTCCAGATCGATTCCGTCGAGCGCGCAGAAGCGTCCCGCCTTGGTCGGAAATTCGACGGTGATGCCTTCTAGCGCGAGATAGCTGCGTTGTTTCATGAACGCCTCCCTTGTTCAGCCTGCGCGGCCGATGATGCGGCCCGCAAAGGCGACGATGCGGTCCAGCGCGAAACCCACCAGCCCAATCCAGATCAGCGCCACGATGGTGTCGGTCAGCAACGAGCTGTTGTAACTGTCCCAGATGAAGAAGCCGACGCCGGTGCCGCCCTGCACCATTTCAGCCGCAACGATCGCGAGCCAGCTCATGCCGACGCCGATGCGCAGGCCGGTGAACATGTGTGGCACCGTGGCGGGCAACATGATGCGGGTGAAATATTCGATCGGATTGAGCGCCAGCACCTTTGCGACATTGCGATAGGCCGCCGGAATGGTTTGTACGCCCGCAGCCGTATTCAGGATGACCGGCCAGATGGCGGTGATGAAGATCAGGAAGATCGCCGAGGGCTGCGCCTGCTGGAAAATGGCGAGGCTGATCGGCAGCCATGCCAGCGGCGGCACCGTCCGCAGCACCTGGAACAGCGGATCGAGCGCCCGGAAGGCGAATATGCTCTGCCCAATCAAAATGCCCAGCGCCATGCCGACGATCGAGGCCAGGCTGTAACCGATCAGCACACGGCTGAGGCTGGTCAGCACATGCCCGGCAATGCCGACATCGCCGCCGTCTTGAATGCTGAAATGGGTGAGGCCGATGTCCACGCCCTTGAACGGATGGACGATCACCTCATGACTTTCCTGCCAGACCTTGAGCGGGCTGGGGAAGGTCGTGTCGGGTGAACTGCACAGCAGCTGCCAGAAGGCGAGCAACCCGACCAGCATCACCAGCGTCGGCAGAACAGTGGCGACCACGGTCCGCGCCGCCTTCACCAGCGGATGGACTGGCGCCGCGACTGGTTCGAAACTGCGGCGCGCAATTGCCTCTTCGGGATAGGGCAGGATGACCCCCAATTCGGTGGCGGCTGTAGCGGCACCGGCGGCCGAAGCCGACGGTACGCTTTTGCCGTTGGATGACGGTGAAGCCATGGCTTTCTCCCTCAATCAGACGCGCTTGATCGCCAGGCTGGCCAGATAGGCCTTGGGATTGGCGGGATTGAATGTCTTGCCGTCGAAGAATTTCTCAACGCCGCGGCTGTCACTGGCCGGACCCTTGCCGCCCAGCATCGCGGCCGCCTTGCGCCAGATGTCGGATCGGTTGACCTTGGCGATCGTGCCCGTGGTGTCGAGCGTCATGGGCAGCTTGCCCCAGCGCTGCTCTTCGGTCAGGAACCATAGGTCATGGCTCTTGTAAGGGAAGCTGGCATAGCCGTTCCAGAACTTCATCTTGAACGGTGCGTTCGGATATTTCCGCCCGTCGCCCATGGCGAAATTGCCCTGCAACCGGTCGGCAATGTCGGTGATCGGACATTTCAGATAATCGCGGCCAGCGATAGCCCCGGCGAGGCGCGTGACATTGTTCGGATTGTCGGCCCAGCGCTGCGCCTCCAGCACCGCCGCCGTGATCGCCACCGCAGCGCGCGGATATTTGGCGACCCAGTCGGAACGCATCGCAAAGCTTTTTTCGGGATGGTTCATCCACATCTGGCCAGTCGATACGGCGGTATAGCCCAGTTGTTGCGCGACCAACTGGTCGTTCCACGGCTCACCCACGCAGAAGGCGTCCATCGTGTCCGCCTTCATGTTCGCGACCATCTGCGCCGGCGGAATGGTGATCAGTTCCACATCCTTGTCGGGATCGATGCCGCCCGCCGCCAGCCAATAGCGGATCCACAGGTCATGCGTCCCGCCGGGGAAGGTCATGGCCATGGTGATCTTCTTGCCCGCGCCCTTGCGCTGCGCGATCACGCCCTTCATCTTGGCGGCGTTGATATCGGCCTTGGCACCCAGATATTCCTTGGACACCGAAATGCCCTGGCCGTTGACGTTAAGGCGGGCAAGAATGCTCATTGGCGTTGCCTTGCCGATCCGGCCCAGCGTCAAAAGATAGGGCATGGGGGTCAGGATATGCGCGCCGTCAATGCCGCCAGCGGCGCTGCCCAACACCAGATTGTCCCGCGTCGCGCCCCAACTCGCCTGCTTCGTGACCTGCACATCAGGCATGCCATATTTGGCGAAAAGACCCAGTTCCTTGGCAATGATCAGCGGCGCCGCATCCGTCAGCGCAATGAAGCCGAGCTTGGCGCCGGTTACTTCCGGCCCGGCTCCAGCAGCAAAGGCGCCGGACGGAAATGCCTGTTGCACTGCGGCAAAAAGGGCCGCAGTTCCGGTCGTCTTGAGCAGCCCGCGCCGACTGAAGCCATTCGGATTGTCCACCTCTGCCATTCCCCAAATTCCTTCCCTGTTGTGCGCTTCGGCTGCACAAAGGCGCAGCCAGCCGTCGCCGGAAATGCGTTCCGGCGTTTGAAGATGATGTTGAGAGCCGCCCGGCAGCATCCAGGCCGCCAGCGAAAAACCAATAAAAAAGCCGCCAGGATAAAGGTCGATCGACCTATCCGGGCGGCGTCATTGCCGTGCAGATCCGTTTTAAGGATCGAAGCTGAACCGTGCCGTCATCGGCTAGGTTCAACTTATGGATCGAAGCGCCCCTGCTCCGATAAAAAGCAAGCTGTCATCGATTCATTGGAGTCGCAAGCAATATTTTGCGATGCACAAATTTAATTCGACCATTGTCTTCCGCTCAGACGAGGAGGACATAAGCCGCCCCCAACCCGGCGCACGTAAACAGGACCGGGATCATGCCGACTTTGAAGCGGAAGACGGCGATCGCTGCGCCCACTGCCAAAACAAGCGCCGGAAGGTTCAGCGACGCCAGAACGGGCATATCGAAACTGCTGCCCAGGAAATGGACCGGCCGTACTTCGCGGAACAGGGTATGGATCGCAAACCACAGCGCTAGGTTCAGGATAACCCCGACCACGGCGGCAGTGATTGCGCCAAGAGACGCCGAAAGTGCCCGGTTCCCTCTCAGCCCTTCGACAAAGGGCGCACCCGCGAAAATCCAAAGGAAGCAAGGCACGAACGTAACCCAGGTGGTGAGGATTGCCCCCAGCGTTGCCGCCACGAGCGGGTTCAACCCGGTCGCTTCGCGAAATGCCGCGAGGAAGCCGACGAACTGCGTCACCATGATGAGCGGACCGGGCGTCGTTTCCGCCAGCCCCAGACCATCCAGCATCTCGCCGGGGCGCAACCAGCCGAAGGTGCCCACCGCCTCTTGCGCCACATAGGCCAACACCGCGTAGGCTCCGCCGAAGGTCACAACCGCCATCTGGCTGAAGAAGGCCGCGATTTTGGTGAAGACATCATTGGGTCCCGCGAAAACGAACAGCAGGACCACGGGTGCAAGCCAGAGGAACAGCAAGGTTGTCGAAATCTTGAGCGACCAGGAAAGGTTGGGCCGGGCGTGATCCGGCAGGCCTTCGCCAAGTGCGGTGTCGCGATCATGGACAATGTTGCCGCCGCCCGATCCGTGGCTGCCGCCGCCCCTGAACGCGGGAAGACCCGCCCGGCCGCCGATATAGCCGCCAAGTGCGGCCGCCAATATGATGACGGGGAAGGGCGCGCCCAGGAAGAAGATCGCTGCGAAAGCTGCGACCGCCATGCCCCGCATCACGTTGTTCTTGAGCGCGCGGGAGCCGACGCGAACAACTGCCTGAACGACGACCGCCAAAACAGCGGCTTTGAGGCCGAAGAAAAGGCCTTCGATCAGAGGCGCATGACCGAGCAGCACATAAATGTAGCTCAGCGCCAGGATCGCCAGGAAGCCGGGGAGGACAAACAGGGCTCCTGCGACCAAGCCGCCCTTGGTCTTGTGCAACAGCCAGCCAATATAGGCTGCGAGTTGCTGCGCCTCGGGGCCGGGCAGCAACATGCAATAGTTGAGCGCGTGCAGGAAGCGTTCTTCACCGATCCAGCGTTTCTCATCGACCAGGATGCGGTGCATGACTGCGATCTGACCTGCCGGTCCGCCGAAACTCAGCGCGGCGATCCGCGCCCAGACGCGCGCGGCCTCACCAAAGGCGATTCCATGATCTCCGTGCGAACCATCAGCGCCTTCGTGAAGATCGGTGATGGTGGTGCTCATCGCTCGGACTTTCTGGTGCTGAAATAGGCGTGGAACTGGTTGAGCGCCTCGCTGGCGGTGGCGATGCGCTGGAGATCGTCGTCAGTCGATGCGCAAACGCCCGACAGCATGGCGCCGACGCCCGCCGTTTCCGGCCGGGCGAACTTGCCGTCGCCAATGTCCAGTTCATGGATGATCTCACCGATCGCCACGAGCGCATGATCATCTATCAAGTCAGCGCGCATGAGCAGCGTCTCGAAGCTGCAACGGCCGCCTTCATGGGTGAATTCGGCATCGACCATGTCGAAGCGGAGTTCTCCCTCGACGGGATCATAATGGCGGCTGTCGACGAACTTGAACCGGGCATCCGGGTCGATAAAGCGCCGGATCAACCAGGCGCAGGCGATGCGATCGACATGGATGCCGCTGCGCGTGATCCAGGTGCGGCCGATAAGGTCGATCGGCTGTGGCGCGTCTGCCGGTTCGGCTCGGCTCACATCGGGATGCTGATAAAGTTGGCGGTCCAGCTCCGCCAGCGCGGCTTCGGCGTCCTGACGACCATGAGCGCCAAAGAAGTCCAATCGGCTGGCCTCTTCCATCCGCTTTTGCAGGCGCGCAATATCGGCGCCGCTGGCCGGCCCCGTGTCCAGCAACCGGCGCGCGGCCTGCGCGATCTCGTCATAATCCGCATCTCGCGCGGTATCGAACAGCGTGCGGACATCCAGGTCGGTCTGGCCAACCAACAGACGGGCCTCGATGAGGGTCGCTTCGCCGCCATTTTCTGTGATCTCGGTCAGAAGCTCCCGGAACGCCGCCTCACCCTCGACCGAGCGCGGCAGGACGTGGACGGCATTTTTGAGAGGAACGGCGCCAATCGCCTGCAAACGCCGCCAGATTTTTACCCGGAGATAGGGCGGCTTCGCAGGAAGCTGATGCAGGAGGGCAAGCCAAAGGCTGGTATCGGTCGGGCGCATGATGCATATGTATCATAGAAAAGATTCATGAGTAATAGGAATATCAATTTCAGATATCTTGTTCCAGCGATGGCCGCCATCCTGCGTGATTGGGAGGATTTCAGGATTGTGGTGGATCAACTGCCGAAGCAACGCCTCCTTGAACCCGTCCGCTGATCCAGTTCGACGCTCCAGTTTTTGGGTCTTTCATCCGCCCCTATCAGCAAGGGCGCGCCGAGCGCTTGACGGGCGGGCAGGGGGCTCATCTGGGTCGCAGGCTGAAGGCAGCGTCCCTCCGCGGCGAGGCGAGGCGCAATAAGGCCTGTGGGGATTTAAGATTCCCATTTTGGCGAAGATGTGATTCACGCTTTGGATGGATCGCTTCATATTGACCGACGCCCAATGGGCGAAGATGGAACCGCATTGTCTGGGTAAGCCGACTGACCGAGGGCGGAGCGGGAGAAACAACCGGCTATTTATGGAGGCCGTGCTGTGGATTGTCCGGACAGGCAATCCATGGCGCGACTTTCCTGCGGTGTTCGGTAACTGGAGCACGGTGTTCCGACGATTCCGCGGCTGGCGCAAAGCCGATGTTTTCAAACCCACGTCGAAGCAAGCCCATCCCGCTCGGTAGCGAGATGTACAAGTGGCGGCATCTGATCGAAGACTTCTTCTGCAAACTCAAAGAGTTCAAGCGCATCGCCATGCGCGCCTGCAAAACAGATCAAAGCTTCGAGGCCATGATCTGCCTCCCCGCCGCCGTCATCAACTCGCGATGAATCCCCACAGGCCTTAGGTTGCAGACCCACAATCGCCATAGTCCGGTGTAGATGTAGCTAAGCGAAACTCTTGTATTTGCTGCCACGCTAATCGTGCAAGCTCCGGAAATGCTTCGGCCCGCTCCGCTGCTTGCACGGATGACGCCGTGCCGCGGATGACGCGGCCTTTGATGCCGTGAAAGATGGCCGCCAACCGAAAGAAATTGAACGCAATATAGAAATGGTAATTGGGAATAGAGGCTCTGCCTGTCCGCTTACAATAAGCTGCGACATATTCGTCCTCGGTTGGAATATTGAATGCGGCAAGGTCGACGCCGCCCAACCCTGCCACGATGTGGGGCGGCATACGGTACATCATCGCGTTATAGGCGAAGTCCGCGAGCGGATTACCGAGCGTCGACAATTCCCAGTCGAGAACGGCCACAACCCGCGGTTCCGTTGGGTGGAAGATCATATTGTCAACGCGGAAGTCGCCATGCACGATCGATGACTCGTCGTCGGGCGGAATATTAGCGGGCAGCCATTCGATCAGTCGATCCATGTTCGGATCGCGTCCGGCCTCGACATCTCCAAGGTACTGCCGTGACCAGCGGTCGATCTGGCGTGCGAAGTAATTGCCAGGCCGGCCATATTCACCCAGCCCTACGGCGTGGTAATCAACTCCGTGAAGCTGGGCCATAGCAGCGTTCATCGCATCGAAATAGGCCGGGCGGTCGGCAACATTAACCTCTGGCAGCGTAGCATCCCAGAAGATGCGCCCTTCCACCAATTCCATGACATAGAACCATCGGCCGATCACGCTATCGTCAGTGCACAGCCCATAGACATGTGCCACCGGGAAGCCGGCTTTTTCGAGGCCGGTCAATACCTGCGCCTCGCGTTCGATCGCATGCGCCCCGGCCAGTAACTGCCCCATAGGCTTACAGCGCAGAACATAAGCCCGGCCAGGCGTCATAAGCCGGTAAGTCGGGTTGGATTGCCCGCCCTTGAACTGGTCAACACTCAACGGACCGGTGAAACCCGCGACATTCGACTTCATCCAGCGGGCCATCGCCTGCTCATCGAAGCCCTGACCCGCGCGTACCGGGGTCGTGCCCACATTGGACTGCGTATCGGTGCTCATTCGATATTCGCAATTGCGAAGGTGCGCTTAATTTTTTTGGCCAGCGACCATTTATGAACTTCTGTCGGACCGTCATAAATGCGGAAAGCCCGGATTTCGCGAAAGACCTGCTCGACGACCGTATCGCGCGATACCCCCGTGCCGCCCAATATCTGTACGCAACGGTCAGCCACGCGGTAGAGCGCCTCCGACACCGCAACCTTTGTCATAGAGCTTTCAGTCACAGCTTTGTCTCCGCGGTCGAGTGCATCGGCGCACCAATCGATGATCAATTCACTCTGCTTGAGGTCGATCAAATTTTCCGCCAGCATGAAGCCGACGCCTTCGTGATCGATCAGCAACTGGCCGAAGGCCTTGCGTTTGAGCGCATAGGCTGTCGCAATTTCGTTGGCACGCATAGCGCTCCCCAACCAGCGCATACAATGTGTCAGCCGGGCCGGGCTGAGGCGTATCTGTGCGTAGGCGAACCCTTCGTGCGGCGCACCGAGGATGGCGCTGGTCGGCAGGCGTAAATCGTTGATCGTGACGACCGCATGGCCACCCGGCATCGAACTGTCGATGGTGTCGATCAGCCGATCCTGCCTGATCGCGGGATGCGGAAGATCGACCAGAAACATGGTCGCGGTATCCTTGCCGTCGCGCACCGTCTTTGCCATCAGGATCGCGAACGCCGCGCCTTCGAAGCCCGTCGCGAACGCCTTGCGCCCGTTCACGATCCAGTAGTCGCCGTCCTGCCGCGCCATCGTCATCATCATCGAGGGATCGGACCCGGCGCCGCCCTCTTCCGCCGGTTCCGTCATCAGGAAGCAGGAGCGGCTGTGCCCCGCGATCAGCGGGTCAAGGAAACGCGCTTTCTGCTCTGTCGTTGCGACGTGGCCCAGAAGGTAGATATTGCCCTCATCCGGCGCGGCTGTGTTCAAAGCGACGGGTCCGAGCGGTGACAGGCCCGACGCGCGCAGGATCAGTGCGGTTCCGCGGTGTGTGAAGTGAGACCCATCTGGTCGAACATGCGGTGTCAGCAGCCCCGAAGCGATGGCCTTGGCCCGCATCTCCTGGACCAACGCATCGGATGGCCCATGACCTCCCTGGTGATAATCCGCCTCAAAAGGGATGACGACATTCCTGACGAAAGCTTCCACCTTGCCAGCGATGATTTGCGCTTCGCCGAGATCATTTTCCATCAACATGTGTTCCTGCACATGGCTGGACGGAAGGACTGCCTATTGCCCTGTTGGACCTCACAGCGCCTCGATCCCAACTCTCAGTGCATTGAGGAAAGCGATGACGGGGCCTCCGTCGATCGCGCGGTGGTCGAAGGTCAGTGAAAAACAGACCATCGGCTTCACCGCCACAGTCCATTCACCGTCTACCATCGCTGCGCGAGGCGAGTGAACGATGCCGCCCACGCCCAGCAGCGCAACTTGCGGAACATTCAGCAAGGCTTCGGCGCGCATGACAGGTCCGACAGAGCCGGGATTGGAGATCGTAAACGTTCCACCTTCCAGATCCGTTTGCCTGACCGATCCGGTACGGACGCTCTCCGCCAATGCGGCGATTGCCTGAGTGAGCGCCATCGGGTCTTGCTGCTCCGCGTTACGGATCACCGGCACTATCAGGCCGTCTTCCGCATCGACCGCGATCCCCAGATTGACCGTTGGCCAAAGCGACAGTTCCTGCTCGCCCCAAGTCGCATTTAACTTTGGATGTTTGAGGATGGTTGTCGCAGTGACATGGGCGATATAGCCCAGAATGGAAGGCGTGGGTTGCCCCGCCTCTTTCAGGGCGGCGCGCCTTGCGAACAGCGCCGAAAGATCGATTTCCATATCCGCCGTCAACGAAGGCACAGCCGCCGCTTTCGTCAGCGTTTGGGCAATGGCCTTGCGCCGCATCGAGTGCGGCGCGAGCGTCGGCCGATCGCCGCCGCCTGCGGCAAGAACGTCGTCCTGCGTGACTTTGCCGCCGGGTCCGGTTCCGGTCACGGCCGACAGGTCAACGCCATGATCCTTTGCAAGTTTGCGAACCAGCGGACTTATCCGTCCCGCAATGCTTTTCGTGTCAGTCGGGTCGGCCGTTGCGGTCGAGGGCGCAATGGCCTGTTCCGCAACTGTAGCCGGGCCAGCCTCATCAATTGCCGCCAGCGCCTCCGCGATCGCGGTCGGTGACGTGCCGGGCGGAACCCAGAGGCCGACCTTGTCGCCAATCTTCATCTCGTCGTCTGCCCGACCGATCTGTCGGGCGAGTATCCCGGCCTCGACCGCTTCGACTTCCGTTGCGGTCTTGTCCGTCTCCACCTCGTAGAGGATATCGCCTTCTTTGAAACTGTCGCCTTCCGAAATTCGCCATTCAAGGATCTTGGCATTCTCTACCGAGCCCATTTGCGGAATGTTGAGGGTGTGTAGAATGGACATTGGCATTTCCTCAAAGGCTCATCAGGTCCCGTGCCATCTGTGCGATGGCATCGATGGACGGGATCGAAAGGGCTTCCAGATCACTGTGCTGGGGCAACGGAAAATCCTTCGCGCCAAGGCGCAGGATTGGTGCTTCCAGATCGAAAAATGCGGTTTCCTGTATCTGCGCCGCGATTTCCGCGCCAGGGCCAGCGGTCTTGGCCGCTTCATGGACGACCATTGCACGATGCGTCTTGCGCACCGATCCGAGCACGCAGTCCCAGTCCAGTGGCACAAGGCTGCGAAGATCGATCACCTCGACATCGATGCCGTCGGCGGCGAGCTGATCGGCCGCAGCAAGTGAGCGAGATACCATCGACCCATAGGTTATCAGCGTCATGCTGTCGCCTTGGCGGCGGATCGCGGCCTTGCCGATCGGAACGATGAATTCAGGGTCGAGCGGGACATATCCCTTGCTCCACCCCAGGCTCTGGACACTGTGAAACAATACGGGGTTGGGTTCGCGCAGCGCCGCTTTCATAAGCCCCTTTGCATCTTCCGGCGTCGAGGGAACGACCACCTTCAATCCCGGGAAATGCATCCCCAAGACTTCGGTGCAGCTTGAGTGTTCCGGTCCAGCGCCGCCCATCGCTCCGATCGGGAAAATGATGACGGCAGTCATCGGCACATTCAGGCCGTGCATATAGCGCCATTTCGCCAGCTTATGATAAATTTCATCGCCAGCGATCAGAGCGAAATCGCCAAAGCCCATATTGATGACGGGCTTCATCCCCGCAATCGCCGCCCCGGTGGCGAGGCCCGCCTCGAACGCTTCGGAAATATTGCTGTCCAAAACCCGGTCGACGCCGAACTCGTCGATCAGCCCCTTTTCCGTTCCGAACCATCCGCCCGTGGCGACACCTTGCCCCAGCACGAATATGCTGTCGTCGGCGCGCATTTCTTCAACCAGGGCAAGGCCCATCGCCGCATTATAGCCCATCGTTTCAGTCGACATAATAAAGATCCCGTTCGATAACCGACATGTCGGGGTCGGGCGCGGCCTTTGCCTCCCGATAGGCTGCATCCACGATGCCTTCCGCCTCCTCGATCAATCGCGCAGCGGCATTTCCCGAAAGCCGCGCGGCCAGAACATCCAGCGGATCGCGATAATCGTCGAATTCGCTGTCGCTGCGATAATTTTGGGGATCGCCCGCATAATGCCCGCGACGGCGCGTGACCTTGGCTTCGATCAGCGTCGGCCCGTCCCCCCGGCGCGCACGATCGACCGCCTCACAGGTCGCGGCATAGACGGCGATGGCATCCTGACCATCGACGATAACGCCCGGAATATGATAGCCCGCCGCGTAATCGGCGATGTCCGTCGTCGAGTTGACCGATCCCAGACGCGTACCAACCAGCAGGCCATTATTCTCGCAGAAATAGATCAGCGGCAGTTTCCAGGCTGCCGCGTGGACCATGGTTTCGTGAAACGTGCCTCTTGCAGACGTGCCGTCGCCGAAATTTGCCAGCGAGACCCGACCGTCCTTTCGGATCTTGGACGCAAGCGCTGACCCGCCAGCCAAGGGATAGACGCTGCCCAGCGTCGCGCCTTCGCCCATTACGCCGATCGAATAGTCGGCCCAATGAGGAACACCGCCACCTTTGCCGCGTGTCGCGCCCGACATCTTGCCGAGCAGGTCGCCAAGGATGGGGCCGGGCGCCATCCCCTTGCCAATCGCCCAGGCAGCGCCGCGTCCCTGATACCAAAGATAATCCGATGTTGCGAGAGCGGCGGACGCGCCGATGGGCGCAGCCTCCTGTCCTTCGCCCGGATGCCACCAGCCGGAGAATTTATGATCGCGCGTGTGGCGCAGCATTAACCGTTCGATCGCGCGCGATACCGCCATGCGCGAGAACATCGTCTCGACGAGTTCTGAATTTGGCTCCGACATTGGCCCTCTTCCCATTTGATTGTTTGCGGCAAGACGCGCGTGCATTATCCCGCCGTCTGCGCCCCATCGACGGGCATGGCGATACCGCTGACGCTCCGCGCGTCGTCAGATCCCAGAAAGGCGATGGCAGCGGCGACTTCTTCGGCGTCGATCATGTCGCCCATCTTCGATGCATTGCGCGTCAGCAGGCTGACATCGACATCATCTGGCCAGACGAGTTCCCCGGTCATCGCCGTTTTCACGCCGGTCGGACAGATGGCATTGACGCGAACGCCAGTGCTTGCGAATTCGACTGCCAACGACTTGGTGATGCCGATCACGCCATGCTTGGTGGCGCAGTAGGCCGTGGTGTAGGCTATGCCGACGAGGCCCGCCGCCGAACTGATGTTGACGATATTGCCCTTCGCGGTGATCAGGTGGGGCATCGCCGCCTGGCAGAGGTAAAATACGCTGCTCAGATTGACGCGTACCATCCGCTCCCAGCGGCTGTCGTCGAAACGGGCGAGCGGCGCCCAGTCCATGATGCCCGCGATGTTGCACAGCATGTCAATGCGGCCCGCCGCCTTTGCTGCGTCAGCGATGAACACGCGGCAGGAATCGGGATCGCCAGCATCAAACCCGATCACCACCGGCGTGGTCAGGGTATCGAGCGTGTCAGCCACGGCCTTGGCACCCGCTTCGTTGAGATCACCAAGCACAAGTATCGCGCCTTCTGATGCCATCCGCCGGGCGGTGGCACGGCCGATGCCCGATGCGGCACCGGTTACGATGACGACCTTGTCTTTATATCGCATGAGCTCCGCTCCTGTTCAGTTCGCTCGCGTGGGCGTTATCGCGCGCAGATCGCGTCCATGATCGGTCAGCGTGCCGATGAGATCATTGCCCATATGGCGTTCGATGAAGCGCCACTGGCCATCGACCTTTGCCACGGTGTCGCGGTAATCTCCGCCGATGACGGGCTGGAGCGGCAGCGTGTCGGTTTGCTGGAAGACCATCACATAGGATGAGACGACGGCCGTGCCCTCGTCCTTCGGCCTAATGATGACATTGCTTATGAAATGGCGCGTCCGCGGCGTTCCGTCCGAATAGGTAATGACCCAGTCGCGGAACGAGGCTGCCATCGCGGCAGGATCGCGGTCGGCCATCAGCATCCCCGCGCTGTAAACGACAGCATGTTCAAAAAGGCGCCCGACCGCGTCGAAATCGCCCCCGTCGAGCAGCATGGGGTAGGTGAAAATGAGATTCTGTATCTCGAAATAGTCCTCGCCGGTCATTTTAATTCCTTTTTGCGGTCTTTTGCCGCGCCATCGAGATTACTGGTGGCTCTGGCGATCATCCACCTTCATTTGGGGTAAGTCGCCCAAACTGGTGGACTGCGCGCGCGATTACGCCAGTTCGAAATCCTCCATCCGTGGTGCGGCCATCGATTGGGCGAAATGGTCGTAGCTCCATGGCCATGTCTGGGGCACGCCCTGCGCGTCTAGGTACCAGCTCGTGCACCCCGAGCCGAAAATCGTCCGCTTCGCGGCCGCGATACGGCGCTCCTCATAATCAGCCATGGCTTCGGGCTTTGCAGCGATCGCGGAACAGGTTCCGTCGCGCAAAAGATCGAGGAGTTGGTCGATATAGTCCCATTGCCGCTCAGCGATGTCGATCAGCGAGAAATTGCCCACTGGTGCGGTGGGGCCGTTGAGCAGGAACAGGTTGGGGAAATCGGGCACGGTGATTGCATAATAAGCGGTCGGGCGCAGCGCCCAGGCATCATCGAGGTTATTACCGCCTCGTCCGATTACCTGAATGGGGCGCACGAAACGGTCGGTCTTGAAGCCTGTTGCCAATACCAACACGTCCAGTTCGTGCAGCGTGCCATCTTTCATGCGGACGCCTGTGACCTCGACCCGTTCGATTGCCCCCGTCTCAACGATCACACCGGGACGTTGCACCGCCTCATAATAGTCGGGCGAATAGATCAGCCGCTTGCAGGCAGCGCGATAATCAGGCCGGAGTTTTTCGCGCAGTACCGGGTCCTGAATATTGTCCTCCAGATTACGGAGGACCACGCCTTCTATTTCCGCCATTTCGGGCGAATCCACCTCAATGATCGCCTTGTTAAACCGCCGGATGCCGGCCCAATATTCCTCGCCGAAGCGGATCGCGTCGATCCTGGACACATCCGAACGAAAGGCGTGGCGGTCGGTTTCCGAATAGATGAAGTTCTGGACCGGCATGATCCATTGTGGCGACCGCTGGAAATGGACAAGCGTGCTGGCGCGGGTCGACAGGGCCGAGACGATCTGGACGCCGGTCGAACCATTGCCAATCACGCCGATGCGTCGGCCGTCGAGCGCTACGCTGTCGTCCCAGCGTGCGCTGTGAAAGCTATCACCCCCGAAGTCCTCCAGGCCGGGAATGGCCGGGATATTGGGGTGATGCAACACGCCGGTCGCGGCGATGATGACATCGACGATGTCTTTGCAGCCATCGGATGTCTCGATATGCCAGCGGCCATCAACGTAGCGGCAGTCCGTCACTTCCGAATTGAAGCGGATGCGGTCACGGAGCCGATAATCGTCCGCGATCCGTTCGAAATAATGCTGAATCTCCGGACCGGGGGAGAAAAACTGCGTCCATTCCGGGTTGGGCGCGAAACTATAGGTATAGGCATGGGCGGGAACGTCGCAGGTCAGGCCCGGATAACGGTTTTCCCGCCATGTGCCACCGACGGTGTCGCCTTTTTCGTAGATAGTGAAATCTGCATCACCCTTCTGGTCTAGCCGAATCCCGGCTAGCAGTCCGGCCATGCCCGCGCCAATTATCGCAAAGCTTAATCTGCGGTGGCCGGTTTCCATTTCCTGCTTAGCCATGAGTCGGTACGCTTTCGATCTGGTCGTGGTGATTCTGTGGCATGGGCGTTCAGGCGACCCATTCGGGCGGACTGTTCAACTCGGACAGCCGTCGTTCCTTGAGCGCACTAAGGTATAGCGCGATCGCATCGCCGGTATTTTCGATGAGATCGATATGGTCCGTCGCGATGGCTTCATCGAAATGGTCGCGCACCTCTTCGATGGTCAGGTCGCCACCGGCATAACCTTTTGAAAAGCCGGTCACGATTTTGGCGAAACGGCCAGAGGATGCAGCGATCGACTGGCCGGTGCATGTTGCATCGCGATGGACCAGCCAGGCGACCACTGACGCCACGCGTTCGGGTGTGGCGGCCTTTTCCATCCAGTCGCGAATGTCGCTGTCGGGAAGATGCATGGCGACCAGCCGGGTAAAGGCGGCTGGCGAGATCGCATTGCACGTAATCCCGTGCGGGGCGCCCTCCATCGCTAACGCCCGCACGAACCCCATTATCGCCATCTTTGCCACCGGGTAGCCGATTCCGGCGCCTCCACCCATCCCGAACATCGAATCCGACAATGTGCAGACGATGCGCCCGTACTGTTGACGCAGCATCGCTGGCCATGCGGCGTGTACGAGATGGAAGGGGGCATAGGCGTGGATCTGCATCTGATGGTCGAACTGCGCCAACTCCATCTCAGCGAAGGATTGTGTCACGTCCGGCGCAATGCTGCCGGCGTTGTTGATGACGATATCGACACGGCCCCAACGATCGAGTGCAAGCGCGACAAGGCGTTGCGCGGTCGAGGGGTCCGTCACGTCGCCAGCATCGGCGATTGCTTCCCCGCCCAGCGCCATGATGTCGCCGACCACGGCCTCGGCCAGGTCCGACGATTTTCCACCACCTGTAGTCGATCCGCCCAGATCGTTGACGATGACCTTTGCGCCACGTGCAGCCAGTATCCGGGCATAGCTTCTGCCCAAACCACGCCCCGCACCGGTGACGATGGCGACCTGGCCGTCATAGCGTAGCTGTTCCAAACATCTTCTCCTTGAGCGGATGTCGTGCGGCGCATCCGATCTCCATTGGCTGATCCAAAAGACGGCGTCGCTCCACCCCCAAATTGACTAGACCGTGATTTACAGCGCCTCCTCTGTTTGGATGAGGCACCGGCTTTTCCAACGGAGCATGTTGCCGGAACAGAACTGGCGATACGACCAGCATAGGATGAGGATCGGGCGGTTTCATGATGTTCAAAAACAGGTCCGCGTTGATCACGGGCGGCGGTTCGGGAATCGGCGCCGCTGCGGCAATGCGTCTTGCCGAGGAAGGTTGCCGCGTTGCGATCGTTGATATCCGGCCAGGCGAAGGGCAGCGCATTGTTGATTTGATCACGAAGCGCGGCGGCCATGCTATCGCCATCGCGGGCGATGTGTCCTGCGAAGCCGATACTGTCCGCTTTTTCGACGAAGCCGAAACGGCGCTCGATGGGCTGGACATGGCTTTTCTCAACGCTGGGGCGTTGCAGGACTATGGTCCCTTCGACACGATCACGGTCGACCAGTTCGACCGGATGATTGCAATCAATCTGCGCGGGCCTTTCCTGGGTCTGCGACAGGCGCAGCGGCGACTGCGCCCCGGTGGCGCGGCGGTTGTAACGGCCTCTGCAGCCGCGTTGCTCGGCTTTTCCGATGCCGTGGGGTATACTGCCGCCAAGCATGGCGTCGTTGGCCTAGTCCGCGCCGCAGCACGCGAATTTGCCGCGCGCGGCCTGCGGGTCAATGCGATTTGTCCCGGCCCGGTGCAGACGCCAATGGTAGGCGCACCTCCGCAGGATGAGCTTCTGCCGCCGGAAAACATCACGCCGCCGACCTATCGTGGCGAGCTGACGCCGCAGATGGTGGCCGAAGTCGCACTGTTCCTGATGGGACCGGCATCGGCGGCAATCAACGGGCAGGCGCAGCTTGTCGACGCAGCGCTGCTGTCCGCCTTTCCGACCGCCCCAGACGCCAACTGAACAAAGGACCAACCATGCTCGACACCGCCTTCGATCAGAAAACCGGCTTTGATCCGGCCAATGTCGTGAGTTCCGACAAGTTCACGATCGAGGCACCTGCCGGAATAGTGTGGGAGATTCTGGTCGATCTGGACCGTTATGGGGAATGGAACCCCTTTTGCGTGAAGGCGGCATCCACGCTCGAAATCGGCGCGCCGGTCCATATGAGCCTTGTCAACTATCCCAATCCCGGCGCGCTGCTGGTGAATTGCGAATATGTCTGCGCGTTTGAGCCAGAGCGGCGACTGGCGTGGGAGGCGCCCTGGCACGAGGCATGGCCCTATGCCGCACGCCGCGACCAGATGATCGAGCCCGTTGAGGGAGGAAATTGCCGTTATTGGTCGACCGACGCGTTTCTGGGTGAAAACGGCGTTCATGTGATGCGCTTTTGCGGTCCGTGGGTGAAACGGGCCTTCGACGATACCGCCCGCGCGCTCAAGGCCCGTGCTGAGGCTTTCCATGCCGAGCGGCAAGCTGGCTCACAATGACCGCGAGCACGGGTCAGGCGATGCAACCGCAGCGATTTGATAGTGAAGCAGCCTTCTTGCCGACAGGGGGCAGGCCATCCCGCTTTCTGGGGTGGCGCATGGTGTGGATCGCCGCGTTGACGCAGAATGTGGCGGTCGGACTCACCTTCGGGTCTTTCGGTACGCTTGTTCTTGCCATCGAGCAGCGTTTCGCGACAACGCGAACGCTCTCGACGCTGGCCATTTCACTGACCATCCTCGTCCTATCGCTCGGTGCGCCGATGATCGGCATGCTCCTTGTGCGTATGTCGATCCGCCGCATGATGACGATCGGCGCATTGCTTGCCGCTAGCGGCTATGTGCTGCTGCCCTTCTCTACGGGCATCGGCATGTTCCTTGCGTTATTCGCTCTGCTCGTGTCGCCCGGCGTCTTGTTGCTGGGCGTGATGCCGTCCAACATCCTGGTAAGCAACTGGTTCATTCGTGGACAGGGCCGTGCACTGGGCTTCGTCACCATGCCGGTGTTCGTGATGATCGTGCCGATGATCAGTTCGTGGGCACTCCAGCGGTTTGGGCTTGATGCCGTACTCATCGGGCTTGGCCTTGCCCATCTGATCGTCCTGCCGTTCATGTCACTGGTGATTGATCGGCCCGAACAGGTTGGCCAGGTTCCGCTCGGTAATGACGAAGCCAACAGCCCGATCGAAGTGCCGTCGTTGCTATCCGCGCGGGATATGCTGTCCCGACCGGCGACCTGGTTCGTGACCGCCGCCATCGGCATCGCCGTGGGGGGTGGCATCCTGAAAGCCGCTCATCTGGTGCCACTCGTCATGGCACAGGGTTGGCCGCTGGGCGAAGCATCCTTCCTGCTCGCCATTTCCGGCGGTACAGGCATATTGGGCGCGATTGTGTTCGGTTGGCTTGCCGACAGGTTCGGGCCGGGGCAGGCCCTGGCGCTCAACTGCCTTGTCCAGGGCATGGTCTGGTTCATCTTCCTCCAGCCGGTCGGCTATTCGCTGCTGGTGCTGGATGCGATTATAGTGGGTGCGTGCGGTGGCGGGATTGCGGCAGCGCAGGGCGTGCTGCTGACCCGGCTCTTCGGCATCCGTAATTTTGCCCGCGCAATGGGCCTTGTGACACTGTTCACCGTCCCGTTCACCTTCGGCAGTTCACCGCTGGCGAGTGCGCTGTTCGACGCCACCGGCAGTTACTGGACGCCGATCGTGCTGCAAATCGCCGGCTTCGGCCTGGCCGCCTGTATTTTCCTGTTGGTCGAGAGTCGCGCGCGCCGCGCGGCGGACTGACATTGTTTCAAGACATATGGAGATGAACATGATTCTTAAGGACAAGGTGGTGATCGTTTCGGGCATTGGTCCGGGGCTGGGACAGGAACTATCCTCTCTGGTGGCGGCCGAAGGCGGCCATGTCGTGATGGCCGCGCGCACTTCTGCAAAGCTGGACGCAGCCGAAGCGCTGATCCGAGAAGCGGGGCATGATGTCGAGGTACTTAAAGTTCCAACCGACATTTCCCGGCGCGAGGATGTCGCACGGCTGGTCGCCGCTACCAAAGAGCGTTTCGGACGTATCGATGGCCTGATCAACAGCGCCTATATTCCCGGCGCCTTCACCGATGTCGTGGATGCTGATTTCGACGAGTGGCGGCGCACCTTCGACGTCAACCTGTTCGGAACACTGGACCTTTGCCAGTCAGTCATACGGGAGATGCGCGAGACAGGGGGCGGATCGATAGTCAATGTAAACACACAGGTGACGCGCAAGCCGTGGGTGCAGCAGGCCGCCTATGCCACGTCCAAAGCCGCAATGGCGATGGCGACGATGCAGATGGCGACCGAAGTCGGGCAGTGGAACATCCGGGTCAATTCGACCTTCATGGGGTGGATGTGGGGTCATTCGGTCGAGCAGGCGTTCGACCATATGGCGAAGGAAAGCGGCCAGTCGGTGGCGGAACTGAAGGCAGCACAGGAAGCGAACATCGCGCTGCGCCGAATGCCGACCGATCGCGAGTGCGCACGGCCGATCATCATGCTGCTGTCGGATTATTGTTCGGTAGTCACAGGCGCAAGCCTCGACATCAATGGTGGCGAGTTCATGCCAGGGTGAGGAACAGGACTGTTATGCATTCATCTGCCGAACCACGCGTGATGCGCGCCGCCGATTTCGTGGAGCCGGGCACGGTCGATGCACGGCGCGATGCATCGATCCCTGCGCCTGCCGCTGGCGAGGTCATAGTAGCGGTCGCGGCCTGCGGAATCTGCGGGTCCGACCTGCACATGTTCCGTAACGGCGCCTATCGCGATCAACTCGTCCGTTCGACGCCGGAAGGATATCATGTCCCCGGCCATGAGTTTGCGGGCACCATCGCCGCCCTGGGCGAAGGTGTGACGGGCTGGTCGATCGGCGACCGGGTCGTCGGCGTTACCGGCATGGGCGGCGGCATGGCCGATTTTGTCGCGGTGCCGGTCAATCCATACCAGCTTGTGCGCGTGCCGGACGCGGTTGGCTTCATCGAAGCGGCAACCACGGAGCCAATGGCAGATGCGCTCCAGATGGTGCGCAAGGCGGCGATCCGAAGCCGAGAGAATGTCGTCATATTCGGCGTTGGCATCATCGGGCTGGGCGTCATCCAGGCGATTCGCGCCAGGGGCATAGAGACCGGCTCATTGATCGCGGTGGATGTGCATGCCGCGCGGCTTGAAGCGGCGCTGGCAGTTGGCGCTACCGCAGCGATCAACGCGCGCGATGGTGATGTGTTCGATCAGATTGCCGCTCTCACTGGTATTGAGGAGGGCTATAACGGCATCTCGGCCCGGATCGGCGTGGTGTTCGATTGCGCCGGATACATCAAGCATATGCCCGGCCCGCCGCCCCTGGAAACGGCGCTGAGGTTGATCGCACTGGATGGCGGGCGGATCGTATGTTTCGGCGGCTATGAGGATCGCATGACGATCGACTTCGGTCCGGTGATCCAGAAGCAGCCCACGATCATGGGATCGAACGGGTATGCGCCGGAAGAACTGGTCGAGGCGCTGGCGATGATGGCCGAGGGACGAGTCGATCGGGGGGGGCTGGTCTCCCATCAATTCCCGATCGACCAGGCGGCAGCGGCATTTGCCGCGCAATGCGCGCCGGAAGCCCTGAAAGTGATGCTGACGATGGAGAAGTCATGAGCGCGATGAACGGATTTGATGAAGAGGTCGATATCCTGATCGTGGGATCAGGGGCCGGTGCGCTGACGGCTGCGATCGTGGCTGCGGATAACCATGCGACGGTGGCCATCGTTGAAAAAAGCGACCAGTTCGGTGGTACGTCCGCCACTTCGGGCGGCGTGATCTGGATTCCTGCGAGCCACTTGGCCAAAGCCGCCGGCGCGGACGATAGCCCCGAAGAAGCCGCGCGCTACATCACCGCACTTGCCGGTGATGACGCCGACGCGGATCAGATCACCGCCTTTGTCGACAATGCCCCGGCAATGCTGGCCTACCTCGAACGCGAGACGCAGGTGCGCTACGCTTCGATCCCCTACACCGATTATCACGCCGAGCTTCCAGGTGGCAAAATGGGGTGGCGCAGCCATGATCCACAACCGATCGATGGCCGCGCGCTGGGCGATGATCTTGATCGCTTGCGGCCGACGCATCCCGCTGGGCTGTTGTTCGGCCGGATAAGCTGGACCGCCGCCGAGGCCGCGCCGCTCCTCACGCGGATGCCCGGTTGGCAAAAGATGCTGACGAAGGCCTTGTGGCGCCATTATACCGATTTCGGCCAGCGCCTGCGATCGAAGCGCAGCCGTTTTCTGACCTCTGGCAACGCGCTGCTCGCCCGGCTGAAATTGTCGCTCGACACGCGCAAGGTGGATATTCGCTATCGCCATGCACTCCTGTCCCTGATCCAGCGCGATGGCCGCGTCGAGGGCGCGGTGGTGCAAACGGACGCGGGCGAGCGGCGTATCCGCGCGCGCAAGGGCGTGATCCTGGCCGCCGGTGGGTTCGAACGTGATGCACAAATGCGGACACGCTATCTCACCGGCTCGCCCAACCCCGACTGGTCGGGCAGCCAGAGCGGTAATACCGGCGACGCGATCCGCGCGGCGGAGGCCGTTGGCGCAGTCACGACACGGATGGATTCGGCGTGGTGGGCGCCCACGATCAAGGTTCCGGGCGAAGATCGCGCCCGGCCGCTCTTCTTCGAACGCTCCCTGCCTGGATCAATGATCGTTGACAGTTCCGGCAAGCGATTCCTCAACGAAGCCGCCTCCTATCACAAGGCTGGCGAAGCGATGCGCGCTGCAGGCGGGGGGCAGGCCTGGATCCTGCTCGATGCACGGTTCCGCTGGCGCTATCCGATGGGGCCGTTGATGCCGATGATACCGGACTGGATGCATTCATCGGCTGTCCGCGCACTCATGCGCAAGGCGGACACCATTGCGGAACTGGCAAGGAAGATCGGTGTCGATCCGACCGTGCTGGAAACGACCGTCATCCGCTACAACGAAAATGCGCGGGTTGGGCAGGACCCTGATTTTGGTCGCGGTCAGCAGCCCTATGACCGCTATTATGGCGATCAGAAGGTGAAGCCCAATCCCAATCTCCTGCCGCTCGAAAAAGCGCCTTTCTACGCGCTGCCAATCAACGCGGGCGATATCGGCACCAGCGGCGGCCTTGCCACCGATGCCAGCGCGCGCGTGCTTGATGCAGCGGGCCAGCCCGTTGCCGGACTCTATGCGGTCGGTAACAGCGCCGCTTCGGTGATGGGCCGATCCTATCCCGGTGCGGGATCGACGATCGGCCCGGCGATGACCTTCGCCTACATCGCCGCCCGCGATGCAACGGGCGCAAATTGAGAAGCGCTATTCGATGACGGCCGGATGGAAGGGACGTGGCTCGCCAAGCATCGCTGCGAAGGAGGCGGGTTCACGGCCATCGATATCGGTAAGGTCATAACGCATGGCGAGATCCGCAGTGTAAAAGGCCTTGCCCGATAGCGCCATCCGGTCCCGATCACGCGCAACCGCATCGATCACCAGCCCTTGCAATTGGGGCGTTTCGGCGGCGTCATACATCTGGCCATAGACTTCGGGCCGTTCTTTTCGCCCCAGTTCCAGCCGTTCGGTCCGCATCGGTCCCGGCCAGATCGACAATGTGGCGACGCCGAACGGGCGGAAGTCGTGCGCCATGTCGAACATCATCTTGTCGAGGCCTGCCTTTTGCGCGCCATAGCCCGGACCATGCATGTAGCAATGCGCGCCCGGCGACGAGACCGCGACGACCAGCCCGGCCTGCGCCTTTAACAGCAACGGAGCGGCCGCGCGCGTCGCGATATAGGCAGAACGCAGTCCGACATCTAGAATATCGGCCAGATCGCCGGACTTCTCCCAGAAAGGTCCCGGCTTCACCAGATCGTCGGAAAGCGCGGTGGCGCTGTGGACGAGAATGTCGATATGGCCCGCCTCATCCGCGACGCGCGAAAAAAAGGCTTCCACCGCCGCATCATCGCGATGATCGAGTGCGACCGCGACACCTTGTCCGCCCGCCTCATCTACGGCGCGCGCGGTGGCACCGATCGTGCCGGGGAGCGGCAGCCCCTCGTCGCTCAGCGAACGACCGGTGATATAGACCTTAGCGCCCGTGCCCCCCAGTGCGATCGCGATCCCCTTGCCCGCGCCTCGGCTCGCGCCTGTGACGACCACGATTTTATTACTGGTCATTGTCTCTCTCCTATCTCGCTCGTCATTATCCTGCGCCGCGTCTCGCTCCTCCCCCCAAATCAAGTAATCGCGACTTTCGAAAATCGGTTAGCGCCAGGCAAAAGGAGAGGATCGATGACCAGTACCGCCAACCGTGATTTGTTCGTTCGGATGCTGACGGCGCTTGGTATTAAGGATTTCGATACGTTCGAATCCTGCCTTGCCGACGACGTACAGCTCGAATGGCCCTTTCCCGTTATGGAGGGATTTCCGCTCGAACACCGTGGTGCGCGCTGGTTTCGCGATGCGTTGGAAGCGAGCTGGCGCGATTTTGATCCTTACGCCTATCGCATTGAGGTCATCCACGATCTGGCCGCCGAGGATCGGCTGATTGCCGAATATAGCTCGCACAGCCGCTATATTCCGACGGGCGAACCCTATTCCAACCGATATGTCAGCATTCTTGATTTCGCCGAAGGCCGGATCACGCGCTGGCGCGAATATGTGAACCCTCAGGTCGTGTCGAAAGTGCTCGGTGACAATGCCGGGTGGAGCGAAACGGGCGGCGCACGCACGGCCTAGTCTATTTCGAGGTATCGGCGGCCGGATCGAAGGTCACAAATAGCGGTCAAAAGTCGGATTGGAGAGCGAAGATGGCACAAACCGCAGACTATGGGTTGGGCGAATATACATTCCCCCGCGGCTGGTTCATGGTCGCCGAAGGGAGCGAAGTCTCGGCAACCCCAAGCACGATCCACTATTTCGGCCGGGACTTCGTCCTGTATCGCGGCGAAAGTGGTACGGCGCACATGGTCGACGCCTATTGTCCTCATCTTGGCGCGCACCTGGCCAAGAACACGACCTCCTACATCGTGCGCGATGGACAGCAGGTGGAGGGCGAATCGATCCGCTGCCCTTATCATGGATGGCGTTTCGGCCCGGATGGTGCGTGCGACGACATCCCCTATTCAAAGTTCGTCCCCAAAGCTGCCTGCCTGCCGACCCACCGGATCATCGAGCGCGCGGGCATCATCTGGTACTGGCACGACCCAGAAGGCCAGGAGCCGGATATCGAATTGCCCCCCTTTGCGGAATGGGACGATCCAAGCTGGGTGCGCTGGCAGGTCGATCATCTGGGCATCATCCCCTGCCATCCGCAGGAGATACTCGACAATATGGCGGACGCCGCGCACATGGTTCCGGTCCACGGATCGACCGACTGCGCCTATTTCGAAAACGCCTTTAATGGGCCGATCCTTCACCAGACGTTCGGCGCGGGCCACCGTACGCTGGTCAGCAGCGATGCAGTGCTGGAAACCGACACATGGTATACCGGGCCTGCAATCCTTCAGGCGCGACTGACCGGGGCGTACCCCTCGCTGATGCTGATCTGCCATACGCCAGTTGAGGATGGCGTGGTAATGGTTTGGCATGCACTGATGTCGAAGGCTGCCAACACGCCGCCAACGCAGGACGACATCGCGATCGCATATGGTTATGCCGAGGCGGGACGGCTGGCGCTCGCGCAGGATTTTGAAATCTGGGCCAACAAGCGTCCCTGTTTCAACCCGCTCCAAATTCCGGCGGACGGGCCGTTTGGCAAGGTGCGCATCTGGTATCGACAATTTTACAACCCGCGCGCCCGCGCCAGTGAATTTCAGGACCGGGTGGACGGCAAGATCACGACATATGACACGCGCGGCAGCAGCGTGGCGGCCTGAAAAAATATCGAGAGGATGATGATGGGCAAGGTACAATTTCCCGCAGGAGCAGCTTTGGTGTTCGGCGGCAGCGGCGGGATCGGTCGCAGTGTGGCGCAATGTTTCGCGGAAGCCGGAACGGACGTGGCGATCGGCTATCATTCGAAGGCAGATGCCGCCGCAACGCTGGCCAGCGCAATTGAGAGCGAGGGGCAGAAGGCATCAACGCATCGTGCCGATGTGCGCGATCGTGAACAGGTCGAGGCGGCATTCGCAGCGGCGGTCGCAGCGCACGGACGCATCCACACGGTAGTCTGGGGCGCCGGGCCACTGGTCGATCAGGTCATGCTGGGCGATACCACCCACGAACAATGGCGTCGCGCGATCGACATAGAGGTCCATGGCTTCTTCAATGCCGTGCAGGCTGCCTTGCCGCATTTTCGCGAACAGGGCGGCGGATCGTTCGTCACGCTGGGATCAGCGGGGCAGATGCGCTGGCCGGAGAAAGACGGTCTGTCTGTCGCACCCAAGGCGAGCAATGAATCGCTCGTCCGCGGCATTGCGCGGGAAGAGGGACGGCACGGCATCCGTGCGAACAGCGTGCTCGTCGGCGTGATCGAGGCCGGTATGTTCCTGGAACTGACGAAACAGGGCGTGTTCGGTCCCGAATGGGTGGCGGAAGTGCAAAAGGGCCTTGCCCTCAAGCGTTGGGGCCAGCCGGAAGAGATCGGTGAGGCGGCGGTGTTCCTTGCATCCAACCGCGCCGCCTATGTTACCGGGCAGCAGATCAACGTATCGGGTGGCTACGGCATCTAGGCATGGCATCCTATCCACAACAAGAGGTCGAGGCCGCCATCACCCGCCTGCGCGACGCCTTTGTCGAAGCGGAGGCGCGTAACGACTGGTCATGGATCGCCGACGAACTCTACCATGAGGATTGCGTCTATATCTGTCCCTATGGTGGCGCGATGCCCGTTCGTGCGGACGGGCGGGAGGCGATAAGACGGACCCATTATGGCCGCGACATGGATGTCGGTTCAGGGTGGGAGGGCTGGACCTTCCCCATATTGGACTGGGCGATCGCGGATGATCGGATCATCAGCCACTGGGTCAATCGCGGCCCCGGCCGACGAGCGGACGGAGGGTTTTACGAGACCCATGGCGTATCGCTGATCACCTATGGGGGCGGCGGTAAATTTTCATCGCAATATGATCTGTTCGACATCGCCCACCAGATGCGCCTGTGCGATGAGCTGGAGGATGCGGGTCTGCTCAGCCCCACGCTTAAGGCGGAATGGGTCGATCCGATGAAGGACAGGCTCATAACCATGCTGGAACGGCGCTGATCCCCTACAAATTGATGATGCGCGCCTGATGCGTAACCACCAATCAGGATGTTTAGCACCTGCCATCCGAGCAGGGTGAAGGAGGATCGCCACATGGCCTATAGCCATCTGCTCGCACCGGGACATATCGGCGCGATGGACTTGCGCAATCGGATGTTCATGACGCCGATGGGGTCCAACCTTGCGGACGAGGACGGGATCACCGGCGAACGGCTGCGCGCTTATTATGAGGAACGCGCAAAGGGCGGCGCGGCGCTGATCATGATGGGATCGGTATCGATCGGCTATCCCGAAGGCTCCGGCAACTGGCGCAACGAGGCGATTTCGCATGAGCGCCATGTGCCGGGCGTGCGGGCGCTGGCCGACGCGGTCCACGCTCATGGCGCGAAACTCGCGATGCAGCTTCAGCACGCTGGTCTGGTCGCGATGAATGACATGCTGGCTGGACGGCCGATCTGGACGCCTTCGATCCCGGCGGTCGGTAAGAGCGATGGCGACATGATGGAGGGATTCCTGGAGGATGAACTGGCCATCTTTACCGCGCCATTTGCTGCCATGGGTGCGCCCAACTACCGCGTCATGACCGTGCAGGATATCGAGCAACTGGTCCAGATGTTCGCCAGCGCCGCGCAACGCGCCCAGCGCGCAGGCGTCGATGCGGTCGAACTTCATGCCGGTCACGGTTACCTGATCTCATCTTTCCTCAATCCATTGATCAACCAGCGCGGCGACGATTATGGCGGCTCGATCGAGAACCGCTCGCGCTTGCTATGCGATATCATTCGCGGCGTGCGCGCCGCCGTCGGCCCCGACATGCCGATATGGCCGCGCCTGGACAGCCAGCATTTCCTGATCGACGGCGGCATCACAGTGGAGGACGCGGCCGCGACCGCCCGGCTGGCTCAGGAGGCAGGAGCCGACGCCATCCACATATCGGCCGATGGCCATCCGGGTCGGGGCCTTACCTATTCGACCGGACATGCAACCGACACGCGCAACGGGTTTGTCGAGGCGGCAGCGCGGATCAAGGCACATGTGACTATACCGATCATCTGCCCCGGCCGGATCGAGCCGGAAGATGCCGACCGCTTCATCGCTGATGGGAAGCTAGATTTCGTGACGATGGGCCGCAAGCTGTTGGCCGACCCTCATTTGCCGGCCAAGCTGGCCGCGGGGAAGGCCGATCAGATTCGCCCCTGCGTCTACTGCTACACCTGCATCAGCCAGATATTTTTCAGTCGTCCGGTGAAATGCGCGGTCAATCCCGAAACAGGCTTTGAGCGTGAGCGCGCGCTCGTTCCTGCCACCGCCGCTCGCCATATTGCCGTGATCGGCGGTGGTCCCGCCGGGATGGAGGCGGCGCGACGGCTGGCAAAGCGGGGCCATCAGGTCACGCTGCTGGAGGCAACAGACTCTCTAGGCGGGACCGCCCGCTTCGCATCGATCGCCTATGCCCCGAACCAGGGCATTGTCGATTGGCTGAAACGGGAAGTGAAAGGCGAGCCGAATATCACCGTGCAACTGAGCACGAAGGCGACGCCCGAACTGCTCACTACCCTGGCCCCCGACGAAGTCGTCGTCGCCACCGGCGCGCGACGTGCGCTGCCCCCCATTCCCGGCGCGGATCGCGACAACGTGTTTAGCGGCGACGAAATGCGCAGCCTGATGCTGGGACAGGATCTGGGCAAGCTGGCGCGCAAGGTCGACGCCAAGACGCGGCTGATGATGCGTGCAGGTCGTGTCACCGGCCTGACGGGACGGCCCGGTTTCATCCGCGCTGCCAGCACCTATTTCATGCCCTTTGGCGAACGCGTGGTGATTATCGGCGGCGAACTGGTTGGGCTGGAACTGGCCGAATTCCTTGCCAAGCGCGGTCGAAAGGTCGTCGTGATCGACGAAGCGGCCAAGATGGGTGCGGGTCTTCAGGTCGTGCGCCGCTGGCGAGTGCTTGATGAACTTCATCATCTGGGCGTCACGCTCCTGCCGAACGCCGGGGACATTGCGATTGGCGATAAGAACGTCAGCTACCGCAACAGCTTCGGACAAGTGAGAACGGTGGCTGCCGACCAGGTGATCGTCGCCAAGGGCGCGCAAGGCGACTCTCGTTTGGCCGACCAACTGAAAGCGGCCGGATTCAGTGTGCGCAGCATCGGCGACGCCAATGGTGTAGGCTATATCGAAGGTGCGATGCAGGATGCGGCCGACGCCGTGATTGATATTTGAAGAAAGGAATGGCGATGTTCGACTTTACCGGACGGCATGTGCTCGTCACCGGCGGGACCAGCGGGATCGGCGCGGGCATCGCTGCTGCCTTCATCGCTGCGGGCGCACATGTTATCGTCACGGGTACACGGCCGACAGAAGCGGATTATGAAGACATTCCGCCAGGCGCCACCTATTGCCCCCTTCGTCTTGGCGACCGGCTTAGCATCGACGCCTTGGTGGCGGATTTGGGGGCGTTGGACATCCTCATTAACAATGCGGGCGGTACGTCCGTCCCGGAGGATTTCGACGCAGCCATCGACGCCAATCTGAAAGGCGTCCATGCGTTGACGATCGCCTGCCTGCCGCTGCTGGTGCAAAGTCGGCACGACGGCGGCGGCGCGGTCGTGACGATCGCCTCGATGATGGCGATCTTCGGCAACTCCATGTTCCCCGGATATAGCGCGGCCAAGGCTGGCCTTCTGCTACTGACCAAATCGCTGGCGCAAGGGTGGGGGGCAAAGGGCGTGCGGATCAACGCCGTGGCGCCCGGTCCGGTTCGCACGCCGATGACGGAGCGCTACGCCGATGATCCTGTCTATGGTCCCGGCACGGCGCAGCGGATGGCGCTTGGCCGCTGGGGAACACCAGACGACATAGCAGGGCCGACCCTGTTCCTCGCCAGTGCGGCTGCGCGGTTTGTGACGGGGGAATGTCTGGTGGCGAGCGGCGGGTATATGATCGCTGAGGCATGATGCTTGCCAAAGACATGGTGACGATTGGCAAGCCTCGCGCAACCGACTACGCTCTCCATCAGACGCATCCGGTAAAGGAGCGCGAAGGAGATAATAGGATGGTCGCACACGCGAATGAGGTCGCCTGCTTTTCGCGTATGATCCTGGCACTCAATGCTTCGCTGGTCAGCGAAGATCCATGGCGAGACTTTCTGCTGCTGCTTCGCGATCATGTGAACGCAAAATGGGCAACGCTGATCCTCACGCCGCCCAATATGGATGGTTTGGGCACAATGATAACGCCCACCGCACCACCGCCTGCGATTCAAGAATATCTTGACCGCTTTATGCAGATCGACCCCTTTGTCGGCCTGCCCGAAGGCAAGGTCGTGGCGTTGTATGAATATGTGGCCGAGGCGAAACTCAAAAATTCAGCCTATTATAAAGGGTGGCTGGAAGGCATCGACGGTTCGCACGTTCTTGGCGTGGATCTGCGCATAAGCAATGGCCTGGAAGCCCGACTTCGGCTGACGAGGGCGCCTCATGGGGCGCCTTTCGATACTGAAGAGCGCGGCCGTATAGAAGAAATCGTGCCCCATCTGCGGCAGGCGGTCGAACTCTATCGCCGACTGGAGGTGTCCCGTTCGGAGCAGGCAGTGATGACCGGCGCCATCGAACAGTTCGCTGTCGGCACCGTGATGCTCGATCATAATCTGAATGTTCTCAAGATGAACGAACTTGCCGCATCCATCCTGGCCGATGGGGATGGGATAAGCATCGTGGGGCAGCGTCTGGCGATCGCCAATTCCAGCCGTGACCGCGAATTTCGCCAGCAACTCAAGGATGCGGTGAACGCCGCGCCAGGATCATCTCCTTCAGTATTCCTGGTCGAACGTCCATCGGGCCACCGAGACATCGGGATCGTCATTCGGTCAATCACTATTCCTAATTTCATGCATGGTGGGACAACGCCGGCCATCGCGCTTTTCCTGGGCGATCCGGAACGTCAGTGCGTCGTGACCAGCGATGCCCTGAGGGAATTGTTCGCCTTTACCCCGACAGAGGCGTCGATCGCGGCTTCGCTTGCAAACGGCGTGTCGGTGATCGAGACCGCGCATCGGCTGGGCATTGCCGAAAACACCGTGCGCGCGCATCTCCGCTCTATCTTTGCCAAGACGGGCGCGACCCGCCAATCACAGCTTGTGCATCTCATCCACACCAGTCTGCCCGAACTCGCCGTCGTTCGCCGCTAAATTATCCAACCTAATTGATTTGAAGGTATTGCAACGCGCTTAGCAGGGCGATGCTCAACCCCACAGGATCCGCGCCAAAGCGGACAGAACCGAGGGGATACCGAAGATGGCTTACGGAAAATATCATTATCTTGCTGGTTCGGCATTGATGCTTGCTCTGGTAGCGTCACAGGCAAATGCGCAGGATTCTTCACCAGCAGCACCCGCCCAAGCGACGCAGGGCGTGGGTCTTCAGGACATCGTGGTTACTGCGCGGAAGCGTTCTGAAAACCTGCAAAATGTCCCAACAGCCGTAACAGCTCTCGGTGCGCTTCAAATTGCGGATTATCAGATCAAGAGCTTCCAGGACGTCGGCAAGACCGCGCCAAACGTCAATATCCAGAAGCAGGCAGGCTCACCCAGCGCGCCGCAGTTCAATATTCGCGGCGTTTCGTCCGGTTCTATCAACTTCCAGGTCGATTCCGGCGTCGCGCTCTATGTAGATGGCGTTTATCTTGGCCGACCCGGCAACTCCGCCTTCGATCTGGCCGATCTTGAACATCTCGAAGTCCTGCGCGGTCCACAGGGCACACTCTTTGGCCGCAACTCTACCGGCGGCGCAATCGCATTTGTGACGGCCAGCCCGACCGGTAAATTCGGTGTCGAGGCCGAAGGAACGCTAGGAAACTACCATCGCCATCGCGGGCGGATAACGGTCAACACGCCTGAATGGGCTGGTCTTTCGGCGCGGTTCACATATGTCCATGACGAAAATGACGGTTATGTAAAGAATTCCGCCCCGCAGCGTACATTCCTTTATCCGGAACCATTCGGGCCGTCGACCAGTGCGAAGAGCTTTGGCGCGAACAACACCGAGTCGTTTTTCGCAGCAATCCGCTATGCCGGGATCGATGGCCTGACGCTCGATTATCGCTTCAACTATACCGACATGGTAACCACGCTCGACGCCATGCAATTGCTGCACAGCGGCGCCGCATTTAGCGGCATCACCAACTTCCCGAACCAGCCTGCACTTGGCGGCACGATGGTGGAGAGCTTGACGCGGCTCGACCGCATTCCGATCGATGGCCTTTCTCCAGCTACCCAAAAAACCTGGGGCCACAGCCTTACGGCTGTTTATGAGCTTAGCGATTCCTTGAGCGTCAAATATATTGGCGGACTGCGCGGGTTTACGCTGAACTCATCGTCTGATCTCGACGGAAATTCGCTGGTGGACCCTTATGGCGGGACCGGTGGGTATTTTCAGGCGCTTGCAGCCGAGCGCTATGCAAAGCAGCGGCAGTCGTCCCACGAACTGCAACTCCTCGGCCACACCGGCAGTTTGGATTTTGTTGGTGGCCTGTTCTATTATCGCGAAAAGGCCTACCTCAACAGCCCGACCATTTTCGGACAGATCAGCCAACCAGGCGTCCCGATCCCTATCAATAATCCCGGCAGCTATCTTGCGGGTGGCGACCTGCTTAAGGTGCTCAACAAATCTTACGCGGCTTATGCACATGCCAATCTCAAGTTGACCGATGCGCTCGAACTGGGCGGCGGCATCCGCTATTCTAAAGATGATCGCACGGAGAATGATCTGATTGATGCGGATCGGACCCCCACGGTTCAGCGCGGCAGCTTCAACGCCAAGCAGGATCGCGTCGATTATGACGCATCATTGAAATATCAGTTTGCCCAAAGCAGCAACGTCTATGCGAAATTTGCCACCGGTTTCGTTTCGGGGGGTATCTTCCATGGCGCGGAATTCCAGCCGGAAACCATTAAATCCTACGAAGCGGGCGTGAAGTCTGAATTTCTTGATCGGCGCGTCCGACTTAACGTCGCTTTATTCCAGGCGGATCGAAAAGGCCTCCAGGTGACGGGCTTTGATCCCAATCAGGGTGGCAACATCTTGCTGAATGCCGGTAGCGAAAGAGCGCGGGGCTACGAAATTGAAGCCACGATCCTGCCGGTCGACGGCCTTACTTTGACCGGCACCTATGGCTTTACGGACGTCAATGCAAAGCCACAAACGGCTAATCCGGCAGCTACCCCGGTGCGTACATATCAACCCCGGCGCACCGGCTATGTCGCTGCGCAATATGAGTTCCCCGAATTTCCAGATGGCACCAAGATGAGCTTCCGCATTGATGGCCAGTATAAGGGCGATCATTTCCGGTTGCAGTGCCCGGTCGGCGCCACGCAATCGGCGACGGACGGTTGTATCGGTGCTGGTGATCCCGTGCTCGACGACCAGTTGGTTATAAGGGCAACTTGGGAAATAGGCGCACGGTTCACCTTTGCCGAAATCCCGGTAGGCAACGCCAAGGGCAAGATTTCCCTCTGGGGCAAAAATCTCAACAATTCGGATAAGCCAGAGTTTCTGTTTCCGATCTTCGATACGTGGGTACTCGGCACCTTCCAGGCTCCGCGCACATACGGGATCGACGTCGGTATCGCGTTCTGAACTTCAAGTGTGTGTGTCGGCTGCTTCGTTATTGTCGACACACACACACTCCATGTCTTATTGCGACGGGCGGGTATACCGCCTTCCTCGTCAGAAAATGGCTATCCCTTCCGGCGGTTTCGATTTGAAGTGCGACACCCGGGGTGATGCATAGCATTTCATCCGGGCTTGAGGAGGGCGATCTGTTCTCCCACGACCTTGTGCGGGGTGCGATAGCCCAGGCACTGGAGGGCTGTGCTGTTGAGGCGATCAGCGACGGCTTGTGGATTTCCTTGTCCGACAGCAGCGCAATGTGTTGGAGGGCAGGAAGCGCCGTATCCGTCCATTGCAATTTTCCACGCCACCTTTCTGCCAGGGCGTGGACGGCAGGCAGAAATAGCTGGTGATGCCGAGCCTGTTTAGCAGTGTCGCAAAAGCGGCAAATTCCGTGCCCCGATCGAAGGTGATGCTGCGCCGGAGGGCAGGGGGGATGCCCCGCAAACGCCGATCGATGCCGGCCATGACCCCAGCGGAATGCCGGCTCGGATTATGCGCGAGGAAAGTGAAGCGGCTGCGGCGTTCGACCAGCGAGGTGAGATTGGCTTTGCCATACTCTCTCCTAAAAAATCAGAAGATGGCCTTCCCAATGTCCTAATCTGCTGCGATCCGCAATTTCCGGCGGTCGTGCGCCGATCGTATTGACCACAGTAATATGGAGACCGCGTGGCTTACGAGCGTAGCGTAGCGTTGTCGGCGCGAACGGCGGGCAACCGCCAGGTGGCACACCGTCCCGGTTGCCCTGATGACGCCCGCAAATAACTCGCAATCTGTCTGCGATAAATCGTCGATGGATGGCGCCGCAGCGCGTTCACAACCTGCCGCACAGACCGTCGACCAATCGATAAATGTCACGCCGCTCGTCCAAACTCAGATGCTGATAGCCGTTCACTGCGTGCCGTCCTGGAAAGGGGATCAAATCCCTATAAATCCTAGGATTTCGCACTTCGAATTAGAATCCACCGCTTACACGAAATTTATTCGATAATATATCTTATGTTAAATATGATCTGAATGGGAAGGGGTAGATGATAGAAAGGACACAGTCATATTCTGACCGCGCCCTTTCAAATTTTCAGATCAGACGATCCCTGCGCCCAAGCCGACCGGCTTACGCTCCTGCGCCTTGCGTTCGCGCCATAGGCTGGCGCGGTAGGTTGCGAGCACATCAATCGCGCCGCCAGCCTCCAACCGTGCCTTGGCGATGATCGGTGCCACGTCGACATTATAAGCACGGCGCAGCGCCTGGAACGCCATCATTGTGTCATTGCCTTCCTGCGCGGCGTGCAGCGCGTCGCGATCGACCAGCAGCGCCTTGGCGTAGCAAGCCGTGATCGTCTCGGCAGACGACAGCATGGATTCGATCGGGTCGGTCACATTGTGCGACTGGTCGATCATGTAGCTGGGGTTGAACCCGTCGCGCGGGTGCATTTCCGCCTCGACCAGCTCATTGAAGACCAGATACAATTGGTGGGGATTGATCGAGCCGCTGTCCAGATCGTCGTCGCCATATTTGCTGTCGTTGAAGTGGAAGCCGCCCAGCTTGCCGAAGCGGTGTAGGCGCGCCACGATCTGTTCGATATTGACGTTGGGCGCATGGTGGCCAAGGTCGACCAGGCATTTGGCCTTCGGACCCAGTTCCTGTGCGGCCAGGATTGACGAACCCCAATCCGAAATGACGGTCGAGTAGAAGGCGGGCTCGAACATCTTATGTTCCAGCAGCATCCGCCAATCGTCGGGCAGCGCCGCATAGACCTGAGCTGCAGCTTCCAGATAGCGGTCTAGGCTGCGGGCGAAGTCCTGCTGGCCCGGGAAGTTGGTTCCGTCGCCAACCCAGACGGTCAGATCGGTGGAACCCAGCTGACGGCCGATCTCGATGCACTCGATATTATGCTCAACCGCCTGCTGGCGGGTCGCTTCCACGGTCGAGGACAGTGATCCCGTGGCGTAGGTCTGAGCCTGTCCAACCTGATCCTGGAAAGTGTTGGAATTGACGGCATCAAAACCCAAACCAAGGCTCTGAGCTTCCTCGAGCAGGCCTTTGTAATCGCTTACCTTGTCCCAGGGAAAGTGCGGCGAGACGCGTGGCGTAACGCGGCTCAGCTGGTTGATGACGGCGCAATCTTCCAGCTTCTCATGGATGTTGGTTGGCTCGCCCGCGATCGGGAACTTGGCGAAGCGGGTGCCACCCCGTCCCGCGCCCCAGCTGGGCACGGCAACGGAAAAGCTCGCGACGCGGTCCTTGATCGCGTCGATGTCGATGCCGGTGCGCGACAGCTTGCGGCCGAGCGCGGCATAATCTTCTTCCAGTGCTTGCGCGTCGCGGGCATTGGATTCCGCAATGAGTTCAGCGGAAATGGGCAGGTTGGTCATGATATTAGCCTCTCCGTTGCCGATCAGCGCGTGAACGCCTGGGCATTGCCCGCATCGACATTGATCATGTTGCCGGTCGACTTGGCCGACATGTCGCCGGCAAGGAAGTAAACCGCTTCGGCGATGTCGGACGGCAGCACGTCGCGCTTCAGCATCGAACGCTGGCGGTAATGCTCCTCCAGCTCCTTGCCCGAGTCAATGCCGTGCGCACCGGCGCGTTCCTTGCGCCAGTCGCCGTCCCAGATCTTGCTGCCCTTAATGACAGCGTCCGGGTTCACCGTGTTGACGCGGATGCCGAAGGGCGCGCCCTCCAGCGCCAGACAGCGCGCCAGATGGTTGGCGGCTGCCTTGGCCGACGCATAGGCCGACGCGTTGGTCGCAGCGGCAACGCCATTCTTCGAACCGATGAACACGATCGATGCGCCGCCCTGCTCCTTCATCCGCTTCATCAGCGGGAAGGCTGCGCGGGCGGTGAGGAAATAGCCCTCGGCCAGCACGTCGTAATTCTTGCGCCACAGGGCAACGGTGGTTTCCTCGATCGGTGCCGACGACGCGATGCCCGCATTGGCGACCAGAATGTCGAGACCGCCGAACTCACGGGCGCAATCATCGAACGCGGCCTGGACCTGCGCTTCGTCCGTCACGTCGCAGACGGCGGCACGGATCACGTCCTTGCCGAACTGCTTGGCAAAGCCCGCCCGCACTTCCTCGATCGCGTCGGCGGCACGGTCGGCCAGCATGACGCAGGCGCCGTCCGCCAGCAGACGCGCGGCGGTCGCGGCCCCGATGCCGCCCGCGCCACCCGTCACCAGGGCGATTTTGCCGACCAGCGGCTTGGGCTTGGGCATGCGCTGGAGCTTTGCTTCTTCCAGCAGCCAATATTCGATGTCGAACGCTTCCTGTTCGTCCAGCGCGATATATTCGCCGATCGCTTCGGCGCCGCGCATGACGTTGATCGCGTTGCCGTAGAACTCACCAGCCAGGCGCGCGGTGGTCTTGTCACCGGCGAAGGTGATGCGGCCGACGCCCGGCACCAGCACGACGATCGGGTTGGCATCGCGCATCGCGGGCGAATTGGACCGCTTGCAACGCTCATAATAGGCCGCATACATGTCGCGATAGGCCGCGATCTGCTCCGCCAGATAGACGTCGTCCTGCAACTTCGCAGGATCGAGCGGCAGCGGCGCGATCTTGGTACGCAGGAAATGGTCGGGGCAGGATGTGCCCAGTCCGGCGAGGCGGAGGAATTCGGCCGAGCCGACAAATTCCAGGGCTTCGGCGTCGTCCGAATAGTGGCCGACCTTGGTGCGCGCGCCGGTCATCAGGCCGCGCAAGCGGGGCATCAGGTCGGCGGCGATCGCCGCACGATCGGCATTGGGAGCAACGACCTGACCACCAAAGGCAGGCTTTTCGGCCAGCTTGGCGTTCAGATAATTGGCCGCGTCCGCGATCAGTTCGACCGTATGTTCGTAACAGGACTTGGCGCTGTCGGCCCAGCAGATGATGCCATGGCCGGCGAGCATTACGCCTTCGACGCCGGGGTTCGCCTTCACATAGTCGCGCAGCTGTACGCCCAGCGTGTAGCCGGGGCGCTTCCAGGGCAGCCACCCGATCTTGCCGCCCCAGATTTCCTTGGTCGCGGCTTCGCCACCGGAAGAAGCGGCCAGTGCGATGATGGCGTCGGGATGAACGTGATCGACATGTGCAAAAGGAAGTAGCGAATGCAGCGGGGTGTCGATGGAGGCGGCGCGGGGGTTCAGGTTGAACGTGCAGTGGGGCAGGTAGCCGACCATCTTGTCGTCGTCGTCGGGGCCGCCATAATGCTTCTCAAGCCCTAGCAGCTTTTCCTGATAGAGCGTTGAAAAGCCATCCAGCTTCATCGAACCGATGTCGCCGCCGGACCCCTTGACCCACAGCACTTCGGTCTGCGCGCCCGTCAGGGGATCGGTCTCCACGATCTTGGCGGAGGTGTTGCCGCCGCCGAAATTGGTCACCGTCAGGTCCGAACCGAGCAGGTTCGACCGATAGAGGAGCAATTCGGAAGGGCTGAGAGTCGCGGCGACGCCGTCATCCCAGCGGCTGGAGGGGACGGCAAAGGGGATGGCCGCCGACGAGACTGGATTTTGCATGTTCATGGCGCTCCTATTATCATTTGCGCTTTCCTCGATCAATCCTTTGCGTTACTAATCGATCATATTCGATCAAACAATATGAGAAAAGTTTCATGCGGGAGGACGAACTGAACCGCGGCTTCGCCATCATCATCGATATCGGCAAAACGCTGAGCAAAGTGTCCCTTTGGTCACGTGACGGCCAGATTCTGGACCGCCAGGTCCGCCCGAACGAGGTGCGGATCGAGGACGGGATTCGCCGCCTCGACACTGCGGGCATCGCCGACTGGCTAATAGAATCACTGTCGCGCTATGCGTCGATTCCCGTGGAAGTCATCGTCCCCGTCGCGCACGGCGCGGGCGTAGCTGCGCTTGTTGGCGATGCACTTGCCTTCGCGCCGCTCGATTATGAGCAGTCTATTCCGGGCGAGATCATGGACGCCTATCGCGAAGAGCGCGATGCCTTTGCGATCACCGGTTCGCCCGCCCTGCCCGACGGCCTTAATATCGGGTCGCAACTTTACTGGCTTGATCGCCTCTACCCTGCCGAGATGGCGGCGGCGATACTGCTGCCCTGGGCTCAATATTGGGGCTGGTTCCTGTCGGGCGCCGCAGCGACGGAAGTGACAAGCCTCGGCTGCCACAGCGACCTTTGGACGCCCGATCAGGCCCGTTTCTCCCCGCTGGCCGAACGGCTTGGCTGGGCAGCGCGCTTTGCGCCGCTGGTCAAAGCGGCGGACAGCCTGGGCGCTATCCGGCCCGAGCTGGTGGAGCGCACCGGCCTTTCTCCCAATATCCGTGTTCTTGCCGGGCTGCACGATTCCAACGCGGCCTTGCTTGCCGCGCGCGGATTTGACGAGATCGCACAGGGCGATTCGACGATCCTGTCCACCGGCACCTGGTTCATCGCGATGCGCCTGCCGAAAGAAGCTTTGGTGACCAGCAGCCTTGCCGAAGGGCGCGATTGCCTGGTGAACGTCGATGCCTATGGATGCGCCGTGCCCTCGGCCCGCTTCATGGGCGGACGCGAAATCGAGACGGTGATCGAATTTGACACGCGCCGCGTCGATATCAAACCCGATCAACCAGCCTTGCTGGCCGCTGTGTCCGAGGTCGTACAATCGGGTGCGATGTTGCTGCCGACGTTGGCGCAGGGCTTTGGCCCCTACCCCACCGGCAGCGGCAACTGGATCGCACGGCCGGAAGATTGGTATCAGCGGCGCGCTGCGGTCTGCCTATATGCCGCATTGGTGGCCGAGACGATGCTGGACCTGATCGGCTCACGCGATCGACTGCTGGTCGAGGGACGCTTTGCCGATGCGGAGGTGTTCGTGCGGGCTCTGGCTTCGCTGCGGCCCGAAATGCAGGTCTATACCGCCAACGCCCATAATGATGTGTCCTTCGGTGCGCTGCGCCTGATCGATCCGAGCCTAAAGCCGCAGGGATCGCTCAGCCTTGTCAAACCGCTGGATCAGGATATTTCCTCTTACCGTTCCAGTTGGTTGGCTGGGATTGGTGAGATGGTTTCTTAAAGGTTTCCGCGAATGCCGATAGCCAGCGTTGCCGATTTCCGCGAGGCGGCCCGTCGCCGCCTGCCCCGGTTCCTGTTCGAATATATTGATGGCGGTTCGTACGCCGAAGTGACGCTACGCAAGAATGTGAGCGAGTTGAGCGATATCGCGCTTCGCCAGCGGGTGTTGCGCGATGTGTCTGAACTCGATCTTTCGACCCACCTGTTCGGGCAAAAGTTGGCGCTGCCGGTGGCGCTCGCGCCGATCGGGCTTGCCGGGCTGAATGCGCGGCGGGGCGAATGCCAGGCGCTTAAGGCGGCCGAAGGCGCTGGCGTCCCCTTCACCCTGTCAACCGTAGGCGCCTGTTCGCTCGACGAAGTCGCACGCGCGGCATCGCGTCCTTTCTGGTTCCAGCTGTACATGATCCGAGACCGGGCCTTTATGAAGGACCTGCTGGCCCAGGCGGCGGCAGCCAACTGTTCGGCGCTTGTCTTCACCGTGGATATGCCGGTGCCCGGTAGCCGCTATCGCGACTATCATAGCGGGCTTGCCGGAGCGGACGGCCTGAAGGGTGCGATCTGGCGTGCCGCTCAAGCCGCCATGAAGCCCGGTTGGGCATGGGATGTGGGCGTTCGCGGCCGTCCCCATACGTTGGGCAATGTCGCTCCCGTGCTCAAGGGCAAGACCGGGATCGAGGATTTCTTCGCCTGGATGCGCAATAATTTCGACCCGTCGATCAACTGGCGCGATCTGGATTTCATCCGATCGGAATGGAAGGGGCCGTTGATCATCAAGGGCCTGCTCGATCCCGAGGACGCGCGGGAGGCCGCTGCGCTGGGCGCGGACGGGATCATCGTGTCCAACCATGGCGGGCGACAATTGGACGGCGTGCTGTCCACGGCCCGCGCCCTGCCCCCGATTGCCGAGGCAGTTGGCGACAAGCTGACCGTGCTGGCCGATGGCGGTGTCCGATCGGGTCTGGACGTGGTGCGCATGCTGGCGCTGGGCGCCAAGGGCGTGCTGCTCGGGCGAGCCTGGGCTTATGCGCTGGCAGCGCAGGGGGAAGCGGGCGTTACGAAGATGCTGCAATTAATTGAAGCCGAAATGCGCGTGGCGATGGCGCTCACCGGCTGCTCCAATATCGCCGACATAGACCAGAGCATTTTGGCCGGGAGGGACGTGAAATGAGTGCGGGAGCACAGAAGGACAATTGGCGGGATACGATCCTTGCGGGTCTTGCCAACTATATCGACGCTGGTTCGATCGTTGCAGGCTCTGCCGCACTCGCGCTTTGGCAGGAACATTATAAGCTGTCGAACGACTTCATCGGCCTGATCGGTGCGTTCGGCCCGAACGCGATCGGCGCGGGCGTCGGCGCCTATGTCGGCGGGCGGCTGTGCGACAAGCTGGGCCGGAAAAAAATCTATCAGTGGGACATGCTCGTCTACGCGGTCGGCATGGCGCTGCTGGTCTTTGCCTTCGCGCCATGGATGATCGTGGTCGGCTTCCTTATCGTTGGCGTCGCGGTTGGCGCCGACATTCCGGCATCCTGGTCGCTGATCGCGGAGCAGGCGCCCGATGACCGGCGCGGCAAGCATTCAGGCGTCGCGCAGGTGCTGTGGTATCTGGGGCCGGTGGTCGTGCTGCTGCTGAGCCTGGCGCTGACCAGCCTTGGCGAATTGGGCGCGCGCATCGTCTTTGCCCATCTGCTGGTGATTGCCCTTGGCCTTACCTTCCTGCGGTCACGCATGAAGGAATCCGAACGCTGGGAAGCCGCGCAGAAGGAAGGCACACCCAAATTGCCGGTGTCCACGCTGTTCCAGCCTAAATATCTCGCCTCCATCCTGGGGCTGGTTGGCATGTATGGTTTCTGGAACCTGTGGGCAGGAACCAACGGCTTCTTCTTCCCCTATATCCTGCGCACGGTTGGCGCTGCCACACAGGCGCAGTCGGTCGCGATCCAGGCGCTGTCCTTTGCGATCGGCATGGTTTCCATCGGTCTTGTCTTCATGCGCTATGCCGACAAGGTGAACCAGCGCACGATGTTCGCGATTTCCGCAGCCATCCAGATCGTCGGCATGGCGTTGCTCGCCATCTTCCCGCTGACGATCCCGGTGGCGCTGCTCTACGTGTTCCTGCTCCAGTTCGGCGGCGGTTTCGGCGCGCAGAGCTTCTTCCAGCTGTGGAGTTCGGAGATGTTCCCGACAATGCTCCGGTCCACGGCGCAGGGGCTGTGTTTCGCCATCGTCCGCATCAGCCTTGGCATATTCAGCTTCTTCGTGCCGATGCTGAGCGCTACCGGCTTCACAACACTGGCGTGGATTTTGACAGGCTTCCTCGTCATAAGCGGCGTGATCGGCACCCTTTGGGCGCCACGTAACCAAGGCAAGTCGCTGGAACAGCTTGAGGCTGAACGGGCGGCTGCCTGATCAAGGGGGTTTGGGGACAATGCACGCGGAGGAACGCGAAAGGCTGATCATCGAAGCAATGGGCCTTACCGGCTTCGTCAGCTATCGCGCTCTTGAATCGCGGCTTGCAGCGTCCCCCGCCACCATCCGCCGCGACCTGACCCGCCTTGAGGAAGAGGGGGTAATCCACCGCGTTCGTGGTGGTGCAAGGTTGACGGAAAGCCATGGCGGCAAGCCTGAAGGCGCCGCCCGGCTCGCGGGCACCCCTTTTGCCCAGTCGATTACGGAGCATCTGTCGGAAAAGCAGGCGATCGGCCGCGCCGCCGCACAGCTATGCCTGCATGGCGAAGGCATCATGATCGACGGCGGCACGACGACGTTGCAGATGTGCCCGCATATCGGCGGCCTGGACCTGTCGGTGCTGACCAATTCGCTGCACATCGCCAATGCGCTGCTGCCTCAGTCGGGAACGCAGATATTGCTGCCTTCCGGGACATTGTTCAGGGAGCAGAACATCATTCTCGCGCCTGCGGGTGAAGAATCGATGCCGCGTTTCCATGCGCCAAAGCTTTTCATGGGCGCGGCGGCGGTGGGGCCACAGGGGGTGATGCAACAGGATGTCATCCTGGTTGCCGCCGAACGCCGCCTGATTGATCGGGCGGAACAGGTGATATTGCTGGTCGACAGCAGTAAATTCACCTCTTCATCGGGCGCGATCGTTTGCGGCTTGAATGAGGTGGATATCGTCGTGACGGATCCGGGCGTCGCACCGGCAGCGATGGCAATGCTGGATAAAGCCGGGGTGAGGGTGATCATCGCTGAAGTTTGATCACCAGTGCTGCATGCTATCATAGAACAGAGCGGGCGAGATATCCCGACAGCTTTTTCGGCCATCGCGGCATCTCGCCCGTTTATCTATTCAAAAATGCTTGATCGGGCGAGGATTACTCCTCGCCATTGTCCTTCACGCCAACGGTCGGGACGTCGATGGTTTCTTTTTTGGAGCCAACGACTACTGCCTTGGAATCGACGTCCACCTTGGGAAGCTCACCGCCCTTCACGCTGACTTCCGGAACATCGCCGCCAGATACGTCGGCCTTCCAGAAGCCAGTGGCAAACAGGATGCCGACAATTGCCAGAATGACGACCAGCACGATCGCAACAGTGCGCCCGCCGCTGCTCTTGTGAACGACCACGCGGTCTCCGGTATAGGGATCTTTATGTACTTCGGCCATCTTGTACCTCCTCCAGGTGGATATTGAACAGCTGGACCTTCAGCTTGTTCCGTCACCAGCCTAGAAGAAGCAGAGCGTCGCTCTCATCAGGTCACGCTGTTCAAATCCACTCCGCGCGTTTCGGGAGCGGCAGCCACGGCGACCAAGGTGAGGAGGAGACCCCCGATCACATAGGCGGCGACCATGCCCGTTCCGCCGCTCGCCTTGTATAATGACAGGGCGATGATGGGCGCGAGAGACCCTGCCACGATGGAGGTCGCCTGATAGGCGATGCTGGCGCCCGAATAGCGCAGGCGCGTCGGGAAAAGTTCGGTGATCATGGCGCCCTGGGGCGCATACATGGCGCCGTGCGCCACCATCGCGATGGTGATTGCCAGTCCGACGGTCCAGATCGTCCCGCTATCCAGGAGGGAGAAGAAGACCGTGAACCAGGCTGCAACACATATCGCGCCCGCGCCATATATGAGCCTGCGTCCGATCCGATCAGACAGTGCGGCGAAGAAGGGCATGGTCAGGCATTCAAGGGCAGAGCCGATCAGCACGGCGTTAAGGACGAGCGACCGGTCACCGCCCCTTATTTCGGTCCAATAGGTTATCGAGAAGGTCGCGGCGACATAGTAGCAGATATTCTCACCAAAGCGGAGCCCGGCTCCGGTGAGCAAGGCGCGGCCCTTGCGCCGGATCGCTTCTACCGCCGGGAAGCGCTCGACCCCGCCTGCGGCCGCTTCGCGGGCGAAAACCATGCTTTCCGAAACGGCGCGGCGGAGCCACCAACCCACCAGTACCAGCACGATCGACAGCAGGAACGGGATGCGCCAGCCCCAGGCCATGAAGTCCGCTTCCGTCAGCAGTGCGGATGATGTGGCGAATACGGCAGCGGCCAGTAGATTGCCTGCAGGGGCGCCGACCTGCGGCCAGCTGGTCCAGAAACCGCGTTGCGAAGCAGGCGCGACCTCCGCCACAATCAGAACCGCCCCGCCCCACTCCCCACCGACGGCGAAGCCCTGGAGCAGCCGGAGCAGGACGAGCAATATCGGCGCCCAGGTTCCGATCTGCTGATAGGTCGGCAGCAAACCGATGGCCGTGGTCGACAGGCCCATGGTGAGCAGGCTGATCATGAGAAGCGTTTTGCGCCCGATCCGGTCACCGAAATGGCCAAAGACCACGCCGCCGAGCGGCCGGGCGAGGAAGCCGAGGGCATAGGTCGAGAAGGCGAGCAGCGTGCCCGTCAACGGATCAAAAGACGGGAAAAACAGGCGGTTGAACACCAGCGCCGAAGCCACGCCATAGATGAAGAAGTCGAACCATTCAATCATCGTGCCGATCAGACTGGCGCCCACGACCGTCCGTAGTTCGCGCTTGCTGACGCCAGATGTCGCCGCAACGGCCGGTTCGTTCGTCCCGGTCAGCATAGCCCCTCCTGCCCTTCCTGCTCCAAGACGCCTGCATAGAGGCGAACGGCCCGAGTGAACAAGGGCGTGAATTGGTAAAGCCTGATTATCGGGGAACCAATATTCGCTCGGGTCGTTGGAGACCGCCGGGATGGAATTAATAGCCCTGTATTGCAGGGTCTGGATGTTCGATCACGGAATGGGTCTATTGGGGGGAGCGAGCTTCCTGTGCGCTTGGAGCGTAACAGGGGCTCTTTTTTTAAAATGCAGCAAATCAAATCGTCGATCACGCAGGCCGGGCTTTATGCGGCGTTGGCCGTCCTGCTCGCGCTCCCCTTTCTCGCCGATATAATCTTTCCGTTGGGAACCGCCGTATGGGTGGCATATTTGCTGCCGCTCGTGCTGTCCTATGTTGCCCGGCGTCCACTAGTCCCGATCGTTGTTGCAACAGCCGCGACACTATTGATGATCGTCGGCTTCACCCTCGCCCCGGTCGGTGTCGATTCTCAAGTCGCCATTACCAACCGTTCGCTGGCGGGCGTGACCTGCTGGATTCTGGCGATTGTCGGCGTCCTGTTCATCCGCAACCGGCTCGCGATATCGCGGGAGGAATGGTTGCAAAATGGGCAAGTCGGCCTTGCCAAGGCAGTAGGCGGGGAGCAGCCGCTGGATACGCTGGCGTCGAGCGCTCTTACGTTCATGGCCGATTATCTTAAGGCGCAGGCAGGGGCGCTCTATATCGCCAATGGCGAGGGCTTCCGCCGCTACGCCACCTACGCCGTTCCCGCCGATGCGCCCCTGCCCGAACGCTTTTCGGTGGGAGACGGATTGCTCGGACAGGCGGTGAGTGATCGCCGCAGCTTTTTCCTGAAAGACGTGCCCGAGGGCTATCTGTCCTATGGGTCGGCGCTGGGCCAATCAAAACCGGACAGCCTACTGATCAGCACCACGCAGGCGGACGGCACGATCAATGCCGTCATGGAACTCGGACTTCCCAAGGATGCCGATGGCGATGCCCTGGCGTTGCTGGACAGGATCAGGGGGCAGTTGGGCGTCGCCATTCGTTCCGGCAAATATCGTGCGCGCCTGCGCGAATTGCTGGAGGAAACACAGCAGCAGGCGGAGGAATTGCAGGCGCAGAGCGAGGAGCTGCGCGCCAATAATGAGGAGTTGGAGCAGCAAAGCCGTCAGTTGCAGGAATCGGCCACAAGGCTGGAAACACAACAGGCGGAGCTGGAACAGACCAATGCCCAGCTGGAAGAACAGGCGCGGCAGCTGGAAATCCAGCGCGACGACCTGACGCGCACACAGCGGTCGCTGGAGAACCAAGCTGGCGAACTGGAACAGGCGAGCCACTATAAATCCGAGTTTTTGGCGAACATGAGCCATGAACTGCGCACCCCATTGAATTCGCTGTTGATCATGGCGAGGTTGCTGGCCGAAAATCGCGGTGGCAATCTTTCCCCCGACCAGGTCCGCCATGCCGAGACGATCGAAACGTCGGGCAATGACCTGCTGACCTTGATCAACGACATTCTCGACATTTCGAAGATCGAGGCAGGCAAGCTGGAACTGCAGCCCCGCCGCATGAGCATCCGCGCGCTCACCGAGAAGATGGAAGCGATATTCGCGCCCTCCGCCCAGTCCAAGGGGCTGACCTTTGACGCAAGCCCCTCCCCCAACGCGCCAGCCGAGATGGAAAGCGATCCTCAGCGGATCGAGCAGGTGCTGAAGAATTTCCTGTCGAACGCGATCAAGTTTACCGAGCGCGGATCGGTCAAGCTGAGCGTCAACGGCACGCCCGATGGGCGTATTGCCTTTACCGTGCGCGATACAGGCGTCGGCATCCCGGCCGAGCAGCAGCAGGTGATTTTCGAAGCGTTCCGCCAGGCGGACGGCACGGTCAGCCGGAAATATGGCGGCACTGGCCTTGGCCTTTCCATTTCGCGTGAACTCGCCCGGTTGCTGGGAGGCGAAGTGCAGGTGGAAAGCACCGCAGGCGAAGGCAGCGCCTTCACGCTGATCCTGCCCGAGCGATATGACGGCGCGGCGGCGGCGGCGGCGGCGGCGGACAGGATACGGCCTGCCGAGCAGTTCCGATCCGCGCCATCCAATCCCAAGCCCAGCCGCCCGCGCCGAGGCCCCGCTGCGCAGGATGATCGCGAAAGATTGTCTGGGGACGCCCGCGTCATCCTGATCGTTGAGGATGATCCTGTCTTCGCCAAGATCCTCTGCGATGTCGCGCACGAACTGAATTTTCAGTGCCTGATTGCCAGCACCGCGGATGAGGGCGCTCTGATGGCGCGGCAATATGTGCCCAATGCCGTCATTCTGGACATGAACCTGCCCGATCATACCGGCCTGTCCGTGCTGGACCGGATCAAGCGGGACGTGCGCACCCGCCATATCCCAGTTCATGTGGTGTCGGTGGATGATGACAGTCAGGCAGCCCTTTCAAGCGGCGCCATCGGTTATCTGTTCAAGCCGGTGAAGCGCGACGCGCTGGTCGAGATGCTCGAAGGGCTGGAAGCACGCATGGCGCAGCGCATGCGCCGCGTGCTGGTGGTGGAGGATGATGCCCAGCAGGCCGAAAGCGTCAAGCTGCTGCTGGCGTCGCGCGATGTCGAAACGGTGGAGGCGCATTCCGCCGCGCGATGTTTCGAACTGCTTGGCCGCGAAACATTCGACTGCATGGTGCTGGACCTTAACCTGCCCGACGCGACCGGCCTCGACCTGCTGGAGCGTCTGAGCGCTGACGAAGCCGTCGGCTTCCCACCCGTGATCGTCTACACCGGGCGCGACCTCGCCCAGGAAGAGGAGATGCGGCTGCGGCGCTACAGCAAGTCGATCATCGTCAAGGGCGCGAAGTCGCCCGAACGGCTGCTGGATGAGGTGACGCTGTTCCTGCATCAGGTCGTGTCGGACCTGCCCGAACCGCAACAGGCGCTGATCGCCAAGTCATTGAACCGCGACGCCGCGCTGGATGGACGCGAAATCTTGGTGGTTGAGGACGATATTCGCAACGTCTATGCCCTCACCTCCATATTCGAGCCGCATGGGGCGAAGGTACGTATCGCGCGCAACGGGCGCGAGGCGCTCCAGACGCTGGACGAGGCGGCGCGCGGGCTTTCCGATCCGGTCGATCTGGTACTGATGGACGTGATGATGCCGGAGATGGACGGCCTGACCGCCACGCGCGAAATCCGCTCGCAGCCATGGGGTCGGCAGATGCCGATCATCGCGCTGACCGCCAAGGCGATGGCGCGCGACCAGCAGGATTGCCTGGACGCGGGCGCGAACGACTATCTCGCCAAGCCGCTCGATGTCGATAAGCTGCTGAGCCTCACGCGCGTGTGGATGCCGCGATGAGCGAGGAGGTTTTCGCACCCCACGAGGAGCTGGAACTCGATTTGCTGCTGGAGGCGCTGTGGCGGCATTATCATTATGATTTTCGCGGCTATTCGCGTGGTTCGTTGCATCGCCGCCTTGCTCGCGCGCAGCAGCGGCATGAATGCGAAAGCCTGTCGCAACTCCAGCATCTGCTGCTGCGCGACCCGGCGGTGTTCGCAGACCTAATGGGTTTCCTGACCATCCAGGTGAGCGAGATGTTCCGTGATCCGGCTTATTTCCGGGCGTTGCGCGAAATGGTGGTGCCCCACCTTCGCACCTATCCTTCGCTCAAGATCTGGATCGCGGGCTGCGCCAATGGCGAGGAATTTTATTCGCTGGCGATCCTGTTCCGGGAAGAAGGGCTGGAGGATCGCACGATCTTTTATTGCACGGACATCAGCCCCGCCGCGCTCAAGAAGGCGGAGGCCGGAATCTATGATCTCGACCGCATCGCGCAGTTCACGGAAAATCACCGGCTGGCTGGCGGCAAGCAATCGCTGTCCGACTATTATACCGCAGCCTATGGCGCGGCGGTGTTCGACAAGACGCTGCGCCGTCGCGCGGTGTTCGCTGAGCATAATCTCGCCAGCGACGAGGTGTTTGCCGAAGTGCAGCTGGTGTCGAGCCGCAATGTGCTGATCTATTTCGATCGGGAATTGCAGGACCGTGCGCTTGGGCTGTTCGGCGGATCGCTGGTGCGCGGCGGGTTCCTCGGGCTTGGGTCGAAGGAAACGCTACGTTTTTCCCGATATTCTGAAGCGTTTGCCGACTTCCACGAGGCTGAAAAAATCTACCGCCGCAACGTCAAGGATATGGAGGATCTGCGCCATGCCGCCTGAAAAGCCCAAGATCCTGGCTGTCGATGATGTTGAGGAAAATCTGGTGGCGCTGGATGCCCTGTTCACCGGGGAAGGCGTCGAATTGCTAAAGGCGCGTTCTGGCGTGCAGGCACTCGAGCTGCTGCTGGTGCATGATGTCGCGCTGGCCCTGCTGGACGTGCAGATGCCGGGCATGGACGGCTTTGAACTCGCCGAACTGATGCGCGGCACCGAACGGACACGCAGGGTCCCGATCATATTCCTGACGGCGGTCGCGACCGATGAACGGCGCCGCTTTCGCGGGTATGAGGCAGGCGCGGTCGATTATCTGCTGAAGCCGGTCGACGCGCATATCCTGCGTAACAAGACGGCGGTTTTCGTCGAGCTATTCGAGCAGCGTCAGGAACTGGCCCGGCAGCGCGATGAGATTGCCGCCGCGCTCGCCCGGCTGCATGCCCATAGTGACAATTCCCCGCTGGCGATCATCGAATTCGATGCCGGGAGGCACATCGTGGCCTGGTCAAACGGGGCAGAGCGGCTGTTTGGATGGCGGGCGCCGGAAGTCGCCGGCTTCAAGGCGGACGAGCTGAAATGGATCGACCCGGAAGACGAGGCCAGGTTCGACGCCTTGATGAGTGACCTCATCGCCGGGCGATCCGTTCGCGCGGTCCAGCATCTGCGCATGCGGACGGCCGAGGGGCCGACGCTGGAATGCGAATGCTATTGCTCTGCGCTGCTCAATGGTCAGGGGCGGCTCGTGTCGGTCAATGTCCAGGTGCTGGATGTCACCGAAAGGAAGCGGGCCGAGGATACGCAGCGCCTGCTGATCGGGGAACTCAACCATCGGGTCAAAAACACCCTCGCCTCGGTTCAGGCGATCGCGGTGCAGACGTTGCGGCATTCGTCGGGTCCGTCGGACTTTGCGCCAACCTTCACCGGGCGCATCCATGCCCTCGCCCGCGCGCACTCATTGCTGAGCAGCACGACGTGGCAAGGCGCGTCGCTGCGGGAACTGGTCAATGGGCAGATCGACATTGGCGCTATCGATCTTGGACAGCTGACCATCGAGGGGCCGGAACTGGAACTGGCGCCTGAACTGGCTTTGCACGTCGCACTCATCCTGCATGAGCTGGTGACCAACGCGCATAAATATGGCGCGCTTTGCATCCCGGCGGGGAGGGTTTCGCTATCGTGGAAGATGGAGCGGGACCGGCTGTCGATACGCTGGCTCGAAAGCGGCGGGCCGCCCGTTACTCCGCCGTCACGCAGAGGGTTTGGCACGGCCCTCATAGAACGCAGCCTGAAGGCGGAAGGCGGCCAGGCCAGCGTGGAATATGAGGAAAGCGGGGTTTGCTGGACCATGACGCTGCCGTGCGGGCCACGGATCAGCCGCATCAACACTGCCAGTGCCGCCATAAATCTGAGCGAAGAGGCGTTGGCTGTGCATGGCGGGGCGATAGCGGGGCGCAGTTTCCTCATTATCGAGGATGAACCGCTGGTTGCGATGGAGATTGCCAGCATTTTGGAGGATGGTGCGGCCTCCGTCACCATAGCGGGATGTGCGCAAGAGGCTGTGGCGTTGATGCAGCATGCGGGCTTTGACGCGGCGTTGCTGGATGGCAATCTGCAAGGCATGCCGGTTGATGATGTGGCGGCTGCGCTGTCGGAAAGGGAGATACCTTTCGCCTTCGTCACAGGGTATGGGCGCGAGAGCCTGCCTGAACAGTTTCAGGATCGGTTGCTGATCAGCAAACCGTTTGATCCCAATGCATTACTGCACTGTAGTGGCAAGCTGTGTGAGGAAAATAGCGGGGCTGTTTCAGACGGGCTCGACAGTCAGTTCGGCGATTTCGAACAGGAAACTGCGCCACCCGCGCATCTTTGAAGCCTCCTCTGCCGCCGCGCGTTTCCTCTTCGCTTCGGCGAGCGATTTGACATGACCCCAGAATATTTCGGTTTTGCCATTTTCCAGTTCGGCAACGATCCGCCAATAATGGGTGAAGGGGTCGGTCGTAGGCCCGATCCGCTTCACATATCCATCCGGCATCGTTGCTGTCAGATATTGTCTTTTCCGCTTCGCCATGCCCTTTCCTACCATAGATGGTGCAAATTCGCGCAGCAGCCACCATGTAGGAGGCATGGAAAAATTCACTGCCGCTTTCTTCCGATCCCATCGGCTGTCGCCTACGGCTCACTGCCCGGTGCGCGCATGAACGAGAGCATCGCTTATATCGGCCTGCTGGCTGACGAAGAGATCGAACTGGACAGCGCCGCCTTGATGCTGAGCGCTCTTGACCATGAAGGGATCGACGTCGAACCCTATCTGGCCTCGCTGCGCGAGATCGGCGACGCGATCGAGGCGGAACGAGCGGACATCGACGACGATGATCTGCAAACGGGAGCAGCACAGGGTGCCCTTCTCGCGCATATATTCAGCGGCCAGTTCGGCTTTGAAGGCGATAGCCTGACCTACGACGCGCCAATAAACGGCGATATGATCCGGGTGCTGGATCGTCGGAGGGGGCTGCCGGTCAGCCTTTCCATCCTCTATGTCGCCGCCGCCCGGCGCGCCGGATGGCAAGCGCATGCGCTGAACACGCCCGGCCATGTCCTGGTCAGCATCGGGCCTGATGAGGCTACGGCCATCATCGATCCTTTCCGCAGCGGCGCGCTGGTGCAGGCCGGGCAAGTGGCCGGGCTTCTCACGGTCGCCGCGTCGACGGGCAGGCAAGACGTTTCGACCCTTGAGCCGATGTCGAACCGCATGACACTTGTGCGCCTGCTCCTCAATCAGGCCACTCGGGCGGAACAGGCGAGCGACACATGGCGGGCCTGCTCGATTTATGAGCGCATGACGGTGGTTGCACCCGAACATGATGCAGGCTGGTGGGCGCTTGCCCGACTGCAGTTGGAACATGGCGAGGTGGAAGCCGCCCGTGGGAGCCTGTGCGCCATGCTGGAGATCAGCCGGGACCCTGAGCGCCGCCGCTATGTTGCCGCAGCGCTCAGCCAGTTATCCGGCCAATCTCCAGCGTGAGTGATCGGGCGAGAGGATCTTGGCCATGAGACTCACGCCACTTGTTCAATCCCTCTTCAAGTCATTCCCCGCGCGTTCCATAGCGGCGCCCGCATCTTCCTTCGCTTCCCGGGCTTCGCGCCTTGCATCCTGTGTGGCGTTACTCGTCGCCGCACCGATCTCGTTCGTGCCCCTGTCGATCGCCCGCTCGGCATGATCGAGACCATTGTCGATCTTCGCTCCTGCCTGATCGACCGCCCGGCTGACGTCATTGCCAATCGCCGATCCCGCATTCTCGAGGCTGTCAGCTGCCTTTTCCGAGCAGGCGGACAGGCCCATCCCCGAGACAATCACCAAAGCGGCCACAATTGATGCTTTCATGCTTCCCTCATCTTGCTGTCAAACGCATGAGCCAAACCGTTAGCCAGCCTTATGGTTGCCTTTGGATCAGCGGCTGCGCAGGCCGGAAACCATCGATCGATCCGCGTCGGGGATCAGCCCCTCCAGCACCCGCCAGAAGCCCGTCACCGACCCCTGCCCCGCCTGCGCATAAGCCGCCGCCATCTTTTCACGCAGCGCGCGGAACAACTCGGCCTCCAGCATCTTGCCCGACGCGCTGAGCCGCAACAGCTTCTGCCGCCGGTCGCTCGCCCCCTGCCGCGTTTCAATATAGCCACGCTCTATAAGGTCATTGAGCACCCGCCCCAGCGACTGCTTGGTGATGGACAGTAGGCGCAGCAACTCCTTCACCGTCAGGTCCGGCTGACGCGAAATAAAATACAGCGCGCGGTGATGCGCACGCCCCAGCCCCTGTGCCGCAAGTCCGTCATCGATCGACCGGGTAAGTGCGGAATAGCCGAAATACAGCATCTCGATCCCCCGCCGAATCTCATCCTCCCGCAGGAAGAGAGGCGACGCAGGCGTGATCTGCGAAACCGGTGCATTGGCGGGCGAACTGTTTGCATTCATGCGGGGCGTCCAGGAAGATTTCGAAGCCCGCATATTGGCGAAGCCATAGTGACATGACTAGGCTTTCCTTTCGCGCAACAGACGCTATATGCCGTCCCGCGCGGCATCGCCGCACACATGCTGGGGCGTCGCCAAGCGGTAAGGCAGCGGCTTTTGATGCCGCCATGCGCAGGTTCGAATCCTGCCGCCCCAGCCAGTCATTCCTATGCTACAGTAACTTACCGCCTGGTCTTGAGATTGCCTCAGAAATGGGGCGGTTCCGCGCGCTTTCGCCTGAGGGTCAAAAATCTCGGTAGCAGAGACCGCCCCTTCGCGCGCCAACCTCACAAAAAAGGCCCCGCGTCTCACGGGGCCGATTCAAGTGGTACCGGATTTTCTGGAATGGATGTCAGAAGCCCAGCACTTTACGCTGGCTGCGCCAGTCGCGCGGGATGCGGGGCAGCTGCATCATGCGCCGCGTCGTGAGAGCTGGTGGATGGCGTCCCTCCATGATCGCGCTCATGATGTCGGGCGCGAAGAAAGCCAGTCGGGCCAAGCGCTCCAACTTCAAGTCACGCGGCGCTGCCTCGCCATCGGCGAATAGTTGCGCTCGAGCAGCTTCCGCTTTGCAGAGCAGCTGGATCAGCGTCGGATTGACCTTGGCCGGCTGCTGCTTGTCCGAGCGCAAGATCAGCTTCAGATTATGCCCGCGCCGATCGACCTTGGTGCGGATGATCAGAGGCAAGCGGATGCCATCATCTTGCGATTCGGGCGAGGTCTTGTCCAGCACCGCAACCAGCAGGCGCTGGCTGATCGTGCCCTCAATGCGATCGGGATGGACGAGGATGGCTGAGCCCAGCGATCGCAGCTGCTCCCGCAGCTCGGCCTTGCTTGCCTTCTCCATCTTCGCGGTAAGCGCGTGCGCCGTATGGCGGCGGCACTGTATCCGATCAAGATGATGCACAGCCTGCTGGATCAGTTCCTCGAGCTGTGGCCGGATCGTAACTGGCTTTCGGACCGAATTCTGGTCGCCCACCATGACCGCGCTGCCGGCTTTGGCGATAAATTCTGGAACCCGGCCTACGGCGTGCTACAGATGTGGAGTGACGATGTTAGCCTGATGCCGCCAGCTAAATTTCGGGCGCTATTTGGAATACGCGTGAAAGATCTTCGGTACCTCTGCCACGGGTACCGCAAGGAAGCAGCGACACGCGACGGCCTGTTTGGCCTGAGCGCGCCCACTGCGTATCTCTTGCCGGACGGCCTCACGATCCAATGCCTTGCATGTCAAAAGCCCACCTCCGCTGTTCGGGAGAAATGCGAGCGATCAAAATGCCGGGCCGAACTCATGGGTGCAGGACAACATGACGGCATGTGCCATCGGTGCGGTCATGAACGCGGATCCGATTTAGATGAGAACTGATAAGCAAGCCCCGATCGCTTGCGGCCATGGATTGGGGGTGAGAAGTCGGCTTGGGCAGTGGTTCCAGCTTAAACCGGACGCACCGCAACCGATCAGTCTTGTCGTCCAGTCCCGAATAGCTGTCCGTCCGGACGTGGAGAGCGAAAATTGGTCCCTGTACGACAAAGATGGGTCGCCTGCGTCCCGTTCCACTTTAGATGGCAGAATTCGCGAGCGCTTTTAGGCGGCGCACAGAATGCTGGCATCTGGCCCACGATAATCGGCGATAGGACAATATGGCGGTCGCTGCGCGGTCATTAGCCTCCCTGACGCTCGTTGGGGCGGCTGAAACTGCCACTTTCAGAGGTGGGCGCGTCCTTGAGCCATTGAGCGAACTCGATGGGAAATGGGAAAACAATGGTCGAGTTCTTGTCGCCCGCGATGAAGTTCAGTGAACCGAGATAGCGTAACTGCATCGCTTCCGGCCGTTGCCCAAGGATGGTGGCCGCCTCCAGCAATTGCTGTGCGGCCTGGCGTTCGCCTTCGGCATTGATGATCTTGGCTCGTCGCTCGCGCTCGGCTTCAGCCTGCCGGGCGATGGCGCGGATCATGGTTTCGGTGATATCGACCTGCTTGATCTCGACATTCGCGACCTTGATGCCCCAGGCCGCGATCTGGCTGTCGAGAATTTCCTGAACGTCATTGTTGAGCCTGTCCCGCTCGGCGAGCATTTCGTCCAGTTCATGCTTGCCGAGGACCGATCGCAAGGTGGTCTGGGCGAGCTGGCTTGTGGCGGTGAGGAAATCCTCCACCTGAATGATCGCACGTTCCGGGTCGATGATGCGGAAGTAGATCACGGCATTGACCCGAACCGAAACATTGTCGCGGGAAATCACGTCCTGCGGGGGCACGTCGAGCACGGTCATGCGCAGGTCGGTGCGGACCATTTGCTGGACGAAGGGAATGAGGATGATCAGCCCCGGTCCCTTGATGCCGGTAAAGCGGCCCAGCGTGAATATGACGCCGCGCTCATATTCGCGCAATATCCGTATCGCTGCCGACAGGAACAGCAACAGTATAATGATCGGCGGGAGATAGAAGGCGAGATCCGTGAGCATTTAAACCTCCTTGGCCGCGTCGCTGGTCACTTCGACCGTGAGCCCCGCAATTCTGACGATCCGGACCAGTTGGCCCTGAGCAAACGCCCCTTGGCCGGCGGCTGCCCAACGCTCGCCATGGACGAACACATGGCCCTTGCCGCTGCTCCAATCCTGCACGACACCGATGGCGCCTGTCATCTCTTCCGCGCCGCTTACGATCCGGCGTTTTCGCGCGCCGAGCGCCGTGCGGACAACCAGAAGGACGAAGGCGGCCGTCGCCAGGGACAGTCCCGCGATCAGCGGCCAGGAGATGCGAAAGGCCGATGTGTCGGTGTCGATCAGCATCGCGGCGCCGAGCGCAAAGGCCACGCATCCGCCAATGCCCAAAACGCCGTGGGAAAAGAGAAAGCCTTCTGCAACCACCAGGCCGATACCAAGGACAATCAGGGCAACGCCTGCGAAGTTCACCGGGAGGGCAGCGAGGGCGTAAAGTCCGGTGAGCAGGCAGATCGCGCCCAGCGTTCCGGGCAGGAAGGACACCGGATTCATGAATTCGAAGATCAATCCGTAAACGCCCAGGGTCATCAGGATCAGCGCGACATTGGGATCGGTGATCGTCGCCAGCAGCCGCGTCCGCCAGTCCGGTGCGATTTCCTCGACAGCGCGGTGCGCGACGTCGATCTTCACGGTGCGGGCGCCGATCTTGACGGTCCTGCCGTCCAGCTGGCGCAGCAGGTCAGCGGTATCTCGTGCCTCCATATCGATGACATGCGTGCGCAAGGCCACTGAAGACGGAATGCTGGCGGCGTCGCGGACGGCCTTTTCCGCCCAGCTGGCATTGCGGCCGCGAAGCTCCGCCAGGGACCGGATGAAGGCGGCGGCGTCGTTGACCGCTTTCGCTTCCATGGGATTGGGACTCTTTTTCGCCTGATCCTTGTCCGGTGTCGGCATCATGCCGCCGATATGAACGGGAGTGGCGGCACCCATGTTGGTGCCGGGCGCCATCGCCGCAACATGGCTGGCGTAGAGGATGAACGTCCCGGCGCTCGCTGCCCTCGCGCCGCTGGGGGAGACGTAGGAAGCGACGGGAACGGGCGAGGCGAGGATCGCCCGGATGATGACGCGCATGGATGTGTCGAGGCCGCCGGGCGTATCCATTCTAAGGATGACAAGTGGCGCCTTGCGCGCGGCAGCGGAGCGGAGACCCTTGCGGACATAATCCGCCGTCGCCGGACCCACCACACCGTCGAGATTGAGGATGATGACAGGTGCAGGTGCAGGCGCGGCGGTGGCCGATGGCCCGGATTGCGTGACGCAAAGGCACAGCAGGATGATGCTGCCCAATTGGGCAAGAAGGCGGCTGACGCCGCACCGGAAAAGGATCGTCCAATGCCTCACTGGCATTCCACCTTGCCATCCCTTTGCCAATGGGTGATGCCCGGAGGGATGGCAGCTTTTCCTTATAGCACGGACCCGCGGCGAAAGCAGCGGGATCGATCGGTGAGGCAGGAACGGAAGGCGGGGCGGCTGTCGGGCATGGCCCTTGTCTGGTCCCATTTCGTGCCCAGATAGGGTTTGGGCCGCCGAATGGAGGGGGCAGTCTATGACACCGATCCTCGACATCGCCGATCATGCCATCAGCAGCCAACGCGGCTTCCTGTGCGCCTATGATATGGCTGACGTTTCGCTGCCAGACGATCTGGCTTCGATTGCGCAAGCGGCGCATGATCTGCCGCGCCTGCTGCCCACCGGCCGCATCCGGTCTCATCTTGAGCAACTTCCCCTGCTGGAGCTGACATCTTTCTGCGCGGACGCGCCAGAGCCTCAGATCCGCACCGCCTTTGTGCGCTATGCCTTTCTGGTTCAGGCCTATGTGTGGGGCGAAGATGGGGTTCCCGCCTCGCTTCCCGCGCCGCTGGCGGTGCCTATATGGGCGCTCGCCCGGCGGCTCGGACAGAAGCCGCTGCTCACCTATTCGGCCTATGTGCTGGACAATTGGGACCGGCTGGACCGGTCAGGCCCCATTGCATTGGACAATCTCTATATGGTTCAGCATTTTCTTGGCGGCCAGGACGAAGCGTGGTTCGTGCTGGTTCATGTTGCGATCGAGGCGCGCGCAGGCGCCATGCTGGCAGAAATCCCCGCTCTCATGGAAGCGGCGGCCCACCACGATGCAGGAGCGGCTGAGCGCGGCCTGACAATGATCAGTGCAGGCTGGGATGATATCAATGGGATATTCGACCGCATGCCGGAGCGTTGCGATCCGTACATCTATTTCCATCGTGTCCGGCCCTATATTCACGGCTGGCAGGACAATCCGGCTCTTGGCGGTGGCCTGATATATGAGGGCGTTGCCGAAGCTGGCGGCGCGCCGCAGCTGTTTCGCGGCCAGACGGGTGCCCAAAGTTCGATCGTGCCTGCCATGGACGCCTTGCTCGGCATCCAGCATGCGCGGGACCCGCTTCGCTCGTTCCTGGATGAATTGCACGCCTATCGCCCGCCCCAGCACCGCGCCTTTATCGATCGCGTGCACAAGGCGAGCCGGCTGCGCGATTTTGTTACCGCGTCAGGGCACCAAGATCTGCGCGAAGCCTATAACAGCTGCGTCGCCGGTCTCGGCCGTTTCCGCACCCGCCATCTCGAATATGCAGCAAGCTATATCCACCGGCAGGCGAAAGACGCCTCGGGCAACAGTACCGCTGTCGGGACCGGAGGCACGCCATTCATGGCATATCTGCGGAAACATCGAGATGAAACGCAGCTGCACTTTTTGGGGGCTGGTGAGAGTTCAAAATAGGGGAGAAGTTTTGATCACTGGGCATCTGTCGGATGATTGAGAAGAGAATAACTTGGTTGGTGCGAGGGCATAGCCAAAAATAGCGGGGGTCGGGATCGCGGGAGGGCGTCGCCTTCCGCAGTCGATCACTTTTGGCACCCGAAATGGGAAAGCGGACCATCCCGACCTAGGAGCAAAAAATGAGCAGCTGAATGGCAAAGTAGGGTCGGTGGTAGCAAGAGGGCTCACCGCTGGAACGATCCCCCATCGCTCACCCACAGAAAACTCTGGGACCGTTACGCCTGAGGCATCAGGAACACCCTTCGCCCCGAGAGAATCGAAGACGGCTGACGGCTCCCAGGTCATTAGCAGATAGGATGTCGGCGAGCAGTAGGCCCGCCGAACGCTTGTCTGCCCAACGAACGACGCCTCGGCGCTCGATTCCATTTGGCAACTGAATCCAGACGCGGAGCCCCGGTTGAAAGGATCCATCGTGTCGCACCTTCATGCCCTGTTGCGAGATGTTTTCGAGTTCGAGCTGGTGAGAGCCAGCAAGGCTCTGCCCCTCAACTCTCATTAGCGGAGTGGACATGTAACGGTTTTGTGCCGGTCACTTGAGAGTTTAAAGCTCGTTCAAGGAGACCGACGAGATGATCAAACATAGCGAGGAGTTCAAGCAGGAGGCGGTGCGGATTGCGCTGACCAGTGGGTTGCCGCGGGAGCGGGTCGCGTTGGATTTGGGGGTTGGCAAATCGACGCTGAACAAGTGGGTGTCGCAGTATCGGCCCAGTGATCTGGTTTCAGCGCCGCAAGCAGATCTGGCGCGCGAGAATGAACGGCTTCGCCTTGAGAACCGCGTGCTGCGGGAGGAGAGGGAAATCCTAAAAAAGGCCACGCAGTTCTTCGCGAGCCAAAGGCCGTGAAGTTCGCTTTCGTGCATAGCTGGCGGCAACTGCTCTGCCGTGTCATGCTTGTCAGTGAACGCGGCTATCGTTCCTGGCGCTCGCGCCCGATCAGTTGCCGGGACCGGACGGACATGAAGGTGTTGGCTCATATCCGCGAACAATACAGGCTGAGCCTTGGCAGCTACGGCCGTCCTCGCATGACGATGGAGTTAAAAGAGGTGGGGCTCGATGTGGGTGAGCGCCGGGTCGGGCGCCTTATGACCCGAAGGGCGGCGTAGCCAACATCAACGGGATCAGGCCGGTCCGCACGCGCAAACACAAGGTTACGACAGACAGCCACCATCGCCTGGGTGTCGCGGCAAACTGGCTGGACGGCGATTTCGCCGCCGATGCGCCCAACCGTAAATGGGCCGGCGACATCACCTATATCTGGACGTCGGAGGGATGGCTCTACCTCGCTGTCATCCTCGATCTGCATAGCCGCCGCGTCGTGGGCTGGGCTGTCAGCGACAGGATGAAGAAGGATTTGGCGATCAGGGCACTGGATATGGCGGTACGCCTGCGCCAGCCACCAGAGGGCTGCCTTTTCCATTCGGATCGCGGCAGCCAATATTGTTCTTACGATTATCAGAAAAAGCTGCAGGCCTATGGCCTGCGTCCATCAATGAGCGGCAAGGGTAATTGTTACGACAATGCCTCCGTCGAGACGTTCTTCAAATCCCTGAAGGCGGAACTCATCTGGCGGCAGCGCTGGCCAACGCGACGGCAGGCAGAAGCTGCCATCTTCCAATACATCAACGGCTTCTACAACGCCCGTCGTCGCCATTCATATCTGGGCGGCATTAGCCCGCTCGCCTTCGAAGCCAAGGTGGCATAATGAGATAAGTGACCGGCACAAAACCGTTACATGTCCAAGGCGCTACGTCGAAGCGGGCGAGCCACATGATCGCGCAGCCGCTCTGCAAGCAGTCGAAGGCGCGGAGCGAGGCGCGCAATACGCGGCCGAGATCATTCGCAAGCTTAGCGAGCAGGCGAGCGATACCGCGCCTGAACGAAAGCCCGACAGCCTCCGCGAGACGATCAGCGAGGCCATTCAGCTGTGCGGCCACAATGGCGTAGGAAGGCAAGGGATCGGACTCGAAGTCGACGAGGCTGCCGACGCCGTTCTCATCGACAGAGTCCAGATCGAGCAGGTTGTTCTCAACCTTCTTCGCAACGCCTGCGAGGCCAGCGAAGCATCGGGATCAGTCAAGCAAATTGTTGTATCGGCCATGCCTACGGGCGAAAACAGGGCTGTTGTCCGTGTAAGCGATGGCGGAAGCGGTATTCCCGACATACTGAAGACCGAAATCTTCAAAACAAACTTCACCACCAAGGCCAACGGTATGGGCCTTGGGCTCTCCATCTGCCGAACGATTATCGAGAATCACGGAGGCCGGATCTGGGCTGAGCCTAATGATCGCGCAGGCGCAGACTTTTGTTTCACCCTACCTCTTCAATGCGACCCGCCGCTGTTATTGAATTGTCGCGGATGACTGGGCTGTTGAGAGCACGTCGTATGCCTTCCTTCAACTTAAGGCGGGCTAGGGATCGAAATCGACCATGACTGCGCTCAATATCGCTTCAAGTGACTCGCGCACCTTGTCGGTGGAAAGATCAGAGGGAAGCGCCGTCTGTGCTTTTGCTCGAAACAACGGTACACAGGACCAGGCGCTGCTTCCGATTTACTGCTAAGGTCTTCAATGTTGACGGCGAGTCCAGATAGCGATGAGGGCTCGACAAATATTCCCGGACAATCATGACAACTTCGATCACGATCGATTTACTGCCTGCAGCATAACCGCTTCGGCAATTGCAGAGGGAATTCTGAATAGCAGTCCGTCCGCACCTAAGCGATGGAGATTCGGGCCTGAGCGTCCATAAAGGGTCGACGTCGGTATCCGCTGCTACGCGCCAAAGCACGAACATGAAATAATCGCGTACCTTTGGCCCGTGGCCGACACCCCCGCGATTACGTCATCTTCGTGCATGGCCGGACCGTTCATACTATCGCGAAAGGCTCATCTTGGCATTTTGTTTACCATGATCGTTTAGCAGTGACAAATCAGGGAGAGTCTGTCGCGTGCTCAAAGCGTTACGGATTGGATACAAGCCTCGTGAGACACGTCACGGTGTTGATACCGGCGCGGATGCACGTGGGTCCATCCTGGATCGAAGTGGTCATTCACAATCTATCCTCTGGTGGCGCACTCGTCGCGTCTGACGAAGCCCCTGATCGCGGCACTTATGTAGAGATCCGGCGTGGGAGACAGACGATTATAGGGCGGGTCGTGTGGCGAAAGGATCGCTTTTTTGGGATCCAGGCGCAGGGCAGGCTCGACATTGCGGCCATAATCAACGAACCGCGCCTGGCTTCCCGCCCCCGATCTGCGAACGACCCCGGATCTTCCTATGAGCGCCGGGCACAGTCGAGAATGGATGCAGATGCTCGCATCGCACGCCAATTGGAGAGCAGCCGACGCTGGTCAGCGGCATTCCAATTTGGTGTGTTCGTGGTCCTCGCTCTCATTGCTGCAGGCTTTGCCGCCACTGAACTTTACGAAGTCCTCTCGCGACCGCTTACCGAACTAGAGAGCCACCTTTAGCGTTCGACCTCATCTTGCGGCCGCGCTTGGCGACTCGTCGCTATTTGAGGCGGCAGAACTCGCCGATGGACATCCTCTCGCCAGTGAGTTTTTTCACCTATCCATTTGAATAGCCGACGATCCGGATCTGGACAACGATAGCTGGCGCTTGAATGGCGGCAAAGGGTCGACAGTACCGAAGTAATATACGTTACATAAACCTCATCAGGCGCACACGAGATGCCGTGAATAAGAATTATGTTAAATATACGACTGAGATTGTACCTTTGTGTGGCACGCCTAGGTTTTTTCAACCCCCATATTCCTTGCGCCACCTCTACCGCGCTGTTCTGCTATCCTAACCAACCGCCGTCGCTCACCACCCGACCAATACGTCCGCCTCACGCCAGCCTCGCGACGGTCTGCTCCGCCGTAAATCGCTGACGGCGATACAATTCTCTATTCACTTTGCCCTTTCGGGCTCTCTTCAGAATTGGACCAGTTTTTCAAGGCAGGTCAAACTCATTCAGCTTCATTCGCCGGGTATCAGTGCGGGGCGTTCTGTCAGGATAAACTTGCTCGATCTAAAATGGCCCCTGCTTTCGCATTCAGGAGCGAAAGGCCCTTAGTATATTCTGCCTGCCAGCGTGCGATAACTTGCGATACGGGCACGATGTTTGAAATTGCACCAATGCCCTGTCCAGCGCCCCAAATATCTTTCCATGCCTTGGCCGCAGAGTCGCCGCCGAAATTCATTGTCGTCTGATCTCCGACCGGCAAATTTTCCGGATCAAGTCCCGCAGCCATGATGGAACTTTTCAAGTAGTTGCCATGCAGGCCTGTGAAATAGCGCGAATAAACAATGTCTTGGGCGCGCCCTTCGATCACCGCATGCTTATAGCTTTGGACGGCATTTGCCTCAGGCGTGGCGATAAAGGCCGAACCGATATAGGCGAAATCGGCGCCCATGGCTTGAGCCGCCAGTATCCCTTTGCCCGTTGCCATGGCACCCGAAAGTGCAAGCGGCCCGTCGAACCACTGTCGAATTTCCTGAATCAGCGCAAAAGGGGAAAGTCGGCCAGCATGACCGCCCGCTCCCGTCGCGACCGCAATCAGCCCGTCCACGCCGCTTTCCACGGCCTTGCGCGCAAAGCGGTCATCGACGACATCATGCAAGGTGGTCCCACCCCACCCCTTCACCGCAACATTCACATCTTCGCGTGAGCCGAGCGAAGTAATGATGAGCGGCACCTTCCACTTGGCACACATATCCATGTCTGCGCCAAGTCTGTCGTTCGACCGGTGCACGATTTGATTGACGGCGAACGGCGCGGATGGACGGTCGGGATTGTCCCTGTCCCACACTGCGAGTTCTTCGGTAATTTGATGCAGCCATTCGTCCAGTAAGGCCTGCGGCCGGGCGTTGAGAGCAGGGAACGATCCGATTATGCCCGCTTTGCATTGTGCGATGACAAGCGCGGGATTGGATATGATGAACATCGGCGCGCCAATCACGGGAAGGCGCATGGACGAAAACAAGCTGTTACTGATCATTATCATCGGCTGGCCTATATGATTTCATGATCCGCATTCAATTCAAATGGCGCCAGCAGATTTTCGGCTTCGCGCTTTTCCTTGTCATCGGGATCGGCGGACCAGATCACCGTTACGTTTCTCGCCCCTATGTCGGTACATGAAATGTCCAATACTTTGGACAATCCCGCCAACTCTTCAACAGCGCGCATGGCCACAGCCTGTTGACGCAGCTGAAAGCGGGCGATCTTGCCCACGGCGGTCAGTGGCAAGCTGTTAACAAGCAATATCCGTTTCGGCCTGGCGGGCGGCTCCTCGATATGCTGCGTTACAAAGGCAATCAGCTCTTCTTCTTCAACCAAAGCGCCAGGCTTCCGGGTAACGAAGAGCACGGGAACCTGCCCCGCATAAGCATCCGGCATCCCCACCGCCGCCACCATGGCAACGGCCGGATGGTGACATACTGTTTCCTCGATCGTCTGCGGGTCGATATTGTGGCCGCTGCGGATGATGACGTCCTTGCTGCGGCCAATCAGCCGGATCTGGCCATCTGACGTCATCTCGGCCAGATCGCCGGTCGCATGCCATTTCTCTTTCGGATGCTCGATCAAACCTTCCACCGTCCGATAACCCCGGAACAGCATGGGTCCCCGAACATACAGTTCGTCAGGGCCGCCGGGCACGATCGGGACCAACTGGGTTTCGACCAGGGGGGTCGGCGTTCCGATGGCTGGCTGATATTCGATTCCGTCGAGAGGTTGGTTGCCCCCCGCACCTGATAATTCGGTCATGCCCAGCACCTGTGAAAGCGGAATGCCGGTCAGTTCCGTGATGCTGCGCACCAATGAGGGGCCGATGGAGGTTGCTCCCGTCACCAGTGCACGCAATTCGGGCCAAAGGGCAGGCTTGCCGAGTTCGGCGACCTGCGACCAGGTCGGCGGCACCAAAGCGATGACGGTGACTTTTTCCCGCGCGGAAATTTCCCAGATCGCGTTGACGGTTTGACGATCCCGCGCTCCGGCAAGGCCGCAATTCAACAATGTCGATCCGGTGGAGAATAGCGCCATTCCCACGACCACACCGCCGCCCACATGGAAAAAGGGAAGCAGTTGCAACACGCGGTCGTCCGAGCGCCAGCCGATTCCGGCTGCGCTCGCATGCATGGAGGCCATCAGGCCATCAAGGCTCAAATCAGCCAGTTTAGGAGCGCCTGTGGTTCCTCCGGTATGAAACAATGCCGCGGAACGATCTCCATGAATGATCCTGACGGCGGCCGGGTCCGCCGATCCTAAAAGATCCGGCCACCACGCATATTGCGCCGAACAGCGCTGCAATGCGCCGGAGCGGCCTGAACCGCCGTCGATTTCGATGACCAGTTCGACCCCTCCCGCCAGGGCAATGGCATTCGCCACGGTTTCATCCAGCGTAGAATTCTCATTCGCCCCAAAGGCGATGACGGCACGCACATTAGCCAAGGCAAATTGGCTCGCCATTGCTTCGGGGCCAAGGAGGAGATTTACCGGGAAAGCGATGGCGACCGAAGACGCTGCCATGATAGCGATCATGCATTCGGGGATCGATGGCACGACAATGGCCACCACATGATCGGGCTTGATCCCGGCCCCCTGCAACGCCGCACCCAGCCGGGCCGTCTGTTCGGCAAGCGCGGCATAATCAAGGCGAACGGGTGAAAGATCGTCAGCGTTTCTGAAATGAACCATGGCATCATGGGAAGGCGAATGATCAGCGACGATCCGCAGCATATTGATGGGATCTCGCACCGTCGCCATCCGTTCGCGGGTCTGCGCCTCCCGCCTAAGACGATCACTGGCGGTCATACTCTTCTCCTTTGGCGACAGGCTTCCGCTCCAAAATCCATTCGATGAAGATCAGGAACGCGCGGCGCAGATTGACATCTGCTCTCCCGCTGTCCGTCGATGTGAGCGGACAGTTACTTAAAAATTGCCATTCACCGCTGATAAACGACCTTGCCATCCAGGATTGTCATATCGACAGGAATGTCGCTGAGTTTGTCAGCGTTGATTGTCAGGGGGTCCTGCGCAAGCACGACGAAATCAGCAAGTTTACCCGTTTCAATGGAGCCTAGCTGCTTTTCCATAAAGTTCGCTTCGGCCGACCAGATCGTAAACATGCGGATGCCGTCCATGACGCTGATCGCTTCCTCCGGCTGCACGATCTTCCCATATTTCGTGTCGCGATGAACGGCTCGCTCGATGGAAAATAGCGGATATGTTGCAAAATTCTGCGTGCCCACGGTATCGACGCCACCAGGAGGGTGCAGGCCGAGACCAATCAGCGTTTTCATCGCGAAAAATTTGACGTTCGGTTCCTTCATACCGACGTCCGTCAACCGCCACAGAAAGGCGACTTGGGGGGAGGGGATGACATGGTCGCGCTGCAAACGCGCCAATCGTTCCTGCGTGCGTTGAGGGTCGATCGTCAGATAATGACCAAAATGCTCTATCCGGTCCCTCGCGTCGGCTTTTGGAAACAATCGGTTGGCATTTTCGTAGGCCGTAAGCGTCATATCCTGTGCGCGATCGCCATTCGCATGGATTTGAATCTGCCAGCCAGCCTGTCGGGCCTTTAAGACGATGTCATTGAGTTGGCTCTGATCCATCATGGGTGTGCCGTAATTGTTGGGCACCCACGTCGTACCAGCACCTTTCCATTGCGGCCGATAGAGCGCCACGGTCGTTCCCCAGGCACCATCCATGAATAGCTTGATCGCTCCGACACGGATCCAGTCGTCTCCCATCCCGGTCGTGATGCCGGTCGACAAGAGCTGTTCTGCGGTAATTGCCCCTTCCATGGGGGAAGTCGTGGCATTCGGATTTCGGAGTACATAGTTCACACGCACGCGGGTCGGTAACCGGCCTTCCTTGCGCAATTCCTGATAAGCGAGATAGGTTTTCGGGGGAGACATGTCGGAGACCGTGGTGACGCCTTTTTTAAGGTAGAAGTCCTCCAATATCTTCCGCACGCCTTCCTTCATCTCGGGATAGGTAAACTCATGGTTTTTGGGCCACGGGGCTGGAGCATCCCGCACGATCACCACTTCGCCCTGCGCATTGCGTTCATAGCGGCCGCCTGAACTTGCCGGGGGCTCCGGCCAGTTCTTGTCCATCCCCATCACAACCGCAGCTTTGTGATTGATGAGCTTGTCGTGCGCGCTCCAGTCGAGGCGTACGGGATTATCCGGAAAAGCCGCATCAAGTTCCGCTCGCGAGGGCATGACCTGCATATAGGTTCCCTGACCGACCAACCATGCGCCCGGCGGCAGTTTGGCCTGCGCTTCCTTCAGCTTGGCAATGATCGCCTTGCCGTCCTTCAGCGGCGGCGCCTGGATATTGATGAAGTTGGCCTCGACGTTGGCCATGCCTTCGACATGCGAATGCGCATCGATGAAGCCGGGCAGCATGGTTCTCCCCCGCAGATCGACCACCTTGGTCGCGGGGCCACGCCACGCCTGGACGTCGTCGCTGACGGCGACGATCCGGTTGCCCACGACGGCGACGCTGCCAACGATACTGTCCTTTGGGTCAACTGTAACGATCTTGCCGTTGGTAACGATAAGATCTGCGTAGGTTTGTTCTGCAAGAACAGGCGATGTGGACAGTATCCATATCAAGGCCGATCCACTGAACCCTACCCAATTGCGGTTTTTCATCCCCGTTCCCTGTCCTTCAAATATTCAATTACGCGTTCCGCTGCCGAATAATCTTCCTTAGCCTGTTCCGAATATTCCAGGATCCGACCACAAGAAACGGCACGGCATAAGATATGAAGCCGATTTCCCTGCGCCGACTGTATCGTCTGTCATCCGGAGCCTCTTGATCGCGAGATGAGATTTTACTTCTACCCCTCGGCCTCGCCATGCAATGGTGTAAACGGCTGTGCGGGTGGTGTCAGAATATCACTGGTCCTGTCATGAGTCACCGATGCTGCACCCGGCATATCGCGGCCATTCTGGTGAAAACATGTTGAATTAAAAGAACAAATAATGTCAGCGAAGGCATCTCACTTTGTTGCCTGCCTGCGCACGCCGTTCGGGGAGGACCGTGCAAAAATCTGTTGCACGCGGACGATAGATCGTATCGTTTAAGAGGAATAAGCGCCCTGAAGAGGGATAGCCCCTCAGGGAAAATTCGGCGTGTGAAGGGGATTCCGATGATACTTGGAAGACATCGTTTGCGCTTGTTCACAAGTGCAACAATGGTGAGTTTGGGCCTTGCTTCTACAGCAGTTCATGGCGCTCCACTCCAAGGTGATAGTCAACCTGCCGGACAGTCAACGTCGCCGTCTGATGCTCGTATAAACGACAGCGGCAATGATATTGTCGTCACAGCGACGCGGCAGGAAATGCGCGCCTCCAAAGTTCCTATCAGCATCAGCGCTTATGGTCAGGCCAAGCTTGATCAGCAGGGCATCAAGACTTTCAACGATCTCCAGCGCCAACTACCTGGCGTCACCATAGATGTCGATACGCGCACCGTGGCAGTGCGGGGAATCAGTTCGTCCGCGGGTGCTCCAACGACAGGCGTCTACATTGACGACACGCCGTTTCAGCTTCTGAATATTGGTATCCTCTCGCAAAATGCCTTGCCAACGGTCTTTGATCTGGATCGCATCGAAGTGCTGCGTGGTCCGCAAGGAACCTTGTTCGGCGCTGGCGCACAGGGCGGCGTCGTACGGTACATCACGCCCCAACCCTCCCTGTCTTCGACGAAGATTTACGCCCGCAGCGAAATCGGCGCCATTACGAAAGGTGATTTCGACGCAGAGACAGGCGTCGCGCTCAATATACCGGTCGTGGAGGACAAGGTTGCCGTGCGCGTCAGTGCCTTCGCGCGGCGCGATGGCGGCTGGATCGACCAGCTCGATTGGCGGACATACCAGGTCGACGAGAAAGACGCCAATTCCCGCAAGACAGTGTCCTTGCGCGGCGCTGTTCGTTTTGCTCTCGGCGATCTGGAAATCACGCCTTCGCTTCAATATCAATATACGAAGGAGCGAGAGAATTATTTCAATATCGCGGCATCCGATATCAGCGGGGGCGATTTTCGAACCACCGACGCAACCGTCGTGCCGAACCGTGACAGCTGGTATCTGCCGACCATCAAGGCAGAGCTGAACCTCGGCGCCGTCACCGTTCTTTCCAATACTTCCTGGTTCAGACGCCGACAGCGCACCGGCTATAGCGGAACCGACTATCTGGCGCGCTTCTATGACTCGGTGGGCCTTCCTACGCTCAATGACTTTGGCTCGCTGGGTACGCCGATGGGGATCAGGCTTCCGATTGGCGATTATTTTTCCGAAGCCCACATCAACAACAGTCAGAATAATTTCGTTCAGGAAGTTCGCGTTCAGTCAGCCACTGATTCACGTTTGAACTGGGTAATCGGGGGCTTTTACAGCAACAACCGATATAAAAATTATGAAGAGATTGTCGATCCCATGGGTGAACGCCTTATCCAGGCGTTATATGGCATCAGCTACGAGGATTATTACGGTTCATCCCTTGTAGGAGACCTGAACTATTTCGGGACCAATAGCGTCAAGGATACCCAACTCGCCATATTTGGCGAGGCGACCTGGGAATTTGTGGACAGGTTGAAACTCACGCTCGGCGCGCGCTATGCGAAGGTGAAGATCAAGTTCCAGAATGACCAGGGCGGCCCCCTTAACGGTGGTCCGACCGGATCGACCGGCGAGCAGTCCGAAAAGCCCTTCACTCCCCGCGCCAGTCTCGCTTTCCAGATCAATCCCGATAACATGGTATATGCCACCGCCTCCAAGGGCTTTCGCATTGGCGGTGCCAACGCGCCGATTCCGGTGACGCCATGCGCATCCGATCTGGCCCAATTGGGATTGAATCAGGCGCCCTCATCCTATGATGGGGACGTAACATGGAATTATGAAGTTGGGTCAAAGAACAAATTAGGCGATGTCAGCGTTTCCACCAGTGTTTACTATGTGAAATGGACAGGCATTCAGCAGGCTATATCGCTGCCGGTCTGCGGTTTTCGCTACATCGACAATCTGGGCGAAGCGCGCAGCAAGGGTTTTGACCTGCAACTCCAAACAACGATCGGCAATGATTTCGACGTCAATTTGGCGGCGGCTTACACCGATGCACGCCTGACCAAGGCGATCGCGCCGCCGAGCGGGCCAGCGCTGATCGTCAGCCGCGGGCAATCTCTGGGCGCTCCTGAGTGGACATTGGCCGTCGGTGGACAGTATAATTTCGAGGCGTTGGGCAACAAGAGCTTCGCGCGCGTCGATTACCAGCATATCGATACTTTCGCTGGTCTGACCGCTCAGTTGGATCCCGCGACGACATCTTATGACCCCGCTTTGACGAAGCCTCCCGCGCGGGACTATGTGACGGCCCGCATCGGCACGACCGTCGGCCGCTTCAGTGTTTCTTTCTATGTCGACAATCTGCTCAATTCCAGCGAACTTCTCACTCGCACCCGTCCCAGTCAGGGCTGGCCAGTATTTTCTGGCACGTCCTGGCGGCCGCGCGCCTTCATTTTGCAAGCGATATTCAAACAATGACCTTCCGGGTACATATCTGTCGACTTGTACTGCGCAGAATGAAGGCGAAGCAAATTCGGGGCGGGCTCATGTTGGCATTCTCATCGCCGAGCTTGGCAGGCTTGGCGGGTTTGATCGCCCTCGCGGGAACTCTGCCTGCTAAGGCCGAACCGCCGGTTGCGTCCGCCCGCACGGTGGTGGGGGCATTGCTGGCGGGTATCGCATCGCCAACGCCCAACGTCGATAGCCTGACCGATCTGTTCGCAGATGACGCGGTCGTTAGTTTCGGTGAATTTGACGATCCCGGGCGCGGCAAATCCGCCGTCACCCAGAAGCTGCGCGGGCTGTTCGCTCACGGTCAGCGCTACCGGATCGGCGTCCATAGCGCCTATGAAAGCGGCAATGTCGTCGTAAATGATCGCGAAGACACGTCCTTGCTGGCAACGGGAGAGCAGGTCCCATTCCGTGTGACAGGGGTTTTCGTGGTGGTTGACGGCAAGATCAGGGCCTGGAGCGATCATGAACCACGCCCCGTCCGTCCCGCCAAACCGTGACTGACGCTGTCAACAAGAAGTCAATTTTTACAGAGCCAAGGATGCGATCATGAACGACGATCAACATGAAGAGGGCCGTGCGCGGGGAGTGTCCCGCCGCCAGTTGGTCGGCGGTGCCGGATTTCTTGTTGGGGGAGCATCCGTCCTGGGCGGCACCGGGATCAGCACGATCGCGCAGGCGACGACGGAGCCGCTCGCATCGTCGCCTCCCTTGCCGCCGGGCACTTATTATCCGCCAACGCTGACCGGAATGCGCGGCAGCCACCCGGGTTCATTCGAAGCAGCCCATGCTATTCGCGATGGCTCTGCACTCAAGGACGCGCCCGACATTGGTGAGCGTTATGACCTTGTCGTCGTCGGCGCCGGGATGAGCGGGCTGGCTTCGGCCTACTTCATGAAAAAGAAGTTTCCCAAAGCGAAAATCCTGATCCTCGACAATCACGATGACTTTGGCGGCCATGCCCGCCGTAACGAGACGGATGTCGATGGGCGTACCGTGATTGGTTATGGGGGGACGATGTACATCCTCAGCCCGCGTGCATACACGGCCGAGGGACGCCAGCTGCTGGCGGATGTGGGCGTCGATATTAAACGTTTCCGGGCGGCGGCGGGACCTCGCAGCGTCTGGCGCGGACTCGATACGGCATTCAACCTTAAACGGGCCGTGTTGTTCGACAAGGCCACATTCGGCGTCGACAAGCTGGTGGTCGATATTCCTGAAGGAGCAGACCGATCGAACCCTAAGGCATGGTCCGCATTTTTGGCCAAGGCTCCATTGTCCCAGCGCACAAAGGACGATTTGCTTCGTTTGAACACGCGGCCGGTGGATTATCTGGCGGGCATGTCAGCGACCGAAAAGGCCGCGTTGCTGCAGAAGACCAGCTATGCGGATTATCTCACCCGCTATGTCAAGGTGAACCCGGAAGTCATCACGATGATGATCAAGGAGATCCACAGCGGCGTCAACGGTGCGGCCGGTATCGATACGATCAGTGCCATGCACGCATTCGAGCGTGGCTTGCCCGGCTTCGCCAAGCTCGGGATCGAGATGCCTCGGCCGCAAAGCTGGCTACCGGATGGCGAGGGCGACGACATTCATTTCCCGGATGGAAATCACGGGCTGGCAAAATTGCTGATAAGGTGGTTGATCCCCTCGGCGCTGCCTGGCAGCACGCAGGAGGATTCCGTGCTCACCCGCACCGATTACAGCCAGCTGGACCGGCCGGAACATGACGTTCGGATAAGGTTGAGCAGCACCGTCGGGCGCGTGGTGCACAGTGGAACCCCTCAAAAATCGACGGGCGTGGAGATTAGTTACATCCGTAACGGCAAGGCGCAAATGGTGCGTGCAGATGCCGTCGTCATGGCCTGCTACAACGCGATCATCCCCTATATCGCTCCGGAAATACCAGAGCCTCAGAAAGCGGCGCTGCACAATGCGGTGCGGATGCCGTTGGTGTACGGGACGGTCGTCGTCCGCAATTGGGAAATGCTGGCAAAGCTGGGCATTGGTGCCGTCAGCTGTCCCGGCAACACCTTCTGGTGGGACACGATTGGTGTGGATTGGCCCTCCAAGGTCGGGGGGTATCGACCCGCCGAGACGCCTTCGGACCCCATGCCGATTCACCTTTCAAAGGTTCCCACCAGCCCGGGTTTGAATGCAAAGGACCAGTTCCGCGCCGGGCGCGCGGAACTGTTGGCGACGGATATCGAAACGATCGAGGCGGCGACGCGCGATCTGTTCCGTACCGCGTTCGGGCCGGTCGGTTTCAACGTCGATCGGGATATCGTTTCAATCACCGTCAACCGTCATCCCCACGGCTACGCCGCCTGCGCCAATTCACTATATGACCCGGACTGGGCGCCCGAAGATCGGCCGTGGGTCGTCGGCCGGAAACGTGTCGGCCGAATTGCCATAGCCAATTCCGATGCGGGGGCCATATGCCTAACGCAAGCGGCGTTCGATCAGGCCAATCGCGCCGTGAACGAGATCGTGACGGACGTGATGCAGGCGCTTCATGAATGGCCATGGGGCACACGCATCTAATCAGTGACATTGGGCGGTAGAGGGCGGGGCGTCCTCTACCGAGTTGGGGTACACGCTGTGTCGTCAGACAAGCGATAGCTGGTCTTTACTCGTGACGGCGACCGGAGAACCGGGTCACCCCGGCGTTGGAATATGGCGCGATCGAGTTGAACACCGGCCTTATCTCGGCAGAGATGGCGCCATTCGGTGGCGTAAAGGAATCCGGCCTGGGTCGCGAAGCTTCGCGTTAGGGGCGATGAATTTCTGAACATAAAGATGGTTTGCAGGATCATCGCGCCCGCATGATCGGCGCCCCTTCCCGCGATCATTGCGAGGTCAGATATTCGGCGAGCCGTGCATCGATCGGCGGTGCACGACCCTGATCGTCCGCTTCATCGACCCGCTCCAGCGCGTTCTGCGTATATCGAACGCCTGCCCACCGCAGCGGCTCCCGTTCCCAGCGCGGCGCTTCCGGTCGATGGAACGGCAGGCCTTCCAGGCCCGTGGTCCATCCCCCGATCCGTCCCGCCAGCAGGCGCGCGCACATCGCACTCGTTGCGACACCGCGACCCGTATAGCCATATAGCCGCCCGATCCGGCTGACGGGATCGAAATTGACCGAAGGCATCCAGTCGCGCGGAATGCCAAGATAGCCTCCCCACGAATGGGTGAACGAGATGTCGTGCAGGGCGGGCCACCATTCCTTCACGGTGGACCGCATCCATGCGAAGGTTTCCTCGTCCTGCAACGCGCGTTCCGCCATGTCTGATGCGAAGCGATAGGGCGCGCCTCGGCTGCCATAGAGTATCCGGCCATCGCGCGTACGTGTCAGGTAATTCTTGGTATGAACCTGCGAACTCAGACACTCGCCTTCGGCCCAGCCGATGGCGTCCCACTGCGCAGTCGTCAGCGGCGCCGTCAGCACGATCATCGATGACATCGGTAGCACGTCACGGTGATATTGGGGCATATCCGTCATATACGCCTCCCCTGCCGTCACGACCGCACGCCGGGCGCGAATGGTGCCACGTTCCGTGACGATCGCCGCGTCGTCTCCACCCCGGATCGTCAAGGCGTGCGTCTGTTCAAAGATCGTCGCGCCCATTCGCTCGACCGCCCGCGCCAGCCCGCGCACCAGCTTGCCGGGATGGAGGCTTGCCCCATGACTTGACCGCAACGCGCCCGACAATTTCGTGACATGAACCTTTTTATAGGTTTCATCGGGGCCGAGGAGCTGACTGCCGGTCGAAAGTCCGAGCTTGGCGAAAGTTTCGAAGGTGGAGACGAGCGACGCCATCTGCGCCGGGCTTCGCGCCAGGCTCAGCAGTCCGGTTCGGCGAAAATCGGCATCGATATCAGCCTTGGCGAGGAGTTCCGGGAAATCCTGGACGCAGCGTTGTTGAGCAAGGATCGTCTGCCGTGCCAGGTCCATGCCATAGCGCCGGATAAGGGGGCCAGCATCCACTGGAAAGCGCGGCGAGCACCAGCCGCCGTTGCGGCCCGATGCCCCATAGCCGCAGAAATGCTTTTCAACGATTGCAATTCGAAGGTCCGGGTTTTCGGAAAGCAGGAAGAAGGCGGTCCATAGACCCGAAAATCCACCACCGACAATAGCGACATCGACAAGAGCATCGCCCTCTAATGGGGGACGCGCCTTAAGATCATCGCCCGATGTCGACAGCCAGTAGTCGCCCTCAATCGTTTGGATTACCGGGCCATTGGAAACGGCGCTCGACTTGGTCACTGTCCGATGCCCTCGTCATAGACCATGAATAGCTTGACGCAGACATCCCAGACACCGTGCGTCGATGCGGAAAAATGGACCACGTCTCCTGCGGCGATTTCCAGTGGAGGTCCGTCGTCTGGTGTGAACGTGGCGCGCCCGCTGAGGAAATGACAGAATTCAGCCTGCCCCACTTCCCGGCGCCAACGGCCTGGGCTGCACTCCCATATGCCAAAACGGTTCGAGGGATTGGAACCGGAAGTGATCGACGCCGAACGAGCCCGTAGGTCGGTATCGGACAGCCGGGGAGTAATGACTTTCGGCGGTCCTGCCGTATCGAGAAGGGTTTTCGGATCGAACAAGACAGCTGGCATTAGGCGATATCCGTATTTTGATGTCGTTGAACGATGCCTCCTCCGTCCCTCGCGTGACAGTTGTGTATTGCTTCGAGACTGGTGAGTACCAATCACCATGCGGGCACGATGAGCACGAAATCTGTTGATCCAAACCGGATGGGCGCCGTTCATCTCTTTCCCCAAAGGGGACTGGACCCAATATTAAGGAAATCATATGACCGGATCAGGCAGCCACGAGTTCAACACTCCCGAAACACGATGTCGTGCGGGGTTGAAACTTCGGGTCGGGTTCTGGTCGATAGTTAAAAAGGGTTGATCACCCGATCCAGAAATTGGCGGGTCCGCGCCGCTTGCGGATTTTCTAGAACCTGCCGCGCCGGGCCATCTTCCACCACGATCCCATCCGCCATGAAAATGGCGCGATCGGCAACTTCCCGGGCAAAAGCAATTTCATGCGTCACGACGATCATCGTCATGCCGCTTTCCGCCAGCGACTTCATGACCTGAAGGACTTCACCCACGCGCTCCGGGTCGAGGGCGGAGGTCGGCTCGTCGAACAATATGGCCTTCGGGCGCATCGCCAATGCCCGTGCGATGCCGACGCGCTGCTGCTGTCCTCCGGAAAGCTGGCTCGGCATAGCCCCATGCCGGTCGGCCAGGCCGACCTGTTCGAGCAGGGCCATCGCATGGTCTCTTGCTTGTCCGAGTTCCTCCTTGAGCACCTGCATCGGCCCTTCAATGATGTTTTCCAGAACCGTCCGATGCGGCAACAGATTGAAGCGCTGAAATACCATCCCCACCTGGCGTCGAATGCTGGGATGGTTTGCTACCGTGACCGGATGTCCCAGAACGTCGATTTCGCCCCCGTCATGACGCTCCAGACCGTTGATGCAGCGTAGCACCGTGGATTTTCCGGACCCCGAAGGACCGATGAGACAAGCCACTTGCCCCTGTGGGATCGTGATGCTGACGTCCCGCAGGACGTGGTTCGCACCAAAATGCTTGGTCACCTGAGAGAGGCGGATCATGTGCGAGCCATCCGGCGTTCGAACAGGCGGACAAGCGCCGCAAGGGGCAGGCTTGCAGCCAGATACAGCAGAGCGACCAACAGATAGACCGTTTCATTCTTGAACGTGGATATGGCCAGAAGCTGGCCCGCCCGGGTCAGTTCCGCGATCGTTATGGTCGATGCGATCGACGAATCCTTCAATAACATCACTGTAGTATTACCCAGAGAGGGGAGGGCCGTTCGCAGTCCCAGCGGAAACACGATGCGGCGAAAAGCAAGGCCGTTGCTCATGCCCAGGGACAATCCGGCCTCGACCAATTGAGGATCGACCGATCCGAACCCTCCGCGAAAATTCTCGGCCTGATACACCGAATAGGCGACGCCCAGCCCGACCACGCCCGCCATGAAAGGGGGCAGGTCGATGCCGAATTCCGGAAGCACGAAATAGACGCAGAACAGCTGAACGATAATCGGAATGCCTCGCACGGTCTGGACGATCGTAACGCTGACCACACGCAACAGTCTGGAGGGCGAAAGCGCCATCAACGCCCAGATCATCCCCAGCATCAGGCTCAATCCCAACGCGCACAGCGTCAGCAAGATTGTCGTCCCAAGTCCACGCAGCAACAGCGGCATGAACTGCACGGCGTCCGCAAGAAACTCGCTCAAATCAACCCTCCAGCTTCCAACGTCGTGCAATATCGAGAAACCGCCCATTCTTCATATGCTCGATCGCTGAATTCACGCGATGCAGCAGGGGGTCGTCCTTGCGCAATATCAGGCAGAGTTCTTCGCGCGCAGGCGCCTGAAAGCCGGGCACCAGCCTGACCGCGCGCCTTGGGCCTACCCGAAGTTGATAGTGCAATATGGGTTCGTCGCCGTAACCGGCGTCTATACGGCCATTGTCGAGATCACGGAGGATGTCGAACAGGCCGTCATAGGTCGAGACATTCTTCACACCGGCATCGCGCAATTGATCAACGAAACGCGTCCCGACCTGCGCGCCGACACGTAGGTCCCGGATGGCCTGTAGGTCGCGGTATATGTGGCGGTCGGCTGCGGGCACGACCAATGCGGCGGAATAGGCGTAAACCGGCTCGCTGAACGCCACGACCTTCTCACGCTCGGGCGTGCGCAGCATGGCTGCGGCGATGAGGTCGATCTTGTGGGCCAGAAGGGAAGGCAGCAATGCCGAAAAGGGCGTGATCCGCATTTCCGCTTGAAGCGACAGGCTATCGGCTACGGCCTGCGCGATTTCGACGATCGATCCTGTCAGCGCGTTCGTGGCCGGATCGACGAAGCTGAACGGAACGCCTGTCGGCGAGGAGCCGATGATCACTTCATTCGGATCCCGAATGCGCCCGCCACACGCACTCAAGGCGGTCATGCCAAGGACCGAGGTCAACAGCGTTCGCCGATCCATCGGAACTTCACACAAATTTTCGTTCAAGAATCGTCTCGGCGTTAGTCACAACCATGCCCCTCATTGTGGCTCCAAGAGTAAGGAGTACGTTGCAAGCCGCCAGATGATAAAATCCCGATCTCCGGTGTTTAGGAATCACCGCACCGCGTTGCCGCAATGGCGTTTTCCAGCCAGCGCCTGAAGCTGGCGATTGAAGTTGCCCGCCAGCAATCCCGGCGCGCCGTAAAATTATAGCTTCCGAGGAACACCTCGGGAAATTGCCCGACTGATACGAGGCGGCCGCTGGCTATATCGTTGCTGACGAGCAATGCGTTGGCCAATGCAATACCCTGCCCCTGCCGGGCGGCCGACAAGGTCAGGTGGCCCTGGAAGAATTTGGGTCCGGCCAGCGGCCCGATATCGACCAGACCATGCAGCGCGAACCATTTCCGCCATTGATCGTGGCTTGTCTCATGAAGCAGCGTCTGGCCGACGAGCTCCGCCGGGGTACGGAATACGCCCGTCAGCTCGACAAATTGCGGGCTGGCAACCGCCAGGATCGGCGGTCTGGCGATTTCGACCGAACGAAGGGACGGCAAGACCTGATCGGCAGCCCCGTCCGCGACATAATGCAGATATGCGTCAGCTTCATTTGAACCGAAGTCCGGCGCACGATCCGAAGGTTGGAGTTCCAGCTCTATCTTGGCATGCCGTTTGATGAATTCACCGATCTTGCCCGTCAACCATTCCGATGCCAGTCCCGGCGCCACCCACAAGCGCAGGCGGGAATCTTCGTCCCGGCGCATCAGATCCTGGGTGGCACGCGCCACTTCCGCTAACGCCGCGCTGATTCGTTGATGATAAATCCGCCCCTGCGGCGTCAAGGTGCCGTAGGCGCCGCCCACCCTTTCTATCAGCGTCATGCCGGTCCAATGTTCCAGCGCCTGCAAATGACGGCTGACGGCGGCATGATCGACCGACAAGGCAGCAGCTGCGCGCCTGATCCCTCCGCAGACCCCGACCGCCTCGAACGCCCTGAGCGCCGCAAAGGGTGGGATGGATGCCTTCTGCGTACGCACCAGGCGCAACGATGCCTCGGTGTCGATCTTTTGGTTCATAATCCAGCCCCCGGAAGCTGTTGCAGCTTCCCCCATCGCATAACAACAACATCGCGAAGCCACTTGGGCTGTCGGTTATGCTGTAGCGGGGCGTGCTTGACAACGCGCTTTTGGGTCAGGCGAAGTTGGTTAATCCAGGAAGTCGGGTCTGTGGAGCAGCGGCAGACGTTGCGCGATCGCGGCATTTTCCGCCGCGATCATCGGTGCCCGCTGAACCCCTCATCATTTGAGCGAGAGGAGATAGGCCACGACTTCCGCACGCTTCTTCGGGTCTGGAATTCCGGCGAACATACGCGTGCCCGGCACCATCTTGCTTGGCGCCGTCAGGAACTTGTCGAGATTTTCGGCGGTCCACTTCACCTTTGATTGTTTCAACGCAGGCGAATAGGCGAAAGCGGTACTGGCAGCCGGTCTATTGCCGACCCCGCCCAGATTAGGTCCCCCTGCGCCCTTCGCGCCGGGGGCGACCGTGTGACACATCATGCACCGCTGCTTGAACGTTGCTGCGCCCGCGACCGCAGGCTGAGCTGCCGCTCCCGCAGATGATATGATCATGGTCACGCCCATAGCCGCCAGTAATTTCTTATGCATCACCCTGATATACCTCATCGTTAAACGCTCATGCAGACCAGACCGGCATTGCCGACGACACCGGCAGACGGCGGATCCTTTTGCCACCCAACGCGAAAATGGCGTTGGTGATTGCGGGCGCGATACCGGCGGTCCCGACCTCGCCGACGCCGCCGGGATCGGCTTCGCTAGCCAGAATCTCGACATCAACTTGTGGCGCCGTCGCCATCGTCATCATCGGAAAATCAGCGAAACTGCTCTGCTCGACAGCACCACCGGCAATAGTGATCTCGCCAGAAAGCGCCGCCCCGGCGCCAAAGATGCACCCGCCCTCGATCTGTGCCTTGACCAGGTCGGGATTTATCACCCTGCCGCAGTCGAGCGCGGCCAGCACCTTGCGTACCCTTATGCCACCTTGCTCCTGCGACACATGCGCCGCCAGTCCACAATAGCTTCCAAACGCATGGAACAGCGACACCCCCCATGCGCCAGATGAGGTTTTGTTGGCTGCCGCCGTCATCATGGTTTCGAGCCGATCCAGAACAGCCAGTGCCCGTTTGTCGCTGAGCATGGCGCGGCGATAGGCCACCGGGTTTGCCTTCGCCGCAAATGCGAGTTCGTCGATGAAGCTCTCCACGACGAACAGGCTGCGGGTGGCGCCGACGCCGCGCCACCAGGATGTCGGAATCCCGGACTCGACACGCTGGAACTCGACCTTGAGGTTGAGCAGATCGTAAAGCGGCTTTGCAGCGCACTCCACTGCGTCGCTGTCCACGCCCTTGAACAACTGTGGATACAGGCGCGCTATGATCGAGGAACCGGCAATGCGATGCATCCAGTCGACCGGTCGCCCCTGCTTATCGAGGACCGCTTCGATACGATCCGCGTAGGCGGGCCGGTACATGTCGTGCTGCATATCCTCCTCCCGTGACCAGATGACTTGGACGGGTCCAGCCACCTGACGGCCGATCTGCACGGCTCGAAGGATGCCATCGATCTCAAGCCGGCGGCCAAATCCGCCACCCATGAGATACACGTTCAGCATGACGCTGGTGACCGGCAGGCCAAGCTGCCCGGCGACGGCCTTGCGCGCCACGGTCGCCACCTGCGTGCCGGTCCAGATGTCACATCGTTCGTTCGTGACGTGAACGGTACAGTTCATCGGCTCCATTGGCGCATGGGCAAGAAACGGTTGCTCATAGATTGCCGCTATCCGTCGGCCCGAAACCGTGCCAGGGGTTCCGACGTTGCTCGCGACGGCTCCGGGTGCCTCAAGCGCCGCGAGCAACGCAGCCCGGATTGAGGCGCTATTGATCGTCGCGGACGGACCATTGTCCCATTGCGGTTTCAGCAAAGCTGCCGCCTGGCGCGCGTGCGGCATGGTATCGGCGATGACTGCGACAGCATCGTCCAGCCTGACGATCTGGCTGACGCCCGGTGACGCCTTGGCTGCCGCATCGTCCAACTGCACGAGCTTGCCGCCGAACACCGGGGACTGGATCAGTGTCGCGATGCGTGCACCTGGCACGGCTGCGTCGATGCCGAATACGGCTTCGCCCCGAATTTTCGCGATACCCTCCACACGAGGACTGGTGCGTCCGATCAGCTTGAAATCCGCCGGTTTCTTTAGCGGTACGTCGCTGGGCACGGGCAGCTTCGCCGCACCAGGGATCAAGGCAGCATAGCTGACGCTGCGGCCACTGGCGTCGTGGCGCACGACCCCGGTGGCGGTCGAGCAGCTTTCCGGCTTTACGGCCCACCGCGCGGCTGCTGCGGCGACCAGCATCGCTCGCGCCGTCGCTCCGGCATGCCGCATTGGGAGCCAGCCGCTCCGGATCGACTGGGAACCGCCTGTTATCTGCGGCCCGTAGCGTTCTTCGTCCGCCGGAGCCTGCCGAAGGCGCACAGCGTCCATGGCGACGTCCAACTCCTCAGCCACCAACATCGCAAGTCCGGTCTGCGCACCCTGGCCCATTTCAATATGTGCCATCATGATCTCGACCGACCCGTCGGCAAGGATCGTGACCCACGCATTGGGCGCGAATCCGGTTTCTCCCGGCTTCGCGGGAACCTTCGCCAGTAATCGCACCGGGATTACCAGGGCCGCCCCGGCCATCACACTCGCGCCGATAAAGTGCCTGCGTCCGAAAGCGGGCCGAGATGCATCATCCATGATTATCAGTCTTCGCTGCAAGATGGATCGCCGCCCGGATACGCGGATAGGTGCCGCAGCGGCATAAATTGGTCATCGCCGCATCGATGTCGGCGTCGGTCGGCCGGGGCGTGGACTTCAGCAGCGCTATGGCAGCCATGATCTGGCCGCTCTGACAATATCCGCATTGCACAACGGCCAGCTTTTCCCAAGCCGACTGTACCCGCCGTCCCACGGCATCCGCAGCGGCACCCTCGATCGTCATGATGCTGGCGTCCGCGACGGAGGATGTCGGCGTTACGCATGAGCGGCTAGGACTGCCATCGACCAGCACCGTACATGCGCCGCACTGACCCAGGCCGCATCCAAATTTGGTGCCTCGCAACGCAAGTTGCTCCCGCAAGCTCCACAGCAAGGGGGTCTCTTCGTCCGCCTCGACCGACATGCTGCGGCCATTCACGGTGATTTTTTGATCCATCTGGCGCATTCCGAATTAGTTACCAGCGACAGCTGGTTCCACTCTACATTGACATAACTCTCATTCTGGCGACGGTGCCAAATCTTTCGTCGCAGGTGCGCGAATGTCACCATCAAGGAGACCTATTCTGTCTACCGACCACCGGTCTGTACCCTCACCGCTGGACAGATACGTCTGACCACGTTGCTTGGCGAACGAGAAGCCCCGAAGTTGGAATGGGAAAGCAACGCAACGTGCGACATCTTCTCCATGTGTCCCGGGATCGCGGCAACAAGGTCATCATCCTGACGGAACCGGCGACGCCTTCCTGAACGGCGCGATGCCGCTCGAAGGCGCGTTCGAGGATCTGCTGAAGCCAACCTTCAAGGACGCCTGGTCAGAAATCATCTCCGTGGGCCAGCGGTTGATCCAGAATCACGTCGATGTCGAGGTACCGATGATCGCGGTCGTCAACGGACCAGCCTCGATCCATGCCGAGCTGGCACTGCTTTGCGACATCGTGATCTGCGCCGACGATGCCTATTTCCAGGATCTGCCTCATTTTCCTCTCGGACTCGTTGCCGGAGACGGGGTCCATATATTGTGGCTCGAACTGCTTGGCCCGAATCGCGGGCGCAGTTTCCTGCTCACCGGCGAGAAAATTGAGGCGGCTGAGGCTCTGGCGCTGGGCATCGTCTCCGAAATACATGCTCGCGAACGATTGAACGGGAGAGCAAGGGAGATCGCTGCAGGCTTGGCCCAGCGCGATCATATCTTCGCTCGGTTCTCGTTCAGAGGCTGCGCAAGGCAGTCGCGGACCTCTTGCCGCTTGGCCTGCATGCCGAATTTGCCGCTGCCATGGCAGACAGCGCGCTGCCACGCGCGGACGGCATCTCCTAGGACCAATGATGCCGCTTGGCCTAGCCAACGGCCTCGTTGGAGATCGACGGGCACAACAGTTCGTATCGGAAACAAGGTCCAAATACGATGAGTCCTGTCTTCTACAAGAAGAATTTGATCATCGCCCTGATAATGCTGCTCGTCGCCAAGTACATGGATCGGATGGTCATCGGGCTACTGCTACAGGATATCAAACGGAATCTGGGCTGAGCGATTCGCAACTGGGCTTGTTGAGCGGTGTTGCCTTTGCGGCCTTCTATGCCATCACAGGCATAGGCGTTGCGCGATGGGCCGACCGCGGCAACCGGCGGGCCACGATTGGACCTGGCAACACAGTGGGCGCGAACCGCACAGGTCCTGCGCTTGCGATCAGTGATCGCAAGTCCATGATGGAAGTTCCGCTCGAATTCCGCAACAGGTCGGGCATCATCACGGGCGACTCGAACCTGGAACTCGGCGGCGTCGATGTCGTCGGCAATTTGGACTATCAAAACGTCAACAATGTACTCAACCAAGACCGGCTTCGCGCGGTAAGCCTTGGCACGTTCCGCCTGCAATCGACAGCCGGTACCTTCCTTGACTCGGGCTATCGCACCGCTTCGATCAATGCTCCGCGTGAGTTCGGCGTCAGCGGCCGCTTTAGTTTCTGACTCGAGTCACATTGTTCCACGCGCTTCCGGGCCTCTTGGGGTTACCCCGGCTCGCTTCGAGCAAGCAGTCCTTATCCATGGCGGCTTTTGGCCCGTTTTTTGCTACCAGAATGACAAAACCTGCCTTTCCGTAGTTGGGATAGCAAAACTGGGCGCTGAGCGTCCACAAAGGGTCGGCGGCCGACCGGCAGCTTTTCTACGACCTGGCAGGCAGCGCAACCTGAACGAACGACCGGTTTGCGCAGGCCGATACGGCCGGTACACGGCAAGAAGTGGCGCGTGACAGCCGCTTCGACTACCGACCCAAAGTTGCCGTTCGAGGCGCAAAATCTCTTTCCCGACAGCGGACATTCTTCTTTGGTTCGACTGCCAGTCCGCAGTTCAGCTAATGGGGCCGCCCTTCGAGATTTCGCGATCTTCGCGCGCTCCGCTTTTAGCGAGCGGAACTCTTCGGGAAAATTTGCATCGACCTCAGTCGATCGTATCCAACGCATAGTGTAGGTTCGCCGACGTAGCCATGGCGATCTCCGGCTAGAGCCGGGTTGATCACGCTGCCATGGGCGGCAGCGTGACGAGCGGATCGTCGCCGATCTGGGCCACACTTTCGAGCGACATGTAGCGGGCTCGCTGGACCGCCCATTGGTCGTTCTGTTCCAGCAGGATAGCTCCCACTAGACGGGTGATCGCATCCTCATTGGGGAAGATGCCGACGACTTCGGTTCGCCGCTTGATTTCGCCGTTGAGGCGCTCGAGCGGATTTGTAGAGTGCAACTTCGTGCGATGCTGGGGCGGGAAGGACATGTAGGCCAGCACGTCCTGCTCCGCGTCATCCATCAGCTTGGCCAGCTTTGGCACCGCCGGTCGAAGCTGATCAGCCCCCTTGCGCCCCTGGATCGAGGCAGCCTCAGCGGTTTCCTGGGCGTAAGCGGTGGCGATGAGCGCGGAGGCGACCCGGTTCCGGCTCCGCCCGGCATGGGCAATGGCATTACGGGCAAAATGCACGCGGCAGCGCTGCCAGGTGGCGTTGAAGACGCGGAACACAGCTGCTTTGATGCCCGCGTGGGCGTCGGAGATGACAAGCTTCACGCCGCGCAAGCCTCGCCGCGCCAGATTGCGCAGGAAGTCGGTCCAGAAGGTTTCGGCCTCCGATGCGCCGATCGCCATGCCCAGCACCTCACGGCGGCCGTCGCTGTTGACGCCCACGGCGATGGTGACCGCTACCGAGACGATCCGCCCCGCCTGACGCACCTTGATGTAGGTGGCATCGACCCCAAGATAGGGCTAATCGCCTTCGATCGGGCGATCAAGGAACGCTTTCACGCGTCCGTCGATTTCCTGGCACAGCCGGCTCACCTGACTTTTGGAGATGCCGCTCATTCCCATCGCCTTAACCATATCATCGACGGAGCGCGTCGAAATGCCCTAGATATACGCCTCCTAGATCACCGCCGTCAGCGCCTTCTCCGCCAGCCGACGAGGCTCCAGGAAACCGGGAAAATGGCTCCCTGTGCGCAGCTTGGGGATGCGCAGCTCGACCGTGCCCGCACGCGTCTCCCAGTCCCGATCGCGGTAGCCATTGCGCTGCGCCTGCCGCTCCGCGCTCTTCTCACCATAGGCGGCGCCGGTCAGCCCACCAACCTCCAGTTCCATCAGCCGTTGCGCGGCAAAGCCAATCATCTCACGCAGAAAATCGCTGCCGGCACTCTTTCCCAGCAGCGCCTGAACGTCCATCATCTCCTTGATCATCGGGATCTCCATAGCTTGAGTTTCGCAACCCAAATCTATTCGAGATCTCTGATGGCCACCCGCGAATCTGACCGGCCGCTACTGCGCTTGATCGATGAGCGCGCGTCCGGTCAGCTTCGCTACCGTCGAGCGACCACGTCTCGGGGCACAACCATTACAGTCGGATTATTCGGATTTTTTACTTATCACTGCGACCTGTCGACAAGCTCCTACATTGTCGAGATAACATAATGGAAGCGCCTCCCATGGAAATTCGTCGACGAACGTACTACAAACATGATTCCGCTTAGTAATTGATTTGTCTGAGTTTATCGTTGTTCTAACGCCGAAAAGTCTAATTCCAGCTAACCGCTCAAATGAAGTGGTCCCGCTAGACCCCTCAGAGCATTTTCCGATCAATGAATTGATCGGTTGCCAGTGATCGCAGCCAGCGCAGCAAGGACCGTTTCTCCAATAAAATCGATCAAGCGTCTCACGCGTCGCAGTCACTGTTTTTCGCTCCGCACCGATAATCCCATGTTCGCAGCTTATAATGGGCTAGATACAAAAGTCATTTCGCATTTTGAGGCAGACGTGTGAAGCTGATGTCTCAATCCGGACCACTTCGCTATCTCTTTCAGATCCCGAATCCTTTATTATCGGAGGCATTAACCTGAATTCGTTCGGGCTAAGGCATCTGCGTCAGCCATTTACCACAGGCAACGCGATGATCTGCTACGGCGATTTGGAGCGCCACAGCCATCGAAGCGCACAAGGGCTCCCGACCTGTCAAAACACGATCAATTGCACGCTGGTTGATCCCGAGCGACTTGGTTGCCATCGCTGGGCCGCCCAAGAGCAGAATCCCTTCGGAGAACCGTTCGCGGGTCATTTCTTCCTGAGTAACCATGTGCTGCCAAACCCATGATGCCGTCCGAGTGCAGGACTAAGAGAGACGCGAGCCAATTTGACGGCTTTGTTCTCGCGAGGGCCAGGAAGTTCGCCGTAGGTTCAGCGGAACAACGCTCGCATTCTCGTTCCAGCCCTGAATCAAAGCAGGGATGCTCTCTGACGGCGCTGGTCTACCGAAGTAAAAGCCCTGTGCGTAGTTACAACCCAATTCGGCCAATCTGATCGACTGGCCTTCTTCCTCGATACCCTCTGCGACGACCTTCATGTTCAGGGCACGTCCCAAAGTTATGAGCGCAGAAACGATGGCGCTGTCACTTTCACGGACGGCTACGCCACTGACGAAGGACCGATCAATTTTCAGAGTGCTTATCGGAAGGGAGCGCAAATGCGAAAGCGATGCGAAACCCGTTCCGAAATCATCCAGTGCCAGTGGTATTTTACACGAATGCAGTTCGTCGATCGCCCTGCGGATGGTGTCGGAACCCGCGCCCAGAAAGACACCTTCCGTTATCTCTATTTCAATGTCATCCGGCTGAATGGCAAATTCTTTCATGTTCTCCAGCAGCCGTTCCGCAAATCGCTCGCGGCGCAACTCGGCCGATGACACATTGATCGCTACATGCCCATAGGCCAGCCCCTCCGACCGCCATGCCGAAATGTTGGAAAAAACCTGGCTGGTCATCGTCTGGCCAATCAGGTCCGCGACGTCATGATCGTCAAATGCAGCGTAAATCTCGGCCGGAGAGCGTATGACTCCGTGGCTGTCCCGCCAACGCAACAGCGCTTCGAATCCGACCAGCTCGCCCGTCTGCAAAGAAATCTTGGGCTGGTAATAGGACAGGATAGTGTTGTCCCGCACGGCCGTTCGCGCCCTGTTGATCATTGCAACCCGTTCCTGAACATCCTCCAGCAACGATTGCTCGAACATCTGCATACGCCCGCGGCCCAGTGACTTAGCGCGATAGAGGGCAAGGTCGGCATGGCGGAGCAGTTCCGTCGCGACCCTGCCGTCATCAGGAAAGACCGCTATGCCGACGCTGACGCGGCATTCAAGAGAGCGGCCCATCGCAATTAAGGTTTCCCGGATGTTGAGCACGGCACTGGCAAGGTCGGCAACCTGCTCTCTGCTCTCCACATCTTCTATCAATATGGCGAACTCATCTCCGCCAAGTCGCGCAACCATGGCGCGGCCAGCAAAGATGCCCAGCAAGCGGGACGCGAACCGCTTGAGCAGTTCGTCCCCGGCATGATGGCCCATCAGATCGTTGACGTCCTTGAAATTATCAACGTCGAGCAAAAGGACGGCCAGTTTCTTGAAGCCGGCCAACGCGTCAGCCAGAGCGTTGTCCAGCGCGACGCTGAATTTCGCGCGGTTCGGAAGGTCCGTCAGCGAGTCATGCTCGGCATTCCAGCGGATCTGTTCTTCGATCAGGACACTTTCGTGGATGTCCTCGGTATAGCCATACCATCTGATGATCTGCCCGCTGTCGTCCCGGCGCGGATAGGCCTGCGCGCGCATCCAGCGATATTGATCGTTGACCAGCAACCGCACACGCACGTCAAAGGGCTCGCCAGTGGCATGCGCCTGTGCAATGCGCTTGCCCACCGGCTCGATATCGTCGGGGTGCGTTGCGGAAAGCCAGCCGTCGCCTGACGCCTCGCACCTGTCCAGACCCGAATTCTCCAGCCAACGGTCGGTGAAGTCGATAATGCGGCCTTCCGCATCGGCGATCCAGGGCAGTTGAGGATTATATTCGACAATCAAACGAAGATTTTCTTCGCTGCGCCTGAGCAGGTCGATTTCAGATTGCTCTCTGGTGACGTCGACCATCGCCAGTTGGATCACCTGACCACGGACGGTGTCATGATCTATCCGCGCCGTCATGCGAAACTGCTTGAGCTGCCCTGCGCGATCTTCCAACGCGAGCGTGGCTTCTGCTTCCCCATCGCGCAGCGTCGATCGCGCCAGCTGGACAAGGGGCCTGCGCAGAGCAGGGCGAATGGTCCTCAACAGGTCGATCAGATGCTGCCTGCGTTCCCATCCCAGCGACAACATCGCGCCGTCATTGGCATGGCACAGTCCATCTGTGTCGAACACGCAAAGCAAAACGCCCGCCGACGCCAGAATTTGCTGGTCGCCATCCATCGAGATCCGGCTGTCCTGACACAATATACCGGACTGCCGCGATGAAATCTGGTCGTTCATCCTGCTCCTGCGAATTCCGACGTAAAACGCCAACTAAGTGATTATCATTGGCGACTTAAATTTTTGATTAAGGAAATGCTCCGAGTTGGAGGCTGCCTTCCTCATCGGAATGATTTTTATAGCGACGCTAGAATTTGGACGACAGGGTGACGCCATAAGTGCGTGGCAGGCCGTAGGCGGCGGTTCGCAGGACGCCGATCCCCGACCGGTCATCGGCATAGGTCTTATAGACCTTGTTCGTCAGATTATCGACCCAGGCCAAAACTTCCCATGCGTCATGGCGCAGGCCGAGGCGAAGACTGACCAGCGTCCGGGCACCGGATCTGAATGCATCGGAATTAGTCGGCTCAAAATAAACGGACGAACGATAATCCGCGTCTGCTCGCGCGAAGATGGTGCCGAAGGCGACTGGCACCTCATAGCTGATCGCGCCGTAACCGGAGAAATGAGGCGCCAGCACAAGGTCATTGCCGCTGCAATCCGTGCTGCCACCGCCGACGGAGGCAGGCACGCCGCAGGAATCGAAGCTCTTATAATGCGCGTCGAGCACAGCGGCATTGCTCTCCAGACGCAGGTGAGGTGTCAGTTGAAGCGACAGTTCGCCCTCCAGACCCTGAATCTGCGCCCTGCCAGCATTGGTCAGCGCGATGCCGTTACCCAGCACCTGCGAAACCTGAAGCCGGTCATAATCGGTATGGAAAGCGGCGAGATTCAGACGCGCGCGCTTGTCCAGCATCAATGTCTTGAGGCCAACTTCATAGCTCGTCGCCTTTTCCGGACGGGCCGTCAGCCCATTGAGCGAGGAGGCGATGTCGACGTTGAAGGCCGCACTTTTGAACCCGCTCGAAAAACGGGCGTATGCATTGGTGTCGGGCGCAATCTCGTAGGAAATGCTCGCGCTCGGCGAAAGGTCGTCGTCATTAGAACGGCCGTCGAAGGTCAGGTCCGGGAAGCCAAGGAAGGGGAAGATGCCGGTAACGTCGCCCTGCACGAAATGGGCGCGTTTCTTCTCTCTTGTGTAGCGGACGCCAGCAGACAGGGTGAGGCGGTCGGTCAGGTCGTAGTCCAGACGCCCGAACAGTGCGCCGCTTTGCGTCTTCACGCTGCCCATAGTGGTCAGCACCGGATTGCCCGGCACGCCAAGGTCCGCGCCCAACCCCAGACCTCTGGCCGTATGCACCTTCTGGTCGAAATAATAAGCGCCGATCAGATAACGCAGCTTCCCGGCACCGCCTGCGAGGCGCAGTTCTTCGCTGAAGAAATGCGACTTGTCGGCAAAATTATCGGCCGATACGAAGTCGACCTGTTCCTGATCGTCGTCCAGCGAAGCCTTGTAAGAGGAGTCACGATAGGCGGTGATCGACGTGATCGAAATATCGTCCGACGTCCACTCGCTCGTCAGCGAAATGCCCTGGCTGTCGCGGGACAGGGTGTTGGGCCGGTTATTGTTGATATGGTGCGGCTCTCTGGACGGAAAGTCGGCTGGATATCCCGCCAGCGCATCGGCCTGGAAAAAGGCGGGCGTGTCGCGATCGCGCAGCCCGTCCCATCGAACGAGGAAGGAAAGCTGATCGGTCGGCGCGAACTTGGCCGACAAGCGCCAGCTCAGCAGGTCGGTAGAGCCCGCATCCTTGCCACCGGACAAATGCTTGTAAAAGCCGTCCTGCTTTGCATAGGCGATCGACCCGCGCACGGACAGCTGATCGTTAAGGCGCGTACCCACGACCGCCTCGCCCCGGCGATAGTCGTAATTGCCCACGTCCAGACGAACACGGGCGCCCGGATCGGTATCGGGCTGCTGGGTTTCTATGTTGATGACGCCGGCAATCGTGTTCTTGCCATATTCCGTCCCTTGCGGGCCGCGCGCGATTTCAACCCGATCGACGTCCAGAAGATGCTGAACGAAATTTTCGGGCCGCCCGACATAGACGCCGTCGACATAGATGCCGACGCCCGTTTCCAGACCGATATTGCGGACCAGAGTGGAAATCCCGCGTATCGAGATCTGGCCCTGCAATTGGCTTGCGATGCCGCCGCTGATGTCGACGTTCGGCGCAATGCGCGTGAGGTCCGTGATCGTCTGCAATCCGGCTGCCGTGATCGAATCGCCCGAAACGCTCGTTACGGAAAGAGGAGCTTTCAGCAAGGGTTCAGGCACCTTGCGCGCCGTGACGGTGATGTCTGCGATCTGGTTCCCGGCATCGCTCGTCTGCCCGAAAGCCGCGCCGGAATATAGTAGTCCAAGCGTCAGTGGCATCAGCATTGCCCGCCTGCAACGAGGCTTGCCGGGTATGTTCACCATGAGATTGTTTCCGCTATTTTTTGTCGATCCTGCCTTCATGTTAAGCGGGTTTGGTAAATCTCTAGTTAAATGTCGCAGCCCGATAATACGGTACTGGACGATATTGGGTGGCCGTCAAAAGCGGGACAGTTCCACCTCTATCTGCCGGAATCCGTTGACGAAATTGGCGTGAACCCGGCGGACGCCGCCTACGACATTCACCTGTAGCCGCCGCTTGAGCAATTCCTCCAGCAACAGGCGAATCTGCAATTCGGCGAGCCGGGCGCCCACGCAGCGATGGATGCCATGGCCGAAGGAGAGATGCCGCCGTGCATTGGCACGCGACAGGTCGAGGCGATCGGCATCGGGGAAAACGATTTCGTCACGGTTGGCCGAAATATACCAGAGCGCCAGCTTGTCGCCCGCCGCAATGCGCTGCCCGGCCAGCTCGCAATCGGCGGTCGCCGTGCGCCGCATATGCGCGATCGGCGTGTGCCAGCGAATGATCTCCTGAACCGCGTTGGGCAGGAGCGCCGGGTCAGCCTGCAACTTTACCCGCTCGTCAGGAAAACGGTCCAGTCCAAGTACGGCTGCGGACATGCTGGTGCGGGTCGTGTCATTGCCGCCGACGATCAGCAAGGCGAGATTGCCGATAAACTCCATCGGGTCCATTTCGGACATACTGTCGCTGCGGATCATCATGCCCAGCAGATCTGCGCCGCACGGATTGCCCTTCCGGTCCGCCCAGAGCAGGTGGAAATAGGTCGCCATTTCCGTCAGCATCTCTCGCCTCACCTGAAACAGCTCGGGGATGCTCGCCGCTTCCATATTGCCCGCCCAATCGGACCAGAAGGTCAACAGGTGCCGGTCCTCCCAGGGAAAGCCCAGAACCGTCGCAAGCATGCTGGTCGCCAGTTCGATCGACACGGTCTCGACCCAGTTGAAGCGGCTTCCCAAAGGCAGGCTGTCGAGCACAGAACCGATATGCGCGCGCAGCGTGACCGAAAGCTCACTGATATGGGCGGGGGTGAAGGCCGGGGCGACGGTCTTACGCTGGGCGCTGTGCTCAGGTTCGTCCATGGCGATGAACATGGGGAGCTGGAACTCCTCCCCCGGCGCGGGATCGGCAAGCGCGATACCGCCATATTTCCAGGATGAGGAAAACAGGTCGGGCTTGCCCTCAACCTCCGCTACCAGAGCATGGGTGCAGATATTCCAGTAGTCACCACAGGCGGTCCCTTCCACGCGATTGACGGGCGCGGTTTCGCGCATCTGGCGGAACAGCGGCTCCCAGCTGCCCTGCGAATAAAGTTCCGCCCGGCTGGTATCGCCGGGAATGGCCGGGGTCCCGTCATCCTGTCCATGCGCTGCCAGCCATTCGTCGACCGCCTGATCTGCGGAAGGCTCTGTTCGATAGGTTGGCGACATAGTTCGGCTCGGTCCTCGTCATAGGTTATCGGGTAGGGATCACCTCCCCGCAATGACCGACGTTTTGCCTTTTCGCTGCTATGTCAAGCGCATACCGTCTGGCTGGCTTAATATCCTTTTAAGACCTCCACGGCATGACGTTAGGCATCCGCAGGCGAGAGAAACCATGAGCGAATATATTCCCAGCATTCGGCTCCGCGCCGGCAGCACTTCGGCCGCCGCCGATTTCATCACCCGCGTCGATGCAGCTCTTACGCTCGATCATCTGACGCGGCGTTTCAGTGAGGCGCTCGGGCTGCATGCGGCAAGCCACGCCTGCTATGAAATCCGCAGCGAAAGCAGGACTTACCTGTTTGGCGAGGCCGGCTGGGGCGGTCCTATCGTACGGCCGCCAGTCATGCCGCAGCTCTGCTTCCCCATCACCGGCTGGGATGAAAAATCCTATGAGGTGGAGATCAGGCTGTTCAGCATGCTGGAAACCAAGAGCGAGCGTGCAAATCTGCACACCATGGCGGTGCTTTATGTATCTCGTGGCATTGCCCTGCTCGACGCGCAGGACAATCTGACCGCCCCTGACCTGACCCAGACCGAGCTGTTCTGCCTGGACCAGCGGCGAGGGGGATGGTGCGACCTCGATATCGCAGACGCGCTGGGCCGGTCGGTTCAGGCGGTCCAAATCCACATCCAGCGCGCCATGCAGAAGCAGCTCGCATGACGTTTCCCACAAAAAATAAAACGGGTTAGCCAAGGGCGATTCCCTGAACGATTCCAGCGCTCACGGCCGCAACTTTCCAATGACCTTCCCCCAATGATGTGATACCGGCGGAACCTCGAGTGTCGGGGGGCTGCGGGTTTGATTCATCTGATTTCGAAAGAAAATTCCTACCTATACCGGGACGAGATTGAGGATTTGCACCGGGTCCGCGCGGACGTATTCGTCAAGCAGCTGGGCTGGGATCTGCGCGTCACGGACGGTCTGGAAAAGGATGAATATGACGACGAGCGCGCCAGCAACATGGTGGGCTTTTCCGTTGATCGTCGAGTCGTCATGGGCCTTCGTTTTCGTCCTGCCGATGACCGCTCAATGCTGGTCGATCATTTTTCGCAAGTGTTGCCCGCTGGCATCCGGTCGATCGACGATGGCCGCACCTGGGAACTGACCCGCGGCTTCTGTATCGAGCGGGGCATGCGCCGCCACAATTTGCGGCGCAAGGCCGCCTGCATGATTGCTCCGCTGGAACTTGCCTATGAAGCGGGCATTGACCGCTGCGTTGGGTTTACCGACGTGCGCATGCTCAGCTTTTGTTACGGCGTCGGATGGAAGCTGAAGCTGCTGGGCCCGGCCATTCACTACGGACAGGGTGACGCTGTCGCTTATGAGGTGGAGGTGTCGCGGGCGGCGCTCGATGAGATGCGGCAAATGTGGGGCCTGCCCCAGCCCTCGCACGTGACTATTTCCAGTCTGGAGGAAGAAGACGAGAGCGTCCACGGCGCTGCCGTCCGACTGGCTCAGGAAAATTCAGAGCTTCAAAAGATCGCCGCGCAGCCGGAACCCGGCGCGAATGCGAGACCGGCTGCCGACGCGCAGCCGGATGAATATTATGGAAAATTCGGGACAACCCGTTTGGCCAGAGGGGAAATGTGATGAATTCCGATCAGGTTCGGCAGGCATCGGCGGAAGAGATACAGGACTGGATTGTGTCGCGCATCGCCGGAATGGTGAATGTGCAGGCTGCCGCGATATCGGCCGAAGCATCATTTGACAGCTTCGGCATCGACTCTGCCAAAGCGATTTCGCTGATGGTGGAACTGGAAAGCTGGCTCAATCTGCCTGAAGAATTGCCGCTCGAACTATTGTTTGAGGCAGAAGCAATCACAGACGCAGCGCAAGGCATCGCTGCGGCGGTCAACGACATGACTGCCCGCCAGACGCAGGGTTCCACCGTCCAATGATGCAGGAAGATCAGCTCGAATTCGGCGGCTCGGCGGCCGCGATCCGTCACCATTATGATGTAGGCAACGATTTCTACTCGGCATGGCTCGACCCGACCATGACCTATTCCAGTGCGATGTGGGACGGCTTGCCCAAGGATGCCCCGCTGGAACAGGCGCAGCAGCGCAAGCTCGATTATCATGCGCAGTCGGTGGGCGCTGCGGCCGGGATGCGGATTCTGGACGTGGGCTGCGGATGGGGCGGCATGATGCGCACGCTGCGGCGCGATTATGACGTTGCGGAATGTGTCGGGCTGACGCTCAGCGAAGAACAGCATGCCTATATCGGGCAGATGGACATTCCCGGCATCGGCGCGGTCATTTCCAACTGGCATGATTATCGCCCCGACCGGCCGTTCGACGCGATCATCTCGGTGGGCGCTTTCGAACATTTCGCCCACCCCCAGCAAAGCATCGACGAACGGCGCGAGGTTTATCGCCAGTTTTTCCGGGCCTGCCGCGACTGGACCGATGGCAAGGGCCGCCTGTCGCTCCAGACCATCGCTTATGGGAAAATGTCGCCGGAAGACGCCAATCCCTTCATCTCCAACGAAATCTTCCCAGCGGCGGAATTGCCAACGCTGGAAGACATTGTGGTCGCGTCGCGGGGCCTGTTCCGCATCGAACGGCTGCGCGACGATGGCCTGGATTATGCCCGCACCTGCGAAATGTGGAGCAACAAGTTGCGCGCTGCGGTCAGGAGCGGCGTTGTCGATGCGTATATCCATCCCGTGGAAAAATATTCGCGCTATCTCCGCATGTCCGCGGCCGGTTTCCGCATGCGCAAGATCGGGTTACTCAGGATAGCCTTCGCCGCCGAATAACAAAAAACGGTTCGGGTTCGCAAAAGATCATGCAGATAGACTTTAGCCGTTCGATTATCGACATCGTTCTGGGCCATGAAACTACTGTGCCCCACCGGCCCGCACTCATTCTGGATCACGGGGATGGGCCGCTGAACAGCCTGACCTATGCAGAACTTGCGACGGAGGTTCGCCAGCTCGCTGGAGCCCTCACTGCCCGCGGACTGGCCAATAGCCGGATTGCCCTGCTTTTTTCGGCGGGCACAGAATTTGTCCTGTCGCTGCTGGCCTGCCTCGCGGTTGGCAGCGTCGCCATCCCGGTCGCCCCGGTGGGACGGCGGCGGGCGAGGCTTCAAAATATCCTGAACCTGCTGGGCAATGTGAGACCGGATGCCATTCTGGCCGACGCCAGCATGGTAAGCCAGTTCGGACAGGACCTGCCTGCCGGGGCTGCCGCCCGCTCCATTCGATATGTCGAATTTGCGGCTCTAAAGCAGGAGGCGTATCCTCTTTCTCCGCATCGGCTGGAACCCGATCAGCTCGCCGTCCTACAATTCACGTCAGGAACGACTTCCAGTCCCAAGGGGGTGATGATCACCCATGGAAACATCATCGCCAACGAAACGATGATCCGGGCAGCGTTCGGCCATGACCAAGACTCCCATTTCGTCGGCTGGGTGCCGCACTATCACGATCAGGGCTTGTTCGGGAACATTCTCCAGCCGCTATTTCTGGGTTCGACCTGCGTCATCAAGTCTCCGGCCGCTTTCATCAACAAGCCAATGTCATGGTTGCAGCTGATCTCCCGGTATCGCGCGCACACGAGCGGCGGCCCGAATTTCGGCTTTGACCTGTGCGTAGAATATGCCCTGCGGCGCGGGATACCCGAACTTGATCTCTCAAGCTGGCGTGTCGCCTTCAATGGGGCGGAGCGTGTCCGGCCGAAAACGCTCGACCGTTTCGCTGAATGCTTTGCGGAAGTCGGCTTTGACAAGCGAGCCTTCCTGCCCTGCTACGGGCTGGCCGAATCCACCCTTGTCACGATCGCGCAGCCCGCGCGCACCGAACCCTTGATCAACTCCTATGACAGCCGCGCTTTGGCGGACGGGCGGGCCGTGGAGACGAGCGAAGGCAACGCTGTGCTTGATCTGGTCTGCTGCGGACCGGCGATGGAGGGAGGCGAAGCGCGCATCGTCGATCCGGCGACCGGCGAGGTGCTACCGCACGGCGCCGTCGGCGAAGTCTGGCTGAGAGGACCGCACATCGCAAAAGGCTATATCGACAATCCAGAAGCGACAGTGGCCACATTCCACGGCCAGCTTGATGAACGAGGACCATATCTGCGAACAGGTGACCTCGCCTTTTCAACATCGGACGGTTTTTATATCGTCAGCCGGATCAAGGACACGATCATCGTCCGCGGCCGCAACATCGCGCCCAGCGACATTGAGCATATCTGGTCCGAAATTTCCCAAACCGTCGGCCAAGCAAGTGCTGCCGCCGTCGAGATCAATTCAGGCGAAGATCAGCACGTCGTCGTCATTGCGGAGGTTAAACGAACCGAGGCGCGGGATTGGTCGAGCGAAAAGCTCCAGAAAATGGCAAGCGAATTGCGCATGCTCGCTATAGAACGGCTAGAACTGAGTATAACTGATCTCGTGATCGTGTCTGACGGGACGATACCTCGCACAACAAGCGGCAAAGTGCAGCGAAAGCAAGCGGGTCTGATGCTGATGAATGGCGATTTAAATATCGTACGCGTCGCGGGACCACTAGCAGAATTTCTGCGCCCAATGAATCAACTGTCAAACTCATTTTGAGGTGTCAAAATTGGTATAACATAGGTGACATCGACCCTTGCACGAACCCGCTCTGCGGGAGGGTCGCTTGGGGCGCGGTAGTGCGGTAAATATGGGCCTTTAGCGGGGCGAGGTTGCCTCTGAGGTTGGAAGTTCATTCAGCGAAGAGGAACTTGCCATGATCGTCTCGATCAACACCGCTCCGATCAGCCCGCTGCGTCAGCGGATGCAGCACGACATGATGATGCGGGGTCTCGGCCCACACACACAGAAGGATTATGTCCGCCATGTGAAACGCCTGGCCGCGTTTCTTGGCGACCCTCCCGATACGGCGACGGAAGAGGATCTCCGCTGCTTCCAACTGATGCAACATGAAAGTGGCGTCCGGCCGAGCACGATCAACCGCACGGTGTCGGCGCTGCGCTTCCTGTTCACGATCACGCTCAAGCGGCGGGATCTGTCGCGGTCGCTGGTGATCACCCGCATCGTGCCGCGGATGCCCGAAGTGCTGAGCCTCGAGGAGGCCGAGCGGTTGCTCCAGGCGGCGCCGGGCATCAAGTATAAGGCGGCGTTGGGAGTGGCCTATGGCGCGGGCCTGCGCGTGTCGGAGGTAGCGCACCTCAAGGTCGATGATTTCGACAGCAAGCTCATGCTGATCTGGGTCGAACAGGGCAAGGGCGGCAAGGACCGCAATGCCGTGCTCTCGCCGCAGTTGCTCGAACTGCTGCGGATGACCTATCCCAACATCAATATCGACATCGCCGATGACAAATCGACTAAACTTCACATCTGTAAATCCGACGTTTGATAGAGGAATCTCGGAAGCCCATCGAGCAGGTCGCAGGCATGGTAGGTTTCCGCGATACCGAACGGATGCGGCGAGCATTTGTACGGGCGTTTGAACAGTCTCCCCAAGCAGTACGGCGTTCTGCTTCGGAAAGGCGCTCGCTTCGTTCTTGATGAAAGGAAATACTGCTGGTTGTTCACGGCTTCTTTCAGCCGTGCCTCGGCATCGCCAGGATCTTGCCCAAGGCCCGATCCCAGGCCGCGACCAGATCGAACCCCTGATCGGCGTGCAGCCAACGCAGCGTGAGGCCCTCTATCATAGCGAAAAGTTCGCGCGCGATTTCCAAAGCCCCCTCCCGGTGCGGCGTCAGCATTAGTGTAAAACCCTCCATCACCAATTTCTCGCGCTCGCGGACGAGAGCGTTCGCGGGGTGCGCGGGATCAGCCATGGCCTCTGCCTGAAGAACGAGGAAAAGGCGCTCGATCTCTGGCTCGGCGGCGGTCCGGCCCGCCATGAAGTGCAGGAGTTCAACGACGGCTGGAAACGACAGTTCTCCTTGCGTCCCGTCGGCCCGCGCCCTTTCCTGCGCAAACGCCTGCATGTCGGCGATCTCGCGGCGTGAATATTCCTCAAGCGCAGCGGCTAGCAGGCCTTCCTTTGACCGGAAATAGTATAACAGCGCGCCTTTGGTGATACCGCAACGGCTGGCAAGCTCCTGGATCGTGAAGCCATGATAACCCCGCTGTCCCACAAGGCGGATCGTCTCATCCAGAATCTGCGCCCGCCGCTCCTCGGGATTGCGCCGCTCTCTAATTTGCCTGCTCATGCCCCTTCCTGAGATTATATTGACCAAATGGTCAATAGGCGATAGCAACACTGCGGCGGATAGAGTTGGCGCGCCGTCGCTGCCGAAGGCCGTCTCGCTCAAAGAACGGGGGATGATAATGCGCCGTGTTTGGGATATCCTCAAGTTTACCGGTCGCTGGGTCGGCCCCTTGCTGATCCTGCTGGCGCTTTACCTTTATCTATTTCCGCTCGGGCCGTTCATGAGCGGCTTGGGTTTCGTGGTCGCCGTCCCCGCCGCAGGCCTGACGGGAGCAGCCTGGATATTCACCCGCGCCCGAAAGCGGCGAACCAGCCGCAAGATACTCGCCATCGCCACGCTGGCTGGGATCGTCGTAGCAGGCTGGCAGTTCGCCGAAACGAAACGTGGTTATGCCTATCATCAGGAGGCCATCAGTTTCGAGAATCGCGGCGCGCGGCTGGCCGGGGCCATGTACTTGCCGGACAGGCAAGGTCGGGTTCCCGGCATCGTCCTCGTTCACGGTTCGGGCGATCTTCCGCGGAGCAGCCAGACCGGAATGGCCCGCCAGTTGGTGCGCCGTGGCTATGCGGTAATCCTCTACGACAAACGCGGAACGGGAGAATCGACTGGCCAGTTCGAGAAAGTCCAGGCCCTCCGCCCGGATAACATCGATTTGCTCGCAAGCGACGCCTCCGCCGCCCACGACGTTCTGGCAGCGCGCCGTGAAGTGCGGCCGGACATGGTTGGGTTCTTCGGTGGCAGTCAGGCGGGCTGGATCATACCAAGGGTGGCCGTCCTGAATGGCCACGCGGCGTTCATGGTGTTGCTCTCCGGCCCGGTCGTATCGACCCATCACTGGCTGCAGTACGAGCGTTTCCATCTCGGACCGCCGAACGCAACGGTCGGCAGAATTCTGAGCGCCTTTTCCCGAGGCGATATCCCCAAGGACATGACCCCGGATCAGGCTTGGGAGGCATCGCAGAAGCGGCCCGTCGACCTTCCCTATGGGAATTACGATCCCGTCGCCGACCTGCGCGCGCTCAACATTCCCGGGCTGTGGTTGTTGGGAGATCGCGACTGGATGGTACCCTCCGAATCCACCGCACGCAATCTCGATGCCCTCCGCGCCCTCGGAAAGCCATATGAGTATCGCCACATTCCAGGAGCCGGCCACGCTATGTTGCCCAGCCCGGGGAGGCTGGTGGAGCGCACCTTGGAACAATGGCTGGCGCGAGTGACCAGTCGGTAGAGACGAGGGGGAACAATCATGTCTGTCATTAAAGGGCTAATCGCTTCTCGGTCCGCGGACAGCGTTCAACAACTCAGGCGGCATGTCGATAGGCCAAGCCTTGTGTTTGCTCTCGCCTTGACGCTTGGGGCGTGTACCACGGTGGATCACGTCGCCGCGATACGGGCGATGGACGACGCTACCATGCGCCGCGAGATCAGCACGCGCTTCCAGTACCCTCCGCCACGGCCGGTGCCGGGCCGCGTCGATGATCAACGCGCCGGTCGGATCGCGGACGCGACCTACTTCGCCGCCTTTCCCGATTATGACCGGTCCTATTCCCCCCACGCTCGCGCCAAGGCGAAGCGGCTCGCGCTACGCTTGCAGGCTGATGCCGGTTCGCTGACCCGCGACCAGTTCACGCTGCGCATCGCCGAGATCGCCGCGCTTGCCGATAACGGACACACCACTCTTCTTACGTTTGGCCAAAAGGTGCCGCGTATTCCGGTGCGCTTCTATCTGTTTGCCGATGGCCTGCACGTCCTCGATGCCGATGCCGAGCATGCCGCTCTGTTGGGCGCGCGTATCGATCGGATCGACGGGTGCCGCATCGACGATATCTATCGCGTCATCCGCCGCTATCGGGGTGGGTCCGAGGCGTTGCGCCGCAACAGTCTTGTGCCGATGTTGGAAGCGCCCGGCCTGTTGCAAGCTGCCGGCGTGACGGAGGCAAAGGACAGCCTGGTGGTGGCCGGCGTTCTCGCCGGCGGCGCGCCGTTCGAACGTCGCCTCACAGCCGAGACCAGCATGCCGTCGATACTCTGGCCGACAATGGGCCGCCTGTTGTTTCCCGGCCAGCTCAAGGGTGTCGCCACTGTGTTGCAGGGGCGCGATGACCTTCCCTTATCGCTTCAGCAGCACGATCGTGCCTATTGGTCCCACACGCTGGCGCCCAGCGGCTTCTACGTGCGAATGTTGCAGAATGTCGGCAATCCGATCGCGGCATTCGTGGAAGAGACCCTGACGCAAATCCGCAAGGAGCACTCGACCTTCGTCGTGCTGGACATGCGGATGAATCCGGGCGGCGATTACACCACGACCTACGCGTTCGCGCGCTCTCTGCCCAAAGCGGCGGGCGATGCCCCCATTTACATCCTGACCTCGCCCTGGACCTTCTCCGCCGCGATCACGACCATCTCCGCGCTGAAAGAGGAAGGCCGCACGCGCGTGAAGATCGTTGGCGAAAACGTTGGCGACCGACTGGATTTCTGGGCCGAAGGAAGGCCGTTCCTGCTGCCCAACAGTGGCCATGTGATTCAATTTACGGCCGGTCGCCACGTCTATAACGGCCCTTGCAATGATATCGATCAGTGCTTCTGGCTGAACTATCGCTACCCTGTGCACGTGCCCACGCTGCGGCCAGACATCGCCGCGCCCTGGACTTTCGCAGCTTATCGAGACGCGCGCGATCCTGCTTTGGAAGCCGTGCTGGCCCGAGAAGCAATCCGAACGGGTTCGAAAGCCGGTGGGCAATGAAGGCTTCCATTCAGTGGCCGACCTTGGCGCGCTCGACATTCCACGAACTTAGCTGCGCGTGAACGTAGAAGGGGCGCTGCGGCTGCTGGTCAGCTTTCTCACTCGGACCTGTCGAAAGGGCCAAGCCCTAAAAGTCTGCTTTCACCGAAAGCCGTCGCCCGGCGGCAGTCTCGCGAACAACGGCTTTGTTCCAGATGGGATGTGGGAGGCTCCTCGCCAAGCGACGAGGAGCCATCGGTTCAGATCTCGGTGTTTTCGGCAAGGGCAAGCGCATCTTCCACGTCGATACCGAGATAGCGCACCGTGTTTTCGATTTTGCTATGGCCGAGCAAGATCTGGACAGCACGGAGGTTGCCGGTCGCCCTGTAGATGATCGATGCCTTCGTTCGGCGAAGTGAATGTGTGCCATACTCGCTTCGCATCAAACCGACTCCCGTTACCCATTCATCGACAAGCCGAGCATATTGGCCCACTGAAATGGAGGCGAACATGATACCAGATTCGAAGCGCGGAGACACACAGCCTGAAGAAAAGGAAGAGCAGGATGAACTCCATAAGGTGCAGGATGATACGGCCATGGGTCCCGTTGCTACGGAGACTTTAGGGGGAAGCAAATGTCCGACGACGCCAGCTTGTTTTTCGATAATCGATTCTTGGAGCGTCATGCAGGGGCGATTATCCAAGATTCCGCCATCGCGATCGTCGAACTCGTCGCTAACTCATGGGACGCTTGGGCCACCCGCGTCGATATTGTGTGGCCCGAAACCGGCAGCGACCGCTATTTCGAGATTGAAGACAACGGTAAGGGTATGTCGGAGGCTCAGTTTCGCTTGCGATGGCGGACGCTCGACTATGACCGGAGTCGCGCCCAAGGGAATGCGATCACTCAAGGCAGCGGTGAAGCCGGTATCGCGATTGGGGCGGCTGCAATGACAGTCCAAGGTGCAGCGGCAATCAGCGGAAGGAAAGCAGCCGCGAAATGAAAAAAGCAGGACATCCCACCCGAAAGGCCTGAACCCTTCGAACGCATGCCCTGCCTCCTACCGTCCCATCTGCAACCTCAGGAACACCTCATCAAACATCCGGCCCTGGGCGACATCGGCCGGGCAAGAGACTGCCATGCTGGCCATTACCCCGCTCGCGCTTGATCCCGATCGCGGCGGCGCGCTTCTCCTGTACCGCCTCCCAGAGCGCCTGGTCGATGATCGCCGCATGTCCGCCTTCATGGATCTGGCCCTTATGTCGGATCTTGCCGAGATAGGTGGGATTGGAGAGCAGATGGTGCAGCGCCCCCCGAACGAAGGGTTAGGCAGCACCGCCCGGCCCTCGCTCTTTTGGCTGAGCGCATAAGCCGCGCACGCCTCGCGCTGCACGTCCAGGCTGTTGAACGCCTGGTCGAGTCCTTCCTCCGTGGATTTGCGAGTGTAGATGGCGCAGCGCAGCCGCTTTTTTTGCGTCATTGCTTCACCCCGAAGAAGCGAGGCCCCGCCCATTCGCGCACCAGCTGTGTGCCCGGCGCCAAGGCGGGCGCGGAGGCGACGCGCGTCCCCCCCTGCCCCGCTTAGTCGCCGGCGCATCTTTGCCCCTGCCCTGCCTTTGGGCCGCGCACTGCGCGTCAAAGGCGAGCGCACTAGCGAGCAGGCTTGAAGCGATGGGCGGCGGCTCCTGCCCATGCACCCTCTCCCACTCGGCCTTGATCGCCGTCGGTTTCATCGCCTCGATTTCGGCGACGCATGCCATTAGCCCCCGCATCAGGCCTGGCCTTCCAGATGATAGCAGGTCACCTCACCGCGCTTCCGCTTATCGGTCGCGTGACCCTTCTTGCGCGGGCCGGCTAGCGCGGCGCGGGTGGTATGTGGCAGCCTGCTGGTGGCGCTCGTCAGCTCATCGAGCGTGGCCCCGCTAGTCCGGCGGAGCATCTCGAGTACCAGGGCGGTCTTGGTGCGCGCGGCTGGCGCGGCGATGGCGGCCGGTGTGGGATTGGGAGCCGGTGCATCAGCTGCGGGCTGCTCAGTCTGAGGCGTCATGTCGTCGACCGTGGGTGCCAGATCACCCTTAGGCGTCTTACCGCCGCGAGCGGCAGAGTGATTTTGAAGGTGCAGCCACGAGCGCGAGTTCAAATTTGTAATGCCGTGCCCTCCTCGTTAGACAAGACATATGGATAAGGAAGTCTATTCCGACATGCGTTTCATCCCTGCCGGCAGTTTCCAGATGGGAGCCGACAACTGGTATCCTGAGGAGAAACCTGCTCGTGGGGTCCGGGTTGATGCCTTCTGGATCGATGAGACGCCAGTCACCAACGCCGCCTTCGCCGCTTTCATTAATGCTACGGGATATGTCACCCTCGCCGAAATCGCGCCTGATTGCAGGGATTATCCTGATTTGCTGCCGGAACTGGCACAGCCGGGCTCGGCGGTTTTTGAGATGAGCGCCCGACCCGTCGACTTTGCGGCGCCCGATTGGTGGGAGTTTCGCATCGGCGCAAACTGGCGCGCGCCGATCGGACCTAGCAGTTCGATTAAGGGGATCGAGGATCATCCCGTCGTTCACATCGCCTATGCGGACGCGGAAGCCTTTGCCGCATGGGCGGGCAAGGCGCTGCCGACCGAGGCGGAGTGGGAATTCGCCGCGCGTGGCGGACTGGACGGCGCAGACTATGCCTGGGGTGACGAGCTAGCGCCCGGAGGGAAATTCATGGCCAATTATTGGCAAGGCGATTTCCCTCGCGACAACCAGCTTGACGATGGATATCTACGCACTTCGCCAGTGCGGACTTATGCCTGCAACGGCCACGGCCTTTATGACATGATCGGCAATGTGTGGGAATGGACCGCCGACTGGTATGCCCAGCCCAAAATCGAGCGCAAGCCAAGGGGCGCTTGCTGCATTCCGGCAAATCCGCGCGGCGGAACACGCGGCGGCAGCTTCGACAAGCGCGCGCTCGCGCGCATCCCGCGCAAGGTTATGAAGGGCGGCTCGCACCTCTGCGCGGAAAATTATTGCCAGCGTTACCGACCCGCCGCCCGGTACGCCCAGCCGATCGACACAACTACCAGTCATGTCGGCTTCCGCTGCGTGGTCCGGCCAGCGCGGTAAGTAGGGAGCGCGGCCTGTCGCCGTAAGCGCCGCTTCTGCCATCGTGATTAAATCGCTTGCACTGACGCTGCGAAGATCCGCGCACCAGAGCGGCTGTCCCACCGAAGCGCCTAAATCGAAGAAGCGAGGCTTGGTTCGGATAGTCCTCCTATACCAACGGAATTAGATCACCTTTACGCAGGATTCATCGCAAACGTTCACGAGTACCGTTGAGAAAAAGCGTTGTCGCCTCGCGCGAAAGAGCGGCTCGCTGCGAGGAGTCGGGATTTTCGGCCGTCACCACGAACCGCACCCCGAACGTTGCCAAGGTGTAGAAGGTCCGACTTGCAAGGAGGGAAGGTATGGGCATGCCGAACTCAACCAGTCGTTGGGTCAGGGCTGAGGCTGTGGAGGCCACCTGGCCATCATACGCCCACCGGGCAATGTCAGGATAACGTTCGGCTTCGCATATCATAAGCCTTTGATACAAAAGATTACGCGGATGAAGATGCCGATCCAGCAACCATCGGGCAAGCCGCTGGAGGGTGGCCCCAACCGTCGATTCTGCTCTGGGCGCGTCTGTAACATCACTTGGCCTGCCGAGGTGGATCAGCATTTGTTGGAAAAGGCCCCGTTTGTCGCCAAACTGGCGATAAATGGTCGCAGCGCCCACCCCCGACTTTTCAACGATATGATCAATCCTCGCGCCGCGAAATCCTTGATTGAGGAACTCATCACTTGCCGCATCCATCAAATCCTCGATGCGCTCGGGCGCTATTCTTCGCTTCTTCTGGATTTCGTCAAACCGGGGCTCCTCACTGAGGGGATCGTCCAGTGTCGCATCACTGAACTGAGCGGCTCTCCGGTAGCCGTTGAGGAGCAGATCAATCGAAGATCCGGCCTGATCATATTGCCGCTGCCGATGGATCGGAAACCCCATGAGGAAGCGGGTGCCTTGGGTCGCAACGCTCCCGAACCGGCGCGCCAATGCTGCGGGATCCCATTCCTGCAATATGCCATCTTGCATAAGCGACGCCAGGTAATGAGCCAATGCGGGCGCGCCTTTGATCGTGCGGTTGTGCAGTTCGGTCGCGAGATGCGGAAAACATCGGGTGGCGACCAGTTGCGCGCGCGTGAGGCCCATATTCTCGGGAGACAGAAAATGCGCGAGATAGCTCTTCATGACATCACCGATCGCCGTCGCCGGGTCGCCGCTCACAATCGAAAGCTCTGAAGATATTTCGGCTGAAATCGACGCAATCACGTCTCGCATGACCGCACCGAACAGATCGACCTTCGTCGGATAAAGTTCGTACATGCTCTGTTTGCTAACGCGCGCCTCACGAGCGATCAGATCAATCCCGGTCTCTTCAAAGCCGCTCCGCAGGAAAAGCTGACGGGCGACGGCCTTCAAACGTTCGTCGGCTGTATCAGCCATAAATTGCCCGCTCCAATAATTTGGACCGCTCGGTGCCACCTCTCGCGTCGGATCGCCAGCGCTGAAGACCAGTCATTGATATGTACGATAATTTACAGTACAGCAAGACAGTATAGAGCATAGGCATTTCCACACAGAAAAACTGGGAAGCTATTTGGAACTGCGCGCGGCAGGATCACGGGGAGCAGACAAGCATGAAGAAATGGCTCAAGGCGGCGCTATCCGGGGCCCCTATTTTTACGTTGCCGTTTGTACCGGCTATTGCCCAGACGAGTGCGAGCAGCCCTGTCGCGCTGCCCGCCCCCCCTGCGCCCTTTGGCGGCGTTATCGGCACCAACTATTCCAATTCTGAACCGGCATTTCCCAAACCCGTCGCCGCGCCCGCGAACGCACCCAATGTGGTGATATTCATGACGGATGACGTGGGCTTTGGCGCCGCCAGCACCTTTGGCGGGCTGGTCCCCACGCCTAATCTCGACCGCCTGGCAAGCCAGGGCCTTCGGTATAACCGCTTTCACACGACGGCGATGTGTTCTCCCACCCGCGCAGCGTTGCTAACCGGGCGCAATCATCATGCGGTGGGTAATGGCATCGTGGCCAATCTGACGACAGGGTTTCCCGGCTACTGGTCGGAAATGCCGCGCAGCGCGGCCACCATCGCCGAGACATTGCGGCTCAACGGCTTTAATACGGCCATGTTTGGCAAGCATCATATGGGACCGGAAAGCGTCGTTTCAGCGGCTGGGCCGTTCGATAACTGGCCGACCCGCTTGGGCTTCGATTATTTTTATGGCTTCGTCGCCGCCGAGACCAACCAGTTCAAGCCTGCCCTCTATCGCGGAATAACGCCGATACCGACTTTGGAGGACGGTGTGCTGGACAAGGCCCTTGCTGATGATGCGATCAACTGGATCCGCAACCAGAATGCGGCCGCGCCGGACAAGCCATTCTTCCTCTATTATGCGACCGGATCGACCCACGCGCCGCTGCAGGCTCCGGCAGAATGGATCGCCAGGTTTCGCGGCAAATTCGACGCCGGTTGGGACGTACTGAGCAAGGAGATTCGGGCGCGGCAGGAAAAGCAGGGACTGGTTCCCAAGGGTACCAGATCGCAGCCGCGGCCTGCGGAGATCCCGGCCTGGTCAACTCTCTCGCCGTCACTCAAAAAGGTCAATGCGCGCGCCATGGAGGTGTATGCCGGGATGCTGGCCTATCAGGACGCACAGATAGGCCGCGTCCTGGACGAACTCGACCGCACCGGCGAGGGGAAAAACACGCTGATCTTCTTCATCGAGGGCGATAATGGCGCCGCTGCCGAAGGTGACGTGAATGGCGCCACCAACGCCTTGGCAGGTTTTAATGGGTTTCAGGAAACAGACGAACAGCTTCTGGCTGCCATTGACGACTTTGGTGGCCCGAAAGCCAATCTTAGTCTTGGTTTTGGATGGGCCTGGCTGACGAGCACCCCTTTCCCCTTGTTCAAACAATATGCCTCGCATTTGGGCGGAACGCGCAATGGCCTGGTCGTGTCGTGGCCAGGGCATATTCAGGGCGGCGGAACGCGATCGCAGTTCACTCACGTCACAGACATCGTGCCTACCATATTGGAAGAGGTCGGCCTCACCGCGCCCGCTACGGTCAATGGCGCTCCGCAGCAGCGAATGGACGGGATAAGTTTCGCCTACACGTTCGACCAGCCCAAAGCGCCGGAACGCAAGACGACGCAATATTTTGAAATGATGGGCAATCAGGCCATTTATCATGATGGGTGGTGGGCGAATACAACGCCTGGCCGACTCCCCTGGACATGGAACAAGAGCAGTGGACTTCCGAGCGATTATAAATGGGAACTGTACGACCTGAAGCGCGATTTTGCGCAGGCTGATAACCTGGCCACGAAACAACCGGACAAGCTGCGCGAAATGCAGGCTATATTCGTTTCTGAGGCAAAGAAGAACAATGTGTTTCCGCTCGACGACAGGATGACCGCAGAGCGTTTCCTTGCGGCGCACAGCGCAAAACCACAACGTGATCGCTATACCTACTGGGGTTCGGGCGTATCCATTCCTTCAGGACAGGCCGCGCCCTTGTTCAACCGTTCCTTCACCTTGAGGGCCGATATCATTGTTCCGCAACAGCCTGTTTCCGGTTCCATCCTTGCTCTTGGCGGCGCGTTCGGCGGATGGGGTTTCTATCTCAAGGACAATCGGCCAGTCGCAATGGTGGCGGCATCGCAACATCGCGAAGATCAGTTCCGGGTCGCCGCGACGCAGGCGCTCCCGCCGGGGCGCGCTACGTTGACCTACAATTTTGATTATGATGGCGGCGTCAATGGCGGCGGTGAAATGCGTATTTCGCGCGATGGGCAGGAGATTATGCGCGGTCGTATAGACAAATCGATTTCCCGACTTGTCGAACTGACCGACACCTTGGACGTCGGCATGGACACCTCAACCCAGATGACTTCGGACTATCCCGAAGGTGGCGTATTCAATGGCGTCCAGCGCGTAGACATCTCACTCGGCGCGGTTGGACTTCAAAGTGAAGCGCCGCAATTGATGCGGTAATATCTGTTTAGCCTGAGGCCCGCCACAATATTGCGGGCAAACTCAAGACCGGAGCAGATCTGGCATTTTTTCGATTAAACGAATCGATAAAGGATGGATGCGAAATGAGCACGAAAAGCGGACGAATCCTCAGATTTTTGGCTTTGTCGGTCAGCGGAATCGCAACGATGGCCCATGCTCAGGTCCCGGCGGCTTCTCCGGCACCTTCAACCACGTCTGCGGCCCCTGAATATGTGCGACAAGCTCCCAAGGGCGCGCCCAATATCGTCCTGGTGCTGCTCGACGACGTCGGCTTTGGAGCCCCCTCGACCTTCGGCGGCCCGGCGCAGACAACCACGCTCGACCGGCTTGCGCGCGATGGGCTGCGCTATAATCGCTTTCACACGACGGCCATCTGCTCGCCGACACGGGCGTCCCTGCTTACCGGGCGGAACCCCCATGCCGCAGGCATCGGCGCTGTCATGAACTCGTCGGATGCGCGGCCGGGTTACAGCGGGTTCCAGGGGAAGGACACCGCCACGATCGCCACGATCCTGCGCGAAAATGGCTATGCCACCGGGGCTTTTGGCAAATGGCATCAGACCCCTGACTGGGAACTGACGCAGGCTGGGCCGTTCGATCGCTGGCCGACGGGCGAAGGTTTCGACACCTTCTACGGCTTCCAGGGTGGGGAAACGGATCAGTTCAACCCCACATTATATCAAGGCACGGCCCCGGTGATGCGGCCCGCAGGCGACAATTATCACCTGACCGAAGACCTCGCCAGCCGTGCGGTAAATTGGCTCCACACCGTGCGCACATCAGGCGCCCGGCGACCCTTCTTCCTCTACTTCGCGACCGGCGGCATCCACGCCCCGATCCAGGTTCCCAAGGAATGGATCGATAAATATCGCGGCAAGTTTGACGAGGGCTGGGACAAGTTACGCGAAGAAGTTTTCGCGCGTCAGAAGAAGCTGGGGGTGATCCCGGCCAACACCAAATTGACGCCTCGTCCGGCAGAGCTTCCGGCCTGGGACAGCCTGACGCCCGAACAAAAGCGTTTTTCCTCGCGCTTGATGGAATCCTACGCCGCATATCTTGCGCATACCGATGCCCAGGTCGGCAAATTGGTGGACGACCTCAAGGCGAACGGCGAATTTGACAACACACTCTTCATCTATGTGGTGGGCGACAATGGTGCCAGCGCTGAAGGCGGACTGGAAGGCAGCCTGGATTATATGGGCAGGCTAACCGGCATTTCTCCCGCGCCGGACGCAAAGGCCTTCGCTCGTGAGGACGAGATTGGCGGACCGTCAACTTATGCCCACGTCAACTCGGCCTGGGCCTGGGCTTCAGACGCCCCCTTCCAGTGGACCAAGGCGGTCGCGTCCCATCTAGGGGGAACGCGCAATGCCATGGTGCTCAGCTGGCCGACCCGGATAAAGCGGGAGGGAGGCATGCGCAGCCAGTTCGGCCATGTGAACGACATCGTTCCGACAATATTGGAAGTCACCGGCATCCCCACCCCTGCAGAGGTGGACGGCGTGCCGCAAAAGCCAATGAATGGCGTCAGCCTCGCCTACACGTTCAACGACCCGAAAGCTCAGGAACGGCATTCGACGCAGTATTTCGAAGTCTTTGGTCACCGATCCATCTATCATGAAGGCTGGATGGCATCGGCCTTCCACAGCCGCTATCCTTGGACCGCGTTAGCGGACAATGGACGTCCTTTCGAAGAGGACAAATGGGAATTATATGATCTTCGGACTGACTTCTCGCAGTCCAGGGATCTTGCCGCGAAGAACCCGAAGAAGCTCGAGGAGTTGAAGGCGCTCTTCATGGCAGAAGCGTCTGCAAACCAGGTGCTGCCGTTGGGTGGTCAGGCGCCGGGCAAGGGCAATCTGCCGGACCCATCAGGGGGCCGCGAGTCAATCGATTACCGCCAAGGCGATATCGGCGTGCCAGAGGTAGCTCTTCCCCGCATGTTCAGTCGTTCCTGGACCATGCGCGCGACGATCGATACGACTGATCGGGCGCGTGGCGTCGTCGCGGCCTTGGGCGGCACGGACTCCGGGATGGCGTTGTATCTGGACGGCCATGGAAGGCCGAAATTCACCTATCGTCTGTTTGACGTCAAAACTGTCGATCTTGTGGGTCTAGGCCCACTGACACCGGGCAAACATTCCATTCAGGTGGAGTTCGACTATGTCGGAGGAGGTTATGGGAAGGGCGGCACATTGAAGATGGTGGTGGACGATCAGCAGGTCTCCTCCGACAACATTCCTGCCACCCCTTATATGTTCAGCATACACGAAACCTTTGGTGTAGGCTTGGACACGGGAGCGCCGGTGGGTAGCTATCCCGCCGATGCGAGGCTCGGCTATCCGATCGAAGGCGCAAAAATCGGCCGCGTGACCATCCGCGTTCGCTAGAGCGTTTCCAAAGCGGGTGGTTTCGGGGCGGGAGGAGATATATTGCGCGATCTGACAGGCTTGAGACTGTTCGTTCTTGCGGCACAGAATAAAAGCTTTGCAGCGGCCGCTCGCCAAGCTCAGCTCTCCAACGCGTCTATGTCTCGGCAAATAAGTGCGCTCGAAAAAAGTTTGTCCGTCAGGCTCTTTAATCGGGGAGCGCGTGCTCTGACACTCACGGAGGCTGGCCAAATTCTACTGGCGCGTCTGCTTCCGCTGCTGGGTGAGATGGACGAGATATTCGACAGCGTTTCGCTGTTAGAAGCAGAACCGCGAGGTTTGCTCCGTGTTGCAATTCGCGGTTTAATTGCATCTCAACGGGTTATGCCCGCATTGCCAGCATTTTTGGAAGCGCATCCAAGCGTTCAGATCGACCTACAAATTTCCACCGATGAGAAGATGGACCTCGTTGCCGAGAATATCGATGTCGATATTCGCTTCGATCTTCCCGATAGCGGCGAGTTGGTTGCCCGGCGCCTAGGGCCGATGACTCAGTTGGTGCTTTTGGCTTCGCCAGCCTATCTTGCCAAACGACCCGCTCCGTCGGTGGTCAACGATTTATCCGACCACTCGGCGATCTTGTACGGCTCCAAGTCTGAAAAGACGGTTTGGGAGTTCGCTGGCCCTGACGGCACCACCGCGCGGGTTATGCCTTCGGGACAATTGAGCGTGAATGATGGAGGAATGAACCGCAGCGCGCTGCTTACGGGCGTCGGAATCGGAATCATGCCGCTGGAAGAGATTGAGCGAGAAATAGCAGACGGGAGCCTGATCCGCCTGTTGCCCAACCATAAGATTATCCAGCCCCGTACCGGCAACGAGGGCATATTCGCAGTTTACCAGCGGTCTGCTTACCAGACCGGCAAGCTGCGGAGCTTCCTTATGTTTCTCGATGCTACCTTTAAGATGTCGAGCGACCATCAAACAAAACCGCCTGAAGCCCACGATCTGGGCATTCCGCAGCTGTATTCGTTACGCAGAATGTAACAGTTCATTTCGTATTTGGGGGCTACCGAACGAGCGCGGCGGAAGCTATCAAATGCTGGTGCCGTCATCGGCATGAAAATCAGATGTCCGATGCAAAATTATTGGGTTTTCGCGTTGTCATGGTGCGAAATTTAAGAAGAAAATCTAGGCGGTGATAGGCATCGTCGCTGAAAATTAAAATTGATTCGGTGTTGGGGGGATATTGTGCCGAGTCAGGTTGAGCAGGGATCAATTCTCCATATCTTTCGCGGCGATGGCGCATGCGTCACGATTTATGAATAGGGAATTTTGACTATGCCAAAATTGGCCAGCAACACCACAAGAAATCTGTTTATGCGAAACGCTAGCTGTGGGGACACGGTAAAATAATTATACGGATCAATATAATGATCAGAGCCTATGAAATGGCACATACTAAATAACTATTGGGACTTTGCAAAAATTAGTTCGACATCTTGACCGGATCAAAGGCGCCCAAATCGTTTTGGCAAGTCGACAAATTATATCGCGTCAATGAAAAACGACAGTCATTGATTCTTCATCAAGTAATGAACAACGGGGCATAATAAATGTCGGAATCACTATGCAGATGATTAATCAGAATATAAATCTATTTCATTCTACGAAAAAATTATGAACGGAGGGGATAAGATGCCTAAATTGTTTGCCAGAACTTTAATGGGGGGGGCCGCGATGATGGCCTTCGGTGGCGACGCGCTAGCGCAGGTACAACCACCTACTGCTTCGACGGGTGTGAATGGTACTGCAACTGCTGTCGAAGGCACAGGTCTTTCGGAGATTGTTGTCACGGCACGCCGCCGGGCTGAGCGACTGCAGCAGGTCCCGATTTCTGCCAGTGCATTCGATGCTAATTCGCTCGCGCAACGGAATATTTCGAACACGCAGGACCTGCTCGGACAAGTTCCGTCGCTCGTCGTGGGTGGGTCAGGGCAGCAGCGCAGCACCGAAAATATCACGATCCGCGGGCAAGGTGCGACCTTCAACGCCGCGCCGGGCGTGGTGCTGTATTCGGCCGAAGTTCCGCTTATTGCCGACCAGCGCAACAATGCGCAGAATGGCGGCGGCCTCAACTACTATGATCTCGCCAGCTTGCAGGTTCTGCGTGGGCCACAAGGCACGCTGTTTGGTCGTAATACGACCGGCGGCGCCGTTCTCTTCGAACCTCAGCGTCCGACTGATCGGTTCGAGGGCTACGGCCAGATCCAGTACGGCAATTATGACTCTATTGAAGTGCGCGGCGCGCTCAACGTGCCGATCGTGGCAGACACGCTGCTGCTGCGCGTCGCTGGCATGTATCAGAAGCGCGATGGCTTCACGCACGAGATCACCACGGACACCGATCTCGACAATCGCAACCGCTATTCCTTCCGCGCAGGCCTGACCTGGCGTCCAGCGCCAGGGATCGAGAATTACCTGCTCGCAACCGTCGGTCGCGTGCAGGAACATGGCACCGGGACAGTGCTCAACGCGGTTCCAGCGGGGGTCAATCCGCAAAACGGTGTGCCCTACAGCGATTATCTGGAGGAGCAGATCGAGCGTGGTATCCGTTCAGTCGCGCTCAGCCCGCTGCTCTTTAGCGAGCGGACGCGTTATTTCTCCATAACGGACATCCTCTCGGCGGAACTTACGGACAACCTGACGTTCCGCAACATCGCCAATTATCAGCGTCTGAAGAACAGTGCTCCGTTCGACGGCGATGGGATTCCTGATGATCACCGCCCGCCATTGTCCACGGACGGTGGGGGCTCGATTGGCGCCCAAGAGATTGATCCGGGCGGCCTTCCCAATTACAATTACTACACCGATGTCCGTCAGTACTCGTTCGAGCCTCAGCTTCAGGGCAAGGTTGGTGGAGACGCGCTCAACTTCACCGTGGGTGCCTACTATGAGAGTGTTAAGCCGCTAGGACAACAGCTGGTTTCGGCAACCAATCAGACCCGCAGAGGCCAGAGATCAACCAGCCAAGCGCTGTATGCGCAGGGGACGCTGTCTTTCGGCAGTTTTTCGAACAGCCTTGATGGGCTGCGGCTGACCGCTGGCTATCGCTATACATGGGACAGCCTGACGGCATTCTCCAACTTCGGATTGCCCGGTGCACCAGTCACCTTGGAGCGCGCCAAGTTCAAGGCGCCGAACTGGACGGTCGGCCTTGACTATGATGCCATGCAAAATGTGCTACTCTACGCCAAGATCAGTCGCGGCTATAAATCGGGAGGGATCGGCACTGCCACCCCAGCACCAGAACTACGATCCTTTCGGCCTGAATTTGTCACCTCCTATGAAGGCGGCATAAAGGCAGATTGGCACCTCGGCGGCGTGCCAATCCGAACCAATCTAAGTTATTACTATACGGACTATAAAGATCTGCAGAGGACCGGCGGAACCGCCTACATATTCAATGGTCAACCGGTCTTCGGCGCGCAAACCAGCAATGCTGGACGAGCGCACATCCAAGGCGTGGAGTTTGAAGGCGAGATACGACCCGCCAACTGGCTCACGCTATCGGGGACCTATTCCCACACTGCTGCCAAATATGATGAATATACTGCGCCCTCCCTGTTCCCCGCAGGCATTCCTGCTTTCGGCCTGCCGCCCGGCTTCGACTGCGGTTCAGGCGTTCCGTTCAACGGCGCAACGGGCCAATGTATCCTGACCGGGATACCGTTCCAAAATACGGCGAAGAACCAGTTCAGCCTTACTGGTCGCATCGATTTGCCAGTCGATGAATCGTTCGGGAAGGTCGCCGTCTCCGCTACATATGCCTATATCAGCGCTCAATATCAGTCGGCATCCAAGGCACCTGTCGATGAGCCGTTTGCCTATAACGGCGGTAACTGTCCCCGCCTGCAGTCGGGACCCAATGTCGGTGCCGTTCAGTGTGGCCCGGGCGATGGCTATGGCTTGCTGAGCGCCAAAATACAGTGGCAAAATGTTGCAGGGTCGAATTTCGACCTCAGCGCATTTGCGACCAATCTGACTAACGAAGACTATATCATTAGCAGTAATGGGACCTCATACCAGAGCGGATTCAACTCCTACATTTATGGTGAGCCCAGAATGTACGGGATTTCTGTTCGATATCATTTCGGACACTGAGTGATCATGCGCCATCACGCCTTATCAAAGGGTGATGGCGCAATTTCGGAGCCAGAGATTGACCATATGATTGAATCTGGTCTGCCATCGGCCAATCCTATGATTGGACCTCACCGAAATCGAGCTTTTACAGAGAACTCGTCGTAGGAGAGTTGCTGGCCCAATCACTTCGATCCACCGATCATTATCATGCCTGAGCAGAGCACCGCCCTCGCCTTTGCGAGGCCCTTATTTGGCTGCGATTTATCATGATTATCTGACCACCGCGATTCGGGCAGTCCAATGCACAGGCTGGCGACGCGGCGCATCAGACCCCATGCCGCAGGCACCCATCAATGTCGCAAGGATGCGCGCGCCCGATGCGCCGATTGGATGTCCGAGCGCGGTCGCACCGCCGTTCACATTGAGCTTGTCCGCCGGAATGCCGAGATCATTAGCGGCGATCATCGCTACCACGGCGAAGGCTTCGTTGACTTCGAATAGATCGACGTCATCCACTGCCCAGCCCGGCCGAGCCTGTCCGCAACGCTCCTCCCGGTCATGACGAGCGCCGCGGCGCCGTCCGAAATGGAGGATGCGTTAGCGGCGGTGATGGTGCCGTCCTTGTCAAAGGCGGGCTTCAGTGAGGAAATCATATGGGGCCGCCTTACCTGGCTGCTCATCGGTATCGACTATTATCTCGCCGCCCCTGCCGGGCACCGCAACCGGCGTGATTTCGCGGATGAAGGCCCCGCTGGCAATGGCTTCATTGGCGCGGGACAAAGAACGAAGCGTATAAGGGAGAGATCATGGCCTATAACGCGCCCTTTGAGCGTGGCGGCATCCGCGATCTACGAGCTGTTCCCGGATTTAGCTGGCCCTCTCCAAGCGATGGCCGATCACCGCATTTTCAGCGTAGCCCGTGATGAAAAATCTTCAGGTCAGACCCTGGGACGCTGAAGCATTTCGTGCCCTGATGAAAAACAAACTAATTTCGGGCGAAGTCACCCGCTCGCCGGCGCATATCGTGCGGCAGCTCCCCCTTGCAAGCTGCGGAGATAGGCCATGGATAGGATCAATCGCTCCAATCTCACAGAATTTCCGCGCTGAAGCAGGCATCGGCATCATCTTGTTCCCAAAAGAGGAGCCGGTATGAAGAGCATTCCCATGCTCTGGGGAAAATCATCGATGTAATCCGTCGGGAAACGCGGGAGGCAGCCAAGCGACTTCGCCCCTGAAGGGCCGGGTTAAGGCCGCTTTGAAGCAAGCCACACAGTGTGGATAGTGTTTTCTCCCTCGACGACCGCCGCTACATCAACTTCATCAACATCGAAGCCGTTATTTTCGAGGCGCGCAACAAATGCATCGTCATTATAGGCCGACCAGATCGCCAGGATGCCCCCAGGCTTGAGCGCTGCATGAGCCGTGCGCAGGCCCCAATTGCAATAGAGACGTTCGTTCGCAAGATGGATCAACCCGTCAGGGCCATTATCGACGTCCAACATAATGGCGTCGAACCTGGCTTCGGCGTTTGCAATCACATCATGAACGTCGCCCAGTTCAAGAACGACACGGGGGTCCAAGAGATAATCATGGAAGAGATGGGCCAAAGGGCCTTTCGCCCAGTTCACGATCTCAGGGATGAGTTCTGCTACCTTGATCTCGGCCGCCGGAGGCAGTGACTGCAAGGCAGCGCCGAGCGTGAAGCCCATGCCCAAACCGCCAATGAGAACTTGAGCATTCCGTCCGGCCAAGCGCTGACATGTCAGGGTAGCGAGCGCTTCTTCCGAATGACGTACTTGGTTTCCCATTAGTTCGTTATCGCCGAACCTGATGGAGTAGTCCTCACCCCGGCGTAAGAGGCGCAGCCGGCCTCCATCGGGTAGTTCTGCCATGCCGATCAGTTCGATCGAAATCGTCGCGCATTCGTCAGGTGATGCCAACACGGCTTTTTCCTTTAGTGCTACGGCGCGCATATACAGGACGCCGACCGCGATCCTCCATCCTCAAGACGAAGGTAGTGTCAGGTCGAATTTTTGGTGCGCCATGGAGCCACGAGATTCACTTGGTGGCAAACTGCCCGGGCTGAGCCCTGAACACGAGGCGCGCATGGGTTCGGACTGAAGCCGCCGTCTTGAAACTCTCCTCCTGCAAGTGAGATGTCACGAGCGGATAGCCCTGCGAATTATACCGTGTTTCGCGGACCGTGAGCCGGAAATTTCCATCCTCGTCCTTCGTGATGAGGAAGGGGGCGACTTTTTCTCGGCTCATGATGTCTCCTTATGAGGTTGCGAAAGATCGGCAGCATGTCCGGCTGCCGTTATATGCACGTTCAGCCAAGCATCGCCGCAACGATCTGCTTTAGCTCACTAGTGGACAAAACCGCCGCCCGAACCTGGACGGATCGCGGCGCTAGTCCTTGGCTAAAGGGCAGATGGAGGGTGGTGCGTTTACTGGTCGGAAAGATACTATTCATTTATAACCTCGCGGCGTAGGCCGCATTATTCTTAGTTGGAGTTCGCGCGCTAAGGGCCGCAACGATGCTGAGCCTGAAGCGAGTAATGACAGATAGCTTGCAACTGAACCGGCCAAATTAAGCGGCCCGATATGTTCGGTTACGGCAACGTCCGCATGCAGGAGGGCTCCAGAATTCATCTCCCGATGCCGCTTCACCATAGGTGCAGGCACGGCGTCGTCAGGATGATGCACGCTTCTTCCGCGCGAGATACCGCGCATCGCGTGCAGCCTTTTGTTCAGCTTCCGTGAGGATGGGCTTATGCCGTGGGGCATTCGCAGCGGTCGCTTCAAGCTCTTGCGCACGTTTCGCGGCCTTTTGTTCCTGGGCCATGAGCAGAGCCTTTTGGCGCTTTTCGCGGGCAGCGGCCTCTTTGGTCTGCCGGAGTTCCGCCTTCGCGGCCGCAGCGGTTTGGTCAACCGGCGGTTTGTTGCGCAGTTGCTGGAGACCCTCCGTCCGGGCACGCGCCGCTGAGGCGATACGCTCCTGGAAGGATGGCTCTTTATATCTTTTCATGCAGGGAAATGTCCTGTGCTAAAGCATTCGCCTGAAGCCGCCGGGCAGCGTCAACCGCCCGGCGCCATTTTCAGGCTGCCTGGAGGTTGACGGCCGAGGTCTTGCCGCGGCGGTCCTGCTCCAGATCATAAGTGACGCGCTGATCTTTTTCGAGGGTGCGCATGCCTGCCTGTTCAACGGCAGAGATATGTACGAAAGCATCGCTGCTGCCATCTTCAGGGGCGATGAAGCCATAGCCCTTGTCGGCATTGAAGAATTTGACTGTTCCGGTGATCATGCTCGGTCTCCTTGTCGCATGTCCTGGGAATGCGACCATTCGCTCATCCCGGCTTAAAAGAGGCAATGTGGGGACAAGGAGAGCCGAAGTGGCCCGATATCCGTCAAAACGCGACGTTCAGCAACATGTTGATAGCACAGCTTGAGGAAAATGCAAAATTGAGGCGGGCGGATCAATTGCACCATCTATCGAGATCTGCCACCGCGCTTCACTCTCACAATATTTGCGTCGTGCCAACGCGTTGGAAATGGCTACGGGCACCCCATTCTATTTACTTCGAGCGGTGGCTTCGTCCCGCTTCGCCTGCGCGACCGCATCGTTCAAAGTCGAGTACCGCCAATCCCGATAATGAAAACGATACACAGGCACCTTCGTGATGCAATAGCGAGCCATGAGTTCGGTGTCGTCTACAGGTTCCACAGTCATTTTCTCTCCGATCGTCACGAGCGAGGGTTGACTGACGAGATCACTGGCGGCCGCCGGCCGTGGGCTGGGCAAGGAGCTTAACTGCATTTTCAACCGTTGAGTATCCGGTCGGATCGGCGATCGCCAGATCGAGTGGTCTTGCGCCCAAAGATGCGTTGTGGGTGTTCAGAAAGCGGATTGCCTCCTTCTGACCGAGAAGTACGAATGCAAGGTGAGTGATCAAGCCTTGCCGCCTTGCCTGCTCAGGAGAGAGCTTCATCTCGCGGTTGACGAATACTCGCCTTCGTGGGCGTGCGGGCGCGGTTGCATCCACTGTCATGCGGGAACAGCCAGGCCTACTGCAGGGGCCAATTGACGGGTCCAGAACAGCCAATCCGCCGAGGCGGGAGCGTTCTTCGAAGAGAGTAAGTCGAAGATTTGACCGCCGACAACCCCGGCGGCACACAGATGTTTGCGCCGGGCCGACTCGCTATGTGCGTCAGCGGCACGCATCAGCGAAACCTGGTGCTCGGAATAAAGTCGATTGAGATCCATGTGCGAATTCCCTGGTAAGCGGGAGCGCGATGGTCTCTCAGTCAAGAACGCCTACATTGCCTATGCCCTTGATAACATTCATATAGGAAATATATAGCAATTTACAAGAGTGCATGCGATCCAATATTAATAAATTATCGTCAAATATATCGTTGCGATAATGCTATATGAAATAAGTAATACATCATATATTGCCAATTATATACTTTCTTCAAATGTCAATTTGACTGTGTGATATCGGGAAAATTGGTATGGTCTATCTGTGATTTTCTCGTTCGCGTGACACCATTATGCGAGTATTTGATCCAAAGCAGCTAGGATCCAGACTCGTTCAGAGCCAGAAAGCGACGGCCGCGGCGAGGCTTACGGCGAATAGGAAGTTCCGGGCGAGCTTGTCGTAGCGGGTGGCAATCCGGCGAAAGTCCTTCAAACGGCAGAACATGGCCTCGAGCCGCCAGCGGTCTTTGTAGCGGCGTTCATCATACTGGATCGGGCGCTTGCGATTGCGTCGGCCCGGGATCACGGGGATCGTGCCCTGCTCGCGCAAGGCAGCCCTGATGCGGTTGGCGTCATAGCCACGATCGGCGATCACCCGTTTCATTCCGGCCGTTTCGCCGATGAGCAGGTCGGCGCCCTTCACATCGGATGTGTTGCCGGGCGTCAGGACCAGGCGGAGCGGCCGATGCGTGTCCAGATGCCCCGGCGGCTCCTCCTGTTCGAGCGGTTGTAGACGGTCGTCGCGGGGCCGTATTCTCCCGGACAATCCGCCCAGCGGCCACCGCACTTGAGCATGTGAATGATGTCCGAGATCACTCGTCGGTCATCAACCCGCCGCGCGCCTGGCTGGTTCTTCGGCAGGTGGGGCTCAATTGCCGTCCATGCTTCATCCGACAGCCAGAACAACGAACGCGAAATCCAAGGACCTCCTGCTTCAGTGGAGGCTCTCTGAATCAATATGGCCGCAGATTTTCAAGACCCTGATTGGGTTTGGACCCTAAGCAATTGCTCGCGAGCTAAGCCAACCCTTGCCCACCGAACTACACCATGTGGAGACTGGTTCGCCTTGGTCTGACAGCACCGTCGGTTTCAGACCGGCCCTGAACCGGCTTCCACAGACGGGCTCTCCGTTCCGGCCTTTGCATAGGCTTCGCGCAGTCGCGCCTTGAAGACCTTGCCCGTCGCCTGCCTTGGGATGTTGTCCACCAATACGGCCTCCTCGGGAATCCACCATTTCGCGCACTTGCCTGCGAAATGGGCGAGAAGATCGGCCGGAGCCGGTCGACAGCCAGCGCGGGGAACTACGACCAACAGCGGCCTTTCGTCCCATCGCGGATGCGGGATGCCGATGACAGCCGCTTCCGCAACATCGGGATGAGACGCCGCGATATTTTCCAGCGCGATGGAACTGATCCATTCCCCGCCTGACTTGATGACGTCCTTTTCGCGATCCACAATCTCGACATAGCCCGCGGGATCAACGACGGCGATGTCGCCGGTCGGAAGCCACCCTTCGCGCGCAGCTTCGATGGGGGGAGCATCACCATTATAATAGCTGGACGTGACGCTGGGGCCACGAATCTGCAGGCTGCCGAAAGTCTTCCCATCCCAGGGAGCCTCCTCCCCGTCCGCATCGACGATGCGAATGCTGAATGGGTAGGGCGTGCGCCCCTGCTTTCCAAGCATGACGCGCCTGTCTTCATTGTCCAGATGATCCCAATCATGTGGAGCGTTGAAAAGACCACCAGCACTGGTTTCGGTCATTCCCCATCCATGGCAGGTCTGAACGCCGTATTTTTCCTCCAGCGTCTTGATCATCGACGGCGTGGGAGCCGTCCCGCCGACGATAACGCGCTCAAGCGAGTCGACGCGTTCGTCCTGCGCTTCCAGAAACTGGATCAGGTCGCTCCAGATCGTGGGCACCCCTGCGGCCAGCGTCACCTGTTCCGTGCTGATCAGTTCGAACAGGCTGCGTGAATCGAGAGCGCTGCCCGGAAGGACCAGCTTCGACCCGTTCATCGCTGCGGCAAAAGGCAGCGTCCACGCATTCACATGATACATGGGGACTATGGGAAGCAGGCTGTCCCGGCGCCGCACCGCGAACCAGTCGATGCCCGAAATCACCAGCGATTGCAGCACTACCGAACGATGGGAATAAAGGACGCCCTTAGGCGCACCGGTCGTGCCCGAGGTATAGCAGAGCGCCGAACCGGTTCGTTCGGGGATCTCCGGAAAGTCAAAGACGGGGCGCGCCGCTTCGACCAGTTCCTCATAAGGCAGAAGCCCCGCAGCGTCCCCGCCGTCCGGCCCCATGACGACAATGTGGCGAACATTTTTCAGGCTTCCCCTGATCTGCTCGACCAGCGGAACGAATTGCGGCTCGACCAACAGGACTTTGTCCTGCGCGTGATTGATGATGAATTCGACCTGTTCCGGGAACAGGCGAGGATTCACGGTATGGATGATCGCGCCCATGGCGGGGACGGCGAAATACACCTCCAGATGCCGCAAGGAGTTGGTGGCCAGCGTGGCGACCCGGTCTCCCGCGACGACACCCAGGCTGGTCAGCGCATTGCACAGCTGCCGGGAGCGGTTGAGAACCTGCGAATAGGAGCTACGCACGATGCTGCCGTCGGGCTGGCGCGACACGATTTCGCGATTCCCGTGAAACCGGTCCGCATGCAGCAGGATAGAGCCTATCGTCAGCTCGAAATCCATCATCGTCCCGATCATCTAAAGCTCACATTCTTCAATGCTGCGCGCAAACTACACCGCAGCGGTGCGCTCATGCCGATCATCGCCGATCTGATGTTTTATGCCAAGGAAAATGCTCTTGGCATTCCGCGTGAGGTTCCTGTCAAGGTCGTGTTCCGTCGTGTCCAGGAAGCGAGGCGGACAAATACGGCGGGTGCGGCTTCGTTGAGGTCGCCCAGGACAATGTTGGCGCCAGATTCCAGTATTTTTGACGTCGACACACGGCCCAACGCATGATCTCGACCGACATTTCTAAAATTCAACCATATCTTCCTTGTGCATTGAAGTGCAGAGGCCGTGGGGGGGCACCAGGGCTTGCAGTGACCACAGATTTTGTCGCTGCCATATCTACAATATGGGCGCACAATGTTTCCGCCGCGCCTTCATTAGGCCCCACCCGGCAGAGCATCGCACACCGTTCGGCATGCCGCAGCGCGACTTCCCGCCCGATATCGCGCCGGTGACGAGCGGTGCTCTGGCGAAGCATCCGATGTTCCCTTCCGACGTTCATGTTTGAACATATGGGTCATTCCACGCTGCCAGGATGGGGAAGATGACGGAGGCATTCCTCTGTAGCCGCACAGAAATTGTCGATGTCCTCGTCAACCATGGCGGTGGAAAGGAACCCCATGCCCGCTCCCGACACATGGAAGCCCTTGAGCACGAGCAGCCGTTGCAGCACGACCATCGCAGCGCTTTCGGCGGGCGTGTGCTGCTGGCTCCTATAGTCATAGACAGGCCGCTGATGCGTGATGATCTTGAACATCGACCCGACGCCCGTCACCTGCCCTGGAAACCCTGACGAGGCGAAGGCTTGCGTCAACCCGGCGCGGACGCGATCGCCGAGCATGTTGATATGCGCGACCAACGCGGGGGTCAGGAGGTCCAGCGTCACCCTGCCCGCCGTCATGGTTATGGGATTGGCCGAGAAAGTCCCACTCCAGGGCACCGGCGGCCTGCCCGAATGATGGTCGAAGACTTTCATCACCTCTTTCAATCCGACCAGTGCACCGACAGGAAAACCGCCACCGATGATCTTGCCGAGGACGGTGAGGTCCGGCTTTATGCCAAATCTCTTCTGCGCTCCGCCGTGGTCCAGGCGGAAAGTTATGACCTCGTCGAGGATGAATACTGCTCCGATCTCGGTCGCCAGTTCCCGTAACGTCGCCGTGAACTCCGGCGTTACAGGGGTGAAGCCGAGGTAGCTGGGCGCGGCGTCAAGCAGGATCGCCCCGATGCGATCCTTATGCGCACGGATGATCTGGGCGGCAGTTTCAGGATCATTGAACGGGATGACATAGACATCTTCCAGAAGTCGGTCAGGTACGCCCGCAGCGTAGCCAACCGACTTTGGCGGCGTGGCGAACTCCTCTTTGGGCGTGTCCAGGCTGACTTCGGCATAGTCATAGGAGCCATGATAGCTGCCTTCGACTTTTACTATCGCGGGTCGGCCGGTGTACGCGCGTGCAGCCTTGATCGCGGACATCACCGCTTCCGAACCGCTATTGCTGAACCGGACATTTTCAGCCGTCTCTATACGGTCGCACAGCAGCTCAGCGAGTTCGATCTCAACCTCGGTCGGGTTGGTGTAGGCCGTTCCCAGCACCAACTGCCTGGAAACAGCATCTATGATGGCCGGATTGGCATGACCGTGAATGAGCGACGCGAAATTGTTGAGCAGATCGAGCCGCGAGGTGCCATCGACATCAGTGACATAGGCGCCCTTGCCGAACTTCGCATAGACCGGGAAAGGCTCAAGCCATGGAACTAGACGTGTAATTCCGCCCGGATAGACCTTGAGCCCGCGTTCGTAGAGCCGCTTCGATTGAGAGTCGCAATCAGGCCAGATCGCCATTTTAAACCCCGTCAGTATCTGGTCATTCCCGTCCAATTACGGAATACTATAGCATTTTCGGCCGTATCATAATAGCGAACATTTGTTAATGCAAGTGCGAGGTTGGAGTTGCGGTGAGGGATCAGGAGCCAAGCAACATCGCAGGAGGTTGCATCGATGGTTGCCATCGGGCTTCGGAGAGTATTAAGGAACCAGCAGAATGACTTCACCGACAAATCAGACGAAGGTCCTGCGAAAGCGCGCTGGATACGAGGCCAGGCTGGCCGAATCCGAAGAGCTGGCGATCGAGCGGGAGAACCGCGCCACGCGATCGGATACCCGGGCACGGCTGCTGGTCGCGGCGCTCGACCTGTTTTCGAAGAACGGCTTCGAAGCTTCGACGATGCGTGACCTGGCGCAGTTCGCAGGTATCAAGGCGCCCGCCATCTACAATCACTTCAAGTCAAAGGAAGCCTTGCTGGGCGAAGCCCTGCTATGGGCAATGGAGGACTTCAACGAGCGGGTCCTGGGTCCTCGCGACCCCCGCGAATCGAATGTAGAAGCGTTGGAAGGGATTTTGGAGCGGCACATCCGCTACCAATTGGACAACCCGGTCATCGCCAGGGCCTTCGACATTTTGATGGCACACAATCTGCTTCAGCGCGTCGGCGAAATAACATTCCAGCAGGCCATCCAGGACCGGCTGCGGCTATATTTGCGCGAGGTGACAAAGCTGGTGTCTCTGCTTGTCGAAGAGTCGTCGGTGAAGGCAGACTACAGGATCGTGTCGAGCGCCATATCGACCATGTATGATCAGGTCGGACGCTGGTACGTTTCCACCTCAAAGGCAGCTGACGACAATCTCGTCGCGACTTATTGGGACTTGGCAAGGCGGATGCTTGGCATCGACAGGTAACACCGGGTTGCCTGATCCATTGGCGTCGATGCTCGTCAAGCACTGGCAAAAATGAGGCGGTGTCTCTCCGTGCCCATCAGAGCGGGTTGTCAATAGGTCGCCTCGAAGCCGACCACTTCCGCCACTGAAGCGAACCCTATCATCGGCATAGGAACGGCCATGCTCCCGTCCACTGGAGCATGGCCGTCTCTTTAACTCCGCAGCCGGTTATCCCTGGGCGCAGGATCTCAGCATGTCGGTATATTCCTGACGCGTCGCGACCCGGCGGCCCAGAACCTCACCCAGCTTCGCGCCAAGTTCGAAGGTCTGCAGGTTCGACTGGATGCGATCATCGCGATGCGGCCAGAGCCAATAGGTATCTTCCATGCCCACGCGGATGTGCAGGCCCATCGCGGCTGCGAGCGTCGCGACATACATGGACGCGCGGCCAGCAGCACACACCATGATCACGCCGTCAGGATCGACGTCGCGGATCGTGGTGACGGTACGCATCAGGCCTTCGACCATCTGGCGTGGATTTTCCATGGGGCTGCAACCCGGCAAGGCGGGAAGGATCAGCCAGAAGGCCGGTCCCTTGATCAGGCCGCTCTTGATCAGGAAACGATCGGCATTGGCAACGTCGGCGTCGGTGTAGACGGCGATTTCAGGAATGCCGCCATTTTCCAAAATGAGGCGCACCTTTTCGATCATGACCGGCGCGGGCTTGCTGAACAGAGAATCGCCGATATAGGTCGTCGTGGTGTTGATCGGCGCACCGTCCAGCAGACCGGTCGCCAGCACCCGCTTCATTTCAGCCCACTCGCCTTCGAGCGCCGGGACAAGGCAGCCGTCGACCGACAAGTCGGGATAGTCCTTCTTCAGCGGCGCAACGACCTGTTCGAAGCGATCGAGCGAGAGAACATTATAGCCTTCATCGTCGCGAACATGGATGTGAACCGTGCTCGCCCCTGCCTCAAGGCATTCGCGGGCAGAATTGCGGATTTCTTCCGGCGTATAAGGCTGGTTCGGGTTCTGCGATCGGCGGAAGAACGCGCCGGTAATGGCCACAGATACCGCCAGGGTTTCAGGGATATTCCACGGAACGGAGATCGGCGCATCGTGGAACGCGGAATGTTCCAGATCCAGAACGATAGGCGCGCCGTAGGGCCGCCAGATCATCCGCTCATTTTCGCGAGCGACACCTTTCCCAACTCTATCCCAATCAATCTTAACCATTTTTCACTCCTACGCTAAGTAATCCGTCCATCCGCAACGGCATGTGCCGCCGCAAATCTCACTCATTCATCTATCCGCAGCAGCCCGCAGAACATGTGCCGTCCGTAGCGCCCAGCCGGGGATCGACCTGCTGGATGATGGACCGCGTCCATGCGCGCAGCTTCACCGCCGATCGGCCAATCCCACGATCGAAGCTGAGCGGCGTCACCGAGACATGGCCTTTGTCCAGCGCCCATGCGTCCGACCCCGGCTCTTTCGCGAAACGGGGGAGCCCATTGGCGTAGGGCTGCACCAGCCAGCTACCGTCAGATTCAGCGTCCGCCCGTTGGCAATCCAGCGGTTCCCAGATGCATTCGCTGAAGGAGGTCAGCTTGATATGCCGGTCTGCCAGATGAGCCGGTACGTTGATGTTCAGAACGCTGCGATCGGGCGGCGGCGAGGCGGCCAACCAGGCGGCAAGCTCCGCACCGACTGCGCTCGCCCATGCGAAGTCGGGGGTGCCCCTGCTCCCGCAGCATGAGTGAGTCCCATGCGTCTGTTGCGAGATGGCCATGGCCGGATATCCCAGCATCCCGCCTTCCAGGGCGGCCCCCAATGTCGAGCTATTGCTTGCATCCTCTCCGACATTGGCTTCCTCGCCTATTCCAACCACGACGGCGGACACCTTGCTTGCAAGGCCCGACAGGATCGCGATGCGCACGCAATCGGGCGCAGTGCCGTGCACGCGATACAGCGGGTGACGATCATCACCGCCCGACCTTTCCACCAACACTGGCTCGCGGTCCGAAATCGCTTTTGAAAGCCAGACCTGCGGGGCTGCGGGCGCCACGGTCAGCACGTTGAAGCCGGACAGTATCAACGCGCTGCGCAGGGCAGCGATGCCCGGTGCGTCGTAACCTTCCGCGTTGGTCAACAGGATGTTCATCGACGTATCGCTTCCGCTTTTGCAAAGCCGAGGAGCGCTCGGACAGATATAATAATTAACGTTTGTTTCTGTTGGCAGCAACTGTTCGTTTATGATGGGTGGCCACTCGCCAACCCCCGTTTCAATCCAACGGCGTCATCTCTCCGGCCTCACTGCGAAACCGCTCCGTTCGGTGACAAAGGCGGTCGGCGTTGTTCCTATCAAGCGTTTGAACATCGCGGTGAAAGCGCTGGGCGTTTCGTATCCCAGCGACAAGGCCGTGCTCAGGATGGGCTCTCCGGCGATGAGTTTGGGCAGTGCCGCGACGATCCGCGCTTGCTGCCGCCAGACGGAAAGAGGGCAACCCAATTCATCGCGGGCCAGACGCGACAATGTTCTCGCCGAAGCACCCGATGACCGTGCAAGCTCCTCGATATCGGGGCCACCAGGGCTATCGAGAATCTGCTCGCATGCGCGGACAAGGCGAGGATCGGACGGCATCGCCAGCATCACGGCGTCCGCCGGTAGATCGTTCAGTTCGTCCAGCAACAGCGCGTGCAGGCGAAGAGTGCGCGCCGATTCCCAGCTGGGAACGGCCTGGTCGATCGCTCGCAATATGAGTTCACGCACGAGCGGTGTGACGACGAATCCTCCCGCCCTTTCGCCCAGACGGGGCGGCGTTCGATCCGACGCGATATAGAGCGTACGCAGCAGAACAGGCGTTCGCGCCCGGAATTCATGTACGGTCCCGGGCGGGATCCATACGGCGCGTTGTGGCGGAACAACCCACAGTTTGTGATCCGCCCTGATTTCCATGACACCTGAAACAGCGTGAACGAACTGGCCGTTTGGATGCGAATGCGCCGAGATGACGTCGCCTTCGACGAAGTTGCGGGCAAGCACATGGACGGCGCTGGTATGTCTACTAGTGTCCACCAAGTGAATGCTCCTCCAACCCGTTGGAAGTCTCACCATCCTTAGAGCGTGCGCCCTGAGGGTCCACGCTTCCGAAGGAAAATTTCGGGGCCACGTCTGAAACTGCGAAGTGGCCGTGTTCCGTCCTTATGGCACAATGACGTCTGGCGCGAAGCGGGTTGATGGCCAACTTATACGCCTAATCGGCCAAAAAGCACGCGAGTGCTCGCCAGGCAGATGTCGCGCATCAACGTGGTCCGCGATCCGAGAGAAATAGTTTCCATTTGAACGGCGCCGTCCGACAGGGCATATGCATTAATATGAAAGACCGTTTGCATTTATACATTCGCGACTGGGGCATCGAAGCGTGTCAGTGAAGGATAGTAACGTTAAACCGCTGCAAACGAACTCCGCAAAGGTCGGCGATGCTACGGCGGCTCCGATCGTCTCGGCGCACCGCGTCCGGCCGAAAAGGACCCGTCGCAAATCGGGAATGCGGGAAGAGTTGCTGAAGGCTGCGGTGGAGCTGTTCGGTTCTCGCGGCTATGAAGCGGTGTCGTTGCGGGACATCACGGCGGAAGTTGGGCTGAAGCCGCCCGCCTTCTATAACCACTTTAAATCGAAGGATGAATTGCTCGTTTCGGCGGTTCTTGCTGCCCTCGACATGTTCAACAGCGAAGTGGTGGACAATGACGAAGAGGACATGCTGCCGGTCGAACGGATGAACGCACTCATCCGCCGTCATGTACTGTATCAGATTTCCAACGCCGCCTTCGCCAAGGCGAACGACCGGCTGATAGATTCGGCGATGCTGGAAAGGATCGGAAGTCCTGGCGCAAAGCAGGAAATACGTTCACATATGCGCCGCTACCTCGACGTCCTCACCCAGATTGTACGGGACATTTTGGCCGGACGATCCGATAACGCGCTGGATCCACGCATTTGCGCGCTGGCCATAGGCACGATGTGCGACAATGTTTTAATGTGGTATCGCCCGGGCGGGTCGGACAGCCCGGAAAAGGTGGCTCGACGTATGTCGGAACTTGCCCGTAACATGCTAAAGGTTGACTGACCCGAAGACACTTGACGAGATCGCAGGGCGGGTTAATATGAATGAACATTCGTATTAATGACGGCGGGAAGACTCGGAAATGAGCGGGTTGGGTCAATATGTGATCGGCGTCGTGATGCTGTTCGCGATGTGGGGCGCGATCGCCGCCGTTCGGGACGATAGCACAGGCATGGGCTGGGAATTCATGGAGGGGATCCGCACGACTGGAGTCCTCTTCCTTCCAGTTGGTGCCGTTCTCGCAGCCGCCCCCGTCCTATCAGCGGCCATCAACCATGCGATTGCCCCCCTCTTTTCCTTTGTTGGGGCAGACAGGGCGATGGCGGCAACGACCCTGATTTCCGTCGATATGGGCGGTTATCAGATGGCCGACGCCCTTGCTGCCAGCCGCGAGAACTGGATTATTGCATCGTTCAACGGATTTCTGTTGGGGCCGCATGTCGTTTTCACCATCCCTGTCGCGCTGGCGATGCTGCCCAAGAAGGATCATCGATATCTGGCACTGGGCATGATGGCCGGCCTTATCACCATACCGATCGCGCTGTTCGTGGGATTAAGCGTCGTCGCAATGACCCACCCGCTCATCCGGCCCACGGTCGCGACCGGCGGCCCGGCGACATTCCGCCTCGCCATGACATTTGGCCAGATACTGCACGATCTTTTCCCACTGACCATCATCGTGGGCGCTATCGTGGCGGGCCTGCGGTTCATCCCGGACCTCATGGTCCGTGGGTTCATGGGCTTCGGTCGCCTTGCCGATGCCGCAATAAAGCTCATCTTCGGCGCTTGTATCGTCCAGTATTTCACAGGTATTTTCGGCCATCTGTTCGGCGCATGGCCGTTCGACCCGCTGCTGGCCGACCCGGCCAACTCCATAAGGGGGCTGGAGATCGCCGGATATATCGGCATCATGCTGGCTGGCGCCTTTCCGATGGTCTACGCGCTGCGCCGTTATTGCGGCAAAGCCATCGAGAAGCTCGGCAAGCTGACCGGCTTCAGCGCGGTCGGAAGCGGCGGGCTGATAGCGACCACCGCCAACCCGTTGACGCTATTCAGACTGATCCCGGAAATGGATGCGCGCAATAAGGTGATGACGATCGCCTATGCGGTGTGCGGTTCCTGGATATTGGGTGACTCCCTGGCCTTTATCGCGAATTTCCAGCCTTCGCTGATCGTCCCTTTGATGTTCGGCAAGTTGGTGGGGGCTATCTGCGGCATTCTGGTCGCGCGCTGGCTGTCGGTGCCACGCGCCTTGCGCTTCGAGGAAGAGGACAAGGCAGCGGCCGAGGCGGCTGCGGCACCGTCCAACACGAAGCTGCATGCGCTTGAAGGAGCCATGCTGTGACCGCCGACATCCGCCTGTTCCGCCTGCAGGATACACCCATGTCGGATTATGGTGATGGTCAGGGTTCGGCCAGCATCGCTCGATTGATCGGGCCTGATAGCAGCCAGACGATGGGCGCTTATTTCGCGACGTTCGATGGCCGATCGGTGCCATGGACCGTGCGATACGACGAAATGATCCTTTGCCTGTCGGGCAAGTTCCGCCTGCGCACGGGGGAAGAGGTCCACGAACTTGGACCGGGGGACATGCTGTGGATCGGGAACGGCACTGAATTGCGCTATGAAGGGGAGCAGGCGACCGTCTTTATCGCGATCGCCCCCGTCGATTGGCGCGACCGTCAGCCGCACGCCTGACACCATCCCGGCGATCAATATGCCGGGATGTTCGTCACATTCTTCCGTTCACGCGTCGTCGCCGAGGCCAGCTATCCATTCCGGCTCAAAGGGTGTCGAGCGATCCTGACGCGTCCATGCCGGTTGGCCATAGATGGACTGCCCGCCATCGACCGACAGGTTGGCGCCGGTGATGAAGCCCGCCTTATCGGAACACAGAAATGCGACAGCCTCTGCAATGTCGTCGGTCAGGCCCAGGCGGCCGATCGGCGTTTTCTGCAACAGGTCGCGGCGCACCCCCGGCTTGTCGACCATCCATTTGGTCATGGCCGTTTCAATAACGCCCGGCAGGATGGCATTCGCCCGGATGCGGTGGATACCCAGTTCGGCCGCCATTGTCTGGACCAGCATCAACAGGGCAGACTTGGTCGCGCAATAAGCGCCGATCTGATCGGCATGCCGAAGCCCCAGCGAGGATGAGATGACCGCGATCGACCCGCCCCTGCGGCCCTCCGCGATCAGCCGCGCGGCTGCCTGGCAGATGTGAAAAGTGCCGCTCAGGTTGATCGCAACATGCCGGTCCCAGACGGTCGGCTCCATCTCCAGAAAGCCGGTGAACTTGGCGTATCCGGCATTGGCGACCGCCACGTCAAGGCGGCCGAAATGGGCACGCACCTTGTCCATCGCCTGATCAATCTCACCTCGGTCGGTCTGATCCGCCGCCAGGACGAGGCAATCGCCCGGCATGTCTTGCCGCAGGGCCGCAGCCGTGGCTTCGTCACGTTCGAACAGGGCGAGGGCATGGCCAGCATCCGCCAGCCGCTGGCTGATGGCCCGACCCAGTTCGCCCCCTGCCCCCGTCACCAGGGCGACCGGCCGTTCATCCACAGCAGCCGCTCCCGCACTCGCCGTCGCTGGCGCCCAGGCGCGGATCGATAATCTCCACCGACTGCCTGAGCCAGCGGCGCAGGCGACCGGCCGCACGCACATCGCCGAAATCGAAGCTGACCGGCGTGACCGAAACATGGCCTGCCGCGACGGCGCTGGCGTCGGACCCGGGCCGCATCGTGAACACGGGATCGCGATCGACATTGGTGAGGAAGGTGTACCAGCCGTGGCCGGTGTCCGTTTCCACCGCCTCATAATGGCCGGGGTCCCAGACGCGATGGTCGAGCGCGGTGATCTTGAGGCGGCGGTCCTTCAACATGCCGGGCGCATTGACATTGAGGATGCTTCGCGGTGGCGGCGGGCTGGCGATCATCCACGCCGCCAGTTCAGCGCCGACCTCGCTGCACCAGCCATAATCATAATCGGTGAGATCGACCAAGCGGAAGCGCCCGTCACGCGCCTGCTGCGAAATCGACAGCGCAGGCAGGCCGAGCAACGCGCCTTCCGCCGCAGAGCCAAAGGTGGATGAATAGGTGGCGTCGTCGCCGAGATTAGCGCCTTCATTGATGCCGGACACGACAAGGCGGACATCCTTTGCCAAGCCGGACAAGATCGCGGCGCGCACGCAATCGACGGGCGTCCCGTCGGCGCGATAGATCGGGTTGCGATCGTCACCCCCATCGCGGGTCATCACCACCGGCCTGCGGAAGGATGCCGAACGGGACGTGCCGCTGCGTGGCCCGTCCGGCGCCACAGACAGCACGTTGAGTCCCGCATTGATCATCGCGTCCCGGATGGCAGCCATGCCGCCCGCCTGATACCCGTCATCGTTCGTCAACAGAACGTCCATGATAACCTCGCTCATCGAAATCTGCTCAAACTGGGGCGGTCGGGCCGAAGCGCCTCTACGCCCGGCACGGTCGAAGGCTTGCCGGACAACGCCCATTCCGCCGCGCACATGCCGAGGATAGATCCGGACGTGACGCCGACACCGCCCAGCCCGCCGACCACCAGGACGGACGGATCGGCTTCGAACGGACCGACCTGGAAACGATCGTCCATGCTGATGGGATAAAGGCCGAACCAGCCGTTGGAAAAGCCGAAATCGTCCATACCCATCCGCTCTGTCAGAAGAGTTGCGACAGTGATCAGATGATCGTCGCCAGACGGCGGGCTGAAGCTGTCGGGGTCGACATCGAGTCCGTCGATAGCTTCATAGGTGTGAAGCCCGGCGATCAGGCTGTCGGGACCATCCTGCCTGAAATAAAGACCCTCGCCCTCCTGCCCCGGCATATAGAGATTGACCATCGGAACGGTATAGCCAAGGTCCCGTGGCAATCGGACCAGAAAGACTTCATGTACTTGCGGCTTGATCGGCACCGCATGACCCAGCAGCTTGCCGACATTCCCCGCCCATGCGCCAGCCGCATTTATAACGATATCGGCTTCGACCACGCCCTTGCTGGTTTCCAACCGATGCACCCCGCCCGCCTTGGAATGAGAAAGCACATCGGTCTGAACACTGACACGCGCGCCCTTCTCCTTGGCCTCTTCAAGCAGTGTCGTGCACAGAAGATAGCCATCGAGATGCCCGTCGGTAGGCCCAAGCAGACCGCCCGCCAGATCATCCACCCGCATGTCGGGCACCAATTGCCTAAGGCCCTCCCGATCGATCAGCCTGGAATCCATGCCGCCCAGTTCGCGCTGCACCTTCACCGCAGCGGCCAGTCGATCCATCTGCTCGTCCGTATAGGCGACGCGGACATTGCCGATCTTGGCAAGCTGCAGCCCGCGCTCTCGCTCCAGCCGCAGGAACAGTTCCTTCGCGCGGATGCGAATCTCGATGTCGAGCGGGTTGAGCGTTTGATAATTATAGACGCCAGCGGAACGACCGGACGACCCGCTGGCGGGCGCCTCCCGCTCCAGGACGATGACGTCCGCGCCAAGTTCCGCGGCACGAAGGGCGGCGCCGCAACCGGCGGTGCCAGCGCCGATGATGGCGATTCGGGGACGGGTCACTGCTTATCCTCATCAGTGGGAAGCGAACGATGGACATGGATGTCGGCGAGGGTGCCGCCATCGACCACCAGGTCGGTGCCGGTTATGCCCGATGCGGCATCGCTGGCGAGGAAGGCGACCGCGCCTGCAACCTCATCGACGGTGACCATGCGCTTCATGGGTACGCGTCTGAAATCATGCAGCATGTGTTGCAGCATCGCGGGCCGAAGCGCTTCTTCCACCATCTTGGTGTGCACCCAGCCGGGACTGACGGAATTGACGCGAATGCCATATTCGGCCAGCTCGATCGCCGCGCTCATGGTCATGCCGCGAAGGCCAAACTTCGCGGCAACATAGCTGGCGAAGGGCCCATCCGCCGCATGCGCTTCGATCGACCCAATGTTGATGATGGCGCCGCCGTTACCCTGGCCGCGCATCTGCCGCGCTACTCTTTGGGTCATGAAGAAGACGCCGTTCAGGTTGACGTCGATCACCCGCCGCCATGCCGCCTCTTCTATGTCGAGGAACGCCGCTTCGTCGGCAATTCCCGCATTATTGACCAGGATGTCCAGTCGCCCATGGGTTTCCAACGCGCCGGAAACGACATTTTCGACGTCGCTGGTCAACGAGACATCGCCCGGTTGCACGCTGGCGCTGCCGCCCATGCTCTCGATCGTCCTAGCCGTAGCCTGAAGATCAACGGGGTTGCGCCCGCTCAAGACGACCGCCGCTCCACGTTTTGCCAAGGTGAGGGCGATACCTTCGCCCAGTCCCCGGCCTCCGCCCGTGACCAGCGCGACCCTGCCTGCCAGATCCTCGCTCATGCAGCCTCCGATGTTCCAGCCATCAGGTCGCGAATACGCAGCCTTTCACCCTGGCGGCCATTCTGAAGACGATAGACCCCAAGCCCGCCGCCGCCGAGACTGACGCGCCGAAGAGCCGCGAAAAATTTCTCGGGCGACAGTGCTTCGGGCGCGAACACGCCGCCGCGCGGCGTATCACCTTCCGCCAGCATCAGCACCCCTGCGGCGGCTGGAACGCCAGTGGCTTCTTCCATGCTGGTGTCCGCGCCCGAAGCGTAGCGAAGCCCGTTGCCGTTGGTATGGACGTCGATCTGCAACCCGCTTCCGATCCGTTCCCCACCTTCGAAGCGGGCGAGGAATTGCTGGAACGCCTTGACCAGCATGTCGGTGCGTTCACCCGAGCTGCCGGGCTGCTGCTCATCCGCGACGGCGGCAAGGGCCGCTGCCACCGCATGCGCGTCGATCGGGGCGATCGCTCCATAGTTGACCGCCCGTTTGACGGGCAGGAAGCGGGGGACGGTAAGCGGTTCGGGATGGGCCAGCTTTACCACTGTCTGTCGGCCGACCGTCCCGGGGAAATCGACGACGCGCGAATGCATGTCGCCGGGAAGCGGAACGGGATGAACCGTCCCGTCGAAATCGACAAGGTTGAAGCAATGCCAGAAATGCTTGGTCGCCGCCTCGGTCATGTCCTTGGCATCGACCACCCAGGCAATCTCGACATCGTCCGCGCCATTCAGATGATCGACCGCCAAACGGATGAGGATGTTCGACACGCCGGGCGTCGAACCCAGCCCGATGATCGCCGTAACGCCTGCTGCCCTGGCGGCTTCATCGCGCGACAGAATGGGAACCGTGATGTCGGCATCATCGCAGATATCGAGATAGTCGGTCCCGGCCGCGATCGCTGCGTCCAGTACGGTAAAGCCCGTGCGGTAATAGGGGCCTGCCAGGTTCGCGACGATCGCCGTGGAACGCATCAGAGCGTCCAGCGTGCCAGCATCGGCCAGCGGATCCTGTTCTCTCGTCTGCATGCCGAGCGCCTGCGTTGCAGCCAGCGTTTCGGGACGCCAAGCGCGATCGAGCGCGAGCCAGCGCGTGACGTCGGTGCCCCGCGCGGCCGCCGCAAGCATGGCTTGCGCCTGGCGTCCTCCAGCCCCGATCACCACGACATCGAATTCACGTTTCATCAGTCTCTCCCGAATTTGGGCCTTGATCTTTCAGCATCGCGATGGCGGCATCGCGCACATTCCGGCGGTCCACTTTCCCGGACGCAATGCGCGGGAAGGGATCAAAAACCATGAAGTGGACCGGCATCGCATAGGCGGGCAGCCGCGCGGCTAGGAACGTACGCGCGCTATTTTCGTCGAACGTCCGGCCCGGCCGGATTTCAAGCGCCGCGACGGGTACTTCCTGCAACACCGGATCGGGGATGCCGATCACCACGCAATAGCCAATCTCCGGCAATTCCGCGAGCAGGCACTCCAGATGGGACGGCAATATCTTCTCGCCGCCACGGTTGATGACGTCGTCCCGCCGCCCGTCCAGAAATAGGCGGCCAGCATCATCGAACCGGCCAAGGTCGCCTGTCCGCAACCATTTGCCCGACAATTTTTCAGCATTAGCCTCGGGCCGCCGCCAATATTCCGTCATGCGAGTGGGCCCCGCGACCCAGACTTCGCCAGACTCCCCTTGCGCGACATCCCGCCCGTCTTCGCCTACCACCCGCAATTCTGCGAAGGGGGCGGCATAGCCGACGGATTCGCCAAAGTCGGTGATCATCGCGGGCGGCAGGAAGCTGCACGCGCAGCCAAATTCCGTCAGCCCATAGCCATGGACAAGCTCAAGATGGGGCCAGCGTTCCAGCATCTCCCGCGACCAGGCGGCGGGCATCGGCGATCCGCCGAACAAGACGGTTCGGGCCGATCCGAACACCGCGTCCGCATCGTCCAATATCATCAGCATGCGCAGCACACTGGGCACGGCGGTGACAAAAGTCGCGGGCGCGGCCTTGAAGGCGGCGATCGCTTCCTTGCGGTGAAATTCCTCCACCAGCATCGTCTCCCCGCCCGCCAGCAGCATCTGGCCGAACTGGTCGATGAAGCCTGTATTGTGGAACATGGGGGCGATCACGACAGTGCTGTCGGCGCTCGTCGCGCGGAAGAATTGGCGAAAGACTTCCGACGCCATGCACAAGGCTGCGGTGCTGAGCAGCGCGCCCTTTGGTTCGCCAGTCGTTCCGGAACTGAAGCTGATCAGGGCGGGCGCTTCTCCCGTCACGAAATCGGGCAGATCCCCCTGCGCCGTCATGGCCGTGGCCATTTCCAGCGGGAGCACCAAGATCGACGCTTGGGCAAGAAGCGATGCGTGGCGCTTGTCCGCAATCGCTACGCGCGCCTCAAGCAAGTTGACCAGGCCAGCCATCTGCAACGCACTGATGCGATTGTTGGCGGGCACGGCGATGGCGCCGAGACGCATGACGGCGAGATAGGCGACGACCCATTCGATGATGTTGAGGCCGACGATGATCACCCGGTCCCCGCTCTGCACGCCGGTTGAGCGAAGGAAGCGCGCATAATCTTCCGCCTTGTCGGCGAGATCATGATATTCGACCGATCTTTCACCCTGACGCAGGGCGATACGTTCCGGCGTTTCATCCGCCCAGTGGCGAAGCGCATGCCAAAGTGTTTCGAAAGGCGGCATCAGAAACGCGCCCCTTCCCGCACATGGGCCGCAGCTTTCAGCATCTCGGCAAAACTCCCCTTCTCCCAAGCCTTGCGCGCTTCGGTCAGGTTGGAACTTGCATAGCCCTGATAGGTCCAGCCATCGAGCGGCGTCGTATGGGCAGACAGGATCGGTTCGGCCATGGCCGCCCAGGCCGCCTCCCGGACCCCCGCGACCGCGCGCATCAGCCCAACACGGGCGCGCTGACTATCATCGAGCTGGGGATCATACAGGCGCAGAAATATTTCCGTCTCTTCGTCCGTAAGGGTGGCCTGACAGGCGAAGCTCGCCATTTCGAATGCGACCCAGCCCATCCCGGCATAATCCCAGTCGATAAGGCGCAGCCGGTCGCCGACGATGAAATTCTGCGGCACGAGATCGCTGTGACAGAATGCCCGCGGGGCATCGATAGCGGCGAAAAGCTGCGCGATCTGCCTGACACGATCATACATTTCCGGAAACTCGGCGGGTCGTACCGCACCTTCCGCATCGCCCAGTTTCACGAAATGCGCCGCATCCTCGAAGGGCGAAAAGGCGCGGCCGGAGGTCGGCTGCGCATGGAGGCTGCGCAGCGTTTCCACGACGTCGCCCAGCAGCCCCTCTTCCCGCATGCGCGTTGGCGTCATCACGCCGCCGTCCAGAAACGGGCACAGGAAATGCCCCTCCGGCAATGTCGAGGCCAGGATATTGGGCGCGAGGTCCGCTCGCGCCGCATCGCTTTGCGCCTGGATGGATGCAGCGCGGTCAACGCCCCAACGCTCCGGTTCGGGAGCGCAGACGCGCAGTGCGAGCGCGTGGCGTGATCCTTCCAGCTTCAGATTGACGTTACTGCCACCCCCGCTCATCGCGCTGACCTGATAGTCGTCGGCAAGATCCGGCAGCGTCCACTGGGACAGGATGCCGGTCACCTGCTCCTGCAGCGCCGGACCAATTCCCGGCGCGAAGCCAAGCTTCATGCCAGACGCGACCGTCACAGCTGATATCCATGGCTGATGGCGACATGCTTGAGCGCCGTATGCTCCTCGATCGCATGGATCGACATGTCGCGGCCGATGCCCGACAGCTTGAAACCGCCGAAGGGCATTTCCGCCGCAGTCGGGCCATGATCGTTGATCCAGACCGTCCCGGCTTCGATCAACGCGGCGCATTTGACGGCACGGTTGATGTCCCGCGTCCAGATCGACGCCGCCAGGCCGTAGGCAACGTCATTGGCCTTTGCGATCGCGTCATCTTCGTCATCGAAGGTGCTGACGACCAGTACGGGGCCGAACAGCTCTTCCTGCACGATGGCCGAACGCTGGTCCGCCCCTGTGACGATCGTGGGCGTGTAGAAGGCGCCGCTGCCCTCGCCGCCGGTGACAATCCGGGCGCCCTCGCCCACCGCCCTTTCCACCTGCCGCGCAATGCTGTCGCGATGGCGCTGGGACACCACCGGCCCCATCTGGACCGCCGGGTCGAGGAAGCCGTTGCCGACGGTCAATCCTTCCGCCATCTGCACGAGCCGTTCGGTCACTTCGCCGAACAGCGCCTTAGACACATAGACGCGGGTTGCCGCCGTACAGTCCTGACCGGAGTTGCGAAACGCAGCGCCGCGCATCGTCGCCACGAACTTGTCGAGATCGGCATCGTCGAACAGGAGCACGGGCGCCTTGCCGCCCAGTTCCAGGTGGACCTTCTTCACCATGTCGGCGGCGTCGCGCATGATGGTCTTGCCGGTGCTAGTGCCGCCGGTCAGCGAAACCATGGCAACGTCGGGATGCCGCACCAGCGCCTTGCCGACACTGTCGCCACCGCCCGTCACGACATTCAGGACGCCAGCGGGGAATATCTCCGCAGCGATGCGGCCGAGCAGAAGGGATGTCAGCGGCGTTTCGTTCGTCGGCTTGAGAACCACGGTATTGCCCGCCATCAGTGCCGGGCCAATCTTCCAACTCGTCAGCCCCATGGGATAATTCCAGGGCGCGATCGCGGCAACGATGCCCAGCGGTTCGCGCCGCACCAGGCTGGTGATGCCCGGCTTATATTCATCGCATACAGGCGCGGTCAGCGCCCTGCCCGCACCCGCGAAGAACCGATACTTATCGGCTGCGGAGAACATTTCCGCCCGCGCGTCGGCCAAAGGCTTGCCCACGTCGCGCGCTTCCAGTTCCGCAAACTGATCAGCATTCGCTTCGAGCGCGTCGGCCAGGCGCAACAGCATCGCGGCGCGATCCTTCGGCGTGGTGGCCGCCCATGATCGGCGCGCATCCTTGGCCGCGCCTACAGCCGCCTCCACCCCAGCTTCGCCGACATCGACCATTTCGGCGATCTGATCCCCGGTCGCAGGCTCGATAACCGCTTCCACCTTGCCTTCACGCCATTCGCGGTTTGCGATCGTGGGAAAGAAATCCAATGACATCGCTCCAGTCCTCTCGAGTCAGTTACAGGCGATCTTGCCGGGCCATCCCGAACAACGCCGTAGGCCGTCTGCCTTGATGAAATTCCGAGACGCTTCGCTCGCGTCGATCAATCCCAATTCTCGGGGGTTCGCCAGAAACCTCGGCCTGCGCGCGGCTGCGGCATCAAAGCTTCTGCGCATCCTCACCAAACGATCCCCTACCCAGTTCCGATACAAGCTCCACTCCATGGAGCGGCAACCTGAAATTCGCGAGTTAATACGAATATGCATTCATGCTAATCGGATTCGAGGCGAATTGTCAATCGGTGGATTTGGCCCAGAGATCACTGCGGATTTGCCTAATATACGCCTCGTTCGCACAGAATCCAATGCGGTAACATCGCATATTGACAGATTGGGTTTTAGATACGAACATACGTTCACAATAAGAGATGCAGGAGTCGAACCTGCGCTTGTTGATATCTGCTCGATCAACAAAGGGAGCGAAGGGTATGTCAAAGTTGAAAAACCGATTGTGCAGGCATGGCAGCTCCAGTCTGGGAGCGCTTGCCATGGTAATGGCCTTCCCAGCCGTGGCGCTGGCACAGCAAACCGAAGAACCGGGGGCAGCACCTGCTCCCGCTCAGGGCATCCAGGAAATCGTAGTCACCGCGCAGCGTCGCGAGGAAAATCTTCAAAAGGTGCCGGTGTCGGTCACCGCATTGTCGGGATCGGATCTGCAAGCCAGGGCGATCGTGGACAGCACGGACATCGTCAAGCTTGTTCCCGCTCTCAAATATAATGCCTATAGTCCTTCCACGACCGTCTATAATCTTCGTGGCGTATCGCAGAACGACTATTCCGATCAGCTGGAACCACCTGTCGCAGTATATCAGGACGACTCCTATCTAAGTTCCATGGCGACAGCGGGCTTCCCCCTGTTCGATATTGAACGCGTAGAAGTCCTGCGCGGCCCTCAAGGGACGCTTTTCGGCCGCAACGCAACCGGTGGCGCCATCCAGTATATCTCGCGCAAGCCCACCAACGATTTTTCCCTCGATGCTTCGGCCACATGGTTCAGCGACGGCGGCTACGCGACGGAGATAGGCGCTGGCGGCGCTGTTTCGGACACGCTTGCGGCCCGTTTCGCCATTGCGCGAGTGCAGAGGGATGGCTTCGTCAAAAGCAACAATCCGGCGATCGGCGACAGCGGCGAAACCGATCAGTTTGCGGGCCGTGTCCAGCTTCTCTGGAAACCCACGCCCAGCCTGAAAATACTGCTGCGCGCCATGCGATCGCGCGATGACAATTCAATCGCGGGCGGCACCTACACCTACACGCCCGCCGTCCCCGCCGATCATGGCCGCGGCGTGACACAGTCGCCTACCGATGATTTCTGGGGCACCGGCCCCGGCGTCGATCCGAACGGCTATGTGAAGCCGGCAAACTACGGCCTGTATGAAAACAACAACAATATCCCGTCCGTCTTTAGCCGAACGATCCAGGCCTATACCGGCCGGATCGACTGGTCCGTTGGAGACGTGACGATTATCTCGATCACCGATTATCAGCGGATGCGAAAATTCTATCAGGAGGATTGCGACGGCACGCCACTCAACGGCTGTGTATTCGCCCCACGGACCAATCTTCACCAGTTTTCGCAGGAAATACGCGCCGAAGGTGACACTGGAAAACTCCGTTGGGTCGCGGGCGTCAACTACATCGACATTGACGGGCATTACCAGTCACATGCCGAATATAATCTGATCGGGCTAGATTATTTTTCGACCGGCAATTCCGACTATTCGATCCGTACCAAATCGCCGTCGATATTCGCGCAAGGTACATATGCGCTGACCGAAAAGCTGAAGTTGACGGCCGGTGCGCGCTATACCCGCGACAAGAAGACCGACGACTACCGTCTCGACTTCACATCGACCAGTGGTGGCGTGACCGACAATCAGATCATCGAGTTCAACCCGGCGCTCAATCCCGATGAGGCACGCAAGCGCTACAATCTCTATTCGGGCAAGTTGCAGCTGGATTATTCGCCAACGGATGACATCTTGCTGTTCGCAGGTGTTACGCGCGGCACGAAGTCAGGGAATTTTTCGGCACCGGTTTCCGCGCCGGTAGTGGTGTCGCGCCTGCCGCATGGGCCGGAAGTGCTGTGGTCCTATGAAACCGGCTTAAAGTCCAAATTCCTGGACAATCGCCTGCGGATCAACGCTTCCGCCTTCTATTATGACTATCATAACTACCAGGCCTTTTCGCTGATCGACCTCGTTCAGACGATCAGCAACCATGACGCCTGGGTCTATGGTGGCGAACTGGAGATAACGGCCGTTCCGGTCGAGGGCCTCAACATTTCGGGCGGCCTTTCCTATCTCAAGAGCAAGGTCAAGGGTATCGGCCTGCCCGACGGCACGACCACCGATAGCCGCCTGCCCCAGGCGCCTCGCTTGTCCGGCAATGCCAGCATCAGCTACACGCTGCCGGTGGGCAGTGGAGACCTGACCGCCCGCTTGGACGGCACCTTCACCAGCGGTTTCTGCTTCAGCGTCGTATGCGCCCCGGTGGAACGCGAAAAGGCGTATCAGACGCTGGATGCGAGCCTGAGCTACAAGTTCGATCCTTTCACGCTGACCGCGTTTGCGAAGAACGTGACGGCGGAGAAATACCGCACCTACGCGCTTGATGTTTCGAGCCTGGGCTTCCTGGAAAGCATCTATACGCGTCCTCGCTACTATGGCGTGACGTTGTCGGTGAATTACGGGAGGTAAGAGAAAGGGGGATAGCTGTTAAGGCTATCCCCCTTCTTCGTTCGAACGGCACTGCCAGAGCAAATGCACCGCTCGTTATGATAGCGCTGGTAAGCAGGTTCATGCCCTGCCCCCGTAAGCCCGCTAGCCCTTTCCGCTACTTCAACTCTTCGCCTGAAATCATCCGGTCTGTGTGGTGATATGGGCGCTCCGAAGTGCGCGCTTACCATGATTGGAAAGCGCGTGTTCATTCTTGCCGATCAGTGTCGCCTTGAGCCGGGGGGAAACCGGAGAAAAAACATGAGGATCGCACTGAGGCAATGCGAAGAACGCGTTGAACTGCGTCACGAGGCGAACATCCCCGCCACACTGTTCCATGATGGTGTCGGCGTGCCGGCAACAATCAAGAACATATCAAGCTACGGCGCGATGCTGTCGGTTCAGTACGCTCCACCGCTTGGATCGCAGGTCTCGATCATCACAGACCGGCGCGAACTCCTGGCAACCATCATATGGGCGCGCGATGATAAATGCGGTGTGCTACTCAACTACTCTGTCGACCCAGCCGATTGGCTGGTCTCCGATAGGTAAAAACACCTTATCTCGGCGTCCACCAATCCGGCAGCAGGCCATATCTGGTGGTCGGCCCAGTGTTCACGCTGGCGCAAAAGGCCCCGCAGAGCCTCCGCCGTCGATCGGGATGAGAGCCCCATTGATGTATCCGCCAAGTTCTGACGATACGAAATCGACAAGATTGGCGACGTCATTCACCTTCGCGAAACGGGCCAACGGCACCGCCTTTTCTGCATCATCGAACGGCCAACCAATTTCCGCCAGCAACTGATCGAGCATCGGCGTTTCAACATAACCGGGGCAAATGGCGTTGCAGCGAACGCCCTTCGGGCCGTGGTCCAGGGCCATGCTCTTTACAAGTCCTGCGACGGCATGCTTCGACGCGCAATAGGCGGCATAGCCCTGGAAGCCATTCAGGCCAGCGTCCGACGCGATGGCGGTGAAAGTCCCACCCCCATTCTCTAGGAACGGGATGATTGCTTTCGCGAAGAAGAACACGCCTGTAAGATTGACGTCGATCATCTTCCGAAACAGCTCGGCCGACGTGTCTACAACCGTGCCCGTCGCAGCGATGCCCGCACAGGCGACCGCAGTCGAGGGCCGTCCGAAATCCTTCGCGACGCTTTGGATGAAACCGGCAAGTTGATTTTCGTCAGTCACATCAACAGTCGCGGCTATGCCCTGTCCGCCAGCGCGTTCGATCTGCTCAAGCGTCTCCCTGACCCCATCGGCATTTCGGTCGGCCAGAGCGATAAAGCTCCCGCGTGCGGCGAGCTTCATGGCGACGCCAGCGCCGATGCCTGAGCCTGCCCCGGTGACTACTGAAATTTCCATCGAGGCCCTTCCTTTTACTCGTGGGAGGTCAAGAATCCCGCGCTACACAGCTGACTGGACAGGCGTACCATGATCCGCGCCCTGACTGGATCGAACAACATCGCGCCCGAACAGAACTGCGATAAAATTGAATATCAGAAGAGACCCGGCGGCCGAAACAAAGCCAAGTGTGTAAAGACCCGTTTGATCGCGAACATATCCCAGGACGAGGGGGTAGATAACGCCCCCGAATATCAATCCGGTGCCCATGATACAGCCCGTCGCCATTCCGGCCATTTCCAGCCCGACGGCATCAGCCGCAAGACAATAAGCCAGCGGTAACCCCCCATAGGCGAACAATCCGCCCAGCGGCAGCGTCATCGCCAACAAATCATATCGATGCTGATCGACCGCCATCGCCGCGCCCATGAAGGAGAAGACCATCCCTACACCGGAAATCAGCATCAGCGGTTTCCGATACCCAAGGCGATCTGACAGCAGGCCAAAGGTCACGGCCGAAACGACCCCGGCAAACGGATAGAGCGCACCGGCAAACCCGGCAGCGGCTTCGGACCAATGGCCTTCCTCGATCAGAAGCGTGGGAACCCAATAGACAGCGATCGAATATGTGCCCCACACTCCGGTAAGAAAGAGCGCGGCCACTCGCACATTGGCCTGGCGCAACACGGAGAGATATTGAGCAAGTTGAGAAGGTTTGTCCACGCGCGCCGAAGGATCGGCCCGCGCGGTGGACTCCGGCTCGCGCAGAAGCAGCCAGACCAGACCAGCGATAATCAGAAGCGCCGCCGCTCCCCACAGCGATCCGATGCGCCAGCCCCAGGTTTCGAGGACGTGCGAATAGGCATATCCGGCAAACACTGTGCCAATACCATCGGTGGAAAGCATGATGCCCATGAAGACGCCAAGCCTCTTCGAATGCTCCGCCCAATGCATGGCGATGGTATAAGGTCCGACAAAAAGCAGCGGAATGGCGGCACCCTGAAGAATGCGCACGGCAAACATCATTTGATAGGTTGAGGCGAATGAGAATAAACACTGCCCGAGAGCGGACAAGACAAGTCCTGCGACGCAGACATTCTTGGCCCCCCAACGGTTGAAAAGCCCTCCGGCCGAATAAACGACGATGCCGCCCGACAGGGCCGTCCCCGATGCCAGGGCGCCGGCCATGGTATAGTCCATGGAAAGATCGCTCATCATTGTCGCGATCTGGGTCGAATAGCCCACATAGGGAAGAAAGATAATGACCGTCGCTACGAAGCAGAGGGCCAGAGCCACCCATGCGCGGAAGTCTGGCTGCTTTTTCTCTGTCACCTGATCACTCCGTTCGACGTCCGTCAGCGCGGGGAGCCTAGAGCGGGCTGCATCAAATCAGACGCAGCCCGCCATGCCAATTTTGTCTCGGCCCGCGCAAGACCGGCCGCCACTTTTGCGCGAGTCCAAGATGCCTTCATTCTTACTTCGTGAAGCGGCGAGCCTTGTTGAACAACCGGAAATCGTCATATTTTTGACCGTAGATATACGGCCGATAGTCATGACCGTCATCCAGTTCTTCCCAGAAAGGTATGGTCCAGCAGGAGGCGCCTTCTCCATAGGAAACGCCGCCCACTTCGACCACTGGTATGGTGTCGAGCGGATCGACCGCGGTGCCGGCGAGCTTGAGCGTGCCCGTGCCCTGCCGCGTGACACGGAAGTCCTCCGCGGTATCAAGGCAGCTCAACACCACCTTGTTCTGGAAGCCCTTGCCGGTCGTGTGCGGCTGCGCCTTCAGCTCGAAATCCTTGACGTTGTTTTGCGCCGGGCCGAGGTCAGGACCGAGTTCGGCCTGAATTTCTATCAGGCGCACACTGTTGCGTTCAGCATAAGCGTAGACTTCATGACCATCGACATACAGGCGGGCATTACCGGTCTTCTTGCCTTCGCCCCACATCTCACGTCCGATGGTGACAGGCATGTCGCCACTGACGAACAAGGTCAGCATGGTGGTGCCAGCTTCACCCTTATATTTGCACGACAGATAAATGATGCCGCAGTCGAATTCACCGCAAAGCGCCGACTGCCAGTGCGAAACGTTGGCGTAGGCGATCGGCTCGTCGGGAAGGTCGAAGCAGGGCGGGAGGACCTTGCGCAGAAATTCCTGCGTGGTCTTGAACTCAATCGTCAGGGATTCGGTTGTAAACTGCCCCTTCGACAGCAAACCCTCAATTTCTGCGACTTCCTGGTCTGTTTTGACGAAGCTCATTGACTAGCCTTTCTGTAATTTCTTTAACGAATTAAGATAAAATCGGATTTCACTTCTCGCCGCCAAACGCTTCCGCATCTGCATAGGGGAACCACCAGAAATCATGGGACGAGCAGGTCGGATCAATCATCACCATCTTCGAGTGCCGGAACTGGTCCAGGCCTTCCGCTCCTAGCTGGCTGCCCATGCCGGAGATCTTGCGGCCACCGAAAGGCGCGGCGTTATTGTCCATCAGCGGCGCGTTGATCCAAGTCATGCCGCTTTCAAGCTCTTCGATGGCGCGGTGCGTTTCACCAAGGTCCGTGGTGTAGACCGTCGATCCCAGGCCATAGTCCGACCGATTGGCGAGCGTGAGGGCTTCGTCGAAATCAGCGACGCGGCAGATGGACATCACCGGACCGAAGCTTTCGACATTGAGGATTTCGGCGTCCGGTTGGACGTCCGTCAAGACCGTGGGTTCGACGAAGTAGCCAGCGTTGAGGTGAGACGGGCGGGCGCCGCCGGTCGCCACTCGGGCTCCCGCCTCGATCGCGCGTGAGACCAGTCCTTCGTAGCGGCTCCGCTCGCGCTCCGACACCATCGGACCCATATCGACCTTGTCCAGACCGTTGCCGATACGGATCTTCCGCGTCAGTCCGACCACCTTGTCGATGAAGGCATCGTGGATGTCCTGATGGATATAAAAGCGTTCGCCCGACGTGCAGACCTGACCCGCATTGAGATTGGCGGCAAAGACGGCGGCGCGCGCGGCGATGTCGAGATTGGCCGACGGCATGACGATGAACGGGTCGTTGCCCGACGTTTCGATCAGAGCCTTTTTGAAATTTTCCGCACATCCCTTCGCAACGGCCCGGCCCGCGCCCACGCTGCCAGTGAAGGCGATGCCATGAATATCCTTATGCGCGACCATCGCGGTGCCGACACGAACGCCGCCCGTGATCATACCGATCAGGCCAGCCGGGAGGTGCGGCATCATCGCCTTGAGGAACAGAATTGACGAGACCGACGTGTGGTCGGACGGCTTCAGGATCACGGCGTTCCCGGCGCCCAGCGCCGCCGCCGCTTCCCAGGAATAGAGGCAGTAGGGGAAATTGAACGCCATGATGATGCCGACGACGCCGAGCGGATGCTTGGTGACCAGGTTCATATGGCCGCCCACGACCGGCCCGACGACCCGGCCATGATCATGGCGGGACACTTCTGCATAATAGCGGAACGCCCATACGGACCATGTAACCTCGTCGAAGGCTTCCTTGTACGGCTTGCCCATTTCGCGAGTCATCGATTCAGCCAGCAGCGGCCGGTTGTCCTCAATCGCCTGCGCGACCTTGTGAAGCGCTTCGGTACGTTCCAGCGCCGAAAGCTTGAGCCATGCGCATTGCGCCTGCTTCGCGCTCGCGACCGCCTGATCGAGTTCAGCATCAGTCGCGTCCGATACGCTCGCAACCACCTGTTCCGTGGCGGGATCAATTACATCAAGCGCGGTCGTCGAAGCGCTTCGCCGCAGTTCTCCGTGCACCAGAATATGGTTGCTATAGTCGGCAAATGGCTTGAACCCGGACATCAAAATGCTCCCAGAAAGACTATGGTAAAGTTCAGTTGCGCTTCGCTCCCGCACCCATGATCACGCACCGAGCCAGCCCCCATCGACGGCATAGGTGTAGCCCGTGCAATATGATGAAGCGTCGGACGCCAGGAAGAGAGCTGCGCCCCGCAGTTCCTGCGGCTGAGCGTAGCGCTTCATCGGCGTGCGAGCTAACAGTTCGGCCTGGAGGCGGCGAACTTCTGGATCGGGATGATCCAGCTGCTCGCCTTCGCTCAATCCTGTGGCGACATAACCGGGGGCTATCGAATTTACCCGGATACCCTCGGGAGCCAGCATGGCCCCCAACTGGCGCGTAAGCTGCACGACCCCACCCTTCGCCGCCGCGTAGCCGATGCAGCCCCATTGCGAGTCCGCAGTCACACCGACGATGGACGCGATGTTGATGATGGAGCCTCCGCCACGACCCTTCATGGCCTTGGCCGCCGCCATGTCGGTGAAGAAGACGCCCGACAAATTGACATCGATCAGCCGACGCCAGAGATCAGCCGTGTAATCCTCCCACGATATAGGAAGATTCGGTTCGGCGATGCCTGCGTTGGCGATACACACATCAAGGCGTCCGTCCCGTTTCATGACGACATCAACCATGCTGGCGACCGACGCCTCCTGAGACACGTCCACCTGTATTCCATGGGCGGCGCAATCGCCATCCGCGGCAATCCGTTCAGCCGCCTCTTCAGCGCCCGCGCCATCGATATCGGCACAGTAAACAATCGCGCCGGCGTGCGAAAGGGCCGTAGCCAGCTCAAAGCCGATACCGCGCGCGCCACCCGTTACGAGAGCCACTCTCCCATCGAGCTTGAACAAATCGATCGTGTTCACGCGCCGCCTGATCCTCTAACTTCCAAAGTTATGAAAACTCTGTTCTTTTTTAAGAGTGCGCGCCTTCAAGGCCGCGAAATTGCTATAGCTGCTGGAAGGCCGACTTCTATTTGCGACTAGAAGACGACCATAGCTTATTCGTCCGATGGTGCCGGTGGCGGCGTTGATCGGCAATACCTCTGCGAGGGTATCACCGAAGCCCTGCCCTTCGGCAAAGGCAGCGAGTCCACGGGACCAGCCGATATTCGCGATGCGCGGTGTCTCGCTGGTCGATTATTCGCAGCATCAGCAAGGCCCGATCGGGATGTATGTAGATGAGGACTATAGTGGCACATGCCCGTATTGCGGCCACTATCCTCGCGATCGCGTTGGGGCTGCTCAAACTTGCTGACCGGACCCGGCAATCGCAAGACTTGAGAATGCATCCCAGTCCAGAATAGGCATGGGGTGCAACGCGCAGCCAGAAAAAAAACGGCCCTGCCGAATGAGTCCGGAAGGGCCGCCAATCAGATGAAACGTCAGAAATCTTTGCGAAGTTCAATGCCATAACGACGCGGAGGAACGTAGGTGACAATTCTGGTTCCGAACAGCGCGATATAATCGAACGCGGATACCTGCTTCGCCGCATTGGTAAAGTTCTTCACAAATGCGGCGATTTCGAAGCCATTGCGCGAATAACTTATGCGAGCGTTATGCAGCGTAGCGGCGGGAAGCAGGTTCATCGCATTGTTGTCGACCGATGAGTAACGCTTCGACTGATAGCTGAAATCATATACGAAGGCGAGCTGGCCGCTACCGATGTCGAACGACTTGCGAGCCAGGCCATTGACGGTCCATTTGGGCGCGTTAACAGCACCCTGGTCAATAACGCCGCTGTAGCTGGTGTTCACATCGTAAATTTTCGTATGAAGATTTGCTACACCAAATTGAATATCAAGGCCTCGCATAGGTGTAATAGACAGTTCCATTTCACCACCATACATATAGGCATCATTGTTGGTAACGAACGATGTCAGACCTTGGAGCTGAAACGCCTGGAAGTCGGAATAATCATAATAGAATGTACTGAGATTCAGGCGAACGGCACGATCAAATAGCTTCAGTTTCGATCCCGCTTCGTAGGCGATCATTGTTTCAGCGCCAAAGGGCGTCTGCGCGAGAGATGTGGTTCCGCCCGCGTTGCTATTGAAACCGCTGCCCTTCACGCCTCGCGAGACGCTGGCATAGAGCAGCGCGTCATCACTGGCGGTGTAATCGAGTTGAAGGCGGCCGCTCCACAGCCATTCTTTCTTCTTCGCGGCGCGGCCGACAGTCGCCTCCGAAAAATCATATCCGAGCAGCGGAGGATTGTAGACGGTGTTGGTGACCCCGTCTCCCAACTCATTATAATATACCTGCGAAGAAAAGCTCTTGGTGTCATGAAGCACTCGCCCGCCGACGGTCAGCTTCAGGCGATCGGTAAGCGCATAGTCACCCTGTGCGAATGCCGAATAGGAACGGACATGCTGGTCGAAGACGTTGCTGATATCAAACGCGAACTCCGTGCCAGCATATGCGGGGAATGAATAATTCTGATAATTAGACTGTTTTATATCCAGGAAATATACGCCACCGGTGAAGTTAAATCTGTCGCCCACTTTCGACACGCGAAGCTCTTCGGACCATTGGTTCAAATTTTGGCCGCTGGGAAAATAGCAGGCATTGAGGGGCGTGCCATCGCAATCCTCTGCATAGGCGAATTTGAAATGTGTGTAGTTGGTAAGAGAAATCAGACTAATTTCGTCAGAGGCGTTCCATTCAAGGCGCAAGGTCGGTGAAATACGCTCTTTCTTCAAATAGCCGACGGCGTTGAACGCCGTCTTGCGCGCGTCTGGATAGGGATCGCGATATCCGGTGGCGTCGTTCCCCGGGCCGGTGCCATATGCATCGACATCGGCGGGGAGGAGTTCCGGCGTGCCATTCACCAAATAGGCTGGCTGGGAGTCATAGGTCCCGATCCTTGCACGCGGATTGCGATCATAGGAGATTGCGAAATAAGCTTTGAAATTGTCGCTCAGGTCCCGCTGGATCTGTCCGCGCACGCCAAAGAATTTCTGCGCATTCGTGTCTGGACCGGCCGCGTTCTTCCACCAGCCATCCGAATAGTCGAGCATGCCCGAAATACGAAACTGCGTCTTGTCATCCAGCGGGCCACCAACTGCGGCCTCCAGGCGCTTCTGATCATAGTTGCCGATCGTGGCCGACACGAACCCTTCAAACTGCTCTGTCGGCTTCTTGGTGATGAAGTTGGCGAGGCCGCCAGTGGAATTTCGACCGAACAGCGTCCCCTGCGGGCCACGCAGAATTTCTACACGCTCCAGATCATAGACCGGGAAGTTGGTTTCATAAGGCGAGCTGACATAGATATCGTCGAAATAGATGGCGTTGGGCGATTCCTGATTGGTCGAAAAGTCGGTCGCCGCGACGCCCCGCATCGTCAGATTGCCGTTCAGCCCTGAACCGCCGCTCGATTCAAGCACGACGCCGGGAACTTTGGAAGCCAGTTCAGTGGCCGACTGGACCCCCATCGCCTGCATCTGGTCGGACGAGAAGGCAGAGATCGAAAGGCCGACCTTGTCCAGCCGCTGTTCACGGCGCTGCGCGGTCACCACGATGTCACCGCCCAAGCCATCGGGCTGGGGAGCACTCGCATTAGCGTCCTTTCCACCCTGTTGGGCCATAGCATAGGCAGGAACCATGCAGATACCGATTGCCAGCGCTGCTATCGAAGCCCGCATCGCGCGCACACCGCATGTCTGGAAAAGATCTTGCCCTTTACTCAAGGATTGCAAAGCATAGAAGCTGTTGTGATAAGCCATTGGATAAACCCCCGGATCGTTGTTGGGCGAGGTCCCGGTCGCCAAATTTAAGACGGCCTGAAGATCAGGCGGAAGAAACTATCATACAATACCCTGCGAAGGGTAGCTTATGCTTGCCTGAACAGTGCTCTCCTGCCATCGGGAAACGGATAGCTCTTTTATTACCGCGGCTTCCGCTCCAGTTGCTCTGGATTGCTTCCCGCTCCCGACTGCCGCAGCAGCGCTTTGCGGAGGCGGTGCAAGCAAAACCAGGTCCCGGTCAATATGAGCGGTGTCGCGACGGACACGATCGCCGAAGCGTGGAGAGCAGGCGCGAAGGGCTCGATTCCCTCAAGCATATGCCCCAGCAGCGACACGCCATAATAGCTGATGGCGACCACGGACAATCCCTCCACCAACTGCTGAAGTCTCAGGGTCATGCTGGTGTTTTGTTCGAGCGAGGCCAGAAGTCTTGCGTTCTGATTTTCGATCCGCGTTTCGATCCGGGTCCTCAGCAAACTGGAAAGATGGGCCGCCAGATTGGCGATCTGCCGCGACCTTTTGGTGAAACTCGCACATGTGCGCACCGCTGGAAGAAAGCGGCGTTGCGTGAAATCAGTGAGCGACTGGCATCCCCTTATCGGCCGGGGAGCCAGTTCGGCCAGCCGCTCATCAACCAGCTGAGCATATGCTGCGGTCGCACTCATTCTATAGTTTGTTGCGCCAGCGAGGGCGCCGATCTCCAATGAGAGCTGACACAGCTCGCTCAGTAGATCGTCGTCGCGGACTTCTGGATGACTCAGCAGTTGACCAAGGTCCCCCAGCTTCGCCTCTGCTTCATGCAGCAATCGCGATTGCGCCTGGGCCACCGGCAAACCCATAAGGGCCAGATTGCGGTAATTTCCTAGTTCCTGAAACCGCTGCACGGTACGCGTGAGGTCGCCGTCACTGGCGCCATTTGCGGCTACCAGAAGCCTGCCATAGCCTTCAGGGCCGATCCGAAAATCGGACCAGATGCGAATACCGTCGCCCACATGGCAGGATATCAATTCATCGCCGACGAACGCCATATCCTCCAAGCGTGCCTGAGCATTCTCCTCGTCTTCGACGATCTTGATCCTGGTTGCGCGTATCGCGGCGCCCGGCAATTTTTCCATTTTCGAAACAGCGTGGTACGCCGATTCCGACTGGCCGGAGTCTATAAAAAGAGTGACGGTGCTTGCTTCGCTGTGACGCTCCCAAGTGTAGGCTATCCCGCTATGCAGCGTTCCCGAAACATGGCTGGCGCCGGTTAGGCAAGCCGGATTCCCGCTGAATTGGGCGACAAAATCGCGTTCCCGCGCCCGATCGCCTTCATCCAGAATGTTGAGTATCTGCACGATCTCCATCGGCGCTGAAAGCCTTGGCCAGCGCCGCAAATGCATTTCTTCGACGACCCGCTTGCGGAGATCATGTTCTCTCATGCTCCTCGTCCCCTCATTTGCCCATCCTACCAACGCCTTTCTCGCAACGGCGCATCCGCAGATTTGTGCTGTTCATCCAATTAGATGGAAAGGTGCTGGGCTTGATCCGCATCCCAAATCAGTTCTGGGTACAAAAGCCCGCCATCGGTTCACCATGACGAATATATAGCTGGTGAGTGCTGGCCATGCTCCTACCCTCATCGGAGTAGTTGCCGGATTACAGTCGCAAACTTTACCTTCTGCCATTGCTGCCCTTGAGATATGCGGCGTGCGAGAAGTACGGTTACGAGAGACGGATGCCACACGTCTAACTGACGGTGGCCCAAAGCAGCCGCATTTCCCGTTCGCGCGGCCTTTAAATGGCCCATGCCCCCCTAGCCGGCCTGCACAGATACTACCCCGAGCGGGGTATTGTTACACCAGTCCATCATCAGCATTATGCCATCTATACAGTAGATTTCTTCCTGATGGGTGCGTCGTTCCAATGGCGGATAAACAGTTTGCCGGACGATCAAACGCTCCGATTAAAATTTACAGACCTGGTGCCGGGCGATGACTTGAGAGACCGGCATACCTCTTCACATGCGCATGTGAATACCTCTGCGCACTCGCCATATCGCAGACATCTGGAGTGTTTTCCGTGACGTCATATCCGAGTTCCGCCGAAGTCGTAATCGTAGGTGGCGGCATCGCAGGATGCTCCATAGCTTACCATTTGACCAAGCTGGGCATTTCCGACGTTGTGCTATGCGAGCGCAAGCAACTGACCTGTGGCACAACCTGGCATGCCGCCGGACTGGTGACCCAGCTCCGCGCAAACCGGCGGATGACAGAGCTTGCCTATTATACGGGACAGCTGTTCGGACAGCTGGAAGCCGAGACGGGCATGGCAACCGGTTATATGCAGCGGGGTTCGCTGCGCCTCGCCAAAACGCCCGAGCGGCTCGAAGAGCTTGCCCGTGGGGCATCAATGGGACGGAATTTCGGCTTGCCTGTCGAACCTGTTACGCCCGGCCAGATCAAGGAGCGCTGGTCGCCGGTAAACATCGACGGCATCGTCGGCGGTTTCTGGTTCCCCAATGACGGTCAGGTCAATCCCATCGACGTAACGATGGCTTATGCAAAGGGCGCGCGCATGGGCGGCGCCAAGATCCTTGAACAATGCCTCGTCAAGAACATCATCGTCGAAGGCGGCAAGGCCGTCGGCGTCATGACCGAGCAAGGCGAAATCCGGGCGAAGAAGGTCGTCATCACCGGCGGCATGTGGTCGCGCGATCTGGCGGCGCAAATCGGCGTAAGCCTGCCCCTGCATGCCGCAGAGCATTTCTACATCGTCACCGAGGCTATCCCGGAACTTCCGCGCAACCTGCCTGTCATGTTCGTCACTGACGAGCACGCCTATTATAAGGAGGATGCAGGGAAGCTCCTGCTCGGCTGCTTTGAGCCGAACGCCAAGCCTTGGGGCATGAACGGCATCTCGCCCGATTTCTGTTTCGATACGCTGCCCGAAGATTTCGACCATTTCGAGCCGATCCTGGAACTGGCAGTGAACCGTGTGCCGTTGCTGGCCAATGCGGGTATCCAGCTGTTTTTCAACGGGCCTGAAAGCTTTACCCCCGACGACCGCTACCTGCTGGGCGAAACGCCAGAGGTGCGCGGCCTGTTCACCGCTTGCGGCTTCAACTCTGTGGGCATCCTGTCTTCGGGCGGCGTCGGCAAGGTTCTTGCGGACTGGATCAACGACGGCATGCCCCCCGTGGAGTTGGTCGATGTCGATGTCCGTCGCACGGTCTCGTTCCAGACCAACAAGAAATATCTTCACGACCGGACGACGGAAACGCTCGGCGCAATGTACAACATGCATTGGCCCAACCTCCAGATGGAGACCGCGCGCAACGTTCGTCGCAGCCCCTTCCACGACCGCCTGATCGCCAAGGGTGCATGGATGACCGAAATGAACGGGTATGAACGACCCGGCTTTTTCGGCGGCGCAGGAACGACACCGAAAGTAGAATATTCCTATCATAAGCCGAGCTGGTTCGACGACACTGCTGCCGAATGCCGCAACACGGCGGAGAATGTGTCAGTCTTCGACCTCAGCTGCTATGTGAAATATCTGATGGAGGGCCGCGACGCTCTCAAGGTGCTCAACAAGCTTTCCGCCAATGAAATCGACGTCCCGGTCGGTAAGCTGGTCTATACCCAGTGGCTCAATCCCAAGGGCGGCATCGAGGCCGATGTCACAATCACGCGCCTGTCCGAAACGTCCTTCATGATCGTCACGATCGCTGCGTCGCAGCGCCGCGACATGGCCTGGCTGAAGCGGCATATCCCGGATGACGCGCATGCCCATGTGGTCGACATCACGTCTGGAATGCCGATGCTGGCGGTGATGGGACCCAAGTCGCGCGAATTGCTGCAGAAGATTTCGCCCGCCGACTTCTCCAACGAAGCCTTTCCTTTCGGCACCAGCCAGGAAATCGACCTCGGCTACGCGAAGGTCCGTGCCAGCCGCGTCACCTTTGTGGGTGAACTGGGTTGGGAACTCTACATGCCGGCTGAGTTCGCCCAGCATGTGTATGATGTCCTTGTCGAAGCGGGAACGGAGTTCGGACTTCGCGACGCTGGCTTTTTCGCCCTCAACTCCCTCCGCATGGAAAAGGGCTATCGCCACTGGGCGCACGACATCGGCGAGGAGGATACTCCGCTGGAGGGTGGCCTGGGTTTCGCGGTCGCGCTGGACAAGCCGGGCGGCTTCATCGGCCGAGATGCACTTCTGCGTCAGAAGGAAGCAGGCAAGCTCACCAAACGCCTCATCCAGTTCAAGCTGAAGGATCCCGACGCCCCGTTCGTCTTCCACAACGAACCGCTGTGGATCGGTGACCGGATAGTCGGCGACATCTCTTCGGGAGCTTATGGCCATCGCATCGGGGCTTCGCTGGGGATGGGTTATGTCCATCACGAGGATGGCGTCGACAAGGCGTTTCTGGAAGCGAGTAGCTTCGAGGTCGAGATTGCATGGAAGCGGCATGAGGTGGAGGCGCAGTTAGGCCCCTGGTATGATCCAAAGGGCCTGCGCATCAAGGCGTGAGCCGCTCAAGCCAGCATTCTCGCAACAACAGCTACACCCATTGAAGGCGCTTTAGCGTCGCCGGGAGGATATCATGCGCATTCTCGTTCCCGTGAAGCGAGTCATAGATTTCAATGTAAGGCCCAGGGTCAAGGCGGACGGAAGCGGCGTTGACCTTACCAACGTCAAGATGGCCATGAACCCCTTCGACGAAATCGCCCTTGAGGAAGCGATCCGCCTCAAGGAATCGGGTCAGGCGGCCGAGGTCATCGCCGTTTCCATCGGCCCCGCCAAGGCGCAGGACACCCTACGTACGGCATTGGCCATGGGGGCGGATCGCGCCATCCTTGTCGAGACCGACGCGGAAGTCGAACCGCTCGCCGTCGCGAAAATTCTGAAAGAGATCGTGGCGGAGACCGACCCAGGTCTCGTCATCCTCGGAAAACAGGCGATCGACGACGATGCAAACCAGACCGGCCAGATGCTCGCGGGCCTGCTGGGCCGACCGCAGGGCGCCTTTGCGAGCCGGATCAGCGTCGATGGCGACGCAATCGAGGTGACGCGGGAGATCGACGGTGGCCAGGAAACGGTAAGGCTACCCCTTCCAGCGATCATCACTGCCGATCTCAGGCTGAACGATCCTCGCTACGCCTCACTTCCCAACATCATGAAGGCGAAAAAGCAGCCGGTCGCGATAAAGAGTCCGGCAGATTACGGGGTGGATTGCACCCCGCGCATCAAGACCCTGAAGCTGGCCGAGCCGCCTGCCCGCTCCGCCGGTATCAAAGTCACCGATACGGACGCTCTGGCCGTCAAAATCAAGGAAATGGGAGTTGCCTGAGATGAGAACTCTCCTTTTGGTCGAGCATGACAATGGCGCGGTTAAGGACGCCACCCTGCCCGCCGTCACGGCCGCTGCCAAACTCGGCCCCGTCGACCTGCTGGTGGCCGGATTTGCGTGCCGCGCCGTAGCAGAGGCGGCTGCACGTATCACGGGCGTCGATAAAGTCCTTCTGGCCGATCACGCCTGTTACGAGCACGCGTTGCCGGAGAATGTCGCGCCGCTGGTGGCGGCCCTCATGACCGACCACGACGCATTTCTCGCCCCAGCGACAAGCATGGGGAAGAGTGTGGCGCCACGCGTCGCCGCGCTGCTCGATGTCATGCAGATTTCGGAGATCCTCTCCGTGGAAGGAGAAAGAATCTTCACCCGCGCGATCTACGCCGGAAATGTCATCGCGACCGTCGAATCCACAGATTCCAAGCTGGTGATCACCGTGCGGGGTTCGGCCTTTCCCATGGCACCCACGACAGGCGGTTCCGCCGCCATCGAGGAGGTTTCCATCGGGGCGGACGCCGGTCTGTCCACTTTTGTGGGTGCGGAAATCGCAAAGCTGGAACGCCCTGAACTGACCTCCGCCAAGATAGTGGTTTCCGGCGGTCGCGCGCTCAAGGATGCGGAAACGTTCGAGCAGATCATCATGCCATTGGCCGACAAGCTTGGCGCGGGCGTAGGCGCCAGCCGCGCCGCCGTCGACGCGGGCTATGCCCCCAACGACTATCAGGTGGGGCAAACGGGCAAGATCGTTGCTCCCGAACTTTATATCGCGGTCGGCATATCGGGCGCGATACAGCATCTGGCTGGCATGAAGGACAGCAAGACCATCATCGCCATCAATCAGGATGTGGACGCGCCGATTTTTCAGGTCGCCGATATCGGGCTCGTCGCCGATCTTTTCACCGCCGTCCCTGAACTGACCGCAAAGCTGTGAAGCCCACGCCGCGCAACTGGGCATAGAATTTTGGAGAAGAATGTGACGACCGATATCCTCACCGTATCCTGTCCGTCAAAGCGCGGGATCGTGGCCGCCATTTCCAGCTACCTGGCAAGCCAGGGTTGCAGCATCTCGGATTCATCGCAATTCGATGATGTGGAAACCGGCACCTTCTTCATGCGGGTCAGCTTCATCTCCGAAGAGGGGAAGGCGCTTTCGGAGATCGCGGAGGGCTTCACGCCGATCGGCGCAGAATGGAATATGAATTTCGAGTTTCATGATTCCACAGTCAGGATGAAGGTCATCCTGATGGTGTCCCGCTTTGGACATTGCCTGAATGACATTCTGTATCGATGGAAGATCGGCATGCTGCCGATCGACATCGTGGGCGTCATCTCCAACCATTTCGATTACCAGCATCTTGTGCTCAGTCACGACCTGCCGTTTCACCATATCAAGGTGACCAAGGATAATAAGGCTGAAGCCGAAGCCGAACTGATGGCAATCGTCGAGCGCACGCAAGCCGATCTCATCGTCCTTGCCCGCTATATGCAGGTGCTTTCGGACGAACTGTGCCGCAGGATGCCGGGCCGGGTCATCAACATCCATCACAGTTTCCTGCCGGGATTCAAGGGGGCGAAGCCCTATCACCAGGCCCACAAGCGCGGCGTGAAACTCATCGGCGCCACCGCCCATTACGTTACCGCGGAACTGGATGAAGGCCCGATCATCGAGCAGGAAACGATAGCCGTTACACATGCCCAGAGCGCCGACGATTATGTATCCATTGGACGGGATGTGGAGAGCCGCACATTGGCCCGCGCGATCCACGCCCACATACATCATCGCGTATTTGTGAATGGCGACCGGACGATCGTTTTTCCCGCCAGCCCGGACAGCTACGCCGCCGATCGCGTGGGCTGAAATCACCGACGGCACCCGGCCGTCCACAACACCCGAATGACAAGGCTGACCATGGCGAAGATCATTGACGGCAAAATGATGGCCGAGGGCATTCTGGAGACCGTTCGCCGCGACGTGGACGCCTTTCAGACGCGCTGCGGCATCGCGCCCACCTTGGCGGTCATTCTGGTCGGTGATGATCCGGCGAGCCATGTCTATGTCTCGCGCAAGTTGAAGGCCTCCAAGCGGGTCGGCATAGCGTCGATCGAGCGGCGCCTGCCGAGCGAAACGGCCCAGGACGCCCTTCTGGCGGAGATCGATGCGCTGAACATCGATCCCTCCGTGCATGGTATATTGGTCCAGCTACCGCTGCCGCAGCACATTGACGCAAGCGTGGTGCTGGACCGCATTTGCCCGTCGAAGGATGTAGACGGTTTCCACCCCGTGAACGTCGGTCGGCTCTCTACGGGCACTCAGGGACTGATCCCCTGCACGCCGCTCGGTTGTCTTCTTCTGCTTGAAAGCGTGGTGCAAGACTTTTGCGGCCTCAAGGCAGTCGTCATCGGAAAGTCCAACATCGTCGGCAAGCCTGTCGCCCTGCTTTTGCTGGAAAGAGAATGCACCGTCACCGTCACGCACATCAACACGCGGAATCTGCCGTCCATCGTTTCAACCGCCGACATCGTGATTGTGGCCGCTGGCAGTCCCGGCCTGGTGCGCGGCGGCTGGGTCAAGCCCGGAGCGATTGTGATAGACATCGGCATCAACAAGATTGTCGACAAGGATGGCCGGAGCAGGATCGTGGGTGATGCGGTGACTTCCGAGCTGGATCACGCCGCGGCCGTCACCCCTGTGCCCGGCGGCGTCGGACCCATGACCATCGCATGTCTCCTGTCGAATACCGTCCGCGCAGCCAATATGATGACGGCTGGCTCCTCACCGGACGTTCAACGGACCATATCCGTCCCTCGCGTGGCTTAGTGGCCGCACGAGCAGTCAGGGCAAGTCAGTTGCTGCGGGGCACCTGCCCATATTGAAGCAACGGATCGGCATCCAGGCCGACATTCACTTCCCCAACCACGTCGATGAACAGCGAAAACAGCTCCAGCGCGCTTCCCCTTGTGCTTTATCCAGCGCGCATCTTCCTTGTTGTTGCCCCCTAGTCACCTGGAACTGAAGTAAGCATCATTATATGGTGCCTATGTCGATCAGGCCGCGGAGGCATGAGAGATGGTGGGTAGGCAAGCGGATTTGGTGGTTTTGAGCGCGGCGGACGGGTCCTTTCTCGAAGGTCAGGTCCGGCGTCGCAAAACACCGCTTTCCCTATCCGACCGGTGCCGAATGGTTCTGCTCTGTGCGGAGGGGCTGCAGAGCAAGGAGGTGGCCGCACGCCTCAATGTCCATGAGCATACGGTGGGCAAGTGGCGGCGTCGGTTCGTGCAGGATGGCATTGAGGGGCTGGCCGATGAGTACCGGGCGGGTCGACCGCGTTCAGTATCGGATGGACCGGTGGCTGGGGTGATCGAGCGCACGCTGAACACCATGCCGAAGGATGCCACCCACTGGTCATCCGCTCCATGGCAGCCGATTCTGGGTTGTCGCACACCACCATCCGCCGAATCTGGAGTGCATTTGGCCTGCAGCCACACCGGTCAGAGACATTCAAGCTGTCGATCCGCTGTTCGTCGACAAGGTGCAGGACATAGTTGGCCTGTACATGTCGCCACCGAACCGGGCGGCCGTGCTGTGCGTGGATGAAAAGTCGCAGATCCAGGCGCTGGATCGCGAGCAGCCGGTCTTGCCCATGGCGCCCGGCGTGCCTGAGCAGCGCACTCATACTTACATCCGCAACGGTACGACATCATTGTTCGCAGCGCTCGATATCGCCACCGGCGCGGTGATCGGCAAGTGCTACAAACGACACCGCGCAACCGAGTTCCTCGACTTCCTCAAGCGGATCGATGCCGAGATGCCCAAGGGACCAGACGTGCACCTTGTGATGGACAACTATGCCACTCACAAGACACCGAAGATCAAGGCCTGGCTAGCGCGTCGTCCCCATTGGCATGTCCATTTTACACCAACATCGGCCTCTTGGATCAATCAGGTTGAGCGTTGGTTCGCCGAATTGACGCGCAAGCAGTTGCAGCGCGTGCCCACCGATCGACGGCGGAACTCGAAGCTGACATCATGGCATTCATTGCGGCTCACAATGAAAACCCCAAGCCATACAAATGGGTGAAGTCAGCCGACGAGATCCTCGCCTCGGTCAAACGCTTCTGCCAAAAAATAATGAACCGAACTTCGGATTCAGGTGACTAGGGGGCCCGACTCATTATGTCGCAACCATATGCGGATGGAAGCGAGTTGGACTGAGGCGAGGAAGTTGTTGTCGCGCTTGTCGTATCGGGTGGCGCCGCTGGGCTTGATGTTGGCCCATACGCCGCGCGCGACCATCTCGGTCCTGAGCGCGGCCGTTACAAGTCCAGAAAGGATTCCATCTGCTCAAAAACGCCCTAGGTGCGCCGTCAGATCAAGCGACCTCAAACTCTTCCGCCAGCCCTGCCGCCTCAGCGGACTGCGCGATCCATAATTTGAAACGGCCAGCCTCGATCAAGGGCTTCAGATCGACGCCGATGAAGGCAAGGTCTGCGGCCCGCAAATCCAGCGTCACCTGTTGCGATTGGCCCGGCGCCAGTTCGACATGCCGGTAGGCCTTCAGCTCACGGATAGGCTGGGTGACGGATGCGACGACATCCTGTACGTAGAGCTGCACCAATTCCCGGGCAGCATATTGCCCATGGTTGCTGACCGTGACCGTGACGCGCAGCTGGCCGTCCATCCCGATTTTCTTGGAGGAAAGGACGAGATCGGAATAGCTGATCTTTCCATAGGTCAGGCCATGGCCGAATGGAAAGCGCGCCTCATATTTCGACGTGATATAGCGCGTGTTGTTTGGGCGGCCCGGCCGCCGGTGCGCATAATAATAGGGCACCTGCCCCGCCGAGATGGGGAAGCTGACCGGCAGGCGGCCGGACGGGCCAGTCGCGCCGAACAGGATATCGGCAGTGGCATTGCCCGTTTCGGAGCCCAGAAACCAGGTGACCAGAATCGCCGGAGCATCAAGGATCGCCCCTTCCAATGCCAGTGCCCTTCCATTCCGCAAGGCGACTATCATCGGCTTGCCGACTGCGGCGACCGCCTCTGCAAGGGCCTGTTGCGCGGGGGGCACGACAATCAGATCGCGCGATGCGGCCTCGCCCGACATCGCTTCGCGTTCTCCCACTGCAAGGATGACGATGTCAGCGGCACGGGCAGCTGCGACGGCGGCGTCGATACCGCCTTCAATGGGGCTGGTAATATCGCTGCCCTTTACGATGCTGACCATCGAAGCGTCGGCAACGGCCGTCCGCACCGCGCTAGCCAGATCGACTGCTTCCTTGTTGTCCGCAAACAGCGTCCAGGGACCGTGCAAGTTGCTCGGCCCCTCGGCAAACGGCCCGATGATGGCGATGCGCTTGCCCTTGCGTGGCAGGGGCAGCAAATCTCCCTCGTTCTTCAACATGACGATCGATCGCCTGGCTGCCTCGCGCGCGAGCGACAGCGCAGGCTTTGTGCGCATGCGCGTCTGCTGGCGCTTCAGGTCCATGCGCCGGAACGGATCCTCGAACAGGCCAAGCTGTTCCTTCAGCGCGAGGACGCGGCCGACCGCCTCATCAACCCGCTCCATCGGCACTTCGCCCGCCTGCACCAGCGAGGGCAGATGGTCGCGATAGATGCCACTCGCCATGCTCATGTCGAGTCCGGCCATGATTGCGATCCGCGCGGCGTCGCGGGCGTCGGCGGCCAAACCACGGGCCGCGATCTCCACATCGCCGTTATAGTCGCCAACGACCAGTCCATCGAACCCCATCTCGCCGCGCAATATGTCGGTTAGATATTCGCGGCCGCCATGAATGGGACGCCCCGCGATATCCTCAAACGCGGCCATGACGGTGGCGCAGCCCGCGTCGATGGCTGCCTGAAACGGCGGAAGATAGACTTCCCGTAGCGTCCGCTCCGAAATGTCGGCTGTATTATAATCCAGCCCACTTTCTGCAGCGCCATAAGCGACGAAATGCTTCATGCACGCAGCAACCGATGCATCGTTCGAGAGCGAACGGCCCTGAAATCCCCGCGTCCGGGCGCGGGCCATGTCCATGGACAGAAGCACATCTTCGCCAGCGCCTTCGACTGTCCGGCCCCAACGGGCATCGCGGCCCACATCGACCATCGGTGCGAAGACCCAGTCGAAGCCGGTTGCCGCCATCTCCTCCGCTGCTGCACGGGCAGTGCGCTCGGCAAGATCGGGGTCGAAACTCGCCGCCTCAGCCAGTGGAACCGGGAAAACCGTGCGATAGCCGTGAATGACATCGCCCGCGAAGATCATGGGGATGCCGAGCCGTCCCTTCATCGCGGCAGCCTGCAACTTGCGATGCGCATCCACGCCAAAGCCGTTGAAAACGCCGCCCAATCGTCCCGCCTGCGCGTCGCCAACAAGATTTTCGACATTCTTGACTGCGGCAGCGGGGTTGATCTTGGCTGCGGCGGCGGAGGTCCAGGGGGTTGGCATCAGCGTCAGCTGCCCCGCCTTCTCTTCGATCGTCATCTGCGCAATCAGCGATTTCACGCGGCTCGACAGCGGGCGGCGTACGGCCCCCATCGCCGCAGGGATGCCCGATGCCTGCCATGCGAAAAGGCATGCGGAGCTAATCAGGACAGATCGGCGGCTGATGGTGGTATCGCGGAACATCTCGGGCAAACTCCAATAAAAAAGGCAGGTGTGGCGAGCGCTCTTTACGAGCTGATTTCCTTGCCGTCGGCGCAGCGCGGTCCTTTCAGCCAGCCGCCCAAGCGATCGCGCCAGCGATCATATTGGGATGCTTCGGTTCCTACCCTTAGCCATCATCGCCTCGGCCGTCTCTCTCCCACGAGATTAGTGTCGTTCAGCAGCGAGCAAGGCATACTCATACATCTACATGCAAGTAAACAGTCTCGTTGCATTTTTTCGAGTTCCTGTTAGATGTACTGCCATTCGTTGATGGAGATTTGGATGATGAAGCAATTGATTCTAGCCGCGACAGTCCTGGCCATGGCCCCCCTCCCCGCTTTCGCTCAAACGGCTTATTCAAGCTCGACGACGGAAATCGGCACGCTGCTGGACGATCCTGCGGCAAAGGCTATTCTGGAAAGGCATGTTCCTGGCATGACCACCAACGACCAGGTCGATATGGCCCGGTCGATGACGCTGAAGGATATCCAACAATATTCGCCCGATCAGATCACCGACAAGGTGCTTACCGAAATCGACGCAGACCTTGCCAAGCTGAAGGCTAAGTAAGGCTGGAGCGTTTTCGAAGCAGATGAAGTCGCCTCCTGGCTCGGAGAACGCGGAAAACAAAACATAAATAGAGCATAAGCCGATTCAACGTGATCGGTTTATGCTCTGTTCGGTGGGCCGGGGATGAATATCCGGCCAGTCCTGCTCATGCCGTTTATGGCATCACCAACTTTCCCTGCCGCGCAGCAGAACGTCTACGGCTTGTGAAGCAAATTCCGCTGCTTCGGCTGGACTGATGGTCCGTACCGTTTCCTCGGTCCTGCGCCACCCCTGTATCATGCTCAACAATTGTATAGCCGTTCGCCTGGGGTCCTTTGGAGGTACAGGATCGTTCCGCGTACCTCTTATTATTTCCTCGGTCAGAAATTCGACTTCGTAGTTATAGCCTACCTGATAGAATGTTTCAGCAATTTCAGGAAATCGGTGCGCTGTTGTTGCAATTAACTGGCTAAATTTCTGAACTTCAGGACTGGCGAGCATATGGATAAAGGTTTGCGCGTGTCGCCGCAGACTTTCCGAAAACTCTTCTGGTATGTCACTATTACGTCTGCTGGCTTCGTCAGACCATGTACGGACACGATCTTCGACGACTGCCTTCATCAGTGCATCCTTGGTCGAATGCCGAATATATAGGGTTCTTTTTGAAACCCCCGCAGCTAGTGCCACGGCTTCCATCGAGGTGGTTTCGTAACCGACCGAAAGAAATAATTCCTTCGCTGCCGATAAAATAGCCTCTTCGATCTCGCCCGCCTTTTTATTCGGTGGGCGTCCCATGCGTCTAACGGGCGCGCATCCGGAATTAGATTCTGCGCCTCTCCCTGAACCGCATTTCTTCGCTTCCTTCACCCGCATGTCCCGTTTTCGTTAGGCGTATCCACTTATGAACATATCGCTTGAGCAGCAAGCCGTCCAAGGTCGATGGACCGCCTGCATTCAACAAAGCAGATCAGGCCGTCAATTCGATCAGGGCCAAACCTTCAGGCGGCAGATCCAGCGTCAGGACGCCCTGCCCATCTAGGCGCCGCGTTTCTGGCGGAGCGAGTTCGGCCGCTCGCCGTATCTGCTCGATCTGGTCCTTTTTCGGATATTGCGGCGAACCCAGCTCGCGCCATTTGGGAAGAGGCGAACCCCTCTCCTGATCGACATAGCTGACTTGCACGCTCTTGCCCGGAGCGGCTCCCTTCAGCTTGACCTCGATTTTTTTACGCTCTCCCGTGACGATCCGCTGGTTGCTCATGCCTGGGATGCCCGCAGGCTGCTTCACCTCGGCCAGGTTCCACACCAAAGCCGCTGCCCCGTTTCGCGTCTTGCTCGCCAGAGTCGGCCCCGTCGCTGATAGTCGGCGCTGGCCGAGCCGGTGCAACAATTTGTAGCTATTGAAAGCCGGCCGCGCGATGCCGCGTTGGGCCAGCATGCCCCATCCACCATCACCTTCCTTAAGGATGAAGTTGGGGAAGTTGATTTCCTCAAACACATTGCTGATGCACCATTGCGCCATGGCATGGCAGTAGGGCAGGCAATTGCTGATGATATGCGCAATCATCGCCGGGCTGTCTGACGACCATTCTGACAGCCATAGTTCGGCGCCCTTGTATCGCGTCGCGTCGATCTGGCTTCTGACCTTGGCCATGGCCGCCGGAATCACGTCCTTGTGAGGATAGCGATTGGCCTCGCCGAACAGCTCCTTCTGATCGTCCCCGGCATAGATGTGCGTTGACACGAAATCGACAGGCAGATTTTCCTGCGCACAGAAGCCCAGGAACTCGGGAATCCACTGCGCCGCCGCAGAAGATGGCCCGCCGACGCGCAGCTTGGGATCAACTTCCTTGATTGCCCGTGCTGCGGCTTTGTACATTGCGAAATAGTCAGCCTGCGTACCGCTGAAGAACCAGTTGAGATTGGGCTCGTTCCAGACCTCGAAATACCATTGGCGCACCGCAGAGGCCCCGTAACGATCCAGCAAGTGACGCACGAAAACCTGAATGAAGGCGCCCCACGCCTCTGGAGAGGCCGGTGGACTGATGTTGGCATCATAGGTGAAATTGAGCTTCTTATTCGCGCTGGCGAGCTTCTTGGGCATGAAGCTCAATTCGACAAAGGGCTGGACACCTCTTGCCAGCACGCCGTCATAGACATCATCGACGTTCTGGAAGTTGGGGTCCTTGCCGTTCATGCCGCCAGGCCAGACACCCAGATCATCGTTGAAGATGCCGTGGAAACGTACGCGCTCAAGCCCCGTTTCATTATGGAAGCGCTCGAGATCGTGGCGCCAGCTTTCGCGCAGCGTTACGGACGCACGATCCGATCCGGCGCAACGGGACCAGATATGATCAAGCGCACCCGCGTCGCGGCGCAGATCGATCTCGACATGTTCGGTAGCAATTTGCCCAAACGCTGGCCTGGCCACAGCAGAAGCTGCCAAAGCTGCCGCACCGGCCCCAATTATTTCTCGGCGGTCCCACATCACTTTTACTCCTCAGGCAGCCGCGTTACGGCGCCCTCTCCAACTTCGCCGATCAAACGACCGTGAGCTTTACCGATTTCAGGCTAGCTGAACTGGACCCCGCGTGGATGGTGAAAGTTCCCGGTTCGACGACATAAGCCATATCGATGTTCCAGAAGGCCAGGCTATCGGGATCAAGACTGAACTTTACCGTGCGTTTCTCGCCGGGCTTCAATGTCACACGTTCAAACCCCCGCAGTTCCAAAACCGGGCGCGGCACGGAACTTACATCGTCACGAACATAGAGCTGGACGACCTCATCGCCTGTTCTGGGACCGCTATTGGTGACATCCACTTCCACTATGGCCGTTTCCCCGATTGCGATCGTGGATTTCGCGAGGCGAGGCGCGGAAATGTCGAATGTCGTGTAGCTGAGGCCATAGCCGAAAGGGAAGAGCGGCGTTATTTTGGTCTCAACATAGCGCTTGCCGGTCTTGGCCGATGGGTGCTGATTGTAGAACATCGGCAGGTCACCGACCGAGCGCGGGAAAGTGACCGGCAGCTTCCCACCCGGGTTGATCTTCCCAAACAGCACATCGGCGAACGCATTCCCGCCTTCCTGTCCAAGGTACCAGCCCTCGATCAAAGCATTGGCCTTTTCAGCCAAGCGATTGACCGAAAGAGGGCGTCCATTGATCAACAAGGCGATTATGGGTTTCCCCGTCGCGATCATGGCTTCGACCAGCGCATCCTGATCGCCGAAGAGGTTGAGGGTGTTGCGATCGCCCGGCGCACCTCCGTGAATCGCTTCTCGCGTGATTTCCGGAACGTCGCCAACGACGAGCAGTATTACGTCTGCCCGCTTTGCAACCTCCACTGCCTGAATGATGCGCGCGGCGTTCTCAGCAGGATCGGGATACCGGGCAGCGCGAGCCGGCAAATGCTGGCCCGTTGGGTCAGGCTTGATGATCTGAACACCTTCAGCATGTTCGACGGATACCGCCGGACCAGCAGCCGCTTTCACACCTTCCAAAATCCCCACGGCTTGAGCGTTCACCGAGGAATATCCCCCAAACAACGGCTCGACCGCATTGGGTCCGATCACCGCAATCCTTTGCGGCCTGGCGGTATTGATCGGCAATATGCCGTCATTCTTGAGGAGCACTATCGATTTCTGCGCGACTTTGCGGGCAAGCGCCTTACTCGTCGGCGCATTGACCTGGCGCAGCGCGCGCGGTTTGCTGACATAGGGATTTTCAAACAGACCAGCTTCAAATTTCAGCGCCAGAATGCGGGAAACAGCTACATCCAGACTCGCTTCGGGGACGCGCCCGGAACGCACCAGTTCGGGTAAACGGGCGTAGGCTTGGCCCTCAGGCAATTCAGCATCGACGCCCGCATGTACCGCCATCACCGCAGCCTCATCATCATTCGCTGCCATATAATGTTGGGTGACGAGATTGGTGATGCCGCCATAGTCGCTGAAATAGGCGCCGCGAAAACCCAGTCGCTCTCGGCCCGTGCGCTGGAGCAGTTCATAACTGGCATGTGAGGGAACGCCCTCAAGCTCGTTATAGGACGGCATGATGACGGCCGGGTCAGTTTTCTTGATCACCTGGGCAAAGGGCACGAGGAAATTTTCGCGCAGCGTCCGCTCGCTCATGTCGGCGGGCGCGGTATTAAGCCCACCCTCGGGCGCCCCGTGTATGAAATGCTTGAGCGTCACGAATACCTTGTCCGCCGCCAAGGGGCGTGTCCCCTGCTGGCCACGCACGGACGCGATACCCATTTGACTCACCAGATAGGGATCCTCGCTGAAAAACTCCTCCACCCGGCCAAATCGTGGATCACGGGCTAGGTCGAGGACGGGACTAAGCGCAACCGTTGCGCCCCGCATCCGAGCCTCGCGCCCCGCAAGTTCGTAAGCCTGCTCAACCAAAGCTGGGTCCCACGTACTGCCCAGGCCCAGCGGAATTGGGAAGATCGTCGCGTCCCTCGCTTTAAGACCATGAGCCGTCTCCTCATGGAACAGTGCGGGAATGCCCAGACGCGTATTTTCGACCAGATGTCGTTGAATGGCGTTGACGAGGTCGATCGTCTCTCCAGGTGAACGGTAATTGTCCTTGGCTACACGCGCCGTTCCGTTGGTATCACTCGGGTTACCGATCTGACCGATGCCGTTCACGAAGACCTGCTTGGCCTTCTCCGGCGAAAATAGGTCGCCCTCTAGAAACAGCGATTTTGTGTAGGCGATCGACCGCATCTGCGCGGCTTTTTCTTCCAAAGTCATCCGGCTCAACAAATCGCGTACGCGCTCTTCGATGGGAGCTTTCGCGTCGCGATATCGGGGCTTGCCCGCAACGTCGGCCATGGCCGTAACTGGCATCGCCAGAGCGGTTGAAGCGATGAACATGCGCCGCGTAAGGGCGAGCCGGTCAGCCAAGGAATCCTCCGTTCAAAAAGTCATAGGCGTCCCGCAACGTAGTAGGCGGATCGTCATATGAAAATCTTACAACAGGAAGAGGGGAAAAGTAAACAGGGCCGTACCATTATATCCTTGCGCCAACGATTTTTCCAGCGTCGGAGCACGAAAAGGCCCGCCAGCGCATAACGCTGGCGGGAGTGGAGAGTTTAGAAACGGAACGACCCGGAGATACCGAACTCCCGTGGATTGGTGAGGTTCACAGAGCGATATCCTGAATCGAAGATCACACCAGGACCGCCCAGGACGTTGTTCCCGGTGATAGTCGCATTGTTGATGCTGATGTTAGTGACCTTGTTCTGATTCAGCAGGTTGCGGACAAAAGCCGATACTTCCCACTTGTTCGTATCTCCACCTCGCAAACCGACGAACAGGTTGATGAGTTCGCGATGAGGATAACGGTACTGCTGATTCTGAGAATAAACGCTCGGGCGATAGGTGATCAGGCCACGAATGAACGGCTGGATTGGCCCAGTTCCGAAGCGGTATTCGCTGTTCGCAGTGAGGCTGAAATCAGGCACGTCCGCAAGACGCGAGTTGCGCTGACAATAGCTAACATTGTTGACTCCGCCGAATGCCGGATTGGGAACAACGATGGACTGATTGGTCACCGGATCCACCGTGTTGCACGGCAGGAGCGCATTTTTATAACGCGCCTTCACGTACGACATGCTGACTGACACGTCCCAATTGTCTGTCGGCCGACCTGCGAGGGTCGCCTCAATGCCCTTAACTGTGGCTTTGCCATTATAATTATAATCGGCGTTCGTATCCACGGTGCCGTCCGGCGGGCCGAAATATACGCCATCCGGAACGCCATCACCCGTAACGTCGATATTGGTGCCCTGATCGGTCGCAATCCCGGTGAAGCGGGAGATGAAGTTATCGAACTTCTGGTAGAAGGCTGCAACGTCGAGCGACAAGCGACGATCAAAAAAGGCTGACTTGAAGCCCACTTCAAAAGTATCGGCATGCTCCGCTTTGCTGATTGCCAGATCCTGACTGACATTCTGCGGTACGCCGACGCCTGCCGTCGGAGCACGGAATGAACGCCCATATGCTCCGTAGACGGTGAGATCCGGGGTAGCTTTGTAAGTCAGCGTGGCAGATCCAGTGAATGGATGCGATTTCTTCTCGAAATCTACGATCGGGAATGTTCCAGCGCCCGGAATGGAGATGGTTGCGAACTGCTTTCCGCTGATAACTGAATAACGGCCCGCCGCTTCAAAGGTCAGCTTGTCAGTAGGCTGGAGCCGAACACTGCCGGCCACAGAGTAGCTTTCACCACTAACAGGTATGTTGATCACGCCGGGGACAGGAAAAATGGGAGCCACAGGAACGGGGACACCGGGTACGCTGGGAATGTAATCCAACGGTTTATCGACTGTCACATTGCCGGTATTCTTGCTGTAAGTACCGCCGATCGTCCAGTTGAAGAAGCCATCATTGTTGGACATCAACCGCAGTTCACCGGAGTCGACATTGTAGGGCGTACGCGTGATCTGGGTTGGCGCATAGTTGTGGATCGCATTCCCCGCGTCAAACTCCCCATATTGGGTGAGTTTGGTCTCCTGATGTCCGCCGACGAATGACAGGGTGACGGGACCCAGATCATATTTCGCATCCAGGGTGAGCAGATGGCTATTATTAATGAAGCGGCTGCGCCCTTCTGCCAAGGTATAGCGATCATCCAATCCGACCGGCGGATTGCCAATTACAGGATTGCCTGGACCAAAGACCTGCGGGTACAGAATATTATCAGCATTCAAATACTGATACATCACATTGATGTCGAAGCCGTCCGTCGGCTGAAACGCAACCGACAGCCGGGCGCTTTCGGTTCGACTTTGCGAACGGTCGCCACGAACGATATTGCGCACCTGGTTCAAACGGTTGCCATCGACCAGCATCGAGGCGCGTATGGCAAGCTTGTCCTCGATTACCGGCAGCGATACGCCGCCCTGCACGTTGTAGCCGGCATCTTCGGTCGCGCTGCCCTGCACATAGCCCTCGATCTTATTGAGGTTCGCGCGGCGGGTCCGAATGGTAATGGCACCCGATGGAGCCGTACGGCCGCGCAGGCCGCCCTGCGGTCCGCGCAAGACTTCGATCTGATCGATGTCGTAAATAGCAGTGAAAGCCGTTTGCGCATCGATTGGAACTTCATTGAAGTAAAGATCAACTGCCGGTCCGGTCCCCTGGTCAGGGTCGAAGTTTACGCCACGCAGAGTTGCGGAGTTCGCACGACCATTGTCGTTGCGCAGCTCAAGGCCCGGAGCAAGCTGCTGCACATCCTTGACATCGAAAATTTTAAGGCGTTCGATTTGCTCGCCTGTCGCGACGTTGATGCTCATCGGAACATTCTGCAACGACTCGGCCCGGCGTGTCGCGGTCACGACGATTTCGGCGCTGGATTGATTAGCCCCTGTCGAGACGTTGCCATTCGCTTCCTGAGCCCAGACGGGCGCCGACAGGCCGCAAGCTGCGCTGGTTGCGAGCAATAGCGACAATGTGTGTGTACGCAAATTCCTTTGCATCATCCTCTCCCCATAGATTGTTCAAACTTAACTTTTCACGTCTGGCTGGACTTTGCCGAAAGCACCGCTTTTCAGCTTCACCCAAAAAGCGCAAACTTAACCAATACTGCTGTGTCGCCGCACATGACCTGAGAAACCGCTGTCGCTTGACGTGCCTAAGCGCGCTTTGCACTTGACACCTACGCCTCTTAGGACAGGCTTTGGTAGCGCTATCTTTATAATCGAAGCGTAACGGTAGCCTCTCGTTGATTCCCCTTTTTTTGTGTGACGGAAGAATCCTGACGCAACCAAGTGCAAAAGTAAACTGGGCCGGAGATTTTTTTCTGGGTGTTGCTATTTGCCAACAAAAGCAGTGGCTCGACGAGCCCTTAACCATTTCCGCTCACCCATGCAGTTTGCCTAGCGCCGAAACCTAAGAATAGGGCTTGCTTCCGTTCCTAGTGGCGCGAAACGACGTCACTGCCGCAAAGCTTTCCCCCGGCTTTAGCCATTTGACGTCATCAGGTGAAGAGTTGAGAGCGTTAGTCGCGTGGCTAACTGGCTCGACGCAGATAAAATTCTGTCCCTCCGGCGTGTAGACTACCGTATGAGGCAGCGCATCTCCTGGTTGGATTACGAGCGACAAATTACGGGAAGGCCATGAAATTGATAAGGCCCCCTGCCGGTTCGTGTAAACAGTATCCACTCGGCGCTCTTCCACGCTGCGGCCGCCCCACCAATCAATTCCCCGGTCTTTAAGGTCCAAGTCTTGCGGGAGACAGTCTCCATCATTTCGCCACTCGCCATGATGCAGCCCATAATAGACCGTGTTGCAATCCCGAGGGAAATAAGGATGAAGTCCCAGTCCTGCGGGCATCAGGCTTTGACCATGATTTATTATTTGCAACCCGATCGTTAGCCCTTCCTCCGTTAGTTCAAACTGCTGCTCGGCATAATATGGCCAGGGCCATTCCCCTTCCAAATAATGATGGCCAAGCGTCACGCTGTTCACATCAGAGTGTTCGACAGTCCAAGACGCCAGCCATCCAAATCCATGCAGTGTATGCGGATGGTCTGAACCGGGGAAGTTCGGTCTCAGCTGCACTTCGCGCCCATTGGCCTGGAAGCGGCCAAAGGCGATCCGGTTTGAAAAGGGCACTAATGGAAAACAGGCAACGTCCAATATTGTAGGACCGCAGGCGGGGCGAAGCAACGCTTCACCCTGCCACTCGAACGCCAAGATCGAGCCGCCACGTTCCGGCTCCAACAAAAGGCGGTAATCGCCTGCTCGGATTTCCATCAGAAGCGGTTCACCATATTTTCCAGCCACTCCTGGCGGCCCGATCGCAACTGCGGCGCCAGATCGCGGGAAACCGCAATGTCGGCGATCGAAGCGAGCGTCGCATTATTGGAATGAACGGCCTGCCCCAAATCTTCCTTCCAGCCAGAATAGCGTTCCGCACGGAACGCATCGACGCGCCCGTCCTCGATGATCGCCGCCGCCTTGATGAGCGCATGCGCGACCGTGTCGATCCCGCCAATGTGGCCGTGGAAAAGATCGACCGCGTCTACGCTCTGCCTCCGCACCTTTGCGTCGAAATTGAAGCCCCCGTCATTAAAGCCTCCCGCGCGGATAATCTCCAGCATGGCCAGGGTCAGCTCCTCGACCGAATTGGGAAATTGGTCCGTGTCCCATCCATTTTGGTGATCGCCGCGGTTTGCATCGATCGATCCAAAGAGGCCAAGCGCCCGTGCCATGGCGATTTCATGCTCAAATGTGTGGCCTGATAAAGTGGCGTGGTTCGCCTCAATGTTCACGCGAACTTCGCCTTCCAGGCCGAAGCGCTTCAAGAAGCCGTAAACGGTCTGAGTATCGAAATCATATTGATGCTTGGTCGGCTCGTGCGGCTTGGGCTCAATCAGGATCGTTCCTTTGAAGCCAATGCGATGTTTATGATCGACGACCAGGCTTAAGAAACGGCCGAAATTTTCCTGCTCAATGCCGATCTCCGTATTGAGGATCGTATCATAACCTTCGCGACCGCCCCACAATACATAGTTGGCTCCGCCCAAACGATGGGTGGCTTCCAACGCGTCTCGAACCTGGCTCGCGGCCCAGGCGTATACTTCGGGATCCGGATTGGTTGCCGCGCCCGCCATATAGCGGGGATGGCTGAACAGGTTGGCCGTGCCCCACAACAGCTTGCGGCCATGCTGGGCTTGCAGTTGCTCCAGATGATCAACAGCCTCGGCAAAACTTTTGCGAAAATCGCCGATCGTGTCGGCATCCGCCATCACATCGACATCGTGGAAGCAGTAGAAAGGCACGTCGAGCTTTTCGATGAAAGAGAGCGCTGCCTCTCGCTTCGATCGCGCCGCCGACGCGTCGTTGGCACCTGCATGCCAGGGGCGCCGGAAGGTGCCGCCGCCGAAAACATCACTCCCCGGCCAGCAGAAGCTGTGCCAGAAGCACACGGCGAAGCGCAGATGGTCTTCCATGCGCTTGCCCAATATGACGCGATCCTTGTCATACCAGCGGTAGGCAAGGTCATTGGCGCTTTCCGGCCCTTCATAGCCGATGGTCGGGAATTCAGCGAAATAACTGGCGGACACGAATTTCTCCTTACAAAGACTTGAGGGCCGAATAGGCCGCTCTGAAGCGGGCAAGCCGCGGCGCGAGACGATCGGCGAGCGCCGCATCGGGTTCTATGACGTCCGAAATAGATGGGCGGGTACAAGCTTCAGCGGCGCTTGCTCCGGTCACGGCCATGAGGGCAAGCTTAGCCGCCCCCAGCGCAGGCCCCACTTCTCCACCTTCCAAATAGGCAAGGCGCACGTTCAATGCGGCTGAGATGATCGAACCCCAATAGCGCGATCGCGCGCCGCCGCCGATGACCGCAAGCTCCTCGATCGTCGTACCCGCCTGGCGCAGTACGGCAATACCGTCTGCGTGCGCAAAGGCCACGCCTTCCAGAACGGCCGCTGCGATGCGCCTTCGATCCGTTTCATTGTCTATGCCCAGCACAGCGCCGCGAATATGCGAGTCATTGTGTGGCGTACGCTCGCCCGAAAGATACGGTAAAAACAGTTCAGACCCCACTCCGCTGCCAGCCTCCTGCGCCAACGCGAAGAAATCCGCGGGGCCGTCCGCCCCTACCGCCTTCACACCCCAGTCGATGCAGGACGCGGCGGACAAATGCACGCTCATTTGGTGCCACATCGCTGGCAGGCAGTGGCAGAAGGCATGTACCGCTCCATCAGGGTTCGGCCGAAACGCGCTTGTAGCGACGAAAATCACGCCTGAAGTGCCAAGCGACAACAGTGCGTCCCCTTCGTTGACCACTCCAATGCCAGCGGCGCCCGCTGCGTTGTCACCACCCCCAGCCGCCACGGGCACGGCAGCCATGCCCCACCGCGCGGCCACTTCGGGACGCAACACGCCCGTGATCCCACTGCCCTCGAAAAGGACAGGCATATGCTGCCGCGAAAGCCCGCTGGCGGCCAGCATAAGGTCGCTCCAGTCGCGTGCCCCCACATCAAGCCACAATGTCCCGGCGCTATCCGACAGATCGGACGCCATCTCGCCGGTCATGCAAAGGCGCACATAATCCTTGGGCAGCAACACCTTGTGAACCCGGTCGAAAACTTCAGGCTCATGCTCCCTCACCCACATCAACTTTGGCGCGGTGAAGCCTGGCATGGCAAGATTCCCCGTAATCGCGCGCGATTCCGGAATCTCCTCCTCTAGCTTTCGGCATAATTGGAAGCTGCGTCCATCATTCCACAGGATGGCGGGGCGAAGCGGCTTATGGTCCGCCCCCAGCAGCGTCGCGCCATGCATCTGCCCCGCGAGCCCGATTCCCTGCACCCGTGCGCGCAAGTCATCAGGCAGCGCAATAATGGCGGCTTCGGTTGCCTGCCACCAGTCCTGGGGATCTTGCTCAGACCATAAAGGGAAAGGCCGTGATACATTTAACGGCGCGTTCCCAGTCGCCAGCACTTTGCCATCCTGCGCGGCTATCACGGCTTTAACGCCCGATGTGCCAATATCTATGCCGAGAAACATCTCGCTAAACCCTCTCCTAACCTGCGTAGGTAGCGCTAACATTCGTCATCATGCAAGAGGCTTGCTCAACCTCTCCCTTCCGAATAGGCGATACAAAAGGGGAAATGCAGAAGATGGTCGTCAAAAGAGGTTCGCGCCGCAGAACCGAAGGACCCACAGTTGCCGATGTCGCGCACGCGGCGGGCGTGTCCCCAATGACCGTGTCCCGCGTTATCAACCATGATCAGCGGGTGAAAGACGCGACTCGCAAAAAGGTCGAAGTGGCCGTTGCCGCCTTGGGTTATGTCCCGAACGCTGCAGCACGCGCTTTGGCGGGGGCACGGCAATGCCGCATCGTCTTGCTATACGGCAATCCCAGCGCCGCCTATCTAAGCGAATTTCTTCTCGGAAGCCTCAGCTCTGCCCGAGAGAATGATGTCGAACTGATCGTCGATAAAATTGACCCGCTGGAAAAGCCCGTCATGCTCGCTGCCAGACTTGTCGCACACAGGGTCGATGCGGTGTTATTGCCGCCGCCGCTCTGCGACGACACAGAACTGCTCAGCGCTCTGCAAAAATGCGGTCTCGCGGCCGCTCAGGTTGCATCCGGACAGCCAGCGCCTTCCTCTCATGCCGTGCTCATAGATGATGAGGAAGCGGCGTTCACAATGACTCAGCATATCCTGGCGCGCGGACATCGCCGTATCGGGTTCGTCGCAGGCGACCCCAACCAAACCGCCAGTCATCTTCGGCGACAAGGCTATGAACGCGCTTTGCATTTGGCGGGGATCAAGCCGGACAAGAAGTTGGTCGCGCAGGGAAATTTCACCTACCGAGGCGGGCTTTCCGGAGCAGCCACGCTACTCGACATCACATCGCCGCCCAGCGCCATCTTCGCAGCCAATGACGACATGGCGGCGGGCGTGGTGAGCGCCGCGCACCAGCGCGGATTGGATGTGCCCAGCGATCTCACCGTTTGCGGGTTCGACGATACCGCCATCGCCACGACAATATGGCCCGAACTCACCACGATACGCCAACCGATTTCGGCTATGGCCAGCGTTGCGATCGAAATTCTTGCCCAGGCCGTGCGATCCAAGCGCCCCTTGGCGCGCGCTCAGCCTCAACATGTAAAACTTGATTACGAACTGGTCGTCCGCGGATCTGATGCAGCGCCTCAGCTAAAGACTTGACCACGTCCACAACTTTGCCATGGTAGCGCTCACAATAGGAGAGGTTCAGCTATGCATCGGGTTGCACAGGAGCGGGTCAATCTGGCTTTGATCGGCCGTATAGTCGCGGTTGCCACGATCGGCGGCTTCATGTTCGGATATGACTCCGGGGCAATCAACGGCACGCAAGAGGGGCTTCGCCACACCTTCGGACTTGATGAGGCTCAGCTTGGCCTGACGGTCAGCGCTTTGTTGCCAGGCTGTGCATTGGGCGCCTTCCTCGCGGGCCGCTTCGCGGATATCTGGGGCCGTCGTACCGTCATGATCGTCGCGGCGATCCTCTTCATCATCAGCGCCGTCGCCTCCGGCGGAGCATTCAGCGCAACAGCCCTCGCCATCGCCCGCTTCTTCGCTGGAATGGCGGTGGGCGCGGCAAGCGTCCTTTCCCCCGCCTACATCAGCGAAGTTACGCCCGCGCATATACGCGGAAGGCTGTCCAGCATGCAGCAGGTGATGATCATCTCGGGTCTGACCGGAGCCTTTTTCGCCAATTATTATCTCGCAGGCATCGCGGGATCCTCGCTTGGAACGGCTTGGGCCGGGCAGCCTGCCTGGAGATGGATGTTCTGGGTTCAAGCCGTACCGGCCCTATTGTTCCTGGTGGCGCTATTCGGCATCCCGGAAAGCCCCCGCTTCCTAATCGCCAAGGGGCGACTGCAACAGGCCAGGCTGGTTCTGGATCGCCTGCTCGGCCCACAAGCCGCAGCCGAGAAAATGAACGAAATTAGCGCATCGCTTTCTCACGATCACCAGCCCAGCCTGGCCGATATTCGCAAGCCGGGCGGCGGTTGGCGCAAGATCGTCTGGGTCGGCATTGGCCTGGCCGTGTTCCAGCAACTCGTCGGGATCAATGTCGTCTTCTACTACGGCGCGGTACTCTGGCAGGCCGTGGGTTTCACAGAAAGCGACGCTCTGAAGATCAATATCGCGTCTGGGGCCGTATCGATCCTCGCATGCCTCGTATCGATCCTGCTCATCGACCGGATCGGGCGGCGGCCGCTTCTGCTGATCGGCTCCGCAGGCATGACAGCCACGCTCGCAACGCTGGCCTGGTGCTTTGGCAATGCGGCCATGGTCGACGGCGCCCTTCGCTTGCCGGCAGGGCTCGGCCTCGTCGCGCTGCTCGCTGCCAACATCTACGTGATATTCTTCAACCTCAGTTGGGGTCCGGTCATGTGGGTCATGCTTGGCGAAATGTTTCCCAACCAGATGCGCGGGTCGGCCCTTGCCGTGGCAGGCGCTGCGCAGTGGCTCGCGAACTTTCTTGTCAGTTCAAGCTTCCCTTGGCTGGCGAAGAATATCGGGCTGCCCGTCACCTATGGCGCATATACCACCTTTGCCCTGCTATCCCTGCTGTTCGTCTTTATGACGGTTCAGGAAACCAAGGGGATAGAGTTGGAGGCGATGCAGGGATAGCGGGTTGCCCAAAGCCTGGCGACCTCTGGATCGCCAGGCCGCTACCGCCAACCGTCATGGCGACGCCGTTTAACGGTCATCGGAGCAAGTGCGTATAGATGGCCGCGCTGTATAAATGTGCTTAACTGCATATTTTACAACACAGCCAACTTGCTGATGCGGGCAAATGCGGCCTCAAGGCAATGCGCTCTGGGCCGCCGTGCAGTTCGGCCCAGAGCGCAGCACCGATGCGGCGAGAATCCCTCAATCCGCACGGCAAACATGATCTAAATAGCGGTCATATCGATTCGACCGATACTCAACATAAGCGATCCGGCAGTTAAGTAAACGCTCTGGTAGCATTAGCGCCTTGCTCCGGCGTGCTGTCAAACCCAAGGGCTTCAGTCCGACCTCGCCAGCGACCGCGCGGCCCGGCGTCCAGAGAAGACGCAATCCGCAACCGACAAGCCGCTGACATAGATATTGGAGCAGATGCCGACAGCGTTCCGGCCAGCCGCATAAAGTCCGCGGATCGGCTCACCCTCTTCGTTCAAGACTGCGCCACTATGCTCCTGCACCCTGAGGCCCCCCAGCGTCAGAACCGGGAGGAAACCCAATTTGGCGTCGATGGACATGTTGATGGCGTAAAAAGGCGCTTTTACGATCGGCACGATATCCTCGGAGGCTTTCCCTAGTGGGTCAGCCGTCCCTGTTTCGGCGAGCCGATTGTAGTCGGCGACCGCTGCTTCAAGACCTTCCGGCGCGATCCCGCACTTTCCGGCCAGGCTCTTGATCGAGCCTGCCTTTTTCGACCCCATGAGCATGGCGGCTAGTGCGGGGTAACGCTGAAAGCCCAAGATGGCCTTGCTCTTCGACTGGAGCTTGGCCGTTCGATAGCCATCATCGTCCAGGATGATCCAGCACACACCCTCATGATCTTCCACCATCGGCATACCGATAGACGCGCCATAGAGCATCTCGTTGACATATCGCTGGCCCTGCCGGTTTACGACCATGCCCTGCGCCCAGGCGATGGGCGGGTTGATGAAACGCCAAGCGCTGACATGTTGAAGGCGCGATACGTCGCCGCCCGCGCTCTGCCCGAGCCGAATACCGCTTCCATCATCGCCGGGAGTGCCAAGCGGCATGCCCTTGAGATACTTGGGCGCATAATGCTCGACCATCTTTCGATTGAAAATGAAGCCCCCCGCCGCAAGACATACGCCGCGACGCGCACGAATTACGCGCTTAACACCCGCCTTACGCTCCAAAGCCGCCGCTTTTTTAAACAGCCGCGACGCCAGGTGAGCGATGATGGGGGCGCCCGGCATCGAAGGCGGCAGGCGAAGTACCATAGCCGTCGCGCGACGCATCAAGGCGTCATAGCGCTTCCCCTCGGCGGTGCCGGGCTGCATCTGGATGGCAACCACGCCGACCACGCGACCATTGTGATCCATCACGAGCTGCCTCACCTTGGTGGAGGGCAAGGACTTGATCCCCAAACGCTCCGCTGACTTCCGCAGCGGATCATAAAGACCTTTCCCGTATCCCATCGGTGCATCCAGCTTGTCGACCAGGGCGCGATGCCCTCTCGGAGCAGGTTTCGCCACGGCCTTGTAGTTGGGCGCAAGGCTGTTGTCGGAATGATAGAGGGAATAGTCGGTGTGCGGATAGCTTGTCTTTTTCTCATAGACGCGCCCCGCGAAACGGACGCCATGTCCGGCCAGCCAACGCGCCGTATCTGCGCTCTCTTCGCAGAAGATCCGGAGCGTTTGGTCGCTGACAACGCCTTGGGTCTCCAAACGAAGATAGCTGAACATGTCTTCAACGCTGTCCTCGACACCTGCATCCAACTGAGCCGGCGTGCCGCCGCCTCCGTAGAATATGCCTCCGTTGATGCGCGTCGCGCCTCCTCCATCCGCACGATCGATGGCCAGGACCGACATGCCCTCTTCATGCGCCTGGATCGCTGCCGCGACGCCCGCGCCGCCATAGCCCACGATGATCACATCTTCTGCGCCGTCCCATTCGAAGGCGTCAGCATCCTCGATGACAAGCGGCGCTTCGACGTCGCTGTTCCAATGGGGGTCGCCAGGGCGAGGTTCACCGTGCGGACGAGTCATAATTGATCTCCTGAATCTCCCTCCCCTATAAATGGACATTAATGTATATTTCAATTGGCATTCACAAATCCCGGGGCTAAGTCGCATTTCTTAGAACGGCGAAAGGAACTAAAATGGCAGCAACTGGAAAGCTGGTCCTGGTGACGGGCGCGACAGGCAATATGGGCAGAGCCGTTGTCCATGCACTTTCGCAGATGCCCGCATTGACCGTCCGCGTACTCGTGCGTCCAGAAGAGAAATCTCATCGCGTTATTCGCCGCCTGCAAAAGCAGCATAGCGTGGATTTTGCATGGGGCGACCTCACCGACGCCGCCTCCGTGGACCGGGCAGTCGCTGGCGTGGACATGGTCCTGCACATGGGCGCTCTCGTGTCCCCTCTTGCCGACGAACTCCCGCCCGCTGTCGTTGAAAAGGTGAATGTCGGCGGTACGCAAAATGTCGTGAACGCCATCCGAAGCCAGCCCAATGCTGATCAGATCCGCCTTGTATACATCGGCACGGTGGCACAGACCGGCAGCCGCAATCCTCCGGTCCACTGGGGACGTACCGGCGATCCGATCTGCATCGGCTATAACGGGCATTATGCTGGCACCAAGGCCCGTGCAGAGGCCATCGTAGCCGAGTCCGGCCTTAAATATTGGGTATCGATCCGCCAGACCGGTATGGCCCATTACGACATGTGGAAGACCCAGGGGCCGATCATGTTCCATAACCCTCCTAACGGAGTCATGGAGTGGTCAACCGTGGAGGACTCGGCGCGCTTGATGGCAGCGTTGTGCGGCGACGGCGTTCCAGAGAATTTCTGGCGTCACTTCTATAATATTGGCGGCGGAGAATCCGCGCGGCTCGTCAACCATCAGTTGATGGTCAAGATGATGGCCGCCATGGGCGTCAAGGATTTCCGGCGCATTCTCAATCCAAAATGGCTGGCAACGCGAAACTTCCATGGGCAGTGGTATCTCGATTCCGATCGTTTGGAAGAGCTCGTGCCCTATCGGCGTTTTTCGATCGACGACTTTTTCACCGAACTACCCCGTCGCATTCCCTGGGTGGTCCGCACCATAATGCGCTTGTTCCCAGGCCTTGCCCGCAAGCAGATTCGTGCGGTTGCGGAGGGCTCTGGGGGGCCTGCCAGCTGGATCCGCACCAATGATAGGGAACATATCAACGCCTATTTCGGATCGCGCGAGGCATGGGAACAAATTCCCGATGACTGGGATGACTTCCCATTGGCGCAGCCTTCGCGAGACCCGATCGCGCTCGATCATGGCTATGACGATTCCAAGCCGAAGAACGAATGGGCAGCCGAGGATCTTCGCGGCGCCGCTGACTTCCGCGGGGCCAAATGCCATGCAAGCAAGGTTGATGACCCATTCTCTCCCGTAGATTGGGAATGCAGTCTTGGCCACCGCTTCACCATGTCGCCCAACCTCTATCTGGCAGGCGGCCATTGGTGTCCCACCTGCCAGACCGATATCGGCAGTTATCCGCTAGTTGCCGCGTCGAATCCATTTTTCGCTCAAATCTGGCCGGGTCCATCCGCTCAGACAACGGCTGCAAACACGCCCCCATGAAGAAAAAACTTCTTCTTTTCGCGGCCCTCACCGCCCTCTCTGCAACCTCTTTGGCGGCAATCCCTGCGCGCAAGAACGCGCCCGCTGTCGCACCGCGCTACAGTAGCTCGAGTACGCCCATCGGCACGCTGCTGGATGATCCTCGCACACGCGCAATCGTGGACAGGCATATCCCCAACACATCGACCGACAGCAGGATCTTCCTCGCACGCGGCCTGACGCTGAAAGGAATCCAGCGCTTCTCCCAGGGCAAGATCAGCGACAGACAGCTGGCTGCAATTGATAAGGATCTCGCCAAATTTAGATAACGGGTCGATTTCAGCATCTCATTGCCATGGCGGTGCTCCTATATCAGAAGGCGCTGATGACCCGTCGAACCGCCACTCCTGCAAAGCTTGCCCTCAAGAGAGGGCGTCCCTCGTCAACGGAGGTGGCGCTGATCGAGCAAGCCATTCTTGGCACCGCCCGAGGCATGTTTCTGGTCGATGGGTTCGATGGCGTTTCTATGGAGAAGATTGCCGCGGCGACCGGCATAACCCGCACCACGCTTTACGCCCGCTACGCGACCAAGGCGGATCTTTTCCGTGCGGTCGTGAGGGAAACGCTGGCCCGCTGGTATGCGGTTTCCCGAGTCAAATCCACCCATGGCGTTACCGATCTGAGAGAGGTTCTGCACCTACGCGTTGCCGACATGGCGTCTCTGTTGGTCGATCCCCTCTTTCGCGGACTTCATTCGTTAATTCTTCTCAATCGCCATCGCTTTCCAGATCTCGCGCCACTGATGCACGAACTGGGTTATCTCAACGCAGTTCGGCTGCTGGCGGAGGATATTCGCGCCGCTGCGCACAGGGACGCGATCCCCGTGGAGCGACCAGAAGCAGTCGCCGAGCACATTCTCACATCGGTATATGGCTGGTTTTTACAGTATGACCTCGTTCGTAAGCTCTCCGCAAAAGATATCGAGACACATGGGAAGAAGATAGTGGATCTCATATTGTTCGCCCGCGAACAATGGTGATCCTGTCCCTCCGACTGGTTCGAACTGCTTCCATGATGCAGGCGCTTTGATCCTATTCGCGTTAAAGGCTTTATGGCAACGCGAGCCCTCCATCCTCACATTAAGCCGCGGCATATCCGCAGCAGCGGCGCTCACGTAAAGCAGCACGAAAGCACGATCAGAGCGCAGCATATGCTCTCCCCTGGAGGGGCGCTTGTCATTCGTTCGTAAGACAAATTTGAAAAGGCACGCGGCGGCCAAGGTCCTCCCCATGGCTCAAAAAGTAAACAATAACGTTGCATTTAATAGAGCTAAGATCCATGGTCGGCTCATCAATTTCGGGGAAATTGCCCGTCAAGATGGGCTTGGCTTGCGAGTGGTGAAAATCTATGGATGACAAGATGTGGACGCGCCGTGAATTCTCCGCGATGGGGGGCGCGATGGGCGTGGCGGCTCTGACTTCTCCGGCCTGGGGCCGCACGCCCGACAATTTCATCGATATCGATATCCGAAAAGACGCCGGTCCTCTCGATCATATTTGGTCGCGCTGCATGGGCTCAGATCGTGCTGCCATCACTCTTCGGGAGCCATGGCGCAAGGACTTGGCGCGGTTCAAGAATGAGGCCGGTCTGCAACGCATCCGTTTTCACGGCATCTTCAATGACGAGATGGGGGTCGGCGCAAATGGTAATTTCCAGAACGTCGATGCCGTATATGATGGCCTGCTAGAACGTGGCGTCCAGCCGTTCGTCGAACTCAGTTTCATGCCCCGCTCGTTGGCAAGCGGAGCGAAGGAATTTGGCTTTTACCGCGCCAATGTAACTCCACCATCATCGTTGGACAAATGGGCGGAACTCGTCGGGAAGTTCGTCCGCCATCTCGTTCAGCGCTATGGCGCAGAGGAAGTGCGACAATGGTATTTTGAGGTCTGGAACGAACCAAATCTGAAATCCTGGTTTTGGACTGGAACGCAGGAGGAATATTTCGCGCTTTATAAGGCAGCTGCTCAGGCAGTGAAGGCGGTCGATCCTTCTTTGAAGGTGGGGGGGCCTGCGACATCGGCAATACAGTGGATTCCGCAGTTCCTCCAATTCTGTGCACAGAATAATCTGCCGGTCGATTTCGTTTCGACCCATGTCTATCCCGGAGACGATCAGGCCTTGATTTTCGGGAAAGCAGGTCTGCATAAGGAGTATGATGTCGTGCCTGCCGCAGCCGCGCTGGCCCGGAAACAGATCGATGCCACCCGCTATAAGGGGACGGCATTGTGGATCAATGAATGGTCATCCGATAGTCCGGCCATGATCGCCCACGCCATCAAAGAGAGCCTCCCCCACTGCCAGGCTATGTGCCAGTGGCAGATCAGCGGCGAGTATGAAGAGAATATGGTTGCCAACTGGATCTTCAAGGAAGGTCAGAACGGTTGGGGCATGCTCGCCCGGGGGAGCGTGGCCAAGCCGGAATTCAACACTTACAAGCTGCTACATCGGCTTGGCGACCGCAGATTGGCCGCGAAGGGTCCTGCGCTGGCCTCGCGCACGCGGGACGGCGGGTGCGCGGCTTTGGTCTGGAACCTCGCAGACGTCCAGCAGGCTCCGGGCATCCCCGGCGCCAGCAGGGAGCGCCGGATCATCGGTGACCGCAAGACGCTAACCGTTCGACTGCAGGGCGCCGCAGCCGCCCAAGCTGTCCAGGTCAGCTATGTCGATCAGGAGCGCGGATCTCCTTATCCAGCTTGGCGCGCCATGGGATCGCCGCAATATCCCACCCGCGAGCAGTTAGATACCATTCGCAGGGCAGCGGAACTGGCGGCCCCTGAGAGGATGACGCTAGATGAGCATGCTCAGCTTACGCTCGACTTGCCGCCGGAAGGTGTAGCACTTATCGAGCTTGTCTGAGAGCCTGGGGCATCTGACGCTCCAGCCGTACTGGGCCTATCAACCCCGATGGCGGCACTGGCGTAGAGGCGGTATAGGGTGTGGCGCCGAAGGGCGTTCCGCCCGGCCCTACGGTGTCGAACACGCTACGCGGCTGCTTGATGCCTAGGCTTGCCGCGTCCTCATGCGTGAAGGCGATCCGTTTCGTCACGCCGGGTTGACGGTCACCAACGACGCGATTGACCCACAAGTTACTGACCCGAACCTCAATCTTGTTGCGCCCGGTCTTCAGTAGGTTGGTAACATCAACGCGGTATGGCGCCGTCCACACTATGCCCGCCGAACGGCCGTTGACCAGCACTTCGGCGACCACCTCAACCGTGCCGAGATCGAGTTGCAAGCGCCCGCCATCCTGCATCCAGGACCGCGGCACCCGGAGCGTCCGGCTATAGTTGGCAGTGCCGGAAAAATACTTCACCCCAGGGTCAACGTCCTTGCTCAGGTCGCGCAACCGGCCGAGTTCGAGCTTTGCCGGTGCGCCTCGGTCGGGCGGGAACGCGATCGACCATTTATCAGACACATCAGCCAGTGGCTGAACGGTTGGGACGGGAAGCTGCTGGCTTTCCGGACCACCGTTGCGGAACATCACAAAGGTTGAGCCGAAGGGGGCAAGCGGGATATCGACCAGAGTGCGGCCATTTTCGTACCGATAGCTTGCAGGTCGTGCCTGGCCGCTTACAGGATCCCAAATCTCTGCGGTCTTGCCCGTCACCCGGAAGGCGGCCACCACCGACTGCGCTTTGTTCTGGCTATTCGAGACGAAATAGATGTCGCGGTCAGGTGTCTGGCGATGCCTGAAACGGATTGCGCCGTCCGCCTGTCCGCCCACGATTTCGAAATCGGCCGTTACCCCTTCCGCTGCCAACGGAGCGGCAAGGCTATTCGTTGCGTAAACCTTACCCGCCCCTACCTTGTGAGCGCCAGATGCCATCGGCCAAAGCTCAGTTATGATGGCGCGGACCTGCTCCGGGTCGTCGCTGAGGCTTGGTGAGCCCTGGGGCCTGTCACCCACGAGGATCGCGCCGTCACGGACAAGAGCGCGCAGGCGTTCAAGCGTTGGCAAGGTGAGCCACCGCGTTTGGCCACTCATGTACAAAAGCCGCCAGGACATGTCGTCCGGCGTAAAGAGACGTCCGTCCTTCACCGAGATGCGAGTCTTGAGCGCATCGGCGTTCACATAATCATATTGCAACCCGTCCGGCACGGCAGGTGGAGTTTCGCCGAAAAGCCCGGTGATCGAGGCGCCCTCGCCGTAGAAGATCGCCACGTCGTTCACCGCATGCCCCTGTTGCAACAGGTACGAGGCGCGACCGAGATAGCTGATCCAGGGGCCTGCCTGTTCCGCCCAGGTATCGTTGCGGTTGAACCAGTGGCCGAAGGGACCGAGCACCAGCCCCGGCGCCTTCCCGAGCAGTGGCTGATGCACCGAACTGTGCAGGATGAACCGGTTGATGCCCGCAACCATCATCAGGTCGGCGTCCGGCTTCAACATGCGCGGCGCGATCGACCAGGGCGAGCCGCTGGCGGTCAGCGCTTCGGCGGCGACGATGTTCTGGCCCCAGATATTGGCGACGGAGGCGGATTCGCGGATGTCCGCGAAAGGGCCAGGCTGGAAGACACCGGGCGTCCGCTTGTGCCAGAATGCCGCCATCGGCACGTCCGCCGACGCCTTCATCTCCATCCCGTCACCCATGGCGGCGGGGCGGCCTTCATGCGATTCGCCGTAGCGGATCATGCCGACCTTGTGCAGTTGGGTAGTCAGGGTGTCGTAATGCTCGGTCTTCAGCAGGTCCTGCAGCGTGCGGCGGAAATCCCACAGGAAACGGTCGCTCCTTTCGGCGCTGTCCACCACATAGCCTGCCAACACCGGCAGAAACGGCGTGGCGTCGTAGCCACGCAGGCGCTGGAATTTTTCCAGAATGGCGGGCGTCCAGTTCGCTTCCCCCGCTTCCCAGCTGTCGAAGATCATGTTGGTGACGCCGCCAGCGCCCAACCGCCCGCCGCTCGCCTGACGATAGCGGTCAAGATATTGGGTAATGTAGCTGGTCACGTCCGCGCCGCTGAGCTTGTCCACCTCCAGCCCGGAACCGGAAGGCTGAGCCGGAGCGTTGCGTTGGCCGGTCAGGGAGTAGCCGATGCGCAGGACAGTCCATTCGCCCTTTGGCGGAGTCCAGTCCAAGGTGCCGTCGGGGCGCATGCGTGATGTGAGGTCGACGACCTCCCGCCCGCGGATCGCGCCCTGCCCGCCCGGGGTGGCCAGGGAGTAATAGTCGGACGACAGCGCGAAACCGGCCTTGGTTTCCCATGCGTTGACCATCGGGGCACCGCGCAGAACCAGCTCCGATACCAGCAGCTTGCCGCCGGGAGGCCCCGCCATGCTCGCGCCGCCAATCTTGGCTTTGGGACCCGCTCCTGCCGGAACCAGTACCCGAAACCAGCGGGCGGTCGTCGTCGGCACGGTCGCGGTCCGTTGCGGGCCTGCCGTTTCGATCATCCCGACCTGATTCCAGCTGCGGCCGTCATTGCTTGCTTCCAGCCGTGCACCCGACCCAAGGCCCGCACCGCCGCGACCTCCGAAATGGGCGTAGCCGCCGGTTGCGGTCGTGACCGCACGGACGGTGACGGCGCGACCATAGTCAAATCGCAGCCAGGCATCGCCATCGGGGCCGGGGGTCAGCTCCGTGCTTTTCACGACATCGCCGTCGCTCAACATCTGCGCGGTGAAGTTTCCACCGCTGGCGCTGACCGTGGGGGTGGGCAGCTTCGCGCCATTGGACGTGCGGAACGCCACCAGTTTCGCATCGCGGTAGAACGTCTTTACGCCAAGCCCGCTGGCATTGTTCTGAAACAGTCCTGCGGAACCCGGCGGTTGGACGAGCTGGCCGGTGAAGCGTCGTCCCCCGGTGACCTGGGTCTCGCTCCACACATATTTCTTCATGCCCTGTTCGGGTTTGACCCAAGGGCCGCCGCTCTCGCTCCAACCGGGCGAACCGGCGATCCCGATGTCGAAGCCTTTACGAATGCTTCGCTCCACGGCTTCGCCGAACATCGCCTTCCAGCCATCGCTCATGTAGGGAAGCGGCGTTTCCACCACGCGCGGGGCGCCCAAGTCCACGTCGAAAGCCTGATACCCGCCCAGGCCGATGCGCTCCATCCAGTCGAGGTCGGCGGCGATGCCGGCGGAACTGATCTGCCCACTGTTCCAGTGCCACCACACCCTGGGCTTGGCCGCTAGCGGCGGAGCGCGGAAACCATCAAGCAAGGTGTCCGACGCCATGGCCGCGTGAGATGTGGTGAAATACAGTGCCGCAGCGCAGGCAAGCTTCAACGCCTCTGAATTTGCCATCTTATTCTCCCTGCATCCTTAGCCGCGCACGCTCGCATTACTGCGCTGCCTCGCCAGATATTTCCAGAAGCAGGCCATACTCCACCGCCGGATTAATGCAACGTATCTGTATACTTATTTGCCAGCCTGGCCTATGTCACGGCGTATCTGACGTATCAGTGGGGTAGTCTTGTGGGAAGTTCAGTACGAAACGGGGCGGTATATAAGGCTCTGCACTGGGTAACGGCGAGCCTGTCCGTTATGGCGTTGGTCCCGTTCGTCCCGGCAGAGGCAGCAGGCAGGTCGCGCATGGCGACCTATGCAAATCCTGTTGATCTACCCTATCGTTACCAGACGCCCGTCAAGATCCCGCAAATCCAGCTCAAGCTCGGCGAAGCCTATCGGGAAGCGGCCGATCCCACGATCATCACATATAAAGGCCTGTACTACCTCTTCGCATCGCATTCGAAGGGCTATTGGCATTCGCCAGACCTCCAGCACTGGACTTTCGTGGAAGCGAGCGGCTACGCCGTGGACAAGTTCGCTCCGACCGTCGTCGTGATCCGGGACCGGATGTATTTGGCCACAAGCGAAAGTACGCGCCGCATCTGGACGACCGACGATCCAAAGTCCGGGCGCTGGTATGAAGCCGCCGTCATCGAACAGCGTTATGAGGACCCGGACATGTTCCTCGACGATGATGGCCGCCTGTACATGTACAGCGGTCTGGCATCGAAGGGCCCGCTGCGCGTGGATGAGCTCGATACCAGCACGTTCCTCGTCATCAGGACTGCGTACATCCCGCAGTCCCGCGACAAGGATGGCCGCGGGTGGGAGGTGCCGGGCGACAATAATGAAAAGCCCGGCGCGCCATCCTTCGTCGAAGGATCGTGGATGACCAAGCATGACGGCCGCTATTATCTGGAATATTCGGCGCCCGGCACCGAGTTCAAGACATATGCCAACGGCGTCCTGGTCGCCGACGATCCGATGGGGCCGTTCGTCTATCAGGACTATAGCCCCTTTGCCGTGAAGCCCACCGGCTTCATTACCGGCGCGGGGCATGGCAACACCTTCAAGGATGCGACGGGACGGTGGTGGCACGCAGGCACCATGACTATCTCGCAGCGCCATATTTTCGAACGGCGGCTGGGACTGTTCCCGGCCCGTTTTACACGGACGGGCGAAGTTCTGTCGGATACCTATCTGGGGGATTATCCACGTTACTTCAGCGGCAATCGTGACCTGACGGGATGGATGCTTCTTTCGCGCGGCAAGGCTGCCACCGCGTCCTCCACACTGGACGGTTTTCCGGTTGAAAACGCCGTCGATGAGGATTCGAGGACATTGTGGTCGGCGCGATCGGGCGGTGAAGAATGGTTCCAGATCGATCTGGGATCGAAAAAGCGCATCGAAGCGATTCAGATCAACTTTGCCGATCAGGGCAGCCAGGGCCGCGGGATCAGCCGGGATAGCTACCGCTATGTGCTAGAGCTGTCGGATGATGGCCAACGCTGGCGCACAGCTATCGACCACGCCCACGATGGGCGTGACGCGCCGCATGACTATCAGGTGCTGCCCCAAGCGCAGAACGCCCGTTTCGTGCGGCTCCGCAATGTACAGGCGCCGGACGGCGGCAACTTCTCTCTCTACGACCTGCGCGTGTTCGGTAAAGGAACAGGCCGACGCCCTGGGCGCGTATCCGCGGTGAAGGCGAGCCGAAGCGCAGCGGACCCCCGGCGCGTGACGGTTACTTGGCAGGCGGCCCCCGGCGCCGAATTTCATATCGTTCGCGTCGGGCGTCGCCCCGATCTGATGAACCAAAATTTTCAGGTCTACGACGGGTTGACGTCGCTGGAGATTGGCAGCCTGAACCTTGGGAAGGGTTATTGCGTCGCCGTCGACGCGGTAAACGAAGTCGGCATTGCGCGCTCGACCTCTACTCGCTGTTTCGACTGACGTTACTGCGCGATGCAGGCGCTGCAGCAACCTGTGGCCAGCGAGGATCGGAAACGCATAATCTGGTCGCCGATTGGATCGCGTGGACGAACGGAATCCTACGTTCGCCGGACCTCTGCCGATCCAACTATGCCGGTTTAGCAGCACGGCTTGGACGATCGCTTGTGGCCGTCAAGACCTTCAAATCGAGCAAGCGATTTATCCAATCGGATGCGTCTGGACTTGATGGGGTGGTCATCTTCTGGCTCAATCAGTGAGTCCTGATCTTAATAAAGCAGTCTGGCAGTAGACACCCTATTTCTCACGTTCTGCCTTCTGCCGGGTGACCCGCGCGCCTTCAAGGAACAGGTCCACGGCATCAACGGCCCAGTCGCGCCGCTCCTGACTATCAAGGCTATCTCCCCCCAGGGTCGCAGCGCGGAGGGGCGTGCCGAGCACCATATCCTGAAGCATGAGCATGGCCCGTCGCGGGTCATTGCAGGCAAGTTCCCCAGCGTTCACGGCGTCGGCAATCAGCACGAACATCATTTCGCGTCCGGGAAAGCTGGCATCGTTGTCGGCCAGACGGGCGAGTTCGGGAAAACGCTTTGCCTCCCCCATGATGATCGCGGTCATCATCACCATCTTCGGGTCGAGCATCGCATCCAGCGCCTGTATGGCTACCGCGATCAGGCTGTCGCGCAGTGACAATCCTTTTGGAGCGGGCGTCGAGAAACGTTCGCGTAGCAATGCGTCGCTGACTGCGATGAACAATCGTTCCTTACTGCCAAAGCGCGCATGGACCGTTTGCTTGCTCGTTCCTGCCGCCGCCGCGATTGCCGCGATACTGGTCTTACTAAAGCCCTGCTTGAGGAACGCAGCCTCAGCGGCGGCGAGGATCGCCTTGGTCAAACGCGCCGCCTCTGCGATGCCGGGTCGGCCTCCCCTACGAGCTGTGGGCTTTATGCCCGGCAAAGCTGAATTTGACCGGCTCATCTGATCGCCAATGGCATAAATAACGCGGGCCGGTAAAGCGGGCATGTCACCCCGGACATGGGCAACTGGTGATTTACTTGACCATCGGACAAGTTTATCTTTATGGCCACGTTTGACTGTCATCACCAATCAGGTGCGGCAGCGCCCAGAGGATGGAGGCGACAGATGGCAAGCCCGATGAACCCCGAAGCGGCCGGATTTATCCCGCCGGACCCTTGGGGGCTTCGCGCGCCCGCGCCGGTGCCGACGTCCGGCGGCGCGATCACCGATTGGGGACTTGCCATTGATGCCCCCCTCCAGATCGACGAACCCGACACGCATGCGTGGCAGGGCGAAGCCGATATGATTGTTGTCGGGCTGGGCGGAGCTGGAGTTGCGGCCGCGTTGGAAGGCCTTGAGCAGGGCCTCTCCGTAATCGCGCTCGACCTGTATGAGGGCGGCGGTTCGACCGCGGCCAATGGTGGTGTCTATTACGCTGGCGGTGGCACGTCCATACAGCAGGAGGCGGGCGTCGAGGACGACGCAAAGCTTATGGAGGATTATCTCCGGTTCGAGGTCGGCAATGTCGTCGCGCCCGATACGCTGCGCGATTTTTGCGAGACAAGCGCCGAGACATTCGAGTGGCTGCGCCGACATGGCGCGCCGTTCAGCGCCACCTTATTTTCTAAAAAGACATCTTATCCGCCGCTCGACAAGTTTCTCTACCACCCCGATAGCAGCCTTGCCGGACCGTTCCGCGATTTTACCCTACCGGCGGCGCGCGGGCATCGCACGGTGCATCGCAATGGCAAGAACCCCTTCGGTCTTGGCGTGGGCATTTACGGTCCGCTCAAGGCGGCGGCCCTTGCGCGCGGACTGGACTTCCAGACCCATGCCGACGTACGCCAACTTGCGCTGGACAGGGCGGGCCGCGTCATAGGCGTTCGCGTCGAGCGGCTGGCCGATCCTGCCATACGCGAACGACACTCGAAACTCGTGGCCAAGGCCAACAAATGGCTCTCCATGCTCCCCTCGACGCTGCCGGGCGCACAGGTGACGGTGTCGATCGGCTACAGGCTCCTCCGCAAGGCGGATGCTCTGGCGTCCGCTGCGCGAAGCAGCGAGTGGCTGCGCGCCCGCAAGGGCGTGGTGCTGAGTGCAGGCGGCTTTATCTGCAACAAGGCGATGGTGCAGCATTTCGCTCCGCACGTCGCAGCGGCACTGCCGAACGGCACGCTCGGTGACAACGGCAGCGGCATCATGCTGGGCGTATCGGCAGGCGGGGAAACCGGGCTGATGGAGCGTGTGTCTGCCTGGCGCTTCCTCTCACCGCCGCAGGCGTGGGGGCGGGCCATGGTCGTCGATGGTGAAGGACGCCGCTATGTGAACGAGACATGGTATGGCGCGCGCATCGGCGACGGGATGGTCGAGCGACATGGCGGGCGCGCCTACATCATCATGGATCGCAAGCTATGGCGGCAGTCGCTCAAGGACGCATTCGGTGAAGGTGTGCTGACGTTCCAGCGAGATATCACCCTCATCAACGGCCTGTTCGGCGCGAGAAAGGGCGCGACGCCGGAGGCCTTGGCCAAAAAAATGGGCTTTTCACCGGCCCGCTTCGCGGAATCGTTGGCGGCCTATAACAGCGCCGCGCGCGGCGAGACCCCGGATGCGTTTCACAAGGCGCCCGAGGAAATGGCCGAACTGGCCACAGGCCCGTTCTATGCGGTAGACGCCTCGACCGACGCGCGGCTGTTTCCCTTGTCCTGCATGACGGTGGGCGGTCTGCGGGTGGATGAGGCCAGCGGCGCGGTGAAGGCATTGGCGGGCGGGGTCGTACCGGGGCTGTATGCCGCCGGGCGCACCGCCATCGGTATCTGCTCCAATCTTTATGTGAGCGGACTCAGCTTCGCCGATTGCATATATTCCGGTCGTCGGGCAGCGCGCGCCATCGCCGAAGATCACAGTAGCTAGAGTAACGAGGTGGCTGCGCCTATGCCAGCGCTTGCTCCAGTGATCACCGCAGTTTTGCCGCTCAGGCGTGCCATTCTCGCAACCTTTTCAGAAGTTGTAAAAATGCGCCGGATTGTCCACCAGGATGCGGTTGCGCACCGTTTCGTCGGGCACCCACTCGGCGAGCAGGTCGAGCAGTCCCGATACCGTGGGCATTGGCCGCCATTGCGCGACGTGGGGCCAGTCCGATCCCCAGACGCAGCGGTCGGGCGCGGCGGCGACCAACGCTTGGGCGAAGGGAATGGAATCGCGATAGTTCGGCTGTTCAGACATGCGGAAGGCGTCGGAAATCTTGACCCATCCGCCATCGGCGACCAGTTGGACCAGCATCTGGAATCCCGGATAAGCGATGCCCGCTGTGTAAGGGATGTGGCCCATATGATCGATGATCCAGGGACAGCGAAGACGGGCGATGCGCGGGGCGAGTTCTACAAGCTCGCGGCCGTCGAGCAGGAGTTGGAGATGCCAGCCCATCTCACAGGCCAGCGCATCGAACCGCTCCAGATCCTTGAAGCCTATTCCTCCGCCGTAGAGTCCCCCGCCATCGCGGATGAAGTCGTTGAGGCGAAGTCCGCGCACACCCGCCTCATGCGCCTCGGCATAGGCTCGGCCGGGTAGATCGGCGGGCATCACGGCAACGCCGCGCAGCCGCTCGCGATGCGCGGCCAGCGTGTCGAAGAGCAGGCGGTTGTCCGTGCCATGCACACTGACCTGAATGAGGACGCCCTTGGCGAAACCCACGGCATCCAGCATCGCAAGATACGTCTCTGCGCTGGCGGGCGGCGGGGTGTAGGACCGCTCCGGCACCAGCGGATATTCGGGCGGCGCGCCGATGACATGGCAATGCGTGTCGATCGCGCCTGCGGGCATCACGAAGCGGGTTGGCGGGCTCTGCTCCGCAGGCGGGCCGGGGCAAGGGCGCGGCTGGCTGATATCTGTCATATGGCTGCTCCGTCCGTACGGTGGAGATAGTCCGGCCCAAGCTCATCGAGCGAGTTGGTGCCGAGGAGTGCCATGTTCCGGTCGATCTCCGCACGGAGCAGCCCGATGGCGTGGCGCACCCCCGCTTCCCCATGAACCGCCGCAGCATAGAGGAAGGGACGGCCGATCAGTACCATGCGCGCACCGAGCGCAATGGCCTTCAATATGTCGCTGCCGCGCCGGAAGCCGCTGTCGATCAGGACGGGCATGTCACCTGCGGCAGCGACGGCAGCGGGCAAGGCGTCGAGCGTGCCGATGGCGCCATCGAGCTGCCGCCCGCCATGGTTCGACAGGATGATGGCGTCGGCGCCAACGTCCCGCGCCAGCCTGGCATCTTCGGCATGAAGCAACCCCTTGAGGATCAGATTGCCGTGCCAGCGGTCCCGAATATATCTGATGCCATCCCAGGTCAGCCGGTCGCGCTGCCCGAAGCTGCGCTCGGCATTGCGGGCGATCACGGGCGCACCGCGTGTCGCGCTGGAATTTTCGAACGCTGGCATGCCGTGGCGGATCAGGGTCGGCGCAAATGTGCCGAGCAGCCAGCGGGGATGCAGCAGGCCATCCATCGCCAGTCGAAGAGAAGGCTTGAGGGGCGTGGAGAAACGTTCGCGGATCAAATTTTCGCGATTGCCCAGCACCGGCACATCGACGGAAATGACGAGCGTTCCGAAACCTGCCGCCGCAACCCGGTCGATCACGCCGTCGATCCATTCGCGGTCAGCAGGAAGATAGGCCTGGAACCAGCAGGAGGGCGAAACGGCGCGCACCTCCTCCAGCCGAATGAGCGACGTCGCGCTGAGCAGCATCGGCACATTTTCGGCATGCGCAGCCCGTGCGAGCGCGATGTCGCCGCGCATGGCGACCAGCGCGGACAGCCCCATCGGCGCTATGCCGAACGGGGAAGACCAGTTCTCACCGAACAAGGAGGAGTGCTGACTGCGGCCCGCCATGTCCCGCAAAGCGCGCGGGACGAAAGTGACGCGGCGCATCGCTTCCCGATTGGCCGATACGGTCAGATTATCCTCACATGCCCCCGCGACATAGCCGAACAACGGGCGTGGCAGATGCGCGTACGCAAGGGCTTCATAGTCGCCAAGCGAAAGGACGCCTGCTGCCTTTCGCTTCATCCGGGCCGATGGCTCGGCTTGCCGCCTATTCAACCCTGATCCTCCCCATATTCTCATGTTCCTGCGTCGCGGCAAAATAGCTCCACAGTGGCGTTCATAGTCATAGAACAGCTATCGCCACCTATGCCGGATCGATATGTCCGAACCGCGCTGGCACCAGAAAATCAATATTGCAGCTGCGCCTTCCAGACGCCGCTATCCACCAGATGCTTGATCTCTTCGCGCACCAGCCGAACGATGATCCGCGTTGAACGGGTCAACTGCTCCTCTCGGGGCATGCCGAGCACCAGCTGGCGAACAACGGGCGGATTACCGATCGGTGCGTAGCGCAGGATGCCAGCGTCGACTTCCCGGTTCAAGGATGAGAGCGGCAACACAGTGTAGCCGAGACCAAACTCAACCAGCTCTTTGAGCACCAGGAACGAGTCTGCTTCAAATCGAACATTGAGCGGCACGCCGACCTTGCGCGCCGCGGCCTCCACGATCAGGCGAAGCCCGTGCGACTGGCTAGGCAGCACGATGGGGAGCTTGACGAGTTCCTGTACAGGGATTCGCGTCGCGGGATCGAGGTCGGAGGAAGACGGGCCTACGAGCACCAGCTCCTCGTAAAGCATTTCCGCGACGTTCATCTGGAAATCGGAAGCCGGGCCGTAAAGCAGCGCGACGTCGATCTCCCCCCTTTGCAGCCAGTCGATGAGGTGCCCTGCATAGCCCTCGACGATCCGCAGCGAGATATTGGGCGCCTGCTCCGCGACACGGCGGGCAAGCCGCCCGGCCAGAATATAGCTGACCGTAGGCGGAACCCCGAGGGCGATCTGGCCGCCCCCTTCCGCCGATTGGTTCCGTATATCGTCAAAGGCCTGCCGGACCTGCCGTACCGGCCCTGCGATATGCTGGCGCAATTCCTCACCAGCCGGGGTGAGCTGCATGCCCCGGCGGTGGCGGTAGAAAAGCGGCGTGCCAGCCTCTTCCTCCAAGATGCGCATCTGGCGGCTGAGGGCAGGCTGAGCAATCCGCATCCTGTCAGCTGCCCGGCTGAGTGATCCGAGTTCAGCGATTTTCAGGAAATGTTCAAGCCGCCGGAAGTCCACCTGCTCACACCCTTTTTATCATGCTTAACCGACATAGCTGGACGCGTAGATTGTTCCTATTGGTTTAGCAAATCCCGCAATAGGCTTTGCGAAATCCACTTCGAGGACCGCATGTCAGCCATTAGTGAGACGGAAACGGGGGCGCACGCCGACTCCCCCTGGGCACCGATAATCTTTGACGCCTTGCAACAGGCGAATGTTCGGCAGGTCAGCTATGTTCCGGACGCAGGCCATGCGCGCCTGATCCGCATGTGCAGCGCCGCCGAAACCATGAAGACCATCGTCCTCACCACCGAGGAAGAGGGCATCGCTCTTTGCACCGGCGCCTGGCTGGGCGGGGAGCGCAGCGCTCTCCTCATGCAGTCGAGCGGCGTTGGCAACTGCGTCAACATGCTCTCGCTGCTGGCGAGTTGCCGCATTCCGTTCCTGACCATCGTCACGATGCGCGGCGAGTTTCAGGAGTTCAATCCGTGGCAAGTCTCGATGGGCCGGGCGACGCCCGCCGCGCTTGAGATCATGGGCGTCACCACCATCCGCATCGACCGGCTGGAAGACCTCGCCCCCATGATGGCTTCCGCCGCCACCATGGCGTTTGAAAGCGATCAGCCGATCGCCATCCTGTTGTCGCAAAGCATGCTGGGAGCCAAGAAATGGCTGAAGTGAACCGTCTCCACCGCCGCCCGGCGGTCGCGGCCTTGCTCTCCGATCGCGAGGATATGCTGATCGTCACTGGCCTTGGCTCGCCCACCTATGATGTCTTTGCAGCGGGCGACCATCCCGGCAACTTCTACCTCTGGGGCGCGATGGGCGGCGCGGCGCTGACCGGGCTGGGCCTGGCTCTCGCGCAACCCGACCGCCCGGTGACAGTGGTCACAGGCGATGGAGAGCAGTTGATGGGCATTGGCGGCCTTGCCACCATCGCTGTGCAGCGTCCAAAGAACCTATCGATCGTCGTGCTGGACAACGGCCATTATGGCGAGACGGGCGGCCAGATGAGCCATGCGGGCGCAGGCATCAACCTGGCCGAACTGGCGCGCGTCTGCGGCTTCACCGAATGTTTCGAGATCACGGACGAGGCTGGCATTGCCCGGGCGCGTGAAGCGATCGGCACCATCGGCGAAGGGCCGCGCCTGATCGTCATCCGCATTGTCCATGAAGAAACGCCGCGTGCCCTGCCCGCGCGCGACGGTGTATGGCTGAAGGCGCGCATGCGGGAGCATCTAGGCTTTGGGCCAAACTGAAGCAGCAGCCCACGTCGGCTTGGGGAGAATGTGTGATGGCTGATGATCTGGTCCGGTTCCGCAATCTGCTGGCGGGTAGCGTGCGCGACGCAACGGGCGGCGAATGGTTTGAGAGCCTTGATCCTGCGACGGGTGAGGCATGGGCGCTTATCCCCCGTTGCACCTCTGCCGACGTCGATTCAGCGGTGGAGGCCGCGCGCACCGCCTTCCGCTCGCCCGAGTGGCGCGGCCTGACAGCAACCGCGCGTGGTGCCCTGCTCTACCGCTTTGCCGACATACTGGCTGAAGAAGCCGAGCGGCTGGCGCAGATCGAGACCCATGACAATGGCAAGCTGATCGTGGAGATGCGCGCGCAGCTTGGCTATCTCCCCGCCTACTACCGCTATTTTGCTGGTCTGGCCGACAAGATTGAGGGCCATGTCCTGCCCATCGACAAGCCGTCGATGCATGCCTTCACCCGCCGCGAGCCGCTAGGCGTGATCGCCTGCATCACGCCGTGGAACTCACCGCTGTTGCTGCTTGCGTGGAAGCTGGCGCCGTTGCTGGCGGCGGGTAACACCACGGTCATCAAGCCGTCCGAACATGCTTCCTGCTCGACCCTCGCCTTTGTCGAGCTGTTCGAACGCGCGGGGTTCCCGGCGGGCGTGGTCAATACCGTGACCGGCCTGCCCCAGGAGTGCGGCGAGCCCTTGGTCAAGCATCCCGACATTGCCAAGATCGCCTTCACCGGAGGCGAGCCCGGCGGCATTGCGGTCTATCGCTCCGCTGCCGAAAACCTGAAGAAGGTTACGCTGGAACTGGGCGGCAAGTCGCCCAACATCATCTTCGGCGATGCGGACCTTGAACGCGCAGTCTATGGCGCGGTGTCCGGCATATTCGCGGCGTCGGGCCAAACCTGCATCGCGGGATCGCGCCTGCTCGTGCAGCGCGACGTCCATGACGAGGTGGTGGAGCGCCTGATCGCCTTGGCAGGCACGGCCCGTATCGGCGATCCGAAGCTTGCCGATACGCAGGTCGGGCCGGTGACAACCCTCGCCCAGCGGGGCAAGGTGCTCGATCATATCGCAAGCGCGCGCCAGTCAGGCGCCGAATGCGTGCTGGGCGGCGGCCAACCCACCGTTGCAGGCTTGGAGGGTGGCTGGTTCGTGCAGCCCACTATCTTTACCGGCGTCGACAACCAGATGCCAATCGCGCGCGAGGAAGTGTTCGGGCCGGTGCTCGCCATCATCCCGTTCGATGATGAGGAGGAGGCGCTGTCGATCGCGAATGACAGCCCTTATGGTCTCGCCGCTGGGGTATGGACGCAAGATATCGGCCGCGCCATTCGCATGTCGGAACGGGTCGAAGCGGGCACTGTCTGGGTCAACACCTATCGCGCGGTCAGCTTCATGGCTCCCTTTGGCGGCATGAAGCGCAGCGGCATCGGCCGCGAAAGCGGGCAGGAAGCGATGGACGAATATCTCCAGACCAAGAGCGTGTGGATCGACCTTGGCTCGCCCGTGTCGAACCCGTTCGTCATCCGGTGAGATGATGAAAATCACGGAAGCCTTGGCGAACTTTTGTGCCACCGTCTCGATTTCTTCCCTCCCGCCAGAAGTTGTCGAGCGCACCCCCCCTCCTCCTGCTCGACCTCATCGGCAGCATCGCGCGCGCGCGGTGAGGCGGCAGTGGCTCCACCCTTGCTCGCAACCGTGGCTGCGATGGGCATGGGCAATGGCACCGCGAGAGTGTTTGGTGATGCGGCGGTCTATGCTCCGGCGGGCGCAGCGTTGCTCAATGGCGCACTCGGGAACGACAAGGCGGACGCGCTCGCCACGGCTGCACTTGATCTCGCCTCTCTACCGGATGTTGGAAAGCTGACGAATCTGGCGGCATAGGATAGGGCTATCGGGCTTCCACCCGCGCCTGCATGGCCAGCCCGCCCGCATGATCAATCGCCATCAAGTCGTTGCCCGACAGCCCCAGCGTGAATGGCTCTCCCGCAAAAATCGGCCGCTGCGCGCGGAAGGAGAAGCTCGCCACCTGCGCGGCCGGGGTGTGGCGCAGGAAATGATCCATCAGCAAGGTCGCGATGAAGGGGCCATGGACGACCAATCCGGGATACCCTTCGACATCCCGGGTATAGGAAAGGTCATAATGAATGCGGTGCGCGTTGAAGGTAAGGGCGGAGAAGCGGAAAAGCTGCACCGGGTCGATCGTTACAACACGCGCTACGGGCGGGATCGAAGTCACCGTTTCGGGCGGAAGAGGAGTCCCACTCCGCCCGCCTTCGCGATAAACGATGTCCTGCTCTTCCTCGACGCAGACTTGGCCGTCCACCTTCAACAGGTGACGCAGGGTGACGAAGCGCATGCGTCCGGAGCGGCCCTGCTTGTCATTGACCGCGATCGCGCTCGTCTCACGCTCCACTTCGCTGCCGAGCATGATCGGTGCAAGGAAGCGGACACGGCTGCCCGCCCACATCCGGCGCGGCAGGCCATCATCCTCCCGCAGCGGATGACCGTCCGGCCCGATACCGGACTGCCGCGTATCAGGCGGAAACAGCAGCCAATGGGCGAGCGGCGGCAATTCTCCCGCCCGCCACGGCGGCGTCTCATGATCGAGCAGCGCGGCAAGCAAATGTGCCTGACGGGCGGCGGCCACGTCCCTGCGATGTTCCACCACTTCGCTCACATAAACTCCGCGCGGATCGCGTTGTCATCGCCGCCCAAAGCCGGAACTGACAGCGCGACCGCTTCCTCGCCATCCCATCTTATGGGCGAGGCTGGCAAGGCGACTGGCCCCGTCGGCGTTTCGGCGGTAACGCGGCGAAGCTGGCTGTGCCGCGACAGGCCGTCGACGCCGTTCAGCCGCGCCCACGCGGTGCCAGCCGCTTCCAGCCGGGCGATCAGCGCTTCCGGCATTTCGGCTGCAAAAACACGGCCGACCAGCGCATCCAGCTCAGGGCGATTGGCGCAGCGCAGCGTGTTGGACGCATAGCGCGGGTCAGTCGCAAGGCTCGCGTCGCCGAGTACCGTGGCGCAGAATTTCGCCCATTCCCGCTCGTTCTGGATCGACACCACGATCTGCGATCCGTCCGCCGTCGCAAAGGCGCCATAGGGCGTAATCGAGGGATGCTTCAGACCAGCGCGCGACGGAGCCTTGCCGCCATAATCATAATGCAGCAGCGGCACCGTCATCCAGTCGGCCAGCCCGTCGAACAGAGACACGGCGATGCCCCGCCCCTTGCCCGTCTGCTCCCGCTCGATCAGCGCCTGGAGGATCGCGGCATGCGCGTTCATCCCGCAGGCGATGTCGGCGACCGACACGCCCACGCGCGCGGGATCGTCGGCCGTGCCGGTGATGCTCGCCAGCCCGGCTTCGCACTGTATCAGGAAGTCATAGGCCTTCATCCCCGCCGCTTCGCCGCTTTCGCCATAGCCGGTGATGTCGCAGGTGATGAGGCGCGGATAGCGGGCGCGCAGATCAGCCGATCCGAACCCCGACCGTGCCGCCGCACCGGGCGCAAGATTCTGGACGAACACGTCTGCCTTCGACAGCATCCGTTCGACCAGCGCCGCGTCGGTCGGGTCTTTGAGGTCAATGCGCAACGACTGCTTGCCACGGTTGAGCCAGACGAAATAGGCGCTCTCGCCATGCACGACAGAGTCATAGCCGCGTGCGAAATCACCCTCCGCCCGCTCCAGCTTGATGACTCGCGCGCCAGCCTCGGCAAGGCGGCTGGTGCACAATGGGGCTGCCACCGCTTGTTCCAGCGAGACGACCAACAAGCCTTCCAGCACTTTGCTCATCAGAAGCTCTTCGGCAGGCCCAGCACATGTGTTGCCACATGGCTGAGGATCAGGTTCGTCGAGATCGGCGCGACCTGATAAAGGCGCGTTTCGCGGAACTTGCGTTCAATGTCATATTCTTCCGCGAAGCCGAATCCGCCATGGGTCTGGACGCACATGTCGGCGGCAAACCAGGATGCTTCGGACGCCAGCATCTTAGCCATGTTCGCCTCCGTGCCCGGCTGCACGCCCGCATCGAACAGCGCTGCCGCTTTATCCACCATGGCAGCGGCGGCGGTCGTCTGCACATAGGCGCGCGCGATCGGGAACTGGATACCCTGGTTCTGGCCGATCGGACGACCGAATACCGACCTGTCCTTCGCATAAGCACTGGCGCGATCGATAAAGAAGCGCGCGTCGCCGATACATTCGGACGCGATCAGGATGCGTTCGGCGTTCATGCCCGACAGGATGTAGCGGAAGCCCTTTCCTTCCTCGCCGATCAAATTCTCCGCTGGCACCCGCAGATCGTCGAAGAATAGCTCCGTAGTCGCATGGTTCAGCATCGTCCGGATCGGCCGGATGGTAAGGCCATTGTCGACGGCTTCGCGCATGTCGACCAGCAGAACGCTGATCCCATCGGTCGGCTTGGCACATTCCTCGCGCGGCGTGGTGCGCACCAGCAGCACCATTAGATCGGAATGTTCAGCGCGGCTGATCCAGATCTTCTGCCCGTTGACGACATAGTCATCGCCGTCTCGCTTGGCGAATGTCCGAATGCGGGTGGTATCAGTGCCGCTCGTCGGCTCGGTGACGCCGAATGCCTGTAGGCGCAGTTCCCCCGACGCGATCTTGGGCAAATAGCGCGCTTTCTGCTCCTCCGACCCATGCCGCAGGACGGTGCCCATCGTGTACATTTGCGCATGCGCCGCGCCACCATTGCAGCCGGAGCGGTGCACCTCCTCCAGCACTGCCGTCGCGGCAGCCAGCCCAAGTCCCGAGCCGCCATATTCTTCCGGGATGAGGACAGATAGCCAACCCTCGCTGGCCAGCGCGGTCACGAACTCCGTGGGATAGCGCCGCTCAGCATCCAGCTCCTGCCAATAGGCTCCGGGGAACCGCGCACAAAGACGGCGAATGCCCTCACGAATGTCTGAAAACGTCTCTTCCTGTGCGGCAGTGCCCATTTCAATCCCGATAAATGCGATTTTGTAAGACACTATCTGCCATCGGCCTACGCCGAAAAGTACAGAAATCGCACTGAGCTATGCAAAGCCTGTATGCAAAAGCGGATAAACGACGACCAGCTTACGGAAGCCACCTTGGCTAAAGCCGTCCCCGGCCAAGGCCTCGCCAAACTGGGAAGGTCGATTACCAAAGCGGGAGTGGCAACGCCATTCCACATCCTGCTATTGAGCGGTCAAATTTCTGATCGCAACGATTTCAAGCCACACCAAGGAGCGCCGACTTTGGCAAAACCATTATTAAGGTGCCGGAATGGTAGGGCGAGAGGCAAAAGTCGATGAAACTTCATCAATTGCGCGCGCTAGCGGAGGTTGCCAGGGCCGGAAGCATCCAGCGTGCAGCGCGCGCCATGCATGTTTCGCAGCCCGCACTGAGTAAATCGATCCGCGAATTGGAGCGCCAGCTCGGCGTATCGCTAGTTGTCCGCAATGCGCAGGGTGCCACCTTGACACCTTTTGGTGCAATCCTGGCAAAACGCCATGACAGCATTCAGAAGGAGCTGGATAAAGCCCATGAGGAAGTCGACTCGCTGAAGGGTACGCTGGGAGGGCGATTGCTGATCGGCATTTCACCCCCCATTGCAGGCACGAATATCGCGGATGTATTTGCTAGCTTTCGCGAGCGCCAACCGTCTGTGGAACTGGCTTTGCTCGAATTGAGACCTGCACATATTTTTGATGCGGTGCGCAGCGGAACACTCGATCTCGGCATCGTCCACCATTATGGCAGTTTGGATCTCGCGGGTCTGCAATACGCTGCGTTGAGAAGCTATCCGACGATGCTGGCGGTGGGAGGACAAGACCCAATACTGCCCCAGACGATCGACCAGCTGATGGCGCTTGAATGGATCACCGGCGACTTGGCCGACTATCATCATGGATATATTCCCGTCCTCGCCGACCGGCTGGGCTGTAATGTTCCAAAGCGGATTTCCCGTTGCACGTCTATTGCAGTTTATTTCAAGCTTGCAGAGCAACAGGCGCTCATCAGTCATTGGGCCGATATCAAGAATGCGCATCTTGATCACAGGTTCGAAAGTGGCGCGCTGACTAAGGTTGATCTCGGCATTGACCTGCCTGAAATGCATATTGCGCTTATTCAAAGGGACGAAGAGCTGCTGACACCTAGCGGCGCGCTGTTGGCTAAGGCCATCCGCGCGTCCCTGCAATAGCGCTATCACTCCAGGTTATAGAGATGAACAGACGATAAGGGCGCGGTTCGGCGGGCGCGGCTATGTTGCTCTGCATCCATAATCAGAACCGGAGGAAACTATGAAGCGCATCGCCGCTCTCACCACCTTGACACTGCTGCTCTCGTCGGCGGGAGCCCTTGCGGCGACGACCGCCGTCCCCAAGGTGCCAGACCCCAACGGCGGTGGAGACAACAAAGCAGTGATTGACCGGATGCTGGAAGGCGCAATGCCCCGGTTGGAAGCGCTTTATCGCGATATCCACCAGCATCCTGAACTTGGCTTCCAAGAGCGCAGAACGGCGAAGTTGCTGGCCAAGAACATGCGCGCGCTCGGCTTCGACGTGACAGAGAATGTAGGCAAGACAGGCGTAGTCGCCATTTACCGGAATGGACCCGGGCCGGTGACACTGGTGCGAACTGAAATGGACGCATTGCCAATGGAGGAAAAGACGGGACTTACTTTCTCCAGCCGCGCAAAGGCTGAACTTGATGGCAAGCAGAGCTTCGTGGCGCACAGCTGCGGCCACGATGTACACATGGCGTGGTGGGTCGGCACGGCGCAGGCGCTGGTTTCGATGAAGCATCGATGGCGCGGCACATTGCTCTTCATCGCCCAGCCCGCCGAAGAACCATTGGGTGGCGCCAAGGCAATGTTGGATGACGGCCTCTTCTCCCGCTTCCCCAAGCCGGATTATGCGCTAGCGGCGCATGTTGGCGGCGGCTTGCCGCTTGGCGCAGTCGTGATGAAGGATGGAGTCATCCTATCTGCGTCCGACGCGTTGGAAATCACCTTCAACGGTCGTGGCGGGCACGGATCGGCGCCCAGTTCGTCCATCGACCCGATCGTCATGGGCGCGCATTTCGTCAGCGACGTACAGACAATTATCAGCCGACAGAAGGAAGCGGCGACGTTTGGCGTCCTCACGGTCGGCGCTTTTCACGCAGGCAGCGTCGGCAACATCATCCCGGACACAGCGACGCTCCGACTTAGCCTGCGCTCCTTCACGCCGGAGGTGCGCGCCCTCCTGCTTAGCGGCGTGGATAGGACCGCGCGTGCGGTGTCGCTCATGGCAGGCGCACCGGCACCAACGATCACCCAGCTGAACGGAACGGCATCAACGCTCAATGATGTCAGCCTTATGGGCAAGATCGCCCCCATTTTGAAGGCTGCATTCGGCTCTGGCGTGATCTCGATCCCGGCAAGTGCCCCTGGCTTTTCGGGTAGCGAGGATTTTTCCGAATTCGCTGCAAGGGGCATCCCCTCCGCCTATCTCATGGTCGGAGGCGACCGGCCCGAAACACTTGCCGATTATAAGGCGCGCGGGATGGCGCCGCCCACCAACCATTCGCCACTCTATGCACCGGCAGCATCGGCAGCGATCCGCAATGGCGCAACGGCGCTAATCCTATCGGTGCTGGCCCTGAACGCGGATACAAATCGCTGAACCGCTCCGCTGGCGGTTTCTGCTCGCATGGTTTCCGACCGATATCTGCGGATCAAATGGAGAAACGAATGTTCGGCTCGAAGCGCCATCGGCCCCATTGGCCGATGGCGCTTCGCCTTACTCAACTACCGAAATGATATCGGACCGATACGCCGTACATTCGGGGCTCCCCATATATGTAGGAGTTGAAGCCATTCTGATAGGATACGCCCTGGCTACTGATGATGTACTTCACGTTGGTGAGGTTGGTTGCGAATGCGCCGAGGTCGAAGTTCGATCCTGCGACATTCTGCCACTGCAAGTTCATGCTGAGCAAGCCATAACCATCTCCCGGGCCGCACTGGACTGACCCAGCATAGGTGCCCGAATTCAGGCGGGGGCAGTTTCCGCCGATATAGGCGAACGGTTCGTCGACCGGCGCCTTGGAAGGCGACGTGTATTGGGCGTCGATATAGGAATAAGTAGCGGAAATGCTGACCTTCCCGATGGACTCATCCAGCGGCAGATCCACCCTGCCGGTAATGCTGAACTGGTTCTTCGGCGTGAACTGGAAAGGTATACCAGTCAGGACGCACTGCCCCGTCGCGCCATTGAACGGAACGCCCACGCCGCAGTCGAAGCCGGGCGGCAGGCCGAAGGCGGGAATGCCGTCAGGAAACAGCGATGGCGTTGCATATTTGTCATATTTCGCAGCGATGTGCGAATAGGTCCCGGATAGCGTGAGCCAGCTTGCGGGCCGCAACTCGCCTTCGAACTCCACACCCTGGATATGCGCTTTCCCAGCATTGCTGGTCTGCGCGCCAAAGACCTGTTGCCCATTATAGAAATAGGCGGTTCCGCCTGTCCTCTGCAGATCCTTATAATCCGTGTAGTAATAATTGATATTCGTGCGGATCGGAATGCTGCCGATGTGCCAATCGGCTTTTATGCCTGCTTCATAAGCCGTTACGAATTCGGGCTGGAACGAACGTAGTTCAGGCGCGGGCGTTGCAGTGCCGACGCCGCCTGTCTTGTATCCACGACTGACCTTTGCGTACAACAACACATTCTTGTCGACATTGTAGTCGAGGCCCGCCGTCCAGTTTGGCGCCTTGAATTTGGCGCTCGATGACGTAACCGGAGCGTCAGGGAGGCCGAAGTTTGAGAAGGCCGTCAGCTTGTCCCATGTATAGCGATAGCCGACTGTCAACCGTAGTCCATCAAGACTGTCAGAGAAACTGCCGAACGATAACGTTCCCTGCGCATAAAGCGCTTTGCTGTCTGAACTTTGACCTCTTCTTGTCGGATTAGACGCGCTAACAAGCTGCGGACCTGTCGGCTTAACATTCTGGTAGTAAGCGCCTACCGTGAAGTTGAGCGCGTCTTCACCCAAATTGCCTTGAATCTGAGGTTCGATCGAATATTGGCGTGCGTCAGTGTAATAGTTATATTTCGGAAATCCACCGGGACTAATCTCATCCCCCCCGATCAAAGTTCCGCCTTGTGCGGATGGCGGCCTGTGATCGTCGGGATAGCCGTCACCATCAAAAGGCGCGCTGTTCTTCAGATGCTGATAATTGGCGATGTTGCGGAAGGTCAAAGCATCCGTGAGTTCTGCCGAAAAGATATCTGTCACGGAGAAATAGCGCGTGCGTTCGCTAAAGAGCAGTGGGCTAAGGGCTACCGAACGGATTCCGCGATCAATCTGTTGCTGCAGATATGTGCTGAACGCCAGCCCCGTTTGAGGATCGACACCGGCGGGAACGGCGTTGAGCACCGTCCCGGTGCCATGTTCCTGAACGCGAGCGAAGGTCGCAAGAAGATAATTCTCAATCCCGTCCGCCGGGCGCCAAGTCAGTCCTGCGCGGAATGAATAACGGTTGCGATTGTCCAAGTCTGTGTCAGTGGTGATCTCGTGCGTGAAGCCGTCCCGCTTTTGATAAATGCCGGCGACACGCAGCAAGAGTTTGTCTTCAACAATTGGCACGTTGACAGCACCGCGCAATTCGATCGAATCGTAATTGCCATATTGGATCTGGCCATAGCCTTCGAGCCGATCGGTTGGACGCTGCGGCTCGAACAAGACGGCGCCGCCTGTCGTGTTGCGGCCGAACAGCGTGCCTTGCGGCCCGCGCAGTACCTGCAGGCTGGCGAGGTCATAATAATTGAGGCCGCCACCATTCTGCGCATTATTACGCTGATCGGCGATGATCGGAACCTCGGCCGAATAAAGCACCACGCCTGGGGCTGCATTGAAAGTCGCGCCTTGGCCACGGATGGTCACGTTCTCGCTATTGCGCTGCTGGCCAGAGCCGCCGACAACGAGCGACGGTACTTGTCCGAGCAAGTCCTGCGTGTTTGAAATATTTCGCTGCGTGAGCGAGCCAGCATCAAAGGCAGTGGCAGAGATCGGGACATTTTGAAGCCGTTCGGCCCGCCTGCGTGCCGTCACGATGATTTCCGACAGACCGGAGGCCGCAGGACCGCTTGCTGCTGCCGTGGGCTCACCCGGTCCCGTCGACGTCTGAGCAAAGGCCGTTCCAGCGCAGCCTGCGAGAGCTACACTCCCCATCAAGGTGCGAACGAGAAATAGATGTCGCGCAATCATGAAATCTCCCCTTTTTGCCTGGTCATACTTTTCGAATATTTTTCTATCATCGACTGGACATGATAGTTATAAAGATAATCGTATATCCATCGATGTAAAAATTCATGCCATTAACCAGAATGGTTATGACTTGAATAACGTCAGAATTATCAATCACGAATCGATTTACGAACTTATCAGCTCTTATCTTAAACTTAGTAAGATCACTCCGACTCGGAGATCTGATCATCAGCGGATGGAGTCTTTCCTTTCTAACTCTCCGTGATATCTGCGCCTTTCCTATACCTCCCCGCTGAGCAACGTGTGCCCGCGCCAAATACTTGGTGGATGACAAGATTTTGTCAATGGGGAAAATCAGATGCCCCGGACGATCGTCAGGGAGAAGTGCGATTTGCGCGTCTCACCGCGAGCCCACTGGGTCTCCCTGATCTTTTACCCCATTTCCGTTTCGTCGGTTGATCGCCGCCCAGCCAGAGATATAAGCGGCCCATGAACGATGACCGTATTGGAACCAAGCGCCGGAAACCTGGCGTCTATTCGCGCGGAGCCGAAACGGTGAACGCCATCCTTAAGGCGGCGCTGCATGTATTGGTCGAGGAAGGCGCCAGCGCCTTTACGCTCCAACGCATCGCTACCGAATGCGGTTTGAAGGTCGGTCACGTCAATCATCACTTTCCGCGCAAGGAACTGTTGGTCGAGGTCCTGCTCGACGAGATTCTTGTTGCGGGCGAAACCCAGGTCAACGGGGCGATGGAACAGCCCAGCCTTTCCGCAGAGGATGGGTTGGCGCGATTGATCGCCCATATTCTTGATGACGTCAGCACGAAGCAGACCGCGCATCTATTTACCGAGCTTTGGGCCATGGCCAACCATAACAAATTGGTGGCGGATAGGCTGGGAGCACTGCATCGCCATGTCCATCAGATGATCACCTCTTTCGTGGAACGGTTGAACCCTGCGTTGAGCCATGAGGATGCGGCAGTGGTAGCCATATTCATATATGGCGCAACGGATGGAATGACGATGTTTTCGGGCTTTGGGCGGCCATGGGCATCCGACATGCCCGGCGTCAAGAATATCGCGGTCAAGGGCTTGGTAGAGCTAGCAAAAACGATCACTCCGCGAGACATATCGAATCTCCCCAGGGCAGACGCTAAATCCTCGGCCAAGCGGGGCTGACGCGCAGGGCGCCAAACGGAAATGGGATGACCAGAAACACGGCCTTTTCAGGCCTGCCTTTGCGTGCGTGTGAGAAATGCGCACTGCTCAAAAAACGGTCATTGACAAAACTTGGTGATTGCCAAATATTCGGGCCATGCTTCTGACGACGGAATTGCCCGACGGCAGGAGTCGTAGTTTCACGACGCAAGGCGGCACCGCAGCCAAACTGTGCACCGGCTGCAATTTCGATCGTCCTCATCGTTAGATGGATGAACTGAAGAAAGATGTTCCGGGCAATAGAATGATATTGTTCTGAATAAGATAATTTCGAGAGGTGATATGGGTATTCAGGACAAGCTGGATCGCTCGCAATACACGGTGTCTATGGACGATTATGCCGAAGGCATTGCAACACGGCTGAAGTTATTGATCGAAACCGATCCGCAAGTCGCGGCAGCGATACCGGACCCTGCAATCAACACTGCAAAGCGTCGCAGCGGTCTCGGTTTCGCCCAGATCGTGGCGATTTGCATGGAGGGCTATGCTGACCGACCTGCATTGGCCGAGCGCGCGGTGGAACTGAAGGTCGATCCCGCGACCGGGCGCACCACGCGGGAGATCCAGAAGCATTTCGAAACGACAAGCTACGCCACGTTATGGGACCGGGCGCGTCGACTTGCCGCCTTCTGGCACAATAATCCTGATCAGTCGCTGGGAGCCGATGAGTTTCTCTGCCTTCTTGCCTTTGGCAGCGTGGACTTTGCGACGGTCGATCTTGCCGCGATCCACAATGGGGCAGTGGCGGTTCCCCTTCAGGCCAATGGCGCGTTCCAGCAATCGCTGTCCATCTTCAACGAGGTGGCGCCCAGTTGGCTGGCGGTCAGCCTGGAATATATCGAAACGGCCGCCGAACTGGTCATCCAGGGCCATCGTCCGCGCGGTGTGCTGCTGTTCGATTATCATCCGGAGGTTGATGACGAGCGCGAGCGGTTCGAGGCCGCCCAGGCAAAGCTCGCCGATGCGGGTCTGTCGCATTTGCTGGTCACGCTGGAAATGGCTCTGGCGGAGGGCAGCGCGATGCCGCCCGCGCCACTGTTCGATAAGGCGGACGGAGAGCGGCTCTCCACCATCTACTACACGTCAGGAAGCACCGGCCTGCCCAAGGGCGCGATGCTGCCTGAGCGGATGATCAAGCAGCTGTGGCTCGTCGATTCGCCCATGCCGATGATCAACCTCATCTACATGCCGATGAACCACACGTCAGGGCGGAGCATCGTCTTCTCGCTCCTGGGGCTGGGCGGCATTGGCTATTTCACGGGCAAGAAGGACCTGTCCGAACTGTTCGACGACATGCGCATTTGTCGGCCAAGCTACATGATGCTGGTCCCGCGCGTGTGCGAAATGATTTACCAGCAATATCAGGTCGCGCTCGACCGGCGCTCTGCACCCGGCGCGGACCTGGACACGGTCAAGGCCGAGTTGCTGCGGGAAACCCGCGATATTCTCTTGGGCGGGCGGCTGCTCGTCGCGTCCTTCGCCTCGGCCCCGCTCGCCCCTGAACTATCGCAGTTCATGGAAGAATGTCTGGGCTACAAGCTCGGCAATAATTATGGCGCCACCGAAGTCGCCGCAGTGCTGACCGACAACCGGATCGTTCGTCCGCCAGTGATCGACTACAAGCTGGATGACGTGCCTGAGCTTGGCTATTTCAAGACCGACAAGCCCTATCCGCGCGGCGAGTTGCGGATCAAGACGTCGAGCATCATGCTTGGCTATTACAAGCGACCTGATGTGACCGCCGAAGTTTTCGACGAAGACGGATATTACAAGACCGGCGACATCATGCAGGAGATCGCACCCGACCATCTGGTGTACATCGATCGCCGCAACAATGTGCTGAAGCTCGCGCAGGGCGAGTTCGTCGCCATTGCCCGGTTGGAGGCGATCTTCACCAACGGCGATCCGCTCATCCGGCAAGTCTATCTATACGGCAGCAGCGAGCGCGCATTTCTGGTGGGCGTCTTTGTGCCTAATGAAGCGACGCTCCAGCAGATGGGCATCGCCGATGACCCGGCTGCGATCAAGGACGCGTTGCGCGAAGCGATCCAGAACATCGCGCGCGCAGAACAGTTGCAACCTTATGAAGTGCCGCGCGACTTCATCGTCGAGCATGAGCCCTTCAGCGCAGAGAATGGCCTGCTGGCGGGCATCGGCAAATATCAGCGGCCCAAGTTCAAGGAACGCTATACCGGCGCGCTTGAAGCCGTTTACGACAGGATCGCGGCAAGCCAGCAGGATGAGCTTGAGGCGCTGCGCCGTGAAGGCAAGGAGCTTCCCGTGCTCGAAGCCGTCGCCCGCGCCGTCAAGGCGACGCTCGGATTGGAGGATGTCGATCTTTCCAAGCGGATGAGCTTCTCCGATCTGGGTGGAGACTCGCTCTCGGCCGTGTCCTGCTCGCTGCTGCTTGAAGATATTTACGGCATCGATGTGCCGGTATCGGTCATCAACAGCCCTGCCGGAAGCATGCAGGACCTCGCCCAGTTCATCGAACGGGGTCGAAGTGGCGAGGCGAAGGGAACGACCTTTGCTTCGGTGCACGGAGCCGGTGCGAAGGAGATCCGCGCGAGCGACTTGACGCTGGATCGCTTCATCGATGGCAGTGTCCTCGACGCGGCGCGCAACGCCTCGCCTCCTTCGACGGAAGTGCGGACGGTTTTCCTCACCGGAGCGAACGGCTTTTTGGGGCGGTTCCTCGGCCTGGAATGGCTGGAGCGCATGGCCGACGTAGGCGGCAAGCTGATCTGCGTCGCGCGTGGTCGCGACGCAGCAGCGGCACGGCAGCGCATCGCGCAGGTCTTCAGCAGCGACCCGCAACTTAAGAGCCGCTTCGAGGCACTCGCCGACGCGCATCTGGAGGTTCTGGCAGGCGATCTTGGCGAACCGCAGCTTGGCCTTGCCGATGCCGATTGGAAGCGGTTGGCCCAGGATGTGGATCTGATCGTCCATCCAGGCGCACTGGTGAACCACGTCCTGCCCTATCATCAGCTGTTCGGCCCCAATGTCGCAGGCACGGCGGAGGTCATCCGCTTGGGCATCACGCATAGGCTAAAGCCCATCAACAATGTCTCGACCGTGGCGGCGGCCCATACGCCGGACGGCGTGATGATCGACGAAGACGCCGACGTACGCACGACTTCCTCCGTCCGGCCGCTGTCGAGCGAGGGCTACGCCGATGGCTATGCCAACAGCAAATGGGCGGCTGAGGTTCTGTTGCGGGATGCGCATGATCGCTTCGGCCTGCCGGTTGCGACCTTCCGCTCGGACATGATCCTGGCGCACAGCCGTTATGAAGGGCAACTCAACGTCCCCGACATGTTCACCCGCTTGCTGCTCAGCATCGTGGTTACGGGGCTGGCGCCGCAGTCATTCTACAGCGGCACGGCCAAGCCCCATTATCCCGGGCTGCCGGTGGACTTCACGGCAGAGGCCATCGCCGTCCTGGGGGCCAAGGCGACGAGCGGCTATCGCACCTACCATGTCATCAATTCCCATGATGACGGCATTTCGCTGGACAGCTTCGTCGATTGGATAGACGCCGCCGGATATCCGGTCCAACGGATCGAGGATTACGCCGACTGGCTCGAACGTTTCGGCACCGCCATGCGTGCGCTGCCCGAGGATCGGCGGCAACATTCGTCGCTGCCGCTGCTGCACCAGCTGCAATATCAGATGCCGGGAGAATTCGGGACCAGTGTTCCTTCCGCCCGCTTCCGCGCGGATGTGATCCGGCATGAAGTGGGCGCTGCCAAGGATGTCCCGCATCTGTCGCGCGAACTGATCGGCAAATATCTGGCTGACCTCTCCGGTCTCGGCCTCATCTAAGGACAATAGACACAGTCATGACCAAATTGACCAAAGGCTATGCCGCGCTGGCCTCCGATACCGATCTGGAGCCCTTCTCCTTCGCCCGCCGGGATCTTCGTGCCGACGACGTGGCGATCGATATCCTCTATTGCGGCGTGTGCCATTCTGACCTGCATCACGTCCGCAATCACGGCGGGTATGTCACCTATCCGACTGTTCCTGGCCACGAGATCGTTGGCCGGGTGGCGGCTGTCGGGAGCAGCGTCAGCAAATTCCAGCCCGGCGACATGGTTGGGGTGGGCTGCTATGTGGACTCCTGCCAGAAGTGCAAGCCATGCAACGCGGGCGAAGAACCCTATTGCGTGGAATATGCCACGCCCACCTATGGGTTCGCGGATCGGCATGACGGCATGCCATCGCAAGGCGGCTATTCCGAAAATATCGTCGTGTCGGAAAAATTCACGGTACGCATCCCCGACGGCCTGGACCCGAAGGCGGCAGCGCCGCTGCTGTGCGCAGGCATCACCACTTATTCGCCGTTGCGTCACTGGAAGGTCGGCGCGGAACACAAGGTGGCGGTCGTAGGCCTTGGCGGCCTGGGTCATATGGGCCTGAAGTTCGCCAAGGCGATGGGCGCGGAAGTGACGCTGTTCACTCGCAGCCCCGACAAGGAGGAAGAAGCGCGCCGCCTAGGCGCGGACCATGTCGTGCTGTCAACTGACGAGGCGCAGATGGCGGCGGCGGCCAACAGCTTTGACTTCATCCTCGACACTGTTCCCAACGCGCATGACGTGAATCCCTATGTCGCGACACTTGCGTGGAACGGGACACTCATCCTGCTGGGACTGCTCGGCCCGATCGATCCGCCGCTGCACAATGTGTCGCTGATGATGGGCCGCAAGTCGGTCGCCAGCTCCAATGTCGGCGGGATCGCCGAAACCCAGGAGATGCTGGATTTCTGCGCAGCCCATGGCATCGCGAGCGACATCGAACTGATCGACATTCAGGACATCAATGCCGCCTATGAGCGCATGGAAAAGGGCGAAGTGCGTTACCGATTCGTCATCGATAACGCATCGTTACGGGAAAATGAGGCAGCTATTGTGAGCAAAGGTAGCCGCTCGTCACAGTTGACGTGACGGCTACGCTCGCCTTCTCCACTTTCTTGGGATCGCCATAATATGAGCAGCCTTGCGCAACGGCGCGCCGCCGCTGACCCGAACAGGCGGACAGCGCGCATGATGCTCGTCCGGGCATTTCTCGCGCAGAATACAGCCACAGGGTGCGCGTTTGGCGGCTTTGCGGTCAGCATACTGGCGATTCAGGCCCGTTTCGACACGACGCGGAGCATGGCCGCGATGGTCCTTGCCCTCACGGTGCTGGCGATGAGCGGGCTGGGTCTGATCGTCGCGGGAATGATTTCCCGGATCGGCCTGCGCAACACCATGATGACCGGTGCTGTGCTTTCGATAACGGGCTATCTTCTGCTTGCCTTGGTGCAATCGATTGAGGCTACACTTATCGTATGCACGCTCGCGATCGGCCCTGGCGCTTCTCTGCTCGGAGGCTTGCCGCCTAGTATATTGGCCGGGAATTGGCATCCACAGGCGCGAGGAAGGGCGGTCGGGATTGCGTATATTCCGCTATTCGTCACTGTCATTCCCCTCCTCGGCCTTGCAGTCATACAAAGATTTGGCCTGCCGACATTCTTCGTGACCCTAGCGGTACTGCACATTTTGCTCCTGCCCGTACTGCTGGGCATTTCGGAGCCACCGCAGAGCGATTGCCCCGAAAGCGCCACAGTGGCTGCGGGCTCACGACCTTCCATCCTCTCGCATCCGCTGTTCTGGGGGGTGTTGATCGGCGAGGGTGTCCTTCAGGCGAGTACCATCACCGGGTCTGCCCATATCGTTGCCATCGCAACCGAATATGGGGTCGCGGCCCGCTGGGGAGCGCTGCTCCTGTCCATCAAGGGCTTTGCAAGCATATTCGGGTCCATTCTGGCAGGACTGGCTTGTGATAAATTCGGCCCCGCGCGCACATTGAGTGCTGCCGGTGCAGGATTGACCGTCAGTTGGATCCTAATTTCAGCAAGTGGCTGGTTTCCCGCATTGGCGCTGGCGATGATAATCATGGGCATATCGGGAGCGGCCATTTTCCCGCTGGTTGCGGTTCTCGTCGCCCAGATATTCGGGGTAGCGGCATTTCCGCGCACTATAGGATTTCTCGGCGCTTTCACCCTGCCTTTCACGTTCGGCGCTCCGGCCGCAGGTTGGCTGCGAGATACGACGAACAACTATCATGTGGCTATGTTGCTGCTCATGGCGCTATCTTTCGGCGCGGCTATCAACTTTGCTTGGATGAGCCGGACACAGGGCGGTAGAGCCTTGGCGTCGTGAAGATTCTCATCCTTGCTCTTACCTTCGAAAATTAAGCAGAAGCGCTGGGCTATACGCCACATACAAGTGCTGGCGGTTGGGGACGCAGGATAAAGGCAAGGCGGAAGCGGCCTGATCAAAGGGGAATGGTGGAATGAAGACCCGGATTACCGAGCTTACTGGCACGCGCTATCCCATTATCCAGGGTGGCATGCAGTGGGTGGGCCGCGCCGAGTTGGCTTCGGCGGTGTCCAATGCTGGCGGTCTGGGCATCCTGACGGCGCTGACGCAACCGACGCCTGAAGCGCTGGCCGCCGAGATCGAGCGGTGCCGCACGATGACGGACAAGCCGTTCGGCGTGAACCTGACCATTTTGCCGACCGCGCAGCCGGTTCCCTACGAAGCCTATGCGGAAGTCATCGCCGGATCGGGCGTTGGCGTGGTCGAGACAGCCGGGCGCAGTCCCGCCGAGTTCATCGCTCGGTTCAAGCAGGCGGGCGTCAAGATCGTCCATAAATGCACCGCCGTCCGCCATGCGCTTTCGGCCCAGCGGGCGGGCGTCGATGCCGTGTCGATCGATGGGTTCGAAGCGGCGGGTCATCCGGGCGAGGATGACATTCCGGGCATGGTGCTGATCCCCGCTGCGGCGCGGGCGCTGGAGATCCCGATCCTGGCGGCAGGCGGCATGGCGACCGGGCGCAGCATGGCGGCGGCGCTGGCGCTGGGCGCGGAGGGTGTGACCATGGGCACCCGTTTCATGCTGACCAAGGAAGCGCCGATCCATGAGGCGATCAAGCAGGCGGTGGTGCAGGGGACGGAGCGCGACACGACGCTGATCTTCCGCCAGCTGCGCAACACGGCCCGCGTGTTCCGCAATGCCGTTGCCGAGGAGGTGAACGTCAAGGAACGGGAGCCCGGTGCTACGTTCGAGGATATTCGGCCGCTGGTCGCCGGTGCGCGTGGGCGCGCTGCGCTGGAGAGTGGCGAAGTGGATGGCGGGCTGGTCTGGGCCGGGCTTGGCATCGGTTTGATGGACGACATTCCGACATGCGCCGAACTGATCGAGCGCATCGTGGGCGAATGCCGCGAGGCGCTGGGCCGCGCCGTGGCGCTGACCGGGGAGGCAAATCCGCCTATGGGATAAGGCGCTGCGACTGCTCAGACCGGCACATGGCTCGCGAAAAGCGCCATCGCTCCTCGCGAGCCTGTTTCCTGCAAAATCAACCGCCGTTCTGGCTCAGCTGAAGCATATGACCCTCCGGATCGGCAACAAAGGCGACCTGCATGCCGCCCATGCCGGGAACTTCCCGCGCTGGTTCCAGAACACGTCCACCGGCTTTTTCCACTCGGGCGATCAGGTCGGCAATATCCTTCGTTGCCAGGCCTAGGATCAACTCGTTTGCGGCAGGCGTCTGGGTGTCGTGGAACTGAGCAAGAATGAACAGCGGCCCACCCTCGTAGGTCGGCATAAACACGACTTCGCTGACCTTCCGCTCATTGATTTCCGTTTCAACGCGGTTCATCTCGACCAGACCGATGGCCGAGGAATAGAAGGACAGCGCCTTGTCGAGGTCCTTGACCTGGAGTTTGGTGAACATGAAATCGGTGTTGCCGTTCTTGGCAAAGGGTATAGCCATGTTTTATCTCCTATTCTGACATTCTCGCACAGCGATTGACTGGTCGCCGAACTGCGTGAAGCGGTGGGTGAAGCCGCCCTCAGGCGGCTTCGTCCATTGCATCGGGCGGGATGTTCGTAGGACCGCCAATATCATAGACCGTGGCCAGAAGTCCGACGAACGCATTGTCATTCATGGGATCGGTCGGCACTTCGAACTCGACACCACGCTTCTTCATGTCCTCGATCAGCATGTTGATCGCCTGCTCATGGGTGATGTCGTCGCGGTGATCGTAGGTCAGCTTGAAATCGTCCATGTCCTTGAACAGGCGGGCGCCCCAATGGACCAGGAAGCGCATTTCCTCTTCCGGCACCTTCTGGGTGACCTTGCCAAAAGTTTCGATCTGCCAGCCGGTCGGATCCTGCGCATCAGGGCCAAAGGTCGAACTGATGTCGAGCCCTTGCGGCCTGCGCATGGCGACCGGACCCGCAGCCTGTCCGTGGTGGAACGTCATCTCGTTTTCGACGACCACCGCACGGCCCCACATGGGGGCGTTGATCTGCATGGCCTCACCGCTCGGCCCATCAGGCCAGCAGTTGAAGCCGCCGCCGATCTTACCTTTATAATACCAGGCGATCACCTGGCCCTTCTTCGAGCGCCAGCGATTGAACAGGCAGGACTTCGCCATGGTCAGCAGCAGCCAGAGCGGCGTGTTTTCCATCGTCAAACCACGGAAGACAGTGCCATCCAGATGGGGTGGCCCGCCAAGGGGGGTTGGTCCCTGGATATTGAAGAGGAAGGTCTCCGGCTCGGCATATTGGCAGTCGTAATAATTACGTACCAGCTCGAGAAAGCGGGAGTTGTAATAGCAATCCTCGATCTCCGGGTAGAAGCAGGTTCCCCCCCGCGCCAAATATCCTCGAAATCCGGGATAGATGCCAATCATGTCCCAGGTCAGCTTGACCCCTTCCGGCAATTTCTTGCCTGCGCCTGAAGTCGTGGCGATAACCTCCTCTGGCGTTTTGAAGTTTTCTGCCAGCATCAACGGCCAAGGACCATTGTTACGAGCAACACTCAACAAACGCGCATGCTGATCGTCCGTATACGCCTTATCGATCAACTGCGGAGGTGCGACCGGGCGGAATTGCTCAGCGAGATCACGAAGCATCATCTAGTCTCCTAATGGTATTCGGTTTTCATCCGTTTCCTGTTTACGGAAGCGGATCAGATGGTCAGCATTTCCATTTCGCGCGGTGCGGGCTTGACGGCATCATCGGCGCGGGTGACGTTGAAGTCTTCTTCGCGGGGCGAGCGCAGGACATGCCAGATGCGCGAGTTGTGGCGCGGGATGGCGAGGATGACCTTCTTCTGCCCGTCGGCTCCCTTGTCGCGATAATAGCCATGGGCGCTGCCGCACTGGACCCAGGCGGTCTTGGCCAGGTTCGCATCGACATCGTCGATAAACGCCTGCGTCGCCTCTGGCGACACATCGAAGGACGACAGATGATCGTCCACCATCCATTGCAGCAGTTCGATGATATAATGGACCTGCTGCTCGCTCACCACCGCATGGTTGGCGACCAGATAGCTGTAGGGCGCGCCCATGAAGACGAAGTTGGGGAAGCCGGTGATCAGCATGCCTTCATAGGAGAAGGGATGCGGGTCGAACGCGTCCGTCAAAGTTTCGCCGCCGACGCCGCGAATGTCGAACTGCCGCCCGAAATGCAGATTATAGCCGGTCGACAGCAGCAGCACATCGCATTCGATCCGCGTGCCATCGGCCAGGATCACCGCGTCCTGCTCGGCCTCGGCCAATTCGCCACGCACGATCGACACATTGGGCTTTTTGAGCGTGTCGTAAAAGCCGCAATCCAGGATCGGTCGTTTCGCGAAAACCGGGAAGTTGGGTGTCAACAGCTTCACCATCTCCGGATCGTCCGGGAAATGACTGTTCAGATAGCCTTCGCACATCATCCGCATGCCGTCGTTGATCGGACCAAAGCCGCCCGTCTTCGCGGCATAGTCCTCATCCTTCATGATCATGCCGTGCATGTCGCGCATCTGGCTGTGTAGGCTTTGCAGCCGCTTCCACTGCGCGACGAAGGGCACATATTCCATCGCCCAGCGCTCGAGTTCCGCCACCGGCGCATGCGCCTGCGGATTGGGGATGATATGTTCCGGCTGGCGCTGCACGATCACCAGTTCGCCAACCTTGTCGGCAATGGCCGTCGCCACCTGTACGCCCGAACAGCCCGTGCCGACCAGGACGACCTTCTTGCCCGTCAGATCGACCGAATGGTCCCAGGCGGCCGAATGAATGACCGGCCCCTTGAAGCTGTCGAGATTCTTCACCTTGGGATAATTGGGATTGTTGTTGGGTCCCACCGCCATGATGAGGACGTTGCACTCATGGCTTTCCGGCTTGCCGTTCCGGACCGCCTTCACCGTCCAGATCTTGCGCTTCTCATCCCATTCCGCACCCTCGACCCAGGTGCCGAACCGGATCCGGTCGCGAAGGCCATATTTGTCGGTGACGCGATCCAGATAGGACAGGAATTCCTGGCCGCGCGGGTAGAATTGCGTCCACGAAGCATTGGGCTCGAAGGAGAAGGAATAGATGCGGCTCGGCGTGTCGACCGCCGCGCCCGGATAAGTGTTGGTCAGCCAGTTGCCGCCAACCGTGTCCATCGCCTCCAGCACGGTGAAGTCAAATCCCGCCTGCTGCAATTTGATGGCCGCGTTGATGCCCATCATGCCCGCGCCCACAACCAGCACCTTGAAATCGGCGGGCGGGACATCGGCCGCCTTGCGAATGCGCGTGTCGGTGGTGAACCCGGCATGCTGGAACGCGACATCCACCGACATTTCGGGAAGGTCCTGACCCAGCAGCAAACGGCTCATCCGCTTGAACATCGGCCGGTCCAGCTGCGGCATGACCGGAGGCTTCCCGGCCTTTACCGCCACGCGCAGGCGATCCCGGATCTCGGCGACCACGGCCGGATCGATGGACGGCCGTTCTTCATGCGCATGGATATCGACGAACGTCTCGACCAGATCTTCCTGGCGGCCGTCGATTGCGTCCCAATAGTGGTTCAGCAGCGTCCGATTGCCGGTCATCTGGATCAACGCCATCAGCGCCATGGTGGGGTCCAGCGCATCGATCGCGGCATCGACCCTGGCATTCATGTCCAGCACCCGTTCGTGCATCCCGTTTCTCCTCTTATGTGTCCGCTTTCGGACTCGATGAGAATATATTACACATTAGTGTGTAATTGGTCAATGACAACTCTGCTTGCCATTGCTCTTCCGCTGCGCGACGAGGCAAAAGATGAATGAAACGAGCACCAAGAGGCGAGCGGGCCGCCCGACGGCGGAGGCGGCCGAACAGAAGCGCATGAACCTGATTCTCATCGCGGTGGAGGAATTTGCCCGTGCAGGCTTTCACGCGGCCTCCTTGCGCGACATCGCGGAAAAGGCGCAGGTGTCGAGCCGCACCCTCTACAATCATTTCCCCGACAAACTGGCGCTTTTTGCCGCCTGCCTCGAATATTCGGGCGCACAGCTTCAGCCGGACGTCCCCGAGCTACAGGGTGACCTGCACACGCGCCTTGTCACCTACGCGACGGAAATGCAGCGCCAGCTTTCCTCGACCCGCAGCATGCGGATTTCCCGGCTTATCTACCGGGAAGGCGGAGAGTTCGACGAACTGCGAAAGATCGCTCGTCACCAGTTTGAACGGTATCAGGTCAGTCCGGTTGCGGAGATGCTGAAGAAAGAAGGCGCCTCCGCCGCGGAAAGCCGCAGCTTCGCCATGCAATTCGTCGCCATGGCCTTTGGCGAATGGCAACGCCGCTTATTGTTCGGCGAGCCTCCGCTTACGCTCAGCGAAATGGCCGCGCATGCACGGTTGGTCACGGGACTGTTCCTGAACGGCATCCGTTCAAACCTGGGCAAAATGGACAGCTGACTTTCCCACCCCTTCAGAGAAATGCGATAACGGGACCCGACACGCCACTCTCCGCGTTTTGCCCTCATGATGGGAGAAGCGGGCATGGAGCACATAGAGTTGGGGGCACCGGTGGCGGTCGAGCCATTGGAAGAAGATAGCACCGACGGGAACATCGTGGCTGGCGACGGCCGGGCAGCCGTTCTGCTTGATCTGCTACACGTCCTGAAGAACCGTGGATATAGTTTCGTCACCCCCACGCCCGCCACGCATGCACGGGTTGTCGAACGAGCGTCACGTCGGTCTGCCCATGACCTGCGGGATATTTTCGGCTGGTCGCTACCGTTCGATCCGAAGCTGCTGGACCCGGAACTTGCTCGCATCCTGACAAAGGCCAACGCACTGGAAAGACATGGCGACGGCCTGAAAAGCCGCTTCCGCGTGTCATCGCTTGGGAACGACCTGCTCCTTCACTCCGCTTATCCGACTGATTGTCAGGAAGCGGTATTCTTCGGACCTGACAGCTATCGCTTCGCGCGATTGATCGGCGATGAATTGTCTCGATGCCCGCAAAAGAAGGGCGCGCGGCTTGTCGATATCGGCACAGGCGCCGGGGTAGGCGGGATAGTGGCCGGTCATCTTTGCCCTGCTGTCGATATTTTGATGACCGACATCAATCCCCTCGCGCTTTATCTCGCCCGCATCAACGCGCAGGCCGCCGGTATCACGGCCCGCTTCCGCCAGACCGGCGATCTGTCCGCGGCACATGGGACGTTCGACCTCCTGCTCGCGAACCCTCCTTATATCATGGACGCCGCAGGCCGCGCCTATCGTGACGGCGGGGGCATGCACGGTGCTGAAGTATCGCTTATGATGGCACAGCAGGCCCTCCCCCGGCTGACCGCTGACGGGCGCTTCATTCTTTACACTGGCAGCGCGATCGTCGATGGCCACGACCAGTTGAAGGACCGCTTGGCCGATCTTGCAGCGACGCGGAACTGCGCGCTACGCTACACCGAAATCGACCCGGATGTGTTTGGCGAAGAACTGGAAAATCAGGCCTATTCCGACGTCGACCGCATCGCGCTCATAGCCGCGATCATCGAACGAAAGGACAGCCCAGCTTGATCGCGGTGAAGGGTCGGCCGTTGCACCTTCTTGCCGGTCTTCTCATCGGCCTGATTGCAGGCATCGCCACCAGTGGGCCGGCACAGGAGTTCGTCGGTAAAATCCTGCTGCCGATCGGCAGTCTATGGCTCGATGCCCTAACCATGACAGTGGTCCCGCTGATCTTCGGCCTGCTCGTCACCGGCATCGCCTCCGCCTCCCGCAATGCCGCTGCTGGCAGCATCGCGACCCGCGCCCTCATCCTCTTCGCCCTGATGCTGACCGCCGCCTCTGTAACAGCGGCCTTATTGGCAGAAGGGCTGTTGCGGCTCTGGCCTGTCACTCAAGGATTGGCGGAGGCCGGAGGCACCTCCCCTCCCCCTCTTTCACAAAGCGAATGGTTTCGCGGAATCATTCCTGCAAATCCTCTGAAGGCCGCCGCCGAAACCGCCATGGTCCCGCTCGTCACATTCGCGATATTCTTCGGCTTCGCCATCTCTCGCATCAGCACGGACCTGGCCGATCCACTGCTTGGACTGCTGCGCGGACTGGTCGAAACCATGCTGATCATCGTGGGTTGGGTGCTGGCGGTTGCACCTGTCGGCGTAGCCGCCTTGGCATTCGGCGCGGGCGCGAAGCTGGGCGTCGGCGTGGTTGGCGCCTTTGCCCAATATGTGGCGGTTGTCATAGCCTGCTGCCTTGCCGCCACGCTGCTCGCCTATATCTGGGCAGCTTTTGCAGGCGGTCGCTCCCCATTGCGCTTCGGGCGATCGGCCTTGGCCGCTCAGGCGGTAGCACTGGGCACCCAATCATCACTCGCGACCTTGCCGGTAATGGTGGATGCGGCCCGCGAGCTGGATGTTCCCGAAGAAACAACTGCCATCGTGCTGCCGATGGCGGTTTCGCTATTCCGCGCGGCCAGTGTCGCCGCAAACGTCGCGGTCACCATCTATCTCGGGCATATGCACGGCATCTTTCCTGGGGCCGCGACCCTTGCGCTGATCGCGTTGGTCGCCGTTCCCATCAGCCTCGGCGCGGTAGGTCTTCCGGCCCAAATATCCTTTTTCGCGACGATCGCCCCTGTCTGCATCGCTGCGGGCATTCCCGTCACAGCGCTGCCGTTGCTCCTCGCGATTGAGGCGATACCGGACCTGTTTCGCACGGTGGGCAACGTAACCAACGATCTCGCTGCCGCCTGCGCCATCAGGCCAAAGCCGTCGTTATCCGCAGAGCAGGCCCCGTGAAAGTCAGGTCGGCCCCAAGGGCACCACATTGAATTCATATTTCACGATATCCACCGCGATACCGGAATCGATATGGGCAACACCCTCGATGCCGGAAATATGATCGTAGAGGAATTGCTGAACCTCGGAAAAATCGTGCAGCGCCACCATCAATTCCAGGTCATATCCGCCGTTCATGGCGTTGACGCTCAGCACCTCGGGGAATTTCGCCAGATCGCGGCCCACATCCTGAATGCCGCGCCCCTGCACCCTGACGCCCACGGCCAGGATGACATTATATCCCCTGGCGGCGAAGTCGGTCACGGCGACCACGCGCATGGCGCGCGCATCTTCCATCTTCTGCAACCGTGCCGAAACGGTCGCGGCGGTCACCGATAGCTGCTGCGCAATATCCTGATTGGTCGCTCGCCCATTGGTCCGCAGGATTTCGATGATATTATTGTCCAGCGCGTCCAATGAGGGCGGCGCTGTCATCCGCCCATTCCTTATCTGCATGCCGCCATGACTCCCGTCGATCCACGGAGGTATAGCGTGTGGAAATGGAGAGTGCCACATGAGGCCCATGGAAACAGTGGCATAGGCCGTAGCGCATCTGGCGAGGACGCAACGCTACGATGCCCGCTTCGCCGAATATTACGACGGAGATGATCGCTCAGCGACCCGATGCGTAAGAAACGCGTAATTTAGCTATGTAAAAAAATCTGCGGCGCCATCCTATTTTTCCTATTTTCCTATTTCTTGTTTTTCAGTGCGTTCTTTTCACCACTTCCTTCACGCAATCCACCGCCATTTGCGCCCGCATTTGCGGGTTGATGCCTTGTTCGATGGCGTCTTGCTGGGGTATTTCGACGCTGATTGGTGTGTTGGGATTGAGGGCGTGGAGGAACGCTGGAATATTGAACGTGCCTTGTCCGGGGAGTTGCCGCTGGATGCCGGCTTCGCGTTCGAGTTCGCTGGGATCGATGGTTGTTGGGCCGTCGGCTATCGGGGCGATGGCGATGGCGGGGTGGGCAAGGAGGGCGAAGCTGGTGTCTGGTTCGGGTCCGCGCATGATGTGGAGGAGGTCGGCTGTGACCTTGATGTCGGATCGGCCGGAACGGGCTATTTCGTCGAGGGCGGCCCTTAAGGTTTGGACCTGGGAGGGGGGATAAAATTCGATTGCGAGGGCGATGTTGAACCCTGAAGCAAGCTCGGCCAGTTCGACGAGCTTCTCGGTGCGGCGGATGGGATCGCGGTCGTAGCACAGGACATTGGCGAGGGGCGCGCCAAGCGCGGCGCCGGTTTCGAGCGCGGGGATGAAGTCAGCGGGATTGGTGCGCCCCGCCATGGTGAAGGGGTAGATGAGGTCGACCGTGACCCCGGTGGCGGCGAGCGCATCGCGGGTCTGGCGCAGCGCCTGGGGGTCGCGCACCAGGTCATAGCTGGGCATGGCGGGCAGCACCTCCATGGAATGGAGGAACGGGCAGATGCCTGCGCAGCCCACCTGTGCGGCGATTTGCGCCAGCTGCCAGGGGGTGGTGTCGGTGACGGTGATATGGTCGAGCGACAGGCGTCTATCGGCCATATCCTCTCCTCCTGTTCCGCATGAGCCGTGCCGGGCGCGGACAAGCCGCGCCCGGCGGCTGATCAGGCCGCGGCTTCGCGCGCCTTGACCATGTCGAGGGCGACATCGACGATCATGTCCTCCTGCCCGCCGACCATCTTGCGACGGCCGAGTTCAACGAGGATAGTGCGGGTGTCGAGGCCGTAGGTTTCGGCGGCCTTTTCGGCATGACGCAGGAACGAGGAATAAACCCCGGCATAGCCCAGCGCGAGGGTCTCGCGATCGACCCGAACCGGCCGGTCCTGCAAGGGGCGAACCAGATCCTCGGCCGCGTCCATCAGCGCCATGACGTTACAGCCATGGTTCCAGCCCTTGCGCTCGGCAGCGGCGATGAACACCTCGAGCGGCGCGTTGCCCGCGCCCGCACCCATACCGGTCAGCGAGGCGTCGATCCGCACCGCGCCGCACTGCGCCGCGACGATCGAGTTGGCGACGCCGAGCGAGAGATTATGGTGAGCGTGGATGCCGCGCTGGGTCTCGGGCTTCAAGACCCGGTCATAGGCTTCGAACCGGGCCTTGACCCCGTCCATGTCGAGCGCGCCGCCGCTGTCGGTCACATAGACGCACTGCGCGCCATAGCTTTCCATGAGCAGCGCTTGGGCCGCGAGCTTCTCGGCATCGATCATGTGGCTCATCATCAGGAACCCCGAGACGTCCATGCCAAGATCGCGGGCGATGCCGATATGCTGTTTCGAGACGTCGGCCTCGGTGCAATGGGTCGCGACCCGCACCGAGCGCACGCCGATGTCATAGGCGCGGCGCAGTTCCTCGACCGTGCCGACGCCCGGCAGGATCAGCGTGGTGAGCACGGATTTGGTCAGCACCGAAGCGACCGCTTCGAGCCATTCCCAATCGGTATGCGCGCCGAAACCATAGTTGAAGCTCGCGCCATTGAGGCCGTCGCCATGGGCAACCTCGATCGCGTCGACGCCTGCGTCATCCAATGCCTTGGCGATCGATTTCACATGGTCGATGCCGTACATGTGGCGGATGGCGTGCATGCCATCGCGTAGCGTCACGTCCTGAATGTAGAGCTTGTCGCCCGCCTCGACGTTGAATGTGCTGGTCATGTCTTGATACTCCGTGGGCGCGCGCTTCAAGCGGCGACCGTCTTGCCCTGGGCGATGCGCTGCGCGAGCAGCTCGCCGGTCGCCTTGGCGGCGGCGGTCATGATGTCGAGATTGCCCGAATAGCTGGGCAGATAATCGCCCGCGCCCTCGACCTCGAGCAGGATCATGGTCTTGATGCCGGTGAACTCGCCGCGACCGGGGATGGTGAGCTTGTTGTTGTCGCCAAAGCGCTCGAACTGCACGTCCTGCTTGAGGCGATAGCCCGGCACATAGGCCTGCACCTTCTTGACCATCGCCTCGACCGAGGCGCGGATCGTCTCTTCATCCGCGCCTTCGGACAAAGTGAACACGGTGTCGCGCATGATCATCGGCGGTTCGGCGGGATTGAGGATGATGATCGCCTTGCCCTGCGCCGCGCCGCCGACCTTTTCGATGGCGCCTGCGGTGGTGCGGGTGAACTCGTCGATATTGGCGCGGGTGCCCGGACCCGCCGAGCGCGAGGAGACCGACGCGACGATCTCGGCATAATGGACGGTCGCGACCTGGGAGACGGCGGCAACCATCGGGATCGTCGCCTGCCCGCCGCAGGTCACCATGTTGACGTTGCCAGCATCGAGATTGGCTTCGCCATTGACCGTCGGGATGGTGTAGGGGCCGATCGCGGCGGGGGTGAGGTCGACCACCTGCTTGCCGTCCTTGCGCAGCGCTTCGTCATGGACCTTGTGGGCGTAAGCGGAGGTCGCGTCGAACACGATACCGATGTCGGGATAGACATCCATCTTCATGAGGCCTTCAAGGCCTTCATGGGTGGTGGCGACGCCGCGCTCGCGCGCCATGGCGAGGCCTTCGGACGCCTCGTCGATGCCGACCACGGCCACCAGTTCCATATTCTGGGGATATTTGATCATCTTGATCATGAGGTCGGTGCCGATATTGCCCGACCCGATGATCGCCGCCTTGACCTTGCCCGTCATTACTTACTCCTCACGGCATCGCCCGCAAGCGATGCGCCACTTTTCATATTCAGATAAAGCGCGCGGTGCAGCTGCCAACCCCGTGGAGCTGCATCTCGAATATATCGCCTGGCCGCGCCGGTTCGAGCGGCACCAGGCTGCCCGACAATATCACATCCCCGGCGTCGAGCGTTACCCCATAGGCGCCCAGCGTATTGGCGAGCCAGGCGACCGCCTGCGCTGGCGACCCCTGCACCGCATGGCCATAGCCTTCCGACAGCGGCTGCCCGTTCTTGGTGACGGTGACATGGAGATTGGGGAGGTCATGCTCGCGCGGGTTCACGCGCGCGTCCCCCAGCACATAGACGCCGCAGGACGCATTGTCAGCGACAGTGTCGACGATGCCGATCTTCCAGTCCTGGATGCGGCTATCGACGATCTCGAAACAGGGAACGATGCTCTCCGTCGCGGCGATCACATCTTCCGCCGTGACGCCCGGCCCCTTGAGGCTGTCCTTGAGGATGAAGCCGATCTCCGCCTCGGCGCGCGGCGCGATGAGGCCGTTTGCCGCGACATCGATGTCACCCTCGATATACATGCGGTCGGTCAGGAAACCGAAATCGGGCTGGTGCACGCCCAGCATGTCCTGCACGGCCTTGGAGGTGACGCCGATCTTCTTGCCGATGACGCGCTCGCCATCACCCTTGCGGCGTTCGAGCGCGCCAAGCGAGATCGCATAGGCGTCATCGATGCCAAGCTGCGGGTAACGCGCCATCAGCGGCGGCACGGTGCGCCCCTCGCGCAGCGCCTGGTAGAGCTCGTCCGCCAATGTTTCGTTCAGGCTATCGCTCACAGATAGGCTCCGTCCTGGAAGATGAGGGGATCGACCGCGTCGGACAGGCGCACCGCCTTGACCCGGGCGATGACGATGCTGTGGGTGCCAAAGGGGGTCATGCTCTCGATCGTGCAGGAGAGGTTGGCCTGCGCTTCATCGAGGATGGGAAGGCCATGGGCATCGGGGGTCCAGTTGCCAACGCCAAAGCGCGCCTCGCGCGCCACCGCGCCGCCGAATGCTGCCGACACTTCGCGCTGGTGGCGCGAGAGGAGGTTGATGCTGACCGGACAGCCAGGCGAGAGATGGGCGTGGATGCCCGCTGTCTGGTTAACGCAGACGAGGACGGCGGGCGGATCCATGGTGAGTGAGGTGATCGAGGTCGCGGCCATGCCGACCGGCGTCTTGCCCTCGCCCAGCGCGGTGACGATCGCCACGCCCGAGGGCAGGCGGCGCATCGCGCCCTTAAGGCCAGCGGTGACATCGACGGGCTCTGGAACAGGCACGGATTGCGCAGGAGCAGCGTCAGCCATTCTTCAGGAAGTCCAGCGAGTAGCGGTTGAACTCTGCCGCCCGCTCGACCTGCACCCAATGGCCGGTCTGCGAGAAGGTGAGGCAGCGCACGTCGGGGCAGGCGTCGAGGAAGAGACGGGCGTGGCTTTCGGGACAGAATTCGTCATTGAGGCCCCAGAGGACGAAGATCGGCTGCTTGACCTCGCCAAGGCGCACCCCGAGGTCCGGCGTCTTGACGCGGGCGAGCACATCCTTGGGCTGGGTGCGCGCGACGGCAAAACGTTCCTCGACCAGCGCGTCGGTGATCAGGTGCGCCGAGGATGGGTGCATGAGGTTGCCGATCAGGCGGCGCTGTTCCTCGATGTTGAATTCAGGGCTGCCAAAGCCCGAGCGCATCTTGGCGATGCCGGGCATGGTGAAATAGCTCATCTGTTCCGCCACGCAGCCCGGCGCCATCAGGACGAGCTTGCCGATGGTGAATTCAGGGTGGTCGAGCGCGATCTGGAGGGCGATGCCGCCGCCCAGCGAGTTGCCGATGAGGTGGCCGCTTGTGATCCCATGCTGCGTGAGCGCGTCGAGCAGGGTCTGGGTAAACAGCTCGAGCGGATAATCGGCCTCCGGCTTGGACGAGGCGCCATAGCCGATGAGGTCGGGCAGGATAACGCGGTAACCGGCATCGGCAAAATCTTGCGCATTGTTGCGGAAGTTGGACGCGCCCGATGCCCCGGGGCCGCTGCCATGGATGAAGATGACGGTGGGGGCGTTTGCCTGCGCCCCTGCGATTTCCGCGATCGAAATCTCATATCCGCCCGCAACGCTATAGGTCTTGCGGATCAATTCACTGCCCATGGATATCCTCTTTTGTCCTGGCCCGATGCTGTCCAGATGTCAGATGGTCAGATGCTCGCTTCAGATGAAGGTGAAGGCGGGTGGTTCGCCATTGATCGTGCCGATGACATCGCTGGTGCGGTTGGCCGGGTCATTGGCGACATGGGCGCGCGCGGCGTGAAGGTCGAGCCAGGGCTGGAGGATCGGGCTCGACATATAGACCGCCCGGCCGCCCAGCAGCTTGACCATGCCGTCGGCCAGTTCGGCCATGCGGCGCACGACGCTGGCGGACTGGTAGGCAAAGAGCGCGCGCTTTTCCATCGGCACGGGCTCATTGCGGCCCGCATAGTCCATGAGGTCATTGAAGGTCGTGCGGTGGGTCAGTTCCATCTCATTGGTCTCGGCGATCGCGCGGGCGATGGCGGCGTGGAGATTGGGGTCGGCCTTGGACGCCTTGCCGGTGTTGGTCGAGACGCGGTTGCCCATGATCTCCATCGCAGCGCCAGTGGCGGCGCGGATGCCGCCGAAGGCGGCGCTGGAGACCGAGCGGATGAAGAGCTGCGCCCAGGGGATGCGGTAGAGCGGGGCGGTGTTGGTTTCCTGGCCCGGATTGGTGCCGGCAAAGCCGTCGCTCGCCTTGTGGGTGCGATGTTCGGGCACGAACACGCGCTCGACCACGATGTCGAAGCTGCCGGTGCCCTGGAGGCCGAACGTGTCCCAGGTGCCCTCGATCACCTGATAGTCGGAGCGCGGCAGCAGGAAGGTGCGCATGTCGGGCGGGCCGCCATCGGTGTCGAAATTGATCGCGCCAAGCAGCACCCAACCGCAATGGGAGGAGCCTGAGGAGAAGCCCCAGCGGCCCGACAGGTAGAAGCCGCCTTCGACCTTCTCCACCTTGCCGACCGGCTGATAGGTGGAGGAGACGAGCATGTCGGGATCATCGCCCCACACTTCCTTCTGCGCCTCGTCATGGAAGAGGGCGAGTTCATAGGGGTGGCAGCCCAGCACGCCGTAGATCCAGCCTGTCGACATGCAGCCTTCGGCGAGCGCCTTCTGGATTTCGAAGAAGACATTGGGGTGCATCTCATAGCCGCCGTAACGCTTGGGCTGGAGCACGCGGAAGAAGCCGGCCGCCTTCATCTCGGCGACGGTTTCGGGGGGCACGTCATGGGCGATGGTGCAGGCGCGCGCGCGCTGGCGCAGCGTCGGGATCATGGCTCTGGCTTTGGCGATCAGACTTTCGGGTGAAGGTATCCCGGCATTCGCCTCGTCAATGGGTCGGCTTGCTACTGCCCCGGTCATGATCTTCTCCATTGTAGGCGACTCTACTTCAGATTTGCTATATGCGTAGATTATGTAAACTGCTATTACGCAAACTGTCAAGGCAAACAGGGCTTGCGCATTTGGGCCGTTGCTTATAGGCGGATTGGGAACGAATTGCCATAAGCTCGTGAGCGCGCTTAACTGCGCCTCCCCCTGCAAGTGCGAAACAGGCGGCAGCGCTTGCCATATGCGTATGGGGAAGGTCATTTTGCAACGCTCTGCGGCAGAGCATGGCTGGCAGACAGGAAAGAAGGCGAGGCGCTTGAAATGGCAGTGATATCGCTAGGCTATGTGGTGATCGAGGCGCGGGACCTGGGCGCCTGGCAGGATTTTGCCTGCAATATCGCGGGATTGATGGCGGCGCCTTCGGCAAGCGAGGATGTCGCGCTGTTCCGCATGGACGACCGGCCCTGGCGCCTGCGGGTGCAGAAAGGCGCGGCCGACCGCTTCGTGGCGCCAGGCTGGGAATGCGCGAATCGTGACGCTTTCGAATCGGTGCTGGCCCGCCTCGAGGCGGCGGGCCGTCCGGTGGAACGGGCGGGGGTCATGGAAGCGCGTGGCCGTCAGGTCTATGAACTGGCCCGCTCGTCCGACCCGGCGGGTAACCCGATGGAGCTCTTCTACGGCCGCTTCGTCGACTACGCCCCCTTCGTCTCGCCCGCGGGCGTCAGCCGCTTCGTGACCGGCAGCCCCCATGGCGCGGACGGCGACATGGGGATGGGCCATGTCGTGCTCACTGCCCCCAATTTCGACGAGACCCACGCTTTTTATAAAGACGTTATGGGCTTTGGCGACACCGACCTTGGCCGCTTCTACCTGATGGGTGGGGGCGAGGATGATCCGGGCGTGGGCTTTGCCTTCATGCACTGCAATGGCCGCCATCACAGCCTGGCGCTTGGCCAGCTGCCCGAAAGCCCCAATGGCGCTGTCCACATGATGCTGGAGGTCGGCTCCCTTGAGGATGTCGGCCGCGCCTATGACCGGGTTTTGAAGAGCAAGGGCAAGGTGCCGCTCTCGGCAACGCTGGGTCGTCATGTCAACGACAAGATGACCAGCTTCTACATGCAGACGCCCGGCGGCTTCGACATCGAATATGGCTGGAACGGCCTTGTAATCGACCCGGCGACCTGGGTCCCCACCACCAGCCTTTCTGTAAGCGACTGGGGCCATAAATGGGCTCACGAGCAGGACTGACGCAAAAGGATGACTGACATTATGCTCGACAAGCGCATGAGCGTCGACGACATCGTCGACCAGATTTCCGACGGGATGACCATCGGCATCGGCGGGTGGGCCACGCGCCGCAAGCCCATGGCGCTGATCCGCGCCATCGCCCGCTCGAACCTGAAAGACCTGACCGTCATGGCGGGCTATGGCGGCATGGACATCGGCCTGCTCGCCGCCACCGGCAAGATCAGGAAGCTGGTCTTCGCCTTTGCCAGCCTCGACCATTATCCGCTCGAACCCCATTTCCGCAACGCCCGCCAGGCGGGCGCCTTCGAGGTGCTCGAGCTTGACGAGGGCATGTATCACTGGGGTCTGCGCGCAGGCGCGATGAAGCTGCCCTTCCTGCCGACGCGCGTGGGCATCGGCACCGACATCATCACGCAAGACGGCTTCGACTTCAAATTCGTGAAGAGCCCCTATGCCGATGGCGAGGAATTCGTCGCCATGCCAGCGCTGGTGCCCGACATCGCCCTGATCCATGCCCATCGTTCCGACGAGCGCGGCAATATCCTCACCCTCTCGGTCGATCCGATCTTCGATGAACTGCTCGTGCGCGCAGCCAAGAAAAGCTACGCGACGGTCGAGAAGATCGTGCCGACGGCTGAGCTCGATATGAAGAAGAACAGCCGCTACAACCTCGTCGAGCGCGCGATGATCACCGGCGTTGCCGAGGCACCCTTGGGCGCGCATCCCTCGAGCGCTGACCCCGACTATCAGCTCGATCTCAAGCACATCAAGACCTATGTCGAAAGCGCCGCCTCGCCCGAAGCCTGGGCCGAGTATAAGGCGAAATATATCGACGTGTCGGAAGCCGATTATCAGGCAGCGATCGGCGGCGCGGACGCCGTCAAGCAGCTCCCCGTCCCCATTTACTAAGCGAGAGACCCATGACCCAGAACAGCTATTCGCTCGCTGAACTCGTCATCGCCGCCTGCGCCGAAGTCTGGCGCGAGGATGGCGAAGTGATGGCGACCGGCATCGGCCCCCTCCCCCGCATCGGCGCTGGCCTTGCCAAACTGAGCTTCGCGCCCGCGATCCAGACCACCGATGGCGAGGCCTGGTACACCAGCGAGCCGGTCGGCCCGGGCAAGCGCACCGCCGAGCCCGAGTTCGAAGGCATCGCCAATTATGACCGCGTCTTCTCGGCGCTCTGGAGCGGCCGCCGCCATGCGCTGGTTGGCCCGGTGCAGATCGACCGTTATGGCCAGGCGAACATCTCGGTGATCGGCGACCATAAGAAGCCCAAGGCAGCGATGCTCGGCGCGCGCGGCTTCCCCGGCAACTCGATCAGCCATCCCAACAGCTTCTTCTTTGCCAACCACAACAAGCGTGCGTTCGTGGAAGGCGAGGTCGATTTCGTGTGCATGGCGGGCTACAACCCGGCGCGCTACCGCAATGGCGCTGCGCCCCAGGGCCTGGACTTGCGCCGCATCATCACCAACCTTTGCGTGATGGATTTCGGCGGGCCGGATCACCAGATCCGCGTGATCTCGCTGCATCCGGGTGTGACGTTCGAGGAAGTGCAGGACAATACCGGCTTCCCGCTGGCAAAAATCGATGGCGAAATCCCCACCACGCCCGCGCCAACGGCCGAGCAGCTGGAGCTGATCGCCAGGATCGACCCCAATAATGTCCGCGCGACCGTGTTCAAGGACAATCCGGCCGGAGACAGAAGGGCAGCCTGACGATGAACGAGACCGACCGCCTGGTCGAACCGCAAAAGGTCGACATTGTTTACGAAACGGATGAGCCGGTCACCTATGAGGTGATCGACCATGTCGCGTGGATCATGATGAACCGTCCGGGCTTCAACAACGCCCAGAACGGCCAGATGACCTATGCCCTTGATGACGCGTTCGTACGCGCCGTGAACGATGACGATGTGCGCGCGATCGTGCTGGGCGGCAACGGCAAGCATTTCTCCGCTGGCCATGACATCGGCACGCCGGGCCGCGACGTGCACCAGCATTTCGAGAACCGGCTGCTGGTGCCCGGCCATGTCAACAAGCCCGCGGCCGAACTGCTTTACACCCGCGAGAAGGAGCAATATGTCGGCATGTGCCGGCGCTGGCGCGATGCGCCCAAGCCCACCATCGCCATGGTGCAGGGGGCCTGCGTCGCGGGCGGCCTCATGCTCGCCTGGGTGTGCGACCTCATCGTCGCGACCGACGACGCCTTCTTCCAGGACCCGGTCAACCGCATGGGCATCCCGGGCGTCGAATATTTCGCCCATGCCTATGAGCTGCCCCCGCGCGTCGCCAAGGAGTTCCTGCTCTTGGGCGAGCGGATGAGCGCGCAGCGGGCCGAAAGCTTCGGCATGGTCAACAAGATCGTCTCCCGCGAGGCGCTGCGCGAGACGGTGGCAGGCATGGCGGCCAAGCTCGTCGCCCAGCCCCGCCTTGGCAACTGGCTCACCAAGCAGGCGATCAACCATGTCGAGGAGCTGATGGGCAAGCGCAACGCGATGGACGCGCAATATCATATGCACCATTTCGCCCATGCCCAGAACGACCTCGTCCAGGGCAGTTCGATCGCGGGCCTCGATGCCAAGAAGATGGCCGAGGCCAATAAGAAACAGGCGAGCGAATGATGGGCGATCCGCTGCACACGATCCTGACGGAGCGGCTTGGCTGCCGCTGGCCGATCATCCAGACCGCGATGGGCTGGGTCGCTGAACCCAGCCTCGTCATCGGGTCGAGCAATGCGGGCGCCTTCGGCTTCCTCGGCGCGGCGGTGATGACGCCGGACGAAGCGCGCGAGAAGCTGCTCGCCGTCCGCAAGGGCACCGACCGGCCCTTCGGCGTCAACTTCCACAGCTTTCAGCCCGGCGCTGACGCAATCGTCGAGCTGATCCTCGCCAACAAGGATCAGGTGCGCGCCGTCTCCTTCGGCCGCGGTCCCAATGCCAAAATGATCGGCCGCTTCAAGGATGCAGGCATCCTCTGCGTCCCCACCGTCGGCGCGGTCAAGCATGCGCAGAAGATGGTCGAGCTCGGCGTTGACATGGTCAATGTCCAGGGCGGCGAAGGCGGTGGGCATACAGGCTCCGTGCCGACCACCGTGCTGCTCCCCCAGGTGCTGGACGCGGTCAAGGTGCCGGTGATCGCCAGCGGCGGCTTTGCCGACGGGCGCGGGCTGGCCGCAGCGCTCGCCTATGGCGCGGTCGGCATCGCCATGGGCACGCGCTTCCTGCTCACCAAGGAAAGCCCGGTGCCCGACACGACCAAGGCGGCTTATCTGAAAGCCACGACCGACGGCATCATCGTCACCACCAAGCTTGACGGCATTCCGCAGCGGATGGTCCGCACCCGCCTCATGGACAAGATCGAAAAGTCCGGTTCCTTGGGCATGTGGCTGCGCGCGATCGAGGCCGGCATGGCGATGAAGAAGCAGACCGGCGCGAGTTGGATCGACTTCATCAAATCAGCGCGCGGCATGACGGCGCATGGCGCGATGCCGCTCAAACAGGCGATGATGGCCGCGACCATGCCGATGCTGATCCAGAAGGCGGTGGTCGAGGGCGACATCGAACATGGCGTGATGGCGACCGGCGTGGTCGGCGGACGCATCGTTGAAATACCCAGCTGCCAGGAACTGGTCGATCGCATCGTCGCCGAGGCGCATGAGCGCCTGGCCGCGCTCGCCGCGATGGGCCGCGAGACCGCCAGCGCCGCCTGAAGAAGAGGGAAGACAATGCCGATTACGCTGACCGTCAAGGGCGCCATCGCCGAAATCCTGTTCGACCATCCGCCGGTCAACGCCTTCGACACCAAGGGTTGGGAATCGATCCCGGCCATGGTTTACGAAGCGGCGGCGAACGAAGATGTGAAGTGCATCCTGATCCGCGCCGAAGGCCGCGGTTTCTGCGGCGGCGTCGACATCAAGGAGATGCAGGCCCACCCCGAGCGCATCGCCAAATTGAACAAGGATAATTACCTCACCTTCAAGGCGATCCGCGAATGCGCGATCCCCGTGGTCGGCGCGCTCCACGGCTTCGTCATCGGCGGCGGCGTCAATATCGCGGGCGCCTGCGACGCGCTGATCGCGGCGGAAGGCGCCTATTTCTCGCTGCCCGAGATCGATCGCGGCGCGATGGGGGGAGCCGCCTTCATGAGCCGCATGCTGCCCGTTCAAATGGTGCGCGCCAACTTCTTCACCGGCGGGCGCATCCCGGTCGAGGACGCCTATCGCCATGGCTCGGTGCACAAGGTCGTGCCACTCGAAAGCCTGAAGGACGAGGCCTACGCTTTCTGCGAAATCATCGCGTCCAAGAGCCGCGCGGCCCTGGTCATCGCCAAGCAGGCGCTCAATCTCATCGAGCCCACCGACCCCTCGGCACATTACCGGATCGAGCAGGGCTTCACGCTCGAAATGTATATGCATGAAGACAGCCAGAAGGCGCGTGACGCCTTTGTGGACAATAAGGGCGCGGCGAAATTCTGATGGACCTGACTTATACCCCCGAACAGCAGGCGTTCCGCGCCGAAGTGCGCAGCTGGCTGGAAGCCCATGTGCCGCAGGGATCGCTGGAGCATTTCGACGCAACGCGCGAAGGTTTCGAAGCGCATCGCCAATGGGAAAAGACGCTGAAATCGGGCGACTGGGGCATGGTGACATGGCCCAAGGAATATGGCGGGCGCGGCCTTGACCTCATCCAGTGGCTGATTTTCGAGGAAGAATATTATCGCGCCGGGGCGCCGGGCCGCGTCAACCAGAATGGCATTTTCCTGTTGGGTCCGACGCTGATCGAATTCGGCACTCATGAGCAGAAGCAGCGTTTCCTGCCCAAGATGGCGTCGGGCGAGGAAATCTGGGCGCAGGCCTGGTCCGAACCGATGGCCGGGTCCGATCTGGCAGGCGTGCGGGCGACCGCCGTGCGTGAGGGCGACGAATATATCCTGAACGGCCACAAGATCTGGTCTTCCCGCGCGGTGTTCGCCGACTGGGCATTCGGCCTGTTCCGCGAGCCGGGCAGCGAGCGGCACAAGGGCATGAGCCTGGCCTTCTTCCCGCTGAATGCGCCGGGCGTGACGGTCAATGCGATCAAGAAGATCAACGGCCATGTCGGTTTCGCCGAGATTTTCCTCGAAAATGTCCGCGTCCCCGCCTTCAATCGCCTCGGCGACGAAGGCCAGGGCTGGCATATCTGCATGGCGACCGCAGGCTTTGAACGCGGCCTCATGCTGCGCTCCCCTGCCCGCTATCAGGTAGCAGCGAAGAAGCTTGCCGAGCTGTGGACCGCCAACAAAGAAACGGCCGACCCCGCGCTCGAAGCCGATGTCGTACGCGCGCACATGAATGCCGACGCCTATGCGCTCAACATCTACCAGACCGCCTCGCGGCTGATGGCGGGCGCCAAGATCGGCCCGGAGGCGTCGACCAACAAGATCTTCTGGTCCGAACTCGACATTCACCTCACGCAAACCGCGCTCAATATCCTGGGACCGCAGGCCGAACTCACGCACGAAGCGCCGGACGCGAACCCCGTCGACTGGATCGACGACTATATCTTCGCGCTCGCAGGCCCGATCTATGCCGGGTCGAACGAGATCCAGCGCAACATCATCGCCGAGCGCATGCTCGGCCTGCCGCGCTAAGGGGATTTAAGATGGATTTCACCTTAAGCGAAGAACAGCTGATGTTCGCCGAGACCGCGCGCTCGCTGTTCGCCGACAGCTGCACGCCCGATCATTGGCGCAAGATGATGGAAGCAGGCGTGGCGCGCGACGATGCGCGCTGGGCCTCCATCGTGGAAACCGGGCTGACGCTGGTGCTGCTGCCCGAAAGCGCGGGTGGCATCGGGCTTGGCGAGACTGACTTTGCCCTGATTGCGCAGGAAGCGGGTTATGTCGCGCTGCCCGAGCCGTTGGTGGAAAGCGCAGGGGTCGCCGCGCCGATGCTGGCGGCGCTGGCCCCCGACAGTGACGTGCTGGCCGATCCGAGCGCGACGATTGCGATCCAGCATCCGCTCAACCCCTTCGTCGCCAATGCGGACAGCGCGGCGGCTATTATCCTGCATGATGGCGGTGAGGCCTATCTGGTGACGCCCGATCAGGTGATGCTGACGGCGCAGCCCAGCATCGATCCGTTCCGCCGCATCTTCTCCGTCGCGTGGAGCAAGGACAAGGCGACGGCTTTGGGCAAGGCGGATTGGGACTTGGCGCTCGACCGCGCGGCGCTGTTCAACGCTGCCTTTGGGCTGGGCCTTGCCCAGCGGTCGGTCGACCTCGCCGTCGACTATGCCAAGGAACGGCAGCAGTTCGGAAAGCCCATCGGCAGCTATCAGGCGGTCAAGCATCACCTGGCCTCCGCTCAGGTCGCGATTGAATTCGCCAAGCCGGTGGTCGCCGCCGCCGCTGCGGAAATCGGCGCCCGCGACGTGCAGGCCCGCGCCCGTGTCAGCCATGCCAAGCTGGTGGCCCTTGAGGCCGCCGACAAGGCCGCCCGCGCCTCGATCCAGGTGCATGGCGCGATGGGTTACAGCTGGGAGGTGGACGTCCACCTCTTCTTGAAGCGCGCCCTTGCCCTGACGCAAAGCTGGGGCACCCCCGCTCATCACCGCGCGCGCATCGCCACGCGCATCTTCACCCAGCCCATGGGGCCGGACCAGACCTTTGCCAGAGACGCTGGACAAAAGCAGGAAGCTTGAAAATGCCTGAAGCCTATATCGTCGACGCCGTCCGCACCCCCATCGGCCGCAAGAAGGGCAGCCTCGCCGCCGTCCATCCCGCCGACCTTGGCGCGCACCCGATCCGCGAACTGGTCAAGCGCACCGGCATCGACCCGTCAGGCGTCGATGACGTGGTGTGGGGCTGCACCGAGACGATCGGCGGCCAAGCAGGCGATATCGGCCGCACCGCATGGCTGGTCGCAGGCCTGCCGGAGGAAATCCCCGGCGTCACCGTCGACCGCCAGTGCGGCTCTTCGCAGCAGGCCGTCCACTTCGCCGCGCAAGGCGTGATGAGCGGCACCCAGGATCTGGTGGTCGCAGGCGGCAGCCAGGCGATGAACCAGATCCCGATCATGGCCGCGATGATCGCAGGCGCCCAATATGGCTTCGACAGCCCCTTCCACGGGTCAAAGGGCTGGGTCGAACGCTATGGCATGGAAGAGGTCAACCAGATCAAGTCGGCCGAGATGATCGCCGACAAATGGGGCATCAGCCGCTTGGGCATGGAAGAATTCGCCCTCGCCTCCCACCAGCGCGCGCAGGCCGCCTGGGACAATGGCTGGTTCGACAAGGAAGTCGCACCGCTCGAAGGCCTGGCCCGCGACGAAACCATCCGCCCCACCACCTCGCTCGAGGGCCTGGCGTCCTTGAAGCCCGTCAATGAAGGCGGCATCATCACCGCAGGGGTCGCCAGCCAGAATTGCGACGCCGCCGCCGCGCTGCTGATCGCCAGCGAGCAGGCGGTCAAGGACCATGGCCTCACGCCCCGCGCGCGCATCCATCACCTGTCCGTCCGCGCCGCCAACCCGGTGTGGATGCTGACCGGCCCGATCCCCGCCACCCAATATGCGCTCAAGAAGGCGGGCATGGCGATCGGCAACATCGATCTGTTCGAATGCAATGAGGCGTTCGCCAGCGTCACCATGGCCTGGATGAAGGAACTCGCCATCCCGCACGAAAAGGTCAATGTGCAGGGCGGCGCGATCGCGCTTGGCCATCCGATCGGCGCCACCGGCGCGCGGCTCATGACCACGTTGCTGGGCGCCCTTGAACGCACGGGTGGGCGCTATGGCCTCCAGACCATGTGCGAAGGCGGCGGCCAAGCCAACGTCACCATCATCGAGCGATTGTAAGAGGGACGAGGCGCTCCCATGCCCGCCTACGCCTATCAGGGGATCACCCCCGTCGTCGATCCATCGAGCTACGTCCATCCGCTGGCGTCGCTGATTGGCGACGTGATCGTCGGGCCGGGCTGCTTCATCGCGCCCGGCGCGAGCCTGAGGGGCGATTTCGGGCGGATCGTGGTGGAAGGCGACAGCTCGATCCAGGACAATGTGTCGGTGCATGCCAACCAGCTGCGCGACACGATCATCCGCCGGGGAGCGACCATCGCCCATGGGTCGATCATCCATGGCTGCGAGATCGGCGAAAATGCGCTCATCGGCATGAACGCCGTGATCCTCGACAATGCGGTGATCGGCGCGGAAAATCTCGTCGCGGCGCTCGCGCTGGTGAAGTCCGACACGGTCACCCCGCCGCGCAGCCTGGTCGTCGGCAACCCAGCCAAGGTGGTCAAGACGTTCGAGCCGCACCAGGTCACCTGGCGCAACAATGGCGAGGGCGAATATCAAAAGCTCGCCAAAGCCGCGCTCACCGATCTCATCGAGGCCGAGCCGCTGCGCGCAGCCAGCCCGGAGCGGCAGGCGCAGCGCGTGGCGTCGGACGCTGTCGCCGTGCGCCTCACCGGCGAGACCGCGCAGCATCGTGAGAAACAGGCGGCGCAGCGGGAAGGCCAAGCATGAACAGCGCTGTCGCCATCACCAACCTCCTCTACCGCTATGCCGAACTGATGGACGCAGGCGATCTCGAAGCCGTCGCCGCCCTGTTCGCGCGCGCCCGGATCAAGACCGGCGGCGGCGAAATGGTCGAAGGCGCAGCGCCGATGCTGGCGCTGTGGCAAGCCCATATACGCATCCATGACGATGGCACGCCGCGCACCAAACATGTCATCACCAATCCCATCGTCGAGGTGGACGAGGACGCGGGCACCGCCACCTGCCGCTCTTACTATACCGTGTTTCAGGCAACGCAGGACCTGCCGCTCCAGGCGATCTGCGCGGGCCGCTATCATGACGCCTTCGTCCGCACGGACGGGGCATGGCATTTTTCCGGGCGGGATTATTCCCTGCTCGATCTCGTTGGGGACTTGAGCCAGCATCTGCTGATCCCCGTCGCAGCGCAATGAAGGAGTAAGGCAAGTGGGTATCTGCGAAGGACGTGTTGCGATCGTGACCGGGGCGGGCAATGGCCTCGGCAAAGCCTATGCGCTGGGCCTTGCCGCAGAAGGCTGCAAGGTCGTGGTCAACGACCTTGGCGTTGGCACCCATGGCGAAGCAGGCGAAACCAAGGGCGCGGCCGAGCAGGTGGTCGATGAGATCCGCGCCATGGGCGGCGAGGCCGTCGCCAACACCGACGATGTCGCTGAATGGGACTCAGGCAAGCGCATGGTCGAACAGGCGCTCGACAGCTTTGGGGCGCTTCATGCCGTAGTCAACAATGCAGGCTTCGTGCGCGACCGCATGTTCTTCACCTGTAGCCCGGAAGAATGGGACGCGGTGATCCGCGTCCATCTGCGCGGCCATTTCTGCACCTCGCGCCACGCCGCTGAATATTGGCGCGCGCAAAGCAAGGCCGGCAACCCGGTCGATGCGCGCATCATCAACACCACCTCGGGCGCAGGCCTGCAGGGCTCGGTCGGCCAGTCGGCCTACTCGACCGCCAAGGGCGGCATCGCGACGCTCACCCTCGTCCAGGCCGCAGAGCTTGGCCGCCTTGGCATCACCGCCAATGCCCTTGCCCCCAACGCCCGCACCCGCATGACCAATACCGGCGCGTTCGACATGGAGGCGAAAGAAGGCGAGTTCGACCTGTTCGCGCCGGAAAACATGGCGCCGCTGGTCGCCTATCTGGTGTCGGAACAGTCGAAGGGCGTGACGGGCCAGGTGTTTGAATTGAAGGGCGGACAGGTCTTCCTCTCGCAAGGCTGGACCGACAGCCCCGCCTTCGACAAGGGTGCGCGGATTGACGCCAGCGAGATGGACGCGATCGTGCGGGGGCTTCTCCAAACCCGCGAGCCTGCAAAGCCCGTTTACGGAGCCGCCTGATGGACTTCGCGCTCAGCGACGACCAGCGCGCGATCCAGGAAGCGGCGCGTGACTTCCTGACCGACGCCGCCAACCCGGATGTCATCCGCGCCGCCGTCGAAGGGACGAGCGGCTTTGACGAGGGCCTGTGGTCGAGCCTTGGCGAGATGGGCTTTACCGGGCTCATGATCCCGGAAAGCCTGGGTGGCCTGGGCCTGGGCGCGGTCGAAATGGCGCTGGTCCTCGAAGAAACCGGCCGGGTCCTCGCGCCCGTGCCCTTCTTCGAAACCGCCGTGCTCGCCGTGCAAGCCATCCTGGCGGCAGGCAGCGAGGAACAGAAGGCAGCGCTGCTCCCCCGCCTCGCGTCGGGCACGCGCGCGAGTTTCGCTGGCACCGCAAGCCGCCCGACCCTCACCAACGGCAAGCTGACGGGCACCGCGCAGTTCGTGACCTTCGGCCATGTGGCAGAGCTGATCGTGGTGGCCACCGCTGACGAGAGCCTCATCGTCCTCGACGCCGACACCCCCGGCCTCGTCATCGAGGCGCTGCCCGCGCTCGACCGCACCCGCCGCTTTGCGACGCTGACCTTCGATTGCGCGGTCACCCCAGACATGATCCTCGGCGCCCCCGGCAGCGCGAAAGCCGCGATCGAACGCACCCTCACCATCGGCGCTGGCCTGCTCACCGCCGAACAGACCGGCGGCATGCAGTACAGCCTCGACGCCACGGTCGACTATGCCAAACAGCGCGTCCAGTTCGGCCGCCTCATCGGCTCCTTCCAGGCGTACAAGCATATGCTCGCCGACATGATGCTGCTGGTCGAAGCCTCGCGCTCGGCCGCCTATTATGCCGCCGCCGCGATCGATGAAAATGGCGAGGAACTGGCCGAGGCGGCCCATGCCGCGCGCGCCTATGTCTCCGACGCCTATTGCTCGGTCACGGGCGACGCCATCCAGCTTCATGGCGGCATCGGCTTCACCTGGGAACATCACGCCCATCTCTATTTCAAGCGCGCCAGAGCTTGCGCCAGCTGGCTCGGCACCCCCGACCAGCATCGCGAAGCCCTCGCAAAGATCATCATGAAGGACGCCGCATGACCCCGACTTCTCCTGTGCCCCCCTATCCGACCCCGCTCGGCATGCTCAAGGGCAAGACCGTGGTCGTCACCGCCGCGGCCGGCACCGGCATCGGCTTTGCCGCCGCCAAGCGCGCCGCCGAAGAAGGGGCAAAGCTCCTCATCAGCGACTTCCACGAACGCCGCCTCAATGAAGCGGCCGACCGCATCGCTGACGAAGCCAAGGTCGAGCGTCCCGCCACCTTCGTGTGCGACGTCACCAGCGAGGAAGCGGTGCAGGGCTTGCGCGATGCGTCGCTCTCCGCATTGGGCAAGGTCGATGTCCTCATCAACAATGCGGGCCTGGGCGGCGAGGCCGACATCGTCGATATGACCGACGAGCAGTGGGCGCGCGTGTTCGACGTCACCTTGACCTCGCTGTTCCGCATGACCCGCGCCTTCCTGCCGTCAATGTATGCCAACAAGTCGGGCGTCATGGTCAACAACGCCTCGGTGCTGGGCTGGCGCGCGCAAAAGGGCCAGGCCCATTATGCCGCCGCAAAGGCAGGGGTGATGGCCTTCACCCGCTGCGCCGCGATCGAGGCGGCCGAACATGGCGTGCGCATCAATGCGGTCTCGCCATCCCTTGCCATGCACCCCTTCCTCGCCAAGGTGACCACCCAGGAAGCTTTGGACAAGCTGGTCGAGAAGGAAGCCTTCAAGCGCCCCGCCGAGGTCTGGGAAATCGCCAATGTGATGATGTTCCTCGCCTCTGATCTCTCCTCCTACATGACCGGCGAGATCGTCGCGGTCTCCAGCCAGCGGGCGTAAGATGGCGACCATCTTCGAGAATCCCCGCGACCTGCTCGGCAAGGAAGGCACCAAGCTCGACACCGCCGACTGGCTCACCATCGACCAGTCGCGCATCGACGCCTTTGCCGACTGCACCGGCGATCATCAGTGGATCCATGTCGATCCGGTCCGCGCCAAGGACGGCCCGTTCGGCGCGACCATCGCGCATGGCTATCTGACGCTCAGTCTGGTCAACCTGTTCATGCCCCAGATCGTCGAGGTCCGGCGGTTTTCCGCTGGCGTCAATGTCGGCATGGACAAGACCCGCTTCCTCAGCCCCGTCATCGTCGGATCGCGCATCCGGGGCACAGGCGAGATCGTCTCGGTCGAAGAGGTCAAGGGCGGCGCCATCCAGGCCGTGATCCGCGTCACCGTCGAGATCGAAGGTCAGGACAAGCCCGCCTGCGTGGTCGACACCATCAACCGCTATTTTCCGGAATAACGGCCTTGGCCCGCGCCATCCTCGCCCTCACATTGAGCCTTCTCGCCGCTACCCCAGCTGGAGCCAAAACCATGCCCGATCCTGTCAAGATGGAAGCCGCCGTCCACGCCTATGTCGCCGCGTTCGAAGCGGGCAGCGCCGACCAGGTCGCCGCCCTCTATGCGCAGGATGCAACCGTTGAAGACCCGATCGGCTCGCCCATCCACAAGGGCCGCGAAGCCATTCGCGCCTTTTACGCGCAATCGATGCAGACCGGCGCGAAATTGAAGCTCGAAGGCCCGGTGCGCGTGGCAGGCGATTATGCCGTCTTCCCCTTCTCGGTGAACCTCAACTATGATGGCGGCCACAAGCGCATCGACGTCATCGACACCTTCCGCTTCAACGCCGCCAATGAAGTGATTGAAATGCGCGCCTTCTGGGGGCCCACCAACATGCACGGCTTCTAAGCCGCCCACCTTCTCCCGGCGGGCGCGAAACATAGAAATAGACAAGGACATTTACCCATGCGTGAAGCAGCCATCATCTCGACCGCCCGCACTGGCGTTGGCAAAGCCTATCGCGGCGCGTTCAACGACACCGAAGCGCCGTTCATGTCCTCCCATGTGGTCGACGCCGCCATCGCCCGCGCTGGCATCGATCCCGCCCGCGTCGATGACGTGTATCTGGGCGTTGCCAACCAGTGGAACACGCAAAGCTACAATGTCGGACGCCTCACCGTCCACGGATCGGTCCTCCCCGACACCACCAGCGGCTTTTCGATGGACCGCAAATGCTCGTCGGGCTTGAACGCGCTCGCCTTTGCCGCGCGCGGCATCATCGCCGACGAGATTGACTGCGCCGTCTCGGGCGGCGTCGAGAATGTCTCGCTCACCATCGACAAGCATTATCCCGCCTTCCGCAACCGCTCCGAGTTCATCAAGGCGCGCGATCCCAACGCCTATATGGTGATGATCGAGACCGCCGAGATCGTCGCCGAGCGTTACGGCATCTCCCGCGAGGATCAGGACCGCTTTGCCGCCCAGTCGCAGCAGCGCGCCGCCGCCGCCCAGGCAGCAGGCAAGTTCGATGACGAGATCGTGCCGATCACGGTCACCAAGGCCCTGTTCGACAAGGAAGGCAATGAGACCGGCAAGGAAGAGCTGACCCTCACAAAGGATGAAGGCATCCGCGCGGGCACGACCTATGAGAAGCTCTCCGAATTGAAGCCCGTGTTCAAGAACGGACAGGTCATCAAGGAAGGCAAGCATGTGACGGCGGGCAATGCCAGCCAGCTCTCCGACGGCGCCTCGGCCCAGGTCGTCATGGACCTGGCCACCGCGCAGAAGGAGGGCCTGCCCATCCTCGGCATCTATCGGGGTTTTCAGGTCGCAGGCTGCGGCGCGGATGAAATGGGCATTGGTCCTGTGTTCGCCATCCCCAAGCTGCTCCAGCGCGCCGGTCTCACGATCGACGACATTGGCCTGTGGGAACTCAACGAAGCGTTCGCCAACCAGGCGATCTACTGCCAGCGCACCTTGGGCATCGATCCGGACAAGCTCAACGTCAATGGCGGCGGCATCGCCATCGGCCACCCCTTCGCCATGACCGGATCGCGCCTCGCGGGCCATGCCCTCATCGAAGGCAAGCGCCGCGGCGTCAAATATGTGGTCGTCTCCATGTGCGTCGCGGGCGGCATGGGCGCGGCCGGTCTGTTCGAGGTCGCCTGATCCATGCAGCTCGCCTTCGCCCCTGAATTGAAAGCCTTCCGCGAGGAGGCCGCGAGCTGGCTCAATGAACAGCTCGCCGGTCCCTTCAAGGCCATTTGTGGCCAGACCAACCAGGTCGACAATGTCGAGCTACGCCGCGCCTGGGAAGCGGCTCTCGGCGAAGCGCGCTGGAGCGTCATTGGCTGGCCTGAGCAATGGGGCGGGCGGGGTGCCTCGATCGCCCAGCAGATCATCTTCGCCGAGGAATATGCCAGAGCCAAGGGACCGCCGCGCGCCGGGCACCTCGGGGTCGAGCTGCTCGGGCCAACGCTGATCGCGATGGGCACCGAGGAGCAGAAGGCGCGGTTCCTCCCCGACATCGCCACCGGCAAGGCGATCTGGTGCCAGGGCTATTCTGAACCGGGCGCGGGATCGGACCTTGCCAACGTCAAGACCAAGGCCCGGCTCGAAGGTGACAAGTATATCATCGACGGGCAGAAGATCTGGACCTCGATGGGCACGATCGCCGACTGGTGCTTCGTGGTTGCCCGCACGCAGCCCGGCAGCGTGGGCAACAAGGGCCTCTCGTTCCTCATGGTCCCGATGGACCAGCCCGGGGTCACCCCCCGCCCGATCCGCCAGATGACCGGCGAGGCCGAGTTTGCAGAAGTGTTCTTCGATGGCGCGGAAGCCCTCGCCATCGACCGCATTGGCGAAGAAGGCGAAGGCTGGAAGGTCGCCATGGCCCTGCTCGGGTTCGAACGCGGGGTATCCACCCTCGCCCAGCAGATGCAGTTCAAAAACGAACTCGACGACATCATCGCCATCGCCAAGGCCAACGGCAAGGCACAAGACCCGCTCATCCGCCAGAAGATCGCCACCGCCCATGCCGGGCTCAAGATCATGCGCTACAACGCCCTGCGCATGCTCTCAGGCAGCGAAGCTAACCCCGAACTCACAGGCGCCGCCTATACCTACAAACTCTACTGGTCCCGCTGGCACGTGGCGCTCGGCGACCTCGCCATGGCGGTCATGGGACAACAAGGCGAAATAGGCATCAACGACGAACGCATGGGTCCCCTCACAACCATGCACCTCATGTCTCGATCCGATACCATCTACGCCGGAACCGACCAGATCCAGCGCAACATCATCGCGGAACGCGGATTAGCTATGCCAAGAGAACCTAGAGGGTGAGGAATATCCGGCGCGTCGCTCCGGCGGCGCTCTCGAATTAAAGAAGAAGATGCACAATTGAAACGAGGAGAATAGGGATGCCGCTCGACCCACAACTTGAGGCCATGTTCGCCAATCAGCCGGAATGGCCGCCGATCCGGACCATTCCGGTTTCTGCATTGCGGGAGGCGGTGCGGTCGAGTTCGATCCAGCTTCCGCCCCCTGCTGTATCCCTTGCCTCGATCGCCGATCGGACCATTGCGGGGCCGAACGGTGAGATACCGGTGCGCATCTATACGCCCGAGGGCGCGGGACCTTTCCCAGTCACTGCCTATTTCCATGGCGGCGGGTTCGTGGTGGGCGATCTCGACACGCAGGACATGATCGCGCGCGGGCTGGCGGCGGGTGCGGAGACCATCGTGGTGTCCGTCGACTATCGCCTCGCGCCCGAGCATAAGTTCCCGGCGGCCTTCGAGGATTGCTGGGCCGCGACGCAGTGGGCGGCGGCGCATGCGGCCGAACTGGGGGGCGATCCCGCCCTGATCGCCGTTGCTGGCGATAGCGCGGGCGGTGTGCTGGCCAGTGCCTGCGCCCTCCTCGCACGAGACGCGGGCGCGCCCCGTATCGCGGCGCAGATCAACTGGTATGGCCCCGGCATTCATCCTATCCCGGAAGAGGGGTCCGCGCTTGAATTTGCGAACGGCCCGGTGCTGCGCCTGGAAGATGCGCATTATTTCTGGGAACTGCACATCAAGGACGAAAGCGATTACGACGATTTTCGCGCCAGTCCGATGAAGGCGACGAGCCACCAGGGCCTGGCGCCCGCCTTTATCGCCAGCGCCGAATGCGACCCTATCCGCGACGTAGTGGAAGCCTATGCCCCGGTGCTGGAAAAGGCCGGGGTGGAAGTTCAAGTGAAGCGCTATCCCGGCATGGTGCATGGGTTCGTGTCATGGATCGGTTTCCTGCCGGGCGCGCAGGAGGCGATGGCGGATGCCTGCGCCTTTGCGAAAAAGCAGTTTGCGGCTGCCCGTCAGACCGCTTGACCGCATAAGCCGAAGGGCGGCCCTAGAAAAGCTGGAGCCGCCCTTCGGCTAGAGCATTTTCGAAGCAGATGGCATCATCTGCTGGCTCGAAAAATGCGGAAAACAAAAGACAAATAGAGCATGATCCGATCCAATCTGATCGGATCATGCTCGAGCCGGAAGCATCGTATTAAAGCCCCTTTTCCGTCACCCCGGGCTTGACCCGGGGTCCCGCTGCTTGGACAGCGTCAGATAAAGCGGGACCCCGGATCAAGTCCGGGGTGACGATCCCTTGAGCATGATCAAACTATAGAGCGCGCTGCGTTTAATCGGACGCGGATCGCGCGCTCTAGTTTTTTGTTATCGCATCGTTTTAAGCGCAAAACCGGTTCCCACTTTTGCGCACGATGCTCTCAACATCCACGGCAGGCCTTTACCCGCCGCTATCGTCCGCCAATCAACGCACGCGCTTCGGCCGATCCCTCAAGCAAACGGTTGACGCGCCGCGCCACCTTCCATTCCGTGCCGACCCTCACGAGGTGCCAGCTATTGGCGGAGGCGCGGTGGGCTTCCCATATGTCGTCCGCCTTGCGGAAGACGACGGAATAGGTCCGGGCGGTTGCCCTGTCGCCGTCCAGATCGATGACCGGCGGGCTGAGGACATGGGCGGCGCCGCCATGGATCAAGCTCTGGTGGCTTTCACCCTCCAGCAAAGCCTGGATTGCGGCACGGCCCGTGTAGCTGCCGAACCCGCCGACTTCGTAGACGCCATCCTCGGCCCACAAAGCGGCGGCACCCGCGCAATCACCCGCGTCTGCCAGCGGGCCATAGCTTGCGATCAGGTCGCGTATCGCCTCCCGGTCTTCAAGGATGGCGATACGCGCGGCGAGATCGGCCGAGGCGGTCAGAGCTTTACGACCTTGCATTGCGGCACCGGATGCTCGTCAGCCTCTATCCAGCGCCAAAGGCCGGTGCCCTTGCGGTGACCCGACAGGTCGATCCAGTTGCCGTAGCCCGGGTCCTTGTCGGCGCAGACAAGGATGACGCTGCCATCATCCTCATATTTGGCCTGCGCGCCATTGACCCACACCTTGCGGTTCACATGGTCCATGGATTCCATCCACCAATTGTCGATCTGGAAGTTCCAGAAGCGGCAGCGGGGCGGCTTGGCTGTGATGACCAGCGCTTCATCAGGCGCAAGGTCGTAATAGATGTGACCGTACCAGATTTTCGGGTCGCCCCCGGCGCGCTGGTAAAAAGGCTGTTCCTTGCCGTCATAGATGCGGTTGGGCTGTTCCATGAACCATTGCGACCAGTCCGCGAAGGTGTTCGCTGTTCCGCGCACCCATGCAGCAGCGCCGTTCAACTGCGCCTCGATCGTTTCGGGCGCGAGAATGACGGGGACGGCAGGCCCCTCGCTGATCCGTTCGATACGCACGTCCGCCGCGACTTCAGCACGCTTGTCATTGAAGGTCTGACGGATGATCAGCAGCGTCGTGTCGTCCGCCATCGGCAGCCAGTTGCCGGGCTTTTGCGTCTTGCTGACGATAATCTCGAAGCTGCCATCCGGCCCGACCTGCATGTCGGCAAGTTCGATCTCCCCCGTGGAGGCCATCGTGCCGTCGATCGCGTAACGGTTTGCCTTCGACCCGATGGAAAAATAGGGCACGCTGTTCCGCTTGCCGGTGATGCGATAGTCGCGATCACCCCGGACGACGATTTGCTGATAGAGATTGTCCGGATTATCGGCCCCAATCTTGATCGCGTCATCGGTCAGCAGGAAAATGCGCGGAAAATCCGGATCGCTGGAATCGACCAGCATATTGAGAGCCGACCGCGTGAGCCGGGAAAGATAACGCAATCCCTCCGCCTGATCGATCGCGGTGCCGGGCGCGCTGGGGCGGTCCAGAACGTCGCCCGCTTGTGCCAGTTGGTCGCAGAAAGTCCGCCAGACTGCCGACAACCGCAATTCTCCACCTTCCTGTCCGGTCACCATACTCTCCTATATGCGTATTAGATGGATTGGTTTACGCCATTTTCAGGCGCTGATATGGAGATTGTCTCACATAAATGCGTAACATGAAAGGGGTTGAGGAATGACGGCATTAGCCTTCAGTTTCACCAAGATCATCGTTAAGGATCTTGCCGCTGCCGAACGCTTCTACACTCAGCTGTTCGGCCTTGAGGTGGTGGGGTATATCAATCTTGGCGAAGGCGAAGCGTTGATGAACGAGGTGATCCTCAAGACTGCTGGCGCTCAGCCGCCCGCGCCCAACTTCATTCTGGTCAGCTATCCCAACCGGAATTGCCCCGCCACCGGAGAGGCGACAACGGGGTTCGTGGTGGATGATCTTCACGCGACCCTGGCGGTTGCGACCGCCGCCGGTGCGACGATCGAACTCGGTGCGACCGACGTACCCGAACATGGTTTGCAGATGGCCTATATCCTCGACCCCCAAGGCCACAGGGTTGAGTTGCTACAGATGCTGAACGCCTAGGATGTGTGGGGATTCAGCCCATGACGGCCTGCAAATGGCGACTTTCTGCGCTTCCGGTGCTCACGTACTGAAGTACGCTGCGCGCCGGTTCTCGAAATTCACCATTTTCGCCTCGCCCTGAACTGAATCCCCACACATCCTAAAGCATGGTCGGGTTTGAATGATCGTCACCCCGGACTTGATCCGGGGTCCCGCTACCTCAGCAGCGTCGGAAAAGAAGCGGGACCCCGGGTCGAGCCCGGGGTGACGGAAGGGAGTAGGATGCCCCTCAATCACATTTCGTGGTCGATGACGGCGCGGGTCACTTCCCCCGCCTTCAGCGCGGCGATGGCATCGTTGATCTGATCGAGCGGCCAGATGCCGCTGATCTGGTCGGCGATGTTCAACCGGCCGTCCCGCGCCTGTGCGATGAGTTCGGGATAATCGCGGTCGGGCACCGCGCCGCCGTTCATTGTCGCGATCACCTCGCCGCCCATGACGAAGCTGCCGAGCGGGAGCGCCGCTTCCGCGCCGGGGCGTGACATGCCGATCAGCACCACGCGTCCCCCGCGCTTCGTGCAGCGCAAGGCGGTATTGATCGCGCCGACCGCGCCGCTGCATTCCACCACCACATCGATAGGGCCATATTTGCCAGCCAAAGCGGCGGCGGCCGTTTCGCTGTCCTGTGTGGGGTCTGCGAGGACAAAGTCGGTCGCGCCGAATTGCCGCGCCGTCGCTTCCTTCGCGGGATTGGCGTCGACAGCGATTACATGGGCGCCGTTCCGGGCGGCGCCCTGAATGGCGTTGACGCCGATGCCGCCGACACCAAAAATGGCCACGGTGTCCCCGGCGCGCACGCGGCCCAGAACGCGGGCGGCGCAGACACCGGTCGATACCGCGCACCCGATCAGCGCGCCTTGGTCCAACGGCAGGTCATCGATGGCGAACAGCTGCGATGCCTTCACCACGATTTCGCTAGCGAAGGAGGAGACGTTGGCAAAGGACGCAACGGGCTTTCCATCCAGCGTGAAGGGGAAGCCCGGCGCAAAGCCCCAATTAATGTCGCAATTATGCGGTTCGCCACGCTGGCACTCACGGCACTTTCCGCAAGGCGTTTGCGTACCCACGCAGACATGATCGCCCACGGCCCAGCCTTCGACGCCAGCACCCAGCTCCGCAATCTCTCCGGCCGCTTCATGGCCCAGGACGACCGGCAAGTTAGGCAGATGCGGGGTCAGCATCGCGATGTCGCTATGACAGATGCCCGACCGCAGCACGCGGACGCGCACCTCGCCCGGACCGACAGGGCGAAGCGTCAACTGGTCGCTGACGAATAGCGACTGTCCATCCCAGACCGCGGCCCTCATGCGCTCAACCCCGCCAGCAGGGGATATCGGAAGGAGGGATCATCCCGATCCGCGCGGCCATTGGGTGCGTCCTTGCTCATGCGTTCAAAAGCCTCTTCATCAACCGGCACGATCGATCCATGATCGAACACCAGGCTGCGACATATGAATTTCCATTCGCCATCCCGCCGTTCATATCGATCGAGATAGCGGCCAAGGGCGATGAACAGCTTTGCGCCCGGCCCGTGGGTCCGGTGCCATGCCTCCACATAATGTTCACCTTCGGCATGGTCGCCATCGATCACGAACAGGCTGTTCGTAATATTGTGGCGAGTGAGGTCCCAATGCGCGGTGATTTCGGGTAGCCAGGCAACGAAGTCGTCGGGACCTCCCTGAAACATTGCCCCGTGATCGTCGATCGCGTCATCATGATACAGCGTTCGCACCAAGGCGAAGTCGCGGCGATCACATCCACGGCAGTAGCGCATGACCAGATCATGTAGTGCAATCCGGTCGAGCAATGGCTGCGACATCTATCTCTCCATTACCGGGCGGTTGCCGGCATATTATCGTCAAGTGAGCGGAATAGCCGCCCTCCATCCTATAAGGAAGGCGCAAAAGAGCCTGTCTGCTGTTTTCGCGACAGGGCGACTGGCCGTCCAAATGATTTGGCGATGGGTCGTAAATCGCCTATAAACCATCCAACCCCGCCAAAAAAATGGGGAAGAGGATGGAACCTGACAGCTCGGTATTTCTGCTCTGTCCATTTCGATTGCTGTGCCTGGCCAGCGGCCTGTCCGCGCTAGTGGGATTCAGCGTCATCCTTCTGCTGACATAATTTCATTTCCGATTCCGCGTCGGAAAAAACTTGCCTTCCGCCTGCGGCAAACTTTAAGTCATCGCTTCGAAGCCTAGACGGTAGGATTTCTATGAGTGAGCCAAAGGGGTCGTTGGCCGATGCGGTCGATGCAGAACCCCTCCCCGACGATGCGATTGGCGAAGGGGCAAGCCGCCCGAAGCGGCGGAGGCTGGGCCTGGTTCTGGGCATTGCGGGCGTGGTTGTTCTTATAGCCGGTGCGTTCTGGTTTGCCCGATACGAGCTGTACGGCAAATATCAGCAAAGCACGCAGGACGCCTATTTGCAGGCCGACAGCGTCACCGTTTCGGCGCGGGTGTCCGGTTACGTCAGTGAAGTGCTGGTCCATGAAAATCAGGATGTGAAGCCCGGTCAGCCATTGTTGCGGATCGAAGCGCCCGATTATCCGGCACAGGCGGCGCAGGGGCAGGCGCAGATCAACCTGGCGCAGGCGAACGCCGCCAATGCGGAAGCGCTGATCGGGGAACAGGAAGCGGCGATCGAGCAGGCGCGCGCGATGCTGGCGGCGGCGGAGACGAAGGCGCGGTACGCAGCGTCCGAAGTTGCGCGATACAGTCCGCTCGCGGCGAGTGGCGCGGAACCCGCTGAAAAGCTGGCGACGCTTCGCACCCAGGCGGCGCAGGCGGCGCAGGATGTGGCGGCGCAGAAAGCATCGACGCAGGGCGCGGAGCGGCGGATCGCCAGCCTGCGCGCCCAGATCGCGCAGGCGAAAGCGCAAGGCCAGAGCGCTCGGGCTCAGCTGGACGCGGCGCAGCGCAACGTCCGGGACATGGTGATACGCGCCAGCGTGGCGGGACGGGTGGGCGATCTTTCGGCGCGCATCGGCCAATTCGTACAGCCCGGCCTGCGCCTGATGTCGGTCGTGCCGGTGGAGCAGCTTTATCTGGAAGCGAATTTCAAGGAAACGCAGCTGGGCCTGATGCGTCAGGGGCAACCGGCGGAGATCGATGTGGACGCTCTGCCGGGGGTGACGCTGCATGGCCATGTCGCCAGCCTTGCGCCCGGCACTGGAGCGCAATTTTCGCTGCTGCCTCCGCAAAATGCGACGGGCAACTTCACCAAGATCGTGCAGCGCGTGCCTGTGCGCATCGCCATAGATGCCGACCCGACGATCAAGAAGCTGTTGCTGCCCGGCATGTCGGTGGAGGTTTCGGTCGATACCCGATCGGCCCGCGAAGAAGTGGAACGGCTGAAGAATAGCAAGCAGGTCCGGTCGGAAGCCGCCAAGTGACCGCAGCGCTGCCTGAGACAGCCGAGCGCGCAAGCGTCGCGGACTGGCTCGCGGTGGCGGCTGGCACGCTGGGCGCGATGATGGCGATGCTCGACATTTCCATCGTCAATTCCGCCCTGCCGATCATCCAGGGCGAAATCGGCGCGAGCGGTACGGAAGGAACCTGGATCGCGACGTCGTTCATCGTCGCGGAAATCATCATCATTCCCTTGGCGGGCTGGTTGCAGCGGCTTCTGGGCCTGCGCAATTTCCTCCTGATCGCCACCGTGGGTTTCGTGGGATTTTCGATGATCTGCGGCATGGCGCAGACATTGCCGGTCATGATCGGGGGGCGGATCGGTCAGGGCATTACGGGCGGGGCGCTGATCCCCACGGCGATGACCATCATCGCGACGCGATTGCCGCGCCATCAGCAAGCTGTGGGTAATTCCCTGTTCGGGGCCACGGCGATCCTGGGGCCTATCATGGGGCCGGTGCTGGGGGGCTGGCTGACCGAGAATATCAGTTGGCATTATGCCTTCTTCCTCAACCTGCCGGTCGGGATCGCTCTGCTGCTTCTGCTGCTGGTCGCGCTTCCCTATGAGCGGCCGCGCCTTGACCTTATCGGCGAGGCGGACTGGCTGGGCGTGTTCGGCCTTATCCTGGGGCTGGGCGGGCTTACCGTCGTGCTGGAGGAAGGCGAGCGGGAGCAATGGTTCGAGTCATCGACGATCATATGGCTGACCATCACGGCCGTGGCGGGATTCGCCATGCTGCTGGCCGGGCAGTTGCTGGCCAAACGGCCGGTGATCCGGCTGCGGCTGCTGCTGGACCGGCAGTTTGGCGCTGTGTTCATCATGGCGATGATGATCGGCATGGTGATTTACGGCACATCCTATGTGATCCCGCAATTCCTGACGCTGATCGCAGGCTATAACGCGCTTCAGTCGGGGCAGATCGTGCTGCTGTCGGGCGTACCGATGGTGCTGATGATGCCGTTCATGCCATGGGCGATCCGCACCGTGCCGATCCATCTTTCGGTCCTGATCGGATTGGTCCTGCTGATCCTGAGCACCTATATGGAAACATCGTTGACGTCGGTGTCCACGGGCGCCGATTTCGTCGATTCCCAGTTGATGCGCGGCGTCGGCACCATTTGCGTCATGATGTTCCTGAACCAGGCGGCAATCCGTTCCGTGCCCATGTCTTTGGCAGCCGATGCGTCAGGCCTCTACAACGCCGCGCGCAATCTGGGCGGCTCCTTCGCGCTGGCGGGCATCGCGGTGGTGCAGGACCAGCGGCTGTGGCTTCATGCGCGCAGGATGGAGGAGAATCTGGCGGCCAATGGCCTTGATCTTCAACATTATGTCGATGCGCAGGCGCTCGCGCTGGGCGGCCGCGATGCGGCATTGCGCGTAATCGAACAGGGCATTCAGACGCAGGCGCTCACCATGACCTTTATCGACCTGTTCTGGATGCTGATCATCGCCATCCTGTGCACCGCGCCGCTCGTCTTCTTCCTTCGCCCGCTGCCACAGCATGCCGCACCAGTGGCCGCCCATTGAGATTGTCGATGCGTAACCGATCCGCCTTTGCCTTTGCCTTGCTCCTGACCACGGCCTGCACCGCTGGCCCCAACTATCGCGGCCCTGCGGACGTGGCCCCTGCCCCACTGTCGCATTTCGTCCGGGGAGACGCCGGGTCCGGGTCAGTGGAAGCGGCCGCGCCATGGTGGACGAGCCTTGGCGATCCGGTGCTGAACCAGTTGATGGATCAGGCGCTGGCCGGGAATCCGCGCCTCGATGCGGCAGCGGCGCGCATTCGGCAGGCGCGCGCGGCCCTGCGCCAAAAGAGGGCGGAAGAGCTGCCAACGGTCAACGGCTCAGTCATCTATGCCAAGGCGCGCTTGCCCGGACAGTCGGAGGATGGGAGCGCCACCACGCTCGACCTGTACAATGTCGGTTTCGACGCAAGTTGGGAACTGGATCTTTTCGGCGGCAGCCGCCGCGCCGTCGAGGCGACGCGGGCCGATGTCGCGGCGAGCGAGGCGGGGCTGGACGACGCCCGCGTCAGCCTGTCGGCGGAGGTTGCGCAAAGCTATGTCGAGCTGCGCGATCGGCAGCAGCGCCTGTCCCTGGTTGTCGAGGCGTTGGCTTTGCAGGATGAGGAGGTCGCCCTCACCCGGCAACGTTTTGAACGGGGCACGATTGCGCGAGGCGAGTTGCTGCAACAGGAGTCCGACCGGGATCGAGCGCGCGCGCAGTTGGCGCCGATGCGGGCCGATATCGACGCGCTGAAGGACAAGCTGGCGGTGCTGACCGGCGCTGTTCCCGGGACATTGGACGGCTTGCTCGACCCGTCGGCCGCTCTGCCGCTGCCCCCTGCGGAGGTCGCGGTGAGTGATCCGGCCGCCCTGTTGCAGCGCCGCCCCGATATACGCGCGGCGGAACGCAAGCTGGCCGCCCAGACCGCACGGATCGGCGTGGCGGATGCGGCGCGCTTTCCGCACATCAGTTTTCTGGGGCTTGTCGGGCTTGGCGGGTCGTCGCCGGAGGATTTGGTCGATCTGGACAAGTTCACGGTGGCGGCGGTGCCGCGCATCAGCTGGTCTTTCCTGGATTTCGGAAAAGCCCGCGCGCGGATCGATGCGGCGGAGGCGCAGCGGGATGAAGCGGCGGCGGATTATCGCGCGGCGGTGCTGAACGCGTTGCAGGATGCCGAGGGTTCGCTGGCGCGTTTTCAGCGGCAGCGTGAGAGCCTGTCCGATCTGGCGCGGGCCGAACGGCAGGCGGCAATGGGAGCGGAGCTTGCGCGGCAACGGAGTCAGGCGGGGACGATTTCAGGAATAGATTATTTGAAGCAACGTCGTCTGGTCTTGGCGGCTTCGCAGGCGAGGGTTCAGGCGGCGGCGGGGCTGACGGTCAGCTTTATCAATGTGCAGAAGGCGCTGGGGCTTGGGTGGCAGGGGATGAGTAACCGCTGAGGCGAGTTCATCACGGATAGAAATAAAATAGGAGAGGCAGGATGAGCGCGGATTTGGCCATGGGTTGCCGCCGTCTGGTGGACAAGGTCGTCGTCGTTGCGGGCGCGTCCACCGGCATCGGGCGGGGGACCGCTTTACGGCTGGCGGCGGAGGGCGCGACCCTGATCGTCGCGGCGCCCGGCAATCACAAGGACAAGATCGACAGCCTGGTCGATGAGGTCGCCGCGATGGGCAGCCGCGCGACCGGATGCGCGTTCGATGCGACCGATGACGCGTCGATTGCGGCGCTGATCGATATGGCCGCGAAGACATATGGCGGGATCGACGCGGTACATGCCAATTTCGCCGACCTGCAAATCCTGTTTTCCGACACCAACGCGCTGACCGTGACCGACGAGGTGATGGAGCGCACATTGGATGTCAATTTGAAGGGCATGATGCGGATCACGCGCCATGCCCTGCCCAAGCTGCTGGAGCGCGGCGGCGGGGCCATGATCTATACCTCATCGGGCGCGGCGATCGCGGGGGAGCCGGTGCGCCCCTGCTACGCGATGGCGAAGGCCGGGATCAACGCGCTGGTGCGCCATGTCGCCAGCGGCTGGGGCAAGCAGGGTATTCGCGCCAATGCCATCATGCCGGGGTTGGTGATCACGCCCGAGCTTCGCGCCACGATGCCGACGGATTTCCAGCAGCAGGTGCTGGAGGAAGGGCGGTCTCCGCGCCTTGGGCTGGTGGAGGATATCGCGGCGATGGTCGCGTTGTTGGCGAGCCGGGACGGTGAGTGGATCAGTGGTCAGTGCATCGCGGTGGATGGCGGATCGACGATTAGTTAGAGCGAAGTGCGGTCATTAATCCTCCCCATCGTGAGATGGGGAGGGGGACCGTTCGCGAAGCGAAGGGTGGAGGGGAAATCTCACAGGTTGTGCCATTTTCCCCTCCACCAGCCTACGGCTGGTCCCCCTCCCCACGCTTCGCGCGGGGAGGATTTTGAGGTCTGATCAGAAGGCGATCTTGGCATCCACGCCGTAGGAGGTCGGCTTGTTGAACGTCGCACCGGCGAAGCCCAGGGCGCCGAAGTCGATGCCATAGACCAGCCGCTTCTGGTTCAGCAGATTGTCGCCCCAGATGCCCACGTCGAGCTTGCCGCCGCCAAGGTCGAAGCCTTCGACAGACAGACGCGCCTTTACGTTGGTCTGGCTGGGCGAAACGATCTGTTCGTTGAACGGCGCCGTGTTGTCGAGCGCGTTGAAGTAGATCTTCGTGCGATAGGAATAGTCGCCACGCAGACGGACAAGCGTGTCACCGCCGCCGATCGGGTGCGAATATTCAGCGCCGACATGGACGTTCCACTTTGGCGTGTAGAGCGGCCGTGCCTCGTCAGCGACATCGACCACCGTGTTGGTGCCCGGATCGCGGAAGAGGAAGGTCTTATAGTCATGTTTCACATAACCGACCGAGCCGTCGATCTGGAAGCCCCGGAAGGGAGCCGCCGTCAGTTCCGCTTCGAAGCCCGACAGACGCACCTTGCCCGCGTTGACGATCAGCGAGGTGGCACCGCCGCTGCCCGCGGCGAACTGCTGGACCTGAAGATCGTTATAGTCGGTGATATAGCCAGCGACGTTCAGGCGCAGGCGGTTGTCGAACCATTGCGACTTGAAGCCTGCTTCATAAGACGTCGCCTTTTCAGGATCGAAGCCGTTGATGCTGCCGCCGCGCGGGTTGATGCCGCCCGAGCGATAGCCGGTCGAGACACGGCCATAGACCATGACATCGTCCATCACCTCATAGCTGACCGATGCCAGCCAGGAGAAGTTGTCGAAGCTGCGGCGGCCACGCTGCACGGGGAAGACGTCACCGGCCAGATAGATGGTCTTGTCGTCGGCGGTATGGCGGCCGCCCAACGTGACTTCCAGCTTGTCGTCGAGCGAGGACGGCTTCCAGCTAACCTGGCCGAACAGGGCCATCGACTGTGACGTGCCGCCGAATGCCTGAACGGGGGTGGCGTTGATGCCGACGGTCGCGAGGCCCGGATTGGCCGCCGCCACGGCTGCCGCGGTACCGGCCGGAAGGCCGTAGAAATCAAGCGCAGCCACCGGCGCCAAAATCGTCAGAGCCTGCTGGTTATATTCCGACGACTTTTCGTAGAAATAATACATGCCGAGCAGGTAGCTGAGGTCGCCGACCTTGCCGAGCGCCTGGAATTCCTGGCTGAACTGCCACTGCTTCTGCGGGGCATTGTTGCCGGTATAGGGGACAACATCCTGAACAGATACAAGCGTGGGTGAGTTGAAGTCGATTACTGGCCCGCGCAGCACGCCATTGCCCGACAAGTTCAGGATCGTGTCCTGGAAGAACTTCCGGTAGCCGGTGATCGACTTGACCGTAAGCTCAGGGATAGCTTCATAGCTAAGGGTCAACCCGTGGCCCTGAACGCGCGTCTTGCTGCCATAGCGGAAGTTGCCGTTGCGGTCGGTGAAGCCCGCCTGCTGAACCGTGCCTTGGCGATCGGGGCTGACGAGGAAGGGCGCGCCGCCGAAGCTGGGCGACTGCGAATAATAGTCCTGCGCGGTCGGCGTGGCCGCCACGATCTGGAAGAAGGCAGGCGTGCCCTTGCGATTGTCGTAGTCGAAGCTGTAATTGACCGTCAGGTCGCCCAGATCCGCCTGCAAACCGATGGCAACCGAGTCAGCATTCAGTGAGCCGGGGTCCTGCGAGGCCGGGGTGAGCGTGTTGTTCACATAGCCGTCGCCCTGGCGATGCTGATAGGCGATCGACGCCTTCAAAACGTCGCCCAGAATATAGCCAGTGTCCAGACGCGCGCGGGCATACCATTCGTTGAAGCGGCCGTAGCCCGCCTTCGCGGTGACATGCATGTCGTTGGCGGGCTTTTTCGTGATCAGCTGGAGCGCGCCGCCGATGGTGTTGCGGCCGAACAGCGTGCCCTGGGGACCGCGCAGCACTTCGATCCGCTCCAGATCGATAAGGTCGAACACGGCACCGGCGGCACGGGCGAGGTAAACGCCGTCGAGATAGACGCCAACGCCCTGTTCGGACACGGCCGAAGGTTCGTTGTTGCCGATGCCGCGAATGTAGATGGTCGCGGCCGAAAGGCTGGACGGCTGCTGTTCGATCGTGATGTTCGGCGCGAAATTGGGGACATCGGTCGGGTCAGAGATGTTCTGCCGTTCGATGAAGTCGCCGCTGAGCGCGGTAACGGCGACAGGGACGTTCTGCAGCGTTTCCGCGGAACGGCGCGCAGTTACGACGATGTCACCGAGAGTGGTCGATGGTTCCTGCGCGGCGCTTTGTTCCTGAGCGTTCGCCGAAACCGAAAACGGCACCAAAATTGCGGTAACGCCCGCAAGCAATATGGACTTCATACATCCTCCCAAACACATGCTGCTCTTAGTCAACAGTCCCGGTCTTTATCGTTATCTGCATGCGCCACACGGGAAAAAGCGCCTGTTGACCCCGAACATGGATAAACATGTCCGATGCAGCTCCGTTAGTCGCAATTATCGCTTACATCAAGGGTGATTGCGTCAATCTGCGTATTATCTGACGTTTATATCTACGCTGTTGCACATTTGCACACCGGCAATCTTAGCGCCTAACGAGAGGCGGAATGGCCGCCCGGCAACTGCGCGGCCGGAGTTGCGACATGGCGGACCAGCAGCGCTTGAGTGGAAAGACCGTACGGAATGGCGGCCTGGGCTTGCCAACCCGGCAGCCACAGGACGGCCTTTGCCGGAAAGGCGAGGTCGGTCCAGTTGGTCGTAAAATCGATCGAAACGCCGGGCATGTCCTTGGCGAATCCCTCCGCCCACTTCATCACCGTTAAGCGCAGATCGACGCCTTCGGAGGCATTTTGAACGAGCAAGGCGGTTCGGCGGCCGTCGGTTCCGGCGGGGTCTCCGGGGGAAAGGATGACTTCTTCGACCCCAGCCGAGGCGATGAGGGGCCGGTTCATGAAGCGTTCCTCATCAGCCGCCATGATCTTTCCGACCGGCCCGGCCATGAGTGCCGCCGCTGCCTCTATGTCATCGGCCCAGAATTCGCTGATCGTGTCCCAGCGGAATAACTGCGCCCCGGTGACGTGGTTGCGGGCGTAGGCAGAGAAGGGGAAATAGCTGATCGCCAGCGGAGCGTGATGCTCCTCATAGTAACGCTGGAAATCTTCGCGAGTGGTGCCCGGCTTGTGGGCCAGAGCGCAGATGGACTTGGTCATGCGGGGGCACTCTTGTCGGGAAGGGCTGCGACAATCTGCTCTGCGGCGGCGTAGGGATCAAGCTGCCGCGTTTCGACCTGATCGAGTATGGTCTCGCCGCATAGCGCCATTGCACGGGATGCGAGGGCGTCGCGGACTAGCGAGAAGACCTGTTCCCTCGCGCGCAGGCGGCTGCGCGCCGTGAAATCCCCATGTTCTTGCAGGAAGTCGCGATGGGTGGCGATGGCGTCGGCGATGGCGTCCGCCCCCTCCCCTCTTGCGGCGACGGCGCGTAGTACTGGCACGTCCCAGCGCTGGTCCGTGACGGTTTGGGCGCGCAGGTGGAGCATCAATTCCATCTGGCGGTGGGTGGCGTCATAGCCGTCGCGGTCGGCTTTATTGACGACGAAGATGTCGCCTGCTTCCATGAGGCCCGCCTTTACCGCCTGGATCTCGTCGCCCAGGCCCGGCACGGCGACGATGACCGTGGTGTGGGCGAGGTTGACGACGTCGATCTCGTCCTGACCTACTCCCACGGTTTCGACCAGGACGATGTCATAGCCCATGGCGTCGAAGACGAGGCACGCATCATGGGTGGAGCGGGACAGGCCGCCCGCTTGCCCACGCGTGCCGAGGGAGCGGATGAAGACGCCGGGGTCGAGCGCGTGGCGGCTCATGCGGACGCGGTCGCCGAGGATCGCGCCGCCGGTGAAGGGGCTGGACGGATCGACGGCGATGACGGCGACGCGCTGGCCCCGCTTGCGCCATTCGGTGACCAGCGTGTCGGTGAGCGTGGACTTGCCAGCGCCGGGCGGGCCGGTGACGCCGACCAGCTGGGCGCGGCCGGTGTGCGGGTAGATGGCGGCCAGCACTTGCGCGCCGCGCGGGTCGCGATCATCCAGCCAGCGGATGGCGCGTGCGCCTGCCGCGACTTCTCCGGCGAGAAGGCGGTCGGCTATGTCAGCCGCGCCCTGCGGCATCAGGCGGCGTCCTCCGCCAGTCGCTGCGCCCACCAGCTTTCGAGATAGGCGACGATGTCGCGCGTGTCGGAACCCATGGTGAAGATGCGATCGACGCCTGCGTCTTCGAGGATCGGCTTGTCCTCTTCGGGGATGACGCCGCCCGCGACCAGCAGCTTGTCGCCCGCGCCTGCTTCGCGGAGCAGGCGGGCGAGCTTGGGCAGGCTACGGGTGTGACCGGCGGACAGGGTGGAGATGCCGACGACGTCGACATCCTCCTGCACGGCGGCGGCGCAGACCATTTCGGGGGTTTGCTTGAGGCCGGTGAAGATGACCTCCATGCCCGCTTCGCGCAGGGCGTGGCCGATGACGGTGACGCCGACGGTGTGCGTGTCCATGCCGAGCTTGGCGAGCAGGACGCGCAGGGGGCGCTTGAATGTGGTCATACGCGTCAAATCCCCATCAACTGGCTGTCGGCGCTGTGGACGCCGAAGACGTCGCGCATCGCGTTGCAGATTTCGCCGTGCGTGGCGTAGAGCTTTACCGCCTCGAGGCAGGGGGGGACCATGTTGGCGCCGGTGCGGGCGGCTTCGCGGACTTTCTCGAGGGCTGCGTCGACGGCGGGCTGGTCGCGGCGGGCGCGCAGGTCGCGGACCTTGCGGATCTGCTCTTCCTCCATCGCATCGTCGAGGCGGAAGATTTCGATTTCGCGCTCCTCATCCTCGCGAGTGAGGTGGTTGACGCCGACCCATTTGCGGCGGCCCTCCTCTACGTCCTTGTTGCGCTCATATTGTTCGCGGCCGAGCGCGCGCTGGATATAACCGGTCTCGATGGCTTTCAGCGCGCCGCCCATGGCGAAGATCTTGTCCATCTCGGCGAAGGCGGCGTCCTCCATCTGCTTGGTCAGGGTCTCGACATAGTAGGAGCCTGCGAGGGGGTCGATGGTTTCGGCGACGCCGGTTTCGTGGGCGACGATATGCTGGATCGCGGCGCCGACGCGGATGGCGTTTTCGGCCGGGAGCGCGTGGGCTTCGTCATAGAGAGGGGTGGTCATCGCCTCCCCTGCCCCGCCCAGCGCGCAGGCGGTCGCCATGATGCCGAGGCGGGCGATATTGTTGAGCGGCTGCTGGAGGGTGAGCGCGATGGTGGTGGGCGAGGTCATCATGCGGATTTTCAGCGCCTCCGGCTTCGTCGCGCCATAGCGTTCCTTCATCAGCCGCGCCCAGCATTTGCGAAAGGCGCGCAGCTTGCAGACGCCTTCGAAGAAATCCATGTCGACGTTGACGACGAAGTGATTGATGTAGGGCGCGACCATGTCGATATCGAGCCCGCGCTCCAGCACCGCGTCGATATGGGCGCAGGCGATGGCGAGCGAATAGGCAATCTCCTGCACCGGGTTCGCCTTGGCGGGCTGGAGTTGGGCGGAGATGATCGAGATCGGCGCCCAATTGGGATGGTTGCGGATGATATATTCAATGCAGTCGGTCGCGATCCGCAATCCATGTTCAGGCGGGTATATGTAGCGGCCGACGCAGGTATATTCGATCAATATGCCGTTCACTATGTGAAGCACGAAGTCTTGCGGATCGACGCCCTTCTTTTCCAGCGCGGCGATGATCATGGCCAGGTTGACCGGCTGCGGCGCGTTGCAGACGCTCATCAGATATTTGAGCTTGTCGAACGGCAGATCGAAGGCTTTTTCGAGGTCTTCCAGGCTGTCGAGCGCCATGCCCGCGCGGCCGACTTCGCCCTCTACGATGGGATCGTCGCTGTCATAGCCGTTGGTGGTGGCGAGGTCATATTCGAGGATGAGGCCGGAGAGACCCTGGTCGAGCATGTAGCGGGCGCGCTTTGCCCAATCCTCGCCTTTGCCGAAGCCGGTTACCTGGGTCATCGTCCAGAAATCGGTGCGGTGACCGTTGGGGCGGGTCGAGCGGGTGTAGGGATATTCGCCGGGGAAGCCGAGGTCGGCGCTATAGTCGAAGCCCACCGCGTCGAGGTCGGCGGGCGTGTAGAGCGGCTTGATCGGCCATTTTAGCGCCTGCGTGAGGAAGGGGTCGCGGCGTTCTGGGCGCCCTTCGATGGCGGGGCCGCGCGTTTCCTGTTGCCAGCGGGCTTCTTCCTGCGCGATTGCGTTGGTGGCGGGGACGATGGGTCCGGTCGGGCGATTCATGACGGCACTCTCCTTGGCTTTATTGCTATCCGGTGCGGGAGAGCGGGCTCAAGGAGCGTCGGGAGAATGCCGCATGATTTTCGCATGATCTCGTAATATTTCACGCTTTATGATAAGTGACGGTGATGGATGCCATATCGATCCGGCAGGCGCGGCAGAGCGCCGACATTGTGCGGCGGTCGCTTGGGCTCGATGGCGCGGTGGTCGAGATTTGCGCCTTCCCGGAAGTCCGGGAGGAGACGGTGCAGATGGTCGAGCCGCAGTCGGTTTTGATGCTGGGCCTTTCGCGGCTGCTGACTGGGTCGGAGGGGCGGAAGGCGGGTGATCCGCGCCGTCCGTTCGCGCGCATGGGGGCGCTGGCGCTGCGGCCGGCTGGGGTGCCGATGGAGTTTCATGTCGCGCAGGGCGCGTTCGATACCCTCCGCATTCGCTTTGAGGATCGGCGGATAGCGCCAGCGCTGGCGGGGATCGGTTTTGACGATGCGACGCTGAGCGCCTGTTTCGACATGCATGCGCCGCCCATTGAGGAGGCGATGCTGCGGCTGGCGGCAGAGGTCGAGCATCCCGGAAGTGACAGCGCGGATATTGGAGAGGCTCTGGTGTCGCTGATCCTGCTCGATTTGCGGCGGTTTCTCGCTCAAGCGGCGGAGCGCGCGGGGCGGCGGCGCGGCGGGCTTTCCGCGCGGGCGTTGCGGGTGGCGCTGGCGATGATCGATGCGCCCGGTCCTGCACCGTCGATCGATGCGATGGCGGAGCGGTGCGGGATCAGCAGGGATCATTTTATACGATGTTTCCATCACTCGACGGGGATCAGTCCGGGTGCGGCGATCCGGCGGCGGCGTATTGATCGGGCTAAGGCGATGCTGACGGAGGATAAAGGGTCGATTGAGGAGGTTGCGCGGGCGTTGGGCTATGCGGGGGCGCCGTCTTTTTGCGCTGCCTTCAGGCGCGAGACTGGGCGGCCGCCTGGGGCCTGGCGGGTGTTGATGCGGTGAGGGGAGGGATATAACCTACCTCCGTTCGGGCTGAGCTTGTCGAAGCCTTATTCTTCCTTAAAAGAAGTGAAGCCCTTCGACAGGCTCAGGGCGAACGGGGAAAAGTGGTCCTGAATCAACAATGAGCGAGATCGACTTCACCGCCACGATCATCGAATCCTGCCCTGTGTCGGGCGGGCGATTCGAGCTGGTGGAATGGCACTGGCCCGACATGGTGAGTTTCGAGCAGACGCAACAGCAGTTGATGCTGGAAATGTCGCTGCCGCCGATGGCGGCGGATGCGTCGGCCTATTTTCCGGACATTGATCCCGAGCGTCGCTGCTTCATGGGGGCGCTGTTCGTCCGTCATCCGGGCATCGCGGTCGGTGGGCGGTCGGAAGGCAAGCAAATCCGCGTGATCCGGTGCGTTTTTGATGAGCCGCATGGCGCGGCGATTATCGGCTCGGGCGAACCTTCGCTGCCATTCCTGCAAGGGCTGCTGAATATCCGCAACGATGCGCTGCGCAGCCTGATGCGGCTGGCGCATCGGGAGTTGATCAATCCGCTGGATCGATCAGCCGAGGCGATGGAGGCGTTTTTCCAGCTGGTGCGGGTGGAATTGGGGCGGGTGTTCCAACAGGCGGCGAGTGCTGCGACAGCGAGCCGCCTTGCCCCATGGCAATTCCGCCGTATTCGCGAGCGGATTGAGGCGGGTGCGCCCATGCCCGGCGTTGCCGAACTTGCGGCGCTGTGCGGGATCAGCACGCGGCATTTGCATCGGCAATTCCTGGCGCTGACCGGCAAGACCATTTCGGACTATATTGAAACCTATCGTATCGAGCAGTCGAAGCTGCTGCTGGCGCGTGGTGATGTGCCGATAAAGCAGGTCGCGGAGCAAGCCGGATTTTCGCACGGGAATAGCTTTGCGCGGGCGTTTCGGCGGGCGACGGGATTGTCGCCGCGCGAATATCGGCAGCGGTCGGCGGCTTTGATGGATTGAGGGGCGCGGAGGGCTGATGCGCAGCCCTCCGCGCCCTTCCTCACCAGCGCAGTTTGAGCGAGGTAAAGCCCATGACCGGGCCGCCGAAGACGGATTCGGCGTCCTGATCCGGGTCCAGTTCGAATTCGGGAATTTGCCGCAGCCATTCCTGTAGCGAGATCATGATTTCCCGCTTGGCGAGGTGCGACCCGATGCAGCGGTGCGGCCCGAGGCCGAAGGTGACATGGTTATTGACCTTGCGATCGAGGTCGATGGTCTGCGGGTCGCTGAACGTGCGCGGGTCGCGATTGGCCACTGTGTTGGGCAGGACAACCCGATCGTTACGGCGGAACTGCACGCCCTTATACTCGCAATCATGGGTGACGCGGCGGTAAATGTTCGAGACCGCGTTGATCCGCATCAGTTCCTCAATCGCGAGGAGGAATGCGGATGGATCGTCCAGTCGGTCGCGGAATTTCTGCCGCGCGTCCGGTGACGTCGCGAGGTAGCGCCAGACATAGGTCATGGTGTTGGTGACCGTGTCGAGCCCCGCGACGAAGAGCAGGAAGCCGCAATTGATGATTTCTTGCCAAGGGAAGGGATTGCCGTCCGCGTCGCGCGACTGCACGACGGTAGAGGCTATGTCGCTGCCGGGATTGCGCTCCTTCTCTCGGAAGAGTTCTTCCAGCACGTCATAGATTTCCAGCAGGTTTGCGGCGCGAATGTCCGGGTCGGTGCTGCGGAAGAAGGTGTCGGAGATGCGCAGGAATTCGGGCAGGCGCTCTTCCGGCAGGCCGAACAGCTCCAGGAACGTGCCGGTCGGGAATTTGGCGGCATAATCCTTGACGAAATCGCACCCGCCGTTCCCGGCGAAACCGGAGATGAGCCTTTCGGCGCGGCTTTGCAGGCCGTCGGTCATCCGGCGGACGGCGAGCGGCGTGAACATGGGTGCCAGCAATTTGCGGAACACGTCATGTTGTGGCGGATCGACGCCGTTGGGCTGAAGAATTGGATAGGGTTCCAGCGGGGGAATCTGCGCCTTGTGCGTCGAGAAAATCTCGTGATTGCGATAGGCTTCGGCAATGTCGGCGTAGCGCAGGAATACCCAGTGCCCACCATTGCGCGGCGTGTAGAAGATGGGCGGCGCACCCTTTTGGATAAGGCCATGCCAGATCTGCACCGGATCGGACACGTCGGCGGGCATGTCGAAAAAGTCGAAGTCGCGGATCAGGTCTTCGGGGACATGGGTTGGCGCGGCGGGGAAATAAGTGACGGTCATGCCGCCGGTCCCTTTGCGATGCGGAGCGCGCCTTCGGGGCAGTTGCGCACGGCTAGCCGGACTTTTTCCTCAAGCTCCGGGGGAAATTCGGGTTGTTCTATGACGACTTTACCCTCCACCGCGTCGGTGGAAAACACCTCCGGGCACAGGTCTTCGCATCGGGCGTGCCCCTGACATTGGGCAAGATTGGCAACCACTCTCATCGAGGCAGACTCTCCTGATCTTCGTTGCCGCCTTTTACCAAATCGGTGATCGGTGGCCTATTGCCGGGAAGGAGCAAAATGCGTCATAAGGAGCAGATCAGGACATTGGTACTGGCTTTGGGCTGCCGGTCAGAAGATGCCGAGCGCTTTCAGGCGGTCGAGCATCTGGGTTTCGCCGGTCGCGGTCGGGTCGGCGGGTTCGAACTCAAGTTCGATCATACCGTCATAGCCGCCAATGGCTTGGAGGATCGCGGGCCAGTCCAGTTCTCCGAGGCCTGGGTCGACGCGATTGGGCACGTCGGCGAACTGGATAAGGCCGGTCTCCTTGGCGCAGGAGGCGAAGGAGGAAGGCACGTCATGGCCCATCATCGCGACATGGCCGGTGTCGAACAGCAGGCGGACCGACGGCATGGCGACGGTGCGCACCATCTCCACCGCGTCCTCCAGCTGGTCGAGCAGGAGGCCGGGGATACGGCTGGCGGCGATGGGTTCGACGAGCAGCGTCAATCCGCTGCGTGCGGCCTGTTCGGCATGGCGCTTCAGATTTTCCGTCATGGCGTCGAGTTGCGCCTTGCGGGGGCGCTGGTTGTCGAGGCCAGCCACGCAGACGACGCCGCCGCCGTTGAAGCGAGTGGCGATCTCGATGCTGAGGTCCACGCTGCTGCGTAGATGTTCTAGGCCAGTTTCATCTTCGGCGCTCCAGACGGGCTGGTTCCAATATTTTAGGTCGCTGAAGCTGGAGAGGACAAGGCCGCGGCTCGCCATCCGGTCGGCCATCGCGACTTGCTCAGCCTCGGGCCGCAGCATCATGAACAGGTCCTGCACGCCGCTAAAGCCGTGGTCGGCGAGCGCGTCGATCTGGTCGAGAGAATTGGTAGAGCGGGCGAGATGCGCGAGCATCGGGCGGTCGGGGGAGCTGAGGCCGAGATGGCCGCCGATGGGCCAGCGGCCGGTCATTGGGTCACCGAGCGGGCGAAGTCGATTAGCGCCTTGTTGAAGGCGGCGGGCTGTTCCTGTTGCACGAAATGGCCTGCTTCCGGCACGGCTATGATGTCGCGCAGGCCGGGGACTCGCTGGCGCATCCGCTCTTCCCAATCGGTGAAGAAGCCGAAGGAGGGGTCCTTTTCGCCATAGAGGAACAGGGTGGGCGTTTCGACGTCGTGGTCGGCCCATTGCTGGCCGATGCGCCAGTTGACGTCGGCGGTGCGGTAGCTGTTGAGGCCGCCGATGAAGCGCAGCATCGGATCGGCATCGACATATTCGCTGACGAAGCGGTCGAACTCTGTCTGGGAGAGCCAGGGCCAGGGGAGCGGCGGCGCGGGTGGCAGGACGTCGAGATAACCGCTGCCGATCGATGAGACCGTTTTCCAGCTCCAGAGGTCGCCCTTTGATGAGAGGGCGTAGAAGAGGCGGGCGAGGAAGTCGGGGGCTCGGTCGGCGAGTTCGCGTTCGGCGGGGCCTGTTTCCATGAAATAGTGGAAGTGGACGAAATGCTCGGCGGCCATGGCGGCGAAGCGTTCGCTGGGGAGGCGGTCGGGCGAGGATGCCTCTGGCCGGGCGGGTGCGTCGGCTGGGAGGCGTGGGGCGCTGCCGAGCATGGCGCGTCCGGCCATGTCATAGTCATAGGGGATGGTGGCGATGAGGCCCGCCACGCGTTCGGGCGCGCGGACGGCGAGGTTCCAGGCATATTGTGCGCCGAAATCCTGGCCGACGATCACTGCCTTGTCCGCCTCATAATGATCGAGCAGGGCGATGAGATAGGCTTGCATATGGTCGGCATCATAGGCGGCGGGATCGGTGGGGCGGTCGCTGCCGCCATAGCCGAGGCTGTCGATGGCGACGGCGCGGAAGCCTGCCTGGGCGAGCGGCTCCATCTGGTGCCGCCATGACCAGGCGAGGCCGGGGAAGCCGTGGATCATGAGGACCAGCGGCCCCTCCCCCTGCTCCACGGCGCGGAGGTGGTAGCCGCCTACGTCAATCAGCTTTTCGGTCATAGATGAGCATCCCCTTCCCCGCAGGCGATGCGCCATGCGAGGCCTGCTATTTCTCCGGCACGCGCGCCGTGGATGGCGGCGGCTTCGCTGGACGCGTTGCCGCTGATCGCGCGGTGGTAGACGCCCTGGCGGATGGCGGCGTTGCGGAACATGGCGAAGGCTAGGGCATAGCGCCAATGGGCGGGGTCGATGGCTTGCGCGCCGGTGCGCTGGGCGTAGCTCTGGAGATAGTCGGCTTCGGATGGGATGCCGAGTGTGGGGAGGTCGGCGTCCGAGAGGCCGCGATAGCCTTCCTTTGGGACGCGCCATGCCATGAGGTGTTGGGCGAGGTCGGCTAGGGGATGGCCGAGGGTGGATAATTCCCAGTCGAGGACCGCGATGATGCGGGGCTCGTCAGGGGCGAAGATCATATTGTCGTTGCGATAGTCGCCGTGGACGATGCGGCTGGCTTCGAGGCCTGGATCGTTGGCGGGGAGCCAGTCGATGAGGGACTCCATCGCGTCGATCTGCTGTGTCTGGGTGGCGCGATATTGTTTGGTCCAGCGGACGACCTGACGGGCGAAATAATTGCCGGGTTTGCCATAGTCGGACAGGCCCACTTGCGCCGGGTCGATGGCGTGGAGGGCGGCGAGGACGCGGTTCATTTCGTCATAGATGGCAGCGCGATCGGGGGGCGTCAGGTCCGGCAGGCGGGCGTCCCAGAAGTTGCGGCCTTGCGCATAGTCCATGATGAAGAAGGGGGTGCCGACTATGCCCGCATCTTCGCACAGGGCAAGCGGGCGGGCGACGGGGACGGCGCTGTCCTTGAGCGCATCGGTCACGCGATATTCGCGCTCGATCGCGTGGGCGGAGGGGAGCAGCACGCCATCGGGCTTGCGGCGCAGGACGAAGCGCGGTTCGCCGTCCACTGATAGAAGGTAGGTGGGGTTGGACTGGCCGCCTGCGAATTTTTCCGCGCTGATCTCTCCGTCCGCGCCCGGCACATGGGCGCGTAGCCATGGGCCGAGGCGGCTGATGTCGAGCGTGCGGACGTCAGTCATATTTGGCGAGTTCGAGGCGGCCGAGCTGGTGACGGTGGACCTCGTCCGGGCCATCGGCGAAGCGGATCTTGCGGGCGTGGGCGTAGTAATTCGCGAGGAAGAAATCCTGGCTGATGCCCGCCGCACCATGTGCCTGCATCGCCCAATCGATGACCTGACAGGCCATGTTGGGGGCGGCGACCTTGATCATCGCAATGTCCGCCTTCGCCACCTTGTTGCCGACCGTATCCATGCGGTGCGCGGCGTGGAGCGTGAGCAGGCGCGCCTGATCGATCATGATACGGCTGTTGGCGATGCGTTCGATGATGACGCCCTGCTCGGCAAGCGGCTTGCCGAAGGCGACGCGGCTCTTCACGCGGCGGCACATGGCTTCGAGCGCGCGTTCGGCCATGCCGATCATACGCATGCAGTGATGAATGCGACCGGGGCCAAGGCGGGCCTGCGCAATCTCAAAGCCGCGCCCTTCGCCAAGCAACATGTTGGAGGCGGGCACGCGGACATTTTCGAACAGGATTTCCATGTGGCCATGCGGCGCGTCGTCATAGCCCAACACCGTCATCGGCCTCAGCACGGTGATGCCGGGCGTGTCGCGCGGGACCAGGATCATCGACTGCTGCTTATGCTTCGGCGCGGTGGGATCAGTCTTGCCCATGAAGATCATGAGCGCGCAGTCCGCCTCGCCCATGCCCGAAATCCACCATTTGCGGCCGTTGATGACATAGTCATCGCCGTCCCGGACGATGGAGCTTTCGATATTGGTGGCGTCCGACGAAGCGACCTGCGGCTCCGTCATGGCGAAGGCGGAGCGCATTTCGCCCGCCAGCATGGGCTTCAGCCAGCGCTCCTTATGCTCGTCCGTGCCGAAGCGCTCGAGCGTTTCCATGTTGCCGGTGTCGGGCGCGGCGCAGTTGAAGACGGCGGGGCACCAGTGGACGCGGCCCATTTCTTCGCAGAGCGGCGCATATTCGAGGTTGGTGAGACCCGCGCCATGGGTGCTTTCGGGCAGGAACAGGTTCCAGAGGCCCGCCTCTTTCGCCAAAGACTTGAGCCTGTCGATCAGGGTGACGTGCGCCCAGCGGTCGCCGGTCGCGACCTCCTCATAATAGGCTTTCTCATTGGGATAGATGTGCGCGTCCATGAAGGTGCGCAGGCGGGCGAGCAGATCAGCGGTCTTTGCGTTGGGTTCGTAGCTCATGCGTAGAAGCCCCTGCCCTCACGCGCATATTGGACGAGCAGCGGCGCGGGGGTCCAATAGGCGTCGCCCTGTTCGGCGCGGAACTTTTCGATCGTTGCAAGCAGCTTGTCGAGGCCGATCTGGTCGGCCCAGTGCATGGGACCGCCGGTATAGCTGGGCCAGCCGAGGCCGTTCACCAAGGCGACATCGATTTCATGCGGGCGGGGCACGATGCCTTCGCTCAGCAGCTTCGCGCCTTCATTGACCATGGCGTAGAGCAGTCGCTCGCGGATTTCGTCCTCTCCGATTTCGCGGAGTTTGAGGCCGTGGCGTTCAGCGTGGGCTGCGATCATCTCTTCGGTCAGCGGGTTGGCGCTGGCCTTGCGGTTTTCGTCATAGCTGTACCAGCCGGAGCCGGTCTTTTGCCCGAGGCGTCCAGCGGCGACCATCTGTTCGGGGAAGTCGGCGCGCAGTTCGCGCTCCGTCGCGGAGGCGGCGCGGGCCTTGCGCGCGGCGGCCTGCACGTCGAGCCCAGCAAGGTCGCCGAGCGCGAACGGACCCATGGGGAAACCGTAGGACAAAAGCACCTTGTCGATGGCTGCGGGCTTGGCGCCCTCCTCGACAAGGAAGAAGCCTTCGCGCGAGCGTTTGGAGAGCATGCGGTTGACGATGAAGCCGTCGCATACGCCCGACAGGACCGGCAATTTGCCGATGCGCTTGCCCAGCGCCATGATTGTCGCGACGACTTCGGGGTCCGTCTTTGCCGCGCGGACATTTTCCAGCAGGCGCATGACATTGGCGGGGTTGAAGAAGTGCATGCCGCAGACATCTTCGGGGCGGCCTGACGCCTCGGCCAGCGTGTCGATATTGAGGAAGCTGGTGTTGGAGGCGAGGATGGTTCCGGCGGGCGTCACCTCACCCAATTTCGCGAAGACGGCCTTTTTGGTTTCCAGATCCTCGGTCACAGCCTCAATCACCAATTGCGTGGGCGACAGGTCGCGCGGATCGGCGCTGGTGGTGATGAGGGCGAGGCGCTTGTCCATCGTCTCCTGCGACATGCTGCCCTTGGCGACGGAGGAGGACCACATTTTGGTGATGCCCCTCATCGCGGCGTCGATGTTCGGTTGATCAAGGCCGACGGCGATGACGGGGATGCCGACGCTGACGACCGCCATGACGATGCCGCGTCCCATGACGCCGAGGCCGATGACGCCCACTCGCTCGATATTGCGGGTCAGGGTATCGGGCCCGAGCCCGGGGATGCGGGCGACTTCGCGTTCGGCGGCGAAGAGGTGGCGCAGCGCTTTGGACTGCGAGCCGTTCATGCATTCGCGGAAGATTGCGAGTTCCTGTTTGACCGCCTCGTCGAAGGGCAGTTCATAGCCGAGGCGCATGGCTTCCAGCGCGCGCAGGGGTGCGGTTTGGCCGCGCATCTTCTTGGCGACGGTCTTGCGCGCTTCTTCGAACAAGGCCGGGTCATCGGCGGGCATGGGCAGGGTGGAGGAGCTGCGCGACCCCTTCCCTTCCGCGACCAGCTTTTCGGCAAAGCTGCGTGCTTCGGCGGCGAGATCGCCGCCTGAAGCCACGGCATCGATGAGGTTGGACTTCAGCGCGTCGTCCGTGCCGATTGGATTGCCTTGCGTCACCAGCGTGATCGCGGTGGCGAGGCCAGCGAGGCGGGGCGTGCGCTGCGTGCCGCCGCCGCCGGGCATGAGGCCGAGCTTCACTTCCGGAAAGCCGAACTTCGTGCCCGGTGCGGCGATGCGGTAATGGCAGGCGAGAGCGACTTCCAGCCCGCCGCCCAGCACCGTGCCATGGACGGCGGCGATGATCGGCTTGGTCGAATGGTCCATCATTTCCATGACGAGCGGCAGGCCCGGATCGGCCATGGGCTTGCCAAATTCCTTGATGTCCGCGCCCGCGATGAAGGTCTTGCCTTCGCAGCGGATGACGAGCGCAGTGAGGCCGGGATCGGATTCCAGCTTGCGGATGGCTTCGGCAAGACCCTGCCGCACGCTGGCGGAGGTCGCGTTGACCGGGGGGTTATCGATCACCGCTTCGGCAATCGCGCCGTGGGTGTGGAAGCTGACTGTTTCGGACATGGGGGATTTCCTGTTCAGGATGCGGGCTGGAGGGTCAGGAGCACCTTGCCCTTCACCTTGCGTTTTTCGAGATGCTGGAGCGCGGCCACTGCGTCGGGCAGGGCAAAGCGCGTGTCGATGACGGGCTTCAGTGAGCCGTCCGCCAGCCAGGCGAGCAGCTGGTGCATGTTTTCGCCCTGCGCGACCGGATCGGCGCGGACGCTGTTGCCCCAGAGGACGCCGACCGCCGACGCGCTTTTGAGCAACAGCAGATTGGCGGGGATGGAGGGGATTTCGCCGCCCGCAAAGCCGATGATGAGCAGGCGGCCGCCCCAGGCGAGGCTTTTGACCGCCGTCAGGTTCATGGGGCCGCCGACCGGATCATAGACGACATCGACGCCCTTCCCATCGGTCAGTTGCTTGATGCGTTCGCGCAGATCCTCCTGCGCATAGTCGATGAGGTCGTCCGCGCCCTGGGCCTTCGCCAGAGCCAGCTTTTCGGGGCTGGAGGCGGCGGCGATGACGCGCGCGCCCATATGCTTGCCAAGTTCTACGGCGGTGAGGCCCACGCCGCCGCCCGCGCCCAGCACCAGCAGCGTTTCGCCGGGCTTCAACTGCGCGCGGTCCTTCAGCGCATGATAGGAGGTGCCATAGGTGATGGAGATGCCCGCCGCGACCTCCAGATCGACGCCGTCGGGCACCGGCCAGACCTGCGTCGCGGGGACGCGCACCTGCTCGGCAAAGGCGCCGCTGCCGGTGAAGGCGATGACGCGGTCCCCGGCAGTGAAACCTGTCACATCAGGTCCAACGGCGGCGATGCGCCCCGCTGCTTCACTGCCGGGGACGAACGGCAGGGCTGGTTTGGTTTGATATTTGCCCTGCACGATCAGCACGTCGGGATAGTTTACCCCGACGGCCGCCACGTCGATCACCACTTCCCCCGCCCCTGCTTGAGGCTCGGGGAAATCGCCATGTTGCAACTCTTCGACCGGCGCGAACGCGGTGCAGATCATGGCTTTCACATCACTCTCCTTGAACACACCTACCGGGCGTGTGAGACCTGATTTAGGCCTTTGGAGGCGATGCTACCAATTCGTAATTCCGACGCATGGCATCAGAAAAACTGATGGATCGGCGGTTGGAGGAGCTATTTTCCTGATTCGCCCGATTGTTCGCCCCATTGGCGAGCGAATTGGTGGAAGGCGCGGCAGGCCTGAGGCTGCTGGGTGTCTCGGCGGCTCACAAGGCTGACGATGCGGGTGAAGTGCAGTTCAGGGACGGCCAGTTCGACCAGTTCGCCGCGCGCCAATTCGTCTGCAACCGTCAGGCTGGACAGGCAGGCGAGTACCGCGCCGTCGCGAACGATACGCTTGATCGCTTCGACGCTTTCGCCTTCGAACACGATGTTTAGCGAGTTCATGGATTTGAGCGTCTCAACCGTGAAGGAGATGCGTTCGCTGGAGAGCGTCTTTTCCAGCGCCCATGGCTGGTCGCCAAGGTCCGCGAGCGGCACCGTGGGACGCCCGGCGAGGGGGTGGTCGGGGGCGGCGCATACGACCAGCCGGTCGCGCAGCCATGGCTCCGCCTCCAGATAGCTGCTGTTGACCGGCGCGCCGACGAAGCCAACATCCAGCGCCATGTTGCGCACGCCTTCCATCACTTCATGAGACGGCATGATGCGCATTTCCACGCGGACGCCGGGGTGCAGGCGCATGAAGGCGGCGCACAGGCCGGGCAATACATAGTCGCCCACGGGCACCGCCGCGCCTATGCGCAGCCGCCCGCGTACTTCTTCGGGGAGGGACAGGGATTCAAGATCCGCGACCTGGACCAATATGCCGCGCGCCATTTCCAGCATCGGGCGACCCCGATCGGTCAGCAGCATGCGGCGACCGGAGCGGGCGAACAGTTGCACGCCGAGATGGGTTTCCAGGTCCTTGAGCGACATGCTCGCCGCCGAGGGGCTGAGGCCGATCTCATCGGCCGCGCCCGCCACGCTGCCGGTGCGGGCGACGGCTTCGAATACCGCGATCTGGCGGAGGGTTATCCTCACCCCTTGGCAGCGGCGATCAGCTTATTTCGCCGCGATGCATCGCCTCGGCGCGTGCCTTGAGCGCCTTGGCCGAGTCGTTGAAGGCGCGCGTTACCCATGGGCCGCAGAAACGCATGACATGGATGCCGTTCGGGCCGGTGAAGGCGTCGGTCGACTGATAGCGGCACTTTTCGGCCCCGAGTTCTTCGATGATCTGATCGCGGCGGGCGGGATAGGGCCAGGCTTCACTATCCTTCAGTTCCCACGACAGGAGGCGGCCCGGTTCGAACGCGCAGACATATTCGCAATTGGGCGCCAGCGAGCCGGGATTGGCATAATTGACGAGTCGCATGTGAACCGGCGCGCCCATCTCCAGCGTGGATTCCGCCCAGACGCAGAAGGGGTTCCATTCGCCATAACGCGGCATATCGGTCAGGATTTTCCACACCACCATTGCGGGCGCGTCGATTTCGATGGGGTCGGATGCGACCAGCGTCTCGGGATCATAGAGTTTGAAGGGATCGAAGCGATCAGCGGTCAGGGTTTCGGTGGACATCCTCTTCTCCTTGATATGTGCAAACCGGCAAGCGTGGTACCGCATTTTGGCGACGCGAATGCCGCAGCTTCCGCTGAATGGCGCGTTTGTTTGCGTAGACAATAGCAGCGGTCGTTCGCGGGTCAATGGCGGGCGGCCGGTCAAATCCGGCTTGACCTGCGTATCATATTGACCAATTCAGCACGCAAGACATCATATGCGACCCCGCTTGCACCGGCATATTCGGCCGAGTCCCTGCGGCGTCGGCATCGCACAGCACAACAGACGTCAGCATGACGCGCGGGAGAGATAATGGCCGATAGTTACGACTTCATCATCGCGGGCGGCGGGTCGGCGGGATGCGCACTGGCCGGGCGCCTGTCGGAAAATCCGCGCAACCGCGTGCTGCTGCTGGAGGCCGGGGGCAAGGATAACAGCGTCTTCATCCATGCGCCGGGCGGGCTGCTGCCGATCATGTATCGCGGCATGTTCCAGTGGATGCATGTCAGCGTGCCGCAGGTGAACGCTAGCGGGCGGCAGATGTACACGCCGCGCGGCAAGGTGCTGGGCGGGTCGTCCTCCATCAACGGCATGGTCTATGACCGGGGCGCGGCGGCGGACTATGATGGTTGGCGGCAGCTGGGGAATGAGGGGTGGAGCTATGACGATGTGCTCCCCTATTTCAAGAAGCTGGAGGATTTCCAGCCGGGCGGCGAGGAAGGCTATCATGGTCGGGGCGGGCCGGTGCTGGTCTCGCGACCGGGCATCCACAATCCGCTGGCCAGGGCATTTCGCGACGCTGCGGTGGCGGCGGGCGTCCCCTATAATGACGACCCAAGTGGATCGCAGCGCGAGGGCGTGGTGCCCGCCGATGTCACTGCGTCGGCCGGACGGCGATGGAGCGCGGCGCGCGCTTATCTGATACCTGCGCTCAAACGGCCGAACCTGCGCGTCATTACCGGCGCCAATGTCGAGCGGGTGATCGTGGAGGACGGGCGCGCGACCGGCGTCAGCTGGCGGCGCGCGGGACAGCTTGAACAGGCGAACGCGACGCGCGAGGTCATCCTGTCGGCAGGCGCCATCCATTCGCCCTGGATATTGATGCTGTCGGGGATCGGGCCAGCGGATCATCTGCGCCAGACGGGGGTGCAGGTGGTGCATGACCTGCCGGGCGTCGGCCAGAACTACCGCGATCATGTGGCGGTCAGCGTGAAGCAATATTGCACGCAGCCGGTGTCCCTCTTCAACGTCTTCCACCCGGTTGTCGCGGCCAAGGCCGTCGCGAACTTCCTGCTGTTCCGCAAGGGGCCGCTGGCAAGCCCCCCTGCGGAAATCGGCGCGTACCTGAAGACCATGCCGGGCGCGGAATATCCCGATGTGAAGGTGCATTTCGCCATGGCGCTTTATGAGGCGATGGGGCGCAAGCTCATCATGGACCATGGCTATTTCGCGCATATCGACCTGCTGAACCCGGAAAGCGTGGGCGAGATAAAGCTGACGGGATCGGATGCGTCCGCGCCGCTGTCAATCGATCCCAACATCCTGTCGACCGCCAAAGACATGGCGATGGGCCGCGCCGCCATCCGCGCGGTGCGCAACATTTTCGCGCAGGCCCCCTTCGATCCCTTCCGGGGCGAGGAACTGGCGCCGGGGGCAAGCATCCAGTCGGATGACGAGCTGGACGCCTATCTGCGCGAGACGGCGATTTCCGATATTCATGCCGTGGGCACCTGCCGCATGGGGCATGACCCGATGGCGGTCGTCGATCCCCAACTGCGTGTCCACGGAGTGGCGGGGCTGCGCGTCGTCGATGCATCGGTCATGCCCCGCGTCCCCGGCGGTAACACCAACGTCCCCACGATGATGGTGGCCGAAAAGGCCGCCGACATGATCTTGAAAGCCTGACGCCCTTGCGATCGGGAAGATAAAGGAGAGGCCGATGTCTGAGCTGCGTTTCGACGATAAGGTGGCGATCGTCACGGGTGCGGGAGGTGGCTTGGGCAAGGCCTATGCCGCCCTGCTCGCCGCGCGCGGGGCCAAGGTGCTGGTCAACGATCTTGGCGGCACTTTTCAAGGCGAGGGCAAGGATCAGGGCTATGCCGACGCTGCTGCCCGCGAAATCCGCGACGCTGGCGGGATCGCAGAGGCCAATGGCGACAGTGTCGCGACATCGGCAGGCGCGGAAGCGATCGTGCAGGACGCCCTCACGCGATGGGGCCGCGTCGACATATTGGTCAACAATGCGGGCATCGTCAGTGCGTCGGGTACATTGTCGACGGTGACCGATGAGCAGTGGGACAAGGACATGGCTGTTTCGGCCAGCGGCACCTTTTACCTGTGCCGCGCGGTATGGGACGGCATGCTGGGGCGCGATTACGGACGGATCGTCAATATCTCGTCCGGATCCTGGTTCGGCATGGGTAGTGCGGTCCCCTACCCCGCCGCCAAGGGTGCGGTGTGGGCCATGACGCGTGGCCTCGCCGCAGCGACGCAGGCGCAGGGCAAGGACGTCAAGATCAATGCCATCATGCCGATCGCGGGCAGCCGGATGACGCAGTTGATGGGGCCGGAAATTCACGGACTGATGGAGCGTGACTTCCCCGCGCGGGCGGTTGCGCCGGTCGTAGCGATGCTGGCCCATGATAGTGCGCCGTGCAATGGCGAGATGTTCACGGCTGGCGGTGGCGGCTATACGCGCGTGTTCGCGGGCGTCACTCGCGGCTATCGGGCGACCGACAAGGACTGGACCCCCGAAACGGCGCTTGCACAATTCGATACAGTGATGGACACGAGCGGTTTCCATATTCCGGCTGGGTCGATGGACGAAGCCGCCCTCTACACCTCGGACGTGCCCTGGGACGCGTTCAAGGCCTTTATTCAATAAGTTTGATCAGCGAGAAAGAGCAGAAATCATGACTGGCAGGTTGCAAGACAAGGTCGCCATCGTCACCGGCGGTGCGCGTGGCATGGGCGAAGCGACGATCCGCCTGTTCGCGCGCGAGGGCGCAAAGGTGGTCATCGCCGACGTGCTGGAGGCTGAAGGTCAGGCATTAGCCGCCGATATCGGCGATGCCGCGATGTTCCAGCGCCTGGACGTATCGGACGAAGGCAGCTGGACCGCGCTAGTCGATGCCGTCATCGCCCGCCATGGCCGGATCGATGCGCTGGTCAACAATGCGGCGGTCGTGGCTTTCGGCCCGATCACCGACCTGACCGTTGCAGATATCGACCGCGTTCTGGGCATCAACGTCAAGGGCACGATGCTGGGGCTGAAGCATGTCGGGGCGAAGATGTGTGCGGCCAAGCGCGGGGCCATCGTGAACATATCGTCGGTGGACGGCCTTCGCGGCGTCAATTCGGTTTCGCTCTACAGCAGTTCCAAATGGGCAGTGCGCGGCTTTACCAAGAGCGCGGCGCTGGAATTTGGCCATCAGGGCGTGCGCGTTAATTCGGTGCATCCGGGCGGCGTCAACACGGCCATGGGCAACCCGCAGGCGCTGGAAGGCGATGCGAAGAATTACGGCTATGAACGCGTGCCGTTGCAGCGGATCGGCGAGCCGGAGGAAATCGCCGCCGCCAGCCTCTTCCTCTGCTCCGACGAGGCCAGCTACATTTGCGGCGCTGAACTTGCGGTCGATGGCGGCTGGGCGGCTGGCTATTATCACCATTATCTGCCCGCGGCGCCGGCTTCGCTGACCTCGATGTAATTCCTTCCCTTTCGGAGAAACTTGAACATGACTGAAGAAGAAAAGGTCTTTTCGGGCGGCGTCGCCGTCATTACCGGCGCGGGCGCTGGCATCGGCATGGGCTTTGCCCGCCGCTGCGGCCAGATCGGCATGACCGTCGTCGTCACCGACATCGACAAGGGCCGCGCCGACAAGGTTGCCGCCGAGATCGTGGCGGCGGGCGGCAAGGCTGAAGCGATCCAGCTGGATGTGTCAAAGCCCGAAGCGCTCGATGCGCTGGCGCAGGACGTGTTCGACCGGCATGGCGCCGTTCGCCTGCTGATCAACAATGCGGGTATCGAGACGATCGGCAATGTCTGGGAAATCCCGACGGCGCGTTGGGAAACGACGCTGAACGTCAACATCCATGGCGTCGTGCATGGCGTGCGCGCATTCGTTCCGCACATGCTGCGCGTGGGTCAGGAAGCGTGGATCGCGAACCTGGCGTCCGTCGGCTCTTTCGGCCAGATGCCGACGCAGGCGGCCTATATCATGAGCAAGCACGCCATCCAGTCGTTCAGCGAGTGCCTCTATCTGGAGATGCAGGTCGCAAAGGCGCCGATCAACGTCTGCTCGATCATTCCGGGCATGCTGAAGACCAGCATCTTCGACGCTGACGCGGGCGTCGGCGAGCCGGAGAGCGCTTCGGGGCACCGTGCCACCATGGCCCATTTGATGGCCAATTACGGCATGGACCTGGACGAAGGCTGCCGCGTCTTTGTAGAGGGTCTTGCCGCGCGCAAATTCTGGATTTCGAGCCAGCCGGAAATGACCGAGCAGGCGGTCGCTGGCCGCATTGCCTTCTTCCAGGAACAGAGCAATCCGGAACTGGGCGAGCAGCAGCGCGCGCTGCTGGGTATCTGAAGCAAAGGCCGGGCGGGTTCAGGCTCGCCCGGCCCTTCTTTATCAGGCCTTCGCGGCCTCTTCCTTGACGATTTCCAGGAACAGCGGCCGTTCACCGCCGCCATGGACCTCAAGGCGCGCGCCGCTGACATAGGCGGCGGCTGGCGAACCCAGGAACACCACCGCTTCGGCGATGTCGCTGCCCCGGCCCATGCGCTTCAGCGGAATCGATGACGCGATCCGATCCTGCGCCGTTTGGGTGCCATAGGTCATTTCAGCCGTCTCGGTCTCGATCAGGCCGACGATGATCGCGTTGACCCGCACCTCCGGACCCCATTCCTGCGCCAGGCTGGTGGTTAGGCTGAGCAGGCCAGCCTTCGCCGCGCCATAGATCGCCGTGTCGGGCGAGGGACGTGCGCCGGAGACGCTGGCGATGTTGACGATCGATCCGCCCACGGCCTTCAGATGCGGATAGGCGGCCTGCGCGACATGCAGCGGTGCTAGCAGGTTCAGTTGCAGGATGCGTTCGGAAAAGCGCGGGCTGGCCGTCGCGGCGTCGGCCTGCGGCGATCCGCCTGCATTGTTGACGACCAGGTCGATGCGGCCATGGCGCGCGACAAGCTGGGCAATCCAGTCCGACACCGCCGCAGGATCGCGAATGTCGCAGGATGCGAATTCCGCCGTTTTCCCATCGGCCCCGATCGGCTCATCCGGTGCGGTGCGGCCGCAGGTCGCTACTGCATAGCCTTCAGCCAGCAAACGCCGGACAATCGCCGCGCCGATCCCGCGCGTACCGCCTGTGACGATCGCAACCTTGCCAACTCCCGTTTCGCCCACGGCCTTATCCTTTCCTTTTTCGAGAAATGCGCAGCGGGCGCATCGCATGGATAGGCCCCATACTCAATCTGCACCATCCTTCGCCAGACATAATGCAGTGGTCATTGCAGATTGTTACGCATATCAGGTATAGGGGACGCATAATAATCGCATATCGCGTCACATATGGAGAGGTTTGATGGCTTACACTGTGCAGCAGCTCAGCGATCTGGAAGATATCCGGACCCTCAAGCATCGTTATTTCCGGGGAATCGACACAGCCGATCTTGCGCTGCTCGGCACCCTGTTCACGGAAGACCTGACCGTCGATTATCGTGGCGGCACCTATCGCGTCCGGCTGGCGGGCCGCGACAATATGCTGGAGTTTCTGGCGAACAGCTTCCATTCCGGCGCGGTTGCCATGCATCACGGCCATATGCCCGAAATCACCCTGACCGGCGAAAATGACGCCGAAGGGATCTGGTATCTGGAGGATATCTTCATCGACGTGGAGCGCAGCAGCCACACCATCGGCAGCGCCATTTACCGCGACGTCTATCGGCGCGAAGATGGCGTATGGAAGATCGCACGCACCGAATATGATCGCGTGTTCGAGATGATCCGCCCGCTGGCCGCCGACGCGCAAATCACCTCGCACCACCTTGCCACCGCTGGCCGCAAGCCGGAAGAACGCAGCGACATCAGCCATTTGATCGAGTGGGAAGCGGCCTGAGCCAACGAATGATGCATGAACGCAACAGATGCGGCATTTTTGCGGCGGGCTGCTGAAGAACAAGGCGGGCGGCGTTATAGTCGCCCGCAATAACAGAATGACGCTTTTTTTGGGGAGGAAAGCATGCGCAAGACGCTATATCCGATCGTATCGTTGATCGCTTTGGCCGCACCGGGGGCCGCACTGTCGCAAACGGCAGCGGCGGGAGCAGGCGCCACCAGCGACAGTGACATTGTCGTCACGGCCCGCCGCCGCGAAGAACGGTTGCAGGATGTGCCGATCGCGGTGAGCGCGGTCGATGCTTCGGCTCTGAACAGCCGGGGCCTCGACAATGTGACGCAGATCAGCCAGATCGCGCCCAATATCCAGTTCACGCCCGGCCAGGGCGGCAATAGCGGTGGCATCGCGCCCTTCATCCGGGGCGTCGGCGAAAATGACTTCATCATCACGTCCGATCCTGCGGTCGGCGTCTATATCGATGGCGTCTATGTCGCCCGCACATTTGGCGCGACGACCGAATTGCTGGGCATCGACCGCATCGAAGTGCTGCGCGGGCCGCAGGGTACGCTGTTCGGCAAGAATACGGTGGGCGGCGCGATCAACATCGTGTCGGCGGTGCCGGGCCGGGAACAGAAGATCGAAGCCGACCTGCGATACGGGTCGTTCAACACGGTGCGCGGGCGCGTCTATGCCGAAACGCCGCTGTCGGACAGTTGGTCGCTGGGCGTCGCGGCGCTGGGCGAGTTTGGCGAGGGGTGGCAGAAAATCCCCTCCGGCGACAATCTGGGCAACCGCAATGTGGTGGCGGGGAAGCTGGCGCTGCATTATGACGGCGAAGGGCTGGACGCAGTGTTGCAGGTCGATGGTCTGCACCGGCGGCAGCACAGCGCGCCGCATAGCATGATCGCCTTCACGCCGACCTTCTTTTCCATCCTGCAATCAACCTTCCTTGCGCCCTGCTGCACCGTGCCGGGCGACATCGACCGTACCGACAGCAACTCAGAACTGAACAAGGATCAGACCGACGCGGTGAACGCATCGCTGACCCTGACCAAGGATCTGGGCGGGGCGACGTTGAAGTCGATCACCGCCTATCGCTATGTCGATGCGCTGTTCGGCCGCGATGGCGATGCGTCCTCGACGGTCAATTATGCCGGGGACATTCATGACGAGCGGGCGAGGCAGATCAGCCAGGAATTGCAGCTGTCGCTCGATCTAGGCGGCCGCGGCACATTGTTGCTGGGCGCATTCGCCTATCGTGAAAAGACGCGGGACAATACGCGGCTGATCGTCGCGGATGGACTGTTTGACGCGTTGGTGGCGGCGGGGCTTGATCCTTTCCCTGTCCCCTTCCCGCCCTTTGCGGTTCCAGCGTCGTCGCTCGACTTCAACATCGATTTCCGCAACCGGCAGCGCACCGACAATCTCGCCCTGTTCGCCAACGGCAATTATGAGCTGACCGACGGCCTCTCGCTGGAACTGGGCGCCCGTTATACCTGGGAGAAGAAGAAGTTTTCCCAATCCGCGATCCGCATTTATTCGGGCGAGCCGCTGCTGGCTGGGACGCCTAGCTATACTCTGGAAAAAAGCTGGGACGCCTTCACGCCCCGCGCCTCGCTTTCCTACAAGTTCCGGCCGAACCTGATGACCTATGTGTCCTATTCGCGAGGCTTCCGGTCGGGCGGGTTCAACGGGCGGCCTACGTCGCTCGAGGAAATCGGTTCCTATGATCCGGAACATCTGACCTCTTACGAAGCAGGGCTGAAGGCAGGTTTCGGCCGTATCGCCACCATCAACCTAGCCGTGTTCCGCAACGAATATCGCGACCAGCAGATATTGGTATCGACCGTCAGCCCGACGACCGGCCTGATCGTCGTCCGCAACGAAAATGCGGGCCGATCCCGCATTCAGGGCATCGAGCTGGAAGGCGCGTTCAAGGTGTCGCCGCGCTTCACCGTTACCGGCGCGCTCGGCTTGCTGGATGCCAAATATCTGGAATATGTGTCAGTCATTGGGGGCGTGCCGACCGACGTCAGCAACCGCAAGCTGAAGCAGGCGCCGGATATCACGGCCAATGCCAGCGCGGTCTATCAGGCGCCGCTCAGCGACAATGTAGAGGGCGTCCTGCGGCTGGACGCAGCCTATAAAAGCCAGGTCTTTGTCGATGCGGAAAACACGCCGCTCCTGCGGCAGCCCGACCATGCGATCCTCAACGCCAGCGCCGAACTGCGCTTTGCGGACAGCGGCGTATCGGTGCGCGTGGGCGTCGATAACATCACCGATCGCCGTATCATCACGGCGGGCTATGATGCATCGACCAGCTTTGGCTTTACGGAGGCTTATTATTCGCCGCCCCGCCGCTACAGCGTGACGCTGGCCCTGCGACGCTGAACCGGGTACGGCCTCGACGGTGGCTGTCATCGTCGAGGCTGAAGGCGGAAATCTGAATCATGAGCGATGATACCGCCTTTGCCGACCTGTTGCAGACACTCTACGGCGGGCTGACGCGGTCCCCGCCGTGGGAGGATTTCCTGCGCGCGCTGGCGGCCATCACCGACACGACCTTCGCCACGCTGCTGATCGGTCGGGGGAGTGCCGGAATCGATGCCCATGTCACCCCCGGCGCGGACCCGGAGCGAACACAGGAATATCAGCGCATCTCGCAGGCCGATCCCTTCGTCGGCCTGCCCGAGGGGCGAGTCGTTTCCTTCCGTGATTTTGTCAGCCATGTCCCGGCGCGCTTCCGCGACTGGCTGGACGTGGCGCGCAGCAGTGAAATTCTGGGCGTAGACCTGCATCGTCTGCCTGATATCGCCGTCCGGCTGCGCCTGACGCGGGACGAAGGCCAAGCGCAATTTGGTGATACCGAGCGGGAACTGCTCGAACGGCTGATTCCACACCTGCGCATCGCGCTTGACCTTCACGCCCGTCTCACAAGTACCCAGGCGGAAAGCCAGCTGTTCAGCAGCGCCATGGCTGGTTTGGCGGTTGCGACCCTGATCCTTGATCGGGAAGGCCGCATTCTGCGCCGCAACACGCTCGCTATGCAGATGCTGGAAGAAGGCAGCGTCATTGCGGAGCAGCATGGCAAGCTTGAGCCAAGGACGGGTTCCAGCACTGCCACGATCAACCGCATCCTTTCCTCCCCGCCGCCACTGGGCGAGGAAATCCTGTTCGAGATCGCCTCTACCGTCGGGCAGCCATTGCATGCGCGGGCGCGGGCAATCCCTTCCTCCGCCTATGGAGACGGGGCATGGATCGCCCTGTTCATCGCGGACCCCAGCCGACCCGCCGGTCCATCGGAAGAGCTGTTGCGCGAACGCTTCCAACTCACGCGGGCGGAAGCGGGACTTGCCGTTCATCTGGCGCAGGGCGCCACGTTGGCGGACGCCGCGGACGCTTTGGGCATCGCCTACAATACGACGCGATCCCATCTGCGCGCGATATTTGCCAAGACCAACACGCACCGGCAGGTCGAACTGGTCACGCTGCTGCGTTCCATCGGCAGCGAGTCTGAAATCTGATCCATTTGGATGATGTCGCGGCACGGCACTCGGCATAGCCTGTCTCCACGAAAGAAAGTTTTGTGGAGAAGATGATGAAATTCTCGATCATTTACGAAGCGCAGATGGCGGACACGTCGCGCCAGAACGAACAGCAGGTGTTCCGCGACATTATCGAGCAAGCCATCCATGCCGAGGAAATGGGCTTCGACACGATCTGGGCCGTCGAGCATACCGCGCTGACGCAATATGCGCACATGTCCGCACCGGAGACTTTCCTGGCCTATCTCGCCGGGCGCACGTCGCGCATCGGCATTGGCCATGGCGTCGTCTGCCTGCCGCCCGCGATGAACCATCCGGTGAAGGTCGCTGAACGCATCGCCACGCTGGACATTCTATCGAATGGCCGCGTCCATTTCGGCATGGGCAAGGGCGGGACGCAGCAGGAAGCGGGCACCTTCGGCTATAATCTCGAAGACCTGCCGCCGATGATCGACGAGAGCATGTACCTGATCCCCAAGATCCTGAAGCATGGCGAGATCGAACATGATGGCCAGTTCGTGAAGATCCCCTTCCGCCCGATCCATCCCAGCCCGATGCAGGACCCGCATCCGCCGATCTACATGGCCTGCACCCGCGCCGACACGCTGACCACCGCCGGATCGCGCGGCATCGGCGCACTGGTCCTCGGTTTCGCCGGGCCGAGCGACATCGCGCAGAAGAACGCCATTTATCGTGAGGCTTTCAAGAACCGGAAGGCCGAGGATCAGGTCGGCTACCGCCCGACCGAACATCTCGCGGCGCTTTGCCCCGCCGTGGTTCTGGAAGACCGGGAGAAGGCACGCCGCATCGGCCTTCGTGGACAGCGCTTCTTCGTGGAATCGCTGGGCCACTGGTATTCTGGCGGCCCCGCTCCCGATGTGGAGGACCTGGACGCGAGCGAAAGCCTTGCCGCGCTTCAGCGCCACAAGGAAGAAACGGTGGCCTGGCTGTCGGAAGAGAAGATCACCATCGGTGGCCACCACACCGAATCCTTCGAAGTTGTCGAGGACGCCTATGGCACGCCGGAAGATTGCATCCGGCAGGTCAAGCGTTTGCAGGACGCAGGCGCCGACGAAATCCTCTTCATGTTCCAGATGGGCGGCATCCCGCATGAAGTGATCATGGAGACCATCCGCAATATCGGCGAGAAGGTCATCCCCTATTTCCGTGAGCAGGCGACGCTGGCGGCGGAATGATGGATTGTCCGGGCGGGGCTATGAGCTTCGCCCGGGAATGCTGCGAGCGGCTGAGTGGCGCTGCGTTGAAGTTGTAGAGCATCACCCAACCCCGTTCGCCCTGAGCCTGTCGAAGGGCTTCACTTCTTAAAGAAGAAGGGCTTCGACAAGCTCAGCCCGAACGGGGGTAGTTGTAGTGCTGATATAGGACGATAGGCTAGCCCGAAGCGTACAAATCCACCATCGCTTGCATCAGCCGCGCCGCGCGTTCGTGCGAATCCCCGGTCGCCAAGGCACGCGACGGCGCTTCCACGGCTATGGTGGCATGGGCCGGAAGCAGCGGGAGCAGCGCCCCAAGGCCGAATTCACCTTCGCCGGGCAGCAAGCGGTCGAACACGGCTTCATTGACCCGGTCATGCGGCGGCTCGATCGGGCCGTCGTTCAGCTGGACATGGCGGATACGCTCAGGCGGCAGGCAGGCCACATCGTCCCAGCCTCCGCCGCTGCGGATGACGTGGAGCGTGTCGATGCACAGGCCCACCTCAGCGCCCAGGGAATGGGCGATCTCAAGCGCTTGTGAAGGCGAACGGATCGAGGATAGCGGATAGGGTTCGATAATGGCGGGAACACCCGCCCGCTGGCAAATCTCCACCATGCGGGCCAGCGACTCCCGCAGCCGTGCGTGATCCGGGTCGAGACCCAATATATTGACAGTCCCGCCCAACGCGGCGGTCAGTTCCGCGCTGCTTTCCAGCAGCCCCCAATCGGGGTCGGCATCGAGCATGAAAGGCTCGATAACGCCGGCTCGAAGGCCGGTGTCGCGCAATGCGGAAATCACCGCCTTGCGGGCGCTCTTGTCCAGAATGAGGTCAGGCGTCGGGCTGATCGGGATCGGCGTCACGAACAGGCTGACGGCGGTGAAGCCTGCGCTGGCGGCCGCCTCGATCACCGTCAGGGCGTCGAGGTTCACCAGCGAAAGATGGTCCAGGCAAAAGCCATTTTCAGGGGGCGTCATGAAAACCAGCCCCCTGCCACGCCTGATGGTTCAGGCGTGAACGCCCCCGTCGATACGCACGATTGCGCCATTCATGTGCCCTCCATCCTCACTCGCCAGCATGGCGATGACGCCCGCAATTTTGTCCGGGGTCGCAAATCCATTGATCGGGCCGAGATGATTATACAACTCCCAATCGGCGCCTTCCACCATGCCGGTTTGGACGCTGTTGGCGAGCGGCGTTTCGATGCCGCCCGGCGCGACTGCATTCACCCGCACACCCCGTTTCACATATTCCCAGGCGAGGCTCTGGGTATAGGCCGCGACGGCGCCCTTGCTGGCGGCATAGCCGGTCAGGAAGGGGTGGCCGAAATGGCTGGAGGTGGACGCGGCGTTGACGATATTGCCCTTCGCCTTTTCCAGGTGCGGCAAGGCTTCGCGGCACATCAGGAAGGTGCTGCCCATATTGACCGCAATGATGGACATGAAGGCTTCATAGTCGGTCGTTGCGGCGTGGCTTGATCGGATGATGCCCGCCATGTTGACGAGAACGTCGAGTTGCCCGGCTTCTTCGACCCACTGCGCCACGATGGAGCGGGCGGTCGGCTCGTCAGCCACCGATCCGGCGCGAACGGCAATGCCGGGCTGTTCCTGCCTTAGCGTTTCCAGCCCCTTTTCATCCAGGTCCACCGCGAGCACCCGGCCGCCTTCGACAGCCAGCCGGATGGCGGTGGCGCGTCCTATGCCGGATGCGGCTCCGGTTACAATGATCGACTTGCCTGCAAATCGGCGCCCTAAATCCATCGTCAGCTCCTTTACGCCACGATGGCGGGGTGCGGGATGCGCGGATCGCCCAGCATCGCCCGATAGGATGGCGGGGTGCGCCCGCCAGCTTCGGTGATGCCATATCGCTGCGCAATCTCTGCCGTGATAAGCGTCTGGCCGTTCAGTTCGTCCCGGTTTGGATCGTCATGGATGGCGGCGATCACCCGGCCATTGAATTCAGGCGTCTCGGCATCGGCCATGAACTTTTCATATTGATCAGGATGCTCGCCTAGCGTCCGCGCGCTGCGTTCCGTTAGGAGCGGCCCCATCCAGAGCGCAATTGCGGTAACGCCCGTACCCCGGAAGTCCACACCCATGTCGGCGGCGAACTTGTCCACGCCCGCTTTCTGCGCGCCATAGGCTGCGCCGTGCATGTAGCAGACCGACCCGAAGGATGAGGTGAAGGCGATAAGGCCGCTGCCCGCCGGAACCATCATGCGCGCGGCATGCCAGCTGGCGAGATAATGGGAGCGCAGGCCGACGTTCAATATATCCACAAGCCCGGTCGATTTTTCCCAGAAGGGACCGGGCTTGACGAGATCGTCGTTCAGGGCGGCGACATTGTTGACCAATATGTCGAGGCGGCCGCTTTCGTCACGCACACGCTCGAACAGCGCGGCGATGGCTGCGTCATCGGCATGGTCGACCTGCACCGCGCGGCCTTCGCCGCCGGCTGCATCGACCTGCGCCGCCGTCGCGCCGATGGTGCCGGGCAGTTCCGCATCGCCTTCGCGAACGGAGCGGCCCGTCACATAGACGCGATAGCCTTTCTCTCCCAGCGCCACCGCAATGCCACGACCCGCGCCACGGCTGGCGCCAGTGACGATGGCGACCGGACGTTCACTTCTCTCCATTTTATTTTCTCCTTCAGGCCGCCTGCGTGGAACTACGCTTGTCGAGTGTGACATGCAGGCCGTTGGTGCGCTTGTGCATGTCGGGCGTCTTGTCGCGGGGGTTGTAGAACTGCTTGTACCAGCTGCGCACCTTGCCATAGGGGCCGTCATTGGGGATGACGAGCGGGTTGAGGCACGCCCTCTTGTTCTGCCAGATTTCGACATCCTGGGCGAAGGCGAGGCGGCTGCCTTCCTGATATTCCAGCGCTGCGGCGCGGAGGTCATCGGTGACGGGCGCAGTGCCGTCATTCACCTGCACCATCAGGCCATGCCAGACGCGGATCTTGCCATCCTCGATCGGGGTGTGGGTGATCATGATGAAGCTGTCGAACGTTCCCGCCATCTCCGACTGGAGGATCGAGGGGCCGGTATACCAGGTGTCGAGCGTCAGCACGTCTTCCGGGTTGAGCGTCAGCGTGCGGTGCCCGGCGGCATAATATTGGTGGACGATATGATCCTTGAACTCATTGGCGAAGTAGACAAAGTCCTTGGCGCCATGGATCGGGATGAAGTGGCCAAAGTCGGCCATATTGTCGACCACCTCGATCGGGTGGATATCAAGATCGCCCATATAGTCGATCTTCCAGTTGACCCAGCCCGGCGCGTCATAATGGCCGCCGAAATCGGGCAGGTCGAAATTGGGTTCGAGCCCTTCAGGATCATGCCAGATCCAGATCGTGCCAGCCCGTTCCATCGCCGGGAAGGTCTTGAGCTTCGCTGCTTTGGGCACGAAGTCGGAATAGGGGATGTTCTTGCACGCGCCGTCCGGGCCATATTGCCAGCCGTGGAAGGGGCAGCGGATCGACTCGCCCTCCACCTGCTCGCCATCGCGCACGATGTAGCTCGTCGTGTTCTTCGCCAGATGCGCGCCCATGTGCGGACAATAGGCTTCGGTCACATAGACCTTGCCGCTCTCGCCACGGTACATCACCATGTCCTGACCGAGATAGCGCATCGCCTTGGGCGTGCTCGTCGCCTCGGCGCTTTCGCCCACCATGAACCAGCCACGCGGAAAGGTGAAGTCTCCCAGACGATAGTCCGACGATGTCGCCATTTCTTGATCCTCTCACTGCCCATGGCAAATTAGCAGCTAATGCGGCGAGTCACAGCCTCGCTTATAGCCTTTTTGAAATCTTCCGCTTTCTACGCAAAACATCATTATAAAGGCAAGTTCATATGTTAAATGCGCGATTCATAGCCGTTATGACTCTATGGATGACGAGGTAAACAGGATATGTCCGAATCCTCTCCACCCCGCGTACCGGGACCTGACCAAACGCACATGCGGGCCGCGCTTCAGGCCTATGTGGATCGCATCAACGCGGGCGATCGGGACGGCGTTCTGGCGCTGTTCGCGCGTGATGCGGTGATCGAGGACCCGGTCGGCTCTCCGCCCAAGACCGGCGAGGAAATCCGCGCATGGTTCAGCGACACGATCGCTTTTGACACACATATCCGGCCGGTCGCACCGATCCGGGGATCGCATGCCAATGCGGCCGCGCTCGTGTTCGATGTGACGTTTCAGCCGCCGGAAGGCCCGCGCCTGCTGATCAGGTCGCTGGATGTCTGCACGTTCGATGGAGAGGGAAAGATCACCAGCCTGAAGGCCTATTGGGGTCCGGAGGACGTGGAGCCATCCCCCTGAAAACGGAGGCCATGAAAAAAGGGGCGCCCTGACGGGACGCCCCTTCTTCCTGCTCTTGCTGTTCGGCAGCGCTCAGGCGGCGACCAGCTCACGCGGCGCTTCGGCCGGATATTCGGCCGGGCCACCATAGTCGTAAGCGGCGTTCAGCGCCTTGATGAAAACCGGATCGTTGATCGGATCGGTCGGCGTTTCGATCTGGAAACCGCGCGAACGGACATCCTTGATCAGCGTGTCGAACACCTGATCGTAGGTGAGGTTGTCAGACCCATCCATGTTCTTCTTGAGCTCGGCATAATCTTCGAACACTTCCGCCGACCAGTGGACGAGGAAGCGCAAATCGTCGGTATGATAACGCTCGATGACTTCGTCGCCGGTCTTTACCAGCCAGCCATCGGGGTTGCCCGGTTCGCCGCTGAACAGGGAGTCAAAGCCCAGGCCCTGCGGCTTGCGGCGCTCGATCGGGCCATTGGCTTCGCCGCGATGGACGAGCATTTCATTCTGCACAACTACGCCACGATTATAGACGGGCGGCTGCAACCGCGCGGGCTTTTCCAGCGGACCGTTGGGCCAATAGGTGAAGCCGCTATTGGGATCATGGCTGAACCAGGTGATCACCTGCGCCATCTTGATCAGATAATCCTGGAACAGGCCCGACCGGCCCATGATCGAACATAGCCATGTGGGCGAGTTTTCATAGCGAACGCCACGGAAGCTGGGCGAATCCAGATGGCCCGGATCAGTATTGCCGCAGGGGCCGTTCACGTTGAACAGCATCATCTGCGGCTTGGCGTAGTCCGCATTCCAATAGGATTTGGCATATTCCAGGAATGTCGGATTGTAGAAGGTATCCTGAATCTCCGGGTACATGCAGGTCGAATAATTGGCATAGAAGCCGCGGAATGTCGGCGTCAGGAACATGTCGAGCGTCGGCTCGAACCCTTCCGGAAAACCGCCCGCGAAGGTGGCGATCAGGGATTCCGGCGTCGGAAAATGCTGCGCGATGATGAGCTTCCAAGCGCCGCTATGGACGACATCCAGCAGCCGCCGACGTTGATCCTCGGTGTAGACGTCATGCAACTCGCGCGGCGGCGAAACAGGCTGCAGCATGTCGGACAACCGCCGCTTCTGCTCATTGCTCAACATGATTTTTGCAACTCCTCTCCAAACGTCGGGCGAATCATTCCATCCGCCTTTAAACGCTGTAAAGTTATCGTATTATAACTTTTTCGTCAATCCTGGTTGGCATGGAAATGTCCGTCGCCCCCGCTGCGGATGTTTTGCGTCACACAGGAAGGATAATGGCACGGTATCGACAGAAGATTGACTGGCCGCGCGACGGGGATGGTGGCACCTTCCTGCCTCAAATCAGGAGAGGATGCGGCGCGATGACTGACGCCTTGAAAGAACCGATCGACAAGCGCGCGATTGAAACGCAGGCCGCGCAGCGGCTGCTTTCGGGCCAGTCGTGGGAAGATTTCTGCGACGTCCTGAAAGTCGCTGGCCGGATGATAGACCGGTTCGGCGATGATCCGTCCGATCTCGACAAGGCGGAATGGTATCGTTTTCTAACGCGGGTCGCCCGGTCGAGCTTCGAGCGGCTGATCGAGAACGCCGAACCCACCCGGCCGCGCCTGCGCGACATGGTATGGCGCCAGTCGATCAACGTCCAGACGGTCGATCAGGACCATCTGATGTGCCAGTTCGATGAAGCCCGCGATTACCGGATCATCGGCACGCGCGGGACCATACCCTATTTCGTCCTTGCCATATTGACCGCGCCAGCGCCCGACGATTTGGGCGCGCGTGATTGGGCGCAACTGGGCGTGGAGGGCTTGAAACAGTTCGATCCCTCCAACCTGAAAACCACCGGCTTCCTGGGCAGTCAGCAGCTTCATATCGAAGATGACGGGACGTTCGAGATCATCATGTCGCAAAATGATCCCGGCGAAGGCAAGAATTGGCTGAAGCTGCAACCCGATACCAACTGCATCCTCATCCGGCTGGTCTGGAGCGACCGGAAGAAGGAGATCGCCCCGGGCCTGCGGATCGAACGGATGGATGGCGCGGCGCCTGAACCCGTGACGCCCGCGCTGATGGCGAACAATCTGGCCTGGGCCGCGCAGGGCGTGCTCGGCTATGCCGAACTGGTGCGCAACTGGTGGAACGGCACGCAGGGCAATTTCGCGGCGAAGCTGAACCGGCTCGACTTTAGCCGCGCGCAATATCTGTCGAACGGTGGCGTGCCCGACCGCCATGTAGCCTTCGGCGGGTGGGAAAAGGGGCTGGACGAAGCGCTGGTGCTGGAATTCGTGCCGCCTGAGTGCGAATATTGGAACTTCCAGATCTGCAACATGTGGCAGGAAAATCTCGACACGTTCGAGGATGGCAACGGATGGGTGAACAATTACCGTTTCGTTGCGGAGCCTGATGGCCGGGTCCGCATCGTCATAGCCGAGCGCGATCCGGGCCTCGGCGGAAACTGGGTGAATAGCTATGGGCATGAACGGGGGATTTGGGGGCTTCGGCTGGTGCGGACCGAAAGCACCGCCGACGTCAATCTATGGCGCCTCCCGCTCGCCCGGCTGGAAGCAGAGGGCACGGCCGCGCTGGATCCGGGCGCAGCGATCCTGACCGGCCAGTTTGTGGATTGATGCAATGGCCGTACGAACGCTTGACCATGTGAACATCCGTACAGCGGACGTGCCCGGCACCGCCGCCTTCTTCCGCGACGTGCTGTGCCTTCGCGCCGATGTGGCGCCGGGGGCGGGGTCGATCGACAAGGGCTGCTGGATACACGATCCTGACGGTCGTCCGATCATTCATATCGGCCCTGTCGAGGGCCGCTATCCCAGTGATGATGCGTTTCCCTTCACCCCTGCGCGGGGCAGCGGCGCTGTGCATCATGTGGCGTTGGAATGCGACGACCTGCCCACGATGTTCGCGCGACTGGAAGCCGCCGGTCTTGGCGTCGTGCGCAAGGATTATCCGCCGGCCAATCTCTGCCAACTATTCGTGGAAGAGCGGAACGGGATCATCCTGGAACTGAATTTCCGTCTGGATCAGACATGACGGACGATCCGATGCTTGTCCTGTCAGCCCCGCCCTTCATCCATGTTCCGCTGCTGGAACGGCTGGCGCCCGCGCGGGCAGCCGGGTTTTCCGCCATATCGCTGATGCCCGGCGACATCTGGGCTTTGGAAGAGGCGGGGATGAATGCCGCCGACATCGGCATGCGGATAGCGGACCACGGCTTGGCAATCATGGAGATGGATTGCACGGCCTGCTGGCTGCCCAGCCATCGCAGCGCTGGGGATGATGTCCCTATGGCCGCCCTGCTCCGCTCGATGACGCCCGACCGCGTGGTGGAAACCGCCGCGCGCATCGGGTCACCCTCCGTCACGGCGGTGGAGATGATGGGCGTCACGCCGTCACTCGATGAGGCTGCGGAAGCCTTTGCCGATTTGTGCGACCTGGCCGCCCGCCATGGCATGAAGGCGCATATCGAGTTCCTTCCCTTTGGCGGCATCCCCGACCTGGCGAGTGCTTGGGCGATCGTTCAGGCGGCGGGCAGGCCGAATGGCGGCCTGACCCTCGACAGCTGGCATTTCTTCCGCAGCGGGGCGAACTTTGATCTACTGGAGCAGATTCCGGGGTCGCGCATCCACACGATCCAGATAAACGACGCGCCCGCGCAGCCGCAATCCGACCTGATGCACGAAACGATGACCGCCCGTCTTGTGCCGGGACAGGGCAGCTTCGACCTCACCCGTTTCATCCGCACGCTCGATCGGATCGAGGCGACAGCGCCTATTTCGGTCGAGATTTTTTCCGCTGCGACCAGTGCAGCGCCGATGGGCGAAGCCATCGCCTCATGGGCGCCAGCAGCCCGCGACATCATCAGAAAGGCCAGAGAAATACGATGAGTGGAGAAGAAACGCCGATAGGCGCGGTGGTTGTGGGCACGGGCTTTGGCCTGTTCACGCATGTCAGGGCGCTGCGGGAAGCGGGCTTCGAGGTTCGCGCCATTGTCGGGCGCAACCGGGAACGTACGGCCGAGCGTGCGGCGCCCCTCGGCATCCCGCTGGCGTCGGATAATCTGGAACAGGTGCTTGCCGACGATCCGGCGATCCGGCTGGTGACGGTCGCAACGCCGCCGCATGCCCATTACAAGCCGGTCATGCAGGCCATCGCCGCCGGGCGTAATGTCATGTGCGAGAAGCCGTTCGCCCGCGATCTGGCGCAGGCGCGCGAGATGCTGGACGCAGCGAACAAGGCTGGCATCGTCCATGCGCTGGGCGCGGAGTTCCGGTTCGACAGCGCGCAGGCGTTGCTGCGCCGCGTGGTGCAGGATGGCCTGATCGGCGATCCAATGATGTTCAGCCGCATCTACCAGCAGCCGGGCACGGGTGAGGAAGAACCACTGGCCGATTGGTGGACCGATGCGGCGCAGGGCGGCGGCTTCCTGGGCGCTTTCGGCACGCACATGATCGATCAGGTTCGTTCGACCTTGGGCGAGATCGTGGCGGTCAACGCGATCTTGCGCAAGCTGACGACGACCCGCCCCGCGATGACATCCGATGATTATTATAATGTGCAGTTCAGGACCGCGAACGGGTGCATGGGCGTGATCGAGGCCGCAATGAACTTTCCCGGACCCTTCGTCATGGCGACCAAGGTGGCGGGGACTAAGGGCGCCGCGTGGATCCAGTCGGGCAGCGCCTTTGGCGATCCCGAAGAGGTGTGGATCAAGGATGCGGACGGCGCGCGGCAGGTTCCGATGCCTGCCGAACTGGTCAATCCCGCGCCCGAACCCTTTGCCGTCGCGGAACTGATCCAGACGGAAATGGATCGGTGGCACACGCAGGGGTTCGATGTCGCCCCTTATGCCAAGCTGTTCCGCCAGTTGAAGGCAAGAATCGAAGGGCGCACGCCGCCCCTGCCTGATCCGGCGGGCGATTTTCATGATGCGGCGGCAGGACAAGCCGTGCTCGATGCCGCGCGCCTTTCGGCGGCGGAAGGCCGCTGGGTTGAAGTGGAGACTGTATGATGAACCCATCCTATGATTTTTCCGGGGCGCATATCCTCGTCACCGGCGGTACCAGCGGCATAGGTGCCGCCGCCGCTGCCGCCTATCTTGAAGCCGGGGCGAATGTGACGATTACCGGCACGCGCGGCAGTGCCGCCGACTATGACGGCGACCTGTCCGGCTACCGCTATTTACAGATGGATGTTGAGGACGGCCAAAGCATCGACGCGGTGGCGGCCAGCCTGGATAAGCTCGACATTCTGGTGAACAATGCCGGAGTGGCGCTGCCTAGTCTCGGCCTTGACGAATATGAGCCCGATATATTCGCCCGCGCCGTCAACATGCTGCTGGTAGGCGCTTTCCGCATGGCGCGGCAGAGCGCGGACCTGCTGGCGCAAAGCAAGATCGCAGGCGGGGGGAGCGTCGTCAGCATCGCGTCGATGAGCAGTTATTTCGGCATTCCGATCGTGCCGGGCTATGGCGCTGCCAAGACCGGCCTGCTCGGCCTGACCCGGTCACTCGCGGTCAAATGGGGGGAGCGCGGCATCCGCGTCAACGCGGTCGCGGCAGGGCTGACGCGCAGCCGCATGACCGAAGGGACCTTCGCGCAAGAAGACTGGATGGCGCCCACGCTCGCAAGGACGCCCCTGGGCCGGCCGGGCGCGCCCGAAGATATCGCCAACGCGATCCTTTTCCTGTCGAGCCCCGGCGCAGCGTGGATCACGGGTCAGACCTTGGCCGTTGACGGCGGGTACACCGTCTCCGGCTGATTCGCCGCCTGGAGCATCGGGCCTTTAATCTGAATCACCCAGCCCCGTTGGCTGTTTGAATGAGTCACTTGCCTCGTTCAAATGTCGAAGCCCTCCTCTTCCTAAAAAGAAGTAGAACCCTTCGACAGGCTCAGGGCGAACGGCATTAATAGAGGTGGAGCCGATTAAAGCACGAAGCTCTAATCGATACGAAAAGTGCAGAAGCGATAAGAGCCGGTCCTTACAGACCGGCTCTTATCCTATGTCATTTCTTTCGACCCGCGATCAGTGCAGTTCGAAATTCTCCTTGGCGGGACCACGTGTCTGGTTCCAAAGGTCCACCAGTCGCCACGGCCAGGACAGGAATACTCGGCCTGTCGAGTTGTTATAATAGCTGTTCGCCCTCGGGTGGGTCCAGATCATATTCTTCATCTGTTCCTCGACCTCCCGGTTCCACTGTTCGAACGCCTGCTGTGTGGGTTCGACAGCACGAGCGCCGCTTTCGTTGATCCAGTCCAGGCATTCGATGATGTAGTTGACCTGCGCTTCGGAAATCAGGTTCTGGCCCGCCGCATGGTTGGGCGCGCTGTTGGGGCCGACGGTCATGAAGTAATTGGGATAGCCGGGCACCGTGACGCCCAGATAGGAGCGCGGATCGTCCTTGCCCCATTCGTCGCGCAGTGACCGGCCGCCCTTGCCGTGGATTTCCAGCTTGCCCATCATGTTGGCGACGTCAAAGCCCGTGGCGCAGACGATGATGTCGAACTCATACTCCTTGCCGTCCTTGGTGCGGATGCCCTTGGGCGTGAAGCATTCGATGCCGCCATCTTCCAGCGTGACATTGGGCTGCTTGAGCGCGTCAAACCAGCCAGCGTCCAGGATGATGCGCTTGGAAAAGATCGGGAAGTCCGGCGTCAGCTTTTCTTTGAGGTCGGGACGGTCGTGGAACTTCGCTTCCAGATGGGCCAGCGCCCATTGCCGCGCGCCCTCATTGGCCGCCGAGACGGATGGGCTGTCGACCGGCCATTCCGGGTCCTTGACCACATTGCCGTAGAGGCCGTCGGCCGCGAACCAGTAGACGCGGAAGCGGAACCATTCGCGGAAATGCGGGATGTAGCGCAGGGCGAACTTCATGCCCGGCGACACTTCATGATTGATCTCCGGATTGTAGATCGACCAGTAGCGCGTGCGCATGAACACGGTGAGATCGCTGACCTGATCCGCGATCGCGCCGATCAACTGCGCGGCGCTGGCGCCCGTGCCGATGATGCCGACCCGCTTGCCTTCGATCCGCGTGGACGGATCCCAGGTCGCGGTGTGCATCATCTTGCCCTGGAACTCTTCGCGGCCCGGGATATCAGGCCATTTCCAGCGGTTCACTGGGCCGTGAGCGTTGATGACGGCATTGGCGCGGATGATTTCTTCCGTGCCGTCCTTGCCGCGCACCGTGACGTTCCACACCGCCTCTGCATCGTCATAGCGCAGGGCGACCACTTCGGTATTGAAGCGGATATTGCGGCGCAGGTCGTGCTTGTCGGCGACGTGCAGCAGATATTTCTGCATATCCACGCCCTTGGGATGGTAATGCGACCATTCGGGCGTGATTTCGAAGGAATAGGAATAGAAGTGGCTGGGCGTATCGACGCCGACGCCGGGATAGCGGTTTTCGTACCAGGTGCCGCCGACTTCGGGATTCTTTTCGATCACGATATGCTCGTAACCGGCTTCCTCCAGCTTGAGCGAGGCGGCAAGGCCGGTCATGCCGGCGCCGATCACCAGCACCTTGAAATCTGTCGGCGGCGGCGTGCGCCCTTCGATTTCCTTGCGCGGCTTGGGCAGTTTGAAACCGATCTGGTCGAACAGCAGCGGCAGGAATTCGTCAGCCACTTCCTCACCCACGCCGACGCTCATCATCCGCTTCATCAGCGCGTCGGACGGATCATCCTCACGCGCGGCGCCGGGGGTCGTCAACACATGGAGCAGCTTGGCGCGCAGTTCCTGGCTATACTCGGCGGGGATTTCGGTGTTGGGAACCGAGAAAGGCGGTTTGATATAGTTGCCGAAAATGTCCAGCATCGCCGCGTCATGGGTCAGATGCACATAGACCATCAGCAGCGTCTGGATATTTGCTTCCTCCAGCGCGACGCGCAGTTCTTCGCTATCGGCCAGCGGCAGGCTGCGATCGTGCCAGTCCCGTGCCATTACCGCGCCATCGACATGTTCAGCCATCGTCCTAGGGTCCTCTCCGACTCACCACATTTGTAAGTGAATGCTCACTTGTGGATAATAGGGGCTGCTTTTTGAGTCAAGCGACCCTGCCTTCGCAGCCCGAGCACCCTTGAAGAAAGGTGCGCACAGCCATCCCGACATGAGCCGCACATTCCGTTTCATCCGGGAGCGCAGCGTCGATCAGCAGATAATTATGAACCGGCATCAGGAGCATGGAGAGCAGCAACTTCGCCGCTGCCATCCTGTCACCTTTCGCGACCCCGGCCCGCTCAAGATGGCTGGCCAAGGGAAGGATAAGATAATCATCCTGGCTCTGCCGGATCATGGGTCCGAATTCGGTGAACTCATGCGCTTCGCGCATCAACAGCCGCGCCATGCCGACGGTCGATGGCCTGGTGAATTCCGTCAGCAACGCGACGCCAAAAGCCCGTAGATCAGCTTCAGGCTCGGCTGGATCGCTAAATTGAGGCAGCGGGAAACGCTCTACCCCAGCGGCAAGGCAGGCCCGAAAAAGGGCCGCCTTGTCTTCATGCCAGAGGTAGAGCGAACGCTTGGACACCCCTGCCGCCTGGGCGATCGCGTCCATGGTGACCGCACGATAGCCTTGGCGGATGAACTCCTCGCGCGCGATTTGGAGCAGGCGGCGCTTCTTCGCGAGCGTCTGGTCTGCCCGGCCTATCCGCGCCGGGACAGGCGCTGGCTCAACTTCAGCAGATGCGGTTGCGGACGTCCCCATCATGCCTCATGCCGCACTGGAAAACGGTCATAATAAAAGGCGAAGCGTTCCCGCGCGGCGGCTTCGTTCAGGCCGAACACGCCTTCAAGGTCGTAGATCACCTTGCCATGCTTGTTCCGCGGATTTTCGTTGAGATAGCCAAGCAGCTGATTTTCGACCTCTGGGGTCAATTCCAGTCCCGCCAGCGCGTAAACCTCCCGCATCACCCGTTCCTGATCGGCCATATATTCGTGGAACAACAGATCGACCGACTGTTCCGGCCCCCATGCGTCCCGCTGATCCACACAGGCGCGCAGCAGCCGCTCGATCCGGTCCAGCCAGAGGCGGGCGAGCGCAGGAGGATCGACCGGATCGCGGCGGATACGGTCGCTATAGCCAAGCATGGTGGTCAGCGACCGCAGAACAGCGATGGGATCACGATGCGTGATGACCATCGTGGCATCAGGGAAAACGGCTTTGATCGCGGCCAGATTTTCCATGTGCTGCGGTGATTTCAGCAGCCAGCGATTGGGTCCACGGTGCCAGGTCAGCACCTGTAGCACCTTCTTTTCATAGGCATAGCTGGGGGTGCGGTCATGAGCAAAATAATGGTCGATCCAGCGCGGAATGCGGGACTGGAACTCCCAGCTGTAGCAGTTGAGGTCCATATAGAGCAGTTCATTATCCTCATGGATCGACGCTGCATCCATGCCGTGCATCGCCGCCATGTGGGGCAGCATCGCTTCGAACGCGCTCCATAGTTCGGCACTGCGGGTGATACGCGGGTCAACTTCGTCGGGCGCAAGTTCGCGCACCTGGACGGGCTCCTCTGCCTCCCAGAGCGTCAAGGATCGCAGCCGCTCATCGCGGGCGAGCCAGTTGACGAGATGCGTCGTGCCCGAACGCGGCAGCCCCGCGATGAACAGCGGGCGATCGATCTGGATGTCGAGGATTTCCGGGTGCCGCTTGACGATATCCTCGATCCGCAGGCGGTTCACCATGACGCGCACCAGATGGTCGAGCAGGGTGATGCGGCCGCCACGGGTCAGGCCTTCATCCTCATCCCACGCCTGAAGCGTCACCGCCATGCGTTCGCGAAAGCTCTGATCCTCACCGAAATCATCAAGGCCGCCGGAATTGACGATGGCCTGGGCCAGAACCTGATCCACCGTCATATGGTCGGGCCGGTCGGAAGGTCCCTGGCGGGCCGCCTCGATCATCGGCGTGACGATTGGGTCCGCCATGTCGTCGATATGAATTTCCTGCGCTTCCGGCAGCATGGTGTCGCTCATTGTTGATCCTTTGGCGCGGCTGGAGCCAGCTTCACGCAGTCTGGGGGAAAGTGACGATGACCTTGGCCGATGCTTCGGTATCGGCGGCGATGCGGAAGGCCTCGTCCAATTTGTCGAACTCGATACGATGGCTGATCAGCGGATCGACATTGATCTCGCCGCTCGCCAGCATCTGGAGGCATTCGTTGAACTCATCCTCGCGGTCGGTTGCGATCGATCCGGAAATGCTGAACTCATTGGCCATCATCTTCCACAGATTGACCGGCATCGGCTTCTTATGAAGCGCGACGATCACGATGCGCGCGCGGAATTTGGCAACCTCGAGCAACTCGGCCAGCGGCGGCTGCGCTCCGGCGGCGTCGATGATGACGTCCGTGCCGACAAAGGGCATGCCGAACCTCTCGCCGGTTCCGTGCGCCTTCCCGATCGCCTCGACCAGCGGTTCGCGCGAGGGATTGACGGTGACGGCAGCGCCAAGCTGGCGAGCGCGTTCGAGCCGGGCATCGGACAAATCTGCGATCAATATGTCCTTCACGCCACGATGGCGAAGGCAGATGATTGTGCACAGGCCAATCGGACCCGCGCCGAGTATCACCACCTTGTCGCCCGGCTGCACCCGGCCGATGTTCACGCCATGCAGGCCCACGGACAGGGGCTCGGCCAGCGCGGCCTTTTCAAGCGAGAGGCTGTCGGGGATGGGGCAGATGTCTGATCCAGCGCGCGCATCGGGCACAAGGATGAACGAAGCGAAGGCGCCCGTCGGCCCGCCCCCGCCGATCAGCCCCGCGTCGGGATTGACGGCGCAGCGCTGACCCGGCTGAATGCCGTGCACTTGCGTGCCCACCTTCTCCACGATGCCTGCAAATTCATGGCCGATCGGCAACGGTTCCGCGAGAGGCGCGCCGCCGCCCAGGCCACCTGCGGCAACATAGCCCAGGTCGCTGCCACACACGCCCGTGGCGCCGATGCGCACCAGCACATCATGGGGACCGACGACCGGTATCGCGACCTGATCGACGCGCATGTCGCCAACGCCATGAACGCGCGCCAGCGGCATGGTTGCGGAATTTTGCTGATCCGGATTCGCGCCCGCGCCTTGGGAATCGCTCATGACGTCCTCTCCTCACTTTTTTGTTCGGCGAAATTGGTAAACCAATCAGTTTCCGAGTCAAGAAGAGAAGCGGCTAACGGCGGGCCGAATGCCGGGCGAACGAAAACTGCCCCGCACCTTTTAGCAGGCACGGGGCAGCATCATTCGATCATCATTAGGCGGCCCCTTCGCGCCGGGGGCACGAAGGCTATTTCATCCGATTTTGGCGGAGATGAGGAAGGGCCGGAGATAGGCTTCCATGCCTTCGCTGCCGCCTTCGGACCCCATGCCGCTGTCGCCGACGCCACCAAAGGGCGTTTCCGGCATCGCCATCGCGAAATGGTTGATGCCCAGCATGCCCGCATGGATTCCTTCGGAAATCTTGCGTTCGGTGCTCATGCTGTTGGTGAAGGCATAGGATGCAAGGCCGTAGGGCAGCCGGTTAGCCTCTGTCAGCGCGGCATCGATGTCGTCGACCGGCATCACGAGCATGAGGGGGCCGAACGGCTCTTCATTCATCGCGTCCATTTCGGGCGTCATGCCTGACAGGACGGTTGGCTGGAAGAAATAGCCGCGATTGCCGATGCGCGACCCGCCGATTTCGATCTTCGCACCACGCTGCACCGCGTCAGCCGCCAGCGCCTCGATCTTGGAAAGCTGGCCTGCTGTCGTTAGCGGCCCCATCTGCGTGTCCGCAGCCATGCCGTCACCGACGCGCAGCTTGCTGGCCACTTCGGTCACGCCCGCGACGAAATCGGCATAGAGCGGCTTTTCAACCAGGAAGCGCGTGGGCGATACGCAGACCTGCCCTGCATTGCGGAACTTGAATTCCGCCGCCAGCGGAACGACAGTGGCAAGATCGGCATCGCGCGCGACGATCACCGGATTATGTCCGCCCAGTTCCATCGTCACCTTCTTCAGGTGCTGCCCCGCCGCACTCGCCAGCAAGCGGCCGACGCGGGTCGATCCGGTCAGCGTCACCTTGTGGATTTCCGGCGCAGCGCAAAGGGTGGCGGAAATCGCCGCCGGGTCACCCCAGATCACGCTGATCGCGCGGGGCGGCAGGCCAGCGGCCAGCAGCGCCCGACCGATGCGCCACCCGGCGCTCGGCGTTTCTTCGGCGCACTTCAGAATGACCGAACAACCTGCCGCCAGTGCTGGTGCGACCTTTTGCATGACGGTCCAGGCCGGGAAATTCCAGGGGGTGAAGGCGGCCACGGGACCGACGGGGCGGCGCTGCACCGCCCAGCGCATGTCGCTCGCCCGGGTGGGGATCAGACGGCCATAGGCGCGGCGGCCTTCTTCCGCATACCAGTCGAGCAGGTCGGCGGACCCCAGCCATTCGCCTCGTGCCTGGGCCAGCGGCTTGCCACCCTCGCGCGTCATTTCGGCGGCGGCTTCGTCAGCCTCGGCGCGCATCAGGTCAGCGGCGCGGCGCAGGACCTTGCTGCGTTCGAAGGGCGAGATGGCGGACCATTGCGCGAAGCCTTCAACCGAAAGCCGTGCGGCCTCGGCAGCTTCGGCCGCGCCGCAGGACGGCAGCGTCGCGATCAGTTCCTCAGTCGCCGGGTTGACCAGCTGCATCGTGCCGAGCGAACCTTGGCTGCGTTCCTGACCGTCGATGATGGGACGGGGCGTCGAATTGGTCATGTGCTTGATCCTCCAGGGTCCGACTTGCGCCGCACAGCACATCCACTGGACAGCTGCGCGCGCATTAGTTGGCGGCCTCTTACCCCTCTCGCCATGGAGGGGACAAGACCCAGCCGCCAGTGAATGGCCCGTTCAGGCCCCGCGAATGAAGTCGGCGGTCGGCGATGCGGCGGACGCCAGCCTCAATTCGCCCAGAACACCGGCCCAATAGCTTTCCGAGCCATCGGCCAGCCGCCATCCGTGCAGGCGGCGGGTCAGCAATTGGAGGTCATATTCCTCACTTATGCCGATCGCGCCATGAACCGCATGGGCGATGGCGGCGACCTGCCCTGCCGCGAGGCTGGTGCCGTGCTTGGCGATCGCGGCGTCGGTGAGCTTGGGTTCAAGCCCCGAGCGCGCGCCGATCGCGGCGGCGATGCGGGCGGCTACGGCCTGTTCGGCGAGGACGGACAATTGCTGCTGCACTGCCTGCTGCTTGCCGATGGGCTTGCCGAATTGGACACGCTCATTGGCGTAGGCGACGGTCATTTCCATGACCCGGCCAGCCGCGCCGGAAATGAGCTGCGCCCGAAGCACAGCAGCGATGGGGCGCAATGCAGCCCCGTTCAGCCCTGAAGCATAGGCGTCCGCGTCATGGAGGACCCCCGTAGCCTCGACCTTTGCGGTAGTCAGCACCGGCGCGTCCGGGGTGCCCGACAGGATGTGGGAGGCGACTACGGCGAAGGGCACTGCGCCTGCGCCGGTGGCGATCGCGATCGGACCTTCGGGCGCATCAAGGCCAGCTGCGGCGAGCAGTGCGCGGGCGATCATCGTGTCACCGACCGGCAGCGGCACGGCATGGCGGCCGAGCAAAGCGATCAGTGGCGCGGCGTCCTCCAACGAGAGCCCTGCCCCGCCCGACTCTTCAGCGACGAGGGCGTCAAGGAAACCGGATTCGACAAAGGCATTCCACATCGCGCTGCTGTCACCGCCCTGCTCGATCTCGCGGATCGCGGCGGGGGTGCAGACATCTTCGATCAGGCGGGCGAAGGGATCGATCAGTTCGGACATGTCCATGAATTGGCTCCCTTCAGCGCAGGCCAAGGCCGCGGGCGATGATGCCGCGCAGGATTTCACGCGTGCCGCCGCGCAGCGAGAAGCTGGGCGCGATATGGGTGACGTAAAGCAAAGTGCGGTAGAGTTCGGGATCGACTGGCTCGTCCGGATTGGCGGCCAGATCGTCACCGATCAGCTGCGGCACCGCCTGCTCGAAGCTGGTGCCGAGGTCCTTCATCAGCGAGGCTTCGACAACCGGGCTTTCACCCGCCACCAGTCGGGCGGTAACGGCCAGCGACATTTCGCGCAGTACCGCCTGCTGCGCCATCAGCGATCCGACGAGGCGCAGCGTGGCGCTGTCCTTGCGGCCAACCGCTTCGAGATGGCGGACCCAGGCGTCGATCAGCACGACGGAGGAATAGATGCGCTCTGGCCCGCTGCGTTCGAAGGCCAGCTCGGCCGTGACCTGCTTCCACCCCTGCCCTTCCGCGCCGATCAGCGCGTCGGGGGCGAGGCGGACGTCTTCGAAGAAGACTTCGGCGAAATGCGCGTCGCCGGTAAGGTCGACGATCGGGCGGATGCTGACGCCGGGCGCCTTCAGGTCGACGATTAGCTGAGACAGGCCCTGCTGCCGGTCGGCGCTGGTGCCCGATGTGCGGACGAGAGCGATCATGTAATCGCTGTGCATCGCGTTGGTGGTCCAGATCTTCTGGCCGTTCAGTAACCAGCTGCCGTCTGCCTGCTGTTCGGCACGGCTACGGACGCTGGCTAGGTCGGAACCGGAGCCCGGCTCGCTCATGCCGATGCAGAAAAGCGCTTCGCCCTTCGAAATGCGGGGGAGGTAGAAGCGGCGCTGTTCTTCGGTGCCGTAATGCAGGATCAGCGGGCCGCTCTGGCGGTCGGCGATCCAGTGCCCGGCGACCGGGGCGCCTGCGGAGAGCAGTTCCTCGACCACGACGAAGCGGGTGAAGGGACCGCGGCCGACGCCGCCATATTCCTTGGGCAGCGAGAGGCCGAGATAACCGGCCTGACCCAGCTTGCGGCTGAAGGCGGCGTCGAAACCCTGCCAGGATCGGGCGCGGCGGTGTACCGGCAGTTCGGCGATGGCTTCCTGGATCAGCGCGCGGAGGGCTGGGCGGATCGCCTCATCCTCGGGCGGGAGGGTGGAAAGGGTCAGTGTTTCGAACAAGCCGGCCTCGTGAAACCGTTAAGGAAGTGGCGAATAGATCGCGTTTTGTGACTTTATAGTCCAATATCGAATTTCGGTTATTCGATATTCAATGGCTATCGGAGGCGATGGCGGCGAAGTTTTTGGCGAGCGGACTCGCTGCGTCGCGGGGGAGGGCTACGCCGGTGAGGACGGGCACCTTGTTGGCGAGGCGGACGAGGCGGACGCCTTGGGGTACGGAGCCTGCCGCGCGGGAGGGGACGAGCGCGACGCCGAGGCCGGAGCGGACGAGAGCGAGGACGGCGCTCAATTGCGCGGCCTCCTGGGCGACGATGGGCATGAAACCGGCCTTTTGGCAGGCGGTGAGCGTGATCGAATGGAGGACGCTGATGCGGCTTTGCAGGATGAAGGGTTGCTGCGCCAGATCGCCTAGCGCCACGCTGTCCGCGTCGGCGAAGGGGCCGCCTTCGGGCAGGGCCGCGTGCAGTTCGTCGGGGTCGATGACCTGCGTGTCCACGGCCGCGATCTGGAGCAGCGGTAGGCGCACAAGGCCGACGTCCAGCTCGGCGGCGGCGAGCTTTCGCGCGATTTCGGCGCTGGTCGCTTCCTCCAGCACCAGCTCGACGGCGGGATAGCGGCGGCGATATTCGGCGATGAGGCGAGGGAGCAGTTCGAAGGTGGCCGATCCGACAAAGCCCACCCGTAACTGACCGCGTTCCCCCGCCGCGCCTTCCCGCGCGGCTTCCCGGAAGCGATCCGCCTGCGCCAGGGTCGCCCGCGCCATGTCGAGCGAGGCGCGGCCTGCCGCCGTCAGCGTGACGCCGCGCGCGCTTCGCACGAACAGGGCGGCGCCCAGTTCATCCTCCAGCTTGCGGATGGCGACGGTCAGCGGCGGCTGCGACATGTTGAGCCGCTCCGCCGCACGGTGGAAGTTGCCGGTTTCGGCAAGCATGACAAAATAGCGGAGCTGGCGCAGTTCCATGATAGCTTCCATATATCGAACAATCGAAAATCAATATTAGCTTGATAGAAAGCGAGCGCCTAGCGTCCTGCGATCTTTTCATGTTTGGATTGGGAGAGCCCCGCTTGGACCCGTTTCTTCTCGTCGAGCGCGACGGCCCCGTCGTCATCGCCCGTTTCAACCGCCCCGAAGAACGCAACACGATCACCGAGGTCGCGCATAGCGAGGAGATCGTCGATTTCTGCCGCCAGATGGTGCGGGACAATTCGGTGCGGGCGATCGTCCTGACCGGCAATGGCAAAGCGTTCAGCGCGGGCGGCAACGTCAAATATATGGCCGAACGATCGGGCATGTTCGGCGGCACGCCCTATGAAATCCGCAACGCCTATCGCACCAGCGTGCAGATGATCGGCCCGGCTATCCATGAACTGGAAGTGCCCATCATCGCGGCGATCAATGGCCCGGCGATCGGCCTTGGCCTGGACATCAGTTGCATGTGCGACATCCGCCTGATGGCCGACACGGCCGTGGTCGCCGAAAGCTATGTGAAGCTGGGCATCATTCCGGGCGGCGGTGGCGGCTGGCTGTTGCCGCGCCTGATCGGGCCGCAGCGCGCCAATATCATGACGCTGACCGGCGACGCGATCGACGCCAAGACGGCGCTGGAATATGGGCTGGTCGCCGAAGTGCTGCCCGCCGACAAGCTGATGGACCGGGCGCTGGAACTGGCGGGCAAGATCGCCGCCAATCCGGGTCATGCGACGCGCATGGCGAAGCGGCTGATGCGCGAAGGGGCCGACATGAAGCTGACCACGCTATTGGAAATGGCGGCGGGCTATCAGTCGCTGGCCCATTACACCGAAGATCATCATGAAGCGATCGCCGCTTTCCTTGGCAAGCGCGCGCCGGAGTTCAAGAACAAGTGAGCGAGCAGCAGACAGCCACCGGGCCTCTGGCCGGGATCAAGGTGCTCGACCTGTCGCGCGTGCTGGCGGGGCCGTGGACAACGCAGATATTGGGCGATCTGGGCGCGGACGTGATCAAGGTCGAGCAGCCGGGGCAAGGCGACGACACCCGCCGCTGGGGGCCTCCCTTCCTGGACGACGGGTCGAAGGACGCGGCCTATTATCTGTGCGCGAACCGCAACAAGCAGTCGGTTGCGATCAACCTTGCCGACCCGCGTGGCGCCGACCTGATCCGCGAGATCGCGCTGGGCGCGGACATCGTGGTCGAGAATTTCCGCGTCGGCGGGCTTAACAAATATGGGCTGGATTATGCGTCGCTGTCCGCGATCAATCCCAAGCTCATCTATTGTTCGATCACCGGCTTTGGTCAGGATGGGCCGTACAAGGATCGCGGCGGGTACGACTTCCTGATCCAGGGGATGAGCGGCCTTATGTCCATCACCGGCCGCCCCGACGGTGAGCCGGGCGGCGGGCCGATGAAGGTGGGCATCCCGATCAGCGATCTGGTGACGGGCCTGTATTCGGCGATCTCCATCCTTGCCGCGCTTGCCCATCGCGACCGCACGGGCGAAGGCCAGCATATCGACATGTCGCTGCTCGACACGCAGGTGGCGCTGCTCGCCAATCAGGCGTCCAACTATATGAACGGCGGCATGATCCCCCGGCGGCTGGGCAATGAGCATCCTAATACCGTGCCCTATCAGGATTTCTCCTGCTCCGACGGCGACATATTGGTGGCGTTGGGCAATGACCGGCAGTTCCGCAGCTTCTGCAATCTGATCGGGCGGCCGGACCTGCCGGACGATCCGCGCTTTATCGACAATGGCAACCGATCGCCCAACCGCAAGGCGTTGCAGGACGAGATGGGACCGGCGATTGCCAAGTGGAAGTCGGACGATCTGATCGCCGCGATGGAAGCGGCCAAGCTGCCGGGCGGGCGGGTCAATGAGATACCCGACATTCTTGCAGACGAGCATATTGCCGCGCGTGGCGTCATCAAGGACATGGTTCGGTCGGACGGTACGCCGGTCAAGGTGCTGGGCTATCCGGGGAAATTTTCCAAGACGCCCGCCGATTACCGCCGCGCGCCGCCGCGTTCGGGCGAGGATACGCGTGACGTGTTGAGCGACGTGCTGGGATTGTCCGAAGGGCAGATTGCGGCGCTTGTGGAAGCGGGGGTTATCGCGGAAAAGCTGCATTGATTTTTGCGCGGAGGCGCGGAGGAGGACGGTGATTATGGCCCTCCCCCCCCTCGTCACCCCGGCGAAAGCCGGGGTCCCGCTTCTTTTCGCGGTGCCGTGAGCGTAGCGGGACCCCGGATCAAGTCCGGGGTGACGAAGACGGCAGGAGTACCGCTCCGCTTCGCTCTTGAAAGAGCGGGAAATAGCAGTTCATCATGCCGGGGACGCCCGGCTCAAGATTGAGAGGATTACAGCATGACCACCAAGATCGGTTTCATCGGGCTGGGCGCCATGGGTCTGCCCATGTCATCGAACCTTCAGCGCAAGGGCTTTGCGGTCACGGTGTACGACATCGACGCGGAGAAGATGGACAAGGCGGCAGCGCTGGGCGCGGCCAAGGCCGCCACCGTCGCCGAGGCGAGCCGGGGTCAGGACATCGTTATCACCGTCCTGCCCGCGACGCAGCATGTCGAAGCGGTGGTGCTGGGCGAGGACGGCGTGCTGGCGAATATCGATGCGGGCGCGGTGCTGATGGACCTTTCCACCATCGATGCAAAGGGCACGGACCGGGTGGCGGCGGCCTGCGCGGCCAAGGGCATCGGCTTTGTCGATGCGCCGATCGGCCGTCTGGCGCTGCATGCCGAACGCGGGGAATCGTTGTTCATGGTCGGCGCGGAGGACGCCGAATTCGCGCGGGTCGAACCGGCGCTGAAGGCGATGGGCACCGACATCTTCCGCTGCGGCAAGCCGGGCATGGGCAGCCGCATGAAGGTGATCAACAATTTCATGCTGCTGTCGACGGCGCAGATCGTTGCGGAATCGCTGGCGCTGGGTACGAAGCTGGGTCTCGACATCCAGACCATGCATGACGTGACCGGCAACACCACGGCGCGCAACGGCCAGTTCCATGTGCTGATGGTGAACAAGGTGCTGAAGGGCGATATGGAGCCGGGCTTCACCATCGACCTCGCGTTCAAGGACTTGACGCTGGCGATGAACGCGGCGGCGGAAAACCGCGTCGGCCTGCCCATGGGCGCGGCGGCGCATGCCGCGTTCGGTGGCGCGCGGGCGACGGATTATGCGAACAAGGATTATTCGGCGCTGCTCGACTATGCCTGCCGCAACGCCGGTGTCGAAACGCCGCGCATGGATTGATCCGGAAAGGCCGTGAGCGCGCCGCAACTGATCGCCACCTGCTGGACCACGGCAGGCAATGTCCGGCCCGACCGGCCGGACAATCTGGGACGCTTTCCGCTGGAGCAGCGGATCGAGGCGGCGGCGCGCGCGGGCTATGCGGGGACAGGCTTTTGGCTGGGCGACCTGCTTGCCTGGGAGGCGAGCGGGCGGGACTATGGCTCGCTCAAGCGGCTGCTGGATGATGCCGGGCAGAAGATCGTCGAGCTGGAATATCTGGCGGATTGGTTTGCATCGGGGGAGCGCCGGGTTCGGTCGGATGCGGCAAGGGTGGAGCTGTTCCGCGCCGCCGACGCGTTGGGTGCGCGGCATATCAAGGTGATGCCGCCGTTCCTGCCCGACGATCCGGCGGGTGATGATCTGGCTGGCGAATTTGCGGTGCTGTGCGCGCAGGCGGCGGATCATGGGCTGATGATCGGGCTGGAGATGCTGCCCTTTTCGACGCTGCCGAACCTGGGTGCCGCGTTGGAGATGGTGGCGGCGGCGGACGCGGCCAATGGCGGGCTGCTGGTCGATATCTGGCATGTGATGCGGTCGGGCGGCACGATGGAGGAGGTTGCGGGGTTGCCTGCGCGCTTCATCATCGCCGCTGAACTGTGCGATGCAACGATGGCGATGCAGGGTGAGATCACGGAAGATACGATGCGCCATCGCAAGCTGTGCGGCGAGGGTGAGTTTGATGTGCCGGGCTTTATCCGCGCGATGGGTCGGGCCGGTTATGACGGCCCTTATGGCGTGGAAATCCTGTCCGATGATTTCCGCCAGCTTCCGCTGACCGAAGCCGCGCGGCGCAGCTTTGAGAGCAGCGTGGCGCAATTTGGCCGCTGATCCTTTAGAGCATGATCATGTTTGAGTGATCGTCACCCCGGGCTTGATCCGGGGTCCCGCTTCTTATCTGATGCTGCCGAGGCAGCGGGACCCCGGGTCAGGCCCGGGGTGACGGAAAAGGAGCCTTGATACAGATGCGATCGATTGTCCTGCATGCACTGACGATTGCGCAGAAAAATATTTCCGTCGCATCCGCCCTGTCATAGGAGGCGCATCACGGCGGGAGCGAAGCCGTCGAGCATGAGGGGCGCTTTTCATGGCTGTGACGATCCTGGGCGCGCTGGTCCCGGTATTTGGGCTGATCCTGATCGGCTATGTGTGCGGGCGCTATGACATATTGGGCGATCGCGCGTTCGAGGTGTTGAACCGCTTCGTCATCGCCATCACCCTGCCCATCCTCACCTTTCGTTCGATCGCGCATATGGACCCGAGCAATCTGGCCGTGCCGGGCATGTTCATCGCCGTGACGCTGGGCGCGCTGATCACCTATGCGCTGGCCTTTGCGATTGCGCGGCGGTTCGGGCGGTCGGGGGCGAATGCGAATATCGCGGCTTTGTGCGCCTGTTTCAGCAATACGGGCTTTATCGGCCTGCCGGTGGCGACGCTGGCCTGGGGGCCGGAGGCGGTTGCGCCGGTGTCCGTGACGATGCTGATCTACTCGGCGATCGTGTTCACGGTCGGTCTGGTGATGAGCGAGGTGACGGCGAGCCAGGGCCATGGGGTGGGCACCGGATTGAAGCTGGCGGCGCGGTCGACGGTGCGCAATCCGTTGATCCTGATGGCGGTGCTGGGGTGCGTCTGGTCAGTGCTGCGCCTGCCGCTGACGGGGCCGGCCGACATATTGATGCAGACGCTGGCGCAGGCGACGGCGCCGTGCGCGCTGACGGCGATCGGGATTTTCATCGCCCTGCCCCGGCGCAGCGCGACGCCCGGACCGATCGGGCGGGTCGTTGCTTTGAAGCTGCTTGTGCAGCCGCTGATCACGGCGGGGCTGTTGTGGATGCTGCCGCCGATCCCGCCGCTTTGGGCGAAGGTCGCGATATTGATGGCGGCGATGCCGTGCGGCGCGTCGAGCTTTGTGCTGGCGGGAAAGGCGGGGCGCTGGGCGATGGAACTGAGCGCATGGGCGGTCATGCTGACGACGACGATGGCGTCGATCACGCTGATCGGGATGCTGTGGTGGCTGGGGGCTTAAAGGTCTTCGGTGACGCGGGCCATTGCCAAGGGGCGGACGAGGAGGAAGAGGGCGGACCAATCGCCGGTGTCGGCTGCCGCCTCGCGTTCCTGCCGGGCGATCAGATAGGCGTCGTCGCGTAGCCGCTCGAACAGGGCTTGCACCCGGTCGCGGCCGTTGGGGCCTAGCCAGAGCATGTCCGAGACATAGCGGGCGTCCCCCTCCAGCAGCGAGGGGCCGAGGAAGAAATGCTTTACCACGCGGTTGAAGGCCTGGTCGAGGGGGCCGCCCGGGCGCCAGCGGACGGCGCGGCTGGTGAGGGGGCGCAGGCGTCCGCCGGGCAGGCTATCGACGAGGCCGAGGCGCCGGAGTCGCTCGATCGCTTCGTCCAGCGCGGCCGTGTCGATGCCGAGCGTCGACTGGCACTCCGCCCGCTGCGCGCCGTTGAGGACGAGGAAGAAGAGCAGCGCGAGGCTGCGGTCGGCGGCGAGGACGCGCTCCTGCGCCAGGGTGAAGCGATCCGCGCCGCTGTCGGCTGATCGGGCGAGCAGGTCGCGCACGTCGATGCCGATGGCGAGGCAAAGGCGGTCGAGATTGTCGAGCGTCAGCCCCCTCCCCCGCAGCCAACGCCACAGGGTTGGCTCCGCGACGTCCATGCGGGCGGCGAGGTCAGCGACCCGGACGCCCTGCACGCGCAGTTCGTGGCGGAGTTGGGCCAGGATGGCGGCGACACCGGGGCTTTCATTTTGAGGTATGTCTGAAGTCCGATCGTTAGGTGATCGCATGGGATCATATAATGATTGCCGGGAGCAAGCGTGAATTGATCCGGTGGTGTCCTTATCCCACTATGCGCGCGAAATAAGAGAGAGGATGGACGGATGGCGACCACGGCCGACTATGGCTTGGGCGAATATGCTTTTCCCCGTGGCTGGTTCATGATCGCACGGGGCGAGGATGTCGTTGCCGTGCCCACGGCGCTGCGCATGTTCGGGCGCGATCTGGTGCTATATCGCGGGGAGAGCGGGCGGGCGGCGCTGCTGGATGCCTATTGTCCGCATATGGGCGCGCATCTGGCGGCGGAGCAAAGTTCAGGCGCGGGCGCGCGGCGTATCGAGGGGGACTCGATCCGTTGTCCCTATCATGCGTGGCGCTTCGGGCCAGACGGCATTTGCAATAATGTGCCCTATTTCGACGGGCCGCTGCCCCCGGCGGCGCGGGTGCGCGCCTATCCGGTGGAGGAGCGCTTCGGATGCCTGTTCGCCTGGCATGATCCTGAACAGATGGAGCCAGACTATCCCCTGCCCGACCTGCCGGAATGGGAAGATGCGGGGTGGGTGCGCTGCATCTATGATGATCTGGGGCAGATACCCGTCCATCCGCAGGAGATTATCGACAATCTGGTCGATGCGCGGCATTTCGGGCCGGTCCACGGGCAACGGCTCGCCTATTTCAACTCGCGCTTCGACGGCGTCACCGGACGGCAGCTGTCCGGCGGAGGTCATGAGACGATGACCAGCGAGGGCGGCGTGCTGGACGTCGATGCTTATTATACTGGGCCGGGCATCCTGATCGCGCGCTTTTCGGGTGAGACGGATGCGGTGCAGATCGTGCTGCATACGCCGGTCGAGGATGGCGTGACCCATGTGTGGCATGGCATCATCACGCGGGGACGACAGGTGCCGCCCTCCGCAGAAGATGTCGAACTGCATGGTCAATATCAGCAGCTTGGCCTGTCCGCCTTCTCGCAGGATTTCGAGATTTGGCGGACGAAGGCGCCCGCGTTGCAGATATTGCGCCTGCCGACCGATGGGCCGTTCCACCGCAACCGCGCATGGTATCGGCAATTCTACAATCCGCGCGCGCAGGCGGCGAGCCATCAGGGCCGCGCCAATGGCGACCATGCCACCAAGGGGCTGGATCAGGCGCCGACGGCCGCAGCGGCCGAATGAGATTTAAACGGAAGAGGATAGAACAGGCATGAACAGGGATTTCCCGGAAGGCGCGGCGCTCATCTTTGGCGGCAGCGGCGGGATCGGCAAGGGCGTCGCGGTCGAGTTCGCCAAGTCGGGCACGGACGTCGCCATCTGCTATCGCAGCAAGAAGGACGTGGCCGAAGCGACGGCGCAGGCCATTGAAGCTTTGGGCGTCAAGGCCAGCCTGCATCAGGTCGATGTGCGCGATCGCGCTTCGGTGGACGCGGTCGTGGCGTCCGCCACCGCCGCCCATGGCCGCGTGCATAGCGTCGTGTGGGGCGCGGGGCCGCTGGTGCCGCAAGTCGCGATCGCCGAATGGAGCGACGAGCAGTTCCGGCAGGCGATGGAGGTCGAAGTGTTCGGCTTTTACAATGCCGCCCGCGCCTTCATCCCGCACATGCGCGAAAAGGGCGGCGGGTCGTTCGTCCATCTGGGATCGGCGGGGCATGATTGGTGGCCCAAGCTCGATGGCCTGTCGGTCGCGCCCAAGGCAGCGAACGAGGCGCTGATCAAGGGCATCGCCAAGGAAGAAGGCAAATATGAGATCCGCGCCAATTCGGTGCTGGTCGGCGTCATCGACGCGGGCATGTTCCATGAACTGACCGCGCAGGGCGTGTTCGACGATTATTGGATCGCGGAGACCAAGAAGCTGCTCTGCCTGAAGCGCTGGGGCCAGTCGGAGGATATCGGTCAGGCGGCGGTGTTCTTTGCATCCGAACGCGCCCGCTATGTGACCGGGCAGGTGATTTCGGTGTCGGGCGGCTTTGGGGTCTGATGCTGTCGCAGCGCGGTTTGTGAGAGGTTCTTAGGGGGGAGGGCTTACCACCCTCTCCCTTTCCGCTTCCTGTCCGCTAGAGCATGAGCATCTTTGCGTGATCGTCACTCCGAACTTGCTCCGGGGTCCCGCTTCTGTTCTGACGCTGCCGAGGCAGCGGGACCCCGGGTCGAGCCCGGGGTGACGGAAAAGGAGCCTAGCGCGTAAACTCATACGAGCGGGAAACCGATCCTGATCTGGAGTGCGAAGCTCTAGGTCCGTCGCAGGACATGTTCGACGCTATCGTCGGCTGTACCGGCTTTCCCTTCGTCGCAGCCGACTTCCTTTTCCAGCGCGGCGCGGATTTCTTCGACCTCGTTCGCGCTGCGATGTTCTATGCCGATAAACTGTTCGCGCGCGGCGTCCAGAGCGCGGATGACCTCGTCCAGCTTTGCCTGCATGGCGGCGGCGTCGCGGTTCTGGCTGTTCTGGATCAGGAAGACCATCAGGAAAGTGACGATGGTCGTGCCGGTGTTGATGATCAGCTGCCAGGTGTCCGAATAGCCGAACAAGGGGCCGGTCACGCCCCATATCAGAATGAGCCCCAGCGCGAACACAAAGCTGAGCGGCTGGCCCGCGGCTGAGGCGATCCGGGTGGCCATGGCGGTGAAGATGCGGTCCATATCATGTCCCTAAATGCTGCTGCCGCTGGTCATTCGGAACCAGCAACATTTAGAAACATTCAACCAGGCGAAATGATCAACGCCGCTGCGATAAAAGCCACGGGATACGCAATATCTACCCTGAGCGTCATCGTCTTAGACGGAAGCATCGGCATTAAGGCTGCTTTTCCGTCGCCCCGAGCTTTACCTGGGGTCCCGATGCCTCGACAGTCTCAGAACAGAAGCGGGACCCCGGATCAAGTCCGGGGTGACGAGTACTAGAGCGCGCTGCGTTAAATCCGACGCAAGACGCGCGCTCTAGCTATTTGTCGCCGCATCGTTTTTTGCGCAAAACCGGTTCCCACTTTTGCGCACGATGCTCTAATAATGATCATGCCCTAGTCGCCGGAGTGGTGTCGTCGGCATGGGGCTGCGACGGCGCAGCTTGCCGCATAAATCTGCTGATCATGGTGGGTCAGGGAGCAGCCCGCGCCGCCATCTGCGACTGCGAGCAGGCTCCCCTTGCTACCCGTAGATTAGAGTTCGACCACCGACAGGATGTGGCTGTCAAAGCCCGGCCACACATAGTCGAACTCCAGGATCAGCGTGTCGCCGATCTGGCCGCTCGTCAGCAAATCCGTCTCGACGAACAGCTGAAGGCCGTTGCGGCCATAGGCATAGCGCGTGACGTTGCCGAAGGCGGGTGACGCGTCCAGTTGCGCGTCGATTTCCGCATTGCCCTGACGGGGGCGATTGACCTTTACCTTCAGGCGGCCCTTCAGGTCCGGATCATTTTCATTCGCGTCCATGAGGGCGAGCGTCATCTTTTCGATCACTTCGAAAGAATCGAGCAGCGTTCCGATGTGGAACGTATATTCGGGATCGGAGTCGACAGCTTCGCGCAGCGCGGCAACCGCCGCATGTTCCTTGTCCGTGCCATAGCCCAGCGCTTCGCGCGCGGCCTTGTTCAGCGCGGCCTGCGCCGCTGGCAGCGCGGCCAGGTAAAAGATGCCATCGCCGCGGCTGCGGTTGTCGTTATGCACCACGAAACGATAGAAGTTTCCCTGGGGAAAGGGCAGCATCTGCGTTTCCACGAAGCCCAGAAGCGTCAGCAGCTTGGCCGCGACAGGGCCGTCCTCCGCATTCGGATAATATAGGGCAACATGCCCCATCGAACGCATGCAATCCTGTGCCTCTACCGCCAACGTCGCCATTTCATGTCTCCTGATCCGGCCGCTCACACGGTCCGTATTACGTGGAAAATCCGCCCGATCGGGCCATCCATCCTGAACGCCGTTAGTTGCGCCAAGCAACCGTTGGCGCAACCTGATCCGCCATTATGCCGCCTGCGTGGAACTACGCTTGTCGAGTGTGACATGCAGGCCGTTGGTGCGCTTGTGCATGTCCGGCGTCTTGTCGCGCGGGTTGTAGAACTGCTTGTACCAGCTGCGCACCTTGCCATAGGGGCCGTCATTGGGGATGACGAGCGGGTTGAGGCACGCCCGCTTATTCTGCCAGATCTCGACATCCTGGGCGAAGGCCAGGCGGCTGCCTTCCTGATATTCGAGGGCTGCGGCGCGCAGCTCGTCGGTGACGGGCGCAGTGCCGTCATTCACCTGCACCATCAGGCCGTGCCAGACGCGGATCTTGCCATCCTCGATCGGCGTGTGGGTGATCATGATGAAGCTGTCGAACGTTCCCGCCATCTCCGACTGGAGGATCGAGGGGCCGGTGTACCAGGTGTCGAGCGTCAGCACGTCCTCGGGGTTCAGCGTCAGCGTGCGGTGCCCGGCGGCATAATATTGGTGGACGATATGATCCTTGAACTCATTGGCGAAGTAGACGAAATCCTTGGCGCCATGGATCGGGATGAAATGGCCGAAGTCGGCCATGTTATCGACCACCTCGATCGGGTGGATATCAAGATCGCCCATATAGTCGATCTTCCAGTTGACCCAGCCCGGCGCGTCATAATGGCCACCAAAGTCGGGCAGGTCGAAATTGGGTTCGAGCCCTTCGGGATCATGCCAGATCCAGATCGTGCCCGCCCGCTCCATCGCCGGGAAGGTCTTGAGCTTGGCCGCCTTGGGCACGAAGTCGGAATAGGGGATATTCTTGCACTGGCCGTCCGGGCCATATTGCCAGCCGTGGAAGGGGCAGCGGATCGATTCGCCCTCCACCTGCTCGCCATCGCGCACGATGTAGCTCGTCGTATTCTTCGCCAGATGCGCGCCCATGTGCGGGCAATAGGCCTCCGTCACATAGACCTTGCCGCTCTCGCCACGGTACATCACCATGTCCTGGCCAAGATAGCGCATCGCCTTGGGCGTGCTCGTCGCCTCAGCGCTCTCACCCACCATGAACCAGCCACGCGGAAAGGTGAAGTCTCCCAGACGATAGTCCGACGATGTCGCCATTTCTTGATCCTCTCACTCGCTACCTGACGTAGCAGGACGGGCCGCTCGCCCATATGAACCATATGGCGATCAGCCCGACCACGATAACTGCTGCCATATAATTTACGCAAAGCCATCCGCCCGCGCAAGTTACTTATCGCCAATAAGCTTGAACCGGCCCTTAATACTGCGCATTGGAGAAACGGCCGCCCAGCGTCATCCCGACGTTGCGTAGGCGCAAACTCACGGAGCCGTGGCCGCTTAAGCCATCGCCCGCGCGGCCGATATCGTCTCTCGCAACGTCGCGAGCAAGGCGTCGAGATCGGCATCGTTGGCGACGCTGACATCCAGCATGACGGCCCCCTTGGCAACGCGTGCCCGGCCGATGCGATCGCCGTCTGCGAGGATCACGATCTCACCCATATCCCTGGGCCGCCGCGCGGCGGCCTGACGCAGGCGGGACAGGACCGTCGCGGATGGCAGCATCGGCCCGTCACCGGTAGCGCGCGCCTGCTGCTCTGTCGCGATGATCCGCGCTTCGGCGATCACGTCCGCCCGCTGCTCGTTCCTGCGCAGCAGCGGGGTCAGCAATTCGGAATAGCGGACCTTCAGATCTTCCTTCGTGGCGAAGGCCTGGATCACCTCTTCAGGCAGTTGGGCAAGGGCGAGCAGGCGGCTGAGCTGGCTGTTGGACAGGCCCAGCGCTTGCGCCATGCGCGATTGTACGCCGCCATAGAAGCGGTCCACCGCTTGCTGATAGCTGCGCGCGCGGTCGAGTTCGCAAATGTCGGCTCGTTCCCGATTCTCGATGTCGGCGAGACGGAAGGCTTCCTCGTCGGACAGCTCGACCAGCAGCGCGTTGAGGCGCAATTCAGGGCGGCCATTATGATTGAGCCAGTCGATCGCAAAGCGGCGGCGGCTGCCGACGAGCAGTTGGTAGGGCTGCTCCGACGCGCCGGTGTTCAAGCGCACCAGCACGGGAATGCGGTTACCGCCCTCGGCCGCAATGGATTCGATCAGCGACCGGCAGCTGTCGGGATTGAGGCCTGGCTGATCGCGCGGATTGCCGTCCCAGACCACGCATTCGTCAGGCTGGATCAACATCGGCGCTCGGCTGTCGACCCTGCTCTCGGCAAAGCTGGTGAGCCGGTCGTCCAGGCGACCCAGCGCCGCCTGCTCGGCCATGGCCGCGCGGCCGATTTTGCCATCGCGGGACAGCGTCGCCATCATCTCCCGTATCAAGGCCACCATTCCATCCATCCTCTGTTGCTGGACTGCATTAGCGCCATGTGCCCTGCCCCGCCCGCTGGACTGCGTCCGTAATGGTGCGAGTGAGGGGCAGCGGGAGCCTTCTTTGCGTGTACGCAAAAGCGGGATCAACGTAGGCTGACTCGGCGCCATCGACGATCACGGTCGATGTCATGGTCCGGGCAAGACCCAGAAGATAGGCGATGCGCGACCGGTTGCTTTCCGATGTACAGGCCGTGTGCAGGAACGGGCTGTCCAGCTTCACCATATCGGGGGATAGCGCCATTAGCTGCCCGACCGAGGCGCGGCCCGATCCGAAGCGCGATACCGATATCCGGACGCCCAACGCGCGCAAGGTCCTGACGAAGGCCAGCGCGTCGCGAAACAGGATGATGTCGCTATGGTCGCTGATCTCGATCACCAGCCGCCGCGCGACCTGTGGCGCTTGCCTTAGCCGGTCGAGCAGTTCGCCCCAGCCCGCCGCTTCACCGTGCAGGTTGAGCGATAGGCTTTGGGGCGAAAGCGCGACGGACAGGCAGGCGGTCGGGTCGACTTCCAGTTCCCGCAGCACGTCGCGCACCAGCAATCGGTCGATCAGATGGGCCAGGCCGAGCCGCTCCAGCGCGGCGTAGCTTGTGGCGCAGTCGGCTTGGTCGCCGGTCAGCGTCGCTTCATGATATAGGGTTCCGCGGTTATCCTCTGCCCGCGACACCGGACGCCAGCGGATGAAGGCTGTGCCGTCCTGCACCTGATGCAAGAGAGCGGCGGCCTGCGCCATGTCTTTGCGGTAGAAGGCTGTGGCCTCGCCGGGTCGGATGGCAATGGCCCCCTGATGAAGGCTGGAGGCCGTGAACCGGGCGCGCGCCTCCCCTTCCCCGGTGTCGGCATGGCCTGCGGATATGGACAGCAATATATCGCGGCCTTCGTACCGGAATGGTTCGCTGTCGAGCGCCTCGCAGAGTCTTTCGACTAGCCTTCCCACAGGCAGGGACCGCATCAACGGATAGCGCGCGGTCAGCGTGATCTGGCCTCCCTCCACCCCGCGAAGGTTGATGCGGCCCAGATGCCGCCGCGCCGCATGGGTCGCATGATCGACCGCGCCACAGGCGGCACCGGCACCATAGGCCGCTTCGATCGCATGAAAATTATTGAGACTTATGACGAGCAGATGCTCGGCCTGATGGGGTTTCGTCAAAGGCAGATCCTTTCAGTGAACCCGGCGCACAAGGAAAGGGACGGGAAGGTTTGAGGAGGCGGCGCCCACCGCCTCCTCTCCCCTCCGTGGGAAGGCCTAGCGACCCAGCAAGCCTCCCAACAGGCCGGTAACCGGCGCGATCGGGCTTTGTTCGCCCGTCGATGGAGCCGAAGCGCCGCCGAGCAGCCCGGTAACGGGCGCCAACAGTGATTCCCCGCCACCGCCTGCGGGCAGTGCCGGAGCCAGCCCGTTGACGGCGTCGAGTACGGGGGAAGCGACGCTGTCGACGGTGGATGTCACCGTGGCGACGACGGGCGCGGCGCCGGTCACGACCTGATTGACCGCAGCGCCCGCTTGCGCCCCCAGCACGCCGCCGACGAGGTTGCCGACCGGCGCAAGTCCGGCCTCCACGCCCGTCGTGGTTGTCGGGACCGTCACATCGACGATCGTCCCCTGCGTCAGCACGTCGGCGGTCAGCAGCTGCCCCTGCGCCGGGGCCGTGGTGGACGGCAACAGGTTGACCCCGGCCAGCGTGCCGCTGGTGGAGGGACCCGTTACCGCCTCACCACCGACATTGGCGCCGATCAGCGGCCCGCCGAGCAGGCCGCCCGACGCTTCGCCGCCACCGCCGAGCGCACCTGTCAGGCCGCCCGCGACGGTTTCAACCAGCCCCGTAACGGGGGCAAGCGCGCCATCGCTGCCGACAAGCGGAGCCGTGATGGGCGCGAGCGCGCCGTTCAGCGTGTCGAGCACGGGCGCCGTCACCTGGGTGGCGGCGGAGGTCACCGTTGCCACTACGGGGGCGAGGCCATCGGTCAACTGGGTGACCGTGCCGCCCGCCTGATCGCCCAGCAAGGTTCCGGCGAGCGAACCCACCGGCGCCAGTCCCTGCTGCACGCCCGCGACGGTGGTCGGCAGGGTGGCCTGCACAACGGTGCCATCTCCGTTCAGCAGATTGACCGTGGCAACGGTTCCGGTCGCGCTCCCGGCGTCGGACAGGGCATTGAGGCCGACCAATGATCCGGGACCTGTCGGACCCGTGATCGCCTGATTACCCAGATTGACGCCGATCAGCGAGCCGGTGGTGGGGCCAGTGGGGCCAGACGGGCCGGTCGGACCTGTGGGGCCACCGGGTCCAGTAGGGCCTCCGGGACCTGTCGGGCCGTTCGGTCCTGTTGGGCCGCCGGGGCCTGTCGGACCACCTGGACCCGTAGGACCGTTCGGGCCGGTGGGTCCACCTGGACCCGTGGGACCGCCTGGACCCGTTGGGCCACCGGGGCCGCTGGGGCCGCCCGGACCCGTGGGACCGCCTGGACCCGTTGGGCCACCCGGACCGGTCGGGCCACCGGGACCCGATGGCCCGGAAGGCGTCTTGCCGCCTGCCGTGCGGACACTGAAACCTACGCCATCGGAGCAGGCGCCGAGTAGGAAAAGCGGAATCGCCGTGGCGCAAAGCAGCAGACGCCGCCCTGACCGCGCTGGCCCAACCAAAGACATGCTACAATCTCCCTGTTCAATGCGAACATCATCGCAAGGCCCCAAGGCTAAGCACGGCATTCCCTTACGGCTTGTTCTAAAATCACCGATTTGGTGAGATTTCGGCGTTGGAGGCGAAGAGGTGTGGGAGGGGATGTGGGAAGCGTGGGGTTAGGTACGCAAAGGGTGCGAGGGTGCGGTTTTTGGGTGGAAATTAGGTGGCGAGATTGGGGAAATTGGGGTTGGGCGGCTTTGAACGGCGCAAAATGGCGACTTGGGGATGTTTTTGGGCTTTGTCCATTTTGGTTCGATCTTTCCGATGCTGGCTGCGGCCGTTGGGAACTGATTAGGCGAGCGGCCTTACTCCCTCTCCCCTTCAGGGGAGAGGGTTGGGGAGAGGGGAGCAACGTCGCCTTTCAGTCCCCTCTCCCGCCTTCGCTACGCTCGGCACCTCGGCCAGAGTCACGTGCCTCTGGCCGACCCCTGAAGGGGAGAGGGAAAACCTCACCGCCAGCGTGGCCCTTCGACCCAGGTCACCAAGCTCCGCCGTACTCCGGCCGTCACCGGCAGCACCCGATGTTGGAGGAAGGACGGAAAGATCAACAGGCTTCCCCGCGCCGCGAATGTTGCGCCGGGTTGAGCCACGCAGAAAAATTCGAACGCGCCACCTTCATACTCCTCCGGCTCGGACAGTTGCACCACGACCGACAGCTTGCGGTCGAACGGGCGGCCTGATTCCAGCCACACATCCTGATGCCAGTCATATTTGCCCTGCTGGGTGGCGTGATATTCGGTGAACTGCACTTCATAGGGTGCAACGATGTCCACGCCGAAGTTGGTCCGGTTGGAGGCGCCGACAAATTGCATCAGCCGGTCGATAATGTCCTTTTCCCGCAACGGATCGAACCAGCGGATGATGGAGGATCGATAGGCCTGATCATCCCGGCTGCTGTCCGCGAAGCCGACCGTCGCCGACTGGTCGGCATAGAAGTCCGCCCGCTTGACGATAGCGTCGCATTCGGCGGCCGTCAGCGCTGATGGCCACACTTCCCACACATTATTCATGATCTCAGCCTTCCTTTGCGTACACGCAAAATGGGGTCAGAAGGCGCGCCCGATGCCGAAGAAGAAGCGCGCCCGGCGCGAATCTGCGCTGGCGATGCGCTTGATCAGCACGGCAACCTCCGCGCTCGCCCGCCATTTGCTGCCGATGCCGATGCGCACGCCGCCACCAGCCGATGCGAGCGAGACATTCTCGGCGGGCAGGCGGTAATAGGGACGCGCGACCGCATGCGCGACCGCGCCATCGGCATAGGTGAAGAGTGTTGCCTTCTGCAAAACCCCCGCTCGGGCAGGGGTCCAGCTGAGTTCAGCGCCGCCCGCAATGGCCTGTTCGGCGGTCCTGATCCCCAACGGGAACGCCATGCCAGCGCCGCTGCCGCCTAATGAAAAGCGCTCTGTCACCGGCAACCTGTCGCGGGAATATTGCGCCTTCGCATTCAGTTTCAGGGCGACGCGCTTCGACAGGGTGCGCACGGCCACCGCCTGCACATTGACCTTGGTGAAGATTTTTTCCGAAAAGCCGGTGAAGGCCCGCGCGCCCAATAGGCCCACGCCCCGGCTGACGACCGCCGACAGGGCCTGCCCCTGCCGCTGGTCGGAATGCGACCAGGATGCACCCAGCCGCACCGCCCGCGATTTATAGTCTCCAAATCGGACATCGAGGAAATAATTGCTGCTGTCGATCCCGTCGATCGAGGCGTTCACGGTCAGGTTGGTCTTGTTGGAGCGGACCAGCGCGTGGCTGATCGTCAGCCCCGCCAGCGTCGCTTCTCCTTCGATCGGCCGGTCGCGCACGCGGCTTTTCATATGGGCGATGTTGGCGGACAGGGTCGTGCCGTTGCTGCCGATCGGGGTGGAGTGGCTTAGGGAAAAGAGTTGATAGCGCTCGGGGTAGAAGGGCAGATAGCCCGCGATCCGGCTACTGTCGCCTTCGCGCAATACGCCGTTTACGGTCACCGACAATTGCGCCTGCACGCCGTCGATCACGTTGTTGACAGCGCTATTGTCGATCAGGATGCCGATCTGCACCTGCTCGCGCTTAACGACCAGGTCCAGGATCAGATCGCCTTCGCCCCCGCCCTGCCGCACCCGCGCCTCGACGCTTTGGCCCGGTATGTCGCGCAGCAGGCCTAGCGCGCGTTCCAGCGTCGCCTTGCGCAGCGGCGTATCGCGCTTCAGCCGCCGCATCTGCGCATCGATCAGGCGGGTCGGCATGCTGGGGGAAACGCCCGCCAGCCGATATTCCTTCACCCGTCCTTCGACGATCTTGGCGATTAGCTGGCCGCCTGCTGGCACCTGCGCCGGAATGGACACGGAATAGAAGGCGATGTCGCTGCGGGCGTAGGCATCGCTTACCGCCTTCGCCACCGCCTGCAATGTCTCACGCGTCAATGGCCGTCCGATCAACGGAGTCACCGCCTTGTCCAGCAGCGGCATGGGCAGGGAGGTGCCCATATAATGCACCCGCGCCAGCCGGACGCTTTCGGCCGCGTTACCCACCGTTCCGACCGCAGGGGCGGGCGCGGCGACAGTTACGGAAGGGGAAGGGGCAATGCCCGGTGCGACCCGATCAGCCCTATCCCGGTCGATCACTGGCGCAGAGGCACCCTCTCCCGGCCCGGCGATCTGCGCCGCTGCGGGAGCGGCCATTGTGACGAGCGCCACCGCCGCCACAATCGCCTTCAGCCCATCCAGAACCCTGTTGAAACCCATTTGCCCCATGCCGCCCCACGCCATGGAAAATGGCGCCTGCCAGCATCAGGGCCTAGAGCAATGTCTTTGCGATTTGGCCCCGAAGTGGAACCGATTTGGTGCATTTTTGCCCGATTCTCCATCGGGACAAGCGGCGATTGTCACCAGATTGGCGGGATCGTCCCGGAGGTGGAGCGGGAAGGGCGTAGGGCCGGTCGAGCCGTTGCACACGTCAGGCCCCCCGCGCTGGAGGCGAGAGGAGGGAAATTACGCAGGTCGCGCCCCTTCCCCTCCGTCAGGCCGTTGGCCTGCCACCTCCCCATCTGACGATGGGGAGGATTTATTTAACGCCCGGCACTCCCAAACTTCCGTCATCCCGGCGGAAGCTGGGATGACGAGATATGTAGGGATCAGATTCCGGGCACTCCCAACAGTCGCGCTTCATCCTTCAGCCTTGCGGCCTGCCCCGGATTGGCCTTGCGCGCCGCCTCATACACCGCCTGCGCCTTGGCCGTTTCGCCGAGCGTCATCCGGCTGCGCATCAGCATGATCCAGCCGTCGACATTGGCGGGATTGGCTTTGAGCTTGGCCTCCAGTCCCGACACCATGCCCTCGATCATCGCGTCCTGCTGCCCCTTGGGAAGCTGCGACGCCGACTGCATCTGCTCCCGGCTAGGGCCAGGAATTGCCGCCGTTGCCACCGAGCCGATCGGCGGATGTGGCGCGGTGGGCTTTACTGCGGCAAGGCGTTCCTTCACATCGATGCCGTTGATCTTGCCGACCTGCTCGATCGTGCGGCGCAGGTCCGCTTCCCATGGCGCGCCGGGCGGCGTGTCGGCTAGCAGGGCCAGCCAGTCGCGGATTGCGCCTTCATGATCCTTGACCAGGTCCTTGCGCACTGCCTGGAAATAGCGCGCGCGTGGCTCCTTGGGATCGAGCTTGACCGCCTTGTCGAAAGCGTCTGCGGCTTCCTTCGGCATCGGGTCATGCTCGCTCGCCATCACGACCGCTTCGCCGAGCGAGGACCAGAAGGTCGCGTTGTTCGGGGCGAGCTTCACCGCACGGCGATAGGCGCGCGCCGCGTCGGCGTGGCGGCCGTTTTCGAAATAGGCCCAGCCGAGCATCTGCCAGCCTTCCGCATCGTTGGGATTGGCGCCCACACGCTCCTGCAAGCCGCGGATGACGCTTTCCGGATCGGAAGGCTGCTGGCCGGGCGCGGCGAAGGGGGCGGAGGCCGATGCCGTCTCCGCCTTTTCCGGCCGGTCGCGCCAGACATTATAGCCGACCGACACGATCGCCAGCCCGGCTGCTCCGATGAGAGCCATGCGCCCCACGCTCAGCTTCGCCACTTCCACACCCCCGATAATCTCAACTGCTCTCTAGCGTGACGCAGCGGAATTGATAGAGTGCCCAAAGACTTGATCCGCGCACGATAAACCGGCAGGGGCGTGGCCGGGGCTGCGGGTGATCTCGCAAGAGGGGGGCAATAAGTGACTGACCGCGTGCGTATCGCGATCGTCGGGTCGGGACCGGCGGGGATGAGCGCGGCCGCGCGCGCGGCGCAGCTGGGCATATCCCACCTTCTGATCGAAAAGACGGACCATCTGTCCGACACGATCTTCAAATATCAGAAGGGCAAGCATGTGATGGCGACGCCCAGCCAGCTCGTGCTGCGGTCCGATTGCGATTTCGATGCGGGCAAGCGCGAGGCGATCCTTGGCCGCTGGAACGAGCAGGCCGCCGCGCAGGGCCTGAACGTCGCTTATAATGCAGAGGTGAAGGCGATCAGCGGGACGGGCGATCCCATCCCCGGATCGGTCCAGAAGATCGTGGAGCGCAAGCGGGACGGCTCGACCGATACAAAGGAAATCCAGCGGCTCGCCCCGCCCTATCGCCTGACGCTGACCGACGGGCGGGAAATTATTGCCGACGCGGTGGTCATGGCGATCGGGACGCAGGGCAATCCCAACCTGATGCGCGTTCCGGGCGCGGACCTGCCCCATGTCCAGTATCAGCTGGACGACCCGGCCGACTATAATGACGAGCATATCTTCGTCGTCGGCACCGGGGACGCGGGGATTGAAAATGCCATGGGCCTTGCCGCTGACGAGGCGCAGGGCAATGTCGTCACCATCCTCAACCGGGGCACGGAGTTCGCCAGCGCGAAGCCCGCCAACGTCAAGGCGCTGATGGCCGCCGCCGAAGCCGGTCGCCTGTCGATCATGACGGAATCGACCACGGCGAAGATCGAGCCGGGCTTCATCACGCTCGACAGCCGCGATGGCGAGGTGAAGGTGCCATGCGACCGCATCATCGCCCGCATGGGGTCGGCACCGCCGCGCGCCTTCGTTGAAAGCTGCGGCGTCGAATTTGCGAGCAACGACCGGCTGGCCTTCCCGAAGCTGTCGCCGGTGTTCGAAAGCACCGCGCCCGGCATCTTCGTTATCGGCGCGCTGGCGGGCTATCCGCTGATCAAGCACTGCATGAATCAGGGCTATGACGTTGTCGAATATATCAACGGCAATCGCGACCTGAAACCTGCGGACGAACCGATCCTCGCCGCCAAATTCGCTGCCCTGCCGGGGCAGAAGGGCGTCGCGGAATGGCTGGAATATCTGCGCACCAATGTGTCGATCCTGGAGGGGCTGTCTCCCCTCCAGATGCGCGAGTTCATGCTGGATAGCGAGGTTCGCGCCTACCGCTCCGGCGAGGTGATTTTCGAGAAGCATGATCCCGGCTCCTCGCTATTCGGCATCGCGGCTGGGCAAGCGCTGGTCGAGGTTGCGCCGGGGACCGAGGTTGCGATCGAAGCGGGGAGCATTTTTGGCGAGGTCGGCCTTATCTCAGGCCGCCGCCGCGGCTCGACCGTGCGCGCGGGGACGGACTCGATCATGGTGGAGGTGTCGCGCACGGCGGCGCTGAAGCTCATGTCCTCCAACCCGCCCGCCAAGCGCGCGATCACCCGTATATCGACCGAGCGGCAATTGCTCCAGATGTTCGGCGCGGGGCTAACGCCTGCCGACCTTACCGAAGTGCTCGACGGTGCCGAGATCAAGACCGTCAAGGCGGGCGAGGCGATCCTGACCGAAGGCGACCTTGGCAACGACATCTATGTGATCCGGGTCGGATCGATGATCGTGGAGAAGAAGATCGGGGGGAAGAACGTCTTCCTCTCCTACCTCCCCGCTGGGTCCTATGTCGGCGAAATGGCCCTGATCGCGGGAGGGCCGCGCACCGCCACGGTCAAGGCGACGGTCAAGTCCGAAGTCATCAAGTTGAACGGCGACGCCTTCGCCCGGCTGATGGCGGCCAAGCCCGCTTTGCTGGAGCGCGCGCGCCGCGACATGGCCGCGCGGCAGGACGTCAACGCCTTCATCGAAAGCCGCAAGGACAGCTTCTCCACCGTTGTCGACATGTATAGCGAGACGGCAAAGTTCCTCGTCGATAATGGCATCGGCGAGGCGACCGACGTTCTGCTGATCGACGAGCATCTTTGCGTTGGCTGCGACAATTGCGAAAAAGCCTGCGCCGACAGCCATGAAGGCTTGTCGCGCCTCGACCGCGAGGCTGGGCGCACCTATGCGCATCTGCATGTGCCCACCAGCTGCCGCCATTGCGAGCATCCGCACTGCATGGCCGACTGCCCGCCCAACGCGATCCATCGCGGCCCGGACGGCGAGGTGTTCATCGATGAGACCTGCATCGGCTGCGGCAATTGCCAGCGGAACTGCCCCTATGGCGTGATCCGCATGGACAGCGTGCCGCCGAAAAAGCCGGGCTTGCTCAGCTGGATGTTCTTTGGTGCTGGGCCGGGGCCGGGCGAGCCGTCGAAAAAATGGCGCTACAAGAACAGCGAACCGGGGGTCGAGAAGCCCAAGAAAGCGATCAAGTGCGACATGTGCTCGGGCATTGATGGCGGCCCGGCCTGCGTGCGCGCTTGTCCGACCGGCGCTGCAATCCGTGTGTCGCCGGAGGATTTCCTGACCGTCGCCCGCCTCGATGGGCAGGCGAATTGAGCATGGCTATCTCTGCCTACATCATTTCCGTCATCCCGCCGCAGTCGGGGATCGATTTCCCAGCTAATGGCAATCCCCTATCTCCGTTCGCCCTGAGCTTGTCGAAGGGCTTCACTTTTCTTCAAGAGAGTAAGGGGCTTCGACGACCTCAGCCCGAACGGATGAGAGCTAATTTCGATACGATCATGCTCCACACCAAAGCGAACGCCCTCTGATGGCCACACGCGCTACCTCTACCCGCCGCGCCAAGGGCGAAACCCTCCATGACGGCTTCCTGCGCCACGCCAATTTCCGCTGGCTGAAGATCGCTTGCCTTCTCTGCCTGCTCGTCATCGCCAGCTATCTGATGATCGACGTCACGCCCCATCATAATGGCGGCAGCTGGTACGGCTATACGCTGGGCACGATCGGCGTCGGCCTCATTCTCTGGCTCACCCTGCTGGGCCTGCGGAAGCGCGCCATGACGCGCGGCCGCTGGTCGCTCAAGGCATGGACGAGCGCCCATGTCTATCTGGGCCTCAGCCTCGTCGTCATCGGCACGCTGCACACCGGTTTCCAGCTTGGCTGGAACGTCCACACCCTCGCCTATGTGCTGATGATGCTGGTGATCCTTTCCGGTCTGTTCGGCATCATCGTCTATGCGACCCTGCCCACCGCGCTCAGCAACAACCGGGCGGAAATGACGCAGGTGCAGATGCTGGAGGCGATCCGCGCCATCGACCGCCAGTTGCACGACGCCGCCCAGCCCCTGCCCCACGAACAAGCCAGCCTCGTCCGCCAGTCCCTTAATGACGATCCCTTCGGCGGCAGCCTGATCGCGCGTCTTTCGGGCCGCTACCCACGCTGCGCCACCGCCGCCGCGCAAGCGTCGCTCCGCCATTGGACCGGCGACCATCCGGATACGGGTAAGGAGCCGCTGGAAAAGGTCGATGCCCTGCTCGAACGCAAGCAGGCGATGCTCGCCCGCCTCCGCCGCCACCTGCGGCTAAAGGCGCTGCTGGAAATCTGGCTCTACGTCCATGTGCCCGCCACCTTCGCCCTGCTGGCCGCGCTGACCGCGCACATCGTCAGCGTCTTTTTCTACTGGTAAGCGCCATGAGCTTCACAGTCCGCCAGATCAGCCTCACCGCAGACGGCCGCGAGATCGTCCGCAGCGCGACGCTCGCAAAGCCGCAGCTCACGCTGGGCCGCGCCTCCACCAACGACATCCACCTCCCCGACCTCGCGCTCGAACCCGATCACGCCCGCATCGAGCAGATCGACGCCCGCACCATCCGCGTCCGCGCCACCGGCACCCTCGGCTTCGACATTGAAGGCCGCACCACCCGCTCGGCCGAAATCGACACCACCAAAGGCGCAGAACTGCGCTTCGGCGGCCACCGCATCACCGTCAGCGCAGAGGACGGCGCCACCATCCTCGCCATCCGCCGCGTCGATGCCGTCTCGCAAGCGTCGGAGGAAAAGGAGGAGGCCCGCGTCTTCTCCCTCGCCCGCCTCGCCCCGCCCAAGCGCCTGACCGCATGGGGCCTCGTGCTGGCGATCCTCATCGGCTTCCTGGCGATCCCGATCTACAGCTACGCCACCCGTCCGGCCCACGACACGCGCAACATCTACAGCGTGAAGGGCGATGGCGCATGGTCATCCGGCCCGTTGAGCCAGGCGCACCATGCCCTCGAAGGCAAATGCGAGACCTGTCACCAAAAGGCGTTCGTGTCCGTCCGCGATACCGCCTGCCAGACCTGCCACAAGTCGGTCCACGACCACGCCCCCGCCGCCCGCATCGCCATGGCGCGCGCGGAGCCGGGCATTGGCGGCAAATTCCTGAACCTCGTCGCCTCCACCTTTGGCAAGCCGCCCGAAGGTGCCTGCGTCGATTGCCACCGCGAACATGAAGGCGCAGGGCCGATGCAGCCCACGCCCCAAGCCTTCTGCACCGACTGCCACGGCAGCCTCAAGGATCGGCTCAAGGACAGCAAGCTCGCCAACGCCAGCGACTTCGGCACCGCCCACCCGCAATTCACCGCCCTCGTCCAATATAATCCGGGCAAGCACCCCAGCTTCACCCGCGCCTCCCTCGACGCCAAACCGATGGACGACAGCGGCCTGAAATTCCCGCACGACGTCCACCTGTCAAAGACCGGCGTCGCCCGCATGGCCCGCACGCTGGGCGCGCAATCGGGCTATGGCGACGCGCTCGCTTGCAAGGATTGCCACCGGCCGACCGCCGACGGCGTGCGCTTCCTGCCCGTCGACATGGAGCGTGATTGCCAATCCTGCCACAGCCTCGCCTTCGAGACGATCGGCGGCACCGTCCGCACCCTGCGCCACGGCCAGCCCGATCAGGTGATAGCGGACCTTCGCGCCTATTACCGCTCCACCGCACCCGCCCAGCCCCTGTCGCTCGGCGGCATGGCCCGCCGCCGCCCTGGCGACTATGCGCAGGGCCGCGTCTATCACGCTTATTTCGGCGCGGCAGCCGCTCGCCCCTCCCGCGCCGACGACGCCATCCGCGCGGTCTTTTCCAAGGGCGGGGCCTGCTATGACTGCCACATCGTCACCGGGGGCGGGACGAGCTGGCAAGTCGCGCCCGTCAACCAGCCCATGCGCTACATGATGAAGGGCTGGTTCGATCATAAGGCGCACGCGACCGAGAGTTGCGAAAGCTGCCACGCGGCGCCCAAAAGCCATGACGCGCGCCAATTGCTGCTGCCCGGCATCGACAGCTGCCGCACCTGTCATGGCGGTGAAAAGGCGAAGGCCGATGTGCCGTCCGGCTGCGCCATGTGCCACAGCTATCATGTCGGCGACGGCGCGCCATGGACGCCCGCCGATCGCGCGGTCAGACGGGATCAGGCGGACAGGCCACGGCGTGCCGGCCGCGACGGGTAAGGGGGAGCTAAAGACCATGCTGATCGCCCAGATCACCGACATTCATCTCGGCTTTGACCCCGGCAATCCGGCGGAGCTTAACCGCCAGCGGCTCGATCAGGTGCTGCGCGCTTTGATCGACGGCCCCAACCGCCCGGACCTGCTGCTCGCGACCGGCGATCTGACCGAGCGGGGCGACACCGAAAGCTACCGCGCCCTCGCGGAAGCCTTTGCCCAATGCCCCTTCCCGGTCTGGCCCGCCATGGGCAATCATGACGACCGCGCCAATTTCGCGCAGCATTTCCCGCACATCCCGCGGCAGGACGGATTCGTACACTATGTCATCGCGCTGGAAAACCGCCGCATCCTGATCCTCGACACGCTGGAGCCCGGCCGCCACGGGGGCGCCTTCTGCGAAGCCCGCGCGGAGTGGCTAACGGCTCGTCTCGACGAGGATGCCGAAACGCCCACCCTCATCGTCCTGCATCATCCCCCGGTCGAAGCTGGGATCGAATGGATGAACACCCACCCGGACGAACCCTGGGTCCAGCGTTTCGCCGCCGCAATCGCAAACCGCCCCAACATCGCCGCACTCCTCTGCGGCCACCTTCACCGCACCATAACCGCGCCGTGGCAGGGCACGACCGTTGCGATCTGCTCCTCAACCGCCCCGCAACTGGCGCTGGACCTTCGGCCAATGGACCCGGACGCCCCGGACAACCGGCCGATGATCATCTCCGACGCGCCCGCCTATGCGCTTCACCGCTGGACGGAGCATGGCCTTGTCACGCATTTCGAAACGGCGGGCGATCAGGCGATGCTGGCAAAGTTCGACGCGAGCATGCAGCCGCTGGTCCGCATGCTGATGGATGAACGTCCGGCGTGACGGCGGCGTCCGCCAGAATCTGAGCAAGGCCGCTGCGCCCAACCGGATGGGGAGGGCGTGAGGAATGGACGCCCCTTGGGGCGCCATCACTTGTACAAGATGACGGGCTGGATGAGGGCCGTGTCGATCCGCATGACCTTTGGAGTTAGGGCGGATTGCGGACTTTCTCCCCTCCCGCAGGCGGGAGGGGTCGGGGGTGGGCTTAAGTAACATTCGCCTTGCTTTGCAGCGGCTCGCCGACTCCCTCCGCCACCCTTTCCACGTGCGGAGGGGCATGTCCTGATGGGGTGGCTAGTGGGCTGTCTGCTTGTATGCCGCACCTGTTGGAAAGCAGACGAGTTATCGTCTACGCTATTCCTATGAAACGTACTCCGGTTCTCGCGTCGGCAATCATCTTGCTCCTGCTGTGGGATGGGCTGGCACCAGTTAGGGCAGAACCGGCCAACGCCGAACACACGTTCCACACGCTCCCGCTGAGGTTGGCACAACCACAATGGCGACCACTGACTGGGCAACAAATAACGGCGATGATTTCAGACCGCACCATAGTCATCGATACGACATACGAACCCTATCCCGGCGCAAAGGTGAATGCGATGTTCCGGGGCGGATGTCCGCCATATGAAACATTCTTCGCAGACGGGCGCTGGCAGATGGGAATGTGTCAACGAGCTTACCGCGTTTATGAGGGTCGCTGGATTACGGAAGCGTTTCGCGGTGGGGAAAGATTATGCGTTGACGCAATCGACCGTCCAAAGGAATGCCGGTTCGTCTGGCAAGGATCGACCGCCGACCAGATTGTTATGGCACTCGCGACACGGGCCGAGGTGAATGAATTGAACGAGGATTACAGCCCCTACAGGCTGACAAAAAGCCGGGAATAGGTGTCCCAGCTATGTCTGTTTCTGGTGCAAGCGCAGTTGGTTCTCAATGGCCACTAATGGTCATCAACAGCCGCTCTGCCTGTCATCTCCTCCGAAGGCCAAACATTGAAACCCTCTCGCCCTACTCCATCGTCCCCATCGCAATTCGCGCCCGAAGCATGATAGGCTCACGCGCTGCCGTCGTCGGCGCCACGATCGGCGGCAGCAGGAGACCAGCCAATGGCCCGGAACGACGACGATCTGTCAGCGCTCGATGTGCTCATTGTCACCGCGCTTATCGGCCTCACCCTGGGCGTGGGCTGGAAACTGTGGGGATCGCTCTTTAGCTCATAGGTGCCGTAAGCGATGTGGCGGTTCGCCAGGCTAACGCACAGATCATGCAGCCGATGGCAAACGCGACCCACATCCCCCTCACCGCAGCAAAGGCGGTCGCCAGCTCTTCATGTCCACTTCATCGCTGACCTTGTACGGCACGCCCTTCGACGTCAGGAATAGCCGCTCCATCTCCGTCCGGGTGAAGGGCCGCGATCCCAGTCGTCCGAATACGGCGATCTGCCCGCCCGTCTCATCCACCGCCCGATCGCGATCCAGCCCCTTGGATAGCGCCACCGCAGGGGTGGGCGTACGCGCCCAGGCGATCAGTTCGGGCTTGGGCGCGGGGGAGAAGCCGTAGAAATTGGGCTGGCTCGCCGGGCTGGTCAGCTGGATCACCTTCATGCCGTTCCGGCCGTCCGCGACGTAGGCGAAGAGGGAGGCGTTGGTAGTGCCGACGATGACATCCTCCACGTCGGTCATCTGTCCGCCGAACGTCTCCCTGGCATAGAGGCTGGGCTTCAAGGGATTGGTGATGTTGACGATCGCCAAGCCCTCGGCCTTCGCCGCGACATAGGCATAGGTGCGCGCCAGATAGATGCGGCGCGCATCCTTCAGCGGCACGGTCGCGGATGGCACGGCCACCGGATCGGTGAGCTTCGTCACGTCGAACAGTTTCAGCCCTTCGGCGTCGGTGACCCAGAGGTAGCGGAACTGGATCGCGCTCGCCCGTGCATCCTTGAGCGGGCGGACGGCGGCGAGGCGCGGGTGCAGCGGATCGGCAAGGTCCACGACCACCAAGCCCACGTCAGCGGTGATATAGGCGATTTGCCCGGCGAGCTGGATATGTCGCGCGCCGTTCAGCACGCCATCGGGGTTCCACGTCACCGCCCGCTTCAGGAAATTGTTGCGGAACTCGCCATCGGCCAAGGTCTCGATATTGACCATGATCAGCCCCTCGACGCTGTCCGTCACCGCCGCATAGCTGTAGATCGGCAGGAAGGGCTGTTCCTGGTTGATCTCGCGCAGTTCCTTGGTGCTGCGCAGCGGGTTGATCGGCTGATTGGTCGGCAGCGCCATGCAGGTCGCATTCTTCGACGCCACGCCCGTATTGTGGCCGAGTTTCGAGAACGGCCCGCTCACGATCGGCTCGGAAAAGCCCTTGTTCGCGATCGACGCGACGTCATAGACGCGGAAGCCGCCCTTCCCTTCCGCCACATACATATATTCGCCGCGCAGTTGCAGGCATCCGACGCGATCGGCGGTGCCCTTCACGACATTGCGGAATTCCTCGATCGGCTGCGTCTCGCCCGACGCCTTTTTGTCAAAGAATTTGCCCCGGACCCAGTTTTTCAGCTCGCGGCCATTCTGCTCGACATGCAGCTTCCAATAGTCGGGATAGGCATATTTTTGCAGATAGCTGCCAATTACCGCCTGCGGTTCGTCCCATTCGGTGACGCGGATTGCCTCGAACCCGCCTTCGAGGCCGGTCCAGGCATTGAGGCCGACGAAGTTCACGAAGTTCGTGCCGAGCAACATCAGCTGCGACATGATCGCATTGTTATCGTCCTTCGCCGACAGGTGGCAGTCGGAGCAGGTCTTCGTCTCGGTTTTCCGCACCGTATGCGGGAAATGCGGCGCAAAGGCTTGGCTTGAAAAGCCGATGCCCGATACCGGCGGCTGCTGGATATAGATGCGCTCGCGGTTGATGTTGGTCGAGGACAGCACCAGCGCGGACGTCGACCGGACAGGCGCCGTCTCGTTCCCCTTGGTCGTCATATGCTTGCCAAGCTGGAACATCTCGTCGCGCGCGACCTGCGGGTTGTAGGTGGCGAAGTTGCGCGTCTCCTCCCCATCATAATGGTGGAGTGAGGTTTTCCAGTTCGCCTCGATCGGCAGATGGCAGCCGCCGCAACTCGTGGTCCAGCTCAAATGACAGGTGAAGCAGGCCATGGAGTCATCGCCATGCGCGCGATCTGCCTTCGCCACGCCGGGACCGAATGCGAAGCTGCCATCCTCCGCGCCCGACTTGCTCATCAGCTTGGCGCGCGCCGCCTTGGCGTTGAAGTGCGGATTGGCGGGATCGACGCTGTCCTTCACCAGCGACACTTCCCATTCGAGGTTGGGATCGACGATCGATCGCTGGATCAGCTTGCGCCGCCCGCTCGCATCGTAAAACCATTCGAACCGCCGCTTGCCGTCCGGGTTGCGCAGCAGCGCCAGGTTCGTGCCCTTTGGCGGGGCGGCCGGTCCCGAGGTCAGCAGCGTTGGATAGGCATCCGCCGTGCCGTGGCAATCCTTGCACCCGATCTCGATCGCGTTTGCCACCTCGCCATAGATGAAGCCGTTGCCATGGCTGTCCTGCGCGAAATGGCAGTCGGCGCATTGCAGGCCCTTTTCGGCGTGGATGTCCATGAGGTGGACGGACTTGCCCGGATTGGTGCCGGGCTGGACGAACTTGCCCTCGCCTTTCTTCCGCCACTTCTCCGGATCGTCGTTCGACACGACCTTGCCGTCCGCATCGAGCAGATTGCCCTCACGGTCGCGCTTGAACACGCCGCGGAAGTTCCAGCCATGGCCATGATAGTCGGCGAACTGCGTGTCCTTCGCCTTGTCATTGAGGTCATAGACGTTGCGCAGGAAATCGAGGTCTGCCCATTTGCCCTTCGGCCCCGCCCCTTCCGGGTTCCGCTCCAGCGTCTTGTGAACCTCTGCCGCGTCCGGATATTTCTGCTTCTCCGGCCACATCAGCGCCGCGTCGGATTCATAGTCCCACATGGTGTAGCCGAGATAGCTGTTCAGGAAGATATTGGGCTGGTGCATGTGGCAATTCATGCACTGCGCGGTGGGGATGGCACGGGTGAAGGCGTGGCGGATCGGATGCCCGCTTTCCTTGACCGCGCCGATGGGATGATCGGGCGTTTTGTCATGGGCACCCTTCAGCGCGCCATGTTCCATCTTCCCCGCAATCGTCGGATCGACCGTAGCCGTCTGCCCATCCCGCCCATATTGCGCATAGGTCAGGCTGTGGCGCGGCTCGCGGTCATTGGCGTAGACGACATGGCAGCCCGAGCAGCCCGAATGGCGATAATCGCCCGGCTGATCATTAGTCCCCATGAACCACATATAGGGGTCATTGAGGCGCGTCTTGTGCAGGTTAAGCACCGGGATCGCGACGCGCAGGCCCGTTCCCGGCCCCCGGCTTGATTGCTTCAGGTCCGGCCGCCCCGGTTCCTCCAGCCGCTGGATGGCGCCGGTGGGATTGGGCAAGCCAATCTCCGCAAACTGCGTGGAGATATTGCGGCCGCCGCGCTCGAACACGCGGAACACGTCGCCGGGCGGCGTCACCTGCCAGTTGGGTAGCGGATAGAGTTCGGCCAGCGCGCCGCGCGCCTTCTGCTCGGCCGTCAGCGTGCCGGGGGGCGAACCGGGCGAGACGATCTTCGCGGGCTTGCCATCCTTGGTATAAGCCTCGCCAAAGATGTAATTCTTGTACGGCACGATGCCGTTATTATAAGCCGCGCCGCCCCACAGCATCGCGCCCGACGCCATCAGGGACCGCTCCGCCGCCTCGATCGTCTGCATATGGCAGGAGCCACAAGCCTCCCGCGCCACGCGATAGTCGCTGGGGTTCACGAAGCGCACAAATTCGGACGCTTCGCGGTTGAGCAACGTATAGGTCCGCTTCGGGTTCGCCGAGGACGGATAATGCCAGCTTCCCGGATAGCGCGGCAGCACATGCGCCTTGTCGCGCGCCGCTACATAGGCGGGATCTTCGAAGCCATGGGCAGGATCGCCGCGCACCGTTGCGTCGCCGCCGTGGCAATCGACGCAGCCCAGCATTACGGCCGGGGTTGCGTGCATCGACGGTTCGTCGGTCTTGGTGTGGCAGCTATAGCAGCCATCCGACTTGGCCGCGACCTGATCGGCGGTCTGGCTCATCGGCGCGGCGGGTGTCTTGGCGTAAATCCGCTCGACCGGCTTTTCCGCGTCCGAGGCGTGGAGGATGACAACCGGCACCGTCATCGCGGCCAGGATCAACAACAAAAAGGCGATGAACGGCCGCATCAATAACTCAGGATCAGGTTGCCGAGCACCGAATAATAATTCCGGTTGCGCTCGCTATTAGTGAAAAGGTCGCGGAAGCCCGCGCCCGGCAGCAGGGTCGCGCCGGACAGCCGGAACACGATATTCTGCGTCGCCTTCGGCCGCCAGATAGCCGCGGTGGACAGGTCCCAGCCGATCGATTTGGGAATGCTCCCCTCGTTGCGCAGAGCCTGCAATGTCGCGGTATTCTGGAACCACAGATGATTGGCATTGGCCGACAGCCGCAGTTCCGGCAGCACGTCGAAATCCGCGCCTGCGCCCAGCAGCATCGTGCCGGGATTGTTGAAGTTCGACTGGCCCTGCTCCTTCGAGGACCGCAGCGAGTTCAATATGCCGTTGCGGCCGTTGATCCCGATGACGCGGCCGCCGCCTGCAAAGGGGATGGTCTGCCTGATCCAGTAACTCGTATCAGCGCCCGCGAAGATCGGGTTCTCGAAAATCGCATCGAACCCATTTTCGCGATTGTCGTAGGGATCGCCGTCGCCGCTCGCATAGAGGCCTGACAGCCGGAAGCGCATCCAGTCCTTGTCGATGCTCGCCTCGGCAGCGGCGAAGAATGCCCTGATCTGCGCAGGGTCCGAGGTGAAGAAGCTGTTCCGATCCTCCCCCAGCGCGCCGTAAACGGACGCCGTCAGGTTGATCCGACCGATCCGCCCATCGGCATTATAGCCCAGATAAACGACATCATAATCCCGCCCGCGCAGGTCGCCGAGCAGGGCGGGCCGCACCGGAAAGCCATTGTCATCGACCTCGATCCGTCCGGCTTCGCGATTCATATTATAGACGGCGGTGATCTGGCTGGTGAGGCCGGGGATCAGGAAATCCTGACGGTAGAGATTGGCGAGGAATACCCAGTCGCGGCGCGGCGACTGCACGACGGAGTTCAGGCCGCTGTTCGTATCCTTTTCCAGCCGCCAAAAGGCCGCGAGGTTGAACTGGAAACGGTTATTGTCGCGGTTGCCGAACAGCCGAATGCCCAGTTGCTGGTCGTTGAACAGGAAACCGCGAAAATCCGACTGGAACGGCTGAATGCCGACGCGGATCGAGCGGAAGTCATAACGATCCGACGTGTTCGCCAGATGGTAATCGATGAAGGCTTCCTGCACCCCCAGAAAATGGTCGGTCCGGTGGCTCGGCTTCGATGGCTCGACGAACAGCACCCGTCGCTCGGGCACGTTCACATGATTGATATTATAGGCCAGCGTCAGCCGATATTCGATCTCCGGCGGCTTGAACGCGGTCGATCCTTTGATCAATGCCACCCCGCCGATGAAGGTCTGGCTCAGCACATAGCTGGCATCCTTGCCGAACACATTAATGCTGCCCGGCCGCTCGGTCGTCTGGACGCCGACGGGAATGGGAAAGGTGCGCGGTTCGATCACCGTGTCGCTCACCGCATTGGCGACGAAGAACCAGTCGTCGCCCTTGATCGGCAGCCACTTCACCTTCTCTCGGTCGATCGGCCGGTCGCCCTTCAACGTGTTCTGCCCATAGGGATCGAACCAGCGTTCCTTGACCACGCCCAGCGATTCAATCAGCCGCCAGCGATCCGGGATGGGCACCTGATCGACCGGAAAAGCCTCAGGCGGCGGCGCGCGCACGGCCCCCGCATTATCCTGAGTCACTGCTTCGGGCAGCGGTGCCTCATATCCCGGCCGCCGCCTGCCCTCGATCGACTGGTCATCGGCACCCACTTCGGGCGCGTTCAAAATCTCTTCCCAATTATCGGGCGGAGGAGGCGGCACGGGTTCGCCCGGCTGCGCCAGCGCAAAGAGCGGCAGGAAAGCGGCAAGCCCCATCGCTACAGGCCCTGACACACATTTTGCGACCCGCTGTCGAGGAACGGCGCAAAGGGACAGTTCACATAACGCAGCCGCACCGACGCATTGCCAAGGTCCACGACAATCTGATCCGCCCGGATCGCGGCGGGCGCATTGCCGATGCCGCCGCCCCGCTGCCCGCCATTATGCGCGCCCAGGAAGCTGATCATGTCATCCTGATCAATGCCGTCGCCCGACACGCCGATCGCCCCCACCAGCACGCCACCGCGATAGATGGGCACGGAGCCGGGGAAAATCTGAACGCCGTTCTGGATGCGATTGCCCGCGCCCACGCCGGTCACAGCCGAACAACGCTGCGGCGTATCGGTCGCACTCGCGCCCGTCACAAAGCTAAGATGCGCGGCCAGATCGCCCACCACCAGCGCCGACTGCAGCCCGGTCGAGAAGGGATTGAACTGCGCGATCGGGCGGGAGAAAGGCCCATTGGGCCGCCCCACCTCACCATCGGGGAAATAGGGGCGTGACAGATTGCCGTTTGCCCGATCGGTAAACGCATGCGTCCCCGTCAACGCTGCCGGATCATTAAGGAAAGTCCGCGCCTTCCCCACGAACGCCGCAACATCCGCACTGCTGCTCGCCAGCAAATCCGGCCCAGCATGAGCGCCCGAGAAGAAAGCCGCCGTGCGCGCCTTCTGCAAGCTCACATCGGTGCCGAAGATCGGCGCATCGGGCGACCGTACGATACCCAGCGCCGCGCCCCGCGTATCCACCACGCTGATCGTCACCTGTGCCCGGCTGTCGAGCGGCTGCCTGATCTGCGCCCGTGCCCGGCTCATGATGGTGAAGGCTTCCTCCAGCACCGCCGTCACCTCTGGGGCGGTCAGCGGCTGCGCGACATCCCCGGCATCGGTCGCCGCCCGGATCGGGAAGCGGTTATTCCCCGACCCGTCCGTCAGCACGAAGGCGTCGCGATTAGAAAATTCCGCCGCCCTTGAAGCGCGCACGCCCGAAAGCTCGCTGCCATAGGCAACGCCCGCCAGCACCATCGGCGCAGGATCGCCATAATAGCCACGCACCGCCACCAGCGACCCGGCGCTGCCGTTGATCGCCGCAAAACTCGCGCCCCCGCTCGCCATCAACCCCGCATAGGCCGCATCCGAATAGCGCAGCGACGTCCCGTCCACGAAGATGCGGTTGGCACGGATGCTGTCGGGCGCTTCAAAGCCCAGCGTCCCGGCCAGCGCGATATATTCCTCGGGATCATTGTCCGTGTCGGTGACATTCGCGTCGGACCCATAGACCCCGTCCGCCATCACCCCGACGCCGCCGACGACAACGCCATTCTTGTAAAGCGGAAAGCCGCCCGGATCAGCCGCCAGCCCCAGCGGCGACCGCTTCGGCCCGATCATCGCTTGTGAACCCGACGACATGTAGCGCGCCGACAGGTCCGAACAGGGCAGCTGGCTGAACTGCACGCCGAACAGCGGCCCGCTCTCCAGCCCCACCGTCCCCGGCGCGGGCGGGAAATGCTCCTGCACGATCATGCTCGCCGTGCGCGTCGAAAAGGCATTGCCCCCGCTCGACAGATAAGCTCCCGTGATCGCCTTGCTGATCGCGCCAGCCTCGGCCGGGACGGTCAGATTCTGCGCGTCGATATTCTGCCCGTTAGGCGCCGCGCTGGTCGTTGCGCTCGCCCGCGCGCCGTTCATGCGGAATACGGCCAGCACGTTGCCGACTCGGTCTGTAACCGCAATGACCGCTGGCAGGCTCCGCGCCTGCGCCTCAGCGGTCGCATGCGCTAAGACATTCTCCACATCGGCGACGGTTAGCGCCTCCTGCGCCGGATCGGCATAGAGGCGCGTCGGCGTGGGCGTCGGGGTCGGGGTGGGCGACCCGCCGCTTCCGCCACTGCTGCCGCCGCCACCGCCGCAGGACGCCAGCATCAACGCCGACAGCGCCGCGAACGCGCTCAATCTGTGCCGCAATCCGCTCACCGCAATGCTCCGATACTGCGCGCCGCGCTGCCCAACGCGCTGCGGAAGGCGGCGGGTTGATAGCTGTTGGGCTCCTTGACCGCTGCATAGGCCCGGTTGACGTCGGCCCGGATGCCTGCCGCCGCGCCCACGGTCACGCGGCCCGACTTCACCATGCTGTTCAGCAGCGTGTCGATCGCCATTACCGCCTGCACCGACCCTTCATAATCGGTGAAGCGCGGGCTGATCGCGCCGCCCGCGATCTCACTGACGATGGCGAACGCCATGTCGCCATTCGTCCGCGCCCCCGCAAAGCCATTGGCCAGCGCCCCGGCGCTCGCCGCCAGCTTGCCTGCCGCCGCGACCGCCGAACCCCGGTCCCGCGCGATGGCGGCATGGAACGCCCTGCTGTCCGCATCGAACCGAGCAGCCGCGCCGGGCACGATCACCTTCGCCGCCGCCGACAGCATGATCATATTCTCGTCATTGAAGGGCGGCATCCCCGCCGGGATCGGCCGTCCGGGGTTCGCTTCCCACGTCTTGCTGCGCTCCGCCTGGTCATAAATGCGCCGGTGGCAGCTCTGGCAGTCGAAGAAATAGAATTCCGGGAAAGCCCCTTCCGTCCCCTTCGCGCCCGCATAGAGGGTCAGTGCGCGCTGCACCGCCATCGCCTGACCCACCGCCCAGAATTTCAGACCGTCGGTCCGCCCCTTGCGTCGCGCATAGTCGGCATCCTCGTCATGATGCGCCTGCATCGAGGAGAAAAGGTCGAGTTCAAACGAGACGCGGGGATGCCCCGCCGCCATCATGCGGTGATCGACGAACTGCCCCGGCCGGTCGCTCCCAAAATGGCAATCGAGACACACCGCAGCCCGCGCCTGTGGCCGATCCAGCGGGATCATCCCCGCCGCCACATTGGACGCATGGCTCGCTCCCACCCCATAGTGCGACGCGATCCAGCCGCCCGCCGCGCCGTGGCACGCTTCGCACCCGACGCCATCGCTAGCCAGCACCCGCGCGCCCGTTGCCGCCGCCGGAGTCGAATGGCACCCAAGACAAGCGGGGGCCGCCGCCGCATCGCCCAAGCCCAGCGTCGCCGCGATCTGCCGCCCGCGCGTACCGCTCAGCACCGCGAAGGCGCGACTATGCGCGCCGCCGGGGCTCGAAGGCTCCTGCCAGCGCATCAGCTCATCCTGGCGCACGACCTTGCCGTCGCCTTCCATCCGCCCGTGACAGGTAGAACCCGCGCAGGAGGCAACGCCGGTAAAGCCGCGCGTCACCGGCGCCGCGTCAGCCGCCCCCCGACCGCCCCCCGGCAAGGCGCACAGCAGCAGCACGAGCAGCATCGCCGCGCCCAGCACTACCATGCCAGCCGCCCGCCTGCTCACTCCGTAGCTCCTGAAGCCGCCCATTCACACGCCCCCTTGCGCGCGACCGCTCTAGCCGCGTCCGCGCTACCCTTTCAATCCCGTTTCGCTTGATCTTTCCGCTTATTGCGCACCGCAGGCCTGCTCGCCCGGCCCGCCGCATGGGCGATCCCACAGATCCTCATTCCCGGCGCCCGTCACCGGCTCGTCGATCAAGGGGGGAAAGCCCTCCGTCACCACGTCGTGCAACGCGATCAGCGCCGTCGGGATGCTGCGCGACACCGCCACCGTGGGATCGAGCAAGCCATCGAACGTGTCCCGGCTGTCGAAGCTCAACGCCGTGCAAGACCCGAAGATGAAGCAGCCGTTGACCTTCGATCCGGCAGCATAGCCTCCATCGATCGCCACCAGCGGGATCGTGTCGAGCCCGGTCGCAAAGCCCCCGCCAGCCAGCGCCAACCGCCCGTTTATCGCGATCTGGGGACTTCCGTTCCCACTGCTGATGATCAGGCTGTTGGCGGTAAAGCCGCGCCGGTCGGCAAAGCTGGTCGACAGCCCGCTATTCTGGATGAAGATGCCGTCGGTCGCGGCCAGACGGACCGTCCCCGCCTGCAACATCCCCGCGTCCAGCGCCAGCCCATCATTCTGCCCAAGCCGCAAATCCCGCGCCGTCACCGAATCCGCCGCCCGGACATCAGCAATCGCCTCCGCCGTCGCGACATAGATGGACGGCGCGTCAAGCGTCAGCACGCCGCCCAGCCCGCCATTGCCGTCACTGATCGCGATGGAGCCAAGACCCGCGATCACCTCCAGCGCGTCTACCGCCGTCAGCGTCAGCCCGCCATCGCCCGTCCGCCCGGTCATCGCCACCGCGCCCTGCACACGCAACAGCCCGGCCGCGCCAATGCTCATCACGCCGCCGCCCGGAAGCACATTGGTCCCGATCGTCAGGTCGCGCACGGCCACATCCCCCGCGCCCGCGATCGCAATGCCGCCTGCCGATACACGGCCCAGCTCCGCCGCCGACAGGCTGTAGCCCGCCGTCGCATCGCCACCGCCAATGAACGCCTGCGCACCCGAGGCATCGAAGCGCAACAGTCCCACCGCGCTCACTTGCCCATTGGCTAAAATCGCGATGTCGCCAGAACCGATCGTCACCGCCTGGCCGCTGACCCGGCCGTTCACTGCCACCAGCCCTGCGGCATTCAACAGCACATCGCCACTCGCCACGGCATTGGCGATCGCCATCCCGCCGCTCGACCCCAGGCTGATATTCCGGCCCAACGCCGTGATCGCACCCTGCGCCAGCAGGTCGTTCACCACCAGGTCACCGGCTCCCGCATCCAACGCCGCAGCTCCACCCGAAGCCAGAGCCTGCGCGCTGATCCCCGATCCGTTCAGGGCCAGCGAGCCGCCCGCCACCGCATTGCCGATGGTCAGCGCACCGCCGGAGGTCATGGAGATGCCACCCGCCGCCTGCGCATCGGTAATGTTCAGTCCGCCAATCGACCGCAGCAGCAGATCACCCGTCCGCGCCGTCATCACGGCGCCGCTGATGCTACCCGCGTCGATGTCGATTGCCCCGGCAAGCACCTGCCCGCCAAATTGCGCCACCGCCCCGCGCTGCTGCAATAGGCCGCCAATGTCACTGCCGCCCAGTTGCAGGCTGCCGTTCACGATCAGGTCGCCACTGGTAACCGCATTGCCGATCTGCAAACCACCCGTCGCGGTCAGCGTCTGGCTGTCCGCATTCAAGGTGCCGATGTTGATCCGTGCCGCCGACAGACTCCCGCTGCCAGCGCCGATCGTCAGCGCGCCGCCGATCACAAAGTCACCACCGATCGCGATGCCCGATCCGCCCAGCGCATTGCCGCTCGCGTCCGCCATGTCGAGCAGCCCGGCCGATGACAGGTTGCCCAGCGTGATGCTGCCCGCGCCACCCAGCCCGATCGCCACCCGGCCGCCGGACAGCAGGTCGCCGCCCGCGCCATCGATGCTGCCCTGCGCAAACAGCCGCAGGTCGCCTCCAGCCGTCAGCGCGCTGCCGCCTGACAGGGCGATGTCGCCACCGCGCGCCAGCATCGTCAGCAATCCCGCCGAACGCAGCGATGCGCCCGTCGCGCTGATGCCGCCCGGCGTGTCGAGGGCAATGCTGGCCGCCGACAGGCTGTCCGTGCCTGCCGCCCGTCCAGTATGGCTGAACGCGATGCTCGTGCCCGAATAGCCGGTCAGCGCGCCCGTCACCGCCAGCGCGCCGCCGCCGTTGAAAGCAAAGGACAGCGGCCCTTCCGTCAGGAAATCGGCCGCGCCATCGACCTGCACCACATTGCCCGACGCGGCAAAGCTGATGCCGGTGAAGCCCGGCACCACATTGCCCGACGCATGCAAAGTCATCGGCCCGGCCACGCGCAGGCCGCCGCCCGCCGCGCTGCTGCTGTCGGTAAAGCTGATCCGGCCGCCCGCATCGCCATTGGCGGTCATCGCCAGTGAAGCCAGCTGCCGCTGCACACCCGCGCCCAGCGCGACGCCGCCGCCGTTGGTGAGGGAAGCCGTCCCGCCACTCGTCAGGCCGTCGATCCCGCCCGTGCCAGCCAGTCCCGCCGCGCCGTCAGCGACGATGGAAAGCGGCCCCAGCAGGAAATCGCCATCGCTCGCTTCGAAGGAGGCGACACCGCCCGTGCCCGCTCCACCATTGCCGCCCGCGCCATCGGCCAGCGCCGGGTCGCTCGCAACGCCGCCATTGGCGCCCGCGCCGCCCTGACCAACCGCCGTGATGCTGTAGGCGGGCAGCGTCGAAAAGCTGTTGCTTACACGCAATTTTCCGCCGTCGATCCGCAACGTGGCCGACCCGCCAGCCGCATCACCGCCCGAACCGCCTGCGCCACCGGCAAGTCCGTCAATCCCGGCCGAACCCGCACCGCCGGTCGCATCACCGCTCAACACCAGTCCCGCGCCAGTGACCGCGCTCGCCCCGGCGTTCACCGCGAACAGCGCCGTCCCGCCCTGCGCGTCACCGCCATCCGCGCCTGCCAGCCCAAGCCCGCTCTGGAATGCGCCAGTGCCGCCCGCGCCGCCCAGTGCTTCTGCCAGAACGCCGATGTCGCCCGCGTCGAGAGAGGTCGATGCGCCGGTCAGCCCCAGCGTCGCCGTGCCGCCAAAGGCATCGCCGCCCCGGCCCGCCGCTCCGCTGAACGCCATCCCGCCAGCACCGCCAAAGCCGGAAGCCGAAACGCGCAACTCGCCGCTGACGCTGGTCGCGCCAAAACCGATGTTGAGCGCCGCGATGCCGCCCGTTCCGGTCCCGCCCGCGCCACTGCTGGCGCTATCCGCGCCCGCGCTGCCAAAGCCGTCGGCGCTGACGATCAGGCTGGCAAAAGCAGGATCCACGTCGATCAGCATATCCGCCGTGCCGCCCTGGCCCGATCCGCCCGCGCCGCCCTGACCGGGTCCATAGGCATAGATGGGCTGGTCGTTGATATCGAAACCGCTGATGTAGCCGTTATTGCCCGCCAAGCCGCCCTGCCCTTCGGCCGACACGGTCAGTGCGCCGATCGCATGGCCTTCGCTCAGATAAGCGACACGCGCCGTCCCGCCCGTGCCGTTGCCCGCCGCGCCACCCGCCGCATCGCTGCTGTTATTGCCGCCAGCGCCCCCGACGCCCGCCGCCGACACAAGCAGCGACGGCGCTGTCAGCGCCCCGCTCGCCAGCGTCAATTCCGCCGTGCCGCCAGTGCCATTGCCGCCTGCGCCTGCTATGTAAAAGCCGCCCGATCCATCGGAACCGGCCAGGCCGCCTGCGCCGCCATAGCCCAGCGCCCCGATGCTCAGGTCCTCAGTGACGATGATCTGGCCGGTGCCGCCAGCGCCCATGAGCAAGCGAGCGGTGCCGCCGAAACCCGCGCCGCCATCCGCGCCGTTGGGGCCGTTATAATTATAACCGGCAAACGGATCGCCGCCGCCGCCCACGCCATTTGCCGCGATATGGATGGCATCGGCGTTCAGAACGCCGCCGCGCGATTCCAATATGGCCGTGCCGCCGGTGCCCGATCCCGCCAGGCTCGATACGTCGTCAATGGCGTTCGCCGCTACCGCCTCGCCACCGACGCCCTCCGCGCCCAATTCCAGATTGGCGATGTTGGCGGTGCCGCCGGTCATCAGGAACTGGACCGAGCCGCCCTGCCCGCTGCCCGCCTGAAACGGCGTGACGCCGTCGCCACATGACGGGCAGTTGACGGAGGAAGACCCGCCCTGTCCATTGGCGCTCGCAAACAGGCTAGCCGCGTCGAAACTGCCGCCCGCGACCAGGAAATTCACCGAGCCGCCAGTGCCGTTCCCGCCATCGCCCTCGTTAAAGGCCGAACCTCCCGAACTGAACGTAGAGCCGCCGAAACTCGACTCGGCCATCAAGCCGAACGATCCTTCCGTCGAAGCGCCATCTGCCGAAGCATAGAGGGTGCCGAAACGCATCACCGCGTTTCCTGCTGCACCGGCCCGGCTCTCCACCGCTATGCTGCCGCCCAACCCGTCGCCGCCTCGGCCCGCTACGCCATCGGAATATTCCGTGCCGCCGCCAACGCCTTTCGCCTGCAAATACAGACTGCCATCCGCCACAAAGCTCGCGTCGGTCGCATGGATCAGGATCGACCCGCCCGTGCCATTCGCCCCGTTCGCACCATAGCCGCCCCGGCCATCTGCGGTGACGTTGCAATAAAAGGTGCAATCGGCCGCGAAACTGCCGCGCAGCCCGTTTGCGGCACTTGCCGACAGGGTAATGCTGCCCCCCGTGCCGGTCCCCGCCACCCCGCTGGCATCGCCGCCGGTCGCGCTGGCATATATGTCGAAATAGCCGGTCGTGATGCCGCCACCCGCCGCAGAGACGTCGATCGTCCCGGCTGTCGCGTTGCCGCCTGTGACAGGTGGGGAGGAATAGCTATATTCGACCCCGGCGGTCGCACTCAACGTCATGGTGCCAAAATCGATCGCGCCTGCCAGCGCGCCACTTGGCCCGGCTGCGGTTCGTGCCGATACGGTGATGGCGCCGCCCGTCGCATTGCCTGCGCTGTCGCTGCCGGCCCCCGCCGTCGCATTGGCATAAGCGGACAGGCTAGCCGCGCTGATCGAACCGCCTGCCGCGATGACGTTGATCGCACCACCCGTGGCGTCGCCTCCAGCCAGTACCGGAAAGTTAATGCCTCCCAAGCCATAGGCGCTGGCGTCCAACTCCATCGCCCCGGTAACGTCGATCTGCCCATTGCCTGTTGGCAAGGCGCTGCCGCCAAAGGTCAGGACGTCGATCGTCCCGCCCGTGCCGCCAATCCCGGCGGTCAGGTTCATGTCGCCGCCAACGCTGATGCTGCCGCCCTGATCGGCGCGCACGGTGATCGCCTCACCCGCCTTCAGGTCCATGGTGCCGGTTGCCGCTATGGCTCCCGCAGTTCCCGATTGCAGCGTGATCGCCCGCTCCGCCGTCAGGTTGAGGTTCGCGAAGTTCGCGGCAGCGCTTGGCTGAATGGCGATATTGCCGGTCGCCTGCCCCGTCACATCCGGTTGCCAGGTCCCGCCGCCGATGCTGACGCTCGCCTCGCCGGTGCCGGTCACGTTGTGCGCGCCGATTGCGCCGTTCGCTACATCATATCCGGCGGCCAGCACCACCGCGCTACCCGACTGGACCGCGCTTGCCGCCGCGTCGTAGCCGACATTGCCGGACAGCAGCATGGTCAACGCCTGATTCTTCGGCATCGCAACCATGAAGACATGTTGCGCATCGGTGACCGTCGCGCCCGGCCGCTCCGTGCTGCCCGTATGCACCACGCCATTGGCGTCGGTCGTGCCCGCGCTGATGCTGATGTCGAACAGGCCACCGTTGATCCTGATATCCGCAGCCTCCGCACCGACATAGGCAGCCGCGCCATTGACGGTCACCGTGCCGCCCTGCACCACGCGCGGCGCTACCAGCGCGACATAGCTGCCGCTCGATAGCGCGTTGATCTGCGCGCCCGGTTTCACTTCGACCGATGTCAGGACGTTGGTGGGACCGCGAAAACGGATCTCGCCCCCGCTCCCGTAGAGCCCGCCGGTCGTGTCGATGTCATTGCTGGTCAGCACCAGCGACCCGACATTGAACAAGGCATTAGGACCAGCCACGATCCCGCCCGGCGCGTAGAACCATATCTTGCCGCCCGTGCTGCCGTTGATCTGGCTCTGCACCGTGCCGTTCAGTTCAATCACTCGCGAAACCGACACCCCGCTGCCATTGACGGGCAGGATTCGGTTCAGCACCGTGAAGTCACTGAAACCACTGAAGACGACAGTGTTATTCTGGGGCAGGAAGTCGATCGGGCCAGTGCCGCTCGTATCGTCAGGCGTCCAGTCGATGATCGCCTCAGACGAATTCAACGAGATGGTGTCGGTCCCGGCGGACGATCCTTGCGAAACAAAGGCATCGCCTGATTGTACCGAATAGCTGCCCTGAAAAGCCTTGTTGACCTGCGCCACGCCAGCGCCGCAGCCAACCGCGAGCGCTACGGCGCTGGAGCGGCCCAACAGGGTCAAAAGCCAGGATTTGCTACGCTTTGCCGACATTAACGCCTCCACGGCAGAATTCGAGTGCTAACCGACAACAGCAACCGCGTGTCGCCCCGCTCCGTCTGCAACCCCGCGCGCCGCAGCGGCGTTGCCAGCGTCACGTCGATCCGCGCATGATTGGACCAGGTCGCCCGCACCCCGCCACCTGCCGAATAGAGCTTTTGCGGATCAAGCCCGGCAAAGACGCTGCTTTGGTGCCACATCCATGCCGCGTCGAAGAAAAGGAAAGGCTGCACCGCGATCGCGCCCGGACCCTTCGGGGTGATCCGCCCGTAGCGGACCTCCGCCCCGAACCCGACGCCGCTGTCCCCCGTCAGCGTACCCGGATCATAGCCGCGCCCGACCGTATAATTGCCCGCGCTCATCTGTTCATAGGACAGCAGCGGGTCCGGGCTATATTGTGCGCGGGGCGACAGCGCGAAGGTCAGCTTCGGGGTGGGGCGATATTCCGCCTGCACCCCTGCCCTCACCAGAAAAGCGGAGGCGTCTCCGTCCAACTGCCCCGTCGGAATGCAGGCCGCCTGATTGCCGCAAGGCTCGCTCGCCCCCAGCCCGGCGAGCCCGTGGCGCAGCTCCAGATTACCGCCGATCCGCCATTTAGGTTCGTTCGCCGAATAGCCGGTCGTACTGCCCAGGCTGTCGGCATCAATCGCCTCTCCCTCCAGCCGAAGAAACAGCATCCGCAGCCGGTCACGCGACAAGGGCAGAGAGCCGATGCGAAGGTCCTGATCGACCACGTCCAGCCCGCCACTCGCCAACAGCGTGTGCACCTGCCGCCGCACCAGGGGGTAGGAGAGCGCGGCCGAGGCGATCATCGTTTTGGACGACAGGTCCAGCCCGTCGATGTCCGGCTTGCTCCAGGCATAGGTGAAGTCGCCGGACAGCCGCAGCCCGTCGCTCCCCAACGCCATGCTGTGCCCGACCTGCAATACCGTCTGCTCGCTCGGTTGCACGGTGTTGAAAATGCTGAGGACTGTGCTGTCCCCCATCCCGGTCAGATCGTTGAAGCGCACCCGCGCGAGGCCGCCGAAGCGGCCCACCGCGTTGCTGCCAAGGTTCTGGACATTGACGTCCATTTCCACCCGGCGACGCACCACCTGCACTTCGCCGATGACCTCGCCTGGCGCCGTCCCGGCGGGCCGCAGCGCCAGCCGCACGTCATAGCCCGGCAGATCGCGCGCCAGCAGCAGGTGCCGTTCCGCCTCATGCACGTTGAACAACGGCTGCCCCTTGAGCGCTTCCATATGCGCGGCAATCAGCCGTTCGCTCCGGCCCGCGTCGCCCCGCACCTCGATAGCGACCAGCCGCGCCATCAATATGTCGAAACGGACGGTGCCGCCTTTCTCAATGCGCTGCGGCGGGACCTGCACCGCCGCCAGATAGCCCAGCTGCCGCAGCGCCGTCGCGGCCCGGTCGCGGACTTCGCACAGGCTGGCGATCGGCACATCCCGCCCGGCCAGATCGCCCCAGCTGTCCTTCAAGACGGCCGCGTCCACGCCGCGAAGACCGTCAAACTGCACATCGGCAAAGTTCACGGTGACATTGGCAAAGCGCGGATCGGCCAAGGGGCAAGGCGCCCGCTCCACGCCGCCTTCGACGGTCAAACGGCTTCCTTCGCCCGCGACGTCGGCGGCCTGCTGCCCCGGGGACAGTTCTTCTCGCGTCGGCGCGCGCGGCGCGACCTGCGCCATTGCGGGCATTGGCGCCAAGGCGGTCAGTGCCAACGCCATCCGCCAATGCGCACGCCCCGTCATGCGGGATGTTGCTGCCCCCTGAAACCCCATAGTCGTCTCATTCCCCCAAAGTGCGACGGGAGCGGCCATATGGCCTGTCGTCCCTGTCGCTGCGACCGTCCGGGGAAGGCGATCTGCCCGCCGCCCGTCGGCTTATCAAGTCCCTAGCGTGCCGCCGTATCGATCAACAGATCAAGCTGCGCCTGGCATCCATGCGCAATCAGCGCCGATGCCATGTTGTCGATCCCGCCAGCGGGCGCCCCCAGCAGCGTGAAGCGAATGTCGGTGGAACGCCCATCGGCATCCACCCGATAGGTTGCGCCATCCTTGACGGGGAGCGCTGCGGGCCATGCCGCCATTGCCTCTCCGGCGCTGAAGCTGGCCGTACCCTGCGCGCCGCCGCCGCTGATGCGGACGGTTGCCGATGTTTTGGCATCGGCACGCCACAGGCGCACGGCGGCGGGATCGGACACGCATAGCGGCCCCGGCTGCGCAACATCGACCAGCCACAGATTGGGCCGCTTCGCTACCGCTGACGCATCCCCCAAGGCACCGCGCACGGCCCCGGTGCGTGCCCGGCGAACCCTTTTCGTATCGAGCAGCGCCGCCATGGTCACATTGGAAGCAGGCACTGTCGCCGCCGCCGTCACGTTGAAACGACCCGGCCCGCGCAGCGTTCGCGTGCCCTTCGCATCGAGCAACGTCACAACGTCCCCCGCCTTGAGCAGAAGTGCCCCGCCATCGGCCAGCTTCTTGCCCGGCGCATAGCTGCCCGCCGAGGGTCCCGAAGACCGCACCACCAGGCTGTCGGCCCATGCAGGCGTCCCAGCGCCCACGGCCACCGCCATCCCGAGCGCCACCACCCCCTTAGCCCAGACCATAAGTTCCTCCGTCCCCAATATATTCATAGCGATACACCAGATTGGCGAGAGCCGCATCATCCGGATGCTCCTGCGCCACTGCCTTGAGCTCGGCCAGCCCTGTCGCCCGCTTCTCCGCATCTTCGGTGTCGAAGGCGGCAAGCGCGGCGCTCAGCCGAGCGCGATCGGCGGTCGCGAAATTCGGCGCTGGTTCAAACAGGTCGACGGGCGTCGACCGACCGCGAAGGCGGACTCGGCCCATCGGCCGCCACCAGTCGAGGCCCGACCGCTCCATTGCTTCTCGCGAAACCAGCACTGAGCTTTCCAGCGCCTTGTTCGCCGCTTCCAGCCGCGCCGCCGTGTTCATGCTGTCGCCCAGAGCCGTATATTGAATGCGCCCTTCGCCGCCGAAATTCCCGACGATCGCATCACCATGATGCAGCCCCACTCGCGTTCGACCGATCGGCGGGACGCCGGGCGGCAGATCTTGCCGGAACGCCTCCCCCGCCTGCCACATGGCATAAGCCGCGAGTGCGGCGTTGCGCCCGTCATCCTCTCGCGCGATCGGCGCGCCCCAGAATGCGACGACCGCATCGCCGACGAATTTGTCGATGGTCCCGCCATGGGCGAGGACGACGTCGCTCAACATGTCGAGGTAACGGTTCAGCAACTGCGCGACCATTTCCGGCGCGATCGCGTGGCTCAGTTTGGTGAAGCCTTCCAGATCGGTGAAGAGGGTGAAGATGGGTCGCTTTTCGCCATGCAGCGCCAGCTTCTCTGGCTCGGCCAATATCTGCGCGGCGATGTCGCGGGGAAGATATTTTCCCAGCGCCGCCTGCGCAAAGCGGCGCTGCTGCGAATTCACCGCCCGCGCCGCCGCGCTGACGGCCGTAAAGGTGACGACCCAGCCCAGCGCCCACCCGGCGGCGGGCAGCCCCTTGGTGTCCCAGCCGCTCGCCTGCAACCAAAGCGGCAAGCCCGCTATGGCCACGGCTTGAAGTCCAAGTGCGGGCACCAGCCAGAACCAACGCAAATCCGCGAGGCTGGTCAGCGCTGCGGCCAGTATGATCAGCGCCGCCGCGATCCACAATGCCCAACCTGGCACCGCAGGCAACAGAGCGCGATCGAGCAGTTGCGCAAGCATCGTGGCATGCACTTCCAGACCGATCATCGTGGACTTCGCCTGCCGTCCGGACAGCGGTGTTTCGAACTGATCGATATCGACGATGTCACCGCCGATCAGCACATGTCGGCCCCGCACCATCGGCGCCAGAGCAGCAGCCATGGAGGGATCGGCGAGCAGGTCGATCTGAAGGCTCGGGATTACGGGTTCTTCCGATCCGTCCGCCTGCGCGTTCGGCATGCGAAAACGGATAGCGCCGCCATAATGCGCAAAGGGTGCCGACGGGTGCATCGCCAGCGACAGCAGCGGTGGCTGGCCCGGCACTGGCTTTGGCCAGCTGCGCGCGACATTGTCGGAATCCGTTTCCAACCGGATGCTCGCGGGCCTGACCCTGGAGGTCCGCGCCTCAGCGATGAACCGGTCCAGATATTGCTGCTGTTCGAAGATGATCTGTTCGCGGTTATCGCCGAAATTGGCATAGCCGAGCCAGACCGGCGTGCGCATCGCATGCAGCGCCGACAATAGCTGCGCGTCTTCATCCTGCGGCTGATCGAACAATATATCGATGCCGATGGAGGTTGCGCCCATCGCGTCCAGATTGCGCAGCGCCCGCGCCAAAAGACCGCGGTCCAGTGGTGAGCGTTTGCGCGTGGCGATCAATGTCTGATCGTCATAGACGACCATCAGGATGCGCTTGTCCTGCTCGACACGGGGCGCGAAAGTGGCCGCGCGCCAATCATACAGGCCACGCTCCGCGTCGGCGGTCGGTATCTCCCGCTCTGAACCGGCGGCGCCCAATGGCTTGGTCCAGTTCCACCCCGCGACGAACAACGCCAGCAGCAATAACAGCGCCGTCCCGGCAAGCCGCCATCGCCCCGCGTCCTGCATCACGCGCGCGCCCCGGCGCAACAGGCCTTGCGCCGCCATCGGGATCAGCGCCGGGCGATCAACGGACGGGCGCCATCGCCTATGACGGCAAAGCCGGACCAGTAGAAGGGATGCGAAGTGTCCGCATCGTCCATCAGCTGAATCTGGGCCAAACGCAGCGCCTCAGCCACTGGTTGGTCGGGAGCCGCCGCGAACAGCCCGGCCATCAGCCTTTCGGTCGCGCGATATTCTTCGGGGGCAGGCCAATGGCTCGCGATGATGGAACGGCCACCCGCACCGATGAATGCGCGCACCAGTCCGTCAAGCGCTCCGCCGCTGCCGGAAAGCCCGGCCGCGCGGGTCGTTTCGGCCCCCGCCGCCCCTGCCGTGTCGCAGGCCGACAATATGACAAGGTCCGCATCCAGCCGCAGATCGAAGATTTCGCCAAATTGCAGCAGGCCATCCGACCCGCCCTTTGGCGCAAAACTGGTCAGCAAGGCAGGACGGGCCGGGCATCCCGCACGCGGCGGCGTGACAAGGCCGTGGGTCGCGAAATGCAGGATACGGAAATGGTTGAGGTCATTGCGCGCCTTGACCGCCTCATCGGTGAAGGCCGCGCCGGTGACGAGTTCGCTGCCCGATGTTCCAACCGCCTGCGCCGCCTGACGCAACTCGTCTGCCGGAATGGGGTGACTCCATTGGGCAGGCGACCAGCTGCAATCGTCAGCCTGACCGGGCAGCGCGCCACGCGTCAGCGCGGCCAACCTTGGCCCGGCGATCGGCGCATTGTCGCCAAAGCCGATATAGCTTTGCGGTGCGCCCGAGGGCGGCGTGAGCCGGGCGTCGCGGAAAGCGCGGGCCGACAAGGCGGTGCTCACCGCATGATCGCGGCCGAGCCAGTCGACGCCACGAAAGTCGAACTCGTCGCCGCCCTTCTCCAGCCGCGCGGCATAGGCATCGACGCCAGGCTGACTGGCGACCAGCAGGTTGACCGGCAGTTGCAGCATCGCGCCGTCCGGCTCGAAGATCAGATGGCGCACGCTCTTCAGCCGCTCATCGATCGGGCCGAACAGGTCGAGATAGAGGCTGCGCGCCACCGGCAGGTCGAGCGCATAGGTGGATTGCACATCCGCGACGTCGGTCGAAATCGTATCGCGCAGCGCCGCGACCTTGCGCGCCATCTCGCCAGCGCTGACAGGCAAGCGGAAGCCAGTGGCGCCCTGCCCATCTATCCACAGGGCGTAGAGGGCATCGCCAAGCTGCGCGAGCTTGTAATAGCCCTCCCCCGCTTTCAACGTCCCGCGCATTTCGCCAAGGGTAAGCGCCTGCGGGCTAACGGCGCGATATTGCGGATAGGCGGCCAGTGCCGTCAGCGTCGCGGCCTGATCGGTCGCCAGCGCGTCGATCTCCGCCTGCCGCCGCGCGATCTCATCCTGGGTCGCGCTGTCATCCCTGCCCGCTTCACGCAATTGGGCGAGGGCGATGCGGCCGCGCTCTATATCGCGCGAGAGGGATGTCGACTGGCGGAACAGGCGCGCGGCCTCTCCGTCGCCCGCCGACAATTCGCGGCTCAGCAATTCCAGCGTCTCGGCCGCACCGGGACGCACCAGCAATTGCGACGCTTCGAACAGGTCCGCCGCAAGTTCGGGGCGCCGGGGCATTTCGGACGTGAGCAGCGTGAAATAGGGCTGCAACTGGTTCGCCATCGCCGTCAGCGTGCCACGATTGGCCACGGTGGACGTCATGATCGCGCGATAGGTCTTCAACGCCTCATCAGTCCGCCCGCGCCGCACGAGGAACGCGCCCAAACGGGCATGCGTGCCGTTGAGGGCCATCGTTTCGGGATATTGCGCGGCGATCAGGCTGACGGCCTGATTGAGCCGCGCCTCGGCACCGCCATAATCCTGCTCCGCTTCGTGCGTCAGCGCGATCTCACCGAGCAGTTGCGCGCGCAGCCGGGTGATCGAGGTCACACGGCCATCGCGCACCCGCTGCACGTCGTTGAGCGCCTGGGCAAGCACGGTGCGCGCCTCCCGAGGCTTGCCCGACAGGCGCAAGATGGTGCCGCGCAATTGCTGTGCTTGCGCATCGAGTATGGCCGCCCGCTCACGCGGCGTAAGCGCCGTATCCTGCCGCACGCCCAGCGCCCGCGTTTCAGGCGCGCCACTGCTCAATTCCGCCGCCACGTCGCTCGGCAAGGTCACTGCGCCATCAGTGCCAGCGGCCAGCGCCGTCCCACCTTCCACCGGCTGGTCGAGCAAGGCGAGCGCGCCCTGAAGATCGCGCTGATTGAGGTGATGCACCGCTTCGAAATTACGACGCAGGCGGAGCTGGACGGCGTCGGCCGTGGGTACGGCGCGAGCCTGGGCAAAGGCGGCATCGGCCTGATCGAACAGGCCAAGGTTGGACAATTGCAAACCGTGGTTCACGAGATATTCGTGTTGTCGGTTGGTCCGTTCGGCGGGGCTTAAGGCTTGCGTATCGGGATTACGGGCAAGGCGATCGGTCAGGCTGTCGAAAAATTCCGCAGCCTCCGCATAGTTGCCGGAAGCGTTGCGACGATAGCCCTCCGCCATCACGGTCTGCGGATCGAGGGTCGCCGCCTGCATCCGGGCAAAGGCCGCCGCATTGCTGCCACCGGTCGTAACGATGTCTATCTTGCCCGGCACGGTGCGGCCCAACATGACGGTGCGCAGGCCAAGGTCCAGGACCGTGTCATAGGGCGCGAAGCCCTGCGTCACATAAAGCGTCTTGCCCCGTTCGACGGACAGGATGCGGTAAGCGCCCGCTTCGCTGGAGCAATTGCGGACTGTTACCGCACCAATATCGGGCAAGGTCATGCCGCCCGGCGCGGCGCAGTTCGCGGAAGATCGGCGCGATGCCGACAGTCTTTCAAGCAGCGCCGCTTCGCTATCGGCCCCGCTCCGCCGGAGCGCATAGATACGGCCTACCGGACGCGCGGCGTCACGACATACAACGGCCCAGGCGCGATCGAACATGGTGCGGCTTGCCGGGTCGCCGTTGACGCTCTGCGCCTGACAGAGCGCTCCGCCGCCACTGCCGATGCGAAAGCTGTCCTGCAACAGCGGCCGGTCAAGCTGCGGCTGCGCGGCCAGCGCAGATGACAGGCCCAAAGCGCCCAGCCCGGCCAAGATCCGACAGAAATTCCCTATAGCGCTCAAGGCTATCCCCCCAGCCTCGCCGGATCTGTCCGTGCAAGCCCCCTGTGGCGCGATCCAGCGCGCTCTTCATAGCGCCGCCCCAGCTTGCCGCAAGGTAAAAGAGGGGTGTCGCGCCGATCCGATGCGGCGTTTAAACCAGCATTTCGTGGGAGGTGAGGCTTCGGGTTGCTCATCCTCCCGTGTGAGAAACTGATGCGGACGAAAATGGTGCGCAAGGACGACAGTCGTCCGGACTGTTAAGTTTGTCTTGATTGCGACGTGGGTCTGCTCTCGCCATCCGATAAAAGAAATCTAGATTTGACCTATCGCATTGCATATATACATTCAAAGAATGTAATTTGATGTTTTATACATCATATGAGGACCAATGATCACTTCTCAGCAAATGCGGGCGGCGCGAGCGTTGCTCGGTATCGATCAGCGCCAACTCGCCGCTTTGGCGAGCGTGTCGCTGCCGACCATTCAGCGCATGGAAGCTTCCGATGGGCAGGTGCGCAGCGTCGTTGATACTTTGGTGAAGGTGATCAGCGCGCTCGAAGCGGCAGGGATCGAGATTATCGGCGAGAATGCCCCGAGTAGTGGCGCGGGACGTGGTGTCCGCCTCAGGGAAACAGCGTCCGGCCAGCAACCCAGGCGCGTGCCCTCCGTGCTATTCGATCAGACGGCCCAAGACGATGGAACGTAACGCACGGCTTGTCGCCTTCACGCCGAAGCTGATCACCGTCCTGCGCGAGGGCTATTCGGCCGATCGCCTGCGGCGCGATTGCATTGCCGGACTCACGGTCGCGATTGTCGCCCTGCCCCTTGCCATGGCGCTGGCGATCGCGAGTGGAGCGTCGCCTGACAAGGGACTCATCACAGCCGTTATAGCCGGTTTCCTGATTTCGGCGCTCGGCGGATCGCGGGTTCAGGTCGGTGGGCCGACAGGCGCCTTTGTCGTCGTCGTTTTCGGGGTCATCGCACAGCATGGCTATGACGGACTGCTCCTGGCGACGCTGATGGCTGGGCTGATGCTGATCATTGCTGGATATTCAGGCCTGGGCAGTCTCGTCCGCTTCATTCCCCAACCCGTCGTCATCGGCTTCACCGCAGGCATCGCCGTCATTATCGCGTCGAGCCAGGTGAAGGATTTTCTCGGCCTGCGGATAGACGGCGGTGTCCCTGCCGATTTCATCCCTAAATGGCAGGCCTATTTCTCTGCGCTGGGCAGCATCCAGATATTGAGCTTGGCGATCGGCGCCGGATCGTTGGCGCTGATCATCGCACTGCGCAAATGGGCGCCACGGGCGCCGGGCTTTCTGATCGCAGTCATATTGGCAGCAGCGTCGGCGGCGCTGCTCCAGTTGCCTGTGGAAACGATCGGATCGCGCTTTCCGAACCTGCCCACCGGAATTCCTGTGCCTGCTTTGCCAGATTTCTCTCTTGCCAAGCTTCAGGCGGTCGTCCCCTCTGCCTTCACGATCGCGTTTCTGGCGGGAATCGAGGCGCTTCTGTCTGCGGTCGTGGCCGATGGCATGATCGGATCAAGGCATCGATCCAATCAGGAGCTTGTCGGCCAGGGCGTCGCCAACATCGCATCCGCATTATTCGGTGGCCTGCCAGCGACGGGCGCCATCGCCCGCACAGCGACCAACATCAAGGCGGGCGCCATCACGCCCATCGCGGGCATGATGCATGCGCTGTTCCTGTTGCTGTTTATCCTGTTCGCCTCGGATCTCATGGCTTTCGTGCCGCTGGCAGCACTCGCGGCCATCCTCTTCATGGTCGCCTGGGGCATGAGCGAACATCATCGCTTCATCCAGTTGCTGCGAATGCCCAATGGCGACCGGGGCCTGTTGCTGCTGACCTTCGGCCTTACTGTTCTGGTCGATCTCACCGTGGCGATCGGCGTAGGGGTGACACTGGCTTCGCTGCTGTTCATGATGCGCATGAGCCGCACGGTGGAGATTGCGAACGACAGCGGTGATGGAACGCCGCCACCCGAAGAAAGGGAGGACATCCACCAGCGCGATGCGCTTCCGCCGGGTGTCGAGGTGTTCCGTGTCGATGGACCGGTCTTCTTTGGCGTCGCAAATGAATTGCTCGATACGCTGCGGCGGGTCGGCCCCACACCGAAGGTCATCATCCTTCGGCTGCGGCAGGTGCCCCTGCTTGATGCGAGCGGCGTGACGGCGATCGAGGAAATCGTCCGGCAAGCGGCCTCCGCCGGGACGCAGATCATCGTTTCAGGCGTCCAGGCCCAACCCATGGCGATGCTCAAGCGGGTATCGCTGGGACCGGCGGATCGGCGCGTCATCTTCAGCGATGATTTTCCCGATGCCCTCCGCCTCGCAAGGGCAATCATTCTCGCACCAACTTCCGCAGCCCAGCGGCTCAACCAACCACCAGATCCGGGGATTTGAAATGACCGATACGAACGACGAGTATGTATATGACGAAGCTTCGGGCGAGTGGATCTCCGCGGCGGAGGCTGCTGCCAAGGACCAGCTCGCAGACCGGGTTGAAGTGCATGATTCCGCCGGTAACCTTCTGGCGGACGGCGACAGCGTCATCACGATCAAGGATCTGAAGGTGAAGGGCGCCGGGCAGACGCTGCGCAAGGGCACCGTGATCAAGTCGATCAGGTTGACGGGCGACCCACAGGAAATCGACTGCCGCTATGAGGGCATCAAAGGCCTGGTCCTGCGAGCGGAGTTTGTGCGCAAGCATTGATCCGCGGCGGGGTCCAAAAAAGCTGACATGGAGATGGACAGTGCGTCAATCCGCGCGCGCGGCGCGACGTGCGCTCCATCCCATGCGCCCCTTGAGCAGTTCGCATAGAAGGAGAACGCAGGCTGGCATCAGGATCAGGAGGGCCAAATCCATCAGCTTCAACGGAGCAAAGTCCAGAACCTGACGCAGGGGTTCCAGCATGAAAATCAGTGCACAAGCTAGCAGGACGAGCAGCGCGACATAGCGCAGCGAAACATTGTGTCGCCAGACGGCGCTCGTCAGGGATGTACTGAAGGACCGATTGACCAGCACCAACGCCATGATGGATGTCACCAGCCCGAAGAAGAGGAGCGCCCGCACGCGGCCAGGGTCATAGCCCCAGACGGTTGCGCAGACATGGAGAGCAAGGAGCAGCGCGAAGGCAATCCCGCCATAAGCGATGCTTGGCAGGACCAGACGTCCGGAAAAGAGGCGTTCGTCCGGATTGCGCGGCGGCCTGCGCATGATACGGTTTTCTTCCCGTTCGGCTTCGAAGACGAGCGCGCAAACCGGATCGATGATCATTTCGAGAAGGGCTATCTGGATTGGCCCCAGCACCAGCGGAAGGTCCAGCAGAAGTGGGGAAACGGCAAGCCCTGCGATCGGCACATGGACCGCGAAGATGAAACCTATGGCTTTGCGGATATTGTCATAGATGCGGCGGCCGAGCCGAATGGCGACGACGATGGCACCGAAATCATCCTCAACCAGGACGATGGCCGCAGCCTCCCGCGCTACATCCGTGCCGCGCTTCCCCATGGCGATGCCGATATGGGCAGCCTTTAGCGCCGGTGCGTCGTTGACACCGTCGCCCGTCATAGCGACTACTTCACCCGCCGATTTGAGCGCCGAGACAATTCGCAACTTCTGTTCCGGCATGGTGCGCGCGAAAATAGCCACGTCCTTCACCCGTGCGCAAAGCTCCGCGTCGGACATTGCCGCGACGTCGCCGCCGGTCATGAGCGCGCCTGCGCCGATCCCCGTCTGTAGCGCAATAGCCTGCGCGGTGGCGGGGTAGTCGCCGGTTATCATGACCACCCGGATCCCGGCCGTGCGGCATTGGGCCACGGCTTCCGGAACCCCCGCCCGCAGCGGATCGGACAAGCCGATCAGCCCGAGAAGACTGAACGCGTGCGCTTCATGCCCTATCCCGACATTTGGCTCCGCTATATTGGCAGAAGCCACGCCCAGAACGCGCATCCCGCGAGCCGCCATGACCTGAACCGCCCGCTCAAGGGCCGAACGAGCCCCTTCGTCCAGTCGACACAGACGCGCGATCGCTTCCGGTGCGCCCTTCGCGGCAACAAGCAATGGCTCCCCGGCGTTCGCGGGCCGCCAGACATTGGACATTGCCAGGAGGTCCGGCTGAAGACCATTGGTGTGGACCAGGAGCCAGTCTTCGCGGGCGGGAACCCGGACATCCCGAGCAGCGGTGTGGAATGCCACCTCCATCGGATCGACCGGTACGGGAGCGCTCGCCAGGGCGGCCGCGCTGATCAGGTCATGGAATTGCGCTTGCGGCAAGCCCTCGCCAAGAATCGCCGCCTCACCTGACGGCAGCCACAATTCAGTGACGGTCATCCGGTTCTGGGTCAGTGTCCCCGTCTTGTCCGTGCACAGGACCGTGGCGGCGCCCAGAGCCTCTATCGCGGAGGCCCGTCGGGTGAGCACGCCGACCTGTGCAATACGCCATGCGCCCATGGCCAGGAATATGGTGAGGACCACTGGAAACTCTTCAGGCAGCAACGACATCGCCGTCGCGATCCCGGCCAGCAGCGCCGCCATCCAGTCGCCCCTCAGCCATCCGTACAGCAGGACCACGAGCAGTGCGACGGCGACACCGCCGACCGCGCACAGGCTGACCATTCGGGTGGTTTCCTTGTGAAGATGCGGCGCTTCTGTCTCCAATGTTTCGAGGAACCGTCCGATCTGGCCAATGCGGCTGTGCGTGCCGGTAGCCGTCACCCGTGCGATGCCCCCGCCGTGCGTCACGATCGCTCCCGAAAAGAGATGAGGGGTATCGTCGCCCCCCGGCTCCGCCCGTTCCGCATCCCCGGCGAGCCCAGGCCGCTTGCGGACCGGCACCGCCTCGCCGGTCAGCAGCGACTCGTCTGCTTCAAGCTCCCGTGCCTCCACCACCAGTGCGTCCGCTGCGATCCGGTCCCCCGCTTCCAACACCAGAATGTCGCCATTTACGACCTCACGACCAGGGATGCGCAGGGTTTCCCCGTCACGTACCACTAGGGCGCGCGGTGCCGAGAGGTCTCGCAATGCCTCAAGCGTACGTTCGGTGCGCGCCTCCTGCACGATCGTGATGATGATCGACAAGCCAGCAAAGCCGAGCAGGATCAGCGCCTCAGTGCGGTCGCCGAGCAGAAGATAGACAACGCCCGCCGCCAGCAGCATGGCAAACATCGGCTCCCGCAGCACCTCCATCGCGATGCGCAGGGGCGTCCGTCGGTTTGGCCGGGGCAGTTCGTTGGGGCCATCCTCCGCCAGCCGCTCGCGCGCCTGTGACGTGGAGAGGCCGACAAGACCAAGATGTCCCCCCGAAGACCATTTAAGGCTATCTGGAATCGGGGCCGACACTCAGCAGCGTCCGCACATCATGCAACCGGGGATTTCTGCCTGGCCTCCGCTAGGGCAACAGTCTTCAGGGTCGCAACGAAGCTGTCGGGGTTGAGGGAGATGCTATCGATGCCCTCGCGCACGAGGAACTCGGCGAATTCGGGATAGTTGCTCGGCGCCTGCCCGCATATTCCTACCTTTACGCCAGCCTTTCGCGCGCGAGCAATGAGGTCTGCGATCATCTGCATTACCGCCGGATCGCGCTCGTCAAACAGCGGGGCGAGCAGATCGGAATCACGATCGACGCCGAGAACGAGTTGCGTCAGATCATTGGAGCCGATCGAAAAGCCGTCGAAGCGGGCGGCAAACTGTTCAGCGAGGACAACATTCGCAGGGATTTCCGCCATCATGTAGAGCTGCAACCCCCGCTCGCCTCGCATCAGCCCATGCCGCGACATTTCGGTGATGACCTTGTCCGCTTCGGCCAGCGTCCGGCAGAAGGGGATCATGACAATGACATTCTCAAAGCCGATCGTTTCCCGCACGAAGCGGATGGCGCGGCATTCCAGCGCGAAGCCGTCGCGATAGCGTTCATGATAATAACGCGACGCACCCCGGAAACCGAGCATAGGATTTTCTTCATGCGGCTCGAACGCGGCGCCGCCCAGCAGATGGGCATATTCATTGGTTTTGAAGTCGGACAGGCGCACGATCACCGGATGCGGATGGTGCGCGGCCGCGATTTTCCCAATGCCCCGCCCCAATGTCTCGATGAAATAATCGCGCGGATGCGCATAGCTGCGGGTCAGGTTTTCAATCTCGCGGCGCTCGGCGATGTCCGTCACCTGATCGGGGTGGGCAAGCGCCATCGGATGCACACGGATGAGATTGCTGATGATGAATTCCATCCGGGCCAGGCCTACGCCATGAGATGGGAGCCGCCACCAGCGGAAGGCTTTGGCGGGACTGGCGACGTTCAGCATCAACTGCGTCTGCGTCGCAGGCAGGCTGGCCGTATCCACTTCTTCGCCTGTGAAGGGCAACCGACCGGGATAGACCTGACCCCGGTCGCCTTCGGCGCAGGAGAGCGTTATTTCCTGGCCCGCCGCAATGCGGCTCGTCGCGTCGCCGGTGCCCACGACCGCAGGGACGCCCAGTTCGCGGCTGACAATGGCCGCATGGCTGGTCGGGCCACCGTGATCCGTGACGATGCCCGCCGCGCGCCGCATGACGGGCACCCAATCAGGATCGGTGTTGTCGGTGACGAGGATGGCTCCATCGACAAAGCTCGCTATGTCATCGGTGCTGCGAATGATGCAGGCTGCCCCGGCAGCGATCGCGTCGCCGACAGCTGCGCCCGTGGCGAGCGACGCGGGCGCCTTGGCCGTCAGCCGCCAGGTTTTGAGCGCGGTGGCGGATCGCGCGCCATGCACGGTTTCCGGTCGCGCCTGCACGATGAAGAGCTTGCCGCTCTCTCCATCCTTGGCCCATTCCATGTCCATCGCGCAGCCATAATGCTGCTCGATCAGCACGGCCCAGCGCGCCAATTCTAGTATCTCCTCGTCTTCCAGAACATGATGCTCGCGCTCGTGATGGCTGCAATCGACCAGTTCGGTACGCGCGCTGCCGCCCGTCGCGTAGATCAGCTTCTGCGCCTTGGCACCGATCCGCTTCTCCACGATCGGTTTCAGTCGCCCGTCCGAAAGGAAAGGCTTGAAGACCAAATAGCTGTCGGGATCGACGCGGCCCTGCACCACGGTCTCGCCCAAACCCCAGGCCGCGCTGATGACGGCGACGCGCGGAAATCCGGTCTCCGTATCGATCGAGAACATGACGCCAGACCCGGCCAGATCGGATCGCACCATGATCTGGATGCCGATGGAAAGCGCGATCCGCAGATGGTCGAAACCCTTGGCCTCACGGTAGGCAATCGCCCGGTCGGTGAAGAGCGAGGCAAAACAACGCCGACATGCATCGAGCAAGGCGCGCTCGCCAACGACGTTGAGAAAACTCTCCTGCTGCCCTGCGAAACTGGCGTCCGGCAGGTCCTCGGCTGTCGCGCTGGATCGCACCGCGACAGCGACTTCGTGCTTGCAGGCATTGCGCGATAAATCGCGATAAGCGGAGATAATGGGTTCGGCGATTTGCGGCGGCAGTTCCGCATCCAGAAACAGGCGGCGGGCTGCCTCACCCGCTTCATGAAGCGGCATCGTCCCGTTCCGATACTGCGCCACGATGGCCGCGAGTCGATCCCCAATGCGGTTATGGTCGATGAACGCCCAATAGGCCCACGCCGTTGTTGCAAAGCCCGGCGGAACCTGCACGCCTGCCTTGCCGAGTATGGCGACCATCTCGCCAAGAGAGGCGTTCTTGCCACCCACGCGCCCGACATCGGCGCGTCCGAGCGCATCGAACCAGACGATCACGTCATCCTTGACGGGCGGGGGCGCAGCTAGCGTTTCGGTGGTCATGGGGCGGGAGTTTGCAGAGGCCATGCCATCAGGAACATTGGGAATGATACGGATGACAGGCATGGAGGCCGCCTCATCCGTATAACTACGGACTGCCTCTCTCCTTCTTTGGCCTATTGAGTTATGATCGGGAAAAAGATGAGCGGGAGAGGTTCGCGTGAGTTCAGCGTTGACTCTGACATTCCACGGCGCGGCAGGCACGGTCACGGGCTCTTGCATGGAATTGCGGCTGGGCGATCGAGCCATCCTTGTCGACTGCGGGCTGTTTCAGGGATCGCGCACGCTTGAAACCTTGAACCACGGCGCCTTCAGCTTCGACCCCGCCAAGATCGACGCGGTCGTGCTGACCCATGCCCATATCGATCATTGCGGCCTTCTGCCCAAAATGGCGGCGCAGGGTTATAAGAGGCCAATCTGGTGCACGCCCGCCACCTCCGACCTGCTGGAATATATGCTGGCGGATGCAGGCAGGATTCAGGAAAGCGAGGCGGATCGCCGCAATCGGCGCCGCGACCGCGCGGGCGAGAGCCTCTTCGTGCCCCTCTACACCGAAGAGGATGCGCTGGACGCCTGGCGGCTCAGCCGTCCCGTGCCGCTGGGCGACTGGTTCGATCCGGCGCCCGGATTTCGCGCGCGCTTCTGGAATGCGGGGCATATATTGGGCGCGGCGTCCGTGGAAATCGAGGCAGCGGGCATGCGCCTGCTGATGTCGGGAGACCTGGGGCCGGTCAACAAAGCCTTCCATCCCGACCCGCAAGCGCCGACCGGCGTCGATCATGTCGTCTGCGAAGCGACCTATGGCGATCGCGCGCGGGAAAAATTCACGATCGAGCAGCGCCGCAGTCAACTTGAGGCCGAGATCAAGGATGCCTTAAGCCGCGGCGGCAATCTCGTGATCCCCAGCTTTGCGCTCGAGCGGACGCAGGAAATGCTCCTCGACCTTGCCAAGCTGGCCGATGCCAACCGGATTCCTAACGTCCCGATCTTCGTGGACTCACCGCTCGCAAGCCGGGCGACCAAGGTGTTCGCGGCTCATGCCTCGGAGCTGGAGGATACGGGCGGCGAAGATATTTTCCGTCATCCCTCGATCCATTATGTCGAGGATGTCGCGGAATCCGTTCGGCTCAACACCATGTCGGGCGCGATCATCATGGCGGCATCGGGCATGTGCGAGGCAGGCCGCATCCGCCATCATCTGAAGCATAATCTCTTCCGGCGGGAATCGACCGTCCTGTTCGTGGGTTTCCAGGCGAAGGGCACGCTTGGCCGGGTCCTTCTCGACGGCGCGCAGCGCGTGCGTATCTCCGGCGAAGATGTTAACGTACGCGCGCGCATTCGGCGGATCGACAGCTATTCCGCCCATGCCGACCGCGACGAACTGCACAGCTGGATCAGCGCGCGCCGACCGATAACCGGCAGCCTTTTCCTCGATCATGGCGAACCCGAAGCGGTGGCAGCGTTGCGGACCCTCGTTCAGGCAGACGATCCCGCCACAGATATCATCACGCCGCAGATCGGCGAGGTCTATGCGCTTGAGCCGGGAACGCAGGCGAAGCGTATCCAGACAGGTCGCGTGGACATGGAACAGCTTAGCGGGCCGGATTGGCAGAATGACTATGCCGACTTTATCACCCATCTCAAACAGCATCTCGGCCGCATCAAGAACGAGCGGGCACGCCGCGAGGCCCTCGCCCAAATGCGGCGCATACTCGATGGATATGAGGAGGCGAGACATCGCCATTCGTGAAGATGGAGGTTCCGATGCCCCGAGCTGCTCCTTCTCCTATCCGGCATGCAGTGGTGCTCGCGCACCCTGATCCCCACAGCTTCAACGCCGCCGTCGCCCATGCTTATTGCCAGGCTGTTGAGGCTGCGGGGCAACAGTCTATCCTGCGCGACCTGTACGCCATGAATTTCGACCCGGTGCTGAAGAATGGCGAACGGCCTGATCGCAAGGGCTATCACCTGTCGCCCGACGTAACGGCGGAACTGGACATATTGCGCGGCGCCAATGTGGTCGTCTTCGTCTTTCCTATCTGGTTCGGCATGCCGCCAGCCATGCTTGTCGGTTATATCGATCGCGTTCTGGGCGCGGGAACGACTGTGCGTCAGGTTCAGGACAAGTCGGGTGAAGGACTGCTCGGCAGAGGTCATCTCTGCGCCATCACGACCTCTGGTGCTTCGGAGGACTGGCTTGCCGCCCAGGGTCAGACAGAGGCGCTTCGCGCGCTTTCGGGCACCTACCTCTTTCGCGCCTTTGCGATGCAATCATCCGAGGCGCTGCATATTGGGGACGTGGTGGAGAGCGCGGATGCCGCTTTTTTCGAGGAGCAACTCCAGCGGGTCCGCGACCGCGCCGCCAACATCTGCGCGCGCGTGGCCGAGGAACTTTTTGGAACGCCCCTGCCCCCACGCACGAGCGACGGCAGCTGAAAATTCCCGATGGGCGAACGGCAACGACATGAGGTGGGCAGGCCATGCTGACGATCAAGCGTCTCGCGATCGACACCTATCCGGAAAACACCGCCTTTCTCCTGCGCCAAAGCAACGGCTATTCCGCCGAACAATTTCAGGCGCTGCGCAAGATACGGGTCAGCGGGGACAGTGCCGAAATCCTCGCGACGCTGGCGCTCGTGGATGAGCCGACACTGCTGAAGCCGGGAGAGATTGGCCTGGGCGAGCAGGCGTTCAGGCGGCTCGGCCTGCCCGAAGGTTCGCCCGTAGCGATCGCGCAGGCAATGCCCCCGGCCAGCCTGGAATTTGTCCGTCGCAAGATCGACGGCGACACCCTGCAGGATGACGAGATTTCAGCCATCATCCGGGACATCGCCGCGCATCGCTATTCCCCTATGGAAATCGGCGCCTTTCTGGTCGCCTGCGCCAGCTTCATGAGCACGCAGGAAACGCTGGCGGTCACCTGCGCGATGGCCGATGTCGGCAACCGTTTCGATTGGAAAGCCCCGCTCGTGGTGGACAAGCACTGCATCGGCGGCATTCCCGGCAACCGCACATCGATGATCGTCGTGCCGATCGTAGCGGCTCACGGCCTCATCATGCCCAAAACCTCGTCCCGCGCGATCACCTCTCCATCCGGCACGGCCGACACGATGGAAGTGCTCGCCAATGTCGACATGTGCGAAGCGGACATGCGGGCTATCGTCGCCCGGGAAAAGGCGGTGCTGGCCTGGGGCGGCCGGGTGAACCTGTCGCCAGCGGACGATGTGCTGATCTCTGTCGAGCGGCCCTTGCGGATCGACACGTTCGACCAGATGGTCGCCTCCATCCTGTCCAAGAAGCTGGCGGCGGGTTCCACGCATCTGGTGCTCGACATACCCGTCGGCCCAACAGCGAAGGTCCGCACACAGGATGATGCAGTCAGGCTGCGCAAACTGTTCGAGCATGTCGCCGACAAGATCGGTCTCGTGATCGATATCGTGACCACGGACGGATCACAGCCTGTCGGGCGCGGAGTCGGCCCGGTGCTTGAGGCACGCGATGTCATGGCCGTGCTGCGCAACGACGGCGATGCTCCGCCGGACCTTCGCGAACATGCCCTGTTTCTGGCCGGACGAGTGCTCGATTTCGATCCCGCGCTGCGAGGTGGCAGAGGCTATGCACGGGCGATGGAACTGCTCGCCTCGGGCGAAGCACTTGCGGCGATGGAACGGCTGATCGAGGCGCAGGGGCGGCAGACGGCCAAACATGCGCCGGGCGAGCATGTTCACGAGATTCAGGCCCCCCACGATGGACGAGTGCAGGCGATTGATTGCCATCGCATCGCACGTATCGCCCGCCTTGCCGGTGCCCCGATGGACAAGGGCGCGGGCATCGACCTGCTGCACAAGGTGGGCAGCGATGTCCGGAAGGGGCAAGCGCTTTACCGTATCCATGCCCAGTCGCGAACCGGTCTCGGCTTCGCGCGCGATCTGGCGATGGAAGATTCCGGATATGAGGTCGCTCGATGAGCGCGGTCCTCTTCGCCTTCGAAGATGGCATGGCACCGGCCCGCAGGCTGGGGTCACTGTTGAACATCCCGACGATCGCCGTCGAGGGCCACCGATTTCCCGACCGGGAATGCCTGATCCGTGTACCGACACCCGCCCGAACCGCCATCTTCTATCGCTCATTCGACGATCCCGACCACAAGATCATCGAACTGCTGCTGGCGGCCTCGGCGGCGCGCGATCAGGGCGCGGAACGCGTCATCCTGGTCGCGCCTTACCTTGCCTATATGCGGCAGGACAAAGCCTTCCGCGCCGGAGAAGCGGTCAGCCAGAAAGTCATCGGTGGCCTGATAGCCGACCATTTCGACGGGCTGGTGACGGTAGACCCTCATCTCCATCGCATAGCCGCCCTGAGCGAGGTCATTCCCGATATCCCTGCGATCAGCCTATCCGCCGCGCCCCTTCTCGCTACCCTGATCGACGCGCGGGACGATCCCGTCATCATCGGGCCGGACAGTGAATCCCGTCAGTGGACCAAGGCTGTCGCAGCACCGCTGGGCCTAAGCACGCTGGTGGCGACAAAGCAGCGGCTGGGCGACAGGCAGGTCAGGCTTGCCATCCCCGATATCGATAAGGTTCGCGGCCGCCGCGCTATATTGGTGGACGACATGATTGCCAGCGGGCGGACGTTGATTGAGGCGGCGCGGCTTCTGCACGACACAGGCGCGACATCGGTTGAAGCGATCGTGACACATTGCCTTGCCAGTGCCGACGATCTTGCCATCATGAAGGCAGAAGGCATCGCACCTATCTTCAGCAGCGACAGTATCGATGGACCTACGAACAAGGCCCATCTTGCGCCCCTGATCGGCGCCGCGTTGCGCGACAACGGGCTGGTCTAGATCATCTATCCACCAGAAAGCGCAGAATGTCGGCGCGGCTGAGCAGGCCGACCAGCTTGCCGTTCGATGTGACTGGCAGACGCTTCACTGCCCGCCCTTCCATGATGGCAATCGCTTCCTCCAGCGATTCACCTCCATCAACGGTGATCGGCTGCCTCGACATGATCTCGGCAACCGTCATGGAGGCCAGCGAGCGTGCCCGCTCCTCCGCCTCGGCGCTAACCAGGGCATCGAGCCGGAAAGGCCCAAGGTCTTGCCGGAAAAAATCTCCCTCCGTGACGATGCCCACCAGACGTTCCTCCTCGTCAAGGACCGGGAGAGCACTGATCCGGTGATCGGACATGCACTTGATGGCAGCTGCCAAGGAACTTGTAGCCGTGGTCGTGGCCGCTCCCAAAGTCATGATGTCGCTGGCCTTCATGGCAGTCATCCTTCTTCCTTATGGCAGGGACTACGCTTGTGCGTCGGCCCGGCATGTTTCCTGTGATGGCGCAATGGACGGCACGAGGGCGAACAAGCGCTCGACATCCTCGCGATGGCAGAGGTCAGTGCCGGGCGTCAGGACCGCCGCTCCACCTGCGGCAATTCCGTAACGGAATGCCTCGACGGGATCACGCTCACAGCCGAGTGCGAAAACCATTGCCGCCAGGAAACTGTCGCCAGCCCCCACCGCGCTCCTGGTTTCCACAGGGACGGCAGGCAATCGCCAGGTCCCTGAGCGACTAGCCAGTATCGCGCCATCGCGACCCATCGTCACGGCGACATATTCCGCCTTGCCGCCATCCACGATCTCCTGCGCGGCGGCGCAGATTTCGCTTTCCTCCATCAACGCTCGGCCAACCAGTTGCCGCAACTCACCGATGCTCGGTTTGACAAGATAGAGGCCTCCGCCGCTGACCGCCTCTTGCAGCGCCTTGCCTGAAGTGTCGAGGATGAGGCGCATGCCGTGGCGTTGCGCCAGCTGACACACTCGACTGTAGAAATCGTCCGGCACGCCGGGAGGCAGCGATCCGCTGGCGACAAGGAAGTCAGCCTGCGGACCATCGAGATGATGCAGGGCGGCTTGCCATTCCTCGGCCGTCAGCTCTGGCCCCTGTGGCACGACACGATATTCCTTACCCGTCTCCCGCTCATAGATGGATGTGCTGATGCGGGTGTCGCCTGCAATGGGTATGCGGAACCGGACCAGCCCATGCTGATCCAGCAGCCCGTCGAGCGTAGGTCCGGTTGCTCCACCGGACAGATAATAAGCGCGCGCCGTGCCGCCCAGCCGCGCAATCACCCGAGCCACGTTGATGCCACCCCCGCCCGGATCATAATGTTCCTGGCGCGCCCGCATCTTGCGGGTGTGAAAGACCCGATCCGCCTCATAGGCGACATCGATGGCCGGATTCATCGTGAGCGTGACGATCCTCTTCATGCCCGTGAGGCTATGCGCCCCTCCCGACGGCTGGAATAAGTATATGTCCCGATGGGCGACGCATCCGGGACGTGGGAAATAGGCTTCTCCATCTTGTCAGTTGAAGGAGCATCGCAATGCGAACACTTCCGCTATTGGCCGCTGTGCTGGTCATCAGCGCGTGTAAACCGGCGAACGAGACGGAAGCGCCCGCGCCCCAGACGAATGGTTCGACGATGAACTATGTCGAGGAGATCGCGGCATTGCCCAAAGAGGCCCGGGATGCGGCGTTTTTCCGTGCCATCCGGGATGCTGGCCTGCCTTGCCAGCAAGTAATCGACAGCGGCCCGATGCCCGGAACCACCGCGCCGTCCGCCGCCTGGAGGGCGCAATGCGAGGATAAGGCTTATCATCTTATCCAGATCCAGCCCGACGGATCGGCCGTGGTCGCCAGCCGGACCAGTCCTTGAGGCCGGATCATGCGCTCCAGGCCCACCGGAGAGTAACCATGACGCAACGGGACAGACCAGCGACACGTCTATGGCTGATATTGGCCATAGTCGCAGCCGCGTTGATCCTTACCCTCCTGGCCGCTCAATTGATCAGCGGAGAATGGCTATGGATCATCCTGAACGGGCTATTGCAGCACGAACTGGGCTGAATTTGTCGTAGAGGTCACAATCACGCTGATTGGGTATTTCGTTGCCGACGCGCATCAGCCAACAGCTTGACCACTTCGGCATCGCTCGTCTGATCGAATACCACATAATGCGCCCCGACCGCATAGAAGGGATGGGGTTCGTAAAGGCAGATGATGTCGTCGCATTCCTCCCGCAGACCTGCGATCACCGCCGCAGGCGCTACCGGAACCGCCAGAATGAGCCGCGCGGGATGCGCCTTGCTCATGCCCTTCAGCGCCGCCTTGATCGTGCCTCCGGTTGCTATGCCGTCATCCACCACGATCACGGTACGGCCTGCTACCGGAATGGGTTCATTATTCCCCAGATAGACGCGCCGACGCCGATCGATTTCAGCCAACTGCTTGCGCATCTCGGTACGGATATACTCCGGCGTGGGTGCCAGCTGCCGCACGATTTCCTCATTGAGGACAAGTTGCGGTTCTGCCCCATCGACCACCGCGCCGATGCCCAGTTCCTCGTAGCCCGGCGCGCCGAGCTTGCGCACGAAGAGAAGATCCAAATCCGCATCAAGCGCTCTTGCCACCTCGAAGGCGACTGGCACGCCTCCTCGCGGCAAGGCAAGCACCAACGGATGGCTCGGCGCAAAACGTGCCAGCGCCTTGGCCAAATGGACGCCTGCATCACGACGATCGTGAAACAGCATGGATTGGGGTTTCATCGGGTCTCCCCCTTCAGGTGAGAGTTGAACCAACGTCTGGCCAGGCTGATGACCTGATCGAGCGTTCCGGGCTCCTCGAACAAATGGCTCGCTCCGGGCACGATGACCAGCTCCGCGGGCGCCGTCATGAGCGCCTTTGCGTCATGGTTCAGGCTCAGCACATCACGGTCCAGACTGCCGACGATCAGGAGCGTCGAGGCACGAACCCGGCCCAGAGCTTCAGCCCCCGCGAGGTCCGGCCTGCCGCCGCGAGACACAAGGGCAGCCGCCCTGTCATCCGGCATCGAAGCGGCAATGATCGCGGCTGCCGCGCCTGTGCTTGCCCCGAAATAGCCAAGCGGCAGCGTGGCGAGCGGCGCCATGCCGTCGGCCCAGTCAGCAGCCTCCCTCAAGCGGCGCGCAAGCAACTGCACATCGAAGACATTGCGTCGGTCCAGCTCTTCCTGCGGCGTCAACAGGTCGACCAGCAAAGTCGCGAGCTGTGATCGATGCAAACCAGCGGCGACATATTGGTTGCGCGGGCTATGCCGCCCGCTGCCGCTGCCATGAGCGAATATCACCAACCCCGTCGCGCCATCCGGCATGTCGAGGAAGGCCCGCAGCCCATGCCTGCCGATTGTCACATCCTGCCGGTTCACCAATATCTGCGTCATGGTCATAATCCGAAAGGCCAGGTTTCCGGCGCGCCTGAAGGGCGTTCCGGACCCAATGGCGTTACCGCCGAGGTCTGTTCGAACCAGACCCAGGCATCGAATTGCTCCGCCAGCACAGCCTCGAAATAATGGCTGAGCCGCTCCGTTTCGGGCCGATAAACGACGCCGATCGCGCGCTCCAAAAGCGTGTGGCCGAGCAAATCCCGCAGCGCTTCCTTGCCCGGTCCCCGCCAGTCAGTCAGGCTGCGGACGACGCCTGTGCGCCGGAACGCATGTTCATAACTGTCCGGGCGTGCGGGACGGACGGACTTGATCTCCATCGCCCCGCCCCAGTCGCTGGCCGCCGCGACAAGTCCGGTGTCAGTCCCAAAGCCGATCGACACGGCATCGTCGCCATAAGCGAGGCGGCAAAGCTGGCCGATGTTGAATTCACCCTGCCAACCCATCGCCGTTGCAGCTGCATTGCCGACATGGCTGTTATGCGCCCAGATGACCGCTTTGGTTCCACTACCGCGATGCGCCATCAACGCCTGGAGCGTTTCGAACATGTGCCGGTCGCGCAGGTTCCAGCTTTCGGTCGAGCTGCGGTACATGGCGCGATAATAGCGTTCCGCGGCGCGAACTATGCGGGCGTTCTGATAGGCATCGAACCACGCCTCGCCATCCTGTTTGAGCAGGTCCAGCCGCTGGTCAAGAAGCTGGCGAAGCTGCGCCACCACGCCATCTTCACATCCTTTGCCGCCGGAAAGAGTGACTGCCCGTCCATAGTGCGCGGGTTCATCCTGCCATGGCGTCAGACATCCATAGCGGCGGCGCGCGTCCTCCGCCTCGTCCGGATCGGCCTTGTCGAGATAGGCAAGCACGGCATGGATGGATTCGCTGAGGCTGTAGACATCCAGGCCATGGAATGATGCCTGGCGCGCTTCCGCCAAACCCTGATTATGTCCCCGCAGCCAATCGGCGAAGGCCAGCACTTCCTGGTTGCGCCACATCCATGTCGGGAAGCGTATGAATACATCCCCCCGCCTGGGACGCGGCGCCTGGTGCCGCACATAATCGTCAATGCGCGCGGCATCGGGCCAGTCTGCTTCTACCGCCACGACCGTGAAGCCGTGCCGTTCTATCAGCCGACGGGTAATCGCGGCGCGCGCACGATAAAATTCAGAACTTCCATGTGTCGCCTCGCCCAGAAGGACGACCCTGGCATTTCCGAACCGATCGAAACAGGCACCGAAATCCTCCACCTTGTCAGGCGAAGGCAATGGCTCAGCATGGTGCCTGAGAGCCTGGACAAGCTCATCGGGCGCTTGAGTGGTCGAGCGGTCAAACATCGTTGCCTGGGTCATCTTCTTCCTCACATCGTCAGGATGTCATTCCCTCAGGCGTGATGGCTGCTCACCGCCGCCATGACTTCAATCGCAAGATCGCGGTGACCACAGTGCGAGACGTCACCCAGCGACAGGATGCCGACCATGTTGGATCGATCATCCACAACCGGCAGACGGCGGACCTGTTGGCTTTCCATCAACCTGATCGCATCCTCGATGCTGTCTTCGGCATGACAGAAGACGACCGGTTTCGACATGATGTCTGCGGCTGTCATCGCTCTCGCCTGTCCGTTCCCGGCAAAGCCGCGCAAGGCGATGTCCCGATCCGTCACGATCCCCAACGGCGTGTCGCCATCGCTCACCGGGATCGCGCCTATATCCTTTTCCCTCATGATCCGGGCCAGTTCGGCGAGGCCGGTGTCCGGCGCCACCCGATCGACTCCCGGATGCATGACTTCCGACACATAGGTCATGATTTTCTCCAATCCATGACGCCATCAAATGGACTCAGGCACCATGATCGCGAAATCGGTGGCAATAGGTATTGGGGAATATACGAAGTGTCAGGCGGGCCGGGCATGGTAGCAGACGGCTGCCTTTGAGAACAGCTATGGGGTCAGGGCGTTGTCGACGCTTGGGCGTGGCAAGCCCTTGAGAAGATAAAGCGCAACAAGCTGGGCAACCGATCGCACTTCCAGCTTGCGCATCAACCTGGCGCGATGGACTTCGACGGTCCTGTGGCTGATGCCCAGCAACTCGCCGGTCTGCCGATTGGTAAGGCCATTGGCGACCGCCACAAGCACTTCACGCTCGCGCCGCGTCAAAAGGTCCAGGGCGACAGCGGAAGAGCGTCGCTGTGGCTGCTTCTTGGTTATGCCCGTCATGGTCACACCTGCGAACCCACGTCCCGCGTCGTCGCATCGATAACCGCATTGACGAGCGAAGACTCCTTGCAAGGCTTGTCGAGCACTGCATCAAAGCCGTGCGCGATTGCCTTCTGCATCAATTCGGTCGAACCGAACGCGGTCACCATTATGGCCCGCCCCTTCCATCCCGCCGAGCGGAGCGCAGCCAATACCTGAAGGCCGTCATGCCCCGCCATCAGGTAATCGGTCACCAGACAAGCCGGATTATTCGCCTTCACCTCGGCGATCAACAATTCCGGTATCGCGAAGGAGCGGACGTTAAACCCTCGTCCCTGCAACAGGAGTTGCATCGACCTCCTCGATCCCGCGTCGTCGTCCAATATGACTATGGGGATTGGTAGACCGGCCATTGTCTTCGCGCCTTGCGCCGCAGGATTCAACAACATACGCGAGTGGTGGCACGGCGGCGTCGCTACGTCTTTAAGTATTGATCCCAGTCAGGTTCTTCTGTCCCATCCTCGCGGCAAAGGCGATCCGCAGCGCATCTGACAGGCTGTGGACATGCAGTTTTGTCATGAGGTTAGCCCGATGCACCTCCACCGTCCGCGAAGATATGCCAAGATCATAGGCGATCGTCTTGTTGGGAAGGCCCTGAGCAAGTCCTTCCAGCACTTCCCGTTCGCGCGCCGTCAGGGCGCCGATGATCACGTCGGCACTGGCGGCCTGTGCCGCTGCACCCTGGGCAGAGCGGACGCGGCCGAAAGCGCGCTCGATCGCGTCGATCAATATGGTCTTTTCAAACGGCTTTTCCAGAAAATCGACCGCACCCGCCTTCATCGCCTGCACGGCCACCGATACCTCGCCATGACCGGTCATGATGATGACAGGCATCGTGATCCCGCGCTCCGCCATGGTCCGCTGTACCTCCAGACCGTCAATCTGGGGCATGCGGACATCCAGCAGGACACAGCCCGCCTCCACCGATCGCAAATCCTTCAAAAATGCGGCCCCGGAACGCCACGCCTCGACCGCATAGCCGGAGGTCTTGAGCATGTAGCCGACCGATCGCCGTATGGAATCCTCGTCATCAACGATGTGAATGAGCTGCCTGTCGGTCATAGACATCCTCCGCCTGCGCTCGAATGAGGGTGAAATGGAAATCGGTGCCCTGCCCCTTTTGCGTATCCATCCATATTTTGCCGCCATTCACTTCCACGATCGTCCGGCATATGGACAGACCCAGGCCCATCCCTTCCGGTTTGGTGCTGACAAATGCGGTGAACAGCTGCTTGGCGACGCCTGGCGCCATGCCGCAACCGGTGTCCGATACGGTGACCTGGATGTTGCCTTCCTTTTCGGCACGGCTCGAAATGGTGAGCCTTTTAATCGGGCTATCGACCATCGCTTCGCACGCATTCCGAATAAGATTGATAAGGACCTGCTGAATCTGAACCTTATCGACCAGCACGGGTGACGCACCGGGATCGAGATCGAAATGCGCCTCAATCCCCATCTCCCTCGATCCCGCGAGTCCTAGCACGGAGGCTTCATTCACAAGGTCGGGCAAGCTTTCGATGGTCTTTTCCACCTCGCCTCGCGAAACAAATTCCCGAAGTCGACGCACGATCTGCCCTGCCCTCAAAGCTTCGCTGGCGGCTTCCCCCAGCGCTTCCCGCATCATGGGCCATTCGCTTTTGTCGGGGCTGGTCATCTGATCGCGAACCGCCTCGACATAATTTGCAACCGCCGCGATCGGTTGATTAAGCTCATGCGCCAGCGTTGAGGCCATGGTGCCCATCGCACTGACCCGCGTGACGTGGATGAGTTCGGCCTGCAAGGTCGCCATCTGCTGCTCAATCATACGCCGCTCGGTAAGATCGCGGATGAAGCCGGTGAATATCCGCTCATTTCCCCGCAGCGCTTCCCCGATGTACAATTCCATCGGAAAGAGCGATCCATCACCGCGTCGGCCAGATACCACCCGTCCCTTGCCAATGATCCGCTTTTCACCGGTTTCCAGATAACGGTGGATATAGCTGTCATGACGCTCTCGATCCGGCGACGGCATGAGCATCCGCACATTCCTGCCCAACACCTCAGATTCCGTGAAACCGAAAAGCGCCTCTGCCGCGGCGCTGAACGAAAGCATCTTGCCGCTTTCGTCAATCACCACCATCGCGTCCGGGACGGTGGACAAGATGGCGGTTAATTGGCTTTCGTGGGCGCGCAACCGATCTTCGGCGGAACGCTTTTCGGTGATGTCGGAAATGATCTTCGCAAAGCCCCGCAGTTCCCCGCCTTCGCCGTAAAGAGCCGTCCAGCTGACGGCAGCAAGGAATTCCGACCCATCCTTGCGAAGACGCCAATCCTCCTCCTCGAATCTCCCTTCTTTGCGTGCACGCTCGATGTCGGCTTGCGGCTTGCCGACAGCAACGGCTTCGCTGGGATAGAAGAGGGCGCTTGGCTGGCCCAGGATTTCTTCCTCGGTCCATCCCTTGAGCCGCTCGGCCCCGCGGTTCCAGATCGTGACATGACCGATCGGATCAAGCATGTAGATGGCCAGGCCTTGAGCACCGTCGATCAACAGGTTCAGTTCCATGGCCATCTGTTCGCTGGCCTTCGCCGCCAATTCAGCCCGCTCCAAACGCAGGTTGGCCTTATGAACGAAACGGATCACAAGAATGATGATGGCGGCAGTGGCGCCAAACATGACCACTTCGAATATGTCGCGCACTTGGACTGCGGGCCTGCCCATGAAAAGGAAGTTCGCGGCGATGCCGAGCAATGTGGCAAGGATTGCCGGCCCTTCACCCACCCACAGCGCGACGGCCATGACGGCGACGATAAATGGCATATAGGCCGACCTGTCGCCCATCCAGGGGCTAATAACGCCCGCACCGCCGATGCGATTGCAACAGCGAGGACAATCGCCGCAAAGCCAGCCAAGGGCGCGGTTATCCGTTTGAACACTGCCTCACCTGTCGAAGGAATTCACTTCGCTTATACGACGCTATCTCTTCCAGGCTCGCCAAGAAATACGAACTGATAAATGCCGATTTAAAATTATGAAAATCAACATGATTATTTTTCAGTTCTAAGTTTCTGCTCCAATAGGATTCGTACTGACGGCTGTACTTCTCATCGACTCACTACCGTTCACGGCAGATGAGCGTTGCTCGACTTAGGCAAGTTTCCAAAGGAGGCCGGGTCGCGCGCTCCATAATGTGAGTTCGGTGGAGGATCGACACGCACGCGCCAAGCATATTTCTGAGGGTGGATCGCGCGTCGCTGCAGTCGCCTGTCATCCCGGCAGTTTGGCGACGATCATGGCAACGATTGCTATCATGAGTCCGAAGAAAAGCGCCGTGAGGAAGATGGCGTCAACCGATTGCCGCAAGCGATCCACGAAAGACATGATGTTCTCCATCAACTCGGCCGACAGCCAAAAGGCAGGATAAAATGCACAAGCCCCCGATGAACGTCATCGATAGTGCCATTGGGTTCACCGGGGGCTATCCGATCAGTAGCTGACCAAGATATTATCCTCGACCTTGGTCACGCCAGGAGCAGCCCAGGCCGCCCGCTCGGCGACGCCACGTTCATGCCAGGCCTTCACCCGGCCACCCAGGCGAACCGTATTGCCGTCTGTAAAAATGGTGACACCTGCGGCATCCAGATCCGCCTGGCGCTTGAATGCAGCAATGATCCGTTCACGGATGTCCGAAGTAACGGGCAGCTTCTTTACCTCGATCAGGTTGCTAACCCCTGTTACACCCGAAATTCTAGCGGTCGCCTTCCTCGCCTCGTCGCTTTGATAATGGAAGTCCACCGTGCCGGAAAGCGTGACCCAGCCTTTCTCCACCTTCACATTGATTTTCTCGTGAGGGATGGCGACGTTCCAGGAAAACATGTCGAGGATACGCTTGGCGATTTCATGGTCGGCCGTGTGCGGCTCGGACTTGAAGCGGACCTGGATTTCCTCGGCGATGGCCTTGACGCCGCTGACGCGCCTCGTCGCCTTTTCGGCAGCAATCTTTTCAACATAGTTGGTCACATAGCCCGACAGGGTCACGACCCCATCGTTCACCGCCACGCCGATGTCTGCGTGATCGACGCTGGGATCCCATTCAAGTTCGTCCATGACGTCACGCTGCAACTGTCCGTCGGTTTTCATCACAACTCTCCTTGTCCCGGGGGAATGCGCGCCATTCTCGGGCGCGTGATTTGCTGACGGCGCGGAACGCCACCGGCAAAAGCATGGCGACTACCGTACCGACTCCTGCCTCGGCACTGCCGCGGATCAACAATCTGCCATCCATGTCGCGGATTGCCCGCCGAATTCGGTTTAGTCCCATTCCGCGGCCCGGTTGCCTGGCACCGGCCTCTGGCATGCTGCCATTCATCAGGAGTCCAGGGCCATCGTCGGCGACCACAAGCCAAATCCAATCGCCGATCCTGCGGCATCGAAGCACTATTCGGCGCGCGCCAGCAGATCGTGCGTTCGCGACAAGCTCCAGCACCACCGCTTCAAGGTCGGCGGGGTCGGCGCTCACAAGAGCGGCTGGTACGGCTACCTGCGTGTCGATCTCCAAACAGGCGGAAGGGCGAACGACGGCCTGGAGAAGGGTAGCAGCATCGGCCACTTGCGCACCGACATCCAACAGGCGAGGCTCCTCCCGAACCTTCTTCGAGAGCAACCGGGAAGTCAGTTCACCACCCCGCACGGCGGCGGCGCCCAGGGCGCGCAGCAGCTTGTCTCGTTCCGATCCGGAAAGCTTCTTGATTAGCAGATGCTGGATGGAGGTGATCACGGCGAACAGGTTGCGAAGATCGTGAACGATCTCTCGCGCAAGATCCTGGCTCGATAGGCCAGCCTTTAAGTCGCTCGAGTCCCGCATCATCGCCTCCACACTGTTCGAGACGATTTTAGGAAATGCGTGCTGCCTCCCTATTCGCAACTTCCCGTAAGTAGCCTTTCTTCAAATCTCGTTCGGGGGGATTGGCCTGCGGCATTTACGAATGTCGGCCAGAGCAGCGCATCCCCTAGGATCACTCAGGCAAGCGCCAGCGGCGCATCTGAGTGAAAGGCTGTACGAGCCATGACGATCCGCAACCTGTCGCCCCTTCTTCATGCCAAAAGCATAGTTCTGGTCGGAGCATCGGAGCGCAAGGGAGCCGTCGGCACCCTGGTGCTCGACAATCTGCTTGCCGACGGATTTGAAGGCACAGTCTATGTCGTCAATCCGCATCCGGTCGCCCGACAAGGCGCGACATGGTTCGCGACCATCGACAGCCTCCCGGAGGCGCCTGAACTAGCGATCGTCATGACACCAGCATCGACAGTAGCTCCGATCATCGATCAGTTGGGGAGGCTCGGCACGCGCTGCGCCGTGATCCTTTCAGCCGGGCTGACCGATGCTGGCGGCCTTCGCGGCGAGGTGATGGACGCAGCGAAGCGACATGACCTACGGATCGTCGGCCCAAATTGTCTTGGCATCATGTCTCCCCATGCCAGGATCAACGCCACCTTCGCACGCACCCCGGCAAAGCCCGGCCATCTGGGCCTCATATCCCAAAGCGGCGCGCTGATTACCGCCGTGCTCGATTGGGCGCAGACCCGCAGCGTCGGGTTTTCCGCCATCATCTCGGCCGGAGACATGGCCGACGCTGACCTCGGCGACCTCATCGATCTTCTTGCAACCGACCCGCACACCCATGCCATTCTTCTCTACGTCGAGGGCGTAACCCAGGCGGCTGAATTCATGGTGGCGGCACGGGCAGCGGCGCTCACCAAGCCCATCATCGCGATCAAGGCCGGAAAGAGCGAGCTCGCAGCCCGGGCAACGCTGTCTCACACCGGCGCCATGATCGGTGCCTATGATGTCTATGAGGCGGCCTTCGCCAGGGCGGGCATCCTGTTGGTCGACAGCCTCACCGAGCTTTTCGACGCCGCCGAAATCCTCTGCACCTGCAAGCCCATCGCTGACAACAGGCTGGCGATCCTCACCAATGGCGGGGGAGCGGGTATATTGGCTGTCGATGCGCTTGCACGAACCGGCGCTCAGCTCGCCGAGCTGACCCCGGAAACGCAGGCAATGTTTGAGAAGGACATGCCCGCCGATTGGTCACGCAGCAATCCCGTTGATGTGCTGGGCGATGCCGACGCGACCAGATACAGCGTCGCGTTGCGAGCCATCTTGCGGGACGAGGCAAGCGACGCAGTGCTGGTCATGAACTGCCCCACGGCACGCAGCGAAGCGGGTGAGACGGCGCTGGCGATATGCCGGGAGGTCGCCACGGCGGCACAAGAACGCATATGCAAGCCCGTCCTTGCCTGCTGGCTCGGCGACACAAACGCCAATGCCGTAAGGTCCATATTTACGGCGGCAGGCATCCCCGTCTTTTCCACGCCAGATGACGCCGTGCGCGCCTTTGGCTATCTAGCGCAGGCGCGCCGCATTCGCAGAAGCCTGACCGATGCACCCGCGCAAACGCGCGAGGTGAAGGCCGACCGCGCCGCCGCCCGCGCCATTATCGCCAGCGCACAGTCGGACAAATGCACATTGCTGTCCGAGCTCAAGGTGAAGCAGCTGCTGGAAGCCTATGGTGTCCCCATCGCGCCAACCCGCTTTGCCGCGTCCGCGCAAGCGGTGGAGGAAGCCTGCTGCTCGCTGAGCGCCCCCTATGCCGTCAAGATCGTCTCTCGCGATCTACCGCACAAATCGGATGTGGGCGGCGTGGCGCTCAACCTGCCCGATGCTCACGCGGCAGTTGCGGCCGCACAAGATATGGAACGGCGGATACAGCGCGATTTCCCGGACGCGCGCATCCAGGGCTTTGCCGTGGAAGACATGATCAAGGCCGAGGGGGGCACCGAGATGATAGTCGGCATCGCGACCGATCCGACATTCGGCCCGATCATCATGACGGGCGCGGGCGGCACCGCTACGGAGCTTCTGCGCGACAAGGCTATCGACCTTCTTCCCCTCGACCATGCGGGCGCACGTGCCCTGATTACGCGAACACGCATCTCGGCCATGCTTGCCGGATACCGCAACGTGCCGCCCGCCGATGTGGAGAGCCTCGCCGATGTGCTGGATGCCGTGTCTGCGATGGCGGTCGATCTGCCCGACCTGCTCGAACTCGACATCAACCCCCTGTTGGTAAGCGCCGCAGGCGTCATCGCGCTGGATGCGCGGGCGCGTATCACCGCTGAACCAGCGCCTCAATCGCGCCTCGTGCTGCGCGCGCCGCCGGGAGGCTGGGCTTCCGACCTTGTGACGGAGCATGGCGTCCGTTTTCATGTACGACCGGTACGGCCGGACGACGAGGCGGCTGTCGCAAGCTTCTTCGATCATGTTTCAGCCGAAGACCTGCGCTTCCGCTTCATGTCGGGCCTCCCCAAGGTGCGGCATGAGCAGATCACCATGATGACACGGGTGGACTATATCCGGACGATCAGCTTCCTGGCCTTGGGTGAAGAGGGTGGAGAGGTCATTGCGATCGCCATGCTGGCGACGGACCCCGACCGCAGCCGGGCGGAAATCGCGCTCACCACGCGGACGGACAGTAAAGGCAAGGGGATAAGCTGGACATTGTTCGAACATGTGCTGCGCTATGCAAAATCGGAAGGCATCGACATGGTTGAATCGGTCGAGTGCGCCGATCATGACGCGGCGCTGCGCATGGAGCGTGAGCTGGGCTTCGTAACGATCGTCGATCCGGACGACCCAACCATTCGCATCGCCAGAAAAGGCATGGCGGCGGCCGATCCTGGCTGAAGGCCGCAGCATCGCTATCGAAATTGCCTGCTCCGTGCAGACCGCTTTTTCGCGACGCCACGGATCATCACAATGCCGGGCATGAGCGGCAGCCAAAGCGTGAACAGCCGCAGCAGCATGGTCGCGGCGAAGGCTGCCTCCAACTCCACGCCGAGAAGATGCAGCATCGCGACCGCTGTCGCTTCGAAGCTGCCAAGGCCCAGCGGGATTGGCCCCAGCGTTGCGATGACCGACGCCATGATCAGGGCAATGAACGCCGTCCCGAACGCCGCCTGCTGATTGAGGCTGTGCAAGCACGCGAACAGCGTCCCGGCATCGGCCAGGAAGATCATCGCATTGCACGCCGTGACGGTCAGGGTGAGCCGCGTGTCTCGCAAGAGCGCGGCTGGCGCCTGCGCGACGGTTTCGAGCAACCGGCGCACGAAGTCGATATGTTCGATCCGGTCCGGCAATGGCCTGCTCCCCCGGCGGCGAAGCCACAAGGCGAGCGAAGGGATCGCGAGGGCAACGAGGAGAAAGATCGTGACGACCCCCGCCATCAGCGGTGTGGCGCGGTCGTGAAGCCAGAGCAGGATCAGGGTCACGAGCGCGAAGAAGGCATAGGCCGCATAGAAGCCGATCATGGACAAAAGGAGAGCGGCCACCGCCGTTCCCTTCGGCACGCCAAGCGCCCTCAGTTGATCTACCAGCAGGATGTTCCCACCCATGCCAGCGCTGGGCAGAACCTGATCGGCAAACAGCTTGGTCAGGGCGATTCGCATCAGGGGCCGCAAAGGCTGGGGCGTCCGCGCACGCCGCAACACTGCCGCCCATCCGCCTGCCACGCTTGCATAGGTTGTCAGTTGAAGCACAAGCGCGAGGCCGATCCAGCCCGGCTCGGCTTCACGCAGCAGGGCCGCGAACCGCCTCACCTCTCCCCAGCGGGCGACGGCGGCGATAAGACCCGCGGCGATAAGGATCGCGAGAAACCAGCTTCGCCATCGAGCAGACGCCATACCCTCCTCCAGTCCCGACGACACCCCGCGCGCTCCTGACTGCGAACAGCACAAGACTCATCGACTTTACGCGCGCCTTCGACCCGGCGAACCTCGGACAGCTACGTAGCTTAACGGATTAGAGCCGGGATCAGCATGGGTCATGTCATCCTGCTCGATCCGCTGGTTTTTTGGAGCTGCGATGGCTTTTTCCATTCCCTTGCCGTTCCGACAAGCGGCTCATCAAAGGCCGGGCAGCGATCCTTCTTACGCCGCCATCAATCCTGACAGCGCAATGAACCAGGTCGCCGCCGAATATTGGCGGATGCCCGTTGAGCAAAGCCTTGTCGCGCTCGTCGCAAAAGAAGGCGGCCTCTCCTCCGAGGAAGCCAACCGCAGATTGGCGGTCGCTGGCCCCAACATCCTGTTCGAACGATCCCGGCGCCACGTTGCCGCAGATCTGGCGCGAAGGCTTGGCAACCCGTTGGTGCTGATGCTGCTTGCCGCCGCTGCCGTCGCGGGCGTGATGGGCGACATGGCGAGCTTCCTGCTGATCCTTGCCATGGTCCTGCTGTCCACGATCCTCGACACGGTGCAGGAACGACGCGCCGAAGCTACCGCCGCAGCGCTCAGGGAAGCGATCGCTCTCACCGCCCGAACACTGCGGGATGGGGCCGCTGTCACTCTGCCCGTGCGCGATCTGGTGCCGGGGGACGTTGTCATGCTCGCGGCGGGGGATCTGATACCCGCCGATGGACTCGTGCTGTCGGCCAACTCGGCTCAGGTCAATCAGGCCGCGCTGACCGGAGAGCCCTTCCCGGTCGAAAAGTCGCCGACTGTGGAACCCGATGCGTCCATGGCCGTGGCAAGAAACCTTCTGCTGCACGGCAGTTCGATGATCGGGGGCAGCGCGCAGATGCTGGTCGTCCAGACGGGCGATCGCACCCATTTCGGCGGGATCGCCCGGTCGCTGGGCGATGAACAGCCACCGACCGCCTTTGAGCGAGGAATCCACCGGCTGGGGCTGCTGATCGTGCGGATGACGATCTTCCTCGTCCTGTTCGTCATCCTGGCTCATCTGGCGCTCGGCCGACCACCGGTGGAATCCTTCCTGTTCGCGATGGCGCTGGCGGTTGGTCTTACGCCCGAACTGCTGCCGATGATCATGACAATCGGTCTGGCGCGCGGAGCGCAGCGCATGGCTGCGGCGAAGGTGGTGGTGAAACGGCTTTCGGCAATCCACGACCTGGGTGAGATGGACATATTATGTACCGACAAGACGGGTACGCTCACGGAGGCACGGATCATGATGACCGGCCATCCGGGGATAGACGGCGCCGACAGTGAACGCGTGTTCGAACTGGCCGCGGTCAATGCCCGGTTCGAAAGCGGCCTGCGGAGCCCGCTGGACGACGCACTGCTCGCGCACACGGGACATCATCCGCTCACCGGATGGCGCAAGCTCGACGAGCGTCCGTTCGATTTCGAACGGCGGCGGGTTTCGGTGCTGGCGCAATGGGAGAGCGAGAGGGTCGAGATCGTCAAGGGCGCGCCGGAAACGATCCTTGCCCTTTGCGATCAGGCCGAAGCGGCAGATGGCAGGATCGTGCCGCTGGACCCCGCGTTGAAGGGGCGGCTCATGACACTGCATGACGATAATGCCAGCCAGGGCCTGCGTCTGCTGGGCATCGCCTGGAAAGCGGCGGCGGGCCGTGAGCGCATCGAAACGGACGATGACGACCATCTGATATTTGTGGGCTTCTGCCTTTTCCTTGATCCGCCCAAAGGCTCGGCTGCCGCCGCGATCGGACGGCTGGAGGCGGCGGGCGTCGCCACCAAGGTCATCTCAGGCGACTCCGCCGCTGCCGTGCAGCATCTTATGGCCGCGCTCGGACGGCCGGTTTCGGGCCTCCTCACCGGCGATCAGATCGCCGCGCTCGATGACGAGGCGCTGGCAGTGCGTGTTGTGGAGACGGACCTTTTCGCCCGCATCACCCCCGACCAGAAATTGAGGATCGTGCATGCGCTTCAAGCGCGCGGACATATTGTCGGATTCCTCGGCGACGGCATCAACGACGCGCCCGCGATCAGGGCAGCGGACGTCGGCCTTTCGGTGGATGGCGCCACCGACGTGGCTCGCGAGGCTGCGGACATGATCCTGCTGGCGCCTGATTTGTCCGTTCTCACCGACGGCGTGGCGGAAGGACGCCGCACCTATGCCAATATCCTCAAATATATCCGCATGGGCACCAGCTCCAATTTCGGCAACATGCTGACAATGGCGCTCGCGTCCCTGTTCCTGCCCTTCCTGCCACTGACGCCAGTGCAAGTCCTGCTCAACAACATGCTCTATGATCTCTCCCAAACGGGCATCCCGTTCGACCGTGCGGAGAAAAGCGATCTTGCGGCGCCCCATGGCTGGAACATGCGGGCCATCGTCCGCTTCACACTAATCATGGGACCTTTGTCGTCGCTGTTCGACATCGCGACCTTTGCCGCGCTGATCGCGCTTTTCCATGTCGATGTGCCAACATTTCGCACCGCATGGTTCATCGAGTCCATGGCAACCCAGATACTGGTGGTTTTTGTCATTCGCACGGCAGTGCCACTATGGCGGCAACGGCCCCATCGACTGCTGGTGACGACCGCCGGGCTTTGCCTGTGCACAGCGATCGCGATACCCTTTCTACCGATCGCCCCAGCATTGGGCTTCGTCGCGCCAGGCCTTCCCATCGTCGCCATCACGACCATATTGGTTGCCGCTTACCTGCTGTCCGCCGAAGCGCTCAAGCGCGTGGCGATGCGTTAGGAGGCCGTGCATGAGCGCAATGATTGCCATGCAGATCAGAACCGTCCGGACTCCCCTGATCCGGATCGAGCGTCCCGTGCCCCATCCGGGTCCCGGCGAATTGCTGATCGAAGTGGCTGCCTGCGGGGTTTGCCGAACCGATCTGCATGTGCTCGATGGCGAGATCCCCGCGCGTTATCCGATCATACCAGGACACGAAATCGTCGGTCGCGTCGCAGCGATCGGGGTCGGCGTGGAAGACTTTGCAATAGGCCAGCGGGTGGGTGTCCCGTGGCTGGGACATACATGCGGTCAATGTCCCTACTGCCAGGCAGGAAAGGAAAATCTCTGCGACGCACCGCTCTTCACCGGCGCCACGCGGGATGGTGGTTATGCCAGCCATGTGATTGCCGACGTCCATTATTGCTTCGACCTGCCCGATCGTTTTTCCGACGTGGAAGCCGCGCCGCTCCTTTGCGCCGGCCTGATCGGCTGGAGAGCGCTGCGGCTGGCCGGCCCTGCGCCGGTCATAGGTCTGTATGGATTTGGCGCCGCGGCGCATATTCTCGCACAGGTCGCCCGGCATCAGGGACGCACTGTCTATGCCTTCACCAAGGATGGCGATGAGGATGGACAGGCGTTCGCGCGTTCGCTGGGCTGCGAATGGGCAGGCGGTTCTTCCGACGATCCGCCAGCGCCACTTGATGCAGCGCTGATCTTCGCACCCGCAGGAGAGTTGGTGCCGCGTGCACTGCAAGCGGTCAGGAAAGGCGGCCGCGTCATCTGTGCCGGTATCCACATGAGCGACATTCCTTCATTCCCCTATGCCGACTTGTGGGAGGAAAGGCAGATATGCTCGGTCGCCAATCTGACGCGAGAAGACGGCACCTCCTTTTTCGAACTGGCAGGTGACATCCCCCTTCACACCGTCACGGAGACCTTCCGGCTCGAAGATGCTAATGACGCGCTGCAACGGTTGCGAACAGGCAAGATCAAGGGTGCCGCAGTCCTCGTGCCCTGATCCATGAGTTCGTGACTCTACTTATGGCGCCACTTCGCGCGCAGGGCGACACTCCCACCCGGAGTCTTGTTAGGGAGGACTGTTCATGCGCCGCTCTTTCATCGCCGGTGCCGGTTTCTTGAACCTGATGTTCATTGCCGGTGTATCGGCACAGACTGCACAACCGCACGCCGGGCACCACCCGGCCGAAGCAGCGGAGAGCGCCCCGTCTGCGGTAGCGGAGCCCCAGCATGATTGCCCCGTGATGAAGGATGAAGGCGGCCACAGGATGCCCTCCGATGGCATGCATCCGCCATCGGAGTGCATGGGATCAGCTCAGCAGATGCCCGACGGCATGCAACATTGCAGCGAGATGCACAGCCCGGTGGCTTCCCAACAGCCGCAACAGCCCAGACAATGACGGGGCGAACCGCCACGCACAAAAAAGCAGGAGAAAGACAATGACCGACTTTCGTTCGCTGATTCCCTTTGGACGCACCGGGATGTTTCGCACCGGATTTGATCCGCTCGCCGATCTGCGCAAGGAAATGGATCGCCTGACCGATGACTTCGGCCGCGGCTGGATCACCAGCGATGCTGGCGACCGCAAGGGCTTTCTCCTGCCCAAGGTGGACGTTGCCGAGACGGACGGCGGACTTGAATTGACCGCCGAACTGCCTGGTTTTGACGAGAAGGATGTGTCCCTGGATGTTCATGACGGCATACTCACCATCAAGGCCGAGCATAAGGAAGATCGCGAAGAGAAGGACGAAAAGAAGCATTATCATCTGATCGAGCGCAGCCGGGGAAGCTTCTTGCGGCGGGTCGCCCTGCCCTTCGAAGCGGATGCCGACAAAGCCAGCGCGCATCTGGAAAAAGGGCTTCTAAAGGTCATCGTTCCGCGTCTCGCGACTGAGGCAAGCAAGCCACACCAGATCCCGATCGGATCGAAGTAGAACGCGACTGCTGAACCGATACGGGCACGCAATGATTTCAGCATGATGCTATAGAGGGGGCATGAAACGCATTGCGCTCTGGCTGTTGCCGCTGGCGCTGCTGGCGGCGGCGGCAGTTTATTGGCTGCTCGCCGGGCGAGCGCACGACGTCACTCTCATGCCCGTTCGTGTCGGCGATGCGGTCGAACTGGTCTATGCCACCGGCTTTGTCGAGGCGGAACATCCTGTCACCATATCCGCGCGCCTCACCGCCCCTGTCCGTCAGGTGCTGGTGGAGGAAGCGCAGCACGTGGGGCGCGGCCAGCCGCTCGTCCTGCTGGATGACGAGGAACAGCGCCATGCGGTACAACAGGCGACGGCGCAGCGCCGCGTTGCCTTGCAGGAGGAGCGGCGCACGCTCGCGCTGTTCGCCAAAGGATGGGTCACGCGGGCCGCCCGTGATTCCGCCGTTGCCGCAGCCGACAGTGCAAAGGCGGCGGAGGAAGGCGCGCGTGCCCGCCTCGATCAGATGGTGGTGCGGTCAGGCATCAACGGCATCGTCCTACGCCGCGATGTGGAACCGGGCGATCTCGCAACCCCCGGCCGCGCGCTCATGACGCTGGGCGATCCTGCCAGCGTCCGAATTACCACAACGGTCGATGAACGCGACGTGCCGAGGATTCGGGCGGGCCAGGCGGCGCTGATGTCCAGCGACGCCTGGCCCGGTCGGGTGCTGCATGGCCAGGTCCGCGAAGTGACGCCCGGCGGCGATCCTGAACAGCGCGCCTTCCGCGTTTATATCGTTACCGACCAGCGTCTGGCGCTGCCGCTCGGGCTGACGTTGGAAGTCAACATCGTCACCCGGCGCGCGGATCGCGCGCTGCTGGTGGCGACGAGCGCAATAGAGGACGGCAAGGTCTGGGTCATCCGCGACGGACGCGTTCATGCACGGGCGGTGCGGACTGGGATCGCAGGGTCCGGCGATGTCCAAATCCTTTCAGGTCTATCGCAGGGCGAAATGATCGTGAGAGCGCCCGAGGGCAAACTGTCGGACAATATGCGGGTGCGGGTAACGCGATGAGCGGGCAGCTCCGGCTGTTGGCAAGCATCGCCGCCCGGCATCTAGTAGGTCGGCGCCGACAGACTTTGGTGGCTGTGAGCGGCGTTGCGGTAGGCGTTGGCTTCTTCCTGGCCGTCTCCGCGATGATGATTGGCAGCCAGAATGATTTCATCAAGACGTTGATCGACGCGGCGCCGCACATCATCATTTCCGACGAGCTGCGAAGCCCGCCGCCGCAACCGGGCGTCAGATTATACAAAGGTGCGGCAATTGACCTACGCCATTATAAGGTCCGCAACGAAGTGCGCGGGCTGAAAGGCTGGCCGGAGATACTGCGGGCCGTCAATGCGCTGCCCGGCGCGGTCGGCTCACCCAGCCTGACGGGCGCGATCACCCTGCGCAGCGGCGGGCGGGAGGAGGCGTTGACGATCGTTGGCGTCGATCCGGCGGTCGAGGAGAAGGTCAGCGCCATCGAAGACAAACTGCGCACGGGACGCCTCCGCGATCTGGAAAGCACGCAAGGCGGCATCATCATCGGCGAGGAAATGGCGCGGCGGCTCGGCCTTGCCATGGGCGATGTCGTGGGTGCAACCTCGGCATCGGGCAACAACCGTTCGCTCCGCATCGTCGGCCTGTTCAAGCGCGGCCAGACACAGCTGTCCTCTTCGCTCGGCTATGTGCTTCTGCGCGAGGCGCAATCTCTGCTCGGCCGCCCCTTCATCATCAACCGCATCGGCGTGCATCTGGACGATCCCTATGGCGCGCAGCTCATCAGCCGACGCCTGGAAGAGCGCTTTGCCTACAAGGCCGAAAGCTGGGAGGAGCGATCCGCAGACTTTCTCTCGCTACTCGTGACCCGCAATGTCATCATGTACAGTGTCGTCTCGGCGATCCTGCTGGTCGCCAGCTTCGGCATCTACACCGTCGTGTCGAACAGTGTGTCGGACAAGAGACGCGACATTGCGATCATGCGCTCCATCGGCTTTTCCGAAGGCGACCTCCAACTGATTTTCGTGTTCGAAGGGTTGGCGCTGGCGCTGGTCGGAATCTTTGTCGGATGGCTGCTCGGATATGGATTGCTGGCGATACTGGGTTCCCTCCACTTTCCCATCGGCGGCGACAATGAACGTCTGCCGCTCGATCGATCGGCCCGGCAATATGTGATTGCCGCTGCGGCATCGCTGTTTTCGGGTGTGATCGCGGCCTGGCTTCCCGCGCGCAAAGCGGCACGGGTCAATCCCGTCGATATATTGCGGGGCGCGGTATGAACGCGATCATGCAGGCGCAGGGGCTTTTCCGCGAACTGGCCGGAACACCCCCAGTAACGCTGGTTGCCGATGTTTCGCTGACGATTGATCCGGGCAGCTTCGTCGCCATCGTCGGGCCGTCGGGCTGTGGCAAATCCTCCCTCCTCTATCTACTGGGGCTGCTGGACCGCCCGACCGAAGGGTCCCTACTGTTTGAAGGGCGCGACATGAACGCGCTGGACGGCGACGAGCGCGCGCAGATCCGACTCACGCATTTCGGCTTCGTGTTCCAGTTTCACTTCCTGCTGCCCGAGTTCACCGCACTCGAAAATGTGATGCTACCGATGCGCAGACTGGGCCGACTGTCGCCAGCACAGGCGCGGGAGAAGGCGCAGAGCCTGATGGCCACCGTAGGCTTGGCCAAGAAGATGGACAAGACGCCCAACCGCCTGTCGGGCGGGGAAAGACAGCGCGTGGCGATCGCCCGAGCGATCGCGAACAATCCCGCGCTGGTGCTTTGTGACGAGCCCACCGGCAATCTCGACAGCCAGAACAGCGCCCACGTGGTCGAAATGTTTCGCGCACTCGCCCATGATCAGGGCCGCGCAGTTGTGTGCGTGACCCACGATCCCGACGTCGCTGCCGCAGCCGATGTGCAGATATCGATGCTGGACGGCCGTATCAGCGGAACCGACATTCGATCGCGATGAACGAGAACTCAAACCCTCAGTCCCGCTGAAATCGCTGATTTTGACGCACGTCAATTCGTCGCCGGGACTGAAGATTTAATGTCTTTGGAAAGGAGACATTAAATGGATCAGTTGTTTGGCCTTTACTTCCCGCATTTCGTCGCTGGCCTGATGATCGTGTTCATGCTCGTTCTGGGCGGCCTCAGCATCCAGGACGCCATTCGCGGCGACCGGAATTGAGCGAAGGCCAACCGCCCTTCCACGCCGTGGGCGGACGCGAAGGGGTCAGCAGGATCGTGGATCGATTCTATGACCTCATCGACTCCGTCGCCGCCTATCGCGACCTGCGGGCGATGCATGCCGATGACCTGACGCCTATGCGGCGGTCGTTGAGCGGGTTTCTGTGCGGCTGGCTGGGTGGCGACAGCGACTGGTTCGCGGCCAACCCCGGTAAGTGCATGATGACGCTGCACGCCCGCTTTCCCATCACCGATGCCGTTGCCGTTCAATGGACGTCGGCGATGCGGCAGGCGATGGAGGATTGCGACGTCGAAGAGCATCTGGCGGCGCGCATTGGCGGCGTCTTCGACGCTATGGCGTCGGCCATGGTTCGCGCCTGATTCTGACTGCCCCCGTGCATGTCGCCGGGGGCAGTTCTTGCGTCACCGGCTGGCATCCGAAACCGCAAGGATGTGGTCCGCACGGCCGGGGAAGATGTAATCGAACTCCAGAACCACGCCGCCGCCCAAAGGGCCATCGACGATCAGGTCTGTCTCGCAAAAGGCCTGCACGCCATTGCGCCCGTAGGTGTAGCGCGTGACGCCTCTATAGACCGGTGATGCATCAAGCCGGGCGTCGATCTCCGCGTCGCCCGGCTGAGCGCGATTGACCAGAAACTTCAATCGCCCGGCAAAGCGCGCGTCATTGGCCTCCAGCGCCTGGAGCGCCAGATAGCGATCTTCCAGCTGCTCAAGCGATGCATGAAGGAACCCAACATGAAAATCATATTCGGGATCGGCTGCCTGTGCTGCCCGATAGGCTGAAACAGCGGGATGCTCGCTATCGGTGCCGAACCCCAGCGCTTCGCGCGCCGCGATCAGCAGCGCCGCTGTCGCCGCCGGTAGCGGGCTGAGATAGACGATGTTGTCCCCGCCATTGGGGGCAAGGACATTGGTGGTGAAGCGATAGAATATGCCGCCTTGCGGCAGTTCCATTTGCTGGGTCTTCATGAGCCCGGCGGTTTCCAGCAGCAACGCAGCCGCCGGACCATCTTCGGGCCGGGGATAGTGCAGGTTAACGTGGCTGATTGTCTGCGCCGCCTTTGCGCGCATGGTCGATTGGACGTTCATGCTGTTCCTCACTGCCGCAGCCTCGAACACGCCCGGTCCCCAGATAGGAAGGCGAAGTCGCCTCACGCGCCTTGAGGCAGGTCAAATTTCAAATACGCGCGTAGAATTTTGTTCTATTTGTAACGAAAATTGTCGCTGAAATGGCGCATAGACCGCGAATGATCGGAGATACGCCGCTTCACGAAAACGAAAATTCCTGAAATTTGATGGTGATCAATTCCCTCCTAGTCGTCCCGGTTCATCATGGCCCCACAACCGACTGGAGGACGACATGGAAGTCGCGGCTCTCGCCTACAGCATCATTACGTCCCGCGATCTTCAGCAATGGGTCCGCTTCGCCGAGGACATCGTGGGATTTTCCGTTGAGGCGCTTCCCGGCGGCTTGGCGCTGCGCATTGACGAGCGCGCGGGGCGGCTGTTCATTATCGAAGGCGATCGCGACGGCTATTGCGCCAGCGGCTGGGAAGTGCGCAACGAACAGCAATATGTCGCGGCCTTGGCGACCCTGGACGCACGCGGCGTCGCCTACACCCATTCGACGCAGGCGGAACGCGCGCTGCGCCATGTGACCGACATGGTCTGGTTCCGCGATCCTTCGGGCAATCGCCATGAAATCAGCTATGGCTATGTCAGCAGCTTCGCGCCCTTCTGTTCCCCGCAAGGCGTGCGCTTCGTCACCGGTGATCTTGGCTATGGCCATGCGGTGTTGCCTGCGCCCAATATAGTGGAGACGCGTCGCTTCCTGGCAGACCTACTCGGCCTTGGCCTGTCCGATTTCATGGTGCACCGCCCCGCAGGGGACGGTGGCCCCGAGATGCGGATCGACTTCCTGCATTGCGCCAATGGCCGTCATCATAGTCTGGCCCTATTCGAAGGGGAGGTGCCATCAGGCTGCGTCCATCTGATGGTGGAGGTCGCGACGATCGACGAGGTCGGCCACGCCTATGACCGCATGCTGGCGTCCGGAGCGCGGCTGATGGCGACGCTGGGCCGCCACACCAACGATCACATGATCAGCTTCTATGTCGAAACGCCCGGCGGCTTCGCGCTGGAATATGGCTGCGGCGGGCGGGTCATGGACTGGGACCATCACACCGTTTTCGAAAGCACATCGGCCAGCCTGTGGGGCCATGATTTCAGCGTCGGCTTCGGCGCCGACGAACAGGCAAAACTGGCCGACGCGGCCTGATCATAAGGAGAGGGAATATGACGCTTGCCAACGCGACCACAGCGCCCGCCATGGCCGATCTTGTTGATCGGGCGGCGGCGCTCGTGCCGGTCCTGCGCGAACGCGCCGACGCCTGCGAAGCGGGCAACAAGGTGCCGGACGACACCATCCGCGATTTCCAGGATGCTGGCTTTTTCAAGATACTCCAGCCTCGCCGGTCCGGCGGATATGAGATGGATATCGAAACCTTCTACGCGGTGCAGATGAAGCTCGCGGAAGGCTGCATGTCTTCCGCCTGGGTGCTCGGCGTCGTCGCCGTGCATAACTGGCAGCTCGCCCTTTTCGACGCTCAGGCGCAGGAGGATGTGTGGGGCAAGGATAACACCACCCTCATCTCCTCCTCCTACATGCCGCGCGCGCAGGTCACGCCGGTCGAGGGCGGCTATCGGATCAGCGGGCGCTGGGGATTTTCCAGCGGCGTCGATCATTGCGACTGGGCGTTTCTGGGCGGCCTAGTCAACGATCCCGAGACGGGAGAGCCGGACTTCTGGACCTTCCTTGTCCCCCGCGGCGATTTCAAGGTGCTGTCGATCTGGGACACGATCGGCCTTGGCGGCACGGGCAGCCATGACGTGACGGTGGAGGACGCCTATGTCCCCGCCTACCGCACCCATCGGTCGAAGGATGGCTTCGCCTCCACCAACCCCGGCGCAAAGGTCAACCCCGGCCCACTCTACAAGCTGCCGTTCGGGCAGGTCTTTGTCCGCGCCGTATCCTCCTCGTCCATCGGAGCGCTGCAAGGCGCGCTCGACTGCTTCGTCGAGAAAGGCGCAAAGCGCAGGAGCGCCAATAGCGGGGTAAGCGCCTCGGCCGATCCCGATGTGCAGATGGTGATCGCCGAAACCCGCGTGGCGATTGACGAGATGAAGACCATTCTGTTCCGCAACTTCGCGCACCTCACTGAAAAGGCGCGCATGGGCGAGCAGGCGGACCTTGAAACCCGTCTCCACTATCGCTTCCAATCGGCGCAAATTTCCGGCCGCTGCTGCGCATTGATCGCCCGCATCTTCGCGGCCAGCGGCGCGGAAGCCATTTATCGCGGCAATCCGATCGCCCGCGCCTTTTGCGACATTCATGCTGGGCGAGCCCATGTGGCGAACAATCCGGGCGTGGTCGGCCGCAACTTCGGCGGCGTCATGCTCGGTGCGCCGAACGGCGACAGCTTCATCTAAGAGGAAGGGCAGAGATCATGGCAAAGACAGCCGAATATGGCCTGGGCGAACTGACCTTCCCCCGTGGCTGGTTCATGGTGGCGACCGCAGATGAGGTGACGCCGCAGCCGCAGCCCGTTCGCTTCTTCGGGCAGGACATGGCGCTCTATCGTGGCAAGAGCGGACGCGTCGTGCTGCTGAACGCTTATTGCCCGCACATGCGCGTCAACATCGCGCGCAACAGCACATCCTATGTCGTGCGCGACGGCAATCAGGTGGAGGGGGATTCGATCCGCTGCCCCGCCCATGGTTGGCGCTTCACCCCCGAAGGCCAATGCGACGACATCCCCTATTCCACGCGCAGCATCCCCAAGGCAGCCTGCATCAAGTCACATAAGGTTGTGGAAAAGGCCGGTTGCATCTGGATGTGGCATGACATGGAAGGGGGCGAACCCGACTATGACCTGCCCGATTTCGCCGAATGGGACCGCACCGGCGAAGGATGGGTCCGCTGGCAGGTGGACCCTCTCGGCACCTTGCCGATCCACCCGCAGGAAATCCTCGACAACATGACCGACTATGCGCATTTCGCGCCGGTCCATGGCTCCTCGGGCAATGTCTTTTTCGAAAATGAATTTGACGGTCCCATCATGCGCCAGCGCTTTGCGTCGGGCCACCGTACGCTGGTGGATGGCAGCGGGCTGCTGGAAACCGACACTTGGTACACCGGCCCCGGCATCCTGCTGTCCCGCATGGAGGGCAAGCATCCCTCGCTCATGATGATCTGCAACACGCCGGTCGAGGATGGCGAGGTGCGCGTCTGGTTCGCCGTGATGGCGCAGACCGCTGCGAACGGCGAAGCTACGGCAGAGGAACGCACCACCGCCCGCGCCTATCATGAGGCAGGGCTCGCCGCTTTCTCGCAGGATTTCGAACTGTGGAAATATAAGGAAGCAGCCATAAACATCCTTCAGGTGCCGGACGACGGACCGTTCCACAAGGGACGGCTATGGTATCGCCAATTCTACAATCCGCACGCCCGCGCGGCCGAATTCCAGAAGAGGGTCAACGGCGTCCATACCACCGTGGACCTGCGCGGCAGCAAGGCTGCGGCCTGAAATCCCATAGCTGAGTGATCGTCGGCGGAGCTTCTCTCAGGCCGCTCCGCCGCTGCCATATGCACTGCCCGATTTTGACGCACGTCAATTTGTTCGCGCAAAGTAAGTATATACTCACATCTTGAGCGAACCGGCATTTCTGCCGCCGCGCACCAAGAGAGGAGCGAAGATGAACGCGCATAGCCAGCCACATCCGGCGACCACATGCCCCCTGCCCATCGCCGACCGCGATGGACTTCGCTGGGCGCTGCAGGACGCCAACCTGCCTAGCCTGCTGATGGTTTACACGACCTATGCGCAGGACCGCGAATATCTGGACAGTTTCGCGCCCTACCTGACCGGCATCTACACGGCAGAAGCGCCGTCGAACGTGCCGGACGAAATGGCGCAGGATCTGCGGGATCGCCTCTTCACGCTGTTGACCAACCCGACGCCGCCGGTGGAACGCCCGATCGATCCTGAACTGCTACGCCGGATGATGGGCGTCAGCGTCGGCGAAGATGTCGATCCCACGATCATGCCGGTGCTTTACGACCAGATGGGCTTTGAACGCCCGGTGCCGCGCAAGGACATGCCCGGCCGCATCCATCCGCCCGCCGGCTTCCGCGTGCTGGTGATCGGCGGCGGCATGACGGGCATCGCCGCAGGCATCAAGCTCGGCGAGGCCGGCTATGACTACACGATCATCGAGAAGAACTCTGACCTTGGCGGCACATGGCTGGAAAACCGCTATCCCGGCGTCGGCGTCGATACGCCCAGCCACTTCTACTCCTATTCCTTCGAACTGAACCCCGATTGGAGCAGCTACCATCCGAAGGGGCCGGAGATTCACAGCTATCTGACCGGCGTAGCCGACAAATATGGCATCCGCGATCATGTCCAGTTCGGGACGAAGGTGCTCGCCACCCGCTGGAGCGATGCGGACAGCAACTGGCAAGTCACCTTGCAGGATGTGAAGACCGGCGCGGAACGGGTGGAAGTGGTCAATGCGGTCCTGCTCGCCCATGGCGTTCTGAACCGCTGGTCCTTCCCCAATATCCCCGGCCTGGACAGCTTCAAGGGCACCAAGATGCACACCGCCGGATGGGACCCGGACATGGACCTTACCGGAAAGCGCGTGGCGGTGATCGGCACGGGCGCCAGCGCCGCCCAGCTCGCGCCCGCAATCGCTGACAAGGTCTCCAGCCTCGTCATCTTTCAGCGCTCCAAACATTGGGTGCTCAATAACCCGGAAATCACCGCCCCGGTGAATGACAATATCCGCTTCGCGCTGCGCAACATTCCCCATTACAAGGAATGGTTCCGCTTTCGCGTTTACTGGTTCACCGGCGACGGTCTCTATGGCAATGTGAAGAGGGACCCGAACTGGCCCAACCAGGACGTCTCGATCTCTGCTCAGAATGACGGCGCGCGCAGCTATGCGCTGCAATATATCCATCGCAAGCTGGCGGGCCGTCCCGACCTCATTGAAAAGGTCGTTCCCGACTATCCGATCTTTGGCAAGCGCATCGTTCTGGACGCCGACGGCGGCTGGCTCGACACTTTGCTGAAGCCCAATGTCACGCTGGAAACCGACCCCATCGATCATGTCGAGGAAAATGCGATCGTCACCAAGAGCGGCCAGCGCTACGAAGTCGATGTGATCGCGCTCGCCACCGGCTTTGAACTGGCCCCCGCGCTCGGCCCGCTCAAGGTTTATGGCCGGGGCGGCTGCGATCTGGCGGCGGCATGGGGCAAGGACGAGGCGCGCGCCTATCTGGGCGTGATGGCTCCCGCCTATCCCAACTTCTTCATGACGCTTGGGCCGAACAGCGCGCCCAACCATGCGGCGGGCGTCAACATGGTTCTGGAAGCGCAGATCCACTATATCGTCGAAGCGCTCGACAGGATCGTGGCCGCTGGCGGCAAGGCGATCGAGCCGACGGAGCAGGCCTATCTCGACTGGAACGAGAAGGTCGATGAGCAAATGAAGCAGATGGTCTGGACCCACCCCAAGGCCAAAAGCTATTATCTGAACAGCAAGGGCCGCAACTATGTGTCCTGCCCGTTCAAACTCGCCGAGTACTGGAACTGGACACGCAATCCTGATCCGGAAGCGATGGTCATTTCCTGAGCTTCAACAGAAGGCAGCAAGAGGGGCCTGATCCATTCGGACCAGGTCCCTTTGTCGCACCCGCCATGTTCAGGGGTCGTCATCCCGGACTTGATCCGGGATCCCGCTCTCTTTGTGATATTTTCAAAAGTAGCGGGACCCCGGGTCAAGCCCGGGGTGACGGAACGCAGACTTTGAAGCCACGGTTTGGCCAAAGGTCGACAAGGCACCAAAGCACCCCGCGGTCAATCTTCGTCAATCAATATCCGCGCCGCTGCGCCTTCGCTGTCATCGAACTGCCCATTGCGCAGCGCCCAGAAAAAGGCGGCAAGGCCCAGCAGGCCGAGGAACAGGGCGATCGGGATCAACAATCCAAGGCCGGTCATTTCGCGGCTCCCTTCAGGCGGAGGGCGTTGGCGATCACAATCAGCGAAGATGTGGACATGGCGATCGCCGCGACAAGCGGCGTCACCTTGCCCGCAACGGCCAGGGGCACGGCCATCACATTATAGCCGATGGCCAGCGCAAAATTCTGCTTCACCACGGCGATCGTCCGGCGCGCCGCGCGAACCGTCACTGCCACGGGCGCCAGCCTGTCGCCCAGGAACACGGCGTCGGCCGTCAACTGGCTCGCGTCGCTGGCAGAGGCGGGGGCGATGCTGGCATGACCCGCCGCGAGCGCCGGGCCGTCATTCAGTCCGTCGCCCACCATCAACACCTTCTCGCCGCGCGCCTGTAACCGTCCGATCAGCGCCAGCTTATCCGCCGGGCGCAGATGGCCGATCGCCGTCGTGCCGGTCGCACGCGCGATCCCTTCCAGAGCTTCGGGACGATCCCCGCTGGCGATCAGCGTCTTGAGGTCCATCGAGCGCATCTCGCTCAGCGTTTCCGCCGCATCCGGGCGCAGGGCGTCGGAAAAATGCAGCAGCGCCGACCGCTCCCCGAACCGATATTCGCTCGCAAGGCCGAACAGGCTGACGACGCTGCGTGGCCGGGCCAGCGCCACCGCCACACCAGCATGATCGGCGAAGATGCCCTCTCCCGGAACTTCGCGGATACGGTCGAGGGACGCCGGAGCGACTTGGCGGGCCTCCAGCGCCTGCCGCAGCGCGTCGCTCAACGGATGACGAGAGCCCCTTGCCAGCGCCAGCAGGATCGACTGATCCTCACACTCCAGCCGGTCAAGCGCCTGCGGCACCGGACGGCCCAGCGTCAGCGTGCCCGTCTTGTCGAACAGCGCCTCGCTCACTTCCGACAGCCGCTCCAGCGCCGACCCGTCCTTCACCAGCACGCCGCGCCGCATCAACGCGCCGCATGCAACGATCTGCGCCGCCGGGACCGCAAGGCCGAGCGCGCAGGGACAGGTGATCAGCAGCACCGCCACCGCGATCAACAGCGCTTGATGCGCGCCGGCACCCGCAATCATCCACCCTGCGAAAGACAGCGCGGCGAGCAGATGGACACAGGGCGCATAATAGCGCGCGGCACGGTCGGCGATCTGGACATAGCGGGACTTCCCCTGCCCCGCTTCCTCCATCAGCCGGGCAATGTCGGCGATCACCGTATCGGCTCCGGCCGCCGTCACCTCGACCGTGATCGGTCCTTCGACATTCATCGCCCCGGCCTGCACAATGTCGCCAGCGCGGACGCGAACCGGCGCGCTTTCGCCGGTCAGGAAGGCGATGTCGATGCCGCTTTCTCCTTCCACGACCCGGCCGTCGGCGGCCAGCCTTTCGCCCGCCGCGACGATCATGCGCATGCCGGGACGCAGCGCACTGGCCGCTGTCCACTGGCTGCGGCCGCCTTCGGCCAGCACCAGCGCGCCAGGCGCCGTCTGCTTCAGCAAAGCCGCCACGCCAGCCCGAGCCCGCCCCCGCATCATGCTGTCGAGGCAACGCCCCGCCAGCAGGAAGAACAGCAGCATCACCGCGCCATCGAACCAGGCATGTTTGCCGCCGCTGATGGTTTCGAAAAGGCTCATGGCGGTCGTCAGCAGCACGCCGATGCTGATCGGCACGTCCATGTTCGTCCGCCCCTGCCGCAACGCAGCCCAGGCGGAACGGAAGAAAGGCTGGCCGGCATAAGCGACGGTCGGCAAAGCGATCAGCGCCGATAGCCAGTGGAACATCGTCCGCGTGGCCCCTTCCGCGCCTGACCAGATCGACACCGACAGCAGCATGATGTTCATCGCCGCGAAGCCCGCCACGGCAAGCGCGCGCACCAGCGCCTTGCTCTCTGCCGCCGCGACATCCTGACCCGGATCAGCGAGCGGCTCCGCGTCGAACCCGAGCGCGACGATCGCCGCCTTCATTTCCGGCGGGGTCAGTGCAGGATCATGGCTGATCGCGACCCGCTTGGCGCTCATATTGACCCGCGCGGAGTGGATGCCGGGCGTCAGCGGCAAGCCATTCTCGATCTTCGAGATGCACCCCGCACAATGAATGCCCGGCACCGCGAACAGGCTTTCCTTTGCTTCAGCCGAAGCTTCCTCGTTGAGAACAGGCTGGCTGGCCATCAGTCGATCTCCCGCAGCAAATGTTCTTCTCCGCCGCCATGGCGAATGTCGAAGCGCAGCTGCCACCGGCCACCGGGCAAGGCGCGATCGCTCACATAAAGTCCCGGCGCGGCCTCATGCAGACGCAACATGATATCCGGCGCGCGCCCAAGCGGATGTTGCGCCACCGCGCTCATCTGCGCACCCCGCACGTTCAGCTCCATCCGCACATGGCGCGCGGGGTCCAGCGTCACCCGGTCGCGCCAGCCCAGCTTTTCCTGCGCCCGCGCCTGCGCCAGCCAGCCGTTGAACTTCTGGCTGGCGACATAGCTATTCTCCACCACTGTCCCGCCGAAGGATCGCACGGCGATCGTCGCCATCAGCGTGTTCACGGCGATGACGACGGCAAAACCCGCGACGAGTATCGCGGTCATGTGCCAGCCGGTGAATGGACGGACATGTTTCATGTTCAGGGCCTTTCGAAACGAGCGTCTTCGCTTTCGCCGCCGCCTTCGCGGTCCAGGGCGCGCACGGTGAAACGGAAATCCTGCCGCACCGGACCTGCGGAGGGCATCGTCAGGAACAAGCGCAGCTTGGTCACGCTGTCGGCAGCGACCGTTGCGCGCACCGCATCACTCGCCTTTTCCCGCGATCCGGCGTCGGTCCAGATCTTTGCGCCGGGCAGACCCGTAACGCGCACCTCCACGTCGCGCGGGCGCGCCTCCATATTGCGCAGCTTCACCGTATAAGCGTTGCGGATCGCGCCGTCCGACAGGCGCACGAAGATCGGATTGCGATCCTGCTGCGCACTGATGTCGAGCCGCGTCCGCGCACCCAGCGTGAACAGCATCGCCGCACCAATGCTCGCCCACACGCCGAAATAGGCGATGGTCCGCGGGCGCAGCAATGTCTTCAGCACTGGTTTTGGCGCCGCACCCTTCTTCTCCGCTTCCGCATCGTCCTGCGTGCAATAATCGATCAGCCCGCGAGGCCGTCCGATCTGTTCCATCACCTTGTCGCAGGCGTCGATGCACAGCGCGCAGGTGATGCAGCCGATCTGCGGCCCTTCCCGAATATCGATGCCGGTGGGGCAGACCGCGACGCACTGGTTGCAATCGATGCAGTCGCCAAACTCTCCCGGATGCGCCTCCGCCTTTTTTAGGCTCCCACGCTTTTCGCCGCGCCAATCCTTATAGGTGACGACGAGCGACTTCTCGTCGAGCATCGCGGTCTGGATGCGCGGCCAGGGGCACATATAGATGCATACCTGTTCGCGCATGAATCCGCCCAGGATGAAGGTCGTGGCGGTCAGCACCGCTACCGTTCCATAGGCGACCGGCGCTGCGGTGCCGCTCCAGAACTGCTGTTGAAGTGTGGGCGCGTCGGCGAAGTAGAAAATCCATGCGCCTCCCGTGATGAAGGCGATCGCCAGCCACAGGCTCCACTTCCCCAGCCGTCGCGCCAGCTTGCCGACGCTCCAGGGGGCCTTGGCTAGCTTCAGCTGCGCGTTGCGATCCCCGTCGATGAAGCGTTCGACATGCTGGTACAGGTCCGTCCACACCGTCTGCGGACAGGCATAGCCGCACCACGCCCGGCCCACGGCGGAGGTAACGAGGAACAGGCCAACTCCCGCCATGACGAGCAGCCCGGCGACATAGTAAAATTCGTGCGGCCAGATTTCGATTGAGAACATGTAGAAGCGACGATGCGCCAGATCGACGAGGACCGCCTGATCCGGCGCATAAGGCCCCCGGTCCCACCGCAGCCAGGGCGTCGCCCAATAAATGCCCAGCGTCACCGCCATAATCGCCCATTTCAGGCGGCGATAGAAGCCGTCCACCGCCTTGGGATAGACGCCCTTGCGCTTCTCGTAGAGCGAGGGGGAGTCCGACATCAGCATGCCCGCCTCCCCGGAACAACTACACTCCCCGTCATCCCGGGCTCGACCCGGAATTCCGCTTCTTCCCCACGCCCGTTCCAAAGGGCAGCGGGACCCCGGATCAAGTCCGGGGTGACGAAGAAGGGGCGGCTGCTATTGCGCGGCATCGCCCGGCACCTTAGCCGCAAACTTCACCGGCACAGCCTCACCCCCGCCGAGACTGTGCACATAGGCGGCCAGCATGCGGATCGTCGCCTTGTCCAGCTTGTCGTCCCAGCGCGGCATCACGCCATGGCGGCTGTTCCAGACGGTCTCATGGATGGTCTCGGCATCGCCGCCATAGAGCCAGATCGCATCGCTCAGGTTCGGCGCACCGACGTCCCGGTTCCCCTTGCCCGCCGGTCCGTGGCAGACAGCGCAATTGTCGGTAAAGACCCTGCCCCCCCGCTGCGACGCCGGGCTGGGGCGGTCTTGCCCGCTAATCACCCGCACATGCGCCACCACATCGTCGACCTGCGCAGCGGTGAGCAACTGATCCTTACCGAAAGCAGGCATGAGCGACTGACGGGTTGCTGCATGATCGGGATTGCGCACGCCATCGGTGATGGTCTTTTCGATCGCAGGCAGATTTCCACCCCACAACCAGTCGTCATCATTCAGGTTGGGATAGCCCTTCGACCCCGCCGCGCCCGATCCATGGCACTGCACGCAATGGACACGGAACGCCGCCCGTCCGCCCTCGACCGCAGCCTGCATCAATTGCGGCCGCGTCGGCAGTATTTCGATGGAGGTATCGGCGATCGCCTGCCGCACCGGCGCGATCTGCGCTTCCCGCGCCGCCAGTTCCTTGTCGAGCGCCCCCCGGCTGGACCAGCCCAGCACGCCCTCTGTCGCCCGGCTGATCATCGGCAGGGCGGGATAGGCGATCACATAACCGATCGCGAATAGAATCGTCGCGTAGAAGGTCCACAGCCACCAGCGCGGCAGCGGCGTATCCAGTTCCTGAATGCCGTCCCATTCATGATGCTTGATCTCTGTGCCGGTGGCGGCGTCGATCCGCTTGTCATCAGCCATGATCGGCCTCCGCATGCTCAGTCTCGAAAATGGCGCGTGCGGCCGTTGCGCTTCGCTCGCGCCCTTTGGGCCGGAAATGCCAGCCGATCAGGACGGCATAGGTCAGTCCCATGAAGACCAGCCCCCAGCTGTCGGCGAAATGCCGCAAGGCGTCGTAGCTCATCGTTCGACCTCCTGCGGCTTGGCGCTTTCCACATCGACCAGCGTGCCCAGCATCTGGAGATAGGCGACCAGCGCATCCATCTCCGTCACCTTGCCCGGATCGCCATCGAAGTCGCGCGCCTGCGCCTTGGGATAGCGTTTGATCAGGTCTTTGGCGTCCGCATCGGGATCGGCCTGCGCCTTCAGGTCGTCATTGGCCTTGGCGATGTCATCCTTGCTGTAGGGCACGCCGACATCGGTCAGCGCGGTCAGATCCTTGCGCATGTCCGCAGGCTTCAATTCCCGCTCGGCGAGGAAGGCATAGCCCGGCATGATCGACTCCGGCACCACGGCGCGCGGATCGTTCAGATGCTGGACATGCCATTCATCGGAATATCTGCCGCCCACGCGCGCCAGATCGGGTCCAGTGCGCTTCGATCCCCATTGGAAGGGGTGGTCATACATGCTCTCGGCGGCCAGACTGTAATGGCCGTAGCGTTCCGTCTCGTCGCGGAACGGCCGGATCATTTGGCTATGGCAGTTATAGCAGCCCTCGCGGATGTAGATATTCCGGCCCGCCAGCTCCAGGGGGGTATAGGGCCGCATGCCATCCACCTTCTCGATCGTGTTGTCGATCCAGAAGAGGGGCGCGATCTCCACGATCCCGCCGATAGCGACCACGATGAGCGACGCGATGCCCAGCAGGGAGACGTTGCGCTCCAGCTTGCCATGGTCCCAGAACTTGGCTTTGGTCTTGCTTGTCATGTCTTGGCGTCCCTTAAGCAGGCTGGGCGACAAGCGGCCGATCCGCCGCCGGATCATAGGCCGCATCACTCATCGGCTTTTCCGCACGCAGCGGGCTTCCCGCGATGGTCTTGCCGATATTCCAGGCCATGATGATCGCTCCGGCGAGGTACATGAGGCCGCCAGCCGCGCGGATCACATACATGGGGAACATGGCACTCACGACTTCGGAGAAGGCATAGACGAGGTAGCCGTCACTCCCATATTCGCGCCACATCAGCCCCTGCATGATGCCCGCGACCCACATCGACGCAGCGTAAAGAACGATACCCAGCGTCGCGAGCCAGAAGTGCCAGTTCACCAGCCGCAGAGAGTAGAGCCTCTCCCGCTTCCACAGGCGTGGCGTCAGATAATAGAGGCAGGCAAAGGTGATGAGTCCGTTCCACCCGAGCGCGCCGCTATGCACATGGCCGATCGTCCATTCAGTATAATGGGACAGGCTGTTGACCGCCTTCACCGACATCATCGGCCCTTCAAAGGTGCTCATGCCGTAAAAGGCCAGCGCCATCACCATCATGCGGATGATCGGATCGGTGCGGATGCGGTCCCATGCGCCGTTCAGCGTCATAAGGCCGTTGATCATCCCGCCCCAGCTCGGCATCCACAGCATGACCGAAAAGACCATGCCCAAAGTCTGCGCCCAGTCGGGCAGCGCCGTATAGTGAAGGTGGTGCGGACCCGCCCAGATATAGAGGAAGATCAACGACCAGAAGTGGATGATCGACAACCGATAACTATAGACCGGCCGCTCCGCCTGCTTGGGCACGAAATAATACATCATGGCCAGAAAGCCGGCAGTCAGGAAGAAACCGACGGCGTTATGCCCATACCACCATTGCGTCAGCGCATCCTGCACGCCTGCGAAAGCGCTGTAGCTCTTGGAACCGAGAAAGCTGACTGGCACCGACAGGTTGTTGACGATGTGCAGCATCGCGATCGTCAGGATGAAACTTAGGTAAAACCAGTTCGCAACATAGATATGCGGCTCGCTGCGGCGCAGGATCGTGCCGCCAAAGACGACCAGATAGGCGACCCAGACGATGGTCAGCCAGATGTCGACATACCATTCGGGCTCGGCATATTCGCGCGCCTCGGTAATGCCCATGACATAGCCGGTCGCGGCTAGCACGATGAACAGCTGGTATCCCCAGAATACGAACCGCGCGAGCGAGGGAAAGGCCAGCCGCGCGCGACAGGTCCGCTGCACGACATAGAAACTCGTCGCGATCAGCGCGTTGCCGCCGAATGCAAAGATCACCGCCGAAGTATGCAGCGGCCGCAATCGCCCGAAACTCGTATATTCGATGCCAAGGTTCAGCGCCGGAAAGGCAAGCTGCAAGGCGATGTACAGCCCCGCCAGAAACCCCGCCAATCCCCAGAAGACCGTCGCGATCACGCCCCAGCGGATCGGATCGTCATCATATTTCCCCTGATCGGCGGGCATTTTCAGCAGTCCGCGGGCGATACCCGCATAATCTGCGCCACCAATCGTCACCACAACCATCAGCAGCGCCGCCGCGCAAGCGATGGCCATATGGACGGCAAAGCCGCTGTCCACCGCCATCAACGCCGCCAACAAGGTCAGCATAGCAAGCGCGAACCAGCCGCCCGATTTCAATAACAAACGATCCATCGGATTTCCCCGCGAAAGGTCTTTGCAGCGCCCCTCGTCCGGTCGCCGCCCCTATGCTCTGACCTCTGGCAAAGGCGGCGCGGCGGGTATGTAGGGGAATATCCTTAGGCAGATTGTCGCTGATACTCCCCCTCCCGCAGGCGGGAGGGTGGGAGGAATGCTAAACTCCCCCTCCCGCAGGCGGGAGGGGGCTGGGGGGTGGGCCAGCGCAACATCCATGCTGATTTTCAAAGGCCAGCCGAGAAGCTCGCTTCGCTCGCGCCCACCCCTAACCCCTCCCGTTTACGGGAGGGGAAGTCTCGGAACACCAGAAACCCGCTATCACTCGCCCTCGGCCATGGCCTCCAGCCGGTCGGCATCGGAAATCCGCACGCCGCGCCGCCCGGCCAGCGCGATCACGCCCAACCGCTTCATGTCGCTGATCTGACGCGAGACGGTTTCTATGGTTAGCCCCAATATGTCCGCGATCTGCTGGCGCGACAGAGGTAGGTCAATCACGCCGTCCGGGTCCGCGCGCAGCCGCCTGCTCATGTCCAGAAGGAAGGACGCGACCTTCTCTCGCGCATTCTTTCGCCCCAGCAGGAGCATCCAGGCTCGCGTCCGATCAAGGTCGTCCAGCGTCCTTTGGAGCAGCCGATGCTCAAGCTCCGAATGCTGGCGCGCAAAGCCGTCAAAAGCGCCGCGTGGGTAGAGGCAAAGTCGCGCATCGGTCAGCGCCGTTACGCTATGCGGCGTGCGCGCGCCGAAGGGTCGGCCGATGAAATCCGATGCATAGACCACGCCGACAATCTGTTCGCGCCCGTCGCCGGTCGATGTGGCCAGCTTCAGAGTGCCTTCAATCACATTGGCAACGACCATGCTGTCATCGCCCTCCCACATTACAGTCTGCCCGGCCTGCAACGTCACCCGTCGCCCGATCCGGTTGAGCGCCGCGCGCTCCTGCGGGTCCAGATCGGCGCAGATCGCCTGATCGCGCACCTCGCACCGATCGCAATATCCTGCACCGCAGCCTCCGGCAGCCGGGGTCATCACCGCCGCCATTTCGGCACCGCCGGGCGCCTTTTGCGCCAGATCAAATTGCATATCCATGCCCGCTGCATGCCGCCATGCGGGTTTCAGACCTATCCGTAAATCTCCCTAGCGATCCCCTCCTCCGTCACCCCGGGCTTGACCCGGGGTCCCGCTTCTTCAATGCCAAAACCATGGAGCGCGCACGAAAAGGCGGTTGGGTTTACATCATGAGCGATCGATATCGCGGAACGATGTATGTGGGCGTGACGTCAGACCTTTCCGCCCACATCCACCAGCATAAAACCGGCACCGGGTCCGATTTCTGCGCTCGCTATCGCTTGTACCGACTGGTCTGGGCCGAACGGAGCGATGACATCTCGGCATGCATAGAGCATGAGAAGCGCCTGAAGCGCTGGCAACGTCAGTGGAAATTCGCGCTTATCGAGCGAGGCAATCCGAACTGGGAGGATATGTTCGACCTGCTCGCCTGAAGGTAGCGGGACCCCGGGTCAAGCCCGGGGTGACGATCCCTGAACTTCGCTTCACTCCACCCCCGCATGGAACGCGATCCGCAGCGCTTCGGCCAGGCTCTTCACCTCCAGCTTTTGCATCAGGTTGGCGCGATGAATCTCCACCGTTCGCGGGCTGATCCCCAGGTCGAAGGCAATCGTCTTGTTGGGCAGTCCTTCGACCAACCCGTCAAGCACATCGCGCTCCCGATCGGTCAGAACATTCAGCCGCGCCCTTGCATCCTCCGCCCGCGCTCCGGCCCCACGATCGGCCGCCGACAGCAGCCGCGCTGCCTCGACGCATCCCAGCAGCGCCGCCTTCTCGAACGGCTTTTCAATGAAGTCGCTCGCGCCCGCCTTCATCGCCGCGACGGCCATATCGATGTCGCCATGACCCGTCATGATCACCACCGGCAGCATGATGCCGCGCGCGCGCAATTCCCGCTGCACCTCCAGCCCGTCAATGTCGGGCATGCGCACGTCCAGCAGCACGCATCCCGGTTCCAGTCCCGCCGCTTCCTTCAGAAACGCCGTGCCGCCCTCGAACAGCCGCACCGCATAGCCGCTGGTCTTTAGCAGGAAGGACAGCGACCGGCGGATCGCCTCGTCATCATCGACGACATAGATGGGGAAAGGTTCGCTCATGCTTTCAGTCCGCGCTGTCCAGGGTGAAGTGAAAGGCCGTGCCGCCCCATTGTGACGGCTGCGCCCAGATGCGCCCGCCCTGTCCTTCAACAATGGTCTGGCTGATCGACAGGCCAACGCCCATGCCGGACGGCTTGGTGGTGGTGAAAGGGTTGAAGAGCGTGCGTGACATGTCGGGGTCCAGACCCATTCCGCTGTCCGCGACGATCACCTCCACCCGCCCATCCTCGGCCGGGACGGCGGACAGGCGCAGGATGCGTGCGGGGCTGCTCGCCATCGCCTCCACCGCATTCTTGATGAGGTTGATGATCACCTGCTGCAACTGCACGCGGTTGACCAGCACATTATTCACGCGCCGATCGACGCTGATGTCCATGTCGATGCCCCGACTGTCCATGCCGATAAAAGCGAGCGCCGCCCCTTCGGCCAGCAACTCGCGCAGCGATTCAGGCTGGCGCATCGTCTCGCCGCGCTTGATGAACTCGCGCAGCGACCGGATGATCTCGCCCGCGCGCAGCGCCTGGCGTGCGCTTTCGTCCATCGCCTCGCGCAGCATCTCGCGATCCACCGGCCCATCGGCGTCCAGCAGGTCGCGCCCCGCCTCCAGATAGTTGGCGATCGCCGTCAACGGTTGGTTCAACTCATGCGCCAGCGCGGACGCCAGCGTCCCCATAGCCGTCACCCGGCTGGCATGCGACAGTTCCGCCTGAAGGTCGGCGACGCGCCGCTCGGCCTGCTGCCGTTCGGTAAGGTCGCGGATGAAGCCGGTGAACAGCCGCTGCCCCCGGTCATGCACCTCCCCCACCGACAATTCGATCGGAAAGGTCGATCCATCCCGCCGTCGCGCGCTGGTCAGGCGGCCGATGCCGATGATCCGTTTTTCGCCGGTACTGAGATAATGGTCGATATAGCCGTCATGCCGTTCCCGATCCGGCGACGGCATCAACATGGAGATATTTTCGCCCAGTACGTCCGTTTCGGCATATTGGAACATGCGCTGCGCCGCCGCGCTGAACGACACGATCCGCCCGGCCATGTCGATGACGATCAGCGCGTCGGGCACCGTCGCGAGGATCGACCCCAGCAGCGCCTGTTCCAGGCTATGCTCGCGCTCGCTCAAGCCTTCCGTGTCATCGTCGTCCGCCACCGCCATCGGGTTACAATGCCCTGTCTTCAGTGCGCCAGCAAGACAGGCACGCGTCCGTCGCGCAGCATCGTTCGGGTCACGCCGCCGAACACGAACTGGCGCAACCGGCTGTGACCATAGGCGCCCATCACCATCCAGTCGGGCTTCAGCGCTTCGACGGCAGCCATCAGGGCATCCTCCACAGCTCGGCCGTCCCGTGGCCAGCTATGGACTTCCGCTTTGATTCCATGGCGGGCAAGATATTCTGGGGCATCAGTCGCGGGGAAGGTATTTTTGCTCGCTTCCTCCACAGTCACGATGTGCACATCCTGCGCGAGCTTCAGCAGCGGCACCGCGCCCCGCAGTGCCGCCGATGCTTCCTGGGATCCATCCCAGGCGACTAGCGCCCGTCCCGTTACCGTCAGCGATTTCGCCGATTGCGGGACGGCCATCACCGGCACCGGCCCTGACAGCGCCAGTTCGGCGGCGATCGGCGGTGGATCGGTGAGTACCCTGCGCGGCCCTTCAGGCAGGGTCACGACGATGACATCGGTCAATGTCGAGGCGGCCAGTAGGCCATGAAGGATATCGCCATCGAGTTGCCGCCAATCCCAACTCACACCTTCCGCGCGAAGCCTTTCCTCGGTGCGCGCCTTGATTCGCTCGTCGATTTCACGCAGCTCGTTGATGATGGAAGGCGCCAGCGCCGCGCCGCCATACATGTCTGCGGCCACCATGTCGGGCATTTGCGTCACCTGAACGCAACGAATGTGCGCCCCCGTCGCGCGCGCGATGTCGCACGCTGCTTGCAGGCGGCTTTCCGCGCCTCGATCGTCATGGATATGAAGCAGTATCGATTTCATCTCACATCTCCTGCCGAGGAACCGTAACTTGTCCTTGCTGGCTAGGATCTGACGGCCTCCGCCGCCATCCGGGATAGTCCTTATAGTCTTTGTCCCCCGAAAACCCGATCTGGGTGGTATGACATGGACAACGATACGCCTCGAACTCGCACGCACACCTGCTTTTCCGAACGGATCGGCAGCTCGCAGCTATGTCATGCGCCTGCCGCTGGGCCAGGACGGGCTGATCGACGAGCAGGAATATCGGCATAAACCCGAACTCGCCACCGTCCGGCGCTTCTGGCCGAATGAACCCGACCGGCATGGCTGGCTGCTACGGACTTCCAACGGCTGGGCGCTATCCTATGAGCCGGGTGAGGAGGATGACGAGCGACTCTTCCGCCTGGACGCGCATGCGATTCAGCCCGGCAGCTATCTGACGCTGACCGAGCCGGATGGCGAGCGCCTGCCCTTCGTGGTGAAGGCGCTCGCCGCGGCATAGGGTTCAGAACTTTACGCCCACACCCACGCCAAAGACCAGCGGATCGAGATGCACGCGAACCTTCTGCACGCCTGCCGCCGTGGTCGAGAGCCGGGCCGTGGTATCGATATCGATATATTTGACATCCAGGTTCAGGAAGATGCTGTCCGTCAAATCGACATCAATTCCGGCCTGCGCCGCCCAGCCGAAGCTGTCCGACATATGCACTCTGGTCGCGCCCACCGCGCCCTCCAGCCCGTTCGACGCCTTTTCATTGTAGAACAGCGTATAATTTACCCCCGCCCCGACATAGGGCCGGATCTTGGCTTCCGGCAGGAAATGATATTGCGCCGTCAGCGTCGGCGGCAGCACCCAGGTGGATGCCAGACGGCCGATCGCCCCGGTCGTTCCGGTGCGTCCGCTGGCGCTGTGCTTGGTCGTCGCGGCAATCAGCTCAAAGCCCACATGGTCGGTTGCCATATAAGTCACGTCGATCTCCGGCATCACGCTGTTATCGACTTTCACCTTTTCGCCCGGAAAGGCGGGCAGCACGCTCCCGCTTCGTTCATTGGGCGCAACCATGATGGCGCGCAGCCGCACCAGCACATCGCCCTGCGCGGCCTGCGCGGGTGCGGACATGGCGGCGCAACCAGCCGCTGCTCCAAATAAGATAGTCTTGATGTGCATTTCCAAAGTCTCCGTCCCTGTTGTCGGTGACTTGGCTTTGCCCCGGCGCCGCACGCCCGGCATTGATCCGGCGCAAGCGGCAATTTGACCTGGCTCAATGCTGTGCGCGCTGTCCCATGCGATTCGGTTCAGCCATGTGGACCTACTTTCCTGACCTGCTGGCCCAGCCGGTGCCGCGCTACACCAGCTATCCCACCGCCGCGCAGTTCACCGCCGATGTAGACGCGGATGACCTTGCAGCTAGGCTGGACGAAGTGGAAACGGACGCCCCCCTCTCCCTCTATGTCCATATCCCCTATTGCCACGACATATGCTGGTATTGCGGCTGCAATACAGGAGCGGCCAATCGCGCCCAGCGGTTGACCGCTTATGTCGAGGCGCTGGAACGAGAGATGGCTTCCATCGCGAGGCGCTTGCGCGGACGCGGACGCGTCGCGCGGATCGCCTTCGGCGGCGGTAGTCCCAATTCACTGCCGCTCGTCGATTTCGTCCGCCTGCTTCAGCAATTGCTGCTCTGTTTCGATGCGCGTCACGCCGAAATCTCGGTCGAACTCGACCCGCGCCGCCTCGACGCCACCTGGATTTCCACCATGGCGGCCATGGGCGTCAGCCGCGTCAACCTTGGCGTACAGACCTTCACCCCGCATGTTCAGGCCGCCATCGGCCGCATTCAGCCGCTCGACATGGTGGAGCGAGCCGTCGATCAACTCCGCGCAGCCGGGATCGCGATCGGTTTCGACCTCATGTACGGCCTACCCGGCCAAAGCCTTGACGATCTTGCTGCGACTTTGGAAGCAAGCATCGCGATGCAACCCGCCCGTGTCGCCCTGTTCGGCTATGCCCATATGCCGCAGCTACTGCCTCGTCAGCGCCGCATCGACGGCAGCAATCTGCCCGATCTCGCCACGCGCTTCGACATGGCCGCACAAGGCTATCGCATGTTAACCGCCGCTGGCTATGCGGCGATCGGCTTCGACCATTTCGCCCTGCCGCAGGACGGCCTGGCAATAGCAGCACGTGACGGACGGCTGCGCCGCAACTTCCAGGGCTTTACCGATGATCCCGCCGATATTCTCCTGGGCCTGGGCGCCAGTGCGATCAGCCAATTCCCGGACCTAATCGTCCAGAATGAGAAGCAGGCCGGACCTTGGCGCGAACGCGTAGAGCGCGGCGAGCTTTCCGCCACTCGCGGCACGCTGCGCACGGGCGATGACCGGCGTCGTGGCCGGATCATCGAGGCGATCCTCTGCCGGGGCGAAGCGCATGTGGGTACTGTCCTGTCCCAGCCCGACCTGTCGCGCTTCGAGCGACTTGGCCTATTACGATTGAGCGAAGGCCGAGTGCAACTCACCCCCGGCGCGCTCCCCTACGCCCGCAGCATAGCCGCCGCATTCGACAGCTATCTGCAACCAGCGGAAAAGCGGTTCAGCCATGCGGTTTAGTGCGCTGGCGCTGGCAAGCCTCGCCTTCGTCAACCTCTCGGCCGGACAGGTGCCCCACTTTGCGGCGCGTTCGCCCTATTTCTGCGGCCCAGCCCCTCTCGGTTGGAAGCCTCCGGGCCGACACAAGCCCGCGTTACCGTCGGACGAGAAGATGGGCTGCCACTTCCTCATGTGCGGACGCAAGCGCAATCACGCCAGAGCAGATGGGTCTTGCCCCACTTAGTTGAACCGTTCACCCCGTCGTCATCCTGGACGACCGAACCAGCAGAACCGACGTTCGACCGCGATGACAGGAAACTCAAACGCCGCGCAGCGCGACATATGCGCCCACGGCGGTGACCGTGACGGCGAACAGCCGCTCCAGCAGCCCTTTGCGCGCCGCCATCTTTCGGCCGAGGGCAATACCTATAGCCGCTCCACCGACACCGCCCGCGATCAATACCCCCACGAGGGACCAATCGACAAAGCCCGACAGCGCATAGGAAGACGCAGTGGTGAGACCCAGCGCCGTGACGACGACGAGCGACGTTCCCACTGCATTTTTGAGTGGCATGGCAGTCGCCATCATCAGCCCCGGCACGATCAGGAAGCCGCCGCCGATCCCGAAAAAACCAGCGGCCAATCCCACTCCAAGGCCGATCGGAACGAGGCGTGGCAACAATCGACCAGCGGTTGCTCGCGACAGCCGTACATCGGGCGCGTCGGTGGTGCGCTTCGTCCGTAGCATGGAAAGGCCCACGCCGATCATCAGCAAGCCAAACAGCATCAGCAATCGCTGGCCGTCTACAGCCTTGCCGATTTCCGCGCCAATCGCCGCGCCAGTGACGCCAGCTCCCGCGAAAACGAGGGCGCATGGCCATTTCACCGTACCGGCGCGGGCATGGCCGATCAGGCTGAAAGCCGCATTGGCGGCAACAGCGACCGCTGCCGTCCCGATGGCGGCATGAGCAGACCCTACGCCCACCACGTAGACCAGCAGCGGCACGGCAAGGATCGAGCCGCCGCCCCCGACCAGACCCAACACGGTCCCGATCAGGCCGCCCGAAGCCAGAGCTGCAACGATCATGGCCGGAGACATGATCGGCCTACGCGCCGAGAGAGCGGCGATTCCATGGCATCGCCAGCAACAGCTTCGCCATGCCGCACCAGCCGGTCGCCCCCGCCATCATCAACCCCGCGCCCACAAAGGCCGACAAGCCGAAAAAGGCAGGAGCGACGAGGAAGCCGAGCAGGACGCCCAGCAGCACAAGGCCACCGGCCACCAGTTGCACCTGCCGCATGATCTCCAACGGCTGTGCCCGGTCGAGGCGCGTCGGCAATCCCGCCGCGCGCCAGCCGTCCAGACCGCCCTGAAGTATATGGCAGGGCGTGAAGCCCGCCGCCGCCTGCAAGGCTGCCTCATTGGCTTGCGTTCGCATGCCTGACTTGCAGTGAAAGATGATTGGCCCGGCCACCTGTGGCAGTTCCGCCAGACGATCGAGCGGGACATGGATCGCCCCCGGGATATGCTCGCGGGCATGTTCGTCAGGTCCACGGATATCGACGAGCGTGGCGCCCTTGGCCACGGCTTTATCCGCGTCGTGCGGGGTAATGGTTGTGATCGGCATCGGATCATTCCTTGCAGAAGATGGTGTAGAGACTGGCGAGCAACTGTTCCGTCCGCGCATCGGCGATGCGATACCAGAGCGTCTGGCTCTCCCGTCGAAAAGCAACCAGCCCCTCGTCCCGCATCCTGGCGAGATGCTGCGACAGGGCGGATTGCGACAAACCGACCTCTTGCGCGAGGTCGCCCACGGTCATTTCACCATGTTCGACCAGCTTGCACAGCACCATCAGGCGCCGGGCGTTGCCCATCGCTTTCAGCAGGTTCGAGACTTCGCCCGCCTTTTTTTCGAAGGTGGCGAGGTTCATCAACGGACGGATCATCATGCACTCCATTAGATATTGCTAATTTAGATAAGTGTAATATATTGTCAAGGAGCAATGGAGGATGACATGGACACAAAGCCCCTGATCGAAGCCTTTTTCGACGAGGCGACCTATACGGTGAGCTATCTGGTCGCTGACCCCGAAACCCGAGAGGCGGCAGTCATCGACCCGGTGATGGATTTCGACATTGCCAGCGGTGAGGTCGATACGCGCTCAGCCGAGCGGCTGCTGGCCTTTGCTGAAAAGCAGGGTTGGCGGATCACTATGGTGCTGGAAACGCACGCCCATGCCGATCATCTGTCCGCAGCACCCTTTATCAAGGGCAGGACCGGCGCACCGATCGGCATTGGTGAGCATATTTGCGACGTGCAGAAAATCTTCCGTCCCGTCTTCGGACTCAACGACATGCGGATCGATGGTTCCGATTTCGACCGGTTGTTTCGAGATGGCGAGCAGTTTTCAGTGGGCACGTTGCGCTTCACCGTCATGCATGTTCCGGGGCATACACCTGCGGACATCGCTTATCTGGTCGGCGACGCGGCCTTTGTCGGCGACACACTGTTCATGCCTGACTATGGCACGGCGCGGGCGGATTTCCCCGGTGGCGACGCGCGCATTCTTTACCGTTCCATCCGGCGGCTGCTGAGCCTGCCCGATGAAACTCGCCTGTTTCTGTGTCATGACTATAAGGCGCCCGGCCGCGATGACTATCGTTGGGAAACGACCGTCGGCGAAGAGCGGCGCGCAAGCGTCCATATCCATGACGGCGTGGATGAAGACAGTTTCGTCGCCATGCGCGAAGCCCGTGATGCGACGCTGCCCGTGCCTCGGCTGCTATTGCCTTCGATTCAGGTCAATATCCGCGCAGGTCGTTTCCCCGAAGCGGAAAGCAACGGCGTTCGCTATCTCAAAATTCCGGTGAAGATGAAGACGGTCTAACTGCGACTTATACCTATCGCGATCTGCTCCGATGCGCTTAGGCTAGCTAAACCCATGTTCAATATCGCTCACCCCTATCTTTCCCTGATCGCATCGATCGCAGTGGGCCTGCTTGTAGGGATGGAGCGCGGCTGGACACAGCGGAACTTCGGCAAGGGTCGACGGGTCGCGGGCTTTCGCACCTTCGGGCTGATCGGGTTGCTTGGGGGGCTCGGCGGCCTTGCCCCCGACATGGTCGCCGCTGCCCTGGGCCTGGGCGTCGCGGCCGTGCTGACGGTCGGCTACAGCCGAAGCGCCGATCAGGATCATCTGTCCGCAACCACAACGCTGGCGGGCCTGCTGACCTTCGGCGCGGGTTTCTGCGCCACGCGCCTCTCCCCTGCCCTGGGCCTGGCCACAGGTGCGGCGATCTTTGCGATCTTGAGCTCACGGCAATCGATGCACGCTTTGCTCCGGGGAATGGATGAGAGCGAGATTGAGGGTGTGTCCCGCTTCCTGCTGGTGTCTCTCGTCATCCTGCCGCTACTGCCAGATGCCTCGTACGGCCCTTACGACGCCTGGAACCCCCGGAAAATCTGGATGGTGGTCGTCTTCGTGATGGGACTTTCCTTCGCCGGCTATGCTATCTCCAGGCGCTTCGGCCGCGATCGCGGTGTCTTGCTGGTCGCGCTTACCGGGGCCATCGTGTCGTCCACCGCCGTCACCGCCGATTATGCCAGGCGGCTCCGCGACGAACCCGATGGCCGAGGATTGCTGACGGCAGGCATTGCGGTCGCATCAATAGTGATGTTCGTCAGGGTGCAGTTGGTGGCGCTTGTCCTCGTTCCCCGCGCGCTGCCGTCTCTGGCACTGACAATGGCTCCGGCAGCGCTTGTAGCTGTCGCCTTCGCCCTGACCGCATGGCGTGCCCACGGCAAGGGCGGCAACGGAGCCGCAGTCGCCAATCCCCTGGGCTTTACCCCCGCGCTCCTGCTGGCTGCCCTCGTCGCGGGATTGTCGCTCGCCGCGCGTTGGGCATTGGAACATTTTGGGCAGCAGGGCATGGCGGTAGTCCTCACCCTCACCGGCATATCGGACGTCGATGCAGCCGTGATGACGATGGCGGGGCTCCCCCAACATGCGATCGACGATCAAACCGCTGGCTTCGTACTGGGCGGCGCGGTTCTGGCCAACACTCTGGCCAAAGCCGTCATGACGGTGGGCATCGGTTGGGGCCACGGCGGCTTGAGAGCCGCAATACCGCTGTTCGCCGCTCTTGCAGCGGCGGCGGCGAGCCTTGCCGCCTGGATCGCGATCGGCTGACTTTCACGCCACGCGCAACATAGGATGGAGCGCTGGCACCAGCTCAGTGGCCGAGTATCAGAGGCCGTTTACTGCGGGTAAGCAGACGCCGTGTCACGCCACCGAATGTTTCCATGATCCTTCCGCGGCCATAGGCGCCCATGATAATATAATCCGCCCTCCATTGTTCGGCCTCTTCCTCGATTATCGCGTCCGCAGGATGAAGGCGATCGTTGAGAACCCGAATGCTCGCGTGCACATTGTGACGCGAGAGATATCGGGCAGCGTCACTAGGTTCAGCCTGAATCGAGCCGTCCTTTATGGTCAGCACTTCGACTTCCTCCGCCAGCGCAAGCAAAGGCGTGCAGGCTCGCATCGTTGCGATGCATGAAGGATGGCCATCCCAAGCGAGCAATGCCCGTTTGATGCTGAAGCCATTGACCTCCTGTGGCACGGCTAGCACCGGGACCCGGGCGTGCATCAGGACTTGGCCGACGATCGTCCGCATGTCTGGAAGGGGATAACTGTCCAATTGCCGATTGAGGACGACGATGTCCGCAAGCGCGGCTTCCTTCAGGAGGCAGCTTGCTATCTCCCCTGTGATGTCGACCCAGTCCCAACTCACATCCTCTTTGGCGAGGCGAGCGCTGATCTTTGTCTTGTTCCGGGCTTCGCTCTGGCGCTCATCAAGCATGACAGCGGTTTCGCCAAAACCTGCATAAAGATCGCCGGCTATGACCGGAAATGGCGTGACATCGATGCATTGAAGATGGCCGCCGAGGGCACGGGTCAAATCCAGTGCCGCTTGCAGTCGAGCTTCCTGACCCTCATCATCATGTACCAGGAGAAGAATATTCTTCATCATAGCCTCCTCGACAAAGGCATCAGGTTAAGGCGCGTCATCTATAGCAGGTATGGGGAAACATACTTAGAAGCGGCAGCGTCGCCTTTTCTTGCGTCATAAATCGGGCGCCTGCTCCTTTTGTTGACCCAAGGGGAGCCCCGCCGCCGACTTGTCCTCAGCCGCGATGAATCCCTGCCGCATAATGCAGGTTATGGACTTTACCAGTGGTACTGGAACATCATCCTGCCGCGCTCGCTCTTACCAGAGAGAGTAGAGCACCAGCGCCAATAGCTGCACCGAGGCCAGGCTTTCGGAACACCACCGCGCGTTCGAAAGCCGCAGCTCTCGTTAGGAAAATAGATCGCCATGTCCACGATAGGTCCGCAACCTCAAGTCGAGAGCACATCCCCGCCCGTTCCCCGCGACCTGAAACATGTGTCGCTGAAGGAGGATATGGAGGTGCAATATTGGTCTCAGCGTTTTCAGACATCTCGGCGCCAATTGGAGGAAGCGGTGGAAAAGGTCGGCCATAGCGTTAATGCGGTAGCCGACTATATCGGTCGAAACCGCTGACGTGCCATGAACCGCATCGACCCGCCACTGCCCCGTAACACAAGACGGGCGGATCGCCTTGAATTGGCGATTTTTCCCGCCGATAGCCGACATGCCTGCTTCTACAAAGCCCTGCCCCGATCAGGTAGACGTCCCAGCCGCTCATTAGTCGCAGACGGGGCATTCCCGGAGTTGACGGGCTAGCTTTCCAGCATTTCGCGGATGCGAGCGGAGAGCATTTCGATCTGAAATGGCTTGGTGATCATCTGCATGTTGTTGGATAGGAAGCCGCCCCGCACGGCGGCCCCTTCCGCATAGCCCGTCACAAACAGGATGGGCAGGTCGGGCAAATGCGCTCGCGCGATTTCCGCCAATTGCCGCCCGTTCATTCCCGGCAAGCCAACATCGGAGATCAGAAGGTCGAAACGCCGCCCGGACTCCAATATGCGCACCGCCTGCTGTCCGTCGGCGGCCTCGGTCGCCTTGTAGCCCAATTCCTCAAGCACATCGCGCACGAGGAGCCGGACGGAGTCATCATCCTCGACCAGTAGCACCGACTGGCCGTCGCCATGATGAATGGCAGCATGTTCGACGGATTCGGTTTCAACTTGTTGTTCCGCGACCGGCAGGAATATCCTGACCACCGTCCCTTCGCCCACCGTCGAATTGATGCGCACCAGGCCATTCGACTGCTTGGCGAAACCATAGACCATCGACAGGCCGAGACCCGTGCCCTGCCCGATCGGTTTGGTCGTGAAGAAGGGATCGAACACCTTGTCCAGTGTGTCGTCATCGATGCCGACGCCGGTGTCAGACACCCCAACCATGATATAGCGGCCCGGCGTGATGCCTGGATTGCGCGCGCAACACTCCGCATCCAGCTCCACCTCTTCACATGACAGCGTCAGTCGGCCGCCGTCAGGCATCGCGTCGCGGGCATTGATCGCAAGGTTGATGATCGCGCTTTCCAGCTGATTGGCGTCCACCAGCGCCGTCGGCAACGGGGGGGAGGAAAGGATTTCCACCTCGATCGATTCATTCATGGTGCGGCGGAGCAGGTCCTCCAGCGAATGAATGAGCTTGCAGACGTCGGTGGGGCGGCTGTCGAGCGATTGCCGCCGGGAAAAGGCGAGTAATCGGGACGTCAGCGCCGCCGCGCGCTGCGCCGACGTGCTGGCGGCATCCATGAAGCGATCAAGGTCGTCCAGTCGGCCACTGGAAATCCGACGCTTCAGGATGTCGATGGCTCCAATGATGCCCGTCAGCATATTGTTGAAGTCATGCGCGATCCCGCCGGTCAATTGACCGACCGCCTCCATCTTCTGCGCCTGGCGCAACGCTTCCTCGGCCCGGGCGCGTTCTTCCGCCTCGGCTTCCAATCGCAGCAGCGCCTCCCGCAATTCGCGCGTGCGGGCATCAACCTCCTGCTCCAGCCGCTGGGCCGCCTCCGCGAGCGCCTGCTGGCTCCTCTTCTGCTCGTCTATATCGACAATCACTGAAATCGAGCCGGTGACCCGTGAGCTGCCGGGGTCGAGTAACGGCACGCCGCTTACCCGGGTCCAGACCGAAGGACCTTCTGTCGGGTGATGCAGAAACTCGATCCCCCGCACCTGTTCGCCCTTCAGAGCGCGCATCGTCGCGAAGCGATCCCGCGTGATACGGCTTCCATCCTCTTCATAGCCTTCCCACCGGTCCTCCCCGTCAGGCAGCCGGGCGGGGATGTCTCCGCTGGGCAGGAAGCGGCGGAATGCGGGGTTGGAAAGCAGTGTGCTGCCGTCGGTGTTTATGAACGCGACGCCGACCGGAAGATTTTCGAGCAATGTATTGAGGCGGCCGCGTTCTGCATCGATGGCCGCGAACTGGTCGCGGATCTGCAATTGCTTCTGCCGGGCCCTTATGCCCGACGCGACAGCGCTGATCAGTGATTCCCCGCTGACCGGGCGTTCCAGCAGGATGACGCTGAGCGCGTTATCGGGCAGTCGGCGTCTTATGGCCTCACTGGAAGCAAAGCGGCCTGCCTGCCGTCCGGCGAGCAGTATGAAGGGAATGTCCGACCAGGCAGGCTGCGCATCCAGCGCGCGGTGCAAGGGGCCAAGGTCGGTGAACAACGCTTCTTCCGTGACCAGCGCGACGCCCGTCTGCTCATCGATCGCGTCTGCCACTTCGGTCAAGGTGGGGCAGATTTGGACCCGATGCCCCTCCCCCCGCAGCAGCCGCGTCACGCTGTCCGCGTCGCTGCCATAGGGTGCGCTGACGATGACCCGGAGGGTTGAGGATGTCGCGGCCTTATGCACGGCCGTCGCGATCCTCCATCAGTGGTGTAGAGGCTCCCAGATATTCCGGCGTTCCGGTCAACACGCCCCTGAAATCAGAGAGCGGCGCACCGACCCGAACGCCATGGGCGTCGATCCTGAATTCGCGGATGGAGTCTTCATGCGCGCCGCTGCGGTGCTTGATGACCGACAATGCCTTCCGGATGCGCCCCTCTGCCTCGAAAAAGCGCAGTAGGATGACGATGTCCGCGATGTAGGACACATTCAGCTCATCGGTTCGCATCGACCCGAAGAAACCCTGCTGTGGGTTGACAAGCAAGGTCACGACGCCCCGGTGGCTGAGATAAGACAGAAGTTCGTGCAATTGCAGGATCAGCTGCTGTTCCTGAGGCATGGCGGCCAGATAGCCGTTGAGGCTGTCGATCAGGATGATGCGTGAATTACGCTCCTCCACTTCCTGCCTGACCATGGCGGCGAATTCGCCGGGCGCGACCTCTGCCGGATCGATCTGGCGGATGATAAGGCGGCCGTCGTCCATCAAAGCCTGTAGATCCGTTCCGAACAATCGCGCCCGGGTAATGAGCGTTCCGATGCGCTCATCAAATTCGTATATCACCGCATTTTCGCCGCGTTCGCAGGCGGCGATGACATATTGCAGGGCCAGCGTCGTTTTGCCTGCCCCCGCCGGACCAGTGATAAGCGTGCTGGTACCGCGTTGGGGACCGCCGTCCAGGATGGCGTCGAGCTCCGGAACCTTGCTGGCAACCGGTTCGCCGACGAACGGCGCGTGATGGTCGGAAGCGATGAGGCGGGGGAATATGTCGATGCCGCCCTTGCGGATGATCATGTCGTGATAACCGGCGACGAAATCGACGCCGCGCATCTTCTGGATTTGCATGCGCCGCCGCGCCGCGCCGAAATCAAGCGTCAGCCGTTCCAGCGTTATCACTCCATGGCAAAGGCTGTGCAGGTGATTGTCGCGGATACCCGCGCCGCCCGTCAGGTCGTCCACGAGCAGAACCGTGGTGTCGATCTGCGCGAAAAATTGTTTGAGGAACAGAAGCTGGCGCCGGTAGCGGAGCGGGTCCTGCGCCAGAAGCCGCAATTCGGACAGGCTGTCGAACACGATGCGACGGGGTTTCAACCGTTGCACCTCTTCCCGGATCAGTTCGATGGTGCCGCCCAGTTCCATTTCCCAGCTGTGTAGGATCGATTGGTCCCGTCCTATGCCCAGCACTGAATCGGCAGAAGCAAGTTCGAAGAGGTTGACGTTGTTCAGGTCCCAGCCGTGCGAGGCAGCGACGACCGATAATTCTTCGCTGGTTTCCGACAGCGTCACGTAGAGGACCGGCTCGCCCGCCGCCACGCCTTCAAGCAGGAATTGGAGCGCGAGCGTCGTCTTTCCCGATCCGGGAGCGCCTTCGAGGAGATATAGTCTTTGGGCAGGCAGACCTCCGCCCAACACCAGATCGAGCCCTGAATTGCCCGTCGAAACGCGATCAAAAATTCCTGTCATTCAACCATGCCTCCGTCAGCACGGCCGTCAGCATATCGATCAAAGTCAGAAAATCTATCGCCTGCCAAGGCAGGATCAGACGCACCGCACCGCAAAATCATCAAGCTATAACGCCGCAATATCCTGGCGGTTGCATCTTCATTGCAATGGCTTAACGACCGGGCGCATCGTGGGGCGCAGAAATTGCCTCGGTGCCATCGGGGTGGGTGTCGGCCAAATTCACTCCGCGCTGCTTCCTTGCAGCGGCTACGGGGCTGGATCATAGGCGGCTGACACGAGTAGCGCTGATCGGAATAAAAGAGTGACCCAATCCTGCGACCTTGCGATCCGAATGCGGCGGGCGGCATTCAACCGTGCGTTGGCGGAGATGGACCTGAGCGCGATAGGCCCCCTGCTGTCACCCGCCGCGATACTGGTGACCGGCAGTGATAGCGGGGTGATCAGCGGCCGGAAGGCGCAGCTGATGGCATGGAAGCGCGAGTTCGCGTCGGCCGAGCGCACCATCTATGTCCGGATGCCCACTAGCATCACCATCTCGCCGATCGAACCGATCGCGATGGAACATGGGCGAATGGAAGGGTGTGGCAGCGGACGCGCAGGAGCCGACCGCGTCCGGCATCTACAGTGCGAAATGGCGCAAGCTTCGGGACGAGTGGCTGATCGAGGCGGAAATCTTCGTGACGCTCGCCTAATGTTGGTTGGCCCGGCGGACAAGGCCGGGCCAGCCGAAAGTCGTCAGTCTAGCGCCTTCGCCATGATCCGGCCAAGCCGTTCGGCAAAGGCGCGCGGATCGGTGGGCAATTCGCCATCGGCAATCCGGGCCTCGTCCAATAGCAGCCAGGCGGCATCTTCGCGCAGGCTATTATCGTCCTGGAGGTTGCTCAGCCGGACGATCAGGCTGTGGCGCGGGTTGAGTTCTAGCACAGGAGCCGAAGCCCCGCCGCCGCGACCGGCGGCCGCCAGCAGCTTTTCCAGCTGGCGATCCATGCCATGTTCGGCCGCGACGAGGCAGACCGGGCTTTCGGTCAGCCGCTCGGACACGCGGACGTCGGACAGCTGATCCTTCAACAAATCCTTGGCGAAGTCGATGAAGCTGCTGACTTCCTCCGACGCAGCGGGCGCGGCCGTCTCGCCCTCGGTCAGAGGCACGAGGCTGAGGTCGGCAAGGCCCTGCGTCACCGATTTAAAGGGCTTGCCATCAAAATCGACGCCAGCGGTGACCCAGAAGCTGTCCACCTGATCGGTTAGCAGCAGCACCTCGATACCGCGCGCGCGGAACCCTTCCAGCTGGGGCGACGAAGCGAGGCGGTCAAGATCGGAGCCTGTGGCGTAATAGATCGCCGTCTGGTTCTCCTTCATGCCCTCGGCATAGTCTTTGAGCGAGCGCCAGCTGTCGCTCGACGCGGTGGATTTGAAGCGGGCGAGGCCGAGCAATTGCTCGCGGCGGGCGAAGTCCTCGTACAGCCCTTCTTTCAGCACCGCGCCGAAATTGTCCCAGAATTTGATATAGGCTTCGCCATCGTTGGCGGAGAGCTTTTCAAGTTCGGTGAGGATGCGGTTGCTGACGCCTTTCTGGATCGCCGCCAGAACGGGGCTTTGCTGGATCATCTCGCGCGACACGTTGAGCGGCAGGTCGCTGGAGTCCACCAGGCCGCGTACGAAGCGCAGGTAGCGCGGCAATATCTCGGCCTCGTCGGTGATGAAGACGCGGCGGACGTAGAGCTTCATGCGGCCGGCGCGATCGGGATCGAACAGGTCGAACGGCTTCATTTCGGGGATGAAGGCCAGCACGGAATATTCATGCAGACCCTCGGCCCGATAGTGCAGCGTCAGCGCGGGCTGGTCGAACTGACCGGCGACGCTGCGGTAGAAATCGGTATATTCCTCCGCGCTGATCTCGCTCTTGGGCTTGGTCCAGAGCGCCGCGCCATCCGCGATCTGCTCGGGTTCGGCATCGGGCTTCTCCTTGAGAAAGATCGGCACGGGCACATGGCCGGACTGATCCTTGATGATCTGCTGGACGCGATAGCGTTCGGTATAGGACGCGGCGTCTTCCTTCAGCTGCAGGATGACGCGGGTGCCGTGATCCGGCGCCTCGGCTGTTTCGGCGGGCTGGACGGTATAGGTGCCAAGGCCATCCGACGACCAGCGCGCCGCCTGGTCGGAGCCTGCGCGGCGGGACAGGACGTCGACGCGATCGGCGACCATGAAGGCGGAATAGAAGCCGACGCCGAATTGGCCGATCAACTGCGTACCTTCCGCGTCCTTGGCGCTGGCGACGCGTTCCATGAATGCCTTCGTGCCCGAACGGGCGATGGTGCCGAGCGCTTCGACAAGCTCGGCCTCGCTCATGCCGATGCCATTATCCTCGATCATGAGCTGACGGGCGTCGGGATCGAGCGTCACCGTCACTTGCGGGCTGCCGCCAGCGGCGAGCGCGGGATCGCTCAGGCTTTCATAGCGCAGCTTTTCGCAGGCGTCGGCGGCGTTGGAGATGAGTTCGCGCAGGAACACATCCTTGTCCGAATAGACCGAGTGCACCATCAGGTGCAGCAATTTGGCTACGTCAGCTTCGAAGGAACGGGTTTCAGGAGCAGCGTCGGTCGGGTTCGTCATGGCGTTTCTTTCATGCCCTCCAATGAATTTGGCCGCCGGACAGATGGCGCGGGGAGCGGCGGGTTTCAAGCTGGATTGGGGTTCAATTCATGAAGGAGAAGGTGAATTAATCGCGTTTGGAACGGGGAAAAGCATGTGTAACCAACATATATGTTTGGTTACATCACATATGTTGATATAGCCCGGAAATGCTGGATTTTTCATCGTCTTCGGAGCAGGCCTTTCTTTTGCTGGGGAGGCTCGATGGGCGGCTTGCCAACAGTCCGGCCACCGACATCTGGCTTGCCCGGTCGCGCCTTAAAGGTGCCGCGGCGCTGGCCAGTATCGCGTCGGTGCCCATTTCCGTCGGAGATTTGCAGGACTGGATTTGCGGGCGGACGCCCCCACCCCGCCATAGCGAGGGGCTGAACGACCCCTTGTCGATCGCGGCGCTGGTTCATTTCGTGCTTTCGGCGAGCGAGGGCGAGCGTGATCCGATCGCGCGGGCGACGCTGAACATATCACGCCAGCTGCTGGACGACAGGAAAGAGGCGGAAATCTGGGCATCAGACGATCTGGTGCGCTTCGGCCCGGCCTGGCGGGCGGTTCAGGCGGTTGTGGAGGCCCCCTACCCTTCAACGGGCGTGGAAGAGGTGGCGGAGCGGCTCATCGCGGCGCGGGAGGGGCTGGCGGCGCCCATGAGCGAGGGGCAATTGCTGACGACGGCGGATGGACGGCGGCTGCACATCGATCCCCGTCGGACAGATTTGGGATGGGTGGTGGCGGCGCACATCCCGGCGGCGCTCGAAGCGTGCAGGTTGACGACACGGCGACTGCCTTCCTTCGTGGATCTGCCCCGATTTCCCAGCACGGATATAAGGACGCTGACGGGGCAGCTGATCGAAATGATCGGGCGACAGGCGGCGCAAGGGTTGGCGGAACTTAACCGGCTTGAAATGCGGCTCAAAAAGCTTCCCGAAGGGCTGCCAGTGACGAAGCGGAGCAAGGCGCCCCTGCTGATGCGGTTGGAACTGGCCTATCCAGGTTTGAGCAAGGTGGCGATCGCGCGCCTGCTCGGCATCTCCCATCAAGGAGCGACCAAATTGGTGTCGCAGCTCGCTTCTTCTCTTCCTTCCAAAAACTAGAAGAATCTCCTTCTGGTTATAGGGTTTAGTAGAAAGTTAGAGAGTTAAGCCTGCGTGGGATGCGGCAAAAGTGGCGGGGATAGGCGAGTCGGGCGAACCGGGCTGTTCCCGAAAGGTCGGGCTTTCGTTCCTGGAGTGTCGAGGCTGGTGTTCCTGATGTGTCGGGGAAACGTTCCTGAAGGAGCGTTGGCCGTTCCCGGAGTGTCGACGGTGCCCGGATAAGGTGGGGATTTCAGCAGGGATTGAATCAGTTGCATTGGTCGGCCGCTCAATGTCGTTCAAAAGCTGTGGATGAAATGAAGTTGGCAGTAGCTTCGGGAAATCAGGCGCCGAACGCACTGTAGAGCAACCGACACTTCGGGAACGCTTATGCGCTAACGACCAAAGCCGGAATGACGAGGGGGCCTTTTGGGCCGAAACGTCAAAGGCGGTGACGGTTCTTTTCATGAAAACGGCGCACGAAGCCGATGAAGGCCTTTTGGTAGTTGACCGGCGTGCGCGTCGGGTCAGCGTCGAGCCAGTTGCGGAAATCCTGATGGAGGGACTGATAGTCCCAACCTGGACATTCGGTGCGCAGCGTGGCGAGGGTTGCGTCGGTGAGTTCGCCAGCGGTCGCGCGGGAGGAAAGGCTGGTGACCGTGCGGCGGATGACATCCCCGGCGTCGAGAAAGGGTTGCGGGTCGGGTGCCGGACTCTTGCTGGGGGACGCTTTCGCGCCGGTCAGAGCCGCGACCTTGGGTGGGATGCCCATTTTCGCAGTCGGGGCGTCGTTTGAGGCGCGTGGGGCTTCGGCCGACCGGCGGCTCATGCGTAGCGATGGCTCGCGCTTACCCTGGGGCTGTTCCAGCAATAATGTGTAGCCGGGCAATGGGTCGCGTTCGGCGATCTTGGCGATCTCGAACTTGAAGCGGCGATAGGCGCCTTCTGCCCCTGACTTTTCGAACAGGGTTGGCATGGAGATGGAGAAGCCCCCCTCCCCTGCCCCGCCAGCATGTTTGCGCGCGACCTTGTACAGCCAGCGTTCGCGCCCGCCCGTCAGGTCGAAATAGGCGCGATCGATAGACAGGACACCGCCCTGCATCAATACGCCTTCGTAGAACCAGTTGCTAAGTTCAATCGTCATGCCGCGCGAGCGTTCGGTGCGTTCATCGACAAGCTGGGTCCAGCCATCGAGCCAGCTGAAGGTCGCTTCGCGGCGGTTTTCGGCGCGGATGTTGGTCTTGATCGTGGTGGACACCAGACGGTCGAGCGACTGGCCGAGCAATTCATAGGCGCGGCCGGTGGTCGGACGATGGATGGCGCGCAGCAGGTCATAAGGCATGAGGTGCAGTTTGCGCGGAACGTCATTGATGCCGCGCCGGGCCATGTCGGCCAGAACCGAGGCGCAATAGATGAGGATGTCGGCATCCCAGATGGTCGCCATGCCGTAATCGGGATTGGCGGACACATGGACCCAGGCTTTGCCGTCGGGGGAGGTGTAATCGATCGGCTTGACGCGCTTCGACTTGGCGAGGCTGAAGAAGGGGCGCTCCATCATCTCGCGCTGGTCGCGCAGCGGCATGTCCGCGATATAGGGAAGGAACAGCTCGAACTGGTCGGTAAGCTCGGCCTTGCCGGTGCGCGTCATGGGCGGCTCCTTGGCAAGGGCAGGGTGGCGAGGGTGTTTCCCCGGGGAAACGGGGATGGAACCAGGGCGAAAGAATGAAGTCTGCGGGAGGAGAGGGGAGGGTGATCCGATCTGGACCTGTCCTGTTTCCCCGGGGAAACAACGCGCGACCCAAGGGCGGGCAAGATGCCCGTCCCCTGTGTCGCGATGATGTTGTGCCCCCCCGAGCCTGTCACTGCTGTAGACCCATTCCCTGCCGCTCAAGATGTTCGAGCGTGTCGCGGAGCGCGGTCGCCAGCGTGGCCATGTCCGCCCCCGAGCCTGCGTGGAAGCGGATGGTGATGCCCTGGCGGTTGACCGACTGCACGGTGAGGGCAGGGCGGCCGTAGCGCGTGGTCCAGGTGAAGGGCTCTTCCTTCGGTTCCGACACGGCTACGCGCGGCGCGTCGAGCAGGCGCTTCAATACTTCGGCAGCGGGGAGGGGCGGTGCGCCCGCGTAACGGCGTTCCCGTTGTGTCGTGATGAGCCGCGCGGCCTCTGCATTGATGGCCGGGGCAGCAGCAGGATCATCCAACGCTTGTGCCAGCGGATAGGCGGGCTTTAGCTGGACGTCGCCAGGCGAAGGGAAGGCGTCGATGATGTAGTCAGGAATGCCCGCAACCTTGATCATCTTACTGAGCCAGCCCTTGGAGAGCTTTAGCCGTTCGGCCATGCGTGTGAGGTGGCTGCCATAATGGGCGCCCAGCGCTTCGGCATAGTTGCGCGCGCGCTCAAGATCGGTGACGTCCTTGCGCGCGCGGTTTTCGAGGTCCGCGAGGCGGAAGGCCGCTTCATCGTCCAACTGGGCGACCTGCGCCACGAACATCATGTCGGGATAGCTGTGCGCCCGCAACCAACTGATCGAGAAATGGCGGCGCGTGCCCGCGATCACTTCATAATCATGGTCCGGATCGCCTTCGACACGGCGGATGACGGCAGGCACTTTTTGCCCGCCCTCCGCGATGATTGAGTCGATCAGTTCGCGGCAATTGTCCTCAGTCAGATGGGAGTAAAGCCGGGCGTTGCCGCGCCAGATACGAACCTTTGCTGGATCGAGCAGCAATTGCGTGACCTGCCGCACCTCGCCCGAGGCGAGCCGGGCAAGCGCTGTTTCGCGGCCGAGCAGTGTCGCGCCGCGCGCGCGTTCGGGGCGAGCCGGGGCAGGGGAGGGGGACGACGTTTCGGCCTGGGCAACAGGCGGGCTGTCGGCCGCTGGAACGGGGGCGGGACTTTCCGCCTCGTCTGACAAAAGGGCTGCCAGATAATCCGATTGCTTACGCGCCATGGGCTTGTCCTCCGATTCGCGGGGAACATATGGTGAACATGTCTGTGTAGGACAGCTTTGATTTTTGTTCGCGCAGAGGCGCAGAGGCGCAGAGAGGGTGTGCGAGAGTCCCTTGTTCGACGCAGGTGACAGCGCCAAGCTGAGGCCTTGCATCGGCAAATTTGCCTGCGGCGCTGTGCGTGCCCTCCGCATCTCCGCGTCTCCGCGTGAAATTAAGCCGCATTGACGATGTCCTCCTCACGCGCGGGGGCGACGCGGCCCCAGCTTTGGCGGACGAGCGCTTCGATCTGGCCCATGGCTTCGTCGAGATTGGCGCGGCACCGCTTGTGGGTGCGCGGCGTGCCGATCGGCTTTTCCAGCTCGTACACGGTCATCATGCGCAGCGCCGCATGGCTGATTTCCGCGCTGTCGAGGATGGGCACGGGGAGGAGGGCAGGGCCGAAACTC
>NZ_AP027315.1:475000-951254 GCF_055397045.1 Sphingobium sp. TomMM15
AAGCGAACCCGGGGAACTGAAACATCTCAGTACCCGGAGGAAAAGACATCAACCGAGATTCCGTTAGTAGTGGCGAGCGAACGCGGACCAGGCCAGTGCCTGTTGTTTAGTTAGCAGAACATTCTGGAAAGTTTGACCATAGCGGGTGACAGTCCCGTATGCGAAAGCGAAACAACAGGACTTGAGTAGGGCGGGGCACGTGAAACCCTGTCTGAACATGGGGGGACCACCCTCCAAGCCTAAATACTCGTACATGACCGATAGTGAACCAGTACCGTGAGGGAAAGGTGAAAAGCACCCCGATGAGGGGAGTGAAACAGTACCTGAAACCGGATGCCTACAAGCAGTGGGAGGGTCCTTGAGACCTGACCGCGTACCTCTTGCATAATGGGTCTGTGACTTAGTGTATCAAGCAAGCTTAAGCCGTTAGGTGTAGGCGCAGCGAAAGCGAGTCTGAATAGGGCGACAGAGTTTGATGCATTAGACCCGAAACCCGGCGATCTATGCATGACCAGGTTGAAGGTGCGGTAACACGCACTGGAGGACCGAACCGTTTAATGTTGAAAAATTATCGGATGAGTTGTGCTTAGGGGTGAAAGGCCAATCAAGCCGGGAAATAGCTGGTTCTCCGCGAAATCTATTGAGGTAGAGCGTCGAATGATTGCCGTTGGGGGTAGAGCACTGGATGGTTGCGGGGGTCGCGAGATCTACCAATACTAACCAAACTCCGAATACCAACGAGTCTAGTTCGGCAGACAGACGGCGGGTGCTAAGGTCCGTCGTCAAAAGGGAAACAGCCCTAACCTACAGCTAAGGTCCCCAAGTCACGTCTAAGTGGGAAAGCATGTGGAACTTCCAAAACAACCAGGAGGTTGGCTTAGAAGCAGCCATCCTTTAAAGAAAGCGTAACAGCTCACTGGTCTAAATAAGAGGTTCTGCGGCGAAGATGTAACGGGGCTCAAGACGTGCACCGAAGCTTAGGGTGTGATCGTTTACGATCACGCGGTAGCGGAGCGTTCCGTAGGCCGTTGAAGCGATCTGGTAATGGGTCGTGGAGGTATCGGAAGTGCGAATGCAGACATGAGTAGCGATTAACAGTGTGAGATGCACTGTCGCCGAAATTCCAAGGGTTCCTGCTTAAAGCTAATCTGAGCAGGGTAAGCCGGCCCCTAAGACGAGCCCGAAGGGGGTAGTCGATGGGAACCACGTTAATATTCGTGGGCCTGGAGGTGTGTGACGGATGGCGTAAATTGTTCGGCCTTATTGGATTGGTCCGGGCAGTGAAGTTGTCCCAGGAAATAGCCCCTCCGTATAGACCGTACCCTAAACCGACACAGGTGGAATGGTAGAGTATACCAAGGCGTTTGAGAGAAGTATCCTGAAGGAACTCGGCAAATTGCCTCCGTACCTTCGGAAGAAGGAGGCCCCACATCAAGGCAACTTTTTGTGGGGGGCACAGGCCAGGGGGTAGCGACTGTTTAGCAAAAACACAGGGCTCTGCTAAGTCGGCTTCAAGACGACGTATAGGGCCTGACGCCTGCCCGGTGCCTGAAGGTTAAGAGGAGGAGTGCAAGCTCTGAATTGAAGCCCAGGTAAACGGCGGCCGTAACTATAACGGTCCTAAGGTAGCGAAATTCCTTGTCGGGTAAGTTCCGACCTGCACGAATGGCGTAACGACTTCCCCACTGTCTCCAGGATATGCTCAGCGAAATTGAATTCTCCGTGAAGATGCGGAGTACCCGCGGTTAGACGGAAAGACCCCGTGCACCTTTACTGCAGCTTCAGAGTGGCATTAGGAAAGAACTGTGTAGCATAGGTGGGAGGCTTTGAAGCGATGACGCCAGTTGTCGTGGAGCCATAGGTGAAATACCACCCTGTTGTTTTCTGATGTCTAACCTCGCACCGTTATCCGGTGCAGGGACCCTCTGTGGCGGGTAGTTTGACTGGGGCGGTCGCCTCCTAAAGAGTAACGGAGGCGCGCGATGGTGGGCTCAGGACGGTTGGAAACCGTCTGTTAGAGTGCAATGGCATAAGCCCGCCTGACTGCGAGACTGACAAGTCGAGCAGAGACGAAAGTCGGTCATAGTGATCCGGTGGTCCCTCGTGGAAGGGCCATCGCTCAACGGATAAAAGGTACGCCGGGGATAACAGGCTGATGATTCCCAAGAGCTCATATCGACGGAATCGTTTGGCACCTCGATGTCGGCTCATCACATCCTGGGGCTGGAGCAGGTCCCAAGGGTTTGGCTGTTCGCCAATTAAAGTGGTACGTGAGCTGGGTTCAGAACGTCGCGAGACAGTTTGGTCCCTATCTGCCGTGGGCGTCGAAATTTGAGAGGAGTTGACCCTAGTACGAGAGGACCGGGTTGAACATACCTCTGGTGTACCTGTCGTCCTGCCAAGGGCGCAGCAGGGTAGCTATGTATGGACGGGATAACCGCTGAAAGCATCTAAGCGGGAAGCCTCCCTCAAGATAAGATTTCTTCGAGCGGTCGTAGACCACGACCTTGATAGGCCGGATGTAGAAGTGTGGTAACATATGGAGCTAACCGGTCCTAATTGCTCTGATCGCGCCTGAGAGTCCCACCATCAATGACAATGCTGGAAACAGCGTCAGCCATTGAGCGTGGTGATCACCTCAAGCCAGATAACAAATAGAAATACCAAATACCGTGCACGGCATCGACTATAACCCAAAGCGCAAGCTTCATTGCTTGGTGACCATAGCGTCTGTGACCCACCCGATCCCATCCCGAACTCGGCCGTGAAACCAGACTGCGCCGATGGTACTGTGGCTCAAGCCCCGGAAGAGTAGGGCGTCGCCAGGCATTGAAGCTTGCGCTTTGAAATAAAAACCCATCACATGTTCACAAAAGGGCGGCCCATAAAGCCGCCCTTTTGCATTTGGTGACGCGGGATGGAGCAGCCCGGTAGCTCGTCAGGCTCATAACCTGAAGGTCGCAGGTTCAAATCCTGCTCCCGCAACCAACGGTGTACCACTTAAAGGCCCAGTTCCATGGAACTGGGCCTTTCGTGCGTTCTGAACCTTGACGCTTCCAGCAACAGCAGCCTTAGTAAGCGCGACCATTTGGAACAGGTCGCCGTGCAACTCTAGTGTAAGCGGTGTTCTTAGCCCACGGCGATCCAGGGCATGAGCTCATGCACGCGATTGGCGGGGTGGCCGTTGGCGAGCGCGGTGAGCGTCTGGTTCAGCCAGTCATGCGGATTGATGCTGCCCAGCTTGCAGTTTTCGATGAGCGTGGCGATGATCGCCCAGTTATCGCCGCCCTCGTCGGAGCCGGCGAAGAGAGCATTCTTTCGATTCAAAGCCAGGGGGCGGATTGATCGCTCGACGGTGTTGGTGTCGAGTTCGATCCGACCATCGTCGATGAAGCGGACGAGGCCATCCCAGCGCGATGTCGCATAGCGGATGGCTTCGGCTAACTTGCTCTTGGCGCTGATCTGGCGGAGCCGGGCGTCCAGATAGAGCCTGAGATCCTCAACGATGATGCGGCTGCATTCGACGCGCTGGCTGCGGCGCTGCTCAGCCGCGCAGCTGCGCACCTCATCCTCGATGGCATAGAGCATGGCGATCCGACGCAGGATTTCGGTCGCGACCGGGGAACTGGCCGCAAGATCATAGAATTTGCGCCGGACATGTGACCAACAGAAGGCGAGGCTGAGCTGCTGTCTGCGGCGTTTGGCAAGCGCTGTGTATCCGCCATAGCCGTCGACTTGCAGGATGCCTGCAAAATCTCCGAGATGGGTGTCGGGGCGTTCGGCCTTCCGATCTGCCGCATAGACATAGGCGACCATCGGCGGACCTACGCCACCCCATGGCCGATCATCGCGGGCATAGGCCCATAGCTGGCCGGTCTTTGTTCTGCCGCGTCCTGGGTCAAGCACCGGCGCTGTGGTCTCGTCGGCAAACAGGCGTTCGGATCGCCGCAACTCTTCAAGCGTTCGGTCACGCAATGGCCGCAGATACCATGCTGCCCGGCCCACCCAGTCCGCCAGGGTGGAGCGATCAAGCCTGATATCGTGCCGGGCATAAATCTGAGCCTGTCGATATAAAGGAACATTATCGGCATACTTCGATATCAGCACCTAGGCGATCAGCGCTTCGGTCGGGATCCCGCCTTCGACTATCCGCGCCGGAGCGGGAGCCTGGACGATCGCGCCCTCACAGGAGCGACAGCCATAACGCGGGCGTCGTGTCACGAGCACGCGGAAGGTCGTGGGAACGACGTCTAGCCGCTCGGCAACATCTTCGCCGATCTGATGAAGCGTCCCGCTGCAGCAAGGGCAGGCCTTCTCCTCAATATCGACAATCTGTTCGATCCGCTCGAGATGCGCGGGCAAGGAGCCGCGGTTGGTTTTACGTGGCTGATCGCTGCGAGACCGCGGTGCCACAACCTCTCTGGCAGCACGGGCATGTCCAAGGGCAATCTCGACATCTTCCAGTCCCAGCTGCAGTTGATCGGCATCGAGCTGCTCGGACCGGCGACCGAAACGGTGCCGCATGAAGGCATCGATGATCGACTGAAGACGCTCGATCTCGGCGTCTGCCTCACCCTTGGCAACGCCCAGTTCTGTCAGCCCGGCCTCAGATGCTGCCCGCTCCTCCACCAACAGCCGGGACTGCTCCAGAACGAGCGCGCGGAGCGCGTCCATATCGTCAGGCAGGTCCGCTTGCGTCAGCATGGAAAGAGTGAATCAGTAGGGCAGAGCCCCGTCAACCGGCAATCTGCGGGGCCTGCGGCCGACGGCCGCCATGGACCCGGCGCCAGTCCAATCCCTCCAGAAGCGCACCCAACTGGGCGTCAGAAAGGCGCATCACGCCGTCCTGGATGCCAGGCCACTTGAAGCCGCCTCGCTCAAGACGCTCGGCCATCAGGCACAGGCCGGTCCCGTCCCACCAGATCAGCTTGATCCGGTCGGCACGCTTGGCCCGAAAGACGTAGATCACGCCAGAAAATGCATCGCCGCCATATTGCGCGCTCACCAGCGCCGCCAGGGCATCAGGCCCTTTGCGAAAATCGACCGGGCGTGTCGCCACCATGACCCGCGTGCCCGGACCGATCCCGATCATCGCTGTACCTGCAACGCCTGGATCACCGCCGCCACCAGATCGGCCTTAGCCATACGTCCAATCCGAACGACGGCGCCTCCTACCTCAACCTCTATTGCGACATCGCTCGACAATGGCTTGGGACTGTCGGCCATGACCGGCACAAACATCGGTTCCGCATGGCTGGCGGCCCGACCCGCTTCCAACGCATAGCGCAGCTCCCGGCGCCAAGTGTAGAGCAACGATGTGCGAATGTCGTGCTGGCGGGAGAACTCGGCGATGTTGCCGCAACGCGCCATCTCCCCGACTATCGCCAGCTTCTGCTCCAGCGTCCAGATCCGTCGCCGACCTGCCATGCTGCCGAGCACCTCAGGACGGCGGACAGGCTCCAGACCAACTCCAGTGCGGGTGTCCAGTGCGCTCGTAAGGCTGTAGGCTTCCATACCGCCCACCGTCTGCCTCAATCACCGCGTCATGCAAGGTGGGTGCGAAACATCGCTTACACTCTAGTCGGCGATGCTTGCCGCCCCGGCAGTTGCCCGCGTGGACAACCACACCCTCGATCAGTGCGCGGATCGCGCTAAGCGAGACATTGGCCTCACGCGTGGCCAGATGCTGCTTAAGTTCGGCGATAGCGGTGCGGTAGATAGCTTCGTAATTAGTAGGGAGGCGGATCACCGTGCGCTCCGGCAGCTCCGCCAATTCGCGTTCCAGCTGTTCCTCTTCGGCCCCCAGCTCCTTGAGCCGTGTGGTGAGTGAGCGCAGTGCAGCCTCGTCCTCCTCGACCCGGCGGAGAATTTTGGCGGCGCGTTGACGCGTCTCGACCAGCGCGTCTTCGAGTTCATCGCGGCGGCCATAGGCCGCACGCTGCTCCGCATCGAGCTCGCGTTGAAGATGCACAGCGAAGCGGCAGATGATGTCTGGAGTGAGCAGACGGTCCCGCAGGCCGGACAAAGCCCGCTCTTCAAGATGGTTGCTGGTGATCGAGCGGTTGCTACGCACCTGCCTATTGGCGGCCTTGAACCGCCGCCGACCGCCGACGCTGACGAAATCGTCGCCGCAGACGCCGCAGCGCACCAGACCGCTGAGAAAAATGGGCAGCTCGCTTGGCGCCAGCAAGTGGATTTCCGATGAGGCCGAAGTTCACGTCCCGAGCCGCGCGGGCTTCCGCCTGGCGAGCTTTGACCGGTCCCAGAGCTGCTGATCGATGATGCGCAGGTCTGGTTCATAGCGCACAATCCATTCGCTTTCCGGATTGAGGCGCGGGCGGCGTGAGAAGCCGCGATTCTCGTTCGGAATCTCGGCCCACTTGCGACGGTTGAAGACGCGCCGACCGATATAGATCACGTTGTTGAGAATGCCTTCACCCAGCTTCACTTCCCCCAAGAGCCTGGATGGATTCCAGATGCCTGCACTATACTTTCCGCGCTCCCGTGCGCAGGGAGATGAGATCCCTTCCGTGTTCAGGATCTTGCAGATCTGCTTAAGACTATGGTCATCCGCGTATAGCTGGAAGATTCGGCGGACCAGCGCGACCTCCTCTTCGTTGATGACGAGACGGTCGGCTTCGCGACCAATCTTCACACGGATTGTTTTTCTCGCAAAAGTTCAGGAACTGCGGGATCCATTGCACGGCGGATGTTGCCGGGCCACCGGTCCTTATCGCAGGATCAACTGCCTTCACCGCCTTCGCTCCCGCCACGTAAAGCGCGAAATATTCTTCCTGCCTGCCGGTCCAGAACCAGGACTTGAGGTTAGGCTCGTTCCACACCTCGAAATACCATTGCCGCACCTCAGTTCTGCCGTAGCGCTGCATAATTTGGCGGATGAACTTCTCGACGAGTTCTCCCCATTTTTCAGATGAGGTAGGCGGCGTTACATTGGCGCGATAAAAGCCGAAGTCCTTGGTTCCGCTCGCCAGTCCGCGCGGCATGAAGCTGAACTCCACGAATGGCTGAATGCCTCTGTCCAGAAGCCCGTCGTAGACTGCGTTTACATTTTGAAAATTGCCGCCCGCGCCAACGCCAAGTTCATCGTTGAATATGCCGTGAAATCGTATGCGCTCTAACCCCGCTTCATTCTTGAAACGCTCTAGATCCTTGCGCCATGGCTCGCGCAAGGTGATCGCGGCGCGTCCACTCGCCACTGCTCATCACCGTTCCTCTCCCTATACGCTGCTATAACGAGACACCTATCCAAGCGGGGAGGATAATGCACTCAACCGTATACTTTTAGCACTGCTTGCGGCTGTCATCGAGCTCCTTCGAGTACTCAGAAAAGCTCGCCCTGTTAGGTTTCAGGCCTGCCGCGTTTGACGACGCCAACCCCGGCAGGATCCGAAGCTGCAATCAAACAGCCGCAACGACTTTGCTCAATCTGACAATAGTGGCCGATGACCGCACAATGTCGACAGCACCAGCAGCGACGCTGCGGGAGCCGAGGTCCAGGCGGGTCTCACGGCTGTCGAGGGACGGGCCGCTCAACGCGGCGACGCTCTGGTGGCGGGGCAGCGGCAGGCGGACGTCGGTGCCGACTTCCTTGTTAAGGATAGCGAGCAGCGTGCCCTGAGCCGTGTCGGCTGCATAGGCGACGACGTTGAGGCCCTGCGCGTCCAACTGGACGGTCCGCATGCGTGCGCCGCTGAACAGCCCGGCGAACTTCATGCCCCAATAGACCGGCTGCGGCTGCACTTGCCCGTCCATATTGCCGATCGGCGTGTAGAAGGGGCGCGGGCGGGGCTGCGCGTCGGGCAGCATCTTTTCGCCCGCAAGGCCGCCGACCGAGTTGGCAACCGCAGGGCCAGCGCCGCCGTGCAGGTTCACGCCGGAATAGCCCAGCGACATGAGCTGGAGCATATAATCAGCGGCCCAGAGCGCGGCGACATAGCTATCCGACACGCCCGGCTTGCCACCGTGGTAGGCGGTGTTGCCTTCCGTCATGCGGTAGGCAACACCCATCTTGCGCGCGGCGTCGCTAGTCAGCTTGCCTTCCTGGGCTTCCCGGGTCGAGCGCAGGAGGAGGCGGTCGGGCTTGATCCGCGGATCGTTGGGACCGCCCTTGTAGAAATGATGCGACAGTGCCTCTATCCGCGGCGGATTCTTGATCGAGGCCCAGCGGTCGGCGACGGCGGGCAGCCAGTCGAGCTTGTAAGCGACGTCGGGCAGGATGAAGCGGACATCCGGGCTGACCGCCGTGATCGCCTGGGCAGCGGCAAGCCATTCGGCAAGATAGGCGTCGGGACCCCAGGTCTTGGGATCGCGCAGGTGCGAGCTGAATACGTCAACTTCATTGCCGATGACGAACGCGACCAGCCGCTTGCCAAGCCGCCGTTGGACATAGGCTGCCTCGCGCGCCAGGTCACGCGGCACACCATTGCCGAGATTAAGGCCGTAGATGCAGCGCCATCCGATCGCATCCAGGAAGCCCTTGAGCGCATCGATGGCTGCTGGCGTGACGGCGTAGCTGAGGTCCGGGCGCGGCTGGCCCGGCTTGATCGGCCGTTCGATACGCGGCGGCTGCTTGTCGCCGGGGCTCTCTTTCCACCAGGAAAACTCGCTGGTGTTGCCGCCGATGCGCAGAATGCCAGCGGGCGTCAGGTCACGGAAAGCGCGGACCAGCGGGCGGTTACGCGCGTTGAAGAAATCGGGCGTTTCAAGCTGCTGCGTCTCGTAGGACAGGCCGACGAAGTCGCGGGGCACCAGCGGCCCTTGCGCCGATCCATTGAGCGAGAGCGACAGGGTCGCCGGGGTTTCCGCAGCGCGCGCAGGGACGATCAGCGCCCCGGCTGCCGTCAATATTCCCGTGTTCAGAAAATTACGGCGGTCTATCATTGCTCGAACCTCTTAGATGATAATTACCGGCGATCGTCATTTCTGCTGACTTTAAAAAAGCCAACGACCACCGGGCGGAGACGATGAAGGTGCTGGGCCCCATGACAGATTTAGGGTCAATGGTTTAAAACGTTAATCGCACGGCGTGATGCTCGCAGCTCCAAGGCAGGATCGCAAATTGGCTCTAAGTCTACAATGCTGGCCCCGATTGTGCGGTTGATCGGCTCTATATCCGAGAACCGCGTCGAGGTGGTTGTCAAGGTCCTACAAGCTACGAAGGCTTCGACGTTTAGGCGTCAGGACCGATATATCCTTTGAACTGTCAGACAGGATCGAGCCCTGCATCTACATTGAAATGTGATCCAGGCGTGGCCGCACAACCCGGCGAAAAATCGGTTCGCTACGAAAATGAAATTTCACAGAACCGCGGAGAGTTCGTGAAGTAACGTGGCAAGGCGGCAGTTGATCAGCGGCGGCAACACCGGACGCGCCAGGTTGCCTTCGCCACCTTGAATTGAACGGCTAAAATGAAGGCATTACTTTTGCCGGTCTGCTCAACGAAACGTGAATGACGGGTTTCGGCAGCCGTCCCGACCGGAGTCCTGAAACGGCAAGAGTTTGATCGACAGTCGCCGGAACCGGACGTTCCCGCATTTAAGGAGCGAAAGTTGACCGTTGAGCGGCCGAAAAGGGCTTTGTCACCCGAAGCGCTTTGCAGATAAGCCGTCGGAGGCAAATTACACGGGTTGGATTGCGCACCGCGCAATTCGGTGAGCGCCGAGATCAGCGCGATGATATCGGCATCTGTTCTTACCGCCTTGCCGTAGGCAGACCTACCATGGAGATGGCCGTAATCGTGACCAGCCGAATGCTGCCAAGGCGCCACACAGCATCTCGACCTGGGCACCATAGGTGCGCCTGCGCCGGACAGGGCCCGCTCGGCTTAATGCCGGATGCAGGCTAAAAACCGTCAGGGATATCCGTCAGCGGCTCAAAGAGTTTCACCAGTAACGGCCTGTATCCAGGCACTGTTGCCATCGTCGCATGGCGCGCATCTTCCCTGTCGTGTCGGAGGAGAGAGCAGCGTCTGCCCGATATTTCTGCTGACATTCCACCTTGCGGCTGGCTGCGGGCGCCGTTGTAGTGGCAGGCTTAACAACCGCAGAACCCAGCAGCGCCTTCATCTCGGGCGAGGTAGCGAGTTGGGGCGCGGTTTGGCCATCCTTGTTGCGAATATTCCGCTTAGCTCCGTGATCCAGAAGGATCTTGGCCAAGGCAACCCGATCCCGATCGGCTGCATGGTGAAGTAGCGTCCAGCCATATTGATCCTGATCGTCAACGCCTACACAGTCCTCGATCAATCCGGCGAGTTCGTCGGGATGATTGTACCAGATCGCATCCTTCGCTTTCAGAAGCGGACGCATGGCAGGGGAGCGCCCGTCATTCACGGGTTCCGAGCGCACCATTGCGCACATGCCATTTCCACCAGAGGTAGTTGGCTGCGAGCGGACGCCCGCAGCGGCGCCCACCTGACCCGTTATTCCCGCTACGGTCGAAGCTTTGGCCATGGCCTTGCGGATCTCTGCCTGCACCATGGTACCGATAGCCATCTGATAAGGCGTGCTGCCGGATCTTGATTTTAGGTTTGGATCGGCACCGCGAGCGAGCAGCGCTTTTACCATCTCGAGATTGCCGGCGTCGGCTGCGTAGTGAAGAAGGCTGTATCCCTCATCGGTTTGCATGTTCACATCGAACTGCCCGCTATCGACAATCTTCAGCGCCTCCGCATTTTGTTTAACACCGAGATAATAACGTGCATCTTCGAAGGGATCGCCGGCAACAGCGGCAGAAGCCATACATAAGGCCGTCAGGCCGATCAGCATTTTACGGATCAATTTATCTACTCCCCCAAAGTGGCGCGCACCCATCCCTTGCCACCTCGTTCGGCCAGGTGCGGTCGCAATACGCGCGTTCATGTCTCTTTACTTCAGCGCCGCCGCGCCCCGCGAGTGCAGAACTCGGCGATCGCCGCAGTAAAGGCCGCTGAAGCGGTTCCTGTCAGAAGGACGAGGAGACCAATCAGAACCCAGCCGGTCCACTCAGCTCCGCTGCCCGCGATTGCACAGCAGCGGATACTCACAACCGCATAGGCGATGGGGGCTAATGAACCTACGGTCGCCGTGAAAGCCAGGGCGGCCGAGATCTTCGCCATCCTCCCGAGATGCAGCTTCAGTTTTGCACCCAAACTTTCATGTTCGCGCCGCCAGCCGAGACGACGTTCGCCCCTCCGGCTGACACAACATTAGCGCCGCCCGCGGAAACGACCCCTGCGCCACCGACAATCGGATATTTCTGGCCGTTAAATTCCACAACCGCCGCACCGTCCTTGACGTGGACCTTGGCTCCCGCAGGTACGCGCATATCGACCTGCTTCTTACGGTGATAGGGGAATTGCGGCCCATTATTATTGTCCCAGGGAGCGCAGCCCCAGACGAAGATGTTGACCACGCCATTGCATCCAGTGCCAGCCTCAGCCGGTACGATGGCCAGGCCAGTTGCCAAAAGAGCTGCAGCAACTGCAGCGGCGCGAACATGGAAACGCACAGAATTCCCCCTGTAGTCATAAAGCAGACAAAATCCAGTAAGTCTCTTTTAGCAGTTGGAATGTCAAGTAAAAGTAAAAAGCAAGCAGCGTTGCAAAAGAAAGCCACTCTCCTGGGTACTGAACCTCGAAGCGAAATCGTTGAGTACGTCATTTCGATTATTAAAATAGATCAATGATCTTGATTAATCCGGCATACTGTTCAGCATTATCTCTTAGAATTGATCGGATCTCTGGCGTCATTATGTGGGACGCAACGGAACTTCAAAACTGGTTTCGCAGATTTCCCCGTCGCGAGGCACTGACGGCAGAGCGCGCCCCCGGAAACCCTCGGCACCGCAAGCGCTGTCAATTTCCGGCCTGCTGCATCAGGGTAATCTGACGGGATCGTGATTATGAATAAACGGCTGGAATCGGGAACGCTTACTCGGCCTGAATGAGCATGTGTCGTGCTGGGCGTTCTCAAGGCGATTTTCTCCCGAAAGCGCTATAAAGTTAGCGCTGCCGACCTTGCGGTCAGCAGCGCCGTTGCGAATTCAAGAGTTCTCGTAGAGCTTGCTATTAGAAGGCGAAGCGCACGCCAACGTTGACGTTGTGGCTCTGACCTCCACCAAATTCGCCTTGATAAGCGCCATAGAGGCTGAGTCCCGCAGCAAGGTCATAGCTAGCGCCAGCGCCAAGCGTTGCCATGGTTTCCTTGCGGCCCGCCCCGATGACCGTGAACCGTTCGGCGTTGCCGACAAACCCCGCGCGAGCGGCGGAGCGTTCACCTTCGAGCTGGTGACGCAGACCTACCGATGCCCATGGGTGGAACATCGCGCTTTCACCAGTGCCGCCCTTCAGCTTGAGGGCGCCGTCGACAAAGGTCGCGCTGGTCTTGTTGCCATCCACAGACAGGGCGAAAGCGGCGCTGCCTGTCTCGCTCGCCGAGCCACGACGGGTGGAGATATGAGTGACGCCCACTTCGGGATGGACCCCCCAACTGCCCATAGGGAAGCTGTAGCCGACCGTACCGTCGAGCACCAAGCTGCGGAGGCGATAGTCGCCGGAGAGGGCGGTGGCGCCGGGTACCGCCCGGCGGGTGTTCGCCTCGCTCCAATCATAGGCGATCGTCACTGTCCCGTCGAAGCCACCGCTCATGAAATGACCCGAAAGACCTGCAACCAGGCCATCGGAGTTCGTCCGTGCACCAAGGCGCGCGATCGTCTGGCGACTGTCGATATAGCCGATGAACGCACCGATGGATCCGGTTGCGCTGCCAAAGCCGATGCCGCCAACGACACCATAGCTGTGGCTCTTGGCCGTCGATGTGCCAACTGAACCACGACCTTTAAGCGTGCGCCAGTCGCCCAGACCCTGCGCAAAGCTGAAGAGACCAGCTGTCTCGCGCGTGGTTTCGGCAAGCCCTGCGCGGCCCGCCTTCGCTAGTGCCAGTCCCTGCTCCACGCCAAGTTGAGACGCACTGGCATAAGCTTCGGGCGTCAGCTGCCCGAAGGCCGCTGCATTCGCGGTGCCACCGGTCAACAGTGTCGGAACGGCATTGATCAGCGCAGTGCTCGCGGTTCCCGCGATTAGCAGGTCGTTGACATAACCGACAGCAGCATTGGCCTGGGTGGAGATCCCGGTGGGCGCCACGAAGGTGCCGAGTAACTGCAAGGTGGAGCCATTGTTGCGGAGGACGCCTACAATGCCCGGATCACGATTGACGATGTCAAAGTCGCCAGTGATGGCGCCGCCGCCGTTCACCACGATCAGGTCACGCGACGCGCCAGGTGTCAGCGAGCCGGTGAGATTGACAGTCGTGTTATCGCCGATCGTTACCGAGCCGCCATTGACGATGATCTGATCGCTCTGCCCGATAGGAACGAATTCGAAGGTGGTGGTCGTGCCGTTGGCGATGGTCAGATTGCCATTGATCGTCATGATAGCAGGAGATGCGCCCGGCGACAGCGTGCCGCCCGTGCCGATCGTGACGTCGCCGCTCACAGTCCCTGCGGTGCCGAAAGTACCGCCGCTGGTGACATCAACCGATCCGGTCAGGGTTGATCCTGCCTGACCGATGAAGCGGCCGCCTGAAACGGTTACTTCCTCGACATTGAGGTCGCCGGTGAAGCTGTTGACGCCAGCTGTGTTATTCACCTGCTCGAAGCCCGTGAACGCCGAACCGTCGATCGTCGTCTGGGCCGCATAGCTGCTGCCGGTATTGAAGGCGAGGACATCGGTCCCGCCGCCTGCAGCAACCGTGCCGCCGAAGCTGCCGCCGGTGCCGATCGTCAGCATATCGGCGCCCGCGCCAAGATCGACATTGCCCGAGATAGTGCCGCTATTGACGAGGCTGTCGGTGCCACTTCCAGCCACGACATTCCCGTTGATCGCCCCGCCCTGGTTGCTGATCGTGTTCGCGCCGTTGCCGGTGATGATATTGCCGGTGATGGAGCCGCCGGTCGCGTTGGTCAGAAGATTGTCGCCTTCGCCAAGGTCCACATTGCCAACGACCTCGCCGCTATTCGAGATGCTGACGCTTTGCGTGCCGCCGCTGATCGCGGTTTGACCCGGCGCCACGACGATGCTCGACCCTTGAGTCAAGTTCAGCTCACCACCGCCAGAGACTTCCACCGTCTGCTGAACGACGACCTTGCCTGTGCCAATGATCTTCTCGACTTCAAAGCTGGCGAACAGCTGACGGAGTGATGGATCAATCGACCCGGTGTAGGTCGTACCGGTGATATCGAAGGAAAGCGTGTCCTCCCCCGCGCCACCATCGACCGTTCCATTCAGCACGGCTGAGCTCAGCAGGTGCGTGAAGCTGTCATTGCCCTCGCCCATCCGTACCGTTCCGGTGATGGTACCCGCATTGACGATCGCGTCGTTGCCCTCGCGCATGTAGATATCGCCGCTGATTTGCCCGGCATTGTCGATCCGGTCATCACCAGCATTCAGGTCGATAGAGCCGATGATGACGCCGGTGGCGGTGTTCGTCACATGATCGGTCGAGGGCAGGTAGCCGCTCTCATCCTCAAGCTGGTCGCCGCTGGTATGGATGGCTCCTGCCAGATAGCCGTTGGGCTGGCCAATCGCATTGTCGATGATCGGCGTGTTGGGGAAGTAATCGGTGCCAGCGCCGCCCTGGATAGTGCCGCTGTTGACGATGTTGACCGTCTTGGCCGCGACAGCAACAGCGACAGTGTGGCTGCCCTCAGTGTCCCGTCGGCCGTGGCTGACCGACATGGATGGCCAGCCAAATTTTTGGGTTGGCTGTGTAGATCACGAGATGCGGCACACCTGCGGGAATGAATAGGTGATCACCTGGGATTAGGCTTCTCTGCCCAAATCCCTCCAGAGTGACTTCGGCAGAGCCTGCCAGGATCAGCACCCATTCATCCCACTCCTGCACATAAGGGCGGTCAGCGGGCGTCGTTTGTCCCTGCGATATAATGCGTTCGATGCGTACACCGGTCGGCGTAGCAGATCTTCGAACAGCTCGTGCTCTTCGCGTCCGCGCGACACTTCCAGCAGATTGCGAAGCGTCGCAGTGGATGAACTTATTTCTGACCCCATGGCCCGACAGCAAAACGGAGGAGGAGAAAGGAGAGGTTAATCGCACATTTCGCAAATACCGAGTGCCGGGGATCGCGTGGCATAGTCCCCGAGCGTCGTCCCTGCGGTGGTTGAGGCGAAAATAGTGGTCCAATGCAGCCACGGGCTGAAACGCCAAGCTTGAATTTGCAGCGACACCTGCAAGACTAGAGCATGATCCGATCAGACTGAATCGGATCATGCTCTATTTGTCTTTTGTTTCCCGCATTTTCCGAGCCAGCAGATGATGCCATCTGCTTCGAAAATGCTTTAGTAACAGGCCGAAAATGACGGTGTCGATAAGATAGGCGCTCTCAGCTGACATATGATATAGCAAGGCCAGGGAGCTGATATGGGTGTTAAGCGTCGCGTCAAGCTGTTCAAGATGGGCCGCTATCAAGCTTTCCAGATCCCGGACGGATCTATCTGCCGTGTGGCGATGCGATAACGGGCGAAGAGGGTTCACGCGTTGTGTCGGCATCCAGACTGGGAACTTCTCTCCTGTGCTTGCTAACGACCTTCGTGCCCATTGATGAGGTTTTTGGAGGCCAAGCGCCGGGACGAGGTTGCAGCGGACCGTCCCTACGACGGAGGCGCCGCGTCAACCAATTGAGCTATTGCACTGTCGGCACAGGCGCCAATCCCTTGTGTCGGGTGGCCGACCAGTTCACCGATGGGGCCGCTCAAGCAGAGGTCCATGGCAATCACGTCATCGCGCACGAAACCAGTTGTGGGCGATAGGGCCTAGCGTGGTGATGACCGCCCAGTTATCGCCGCCTTCGTCAGAGCCCGCGAAGAGCGCGTTCTTACGGCCCAAAGCCAGAGGGCGGATTGATCGCTCTACGGCTTTGGGCCACTTGCTCCTGGCGCTGATCTGACGGAGCGGGCCATCGAGATAAACCATGGCTCCCGACACGAAGTAGCGTTTCTCGTCGGTGAAGCGCACCGCCAGTGCGCGTGGTGACAATTCGCTGTAATCCCGCGCGCATTAATGCGGGCGGGATCATCCCGGCGGCGCGATCCCTCGTTCGGTGAAGAAGTCCGGCGCGTTGATCATTTCTGGTCCGGCCAGGTCCGGTGCGTCCGCATGGCTCGCCAACCACACGACAGTCTGTGCGGTTTCCTCCGGATCGCGCGCTGCTTCTCCCGATCCGAGCGTTTCAGCCTGATCGCCCATGGCCGCGCGCAGCGTGTCCGTCATGGTGAAGCGCGGCTCGATCAGGAAGGCGCTGATCCCATCCTTGCCATGTTCCTGGTTGATGTGGTCCGGGATACGATTGAACGCTGCCTTGGGCGCAAGATAGAAGAGGCCGACCCCCGGGGATCGGGCGGCGACTTCGATGGAGGACAAGGTCGTCATGAAGATCATTCGTCCTGAACCCTGTGCCACCATCGTCTTCAGCACGATCTGGCTCAGGTGAAATTGGTTCAGGAAATTGCCGGTGATCGCTCTTTCCGCGTCTTCCAGCGCGACGTCCATGATCGGTTGGAGGATAACCGGCCCCTGGTAGATGCCATTGTTCACCAGAACGTCTATCCGCCCCCAGCGGTCGAGTACCGCCGCGACCCCTTCATCGATGGATGCGCGATCGAGCAGGTCGATCCGCGCGCCCATTGCCTGACCGCCAGCCGCCCTTATCGCTTCCACCGTCGATGCCACGCTGCCCGGCACAGGCGTGTTCCCCATGCTCTCCATACGGCCAGCGCCTTCCGCCATGGTGCGCCCGGTCACTGCGACGGCGAAGCCCGCGCGGCCAAGGGCGATCGCTATTGCACGGCCGATGCCCCGCGTCGCCCCGGTGACCAGCGCCACGGGTGGTTGAACTTCTTCACTCTGTTTCATCATCGGGCCATACCCTCCAAACCTCTTCCGGACTTTGCCGACTATCGCCTGTAAACACCATCGCCGAGCGATAAACCACAGACTTAGTTTGTTGACAAGCGTCATCGTTTGATTAACCCTGTCGTCAGGAACGATGCAATAGATGTAGGAGATGTAGGCGTGAGCGTGGGAAAAAGGCTGGCCGGGCGTTCGGCGCTGATTACCGGAGCGGCGGATGGAATTGGCCGGGGCATGGCGCTGCGGTTTGCGCAGGAAGGCGGGTCGATCCTGGTCGCGGATTTCAATGCGGACAAAGGCGTGGAGGTCGTGGAGGAACTGCGCGCCCTCGGGGTGGATGCCGACTTCCGCAAATGTGATGTTACGGTGCGTGATGACGTCGTCGGTGCCGTTCAGGCCTGCGTCGATCGGTTCGGTTCTATCGACGTCCTGGTCAATAACGCCTTTAGCGGCGGCGGATTGCAGCGCATCGAAAACCTGTCCGACGCGCAGTTCGAATCCTGCATGAACATGTGCCTTTACGCTGCGAAATGGTCGATGGAGGCGGCGTTCCAGCACATGCGTAGCAGACATTGGGGCCGCATCATCAACATCGGGTCGCTCAACGGCGTCAACGCGCATATGGGGACCGCCGAATATAATGTCGGCAAGGAAGCCCTTCGCGCCTATACGCGCAGCGCGGCAAGAGAATGGGCAGGCTACGGAATCTGCGCCAACATCATCTGCCCTGCCGCCGTTTCCGCCGGTTACCGGGAGTTTGAACGTACGGAGCCGGAGATCGCCGCGGCCACCACGGCAGCTAATCCGATGGGCCGAATGGGCGACCCGGAGGCCGACATCGGCGGCGTTGCCCTTTTCCTGGCCAGCGAGGACGCGCGATACCTGACCGGCAACACGCTGTTCGTCGATGGAGGGGCGCATATCAATGGCGCTGCATGGGTGCCCGACCTCGGCCCGGATAGCTGAACATCACAGGGTGAGCGACGCGGAGGCGGTCAAACCCCGCCTGCGCGTCGGCGATCCTTTCTAACGTGACCCCGGTCTCTCGCCGCTCTTGACGGCAGCGCGTCGCACGGCCGATCGCAAGAGTTTGTCTGACCAACCCGATTTGCCACCCTGCATCCCTTTGCGCTGTTGATCGGTAGCGCGTTCGACGGGATGAGTGGGGCTGAACCGTCGCGCTTTGGGGAGGTAGGATGGCGCTGCCAGTTTCAGTCGTCGTCGGCAGCGTTTGCTCGCGCGTTGGCGAGGCCGTGAGATGAAAGCCGTGCTGAATGCGGTGCGGGCGCATGTGATGTGGGCCGCCCTGTTCAGCGCGCTTGCCAATCTGTTGTTCCTGGCGCCGACGCTGTACATGTTGCAGGTCTATGATCGCGTCGTGCCGACCCGGGGGGCCACGACGCTGGGGTTCCTGACCATCGTGGTGCTGTTGGCTTTCGCCACGCTGTCGCTACTGGAATATGTTCGTTCGCGCATCATGGTGCGGGCGAGCATCGCGCTGGACCGGCGGTTCGCGCGGACGTTGATCGCCGCGGCCCTGCGCCAGCCGCCAGCCGCGACGGGCCAGCACAGGCGGCAACAGCCCATCCGCGAATGCGACCAGCTTCGGCAGGCGTTGACCGGCCCGGTCATGAACGCGCTGTTCGATGTGCCGTGGACGCCGATCTACATCATCGTGTGCACCATCATCCATCCCTGGATCGGCCTGTTGGCGCTGGTGGGCAGCGTGGTGCTGCTTGTCATAGCGTGGGCGAGCGAGCGGGTGATTTATTCTCCGCTGGCGCAGGCCAATGCGGCGGCGAGCCAATCCTATGCCAGCATGGACCAGAGCATGCGCGGGATGGAAACGATCCGCGCGCTGGGCATGCGCAGCCCGATGGTGCGCCGCCACCTGGCCGAGCGGGCGGATATGCTGAAGTGGCAGGCCAATGCCAGCTTCGCGGCGGGAAGGTGGGTGATGGTCAGCCGTTTCCTGCGCAATGCGCTGCAATCGGGCGCGCTGGGCCTGGGCGCCTTGCTGGCGATCGACGGGCAGATTTCGGGCGGCGCGATATTTGCCTCATCCTTTCTGCTGGGGCGTGCCTTGTCCCCTATCGACCAGCTGGTCGGCCAATGGCGCAGTTTCGTGCAGGCGCGCGAATCCTATGCGGAGATCAAGATCTGGCTGGAGGGCGAGTTCGATCCGGCGCCGCGTACCGCCTTGCCCGCGCCGACCGGCCGGGTGGATGCCCAGAATATTTCCGTGCATGATCGTCAGTCGGATCGGCTGATCATCAACAATGTGTCCTTCACCATCGCGCCGGGTGAATTGGTGGCGGTGATCGGGCCGAGCGGGGCGGGCAAGTCGACCCTGGCACGCCTGACCGCCGGGGCAATAGGGATCAGCCGGGGTACGATCCGCATCGATGGCGCGGATTATGCGCAATGGGATGACGAGGCGCTGTCGGCGCATATCGGTTATATGCCCCAGCAGCCTTCGCTTTTTGCCGGAACGATCCGGGACAACATCGCCCGCTTCGCTTTTGAAGAAGGAAGCGCCGCCGCCGACAGGGACAGGATCGATGCCGAGGTGATCGCCGCCGCCCGATTGTGCGGCGTGCATGAGATGATCCTGGGATTGCCGCGAGGCTATGAGACGATGCTGGAGTGGGGCGGCACGGGGCTGTCGATGGGACAGGCGCAGCGGATCGCGCTTGCCCGGGCGTTGTTTCGCGATCCGGCCCTGCTGATCCTGGACGAGCCCAATGCGCATCTCGATTCCGATGGAGAGGCGCGGTTGATCGACGCGCTGCGGCAGGCGAAGGCGCGCGGCGCCGCGATCATGGTGACGGCGCATCGCACCAGCCTGCTGGCGCCAGCGGATCGGATATTGGTGCTGGACCGTGGCCGCATGCGGATGAATGGCCCGCGCGACAAGGTGCTGAACGCGCTCACCGCGACACGATCACTGGCTTCGGCGGAGGGGGCGTGATGTTGATGCGGTCGCGGCGCGTGCTCCTGTTGACCAATGGAGAGGGCGGGACGGTGCCCGCCGTGGGTCCGGATATCCGCCGGGAAGTGCGGGCCGGTCTGTTGATTGCGGCGGCGTTTTTCCTGTTGTTCCTGGGCTGGGCCGCGTTTGCCCGACTGGACGCGGCGGCGCTGGCGCCGGGTCGTGCGACCGTCGCGGGGCAGCGGCAGAGCGTCCAGCATCGCGACGGCGGGATCGTCGCGGCGATATTGGTGAAGGAAGGACAGCAGGTCCGGCAGGGCGACGTGCTGATCCGTCTTGCCGCACCGGCGGTCACGGCACAGGAGCGGGTGCTGGCTTCCCAGGCCATCTGGCTGATGGCGCAGCGCGCTCGGCTGAGGGCGGAGCTGGCGGGGACGGCGATCGCTGTGCCAGTCGAGTTCCAGTCGCTGACCGGGGCGGACATCGCGGATGCCGACGCCGCCATGCAGGCGCAACGGGCGCAAATGGGCGCGCGATCGGCGCTGCTGGCGACGCAACAGGGCGTTGCCATGCAGGAAGGCAGCCAGGCCGGATCGCAGGTGCTGGGCTATCGCGAGCAGGTCGCGGCGGTGGTCGAGCAGGAACGGCTGATCAGCGACGAATTGAACAGCCTGCAAGATGTCGCGGCCAAGGGATTTGTCAGCAAGACCCGCATTCGCGCGCTGGAACGGGCGAAGGCCGACCTGATCGGGCAACGCGCGCGGTTGCTGGCGGCGCGCGACAGCTCCGTCAGCATGGCCGGGGAAGCGCGGCTGAAGGCGCTGGAGGCGAAGCAAGGGTTGCAGGAAAAGGTGACGGCCGAATTGCGGGACGTCGAAACGCAGCTGGGCGATGTCCTGCCCAAATGGACGGCGGCCCGTGATGAAGTGGCGCGGACGCAAGTGCGCGCGCCGGTCAGCGGGACGGTGGTCGGATTGTCGGTGCATACGGTGGGGGGCGTGATCGCCGCCGGCCAGGTGTTGATGGACATCGTGCCGCGCAACGGCGCGGTGGTGATAGAGACGCGCTTTTCCCCTGCCGACATTGACGATCTGGCGGTGGGACAAAGGGCGGAGGTGCGCTTTGCAGGGTTTCCGGCGCGCAGCCTGCCCATCATCGACGGGCGGGTGACGCGGGTATCGGCGGACAGCTTCGTCGAGGAAAAGACAGGCGTGTCCTATTTCGTGGGGGAGGTGCAGATACCGCCGGAGCAGATCGCGCTCATCAGGCGCTATGCGCGCGGCGATTTCGTCCTGAAGCCGGGCATGCCGGTGGAGGTGGTCGTGCCCCTGCGGCGGCGCACGGCATTGCAATATATGTTCGACCCGTTGACTGACCTGATGTGGCGGTCGTTCCGCGAGCAATAGGCCTATTGGTGGAGCCTTACCCTTAAGGGTGGCACCTTTATCCCGATGATCTTCGCGGCGCAGGCCGTTTCGAGGGTATCAGCTTTCCATACGCTCCGGGCCGGGGGCAGGCCCCAGCCATCCTGGCACGAGATGGGGAGACGATATGGCCAGCTATTATAATGTTGTCGGCAGCTCGACAGTCACCGGCACGGCCGAGAAGGACCTGTTCTTTGCCTTCACCCGCCTGTCGAACCTGGATATCGTGCGGCCCGATGCCGTGCTGGCGCAGCTGGTGTGGAACACGGCGATCCTGACCGATGCGGGGACCCAATATCAGATCGCCGCGTCCAATATCCAGATTTCCATGGATCTGCTGCTGGGCAGCACCGGCACCGATATCGTCTATGGGTCCAACCTGTCCGACGCCATATTCTATAATAATGGGACCATTTCGGGCGGCTTTGGCGGCTTCGACAATATCGAGCAGTTCTGGCTGGGCGATGGCGATGATGTCATCGACCTGACCAACCATGGCGTCGGCGGCATCGATTATGCCAAGGACGTGTTGGTTCAGGGCGGCGCGGGCAACGACATCATCGTGGGCGGCGCGGGCAAGGACAACCTTCAGGGCGACGCAGGCGACGACATCATCTTCGGCTGGCGCGGCAGCGACAACATCTCAGGCGGGCTGGGCAACGACCGGCTGTATGGCGACGATCTGGGGTTCAACAATATATCGGGCGACGACATCATTGACGGTGGTGCTGGCAATGACCTCATCTGGGGTGGCCGGGGCAGCGACAAGCTGAACGGCGGGGATGACAATGACATCCTTTACGGCCAGGCAGGCGGCGACACGCTGTCGGGCGGCACTGGCGACGACATATTATATGGCGATGACGCGAACACATCCAGCAACGACACGTTGAACGGCGATTCCGGCAATGACCAGCTGTATGGCGGCGCTGGCAATGACGAGCTGTACGGCGGCACGGGCGACGATCTGCTCGATGGTGGGGCTGGCAATGATTATATGCACGGCGGGGCGGGCAACGACCGCATCCTGGCCGGGGCGGGCAACGACCTAATCGACGGTAGCGCCGACATCGACACGCTGGTCTTTTCCGGGAACCGGGCGGATTATATTTTCACGCTTCAACCCGACGGCAGCTATATTGCCGGTGATCTGCGTCCCGGATCGCCCGAGGGGACGAAGACGATCCGCAACGTCGAATTTTTCGAGTTCGCCGATGTGACGATCCCGTCGACGGGTCTTAACGCACCGCCGGTCATCACATCCAATGGCGGTGGCGTGAGCGCCGCGCTGTCCATCGATGAAAACAGCACGGCGGTCACCACCGTCGCGGCGACGGATACGGACAGCGGCCAGACCATAGGCTTTTCGATTGCGGGCGGTGCCGACGCGGCGCTGTTCGCTATCGATGCCGTAACGGGCGCGCTGCGCTTTCTGGCGGCGCCCAACTTCGAAAATCCGGCAGACGCGGACGGCGACAATGTCTATCAGCTGATCGTCGCCGCCAATGATGGCAATGGCGGCGTGGATACTCAAAGCCTATCCGTCACCGTGCGCGACGTGGCGGACGGGGTCGCGCCGGTCATCATCTCCAACGGCGGAGGCGCTGCCGCCGCGATCACTATCAATGAGAATGCGACCGCCGTCACCACCGTTACGGCTACAGACACCGATGGCCCATCGATCAGCTATTCGATCGCCGGAGGCGCCGACGCCGCGTTGTTCACCATCGACGCTGCGACCGGCGCCTTGAGCTTCAAGACGGGGCCGGACTATGAGGTGGCGGCGGATGCCGATCATAACAATGTCTATGACGTGATCGTGCAGGCCAGCGACGGCGCGAACGCCGATCGGCAGACATTGGCGGTTACGGTCGCCAACCTAAACGACAATGCCCCGGTCCTTACATCCTACGCCGGGGCGGCATCGGCGGCACTGTCGGTTGCGGAAAACAGCCTGCTGGCGGCGACCGTGCAGGCGAGCGATGCCGATGGCACGGCGCTGGGATACAGCATCAGCGGCGGAGCGGACGCCGCGCTGTTCACGATCGATGCGGTGACCGGAGCGCTCAGTTTCAAGGCGGCGCCCGATTTCGAAGCGCCCGGCGATGCCAATGGCGATCGCACTTATGATGTCGTCGTCACGGCCAGCGATGGCACCAACAATGTCGCGCAAACGCTGGCGATCAACATCACCAACGTCAATGACAATGCGCCGGTCATCACCTCCAACGGAGGCGGAGCCAGCGCGGCCATCAGCATGGCGGAAAACCAGGCGGCGGTCACGACCGTGATGGCCGCCGATGCGGACGGGACGGCCCCGAGCTTTGCGATCGCGGGCGGGGCCGATGCGTCGCTGTTCACGATCGACGCGGTGACGGGCGCAGTGTCCTTCCTGACCCCGGTGGACTATGAAAACCGCCTGGATGCGGACCAGGATGGCGTGTACCAGCTGATCGTGCGGGCGACCGATGGCAGCTATGTCGATGACCAGTTGCTGTCTATCAGCATCACCGACATATCGGAAATCGGCAAGACCATCATCGGATCGTCGGGCAACAACAGCATCAATCCGACGACGAGCGTGCTGGGTTACCAGACGACGGCGCTCAACGACACCATCTATGGCATGGCGGGGAACGACATCATCGATGGCGGCGCAGGCGCGGACTATATGGATGGCGGCACGGGCAACGACACCTTCTATGTCGATACCTATTCCGACGACGGCTTTGCCGGGAATGATGATCAGGTGATCGAACTGGCGTCGGGCGGCACCGACCTTGTCTACGCATCGGTCAGTTACCGGATGGCGGCGGAGGTCGAAAAGCTGACCCTGACCGGCCTTGCCCCGATCAATGGCATCGGCAACGATCTTGCCAACATCATCGTCGGGAATGAGGCAGCCAACCAGATTTTCGGCGGGCTGGGGCAGGACAATTTGTCCGGCAATGGCGGCAACGACCTGCTGGACGGCGGTGACGACAACGACCTGCTGTTCGGCGGCGACGGGAACGACACGCTGATCGGCGGGCTGGGGAATGACAGCCTGGATGGCGGAGCAGGCGCGGACAGCATGACCGGCGGCCTGGGCGATGACGTCTATGTGGTGGACAGCTGGTCCGATGACGGCAATGCCGCCAATGATGACATTGTCATCGAAGCCGTGGGCGGCGGCACCGATCAGGTCAATGCGTCCGTCAGCTATCAAATGGCGGCGGAAGTCGAAAAGCTGGTGCTGACCGGCGCTGGCAATATCGACGGCATCGGCAACGATCTGGCCAACACCATGACCGGCAATAGCGGCGCCAACAGCCTATGGGGCGGGTTGGGCAATGACTCGCTGGTGGGTAATGGCGGCAACGACAGATTGTTTGGCGAAGACGGCGGCGACCTTCTGGATGGTGGAGCGGGCGACGATTTTCTGGATGGCGGGGCATCGACCGACACGTTGAAGGGCGGAGCGGGCGCCGACATCCTGATCGGCGGCGCGGGCAAGGATACGCTGACGGGCGGCACGGAAGCGGATACGTTCGTCTTCGCAGGGCTGGCATCATCGCTGAACAGTTCCAGCTATGACCGCATCAATGACTTCCGTATCGGCGAAGGGGATCGCATCGATTTCGATTTCCTGAACGGCAGCCTGCCCGCCGTCGATTATGCCGAGGCGGCGATCGCGACCAACAATTTCGCCGACGCGCTGAACGCTGCCAAGGTGACGGCGGGCGTCAACCATGTGACCTTCATTGCCGGGACGACCGACGGCTGGATTTTCTACGACGGCAATGGCGACGGCACATTCGAACAGAGCGTGATACTGGTCGGGGTCAATACGCTGGCGGGCGTGGATGTGAGTAGCTTTATCTAGAGCATGATCCGATCAGACTGGATCGGATCATGCTCTATTCGTCCTTTGTTTTCCGCATTTTCCGAGCCAGCAGATGATGCCATCTGCTTCGAAAATGCTCTAGGGACGCAAGATGCGGGTTTAGGTCGGTGTCGGCGCGGCTGAGTTCCTCGACCAGGAACTCCGTTGGCCGGCCGCAGGACCGCCTGGGAACCATAATGACCGATCCATATTGAGGTCGAAGAACGGGTCTTTGGCGCGGTGTTCACGCACTTTCGCGAACGAACCATGGCCTTCATGGAATGGCGCCTTATGAAACAGTTGACGAACGTCAACGGGTGGGCCAGCATCCCGTCGATTCGCGCCGGGTCGCCGCCAACACTTTGCCTGAACTTTGGAAGAAGCGTTCGCTGGAGAAGTGATGGGCCTACCATCTTCCTGGCGGTGGTCGGACAATTTTTAGGGACGATCGTTCGTCCGGTCGCAAAGGCGGTAAATGCATGACTGAAGTTGTGAGCATGGGTGGTCAGGGCATCGCGCTGCAGCGACGCAGGCGCGGGATGCTTTTGCGGGCCATGTTCGCGCAAAATGTCGGGACGGGTTGTGCGTTCGGTGGTCTGGGCGTCAGCGTCCTTGCATTGCAGGATCGGTACGATGCGTCATTGGCCATGGCCACGATGGCTCTCTCCCTTGCCGTCCTGTCGCTCACCGCATTTGGCCCGCTGATAGCGGTTGCGATTGGTCGATGGGGCCTTCGCCGGGTCATGTCGACCGGCGTCTTCATCTCCCTGATCGGATATACGGCGCTGGCCTATGCGCCGACCATGCCGATCGCGCTGGCGGTGTGCGGCCTTCTGATCGGTCCCGGCGCTGCCCTGTTTTCTGCTCTGCCGCCTGCGGTCCTGGCGAGTGGCTGGTATCCCGAAGCGCGGGGCAAGGTGATGGGCATTGCCTTTCTGCCCCTATTCGTGACCGTCCTGCCCGTCATTGGGGTGAGCATCATCCAAAATTATGGATTGAAAAGCTTTTTCCTGTTGCTCGCCGGCCTGCATCTGCTCTTGCTGCCGCTGACCTTGACGGTGATCGATCCTCCGGTCGAAGCGTCGGACGAATCCGGCTGGGCCGAGGGGGTGACATCGGGTCCGACGCAGATCGCCATTTTGAGCGGCGCGCTGTTCTGGCTGATCGCGGTCGGTGACGGCATCCTGAATGGCACGGCCATCATGGGTGGTGCGCATCTTCTGCCCATCGTCGAGGGATATCATGGGTCTTTGCAGACGGGAGCAGTGCTGCTCGCCGTTTCAGGCGTGGCCAGCATCGTCGGCTCGCTGGTGGCGGGCTTTGCGTGCGACCGGGTCGGTTCGGCCAGGACTCTCGGCCTCGTCGGCCTGGGCTTCGCTGCGGCCTGGGCGATCATGGGCCTGTCAGGAGGGATGTTCGCATTGAATGTCGCGGCGTTACTGACCGGTTTTTGCGGCGCCTCGGTTTTCCCTCCGATCAGCGCGCTGGTCGTTCAGCTTTATGGTTTTGAGGCCTTGCCAAAGGTCCTGGGTCTGCTGAGCGTCATGACGCTGCCATTCTCTTTCTTCATGTCGCCTGCCGCAGGATGGCTGCGTGACTTTGCGGGCAGTTATGAACCGGTATTTGTCGGCGTGTTTGCACTCTGCGCCTTTGCGGCTGCCATATTCTTCGGAATGAGCAGATATCATGCGCGCAATAGGGAGGTGCAGCTGGATATTCCCGACGCCGGGCTGCCGCCTGCGAAAGCAGCCTGAAAAAAGGCGTTCCGCAAGGGCGGATAAATTCACTCGCCGTTTGGTTGAACAACGTCAACTATTGATAATGTTCAGCGAGCGTCGGGGCCGTTGAAGCGGGTCCGGCGGCATGTTTGCTTTCCCCATGTGCTGCGGACGCATAGGGGGAAACAGGCGTGGAAATACTGGTGAGAAAGGTTTCCGTCGATGGCCCACACGAAATTCCACCTTGGCTATTTCACGAAGTTCGGCGCGACGTCTTGGCCGGGCGATGGCAAGGAGCTTGGATCGCAATGGGCGGATGGTTCCTACCATAAGGAACTGGCCAAGATGCTGGAGGCGGCGAAGTTCGACTTCATCTTCTTCGAAGACACGGTGATCGTTGGCGATCGCTACGGCGGTTCGATGGAGCTGGACCTTAAGAATGCGACGCTGTCGCCCAAGCTCGATCCCCTGCCGCTGCTCCCGGTGATGGCGCAGGAAACATCGCATATCGGCTTGATCGCGACGGCTTCGACGACCTTCTACCCACCCTATCTGCTTGCAAGGCTGCTCTCCACCATCGACTCCCTGACGAAGGGGCGCGCGGGATGGAACATGGTGACGTCGAGCGAGAAGAACGCGGCGCTGAACTTCGGCATGGAAAAGCTGCTGCCCCCCAGCGAGCGCTATGACGTCGCCGATGAGTTCGTCGAACTGTGCAAGAAGCTGTGGGATAGCTGGGAAGAAGGGGCACTGGTCGCGAACACCGAGACAGGCGTCTATGTCGATCACACCAAGGTCCATACCGTCAATTTCGAGGGGCAGCATTTCCGTTCGCGCGGGCCGTTGAACACGTTGCGATCGCCGCAGGGCTATCCCGTTCTGGCGCAGGCGGGCGCGTCCGAGCGTGGACGGCAGTTTTCGTCCAAGAATGCCGAAGTCGTGCTGGGCATGATGACCGGCGGGGTGAAGGGCATGAAGGCCTATCGCGAGGACATCCGCAACCGCGCCGAAAAACAGGGCCGCGATCCTGATAGCATCAAGGTGTTCTTCCTGACGCCGGTCAACATCCTGCCCGACGGCGGAGAGCCGCCCGAAATGACCGAAGCCGAAAAGCAGGCGGCGTTCGAGCATAATATCGTCATGGCTTCATCCTCGCTCGACATCGACTTTTCGCTCTACGATGTGGATGCGCCCGTGCCGCAGGACATTGTGGCAGGCGGCCACACCAGCGCACTGGAACATATGAAAAAGGCCGGGCGGGAGGAGGGCAAATCCCTTCGCGACCTGTTTTCCTCAGGGAAAGGGGGCAGCGGCTCCCGATTCAGGGGCACGGCGCAAGAGGTCGCGGATCAGCTGATGGCGGTCATGGACGAAGTGGGTGGCGACGGCATATTGATCGAAGGCTCCGGCTATAATCGCCAGCTGCCCGATCTGGTCAATGGCGTCATCCCTGCCCTTCAGAAGGCGGGCGCGGTGCGCACCGAATATGAGGGCAAGACGCTGCGCGAAATCCTGCGCGAATTTTGAGGTCCGGTTGTCGGCATTGGTGGCGGACGGTTGCGTTGCGATCGTCCCTGCTCACCCGGCTTAAGCCTTCCTGTCCCGGTAGAATTGAACGCCCAATTGCAGGCTTTCCGCGATCCGGTCGGCCTTCTCCTGAAAGGCCGCTGCGACGTCTGGCGCGAGGATGTCACCGCTCGTCTGTCGCCATAGGGCAAGCCAGCGGCTGAAATTATCGGCGGTCATGTGCGGTTCGTGCCGGACATGCGCGACCATCGGCTGCCCCTTGTACCGGCCGGTTCCCAGCATCACCGATGACCAGAATGCCTTGAGCTTTTCCAGATGAAGCGGCCAGTCGTCGATCGCCTGATTGAATATCGGCCCAAGGATCGGGTCCGCGCGCACCCGATCGTAAAAGGCGGGAACCAGCCGGTCGATATCCTCTTCGCTTATCTTGCTCATCAGTCAGGCGGTATTCGCTCAGTCACAGGAAATGAGGGCATTGCGCAGTTCATAGCCCGTCACCAGCGGATTCCACGCTAGTGTCGGCGCGCGGTCGAGCTTCAGGCCCGGCACCTGCAACAAGCGTTCGAGGAAGAGGCAGCTTTCCTGAAGGGCGACCTGTGCGCCGGGGCAACGATGTTCGCCATCGCCGAAGGAGAGGCCCGCATTGCCATATTTGGCGCTGACTTCCCGGCCCGGCACAAACTCGCAAGGCCGCTCGCCAAAGGCCGTTGTGTCCGTGTTCGCGGCGCGTACGTCGATGGCGACAGCGGCACCGGGAGGCGCGCCCGCTGCCTCCGCCTCGTCGGCTGGCATGCGCCGGTAGAGATAGCCGACGACCGGCTCGAGCCGCAGCAATTCCTCCAGCAGGGCGATCTTCCCCTTTTCATCTGCGGCGAGGAAGGCGGCCCTCAAATCTTCACGCTCCAGCATATGCCAGGCGGCCATGACGATGAACTCGCGCGTCGTCGCCATTCCAGCGGCGCCATAGACCAGACATTCGGTCAATATCTCCCGGCCATTATAACCTTCGTCGATAAGGTGGGAGATGACATCGTCCCGCCGCTGCTTGCGCCGCGCGCGGATCGCTGGCGCGACGTCATGATAATAGAAGGACAGCACCCGATATTGGGATTGCACGAATTTGACCAATGACGCCAACTTGCCCGGATGCGGGCGGAAATCGCCGGTAAAGAACACGTCCAGCCGCCGTGCCAGTCCCTTTGGATCGCTGTCGGTCAGGCCGACGATATGGCTGGCGACAGCGACGGCTAGCTCAAGGCTGAGCTGGTCGAGGAAGGCGGTCTTGTCCTTCACGAACCGGGAAACCAGCATGTCGCTGAGTTCTACCATCAACTCGCGATAGTGGGTGGTGACGATGCGGGGCGTGAAGAAACGGGCGGTAGCGCTGCGCTGAACGCGATGCGTTTCGCCTTCGAGGAACAGGATTGGCTGGCGCGTCGCGCTGCCGATCTTGCCGACCTGTTCGGCGAGGAAACCGGCCTGGCGTACATTCTGATTGCGAAGGATGGCACGCGCTTCGGCGAAATCGCGGGTGCGCATATCGGGATCGACGGTCCCACCGGCGTCGGCGGCTGCGGCTGACTTGCGGTCATCGCCCTCGCGATGAAAAGGACAGGCGGCGGAAAGGCGAGCGTCCATCAGCGTCGACCCTCATATGATGCACGACGAGCGCCTAACTTAGGCCCCCCCCGATGCCGGTCAAGGCCCCACCTGTCCTGATCAATCATTTGGGGAGGGGAGGCGCCTGTCCGCGCAGCAGCCCGGCTCCTCCCCCCCGTCCTTATGGTCAGTCGAACTTATAGTCTTCCAGCACGGGCTCTTGCAGCTCGTTCCACATGTCGACGAGCCGGAACGGCCAGGGACCGACGGGCCGGCCCTTGCTGTTCTGATAATAGCTTTTCGACTTGGGATGGGTCCAGATCATGTGCTTCATCTGGTCGTCGATCCGCTTGTTGTGACGCAGGAAGGCTTCCTCCGTCACTTCGATCGTGCGGGCGCCGGTCGCGATCATGTGATCGAGACATTCGATCAGATAATGGACCTGCGATTCGCTGACGATGTTGAGGCCGCCTGCGTGGTTCGGGCCGATATTGGGGCCGGTCGACAGGAAGTAGTTGGGATAGCCGGGGATGGTCGTGCCCATATAGGCGCGCTCTTCCTCGTCCGCCCAGTCCACCGCCAGATCATGACCATCGCGGCCCTTGATCTCCAGATCCTGCACCAGCGACGATGCGTTGAAGCCGGTCGCGCAGATGATCACGTCGAGTTCGTAGAACTTGCCGTCGTTCGTGCGGATGCCGTTCGGCAGGATTTCGGCGATGCCCGCCGTCTCCAGCGTCGTGTGCGGCTGGACGAGGGCATCGTACCAACCCGCGTCCATCACGACGCGCTTGGAAAAGATCGGGAAATCGGGCGTCAGCTTTTCGATCAGGTCAGGGCGTCCCGCCAGCTTGTGATGCATGTGCGACAATGCATATTGGCGCATACCTTCATTGAGCGCCGACACGGCGATGCCGTCTTCGGGGTAGGACGGGTCCTTCACCACATTGGGGTAAAGGCCATCGGCGGCGAACCAGAATACGCGGAAACGGAACCATTCCTTGTAATAAGGGATGTGCCGCAGCGCCCATTTCACCGGGTCTGGGACTTCCGCCTTCACTTCGGGATTGTTGATCATCCAGTGCTTGGTGCGCATGAAGACGACCAGTTCATCCACTTCCTTGACGATCGTGGACACGATCTGCGCGGAGCTGGCGCCGGTGCCGATGACGGCGACCTTCTTGCCCTTCAGGTCGATATTTTCGTCATAGTCGGCCGAGTGGGTGATGATGCCCTTGAAGCTTTCGATGCCGGGGATCTCGGGCAGCTTCCAGCGGTCGGTGGTGCCGAACGCGTTGAACACGGCATTGGCCTTGATGACTTCGCGCTTGCCGGTGTTCAAATCCTCGATGGTGACGTTCCACACGGCTTCATCCTGATCGAAGACCAGGCTGTGCACCATGGTCTTGAACCGGATGTTGCGGCGGACGTCATATTTGTCGGCCACGGCGCGGAAATATTCGCGCATGTCCGCGCCATGCGGATGGTAGTGGTTCCATTCCGGGCTGATTTCGAAGGAATAGGAATAGAAGTGGCTGGGCGTATCCACGCCGACGCCCGGATAGCGGTTCTTCCACCAGGTGCCGCCGACTTCCTCATTCTTTTCGATGATCACATGATCGTAACCGGCGCGCTCCAGCTCGATCCCGGCGAGAATGCCGGTAAGGCCCGCGCCGATGACCAGCACCTTGAAGCCAGTCGGAGGAGGCGTGCGGCCGGACTGTTCCTTGCGCGCGGGGCTGCGCTTGAAGCCGCCCTGTTCGACGACCATGGGGACGAATTCGTCCTCCACCGGCTCGCCGACGCCGATGCTCATCATCTTTTGCATCAGTTCGATCGGTGGATCTTCCGACTTGGCCGCGCCCGGCGTCGTCAGCACATGGACCAGCTTTTCATGCAGGTCGTCGATGCAGTCCTGCGGGATCACATAGTCGGGGTTGGTGTAAGGGGGGTGAATGTGGACCTGGAAGTTCTGAAGCATCGATTCATCATGCGTCAGATGCACATAGACCATCAGCAAGGTCTGGAGATTGGCCGCCTTAAGCGCTGCGCGCAGTTCGGGGCCATCAGCCAGCGGAAGGGGGCGGCTGCCACTGTCAAGCATGTTCGGCAAAGTCTTCGTTCTCATATCCATATGTCTCTCCATGAGAGCTGGGGATCTGTGGGGGATGCGGGGGCGATGTCGCCCTGCCGTTATCTCGCCATCATCTCCACATTCTCGCTCAACCGTCCTTCAGGGTCGCTGGTGAACAGGACGCGCACGCCATGTTCGGGCATTTCGCGAACCGGGCCGACATGCTTGCCGCCGTGCGCGAGCACCCGTTCGGCAAGCGCGTCGAGGTCCGTGGTGATGAATCCAAGGATCACTTCCCGGTCGCGTGGAGCAGGCCTATCTAAAAAGTTGATCATCGTCAACGATTCTGCGCCCATGCTTTCGCCCGGACCCATAATCACTTCGCGCAGGCGCCCCATAACGGCGGGATCGCCCGATTCCACGCGGTGCAGGCTGTTGAGCCCGTACACCGCGCCATAATAGGCGGCCATGGCTTCTTCATCCTGCACGATCAGCTTTGTGAAGCCGAATCGCGTGTCGCCTGCATTGCTCAAAGTCATTCTCCCGTCATTTCCGATTGCGCGTTCGCCGCCTCCGCGATGATGCGTTCCAGGCCGGCTATGATGTGGGTGAAGCCGTAGGTGAGGGCCGCTTTCCGATCGACCTGCAGCAGGTCGTGCTGAAGACCCTGCAACAACGCAGCTTCATAGGCCGTCAGGGCATGGATATGCGCGGTCGTCCGCTGGTTGTTGTGCTCTGGAGGAGGCGGCTGGGACGTGATGAAGCCGAGAGCCGATGTCGTGAACCACCGCACCGCAAAGGCAAGGTCGGGGCCGGTCAGCCCTTGCGCCCTGATCAATTCCACCACGGGTATCCATGTGCGCAACCAACCCGGCGACGCATGGCCATCCCACAAGCTGAGCTTCATCGCGACGGGATAGCGCTGGAAGAGATCCTCTGTCGCCCACAACCACTGGCGCACTTCGTCCTGCCAGGGCGCGCCCTTTGCCGGATAATCGAACCGGCTATATATTTCGTCGGCGACGGCGATCAGCAGATCGTCGCGGCTGGGGAAGTAATTATAAAGGGTCATGACCCCGGCTTTCAGGCTCTTTGCGAGCAGACCCATGGAAAATCGGTCGATCGACATTTCGTCGAGCAGGACCAGTGCCGCCTGGATGATCGTGCCGCGCGACAGCCGGGGAGGTCGCCCACGCCCGCGCGCGGAAATACCCGGCTGAGAAGCAGCGTCGAGCGCCGTCCTGTCCCCGATGTTCAAACCGCCCGTCATCTTGACCGCTCCCACTCTTATATCTTGTCAGAAATAAGGGTTTGGGCTCTTCTGTCAATTTACGTATGCTATACGAGATCACTGACGCCAGTTGGTCCGCAAGGGAAACATCCTTGTTGATCGGCGGTGCGGCTGCGTCCAACTTGGCGATCAGCTTTTCCGCCAGGTGGGCAAGCCATGGATCAGAACAGATTGTCGATGGAGAAAAGAGGCATGCAGAGGTTCAGGGACAAGTCCGTCGTCATTACCGGCGGTTCCAGCGGTATCGGCCTCGCCGCGGCCCAGCGGATCATGGAGGAAGGTGGATCGGTGCTGATCACTGGATCGAACCGGGAAAGACTGGACAGCGTCGCGGCGCAGTTGCCCGGCGTGCATGTCCTGCAAAATGACGCGTCCCGTCCGGAAGCCGCCGAAGCGCTCGCGCAGGAAGCTGCCCGCCTGTTCGGCAAGATCGATGGCCTGTTCCTGAACGCAGGCGTCGGGGCAGGCGCGCCGCTTGGCCATATCAGTGCTGACCTTTACCGGAACCTCATGGACCTGAATGTCGGCGGGCCGATCTTCGGGACGCAGGCGATGGCGCCGTTGATCCGCGACGGCGGTTCAATCCTGATCACGGCATCCGTCGCGAAGGACAAGGGGCTGCCCGCAAGCGCCCTTTATGGCGCCACCAAGGGGGCCGTCCGCTCGCTTGCAAGAGGCTTTGCCTATTAGTTGGCCCCGCGTCGCATCCGCGTGAACACATTGAGCCCCGGACCGATCGCGACCGACTTTTTCAACCGCCTCGGCCTGCCCGAAGAGCATATTGCGGCGGTCGAACTGCAGATGGCCGGGAACAATCCCTTAGGCCGCCTTGGAACGGCGCAGGAAGCGGCGGCGGTCGCCCTGTTCCTGCTGTCTGATGAGGCAAGCTATGTGACGGGGTCGGACTATTTCGTCGATGGCGGGGAAGCGCAGCTTTAGCATAGCTGGTCTGCCCGGGAGATCATGTCTAACAGCATCCAGATGCAGCATGTTAGTGATAGCCAAGTGATCCGCGGGCAGACTTTGGCGCGCCAGGATATCGAAGCGCTGATGGGCGCGCCGCGTTCGTTGGCCGAGTGCGTGATGGAGGGTGAGGACTTGTCGCATCTGGACCTGTCCCAATGGTCGTTTCAACAATGCGACATGCGACGCACCGATTTCACCGGCGCAAAACTTGATCGCAGCGACTGGCAGTCGTGCCGCGCCGCTTCGGCCAATTTCACAGCTTGTGATCTTGGCGAAGCGCGCTTTGCCAACAGCGATCTCAATGGCGCTTCGCTGAAGCGTAGTATGTTGCAAGCGACGCATTTTTTCGGCTGCAAGCTTACGGGTGCCGACCTGTCGGATGTTCGGGCGCTAGACATCCATTTTGAAGAAACGCTGCTGATCGGTGCGAAGCTGACCGGGCGTTCCTTTATGAAGGCGAGGCTGGCACGGGTCGATTTTTCTCAGGCGGACCTGCGCAAATGCGATTTTCGCATGGCGTCCTTCGAGGATTGCAGCCTGCGGGAGGCGCTGCTGACCGGCGCCCGGTTCGAAGGCGCGGACCTGCGCGGTGCTGACCTTGGCGGCGTAAGGCTGGAGGATGCATCCCGCTTTCGTGGCGCGACCATATCGCGGGAGCAGGCGGGGCAATTGCTCAGCGAATTGGGATTGAACGTGCGATGAGGGTTCGAGTCCCTCGCTCGCGTCGCTCAATTCGAACGGGCGTCGGGATCATGCACCCTTAATTGTCGCAATATTCCCAACGCCCGGCGTTGCAGGCCGCCACTGCGCGCCGCCATGACGCCATCTGGCGATCATAATCCGCGCGAGCATCGGCATAGCCTTCGCCGCCGCCCTGCGCACGGCGATAGTTGCGCATGATCCGCGCATCGCGGTCGCGAACATAGGCGAGCTGCTGCTGGTTCATCTGCCGGATGATTGCCCGGTCACGTGCCCGTGCCGCAGAACTGCGCATGGTGGGGTCATGCGGATCGTCCGCGAGCGCAACTGCTGGAAGCAGCGCGGCACCGAGCGCGGCCACGCATGCGACTATCCTGACCTTCATGGACCCTTGCCCCTCTTTTTTCCCTTTCCCTGCTAATCGCGATCCGTTCCGCCGAAGGCAACGGATTTGCGACGAACGGCAGGTCGCAGCCTTCCCCCCTTACGCTTCGGTCATGGTGCATCGCCCTGGGGCAGTTCGGCGGGGGCGGCTGGCCAGTCGCCATCCTGTAGCGGCGGCAATGCTTCGAACCAGGCGCTGTCCCGATTGAGTGTGAAGCGATCGCAGGAAAAGCGGATATCGTCACGGGCCACGGCGCGCAGAACTTCATGGATGCCGCCCACCCCGCTGGCGCTGATGACGACATAGCTGACACTGCCGTTTTCGCAGGTGACGAGGGCTTCGACGACCTTGCCGACCGTCTCCCCGTCGGATGCCGTGACCGGCAGGCCCGCGATGCCGGTAGCCGTAAAGAGGGTCGGGTAGGGCGATCGGCGGCTGGATTGGGCGGCCGACTTGCCCCCATCCTCATAGGCGCGCTGGCGGCCGAGCCATCGCCACACGCCGATAAGGTTGACGAAGGTGAGGAAGCCGTTTGTCGCGACGAGGTTCGTCTGGCCGGAGGACAGGCCGACGACCGACCAGGCGATCGATCCAAGGGTGAACACGACAAAACCCCAGCCGGTGACGCGCGCGCCCAGATTGGCGGCAGTCATCATCGCGGCGATCATGGTCGCTATGGGCGCGACCCAGCCAGCAAGATTTTCCAGAGCAGGCTCCTACATTCGAAGCATCGAACGACGCTTCAACGCGCGCAAGCCATGTTGGTGGCGGCGTGAAGCGGGAGCCTTGCAAAAATGGGTGGCGAGAGTCGCGGCCCTTGCTTAGCCCTGCGGCAGGATCGCGGCGATTCCGGCGCGCGCGATTTGGGCGTCCTGATCCGACTTCACCCCGGAAACGCCCACGGCGCCGACATAGTCGCCGTCGATGACGATCGGGACGGCGCCTTCGAGCATGGCGGGCATGCCGGGCGCCGACAGCATCGAAACGCGGCCATTGAGCACCAGATCCTCATAGACCTTCGTTTCCCGGCGGCCGAGCATGGATGTGGATGCCTTTGCCTCCGCCATCTTCACGGTGCTGGCAGCGGCGCCATCCAGACGGATGAGGCCAAGCAGATGCGCGCCGTCATCGACGATCGCGATGGTCACGGCCCAGCCATTGGCCAAAGCCTCTGCTTCAGCTGCGGCGAGGATCGCCTTTACATCATTTGCTTCAAGGCAGTGCTTGGTCTTCATGCCACTCGATCCGTTATTGATGCGCCGGGGGCGCTTGAGGAAAAGCGCGCCTTATCACCCGCCGCGCGTCTTGCCAGCATTATAGAGGGGGAGGCGGCTGGGAGAGGCTCTGATCCGCTTCGACGGGGATGGTCAGCAATTCGGGCTTTTCCCCGCCGAACGACTGGATCGCGACGGTCACATTGCCTGCCGTCGTGACGTCTGAGAGAGGCATGTCGATGGCAATGGCGTCGTCGCCGGATGCCTGCCATTTTACCGCGACGCTCCGCCCTTCCGGCAGCTGGACGGCAACATTCTTCACGCAAGCGGTCGTGGGGCCGGTCAGCAGCAGCCTGTCATTCCTTCCCGCTATCAGGCGCTGGTCGGCGGAGGGACGTAAGCTGCCCGCTTGCGGGAATTGGAGGGCAAATTCCGGCCCGTCAAAGGATTCAAAACCCCAGTGGCCGTGCAAGCGGCCCTTCATCGGCCCGCTCAAGTCCTCAACTTTGAAGGAAGGCGCGAATATGTAGCCGCCTTTGTCGGCTTGCGCGATGAGCGGTGCTTCGACCATGTGGCCGTCCTTGTCCGTCAGCCGCAAGACCATGTTGTGGGCATAGTCGGTGGCGAAGACGAGCGGCGCGCCATCGACGCCCAGGACGATGCCCGGCCGTGTCCCGCAGATCGGAGCGTCGCTGCTCCGGCGTAGGGGTGGGGGAACATTCTTTTCGATCGCGGGCAAGGCGGCCACGAGCACGGACTTGGGCTTGCGGAAGGAGGGCGCACTGTTCAGCAACAAGGACACGGACTTGCCATTCTGAATGCCGAGCGCGGGCAGATAGTTGAATTCCGGATTGTTGAACGCGCCGAATATGCGCGCAAGGTCGCGGACTACGCCGATATAAGGGCTGTAAAAGCCATAGCCCCCCTCTCGCGTCGCGCTGAGTTGCAGGGCGAGGTCGGTCGGGGCGCCGATGATGGTTTCGGTGAGCGAATTGCTGTGGATGTCGCCCAGCACCAGACTGTCGCGATTTTCAACGAGGCAGGCGGCTTGGAACTCGACGATTTTCGCCAGGCAGTCGGGGTTGAGTTTGACGGCAAGGCTTGAGGACAGGATCGGGGCGACATTCCTCAGATATTCAGGGTGGCTGTTTTCCTGCGATCGGATGCCGAGGATGAAGGCATTGAGCCTGCTCCGGTCGAGCGAAGCCTTGTTGATGTCCTGTGTCACGCGGACGAATTCGCCCGGACGGCCCCGGATCGCGTCGGAAATGGTGCTGAGGTCGCCGCCGGTATCGGGCACCATGAACAGCACCAGCTGGCGCGCATGATCCGGCACGGTCAGTTTCAATATCCGTTTCCGGTCCTTGCTCTGCCATGTTTCGGCGCTGGAAATCCAGCTCTTGGGTGGCGGGTTGGTGACGCCGCGCAGGAATGCCGACACCAAGCGGTAGCGGACTGACTGGTCTTCGGGCAGATTGGCTTCGATCCTGACGACGTCGCCCGACGCCAGTGCGGGCACTTGCCCGATCGGCAGGGTTCGCCCTGCGCGGCTGACCGTCACCAGCAGTTCGGGGCCGGGGAGGTCGAAGGGCGCCGGGTCTGCCGCGGACGCGGCGACGGACGCCATGCCGGTGGCGAGGGCGAGGATGCAAAGGCGTGTCGAACTGATCCGGCGATAGGTCATGCATTCTCCCTGCGCGGGTAAATCGAGCCGTCAAGAGAGAAGGCGGCCCTTTTCGCTTTGCCGATCCACTGGGAAGGCAGGATGTTCCTAGGTCGGCAAGCTTTGCGGCCTTTTCGGACATTCATGAAACAGGCTAAAGGGGTTTTCCGTTACATCACGACAGGAGACAGCAGTGTTACCCGCCCGGACTTTCAGCGTGTCGATCAATCAGGAATGGCGGGCTCTTTACGAAAGGATGTGGCGTCCCGAATTTTTCCCCCAATGGGCCTCTGGCCTGGCGGAATCGGGTTTGCGCGAAGATGGGGACGGTTGGCTGGCCGATGGACCGGAAGGGCCGATCCGTATCCGCTTCACGCCCCATAATGATCTGGGGGTGATGGATCATCAGGTGGATCTGGGAGCTGGCGATCAGGTCCATGTCCCCTTGCGCGTCGTGCAAAATGGGGAAGGCGCGGAAGTCATGCTGACGCTCTTTCGCCAGCCGGGCATGGATGATGAAAGGTTCGCGGCCGACATCCGATGGGTCAACCGCGATCTCAAAGCGTTGAAACGGCTAATCGAAGGCTGAGAGGCCTGCGGGATATCATGCCTCCCGCCATTGTCCCTGCTCAATGCCGTCCAGCGTCCAGTCTCCAATGCTCCACCGGACAAGGCGCAAGGTGGGGTGGCCGACGGCTGCCGTCATCCGGCGCACCTGCCGGTTACGCCCTTCGCGGATCGTGAGGCGGAGCCAGCAGTCGGGCACGCTCTTGCGGAAGCGCACCGGCGGATCGCGCGGCCAGAGGGCAGGCGGGTCGATGCGTTCCACCAGCGCGGGCAGGGTAAGCCCGTCCTTCAGCTTGACCTTGCTTCGCAGCGCCTCCAGTTCCGCCTCGCCGGGATCGCCCTCCACCTGAACCAGATAGGTCTTGGGCGTCTTGAACCGGGGGTCGGCGATACGCGCCTGCAACCGCCCGTCATCGGTCAACAGCAGCAGCCCCTCACTGTCGAGGTCGAGCCGCCCGGCAGGGTAGACGCCCGGCCTGTCGATGAACGCCGCGAGTGTTGGCCGTGGGGGTCCGGTACTCTCATCGGTAAACTGGCACAGCACGCCATAGGGTTTGTTGAAGAGGATGAGGGCCATTGATCAATCCTCCTCATCGAAGGCGAGGCTGCCCTGATCGATCAGCGCCTTGATGAGCGCGACCGCGCCGGGGTTTTGCGCAAGGTCCGGATTGGTCGCGACCAGGGGGCTTGAGCAGAGTTGTTCGGCGAGGGAGGCAGTGTCGGCCCCACAATCGAAGCAATGGCCGTCCACGAACAGCAGAATGGATGATCCCTGCCGGATGAAGGAATACCGGCTGGCCGGGTTGCGCTGGAGCGATGCCCCTTGGGCAAGCCATGCATCGGCTGCAATCGGTTCATCGGGCCGCCAATCGGCATCGGAATATTTAGGCGCGCTGGTATGAAGTCCGAACCAGCGGGCGAAGGCATCGCGATCGGCCAATGCCTCCATCACCATTGCATGCAGCCGGTCGAGCGCAGGCGCGGTGATTTCTCCCGGATTGGACTGTCGGGCGAGATCGGAGTCGGCATAACGATCCTCCTCCGCCAAGCCGTCCGCCTGATGCGCGGACCAGCCTTCGACAAGGTCGGCGCGGGAAGGCGCACGAAACCCGATCGAATAGGTCATGCAATCATCGCCAACCGCCACGCCATCATGGGCAAAGCAGGGTGGCACGTACAGAATATCGCCGGGTTCCAATATCCAGTCACCCTCCGCTTCGAAGTCGGCGATCAGGCGTAGATCGTCATGCGGCAGCAAAGGTGTCGCCGAACTGCATATTGGTCCGACGCGCCAGCGTCGTTTGCCGAGGCCCTGCACCAGAAAGACGTCATATTGATCGAAATGCGGCCCGACGCCCCCCCCGTCCGTGGCGTAGCTGACCATCACATCGTCGATGCGCCAGTCGGGGATGAAGCGAAAGGGCTCCAGCAGGGCCGCGACGCCGGGGGCGTGGTGGTCCACCGCCTGCACCAGTAGCGTCCATGGCCCGGTTCCGAGTTCGCCAAAGCGCGTCTCTGGCAGGGGACCGCTTTCCATCGTCAGTTGAATAGCTTGTCGCGTGATAAGGCGGGATTCGATGCCCTCTTCGCAGGCGAGTCCGGCCAGTTCGTCCGGATCGAGCGGATTGTCCCAGTCCTTCCACGGATTGCGGATCAACAGCGGCCGCTTTTGCCAATAATCGCGGAGGAAAATGTCGATGTCGAAATGGGCAAGTTGCATAGGATGCCCATGCGCCCCCGGCAGGCGGCTGTCAAAAAACTCGGATCGGCCAGACGTATCGGTCTGGCGCATCCTGTCATGGCTTGAAATCCATATTCTTGCCTTGACTCGTTATGGAACTCATCGATACCCATTTCCCGAAATATGGAAAGGATGAGGAATAATGGCGCGTTTGGAAGGCAAGGTCGCGATCGTAACGGGAGCAGGCCGTCAGGGTAATATCGGCGTGGCGGTATGTGACGCATTCCTGCGGGAAGGTGCGCGCGCGGTGATCGCTACCGATCTTCGTACCGACGAAGCAGTCAGCAACGAGATGGACGGAAAGCATGGTGCGGGCCGGTTCAAGCTCGTCACGCAGGATGTGACGTTGGAAGCGGACTGGGCCAAGCTGGTGTCGACGGTCATGTCGGAATTCGGCGCGATCGACGTTCTGGTGAACAATGCCGGTATTTCCATCCATGGCGGTATCGAAGCTACGTCGTTGGAGGACCTGCGCACGGTTATGGCTGTCAATCACGATAGCGGCTTTCTGGGCATGAAGCATTGCGCGCCTGCTCTGGCCGATGCCGTGAACCGCTTTTCGGGCGGTGGTTCGGTGATCAATACCGTGTCCATGGCGTCTCACATGCCCAACGCCCATAACCTCAGCTATCATGTGTCGAAGGCGGCGCAGCGCATGTTGACCATGTGCGGCGCGATCGAATTTGGCCCCAAGCGCATCCGGGTCAATTCAGTGCATCCGGGGCAGACGACGACGCCGCTGCTGAAGGAAGGTTATGAGGGATATGTACAGCTTGGCCTCTACGAGTCGGCGCAGGCGGGTATTCAGGAGCTGGTGAACATGTGTCCGCTGGGCATCGAAAGCTTCCCGGAAGATACGGCCCATGCCTTTGTCTATCTGGCGTCGGATGAGTCCCGCTTTGTGACTGGGGCGTCCATCTATCATGACGGTGGACTTGGCCGTCAATATTGAGCGGCTATGACGAGGGGCGGCCAAGGCCGCTCCTTATCGCGCTTTAGGTTGTGTGGGGATTCAGCCCATGACGGCCTGCAAATGGGGACTTTCTGCGCTTCCGGTGCTCACGTACTGAAGTACGCTGCGCGCCGGTTCTCGAAATTCACCATTTTCGCCTCGCCCTGAACTGAATCGCCACACAACCTTAAAGGGTGCAGGCGTTGTCCGCTTTGGGCATCAATCCCTGCGCGATCAGTTCTGCCACGCGTCGCGCCTTTGCATCGGCTTCTTCGTCGGTCAGCGGTTCGACCGTGCCCGCGGAAACGGCGTCGACCATGTCCTGCGACAATATCCACAGGAACATCGACGAGACCTCTTCGCAGTCGACGGGCCGGATAAGCCCCCGCGCCCGTAGGCGTTCCAGATAGGAGCGAAGGGGGGTCTGCTGGCGCAGGGTCCGTGCCTCCCCCATCGCATCGCGGAATTCCGGGAAACGCAGTCCTTCGCGCATGCTGATCGCGGTGACGGCATGCGCAGCCCTGGTCCGGGTGCTGCGCATGATCATGCGAGCCCACTCGTAAAGGCCCTCCACGGGGTTATCTCGATCGAGCAGGCGGAGATCGGCGGCCATGTTCCGGTCGGCAATCCGGTCCAGCACGGCCCGCAACAATCCCGGCTTGCCGCCATATTTGGCATAGATGGTCTTTTTCGAAACGCTCGCGCGCTGGGCGATCAAGGTCAGGGTGGCGCGTTCATAGCCGAGTTCTATCAACGCCTGTTCGGCCGCTTCGAGCAAGGCTTCCGCGCGTTCTTCAATCTCTGCCGCGCGCGGCCGACCTGCGCCGCTTCGCCTATTTCCCTGGTGCATGATCCTTGCTTGGCTTGATCGGCCGCCAAGCGCAAGACCCGGCCGCCCACGAAAAAAGCGTCCCGCTTTGCCCCGGGAGGCGGGACGAGACGCTCCTGACGGTCGCAGGCCGCTTCCTGCTGCTCACACGGGTAGGGCGGTCGTATATTTGGTCATCGACAGGGCAAAATGGGACGCGGCGCTGGCGACGGACGGATGGCCCAGCAATGTGTGCATTAGGAACAGATTATAGTCCGCGACGTCGGCAACCACGATGCGGAGCAGATAGTCCCACTCGCCCGACATGGAGAAGCACTCCACGATTTCCGGGTGGCCATCCACGAAATCCTCAAACGCCTGCCTTGCGTCGCGCGCATGGCTGCGCATCCGGATGTTGCAGAGCACATTGACGCCGCGATCGACCTTTTCCGGGTTCACGAGGCGGACTGCGCTAGTGAGGATGCCGGCCGTTTCCAGCGCCTTTATCCGGCGCCAGCATGAAGCGGTAGAGGCGCCGACCTGTTCGGCCAGTTCGGCATGGCTGACCGTGGCATCCTTTTGGAGAATCGAGATGATCCTGCGGTCAATCTCATCAATCTGACGAAAATCTTTCATGTTGTGGCCTGACGTGATGACTTGGTTTCTTAAACTCGCCGATTTTGCATGAAATTGAAACCCTCTCACATGGGGGCCGTGTCATAACCTTCAGATGGCTGCCTCAACCATCGAACGCCCCGCAGGCGCTGCGGAGGATTGGACGATTTCTCAGGACTGGGGAAGCTATACGCCCCAGGAGCATGCCGTTTGGGATGAGCTGTTCGCCCGGCAGGCGGCCCTGCTGCCGGGCCGGGCGGTGAAGGAATTTACGGACGGTCTGGACATTCTGCGGATCGCGAAGCCGGGCATTCCCCATTTCGAGGAATTGTCCGAACGATTGATGAAGAGGACAGGCTGGCAAGTCGTCGCGGTGCCGGGGCTGGTGCCGGACAGGACGTTCTTCCAACATCTGGCGAACCGGCGTTTTGTGGCGGGACGCTTCATTCGCAGGCCGGATCAGCTGGATTATTTGCAGGAGCCGGACGTTTTCCATGACGTGTTCGGCCATGTGCCGCTGCTCGCCCATCCGGTGTTCGCCGATTACATGCAGGCCTATGGCGAGGGCGGGCTGCGCGCGGACGGCATGGGCGCGATCGAGAAGCTGGCGCGCCTTTATTGGTATACGGTCGAGTTCGGCCTGATGCGCGAGGGGCCGGACCTAAAAATCTATGGTGCGGGGATCGTCTCTTCTCATGGCGAGTCCCTGTTTGCGCTGGATGATCCATCGCCCAACCGGATTGGTTTCGACCTGAAGCGGCTCATGCGCACCAAATATCGGATCGATGATTATCAACAGTCCTATTTCGTCATCGACAGCTTCGATGACCTGCTGCGCCAGACAGTCGAGACGGACTTTGCCCCGCTTTATGAAGAGCTGAAGCAAGAGGAGTCCATAGAGGCGGACGAAATCATCCCTCAGGACCAAGTCTTCAGCCGGGGAACGCAGGATTATGCAAGATCAAGGAAAAGAGGGTGATACAAATGGCTGACAATCCATTGGGCCTCAACGGGTTTGAATTTGTCGAATTTACATCGCCAGACCCCGATGCAATGGCGGCGCAGTTTGAGCAATTGGGTTTTGTCCCGACGCATCGTCATCCTTCCAAGAACATCACGCGGTATAAGCAGGGTCGCATCAACCTGATGCTGAACCGGGACGATGCGGGGCGGGTCGCGGCGTTTCGCGGCGAGCATGGCCCGTCGGCCAGCGCCATGGCCTTCCGGGTGGCAGACCCGGACGCAGCGATGGCGTGGGCGCTTGAACATGGCGCGCAGCCGACCGAGGAGGATGATACGGTCATTCAGGGCATTGGGGGATCGTATCTCTACTTCGTCAGGGACGGCGAAGATCTTTATGAGAATTGGGCGGAGTTCCCCGGATGGCGGTGGGCGGAGACCGCGAACAATGTGGGTCTCGATATGCTCGACCACCTGACGCACAATGTCCGGCGGGGACATATGCGGGTGTGGAGCCAGTTCTATCGCACGCTCTTCAATTTCGAGGAACAGAAATTCTTCGACATCAAGGGACAAGCTACCGGGCTATTGAGCCAGGCCATGATCGCACCGGATCGGGCGATCCGAATACCGCTGAATGAAAGTCAGGACGACAAGAGCCAGATCGAGGAATTCATCCGCCAATATCATGGCGAGGGCATCCAGCATTTGGCGCTTACCACGGATGACATCTACGCGACGGTGGAAAAGCTGCGTGCGCGAGGCGTTCGGCTGCAGGATACTGTCGATACCTATTATGAGCTGGTCGACACACGCGTGCCCGGACATGGCGAGGATCTGGAGCGGTTGCGGAAGAACCGGATACTCATTGACGGTGACGTGGAGCGAGAGGGCATATTGCTCCAGATCTTCACGGAGAATATGTTTGGGCCGATCTTTTTCGAAATCATCCAGCGGAAAGGCAATGAAGGTTTCGGTAACGGCAATTTTCAGGCATTGTTCGAAAGTATTGAGTTGGACCAGATACGGCGCGGCGTAATCACTGTTGACGAGTGAGGCTGACATGACGCTTTGCGGTTTCGGCAATGTCCATTCGACAGAAGCGGTGCCGGGGGCGCTGCCAATTGGGCGTAATTCGCCCCAGCATGCGCCTTATGGCCTCTATGCCGAACAGCTTTCGGGCACGGCCTTCACCGCGCCCCGGCACCAGAACCAGCGGAGCTGGCTTTACCGGATGCGGCCATCGGCGGAGCATGGTCCGTATCAGCCTTATGAAGGTGCGCGGCTTTTGCGATCGGGGCCGCTTCCTGACGGTCTCATGTCGCCGAACAGATTGCGGTGGGACCCGTTGGGCATGCCGGAAGCGCCGACTGATTTCATCGACGGGCTGGTTACCTATGCGGTGAATGGCGACGTGGTGCAGGGATTGGGTTGCGCCGTTCATATGTTCGCCGCCAATCGGTCCGTGATCGACCGGGCCTTCTTTTCTGCTGATGGCGAAATGCTGATCCTGCCGCAGCAAGGGGCGTTGCGGATCGTGACCGAAATGGGTGTCCTGACGGCTGCGCCATTGGACATGGTTCTGATACCGCGGGGCGTGCGTTTTCGTGTCGAACTGCTCGACGGGGCAGCGCGGGGATATGTCTGCGAAAATCACGGGGCGGCCTTTCGATTGCCGGAACTTGGGCCGATCGGGGCGAACGGGCTTGCCAATGCGCGGGACTTTGAAGCGCCGGTGGCGGCCTATGAAGATGTCGAGCGGCCGTTTGAGATTGTGCAGAAATATATGGGGTCGCTCTGGACGAGCAGGGCGGACCATAGTCCGTTCGATGTGGTCGCATGGCACGGCAATCTTGCACCGTTCCGCTATGACCTGCGCCGATTCAACACGATGGGAACGGTGAGTTATGACCATCCCGATCCATCGATCTTCACGGTCCTTACGTCGCCCAGCGATACGCCCGGCACGGCGAATGTCGACTTCGTGATCTTTCCGCCGCGATGGATGGTGGCGGAGGATACATTTCGGCCGCCCTGGTTTCATCGCAATGTCATGAGCGAATTTATGGGCCTGATCGAAGGGGAATATGATGCCAAGGCGTCCGGATTCATGCCCGGCGGCGCGTCGCTCCACAATTGCATGTCCGCGCATGGGCCGGATGTCGAAAGCCATGGCAGGGCGGTTTCGGCTGAGCTCGCCCCGGTGAAGGCAGACGCGATGATGGCGTTCATGTTCGAAAGCCGGTTGCCCTATGCGCCTACTAGATGGGCGATGGAGACGCCGCTGCTTCAGCGCGATTATGATGGCTGCTGGAAGGGCTTTGCCAAGGCGCAGCTTCCTTCGCCGCCGGAGGAGGAGCGCTGATGAACTGGTGGGAATGCGATGAGACCCATGATCCCGCGCTGACCAGTTGGGTTGAAAGCGCGCAGGGGCATAGGGACTTTCCGATCCAGAATCTGCCTTTGGGCATCTTCGCGCCGCGTGAGGAGAATGCGCGGATCGGAGTGGCGATTGGCGACATGATCATCGACCTGCGAGCTTGCGCGGAAGCGGGGCTGCTTGGCGGGAATTGGGAGGAGGTCTGCGCGGACTCGGTGTTGAACCGGATGCTCGCGCTTGCGCCGGAACAGAGGCGAGCTCTGCGGTGGCGGATCAGCGCATTGCTCTCCGACGTTACGAACCGTGCGGCGGTGGAGGCGATGCTCTATCCATCAGGCGAAGTTAAGATGCAGTTGCCCGCGCGCATTGGCGATTACACCGATTTCTATGTGGGCATTCATCATGCGAACAATGTCGGACGACAGTTTCGGCCCGATAATCCGCTGCTCCCCAACTATAAATATGTGCCCATCGGCTATCATGGCCGTGCGTCGTCCATACGCCCGTCCGGCGTGCCGGTGCGGCGGCCGTGTGGACAGCGCAAGCCGCCAGATGCGCGGGAGCCTGTTTTTGGCCCGACCGCGCGGCTTGATTATGAGCTGGAGCTGGGTGTCTGGATCGGGACGGGCAATGATCTGGGCAGCCCGATCCCGATCGATGAGGCGGGGGATCATGTTGCCGGGTTCTGCCTTTTGAACGACTGGTCTGCGCGGGATTTCCAGGCGTGGGAATATCAGCCGCTTGGGCCGTTTCTGGCGAAGAATTTCCAGTCGACTATCTCACCCTGGGTCGTGACGGCCGAGGCCATGGCGCCGTTCCGCATGGCTCAACCTGCTCGGCCGGAGGGTGATCCGCTGCCATTGCCCTATCTTTCTTCGGATGCGGATCAGCGACATGGGGCGCTTGCCCTGACGCTGGAAGTATTCATCCAGACGCAGCGCATGCGGGAGAAGGGGCAGCCGCCATTTCGCCTCAGCACCGGGCCAGCCAGCAATATGTATTGGACGGTCAACCAGATTGTGACGCATCATGCGTCCAATGGATGCAACCTCAATCCGGGTGACCTGTTGGGCACGGGTACGATCTCCGCGCCGGGGCGGGAGGGTTATGGCAGCATGTTGGAACTGACCGAAGGCGGGCGAGAGCCGCTGATATTGCCTGATGGAGAGAAGCGTTCCTTTGTCGAGGACGGCGACGAGATTTTCCTGCGCGCGACGGCTAACGCGCCGGGTTTCGTTTCGATCGGCTTTGGCGAATGCCGGGCCGTGGCGATGCCGGCATGACCGCGCCTGTCACCCTGCACGGATATTGGCGGTCGTCCGCCGCCTATCGCGTGCGCATCGCGCTGAACCTCAAAGGCGTCGACTATGTTCAGGTCAGTCATGACCTGCGCGCGGGGGAGCAGCGGGACGCCGATTACCTCGCTATCGCGCCTCATGGCCTGGTGCCCGCTTTGGAGGCGGAGGGTAGGACCCTCATAGAAAGTCCCGCCATCCTCGAATGGATCGACGGCAAGTGGCCCGAGCCGCCTTTGCTGCCCAACGATGCGGATGAAGTTGCGGTTGTGCGTGCGATGGCGGCGTTGATTGGTTGCGACATCCATCCTCTCAACAATCTGCGTGTCCTCAACCGATTGCAGAGCCAGTTTCACGCATCCAAGGATCAAGTGAAGGAGTGGGTGAGGCATTGGATCGCGGAGGGTTTTGCGCCGCTTGAGCAGTTGGTCGCGCGGCATGGGGCGGGCTTCGCTTATGGGAGCGGACCGACATTAGCCGACTGCTATCTTGTGCCGCAGCTTTATAATGCTGGGCGGTTCGGGGTCGATTTGTCGCCCTATCCCCGATTGGTGGCGGCGGGAGAGGCTGCCCTGGCGCTGCCTGCTGTTCAGGCGGCGCATCCGGATCGGCAGCCGGATGCGGGTTAGCCTAACTGTCTCGAGACCTTAGTTGCCGTCCAGATGCGCGAAGTCGAACTGGCTCGTCGGGATGATGTCGATGCGCGAAAAGTCGATGAAGCCCGCGCAACTTTCCGCCATGTCCTTTGTATTGCGCGCGAATTTTTCCTCATCGCCCACCGCGTCGAAGAAGGCGGGGGAAACGGTCATCGCTTCGGGCGAGAAGCATTCCTCGACAAAGGCGTCATAGTCGGGCGCGTCAGGCGTTAGCGCACGGACGATGATATTCTGGACATATTCGAAGTTCGCCTGCGTATCGATGGCGACGCGGGTGTGGTGACTGTGCCAGTGCGCGACGGCATCGTCCCAGCTCATGTCGGAACGGAAGGAGATGAAGCTGGCCTGCGACCAGCCCCAGGTGCGCGCCCCCGCCTGCGGCACATGATCCCGGTTGGGGATGATGGTGGATTCCGCAACCAGCCATGCCGCGAACCGGCCGCTATGTTTGGCCATTATGCTGTCGATAGGGCCGCGGAAATGGGCATTGGCGGTGGGCAGCCAGAATTGCACAAGCGCGTCCTGCTGCGGCTGTTGCCATGTCTGCAGGAGTGGCACGGCGGGTTCCACGGTTGCGTCGCGGACATTGAGGCGGATCGCACTGGCGCCCGCTTCCCTGAGTGCGGCGGGAAGTGTGGCTTTCAATCGTTCCGCATAATCGGCGCGGCTTGCGCCCTCCGGCGCCCAAAGAGCATAGATCAGCTTTTCCATTCAGATCTCTCCATCAATCTTTCAGGTCAGTCGAAATTGGCCTGTCCGCCATCGAGCGGAATGGTGGCGCCAGTCAGATAGGACAGGTCCGATCCGCACAGGGCGACGATGGCCCGACCGATATCTTCCTCCAGCCGACCGATGCGGTCGAGCGGGATGGTGCGGAAGAAGGCCTTTGCCTCTTCGGGATTATTTTCGATCCACCATTTGAGGCCCGGCGATTCAGCATGCGGCGCGATGGTGAGGACGCGGATATTCTGGCGCCCCCATTCCGCCGCACCCGCGCGCGTCAGGACGCGGGTCGCCTGCTTCACCGCGCCGTAACAGCCATAGCCGGTCATGTCCCAGCGGATGCCAGCGGACGAGGCGAAGTTGAAAATGGTGCCGCCGCCGCGCGACGCCATATGGGGACGCACCAGCTTCATCAGGCGGAAGGAGGCGAGCGGGCCGGATTCAAATCCGGCGAGGAAAGCCTCGTCCGTCACTTCATCGAGCAGGCCGAGCGGCACTTCCTGCGCATTGTTGATCAGGATGTCGATGCCGCCCAGATCGGTAACTGCCCGGTCGACGGCGGCGGCGAGATCGTCCGCGTCCTTGACGTTACAGGAGACGGCGACGGCGCGGACGCCGCGTTCCTGCGCAAGCTGCGCGGTTTCCTGCACCTTCTCAAACGTCCGCCCGGCGAGGAGCAGGTTGACGCCTTCACTGGCGAGGGCGAGGGCGATGCCCTGCCCAATGCCCTGTCCCGCTCCGGTTATCAGGGCAACCTTGCCTTGCAAAGCCGACATCGCTGTTCCTTTCCTTGGCCTATTTCTGTTTATCGTGGGCTGCCGCCCCTTTGGCGTCAGACTTGCTGAGGCCGCAATATCGCGTCGCTGCCGCCGTCGATGAAGATCAATTGGCCGAGAAGATAGTTATTTTCCATGTTGAGCAGGAAATCGAGCAGTTCGGCAATGTCTTCGGGTCCCGCATAATCCTTGATCGCGATCGGATTGCTCTGGTTGATCAGCTTGACCATTTCCGGTTGATCGAGCAGCGGCGTCGTCATCGGCGTCTTTACGACGCCCGGCCCGATGCCGTTCAGCAGGATGCCTGCGCCGCCCCATTCAGGTCTTACCGCTGCACGGCGCATCCAGTGGGACAAGGCGTTTTTCGACGTGGCATAGGCGTTGCCCCCGTCGGCGGCCATGGCGTCAAGCGCGGCCTGTTCCTTATCGGCTAGGCAAAGTTCGACCACCTTGCTGTTCGACGGCAACATGGCGGCGGTGGAGCAGATGGCGACGGCGCGGGGCCGGGCGGATTTCGCCAGCAGGGGTCGTAGTCCTTCCAGCGTTGCGACCGCGCCGAAATAATTGATGGCGATGGTTTCGCGGTCCATATCCTGACGTGAGATGCCCGCGCCTGCAAGCACGGCATCGATGCCATCGGGCGCAAGGCGCGTCACCTGATCGACCATGGCGGTTCGGCCTTCGACGGTGCCCAGATCGGCATCGATGTCGGAATTGCGCAGATCGACGCCAATGACGCGATGGCCGCCACGTTCCAGCCTGTCGCGGGTGGCGGCGCCGATTCCCGATGCAGCGCCGGTTACGACTATGGTTCTGCTCATGAAACACTCTCCATCTTTTGCTTTGTTGCGTTGTAGATGGCAGTTTTTTCTGCGCATAGCCAGTGCTTGTTCTCTCGGTCGCATGAGATTATCGTTGTGGTTATGACGCAGCAGCTTTTGACCGATGCCAAAGCTACGCCGAGCGGCCATGGCGGGCCGTGGACGGTGCTGGCCTCTGCCGTCAGCAGTGCTGCGTGTGTCGAACTTCGCCGTTATGAGCTGCCCCGGCCCAATGAGATGTGGGAACTGGACGAAGCGCCGATCCTGTCGATTGTCATGCCGCGCGCCGAAGGTACGCAGGGCGAGATCATGTTCGATATGGGTGACCGGAGGCGGCACAAGGTTGGCCGCCTGATGTTGCGGCCCGGTGGCATCGCGATGCATTCGCGGGGCGATGGGGGCACGCTGGACATATTGACCTGCCGGTTCGACCCGGTGCGCTTTGCCGCTGTAACGGGATTGTCGGACTGGGACTCGCGGCGGTTGAGCCGGTGCGCGGCGATCAACTCACCTGTGCTGATGGCGCTGGCGGAGCGGCTGAAGCAGGAAACGGTGACGCCGGGCTTTGGCGCGGAGATGGCGGTTGAGGCGCTGGTGCAGCTGGCGATGGTGGAACTGGCGCGGCTGTTCCGGCGGGCGCGGCAGGCTGATGCGGCGCAGGGTGGCCTTGCGCCCTGGCAGCTTGCGCGGATTGAGGAAGCACTGCGGTCAAGCGATGGGGAATGGCCGACGACGCAGGCGCTTGCCAGCCTGTGCGGGATCAGCCGGTCGCACCTGTCGCGATCCTTCGCGGCGACGACGGGCATGGCGCTGTCCGACCATGCCGCCGCGATCCGGATGGAGCGGGCGCAGGACATGATCCGGGGGGGATTGCTGCCGATGAACCGGATCGCGGAAGCGTTGGGCTTTGCGACGGCGAGCGCTTTCAGTGCCGCGTTTCGGCGGGCTACGGGGCTGACGCCGCGCGCGTTCCGGCAGGGGTTTCATTAGGGGTGGTAACTGGAGTTCGCACTCAATTGCCGTTCGTGTCGAGCGAAGTCGAGACACGGTGTGCTCTCGCTTCTCGATTGCGCTCGAAGCGAACGGACTTAGTGATTGGCCTTTAGAAATTCGATCAGCACCTGCGCGAGTGCTGCGCCTTGATCTTCCTGGACGAAATGGCCGCCATTGGAGATGCGGGTGTGCGGCTGGCCTTCTGCGCCGGGGATGCGGCGTTGGAAGATCGCTTCCCAGGCAATGGTGGCCGGGTCCTGATCGCTGAAGGCGGTGAGGAACGGCTTGTCCCAGCTTTCGAGGAAGCGCCAGGCGGCGCGGTTGGCCTCCAGTCCTTCCGCGCCTTCGGCGATCGGGATGCCGCAGGTGATTTGCAGCATGCCCTTTTTGTAGGCGGCGTCGGGGAAAGGCGCGGCATAGGCGGCGAGCACCTCTGTCGGAACATCGGTGACGCAGGCGCGACCGACGAGTAAGTCGAGCGGCAAGTCTTCGCTGGTGCGGCAGGTTTCGACCCAGGCGGCGATCTGTTCTCCGGGCCAGTTGGGGACGCCGAGCGGCGGCGGGTCGCAATTTTGCAGCAGCGTATTGGTGGCCAGGACAGCGCTGAAGCGCTCGGGACACTCGGACAGGACGCGCAAGCCGATGGGGCCGCCCCAATCCTGACAGACGAGGGTGACGCCGCGCAGGTCGAGTGTTTCGATAAAGGCGCGCATCCATTGGACGAAGCGGTCGAAGCTGTAATCGGCGCGAAAGGCGGGCTTGTCGGATTTGCCGAAGCCGATCATGTCGGGCGCGATGACCCGGTAACCGGCCGCCGCGACCGGGCCGATCATGTGGCGGTAGAGATAGCTCCAGGTCGGATTACCATGCAGCATGAGGACGATAGGGGCGTTCCGATCCCCTACGTCTACATAATGCATGCGGAGCGGCCCCAGGCGGGCATCCGCCACCTCCACATAATGGGGCTCGAAGTCATAGCCCGGCAGCGCATCGAAGCAGGCTTCGGGTGTGCGCAATATGCCAGGCCGGACTTCCATCGTCAGGAAATGTAGCGTTCGCGATAAGTGGCGAATTCGCGCTTGATCGCTTCTTCATCCAGGCCGAAGCGTTCGAGCGAATAATCGTGCATCGGGCGCTGCTCACGCTTGTTGCCCGCGAGGAATTCGGCAAGCACTTCCCCAAGCTGGGCATCGACGGGGATGCCCATGCGGGAAAGGACGCGTTCGGCCTGCGCCATCGGTTCCTTGCCGACTTCGCGATAGTCGATGTCGATGAAGCGGTCCTCGCCGATCCGTTCACGCGCCGTTTCGAACATGCGCATCCATTCGACGAGGCGCGGGAACCAGAAGGCACCGACTTCCGCGTCGGTGAGGGTGGCGCTGAGCTTGTAAAGCGCGGCCTGCATGGAGACGTATGAGGGGACGGTCTGCAACGGATCGCGATGCGTCATGATGAGCAGCGCGTCCGGGAAAGCCTTTGCCGCGACCTCCGCATAGGGGAGGTTGGAGGGGCTCTTCAATATCCACTTGCGGCCCTTGCGCGAAGGGTCCTGCCATTGGAGATATTTGAGGACTGTCTTGAGGTCCTCATGTCCCTTGGACTGGTCGTAAGTGTTAAGCCAGCGGGTGAAGCTGGGCACATAATTCATGCCCTCGATCATCGTGCTGACGAACATCTGGCCAAGGACCAGGATTTCTTCGTCCGGCGCGTCGGGTTCGAGCGGATGGATGGACGCCAGTTCGGGTGAAAGCTGGAGCCAGCCGTCGATCATCGCCTGCGCATAGGCGCGGCGGTCCACCGGATTGCCGCGTTCTTCGCCGGGGAAGGGGGCGAAATTCTGCGCCTCGTACCAGCGCAGGCCCGTCATGCCCGGCGCGCTGGCGAGCAGGCGCTGGAAGATGGTGCTGCCGGTGCGCGGCAGGCCGAGGATGATGCCCGCGACGTCTACCTGTTCGTCAAGGATTTCAGGGTGGCGCTTGATGTCCTCCACCATGCGCAGGCGGCTGACCAGGCCCTTGACGATCACTTCCGTTGTCGAAGCGCGCCCGGCCGGGGTCAGGCGTCCTTCGCGGTTCGATGCTTCGATGAAGTGATCCATCGGTTCGAAGAACCATTCGTCCCCGAAGTCGGCGAGTCCTGCCCTTTCACGCGCCTGTTGCAGCAGCGCCTCCCGTTCGAGGGGCTGGGTCGGGATCTGGTCGGGCTGGGTCGCCATGGTCGTCACTCTTCTTCAAAAAGCTTGGGGTTGGATAGGATCAGCCTGCGGTCTGGCCGCCGTCGACGGGGAAGGCAACGCCGGTGATGCGCCGGGCCTCTGGTGATGCCAGAAAGGCGACGGTGTCGGCGATGTCATCGGTGGTCGCCATTGCGCCGCTGTCGAGCCAGGAAGCCGAACGCATGACCATCTGCCAGTCGATATTGTCCGGCGGGGTCTGATGCAGCATCGGCGTGTCCACGCCGCCCGGACAGACGGCATTTACGCGCACGCCTTCCTTCGAAAATTCCAGCGCCAGCGCGCGGGTCAGACCGACTACGCCGTGCTTGGACGCGGTGTAGGCCGAATTATAGGGTACGCCGACGAGGCCAGCAGCGGACGCCATGTTGACGATATTGCCGCGGCGCTGAACCAGGTGAGGCATAGCGGCGCGGCACATCTGATAGACGCCGGTCAGGTTGACGGAGATGACGCGGTCCCACCGGGTGCGGTCGACATCTTCGAAGCGGCCGAAATCCAGCACGCCAGCGATGTTGCAGAGGATGTCGAGCCCGCCATGAAGTGCGACCGCGCGATCAACTATGGCCTGGCAGGATGCTTCATCCGCGACGTCGAGCACGAGGGCGGTAGCCGCCGAACCGATGGCCTGTGCCGTCTCCTCTACACCCTGCGCGTTGCGATCGCCGATGATCACCTTGGCGCCGTCGGCCGCCAGCCGCTTTGCCACCGCCAGACCGATTCCCGAAGCCGCGCCGGTCACGATCGCCGTCTTGCCATCCAGACGCATGCTACCTCTCCTTAACCTGTCATTTTGTTGGTTGATGCTTGCGTCAGTTTGCTACGCAATTCAAGGCTCATACACGGAAAAACTTGACAAGCGCGAACCCGACGGGCCTGTTTCGGTTTATAAAATCAGAAGGAGGATGTCTGATGCTGTCGCTTCAGGAAATATCGGATCGGCTGGAGATTCAGGATCTTCTGTCGCGCTATAGCTATGCCATTGATGAGCGGAACTGGGATGGGCTGGACGACGTCTTCACGCCCGACGCGGTGATTGATTACAGCGAAACCGGCGGCGCGAAGGGCAGTGTCGCTCAGATCAAGGCATGGTTGCCCGTGGCCATGGAGCGATTCCCGCTATTCCAGCATATGGTGGCAACGACCAAGCTGGAACTGGACGGGGGCACGGCGCGCAGCCGGACCGTTCTTTTCAATCCCATGGTCTATAAGGGCGAAGATGGCGCGGAGCAGGTGTTCTTCATCGGCCTCTGGTATCGCGACAAGCTGATCCGCACCGACAAGGGGTGGAGGATCGCGGAACGATATGAGGAAATGGGTTACGCCCATAATGTGCCGGACATGCCGCCCGTGCCAACGGTCGTGGCATGAAGGCGCGCTAAGCGGCCTCCAACTTGTGCCCTGATCGGGTCCCCGCCCGGGATCCGCTGTCGGAAGCATTCTTGCGCGTTCCGCCACTATCTGGACCGGTCAATATATCCTATAGCCGAGCGTTAGAGCTGCACGGCGTTCGTGCGGGTTCATGGTGCCAGGCCAAGGGGGGACGAGGCCAGTCGATGATCAGCAGCGAGGCGGAAAAAAGGGTTGAGGGGGCAACGCGGCGGGTAGGCAGGCCCAATGCGCGCGAGGCTGAGCTGAAACAAGAGGCAATGCTGGAAGCGGCGCTGGAGGAATTTTCGAACCATGGTTTCCATGGTGCCTCGGTGCGCTCGATCGCCGAGCGCGCGGGGGTATCCACTCGGACGGTCTATAATCGCTATACCGACAAGGTCGCGTTGTTCGAAGCCTGTCTGGAAATGTCGGCCATCCGTCATCACTTCCCGGGGGATTGCAAGGGCACGCTGCGTGAGCAGCTGATGCGCTACGCGCTGCATGTAAGCACCCGGATAAACCATGACCGGCAGGTCAGGCTGGCCCGCATCATCTATCGCGAAAGCATCAGCTTTCCTCAACTGGAGGACGTGTCGCGCCGTCAGTTCGAGCGGTTCCAGCTTGATCCGTTGCAGCAGATTTTAAGGGAGCATGGTTTCAGCAAGCCGCGTGCTGAAATGCTGGCTGATTTGTATGTCGCCCTGCTGCTACGGCGGTGGCAGTATCGCGTGATCTATAATACAAAGGCCATGACCCCGGCACAGATCAAGGCCAATGCCGAAACCGTGACAAGCCTGTTCCTGAACGGCGCAGGCGCAATGTTGAACGAGGATAGCGCCGCAAAGAAGAACTGACGCGGTTCCGGTTAGCCCTCATACGGTCGCGATCGGCGTCACGGGTGAACCAACACTGCCCGGCAGGCGGAGGGGCGGCGCGGTGAGCAGGAAAGCATGGCGCTTTCGTTCATGCAGCCATGCGGCCAGTTGCTCCAGATACCAAAGCTCGCCCAGGAAAATTCCCTGCCGGAAAAGACATAGGTCGTGGATGGGCAGGCGGATGGGGGGTGGTTCAGGCGAAAGGATGAGGTCGAGCGCCTCGATCGCGATATTGTCGGAGCAGATGGCGGTGATGCCGCTATCGACGATCCATTGGAGCAGGCTTTCGTCACGGCCGTCCAGCGCGCACCCCGCCATGGCCAGCGGCGTATCCTTGCCGCTCGCTTCCCGGTCGAGAACCATCCGGTCGACGCCGGTATAGAGGAGCAGGAAGTCGCCTGTACGCACCTCCACGCCCTGTGCATCCATCGCGCGCAGCAGATCGTCGCGGGAGATGGGCCGGTACTCCGTGCCATAGGCGGCTTTCAGGTTCACCATGACGCCGCGACCCTGCACGCCCGCCATCGCCAATGTCTCTATGCCGAGCGCGCGGGCACAGTTCTCGCCAGCCGGGCCGTGGGGTCCGCCGATATGATCGCCAGCGCGGAAGCCGTTATAATAGACCAGCTCCGCTACGCCGTCGCCGTCCGCATCGAAGGCGCGACCGCGATGTGACAGCGCGTCCCACTGCGTGGAATGCTGGGTGTAGAGCAGGACCCGGTCATCGCAGGTGGATTCTTCGCCATTGGGGTCGAGGCGGTTGTACATTTCGCCCTCCTCATCGCAGGCTGCGCTGAGCAGCGGAGGGCGACGAAAAGGCGCGAGGGGAATGGTTGGGACGTTGAGCGGCAGGCTGAGCGTGAAGGCTATGCCTTCGACGACTTCCGCCATGGCGGCGCGGCGGCGTTCGGGCGTGATCAGGTTCATCCGGCCGATTTGATCATCCTCACCGAAATCGCCCCAATTCGACCCTTCGGGCCGGTGCACCCAGCGCGGCATGTTCACTCTCCTTTATGCTATCCGGGCAGGGTAAAGCTGTCCGATTACCCGACGCAAGCCTTCGCGCGTTAACGGCCTGTCCTGGCGTAGGGAAATTACCACATGAGAGGCAGTTTGATCTGCTTTTCAGTGGACGGAAGATTGGGATGTTGGCTTCAAAATAATGAATGAAATGCAGAATTGACAGCGGTTGAGATATTGATTTCACAACATGTCGTGTTAATAGGCCTGTGAAAGTGAGTGCTTACACAACACCCGGCGAACGGGGGTGGGGCACGGGCCTTAAAAAGGGGGAGTTAGAGTGCGGCCTGCATGACATCGTGAGATGAACGCATACGAAGACGCCGCGGCACCATTCATTTCGAACATCGACGCGCCAGCCTGAACCATCGCCATGTCGGCGGAGGCGGGGCTGTTTCGGCTCTGTGGCGCTGATCAGCTTAACCAAAAAAACACAGTGGAGAGGATCGGGGTGGCGGTGAGAACGCCGCCAGCCCTGCATCATATGCATAGGAGAGTGTGAATGTCGTCTGTTATCCGCGCGCGGCGGCGGTTGCCGCTGCTTGCCACCAGCATGATGGCTGGTGTTGCCGTTACAATGTTTGTGCCGGCGGCCCTGGCCCAGGCCGAAGCGCAGCCGCAGGGCGCGGACGAGAATATCGGCCTGACCGACATCGTCGTGACCGCCAACCGCCGCGAGGAACGCAATCAGGACGTTCCGATCGCGATCACCGCGCTGTCCGCCGACCGGCTGGAGCAGCAGGGCATTGCCAAGGAGCAGGACCTTCAGGCGAGCGTTCCGTCGCTGGTCGTTGGCCCCAACGGACAAGGGTCGCGCGAGTCGCAATCCTTCACCATTCGCGGCCAGGGCGCCACGTTCCAGGCATCGCCGGGCGTCGTCGTTTATATGAACGAAGTGCCGCTGCCCGCTGGCATCACGCTCAGCCAACAAGGCGGACCCGGCAACTTCGTGGACCTGGAGAATTTGCAGGTCCTGTCCGGCCCGCAGGGTACGTTGTTCGGCCGTAACACGACCGGCGGCGCGGTGCTGCTGGTGCCCAAGAAGCCGACGAACGAGTTTGGCGGCTGGATCAAGGGCGAGATTGGCAATTATAACCGCCGATACGTCGAAGGCGCGGTCAATGTCCCGGTGATCGAGGACAAGTTGCTGGTCCGCGTCGTGGGGGCGTTCCATGATCGCGACGGCTTTACGCGCGATGTCGTGTGGAACAAGGATCGCGACAACGAACATTGGTATTCCGGTCGCATCGGCATCACCTTCAAGCCCACCGAGACCATCCAAAACTATACGATGATCTATGGCTCGAATTCCAAGAACAACGGCGCGGGCTTTATCCACAATGGCTTTAACATCGCCGGTCTGTCTGCGCTTAACCTGTGCTATGAAGGCGCGACCATTCCTGGCGCTATCGCATCGTGCGATGTCTACCGCGCCGCGTCGGCACAGGCGAACGCACTAGGGCCGCGTCAGACCGCTTTGGGCATTGATATCTTTTCGCGCACCAAGACCTGGGGCGTTTCCAACACGACCGACATCGAGTTGAGTGACGAACTGACGTTGCGCAATATCGTCAGCTTCCAGAAGTTGAAGCTGGATTATGCCTATGACAGCGACGGCACGATCCTGCAGCAGCACGACGTCGATCCCAATCGCCTGCCTGCACCGGGCCGAGTGGTTTTGCCCGGCGACAACACGCCGCTCACCTATTTCAACGCATCCGATCCGGGCTTCCCGCGCGACGACTTGAAGCAGTTCACGGAAGAACTACAGTTGCAGGGTTCCGCGCTGGACAAGCATCTGACCTACACAGTCGGCGGGTTCTATTATGACCAGCGCCCAAGCGGCAAGCAGGTTGGCGCCGCGATCGTTTACTGCCCGGCGGCGTTCACCGGGACAAATGTCGGCACTCCGGGCATTGCCGTGTGCCCTGCGAACTACAGCACCTACGGCACGACCCAGACGTCCAAGGCGCTTTACGCTCAGGCAACGTTTGATTTCGGGGCGGTGTCACCTGCTCTGGAGAGCCTGCGCCTGACCGGCGGCTATCGTCACACCTGGGACAAGATCCGTGGTTTCTCCACTTCCTTCTTGCCGCAGATCGGCGGGACGACCGCAAAATGTGGATCGACCAGCGCCATCGTGCCGATCGGTACTGCGCTTGCGGATTGCACCTACACCGCGGAACTGAACAGCAAGGCTTCGACCTGGCTGATCGGCCTTGATTACAAGGTGATGCGCGACGTGCTGCTGTTCGGCAAGGTGAGCCGTGGGTACAAGGCGGGCGGCTTCAACCAGCAGGCCGTGTTCACCACTACCCGCACCTTCCAGCCGGAAACCGTCACATCCTATGAAGCTGGCTTTAAAGCCGACTTCCGGATTGCCGATGTTCCGTTCCGCCTGAACACCAGCGCCTATTTGCTGGACTATAAGGACATTCAGCGGGCGGGAGCGGACTATAATCCGGCGTCGGCTGCTGGCGGCGCGGTTGTCCGTAATGCCGATGCGCGGATCAAGGGCGTCGAAGTCGAAGCTTCGATGCAGCCGTTCAAGGGTCTGGAGATCGGCGGCAACTTCAGCCACACCGACGCGAAGTACAAAAATTACGAGTTCACCACGTCCACCGGCGGTTTCGGCTGTAACGGCGTCGTGGCGCCGGGCGGCACGGTGGACCTGAGCTGCCTGCCCTTCCAATATGTCTCGCCTTATATCTGGAGCATTCATGCCAATGCTACGGTGCCGGTGGGCGACGACATGGGTGAGTTGAACTTCTTTGCGAACTATTCGCACAGCTCGCGTCAGTATACTGATCCCGGCAACGTGCCCGCGCTACAGCCGGGCGCCTATCTGGAACCGTTCGGTTTGCTCAACATGTCGCTTGACTGGAACGGCGTTGCGGGCAGCGGGTTCGATGTCGGCCTGTTCGTCACCAACGCGACCAACAAGCTCTATCGGATCAGCAACAGCAATGTGTATCAGCAGGGTGGGTTGTTGTATCAAACGAGCCTTTATGGCGAACCCCGCATGTACGGGCTGCGCCTGAAATATCGCTTCGGCGGAGAATGATCAGGGAGGGCCGGGGAAACCCGGCCCTTTTTCTTTGTGGACATGCGAGGCGCGGGAGGCATCATCGGCGGTAGAATGAACCGGAGAGAGGACGAGAAATGGCTGTGAACGGATTGCCCGAGCGGCTCACCCGCCCGGACATGAGCGCGCAAGAGGCCTTTGCCGCCTTTGTTGGCGGGTGGCAGCTGGTCCTGTGGACGACTTTTCATGCCGATGGCACGCGCGACCATCCGTTCGGCACCGATGCCGTCGGCCAGATCATGTACAGCGCCGACGGACATATGAGCTGCCACCTGATGCAGGCGAACCGGCAGAGGTTCGGTGAGCCCAGCGTCTATCAGGTGAGCGACACGGCGCTTGGGGCGTCGATGCGCGGCTATAGCGGCTATTTCGGGCGCTTTTCGATCGATGCGGAAGCGGGGATCATCACACACCATGTCGATGGCGCATGGTATCCGGACTGGATCGGATCAGACCAGCCACGCCATTATGCGTTTGAGGGCAACCGGCTGTTCCTGGAGGCCGCGATTGGCGATGATCTGGTGCGGATCGAATGGCGGCGTGTGGTTACGGATGTGGCTCGGGCGATGGGCGGTGCGTGATCTTCTTACACGGAAGCATCGTCATTAAGGCTGCTTTTCCGTCACCCCGGGTTTGACCCGGGGTCCCGCTGCCTCGGCAGCGTCAGATAAGAAGCGGGACCCCGGATCAAGTCCGGGGTGACGATCACTTAAACATGATTATGCTCCAGCCTTCAGCTCCCCGCTGAAAAAATGGCGCACAAGCTGCCGTTTCCGGTCAGCCGCGCGCGCCATTTCTCCATTGTCAGGATCAGGCGTTCCCGCCCGTCATGTCGCGAGCGGCGACATAGGCGAAGGTCATTGCGGGGCCGATGGTGACGCCTGCGCCGGGATAGCTTTCGCCCATGGCTGAGGCGGCGTTGTTGCCGACCGCGTACAGGCCGGTGATCGGCGCGCCTGTGTCGTCCAGAACCTGCGCCTTTGCATTGGTGAGCAGGCCGCCATTGGTGCCGATGTCGCCCGGATAGATGGGCATGGCGTAGAAGGGGCCTTTGTCGAGTGGGCGCAGGCAGGGATTGGGGCCGTGGCGGAAGTCGCCATACATTTTGTCATAGGCGGCTTCGCCACGGTGGAATTCGGGGTCTTCGCCCTTGGCCGCATGGGTGTTGAACTGGGCGATGGTGGCCGAAAGGGCCGCAGGATCGATGCCGATCTTGCCTGCCAGTTCCTCGATAGAGCGGCCTTGTTTCAGGATGCTGCGCACGCCCTTGTTATGGATGAAGGTGGGCATGAGCGGATAGAGCGGACCCATCGGGAATTTATGGCGATAGGTGTGGTCGAAGATCATCCAGCTGGGGCTGGCGTCATTATGTTCCGCTTCCCGCCGGGCCATTTGCTGGCCGACAATATGGTAGGAGGCGGCTTCGTTGAGGTAGCGCTTGCCGCTCTGGTTGACCATGAGGCAGCCGGGGAGCGCGCGCTCGACGGTGCAGAGCCGTCCCCGATCCTCGCCGGGCACGTAGAAGACGGGCGCGGCCCAAGCCGATTGCAGGTTCAGCATGTTCGCGCCGACAGCTTCGCCTGCGCGGATCGCGTCGCCGGTGTTGCTGGTGACGCCGCCCGAATAGCGCGAGGTCGGATAGAGGGGCGAATTGGCGTCGCGCATCGCCTGATTCTTGTCGAAGCCGCCAGCGGCGAGGACCACGCCCTTGCGCACGCCGATGCGGTAGGGCGTGCCATCCTTTTCGACCACGGCGCCGGTGACGCGGCCACCTTCGCGGACCAGTTCGCCAAGCGGGGTGTTGAGCCACACGGGCACGCCCGCCTTGTCGAGCGCCATGCGCAGGCCGCCGGTCAGCGCATTGCCGAGCGTCAGGCGGCGATCCTTGCGTGAAGTCAGGCGGAAGGGGAGGTCGAGCCAATAGCGCGACATGTTGACGACGAGGTTCTTTATCCAGCCCTTCGTGCGGTAGAGCAGTTCGCTCGTTTCGCTGAAATGCCAGTTGAGATAGCCGAACAGGCTGGCCGCAGGCGAGGCGAAGCGCAGGGTACGGATTTCCTTGCCGAGCGGCTTGCCATCGATCGGCATGGGCAAATGGGTGCGATAGCCCTGCGCCGATCCGCCGGGATTTTCCGCATGATAATCGGGATAGGGGAAGGCCATGTACTGGACCGGCGTGTTCGCCATGACCCAGCGCAGCATGGGCGCGGCATTATCGACATAGGCGCGGATATTTTCGTCGGGGACATTGTCGGCGGACAGGCCGCGCAGATAGGTGAAGGCGTTGTCGAGATTATCTTCAAAGCCCGCCGCCCTGGCGACGTCGCTGCCCGGAATCCAGATGCCGCCGCCCGATGTGGCCGATGTGCCGCCCCACAGGTCGGCCTTTTCAACGATCAGCACGTCTGCGCGGTTGTTCGCGCCGACGAGGCCCGCGAGCAGGCCGCCCGCGCCCGACCCCACCACCAGAATGTCGACTTCCTTGTCCCAATTGCTCATTATAGCCCCATTCCGATCCGGGTTCCAAAGCGGACGGGGAGCGCTGCCGCCATCAGGCCGCTGCGCTAATCCCCTCCCGCAATATTCACGCGAACTGTGCCCTTCCGGGCCATAATGTCAACTTCTTGCGTAGCTGGCGGGCGATTTTAGCGTGCATCGCCGCCAGTTCAGGGTCGGATCAGCACCTTGCATTCGCGCGGCTGGCTGCGCAGCGCCTCAAAGGCGGCGGGCAGTTCATCCAGGCTGACGGTGGAGGTGTGGATAGGCTTTGGCTTGATCGCGCCGGTGGCGATGGCGTGGATCACCGCTTCGAAATCCCGTTCGTTGTAGGCCTGGCTGTAGCGGATCGTCAGTTCCTTGCCGAGGGCGATGACGGGGGTGATCGTTTCATCGTGCAACACCACGCCCGCGACGATGATCTGCGCGCGGACGGCGGCCAGCTGCATCGCCTGGTTGAAGATGCCGGGAACGCCGATGCATTCGAAGATGATCCGGGGCGCATTTTCGCCGGTTGCCTGAGCGAAGGCGGCGGCGACATCCTGCGCCTGCGGATCGATGACGGCGGTGGCGCCGACTTGCTGCGCCAGCGCGCGGCGTTCGGGAGAGCGCTCGCTCACCACCACATGGCGCGCACCGGCGTGGCGGGCGAACAGGGCGACCGCAACGCCGATGGGGCCAGCGCCCAGCACCAGAACCGCCGCATCCTTGGGCATGTGGGCCAGGGACACGATATGGTGGCCGACGGCGAGCGGCTCGACCAGCGCGCCTTCTTCAAGGGTGACGCCTTCGGGCAGGCGCTGGACCATGTCGGCGCGGGCCGTCACGAGCTGCGCATAGGCTCCCTGCGCGAGGAGGTTGGTGCCGGTGAAGAGGTTGGTCGAGCAGAGCGCGGGCAGATCGGCATCGCAGGCGGGGCAGTGATGGCAGGCGTTCAACGGCAGGGCCGTCACGCGGTCGCCGACTTTCCACGGGCCTTTCACATCGCGGCCAAGGGCGGCGATGGTCCCGGCGAACTCATGCCCCAATATGAGGCCCGAGGGCGTATGGGCGCTTTCCGCCATGTGGAGGTCTGACCCGCAAATCCCGGCATTGGCAACTTCAAGGATGACCTGGTCGGCGGCTGGCACCGGATCGGCGACGGTTTCGATGGCGAGCGGCTGGCCTGCTCCGCGGAAGATGGCGGCGCGCATCAGCAGCGGCCCGTCACGGGGATGCAGGCGCCCGTCACGGCGGCTGCGCCGTCCGACAGGAGGAAGGCGATGACGCTGGCGACCTGCGCGGGGGACACCCATCGGCTGAAGTCCGCGTCGCTCATGTCCGCGCGGTTGGCGGGTGTGTCGATGATGGAGGGCTGGACGGCGTTGACGCGAACGCCATTGTCCTTTTCTTCCTCGGCCAGCGCTTCGGTCAGCTTCGCGATGCCCGCCTTGCTGGCGGCATAGGCGCCCATGCCTGCCCCAGCCTTGATGGCGGAGGCCGCGCCGATGCTGACGATGGCGCCGCCGCCGTCGCGCAGGGAGGGGAGGGCAGCGCGGACGGCGTTGACGGCGGTGCGCAGGTTGATGTCGAACAGCGTCGCCCAAGTCGAGACATCGCCATCCGCGACGGTTTCCCAGCGGAAGGTGCCCGCGACATTGACGAGCGCTGCGACCGGGCCGTTGGCGTTGATCGCCTGATTGACCGCAGTTGCCGTTGCGCCGGGATCGGCGAGGTCGATGCCGCCCAGATAGGCGCCCTGCGTCGCGGGGCCCGCGCTGTCGGCGCGGTCTATGCCGGTCACTTTATAGCCTGCCTGGCTTAGCGCCTGAGTGACGGCCTGGCCCAATATGCCGGCGGCGCCGGTCACGATTGCGTGCGTTTTCATGCTCTCTTCTCCTGTCTCTGCGATCAGAGCGTCGATTCTTTCAGCTTCCCTTGGCCGAGCGGCGAGGGGGCTTCATCAGGGCCGCCGACGCGGGTCAGATCGTGGGGATAATGAACCGAAGCCCGCCAGAAAAGCAGCCCGCCGAAAATTGTCAGTACCGAAAGCGAGAAGAGGCTGACGCGGAGGGATTCGGCGCCGAACCGGTCAGCCAGCAAGTCGCTGACGACCCCGCCTATCACTGGGCCAAATGCGCTGCCGATCACGTTGATGATGACAACCAGCATCGCCGTTGCCTGCGCCCGTTGATGCGGCAGGACGAGGCGGGCGGCGGCTCCGAAGGAGGGGCCTGCCCACATGGCCGCCATCATGCCGGTGAGGATGGAAAGCAGTGCGACGCCAGGGACGCGCAGGCCGCCGATCTGCACCGCCGTTCCGCCCGGCAGGGTGAACATGACGATGAAGACCGGGAAGGCGAGGAGGAAGGCGATGGCGGGCACGCGCAGTTGCCAAGCTTCGCCACGGACGCGCAGGCGGTCCACGATGACGCCGCTCAGCAGGCTGCCCGTGATGCCGCCGATCGCCGCGCCGATGCCGAGCCAAGTGCCTGCCTCGACAAGGGTCATGCCATGGGAGCGCATGAAGAAGGCGGGCGTCCAGATGGCGGCGGCATAGCCGAATATGTTGAAGGTGCCGACGCCTAGGCCAAGCAGGCGCAAGGAGGGGATCGACCAGCAGCGGCGGATGGCGCGCCACAGGCTTTCGGACGGCCCATCGACGGTAACCTGCATAGCCTTGCTGCGGCGGGGGCCGGTAAGCCAGAGCAGCAGCGCCAGGGGGAAGCCGGGAATGGCGAGCGCGAAAAAGGCCCAGCGCCAGCCCCACATCGCGGCCACGGCTGCGCCGCCGGTCAGGCCGAGGACGACGCCGATATAGGTGGAGGCGGAAAGGACACCCATGGCGCTAGACCGGCGGCGTTCGTCATAGAGGCTGGCGAGGAGCGATTGCGCAGGCGGCAGGCCACCCGCTTCGCCGATGCCGACCATCAGGCGAGCGATGCTCATCTGTAATATATTGCCAGCCGCGCCGCATGCTGCCGTTGCCGCGCTCCATAAGGTTGCGGACAGAGTGAGGACCCCGCGTCGCGACCAACGGTCTGCGAGGCGCGCGAGCGGCATGCTGAACAACACGTAACTGGCGACGAAGCCGGGTCCGCCGACGAGGCCGAGGAGCGAATCGGACGCGCCGAATTCCGATTTGATCGCGGGAATAAGGACGGAGAAGACGTGGCGATCCGCGTAGCTCAACGAATTGATCGCGAGCAGCAGCAGCAAGATATAGAGCGCATAGCCCGCGTGGGCCGGGCGTTCCTCCGTCGGCGCCATCATTCTCTCCTCACATTGGCAGGCAACCGGTCCGCGTCGCAAAAACTTCATGGCCGGATGCAATTATTCAGGGAGGGATGGCGCAGATGCATCGGATTCGCAAGCGCATAGGTAATCCAATCCGCAAATATGAAGTGCTGCCCGTGAATATGCGACGGTTGTCAGTGCGCTGAGGCAGTTACGGGATCATGCGGACCTTTGGGCGGATGGCCTACGAGAGCGACGCGCTTCATGACGCGGCGGGTGTTGTAATCCGCGATCGCGCAATGCTGTGTCGTGCGATTGTCCCAAAAAGCGATGTCCCCAACATTCCAGGAGAAGCGGACCTGAAATTCCGGCCGCTTCACATGATTGAGCAGGAAGTCGAGCAGCATGCGGCTTTCCTCCTGCGACACACCCATGATCTGCGTCGTCCAGTTGGCGTTGATGTTGAGCGCCTTGCGTCCGCTGACCGGATGCACTTCCACCAGCGGGTGGATGGCGGTGGAGAAGCTATGCACCTTGTCCCCGAGCATGTCGCGCATGGATTGGCTGCGGGTTGCGAGCGGCTGGATGGAATGAAGGGCGCTGAGGCCATCGATCAGGTCCTTGATCGGCTGGGACAGCGCTTCATAGGCGGCGACCGAGCTGATCCAGCAGGTGTCGCCGCCGACGTCGGGCTTCACCATGCATTGGAGCAGCGAGCCCATCGGCGGCGCTTCGAGATAGGTGCGGTCGCGGTGGAGATATTCAGCGCCCGCGCCCTTGGCTGAATTGCTTTCCATCCACAGCACTTCGCGCCGGGCGGCGGGATCAGGCTGAATTTCCGAGAGGTCGAGCGTGCCGAAATGACGCCCGGCGCGCATATGTTCTTCCTCCGACAAGGGCTTTTGATTGCGGAAGAAGACGACATAATTGTCATAGAGCGCGTCGCTGATCGCGGCGACGGTTTCGGGCGACAGATCAGTGGAAAGGTCGACGCCCCTTATTTCCGCGCCGATCGCGCCGGTCAGCTTGATGACTTCGATCATGACGATTTCCTTCCGATGATTCAGGCAGCGGCCAGAGGGGCGCCCGGCGCCACGACATGGCCCGGCAGGGCGCCGGTCAGCTGTCCATTGATGACGATCGGCTGGCCGTTGACGATGGTCGCCTTGACCCCGGTGCCCAGTGCCTTCCAACGGCCGATGCCGCCGGGCAGGTCATGCACGAATTCCTTGCGCCATGGGCCGATGGTTTCGGGGTCGAAGATCATGATGTCGGCCCAGCCGCCGACGCGGAGCGTGCCGCGATCGGCGAAACCGAGCATCGCGGCCGGGACTTGCGTTATCTGGCGGATGCCTTCTTCCAGCGTCCAGCGTTTGCGCTGGAGAACCCAGGAGCGCAGGAAATAGGAGCTCCAGTCCGCGCCATCATCCTTGTGCAGATGTGCGCCGCCGTCCGACACGCCGACGATCATGTTGGGATGCCCCTGTGCCACATCGACCGCCGCCGCCCATTCGGGGCTTTCGGTGCGCCAGCGGAAGGTGGTGCGCAGATCCTCGTCCAGCGCCAGGTCGAGCATCGCGTCCATAGGCGCGACGCCCCAATCCTGCGCTAGCGCGGCGATCGACTTGCCTTCGAGGGGGCGGTTCCGTTCCTCGGCAACTTGCACCACATAGACGTCGGGCCATTGCGGCGGGGGGAGCGTGGTGCCCTTCGATGGGTCACGGTTGCACTCTTCGACGGAGTTGCGAACCCGGTCGCGCCATATTGTGTCGCGCAGTGCGGCGCGCCTTTCCGCGTCGGGCAGGTTCAACAGGTCGTTGAAGGCGAAGCACGCCTTATAGTGGACATTGTTGGGGCCGATTTCGACGGTGCGGTCGAACGGGCGGCTCATCAGCAGCGAATAGACAGGCGTACCGCGCGCGGTTGCATCGTCGAGGAAGCGGGACGCCGTGTCCCAGCTGGCGGTTGGCACATCGACCTTGCTTGCCCCGCCGATGCCCTGAATGATCACGGGGAGGCCCGATGCCTCGCCGATCTGGAGCAGGAGGTCATAATCCTCCTGCGTCATGCCGCCGATGGCGCTCGCGGGCAGGTAGCAGATGGTGCCCGGCCGCGTCCGTCCGGCGGCGGCGCTGAGCGCCAGAAGTTCGTCCCGGCTGGCGCGGCGGGAGGGTACTGGGCGTCCCTTGATATCGAGATGCGTGGGGGCGGCCGAAGAGGAGAGGCCAGCGGCGCCCGCCTTGACCGCTTCATCCACGATCGCCTGCATGGCGGCGATCTCTTCGGCCGTTGCGTCGCGGTCGTAGGCGCCTTCGCCCATGACCCAGCGGCGGATATTGGAATGGCCGACATAGCAGGCGAAGTTGACGCCGAGCCTGCCTTTCAAGGACGCCAGATACTCGGGGAAGGTTTCGAAATTGTCCCACGGTACGCCGGACAGGGCGATGGGGTTCATATCCTCTACGCTGGCGAAGATGTCGGTCAGGAATTCACGATCATCCTTGCGCACGGGCGCCGCCGAGAAGCCGCAATTGCCCGCCAGTACGGTTGTGACGCCATGGAAGCAGGACATGGTGGCGTAGGGATCGAAGGTGATCTGCGGATCATAATGGGTGTGCGGATCTACTATGCCCGGTGCGACGATCATGCCGGTGGCGTCGATCTCCTGCTCCGCCGTCGCTTCGGCGAGGAGCCCGAGGGCGGTGATATGGCCGTCCTTGACGCCGACATCGATCCGGCGGCGGGGGAGGCCGGTGCCGTCGATCACCAAGCCGCCGCGAATGATCAAATCGAATGTCTGCGATGTCATGCGCCGGTTCGCTCTCGTTGGTTCTGCTGTACGGCGAAGATTTATTCCCAATATGGAATAGGGTTCACCCATAGGCGCAGCTTTGCCGCCTATCCGGAAAAGGCGTGCGGCAGCTCATCGGCCGAAGGTGAAGCCGTTGATGTGCAGAGGAGCTGAAAGCGGAGAAGCGGGCCTGGCCGGATCGGTCGCGGCAGGCCCCGCATTCTTACCTCACCATTCCATCTCGGGCGTGACGATCAGTTCCTTCACCGCGTCGGGAGCATAGGTCCAGGGTTCGTCGAAGCCGACGGAGACCGAGCTGTAGCCAAGGATCTGGCGCAGGATTTTGGACGATCCTTTCATCACTTCGGGGTCGATCGTCATCGGGAAGTTGATCATGGGTTTCCACCAGGGCGGGCAATAGCCGATGATCACGCCAGCGCGTTCAAGGTCGGTTGACGTGTTCGCGCCCGTGCCGTGCAGCAGCAGGTCGGTATAGATAAGCACCGATCCGGCGGGCGCTTCGGCGGGCACGGATTCATATTGGACGGCCCAGGATTGTGGCTCCGTGTCGCGGTGGCTGCCGGGAACCATGCGGGTCGCGCCATTGGCTTCGACGAAATCATCGAGGCACCAGATGAAGCGGGTCTGCGCGGCGCCTGCCGACAGCGGCATCGCGCCGCTGCGGTCGCGGTGGATGCCCTGTTGCGCGCTGCCGGGGCGGGTGACGTTGGCGCCATAGCTGTGCACCAGATAGGATTCGTCCAGCGTCTGCGGCCCCAGCAGTTCGCGGGTGAGCTGAAGCGGCAGTTCATGTTCGAGGATGTCGCGGAAGAAGCGTTCCCGGTTCATCAGATGGCATCCCGACATGCGGCGATTAAGGTCGTCATTATCGGTGTAAAAGCGGCGGACGCGCTCTTCATCGATCGCTTCTTCGCGGGCGATTTCGGCGGCGAGGAAGTCGCGCATTTCGCGCGCCTTGTCCTTGGTCACGACCTCGGCCGCGATGGCGTAGCCCGCGCGGTCAAGATCGGCGCGGATCTGGTCCATGTCCTTGGTCGGTTGCGGCAGGGGGCCGTCAAATTCCAGAGGTTTTACGGGGCGTGTGTCCATTGCGCCCATATTGTGCGTGACCTGCCTCTTCGCGTTTCCGGTAGCCATGGCTTATCCTCTCTCCGATATTCGTCCGGTGTTTCGGTTCACCTGTATTTTATAACCGTTGCGCTGTGCAATCAATTCGTACAGTCGTTGTACTTTCTTGCTTCAGCGCGCGCATCGCCATGGTCCAGTGCCAGGCGGCCCACAGGAAGAAGGCGGTGAGGCAGATCATGGCGTCCCGCAGGCCGAGCGCCGCGTCGCCGCCGCGCAGATAGGCGAAGGCGTCGCTCAGCACGCCTGCCACAAGAGGCCCCATCGATACGCCGATCAGGTTCGCCGCGACGATGTTCACAGCGCTTGCCCGCGCGCGCATCGATACGGGCGCGAGGCTTTGGGTGAGGGCGATCGAGGGCGCGGTCCAGAAGGAGCCGACGATGTAGCTGGGGATGAGGACGAGGAGAACGGCCTGCCCATCCGCCATGCTGAGCGCGATGATGTCCAGCGGGATGCAGAGGAGCATGCCCGCGATCGGCAGCCAGAGCGCCATGTGGAGGCCCGATTTGGCAAGCCGCGTCCCTTGCCAGCCGCCTGCCCAGGTGCCGATAGCTCCACATATGCCGGTCAGCAGGCCAAGGCCGACGCCGACATGCGCCAGGCTCATGCCATGGTTGCGGATGAGGAAGGAGGGCAGCCAGGTCGAAATGCCGGTTTGGGCGAAGGCCATGATCGCGGTTCCGGCGACGATGTGCAGGAAGGCGCGCCGTTGTGAGAGGACACGCAGGCTTTGAAGGAAACTCAAAAACTGGGTGGCTTCGGCCGGTTGATCGGAGGGGTCTTCCGTGCCGCCACGGATCGGCTCGCGGGCGATAAGGGGGAAGAGGATCGCGATCAGGATGCCGGGGGCGCCCGCCAGCAGAAGGGCCGTGCGCCAGTCGGTCGCCTGCGCGACGATGCCGCCTATGGAAAGGCCCGCCATGATGCCGACGGGCACGCCGATGGCGAAGATGCCTGCCGCAGCGGGTCGCTCGCGCGGCGGATAGAGGTCTGAGATGAGGGAGTGGGCGGCGGGGGCGAAGCCTGCCTCGGCAAGGCCGACGCCCATGCGTGCTGTGAAGAAGGCTCCGAAGCTGCGGGTGAGGCCGCACAGGGCCGTCATGACGCTCCAACTGGCGGTGAAGACCGCGATCAGCCGTACGCGATTGACGCCCCGGTCGATCAGCTGGGCGATGGGAATGCCCATCAAGGTGTAGAAAATGCCGAACGCTCCGCCGGTCAGCAGGCCGAGTTCCCAGTCGGCGAGCTGGAAGTCGGCCTTTATGGGTTCCTGCAAGATGACGACGATCTGGCGGTCGAGATAGTTGAGGCTGTAGATGAAGGCGAGCATCAGGAGCATTGCTGTGCGGCGTTGCGCCTTGAGCGGCGCGGATGCTGCGAGCGCATCGGGGTCGGCCGTTGGGAGTGCGTCCGACATGATCAGCGGTGCCGGGTTCGTCATCAGCTTGTCTCCCATGGAGCCGCCGTCTTGCGCAACGGCTTAGTCATGGGGCCAAGATCATCGGATCGCCGTCAGGATCAACGCGGGCGCGCAACTTTCCGCGCATATGGAAGCCCGCAGGTCAGGCGCGCGGCAGGCCGAGATGATGCTGCGCGATGATGGTGCGATGCACTTCGCTGGTGCCGCCATAGATGGTCTGGCCGATGGACTGGCGGTAGGATTCCTCGATCTTCGCCAAGGCGGGCGTTTGGTGGGTGAGCGTGCCGGGCGCGGCGAGGGCGGCGAGATCGGCGGCATCTGCCATGTAGATTTCGGTGGTGAACATCTTGGCCATGGGGCCGATGGCGCGGGTCATCCGGCCCGCTTCGATCGCCCAGGTGACGCGGCGGCAGAGCAGGTCGGCAATCTCCAGATGCGCGCGCGCGCGGGCAAGGCGGGCGCGGACGGCTGGCTTGTGGATCGGGCTCTTGCCCGACGCGTCGCTGCTGTTGGCCCAATCGAGGGCGGCGCGCATCAGGCTGTGGTGATAGATATGATAGCCTTCGCCGCCATGTTCGATTTCCATGGCGGCGGCCATGACCTTAAGCCCGCCATTGATGTCGCCGAGGCGATAGCGGTCGGGCACGCGCACATCGTCGTAGAAGGTGATGTTGGTGCGTTCATCCGGGAGCGTGTCGACCGGCTGGATCGTGACGCCCGGCAGGTTCATGGGGAAGAAGAAGAGGGTGATGCCCTTATGCTTGGGCGCGTCGGGATCGGTGCGGGCGAGCATCAGTATATAATCGGAGATATGGGCGCCGGTCGTGAACATCTTCTGTCCGGTGATGATCCAGTCATCGCCATCGCGCACGGCGCGGGTGCGGGCGGCGTACATGTCCGATCCTGACGCGGGCTCGGTGAAGCCGAGACAGGCGAGGGCGGAGCCATCGGCGAGGCGCGGGAGGACTTCGGCCTTTAGTTCAGGCGAGCCGAACTTCATCGTCATGCGCGCGCCCATGTTGGTGCAGCCTATGGGAATGCGGGAGAGGCCATATTCCTCGAACACGCGGCCGAGCGCGGTTACTTCCATGGGGCTGCGGTCTTGTCCGCCCCATTCGCGGGGCCAATCGGGATAGGCGAGGCCAGCGGCGGCTAGCTGGCGGTGGAGGTCTGGAAGGTGGCCGTCGGTGGATGTGGCGGCTTCGGCGCGCAGTTCGGGGGTGACTGCGGTTTCGAGGAAGGCGCGTACTTGTGCCGCGAAGGCTTCTTCGGCCGGGGTGAAGCCCATTTCTACGCCGGGGTCGCCTGCGTCTGGCAACGCGGTTGTTGCACCGGCCCAAAGGCGGTCGCCTGCCTCGGCCAGCCGGTCTTCGGGGTCGCCTTCCGCCAGTGCGACGCGGTCGATCGCGAGGAAATACAGGTGGATGTCATACTCGTTGGAAAGGCCGTAGCCGCCGAAGGTGCGTAGCGCCCGGCGCACGGCAGCGCGGGCGGTGGTGGCGGTCCACCAACTGGTGAGGGCTGCGAGCGCCCCTGCTTCGGGCTGCTTCTGCGCTACGCCCCAGATGGTGCGCCATAGCAGCAGGCGGCCGCCCTCCATGTCGGTGATGGAGTCGGCGAGGGGGAAGGCCACGCCCTGAAATGCGCCGATCGGCTGGTCGAACTGCTTGCGGTCGGTGGCGTAGGCGGCGGCCATTTCGATGGCGCGGGTGCCTGCGCCGACGAGCCATGCGGAGCGCAGCAGCGTTCGTTCGGTGAGGGCGGCTTCGAAGGACTGCCTTGCTGCATTGCCGCTGGCGATGGCGCGCCTTTCGCCGGTGGGCAGGAGGGCTTGGATGGCGTCGGATTCCCAGCTTAGCTGGATGCAGCCGTTCTGCGGGTCGAGGCTGATGGGGGTGGACGTTGCTTGTTCGAGCAGTGCGGCGGCGGCTTCGCCTTCAAGCTGGCCTAGCAGCGCGCAGGCGGCGATGCCGTCGGCGATCGGCAATGGTGCAGCCCCCCGCCCCGCCGCTTCGCAGACCAGCGCTGCTTCCATGAGGCCCATGTTGAGGCCGCCGCGATCTTCTGGCGCGCGCATGGTGATGAAACCCATTTGCGCAGCCTCGCTCCAGAGGCTGGCATCGACTGCGCCGTTCGACGCGCGTGCGGCTTGCACTACCTCTTCCCGATCGAAGAAGCGCAGGGCCGTTTCCTGCATCATCGCCTGCTGTTCGCTGAGTTCGAGATTCATGCCAATTCCATCTTGTTCGCGCCTTCCTGCTTGGCCATCCTGAAGCGTAGGATGTCAATTTGGCGGCAGCGCGCTTCCGGTAGTGCGGAAGGGCGCTGGTAGCGGATGCCCGCAGCGCCGATCGCGCGCAACCAGCGGTCCAGGAGTAAGGCAGATGGTAGAATATATCCGTTACGCGGTCGAGGAACGGGTCGCGACAATCACGCTGGATCGCGCCGACCGGGCGAACGCGCAGAACGAACCTTTTTTGCAGCAGCTGAATGAGGCGTGGGAAAAAGCTGCGGCGGATGAGTGCGTGCGGGTCATCCTGCTGCGCGCGGAGGGCAAGCATTTTTCCGCCGGGCATGATGTCAGCGCGGAAGCCATTCGCGACGGGTCGTTCAACCGCATTCGCGAGACGATACCGGAGCGCGGGTTGCTGGGCATCCATGAATGGGAGGCCAAACATTATCTCGGCTATTCCAAGCGCTGGCGCGATATTCCCAAGCCCTCGATCGCGGCGGTTCAGGGGGCGTGCATCGCGGGCGGGCTGTTGCTGGCTTGGCCGTGCGACCTGATCATCGCGGCCGATGATGCGCGCTTTTCCGATCCGGTGGTGCTGATGGGCATTGGCGGGGTCGAATATCATGGCCACACATGGGAGCTGGGGCCGCGCAAGGCGAAGGAGATGTTGTTCACCGCCAAGCCGATCGACGCGCATGAGGCGGAACGGCGGGGCATGGTGAACCGGGTCGTGCCGCGCGCGGATCTGGATGCAGAGGCATTGGCGCTGGCCCGCGAGATTGCGCAGATGCACCCGCACGCGCTGGCCATGGCGAAGCGCGCGGTGAACCAGACGCTGGACATCATGGGGCAGAGCACGGCGCTGCAAAGCTGTTTCGATATTCACCAGCTGGGCCATGCGTCGGCCTATGGCCAGACTGGCGAGTTCATCGTCGCTGGCATGGACAAGGTGAAGTCGCACTCATGAGTATCCTGACGCAGGTGGATGGGGGTGTTGCCACGCTGACGCTGAACCGGCCCGATCGGTTGAACGCAGTGACGGAGGCGATGCTGGATGAGATCGCGCTGATGCTGCGTGGCTGGTCCGTTGATCCGGCGGTGCGCTGTGTCGTGTTGGCGGGGGCAGGGCGCGGTTTTTGCGCGGGCTATGATTTGTCGGGTGAGGGCAAGGCGGCGCGGGACGAGCCGATGCGGGCCGATGAGGCCGCGGCGCGGATGAGCATTCATGCTGAGATTCCGCTGCTGCTGCATCGCATGCCCAAGCCTACCATCGCTTGTTTGCGGGGGCCGGTGGCTGGGAGCGGCTTGGTCATAGCGGCGGCGTGCGACTTGCGGATTGCGTCGCGGACGGTGAAGTTCAAGCTCGCTTTCGCCAGCGCTGGGCGGTGCGGCGATCCGGGGGGGAGCTATCTGCTTACCCGGCTGCTGGGCGCGGCGCGGGCGCGGGAGATGTTCCTGCTGGATGAGCCGATGCTGGGGGATGAAGCGCTGGCGAACCGGTTGGTCAATCGGCTGGTCGAGGATGAGGTACTTGAGACCGAGTGCGCGGCTTTGGCGGCGAAGCTGGCGGGCGGGCCGACAGCGGCCATTGCGGCGATGAAGCGTAATCTCAATGCGGCGGGGGTCATCGCGCTGGAGGAAAGCATGGCGCAGGAGGCGGCTGCGAACGCGCAGATCAGCTTGTTTTCGCATGATGCGAGCGAGGCGGCGCGGGCCTTCATGGAGCGGCGCGAGTCCAATTTTCTCGGTTACTGACGAGCCGCAATTGGCACCTGTTCCGGCATGGCGGAATTGGGGCGGGTTCGGCTTACCTCGGGCCAGAGATTCGATATTGCAAAAAACAAGATTGGCGCGCTCGCATGCGCTCGACAGCAGATGGGACGGGATGAATGGCGACGGCGGCAAAGGCGATCGACACTGATGGCATTCGGCGCGCGGTTGAACTGGCGGACCTGAACGCGCTGCGGATCGCGCTGTATCAGAACAGCGGGGATGGGGAGATTGCTGCCCTGCCTGCCGCCGCGCAGATGAGCGAAGGGCAGAAGGCGCTGCTGAAGGAGCGCGCGGTCGAGTGGCTGGCGGACAATGCCGGTGCGGTGGAGTTGTCGGAGCCGCCTGAAGAGGATCTGCGCCGATTGATGACGATGTTGTCGGGCGAGATGACCGATGTCGAGTTTGAGGCGCGGCGTGACCTTCCGGCCTTCCGTGCCGTTCCCTGCGCCGTCGAATGGAAGGGTGAGAAGCCGGAGATTCCAGAGGGTTTCCGCATCGTCATCATCGGCAGCGGCCCGGCGGGGATCGCGGCGGGCGTGCAATGTGAGTTGCTGGGTCTGCCCTATCTGTTGCTCGATCGTCAGCCTGAGGCGGGGGGTACGTGGACGATCAACCGCTATCCCGATGTGCGGGTCGATACGCCGTCCATCACCTATGAATATAGTTTCGAGAAGCTGTATCCCTGGGGCGAGCATTTCAACCGGGGTGAGGATGTCCGCGAATATCTGCAACATGTGTCGCGCAAATATGGGGTGATGGCGAACAGCCGCTTTGGCCATGATGTGAAGGGGGCGGTGTTTGACGAAGGCCGCAACGTCTGGCGGCTGGATGTCGAAACGCCGGGCGGGCGTCAGGAGATTGTCGCCAATGTGGTGATCACCGCTTGCGGCACCTTTGCCAATGCGCAGGTGCCCGACATTGAGGGCGTGCAGGAGTTCGGCGGGCAGATCATCCATCCATCCGCCTGGCCGGAGGGGTTGGACCTGACCGGCAAGCGGGTCGCCATCATCGGCAATGGATCGACGGGCGTGCAATTGCTGAGCGCCGTGGCGGAAAAGGCGGGGCATGTCAGCGTCGTGCAGCGGACCCCGCAATGGATCAGCCCGCGCGAGAAATATGGCGCGCCGATTGAGCCGGAACTGGCCTGGCTCAACGAGAATATGCCCGGATACTGGAACTGGTCGCGCTATACCGCGACGATGCCGTTGTTCGACATCGACCGGTTGCAGCGCGTCGATCGCGAATGGCAGGCGCAGGGGGGGAAGGTCAGCAAGGCGAATGACGAGATGCGCGCCTTCCTGACCAATTATATCCGGCAGGAAACCGGTGGTCGCGAGGATCTGATCGAGAAGCTGATCCCGGACTATGCACCGATGTCGCGCCGCCCGGTGGTGGACAATGGATGGTATCGCGCACTGACCCGCGACAATGTGGAGTTGCTGACCGGATCGGTGGAGCGGTTCACGAAGACGGGCTTTGTGATGGCGGATGGGACGGAGCGGCACTTCGACGTTGTCATCGCCGCGACGGGGTTCGATGTGCTCAAATATCTCTGGCCCGCGCGGTACAAGGGGCTGGAGGGCAAGGACCTGCACGACACATGGGACGCGGGCGATGGGCCGCGTGCCTATCTGTCGATGATGGTGCCGCAATTCCCGAACCTGTTCATGCTGTACGGCCCCAATTCGCAGCCGCTGACGGGGGGCACGGGCCTGCCGCAATGGTGGCTGATCTGGGCGAGCTATGCCGCGCAGTGCGTCATGCGCATGTTGAAGGAAGACAAGGAGCGCGTCGATGTGAAGGCCGAGGCGTACGAGCGCTATAATCGCGAACTGGATGCCGAGGCGCAGGGCTGGCTGCAGATGACGCCCGAGGGCGGTATCGAGAAGAATTATTATGTGAACCGCGAGCATCGCAGGCTTCAGGTCAATGCGCCGTGGCTCAGCCCCGATTATCACCGCATGTGCACGGTGGTGAACTGGGACGATCTGGAACTGAGCTGAGGGAATAGCGATGCCCCGTCCGGCCCTGGCCGCGTCCCGCGCCATCGACATTTTGAACTTCATGGCGGCGGCGCCACTGCGCGGCTATTCGTTGACGGAGCTGGTGCGGCAGCTGGACCTTAATCCCGCATCCTGCCACGCCTTGTTGGGCGCAATGACGCGGGATGGATATCTCGTCAGGGCGCAACGGGGGCGGGTTTATAGGCTTGGCCCGGCGTTGATCGCGATTGGGCATGCCGCTCTGCAATGCCATCCGGTGGTGGCGGCTGCGCGGAACCAGATCGCGCTGCTGTCCGCCGAACTGGACCTGGACAGCCTGCTGACCGCGCGGCTGGATGACCGGTTGATCGCGCTTGCGTCGGAAGGGCCGGGACGTATGCCGGGTCTGGCGGTGGGGCAGCGGGTTCCGCTCATTCCGCCGCTTGGTACGCCCTTTCTTGCCTGGGCGAACGAGCGGGAGGTGGATGGCTGGCTCGCCAAGGCGGCGGGGGCGATCGACGCTGACCGGCTGCGCCAGTCGCTCGCGATGGTGCGGCAGCGCGGCTATGCCGTGACGCAACGCAGCCCCGAGCAGGCGGCGGCCGGGCTGGCCGTGCTTGGCATGGCGGAAGAGCCGCTGGCCGGAGACTGGCAGAAGCGCGTTGCCGAACGGATCGGGCAGATGGGCGAGGATTATCTGATGATCGAGGCGCAGCCCGACCGGCTGCATCCGGTGATGATGATATCCGCCCCCGTATTTGGTGCGGATGGCGCGGTGCTTTGTACATTGTCGCTGTTCGGTTTTGACCGGCCTTTGCCGCTGAGCCGTATCACCGTTCTGGGCGAAGCCGTTGCGCGGCATTGCCGGATAGCCAGCGCGACGCCGGACGAGCCGGAAAAGCAGATGAATGAAGTTGGGAGAGGCTGAACATGCGGGCGCTGATCTATGAAGGGCAGGGCAAGATCCGTTTTGTCGAGGATGTGGAAGTGCGGGAGCCGGGCGCCGGCGAGGTGCTGGTGCGCATCGTGGCGAGCGGCATTTGCCATTCCGACATTTCGGTCATCAACGGCACGATCGACTGGCCTGCGCCTGCGGTGTTGGGCCATGAAGGGGCGGGCGTCATCGAGAAGCTGGGGCCGGGCGTCAGCGAACTGGCAGTGGGCGACCATGTGGCGCTGCATACGCTGGCCAATTGCGGGCGCTGCGGGCCGTGCGAGAGTGGCAGGCCGACCCATTGCCGCCAGTCCTATGGCAATCGCGCCCAGCCGTTCAGCCGCAATGGAGAGCCGGTATCGAGCTTTGCGGCGACGTCGACCTTTGTCGAGAAGACGGTGGTGAAGGCCAATCAGGCGGTCAGGATTGATCCGACGGTGCCGCTCGACATTGCCTGCGTCGTGGGTTGTGGCGTGCTGACCGGGGTGGGCTCGGTCGTCAACCGGGCGCGGGTGAAGCCGGGCGAGACGGCGGCGGTGTTCGGCATCGGCGGCATTGGGCTTAACGTGTTGCAGGGCTTGCGGCTTTCGGGAGCGAGCCGGATCATCGCGATCGACTTGTTGGCAACGCGCGAGGAGAAGGCGCGGGAGTTCGGCGCGACTGACTTTATCGATGCATCGCAGGGTGATGTGCCGCAGCGGATCAAGGACATCGTGTCGGGCGGAAATCCCGATCACGGCAGCGGCGTCGATTGGGCGTTCGAATGCGTCGGTAGTACGCGGGTGCTGAACGATGCGATGGCGAGCCTTGGTTGGGGCGGCAATTGCGTGATCGTCGGGACGACCGCGATGGGGACGATGGCGGAGGTATCATTGACGCCGCTCTCCTTTGTCGATCGCGGGGTGATGGGCGCGCGCTATGGGGCGTCGCGGCCGCATCAGGATATCCCGTCCTATATTGCGCAATATCGGCAGGGTAAGCTGCTGCTGGATGAGCTGGTTACGCAGCGTTATGATCTTGCCGACTTCGAACGGGCCTTCCACGATCTGGAGGAAGGGAAGCTGGCGCGCGGGGTGTTTGTGCTGTGACGCAAGCCGACGCCTGGGAGTTGCCGCCGTTGCGGGCGGGCTATGCTGCCGATGATGCGCTGGTCGAGCGGCGGGCGCGGGCGGCTGGCCCAGCTGATGCTGCGGAGCGGGCGGGCGAGGCGGTGATTGGCGGTGTGCGTTGTTTGGTCATTGAGCCGCGCGAGCATGATGCGCAGGGCGAGATGATCTACCTGCATGGCGGGGGATATCGGCTGGGGTCGCCGCTTGCCTATGTGGATTATGCGCAAAGGATCGCGGATGCGGCGGGGCGGCGGGTCATCCTGCCCTTTTATCCGCTTGCGCCTGAGCATCCTTTTCCGGCGGCTTTGCATGCTGTTGTGGCGGTTTATCGGGGGTTGGAGGACAGGCAGTCGGTGGTGGTCGGGGGGGACTCGGCCGGAGGCGGGTTGGCGGCGGCGCTGTGCATATTGGCGGCGCGTGCTGGTGAGCGGCCTGCGGGTGCTGTTCTGGTGTCGCCGATGCTGGATTTGACGGCGCGGGGCGAGAGCCTTGATCGCAATGCGGCGCGTGATCCTATGTTTTCGAAGTCCGCCGTGCTGGATAGCGCGCGGCTTTATTTGCAGGGGCATGATCCGCGCGATCCGCTGGTTTCGGCGCTGGATGCTGACCCGGCGGACTTTCCGCCGACATTGGTGCTGACGGGAGGCGCGGAGGTGTTGCTGGATGAGGCGGTTGCCTTTGCCAAGCGGCTGGCGCTGGCGGATCGGCGGGTCACGCTGCATGTTGCGCCGGGCATGGGCCATGTCTGGCCTTTGCTGGCGCCTGAAACCAGCGAAGCGCGGGATGCGGTCGCGGCGATTGCTGCCTTTGTAAAAGCGCTGAAATCTACTGGCTCCGAGGATTCCGCGTAGCCGGAAAGCCGTCCCGCTTAATTGCCAGACGCGGGCGGGTGCAGGACAACAAGTACCAACTTATCATAGCTGACCGAAAGACATTGCGATGACGACGCCCAGCCTTCCCTTCCCCGTCTATGACGCGGACAATCATTTTTACGAGCCAGAGGATGCGCTGTTCCGGCATTTGCCCAAGAAGTGGCACAAGGATTTTCGCTTCGTGGAAGTGGATGGCCGCAAGCGGCTGGCGATCAAGGGGCAGATTTCGGACTATATCCCCAATCCGACCTTCGAGCGGGTCGCGGCGCCGGGGACGCACGTCAAATATTATAAGGCCGACAATCCCGAAGGTCTGACGATGCGGCAGATGACGGGGAAGCCGATCGCTCCGCCGGAATCCTGGCGGACGGGCAAGGAGCGGCTGGCGGTGCTGGACGGCCATAATGTGCATGCGGCGCTCATGTTCCCGACGCTCTTTTCGGTGATCGAAAAGTGGATGAGCTATGACCATGAGTTTCTGCATGATGCTTTGCATGCGTTGAACCAATGGACGAGCGAGGAGTGGGGCTTTGCGCGGGAGAACCGGCTGTTCGGCGTGCCGGTGGTGTCGCTGGCGGACATGGATCGGGCGCTGGCCGAGACGGACTGGCTGATCAAGCAGGGCGCGCGGACGATCTGCATCCGGCCTTCACCAGTGCCGGGTTATCGCGGTGGGCGGTCGATGGGGCTGAAGGATTTCGATCCCTTCTGGGCGCGGATCGAGGAGGCGAAGATATTCGTGTCGATCCATGCGTCCAATTCTGACTATGATCATCTGATCGAGATGTGGACAGGCGGCGCCGAGTGGCTGCCGTTTGAATCCGATCCGTTCGTCAACTGCCTGCGGATTATCGAGCGGGCGATTTCCGATACGATCGCGGCGATCATTTGTGGTGGCGTTTTCGACCGCTTCCCCGGGGTTCGGGTGGTGAGTGTCGAGAATGGCGCGAAGTGGGTCATTCCGCTGATCGAGCAGTTGAAGCATGTTTATGGTCAGATGCCGCAGAAATTCATGAATGATCCCGTTGACCAATTTCATCGGAACATTTTCGTGACGCCCTTTGTCGAGGATGATTTCGGGCAACTGCGAGAACATATGCAGGTGAACCGGATATTGTTCGGCAGCGACTATCCGCATCCGGAGGGGACTGAACATCCACTCGATTTCCTTCATGAATTGGCGAGCTATTCGATGGCGGAGAAGGAAATGGTGATGTCGTCGAACCTCAAGGGCCTGTTGGAAGGCGTGCGCAATTAAGGACGACGCCAAGTGAGCCAGGACGTTATAGAGCAGCTTCGCGCCAATCTGCGCGACCATCAAGATGATCGCGGCATCGAGTTTGAGGGCCGGTGGGTGAGCTGGGGCGAGGTGGCGCGCTATGGCGATGCCGTTGTCGCGCTGCTCGACGCCGCCGGATGCCCGCCATCGGCGAAGGTCGGCATCATCATCCGCAACCGGCTGGCCCATGCGGCGGCGGTGGTGGGGCTGTTGGCGCACCGGCGGTCGGTGAGTTTCGTCTATCCCTTCCTTCCCGCGACGGCGATTTCGGACAATATCGAGAATTTGGGCGCCGCCGCGATATTGGCGGATGAGCAGGACTGGCCGAACTTTTGGGAGGCTGCGGGACAGGCTGGTTGCGCCGGAATCGCTCTTGGCGGGATCGATGACGCGCCCATGCTGGTCGATGGATTGGAGAAGTGCAGGCGATCCTCGTTCGACGATGCCTTGCCCGATGGCGGAATCGAAGTGCTGTCGAGCGGGACTACGGGGACGCCCAAGCGCATTCCGATGCCGCTGAAGCTGCTGGAGCGGGCCGTGATGAGCGCGCCTGGCGCGGAGTCAGGCAGCGCGCCGCCGGTGCAGATCAATATTTGGCCGCTGGGCGGTGTGGGGGGCGTGTGCCTGCTGACGGGCGCTGCGGTCAATAATACGCCGCTGGTGCTGATGGAGCGGTTCACGGTCGATGGGCTAGTGGATGCACTGCGCCGTCACCGGCCTGATACGCTGGGCCTCAATCCGACGGCGATTGCGATGATCATGGATGCCAATGTGTCGGTCGGGGACATGGCGAGCGTGAAGAGTGTGTCTGGGGGATCGGCCTATCTAGACCCCGACCTGCAGGAGCGGTTTGAACAGCGTTACAATCTGCCGATCCTGTGGGGCATGGGCGCGACGGAATTTTGCGGCACCATCGTTCGCTGGACGCCACAGATGCGGGCGGAGCGTGGAGACAGCAAGCGCGGCAGCACGGGCCTTCCCATGCCCGGCGTGGAGATACGGGCCGTTGATCCGGAAAGCGGCGCGGAAGTGGCGCGCGGGGCGGAAGGATTGCTGGAGGTCCATTGCCCGTCCGTGCGGCCTGATTGGGTGCGGACCACTGACCTGGTGATGATCGATGAGGACGGATATGTCTTCCATCGCGGGCGGCATGACGGAGCGATCGTGCGCGGGGGCTTCAAGATATTGCCTGAACGGGTGGTCGATGTGCTGCGCCAGCATCCGGCTGTTGTCGATGCTTCGGTGGTGGGTATCCCTGACGCGCGGTTGGGCGCGGTGCCGGTGGCGGCGGTCGAACTGAGCCGGAGCGCCGGGGCGGTAGATGAACAGGCGCTGCTGGCGCATGTGCGGGCCGAACTGCCGCCGACCCATGTGCCGGTGGAAATCCGGATCGTGGACGCGCTGCCGCGCACGCCGTCGCTGAAGGTCAGCCTGACCGAAATCAAGAAGATGTTCCTGGCCGACGCCGCATGAGCGGGCGCACACAACAGAGAGGATGGGGAGGATGAGCGTGTCATTGCTGGGCCTGGAAGGAAAGAAGGCGCTGATCGTTGGGGGCGGCCGTGGCATGGGCGAGGCGAGCGCGCTGCTGCTGGCGGAGGCGGGATGCGATGTCGCCGTGCTGGACAGCGTCATGGAGCGGGCCGAGCAGGTCGCGAGCGAGGTGCGGACGATTGGGTGCGCGGGTATAGCGATCGAGGCCGATATTTTGGATGAGGCATCGGTCAAGAAAGCCGTGGCGGATGCCGAGGGGGCGCTGGGCGGGCTCGATATATTGGTGACGATCGTGGGGCAGGCGCTGTTCAAGCCGCTGCTCGACGTGACGCTGGAGGAATGGGATCATGATCAATCCCGGAACCTGCGCTATTTCTTCGTGACGGCGCGCGCGGTCGCCCAGTCCATGATTGCGCGCGGGGTGCCGGGATCGCTGATCTGCATCGGTTCGGTGGACGGAGCGGTTGGGTCGCCGATGCATGCGCCCTATGGCGCGGCCAAGGCGGGCCTCATGCATCTGGTGAAGTCGATGGCGACCGAATGGGGGCGGCATGGCATTCGCGCCAATGCCGTGGCTCCGGGGAGCATCACCACGCCACGATTGCCTGAAACGGCGGAATCGCGGGCGTTGATGGAGGCGAGCGTGCTGCCGATCGGACGGCCGGGGACGACGCGGGACGTGGCTGGGGCTGTGCTGTTCCTGGCGTCCGGACTATCGGAATATGTGACGGGTCACAGCCTGTTCGTGGATGGGGGGTGGATGGCCGCCAACCATTTCGATCCAAGGGTGATGGCGACCAAGAAGAGCAACGAATAGCGGTTCACTCGGCTAGGGCTGATCGACATTCAGTTCTGGCGGCCTGCAAATGGCGGTTCTCCGCGCTTCCGGTGCTGACGTACTTTGAGTACGCTGCGTTGAAGCGAGGCGCGTGACTCGCTTCAAGGGTCGCGGAAAATCACCATTTTCGGCTCGCCATCTCCTGAATGTCGATCGGCCCTAGGAAGGGCATGATCGCCGCCAGACATGCGTCGAAGGCGTCATGCTGGGGCCAGTGGCCGCTGCCGGGCAGGCGCACTTCCCGCACGTCAGGGAGATGGGCGAGTAGGTCGGCGGGCAGGCCGGAGGGCCAGCTGCGTTCGCCGTAAAGGAGGAGGGTCGGGCAGGCGATGTTGCGCCACAGCGCCCGGACATCCTCCATGGAGATGTCGGGGAATGCCCATACGGCGAGATAGGGATCATGCTTCCACTGCCATCCAGCCTTGCCAGCCCGCCGCAGACCATGGCGCGTCATGTGCCGTGCCTGCGCAGGCGTGAGGAAGGCATGGCGTTCCCGCATACGCTCGACCGCTTCGTCCACGGACGCGAAGATGCGCGGGGCGGAAAGGGAAGCGGCGCGGCGCTCTTCAAGCCAGTTGCGGGTCGTTTGTTTGATGCTTTGGCTGAAGCGATAGGCTTCGATATCGGGAGGCGCGCCAACGGTTTCGATCGCGACGACGCGTCTTATCGTTTCGGGATAGATTGCGGCAAAGCGCAAGGCGATGTGCGCGCCGAGGGAGTGGCCAATCAGGATGGCCTGACGCTGCGGACCCAGCGCCAATTGTTCGGCAAGCGCGGCGAGATCGGACAGATAGGCGGCGAAGTCGTAGCGCCCGTCCTGCGACCAGCTGCTGTCGCCATGGCCGCGAAGGTCGGGGGCGATCACATGGTAATCGGGAAGCAGTGCGTTCGCCAGCGCGTCCCAGCTGCGGCTATGGTCCCGGCTGCCATGAAGGAGGATGGCGAGCGGCGCGCCTTCATGCGTCCATTCGGTATAGCTGAGCGGCATGCGGCCATTGCGAAAGCGGCGCTTTACAGGCTTCGTGCTGATGTGGGGGCGACTTTGTCTGTCGTGCATTGTTCGAATATAGAGGGTATTGAAAGCGCGCTGGCGACCCGCAATGACGGCTTTCCATATGCCCGTAATCGTTGCCGCCGTGGCGGATTCCGGACGCTTGAATCGATGCGGCGCCCGGAATATGGTAATCGCCACCAAAATTCCGGTGACCGGCAGAACCGGCGCCCGCAAGGACGTTATAGGAGGCGGGATGAGCGCTAACTCACAGGCGGAAGGCAGGTCTGGCGGCAGGGGCAGCGTGAAGTCGTGCCTGCGGACGCTGGAGGTGTTGGAATATTTCATGAAGTCGGGCGAGCCTGCACGCACGATCGAGATCAGCGAAGCATTGGGCATCCCCAATTCAAGCGCTGACGAAATCTTGCGCACGCTCGCGAGCACTGGCTATCTAACCTATAATCAGGCGACGAAGCTCTATGCACCATCCTACAAGTTGGTCGCGAATGCTTCGTCGATCGAGCAGAGCTTTTTTGGAAGCGGCCGGATCAATGAAGTGATGGAGGATATGCGGCGGGAGACCGGCGGATCAGTCTTCGTCACGCAGCAAAATGACTGCTGGTCGGAGAGTGTTGCTGAAATGTCCGGCGGCTGGGCGGCGAAGCCTGACGCTGAACCCTATTATTCCACTGAGATGATCTGTTTCCAGCACAATAGCTGGCGGCCGGGCACCAATTTTGCGGCGGCGATGCTGGCGCAGCAATCCAATGTCGACATCATACAGCTGGCGACCCGGACGCAGCGGCTGGGCCTGGGTCCGAAGGGGCCGACGCTGATGAAACATCTGGTGGACCGGATTTCCACGACGCGGGCGCGCGGGTTTGCGCTGTGCCGCCGGAGCGCGACCATTCCTGTGGACTCGATCGCCATGCCGCTGCGGGTGCCGCATGGCGTTGCTTCCTATGCGATCGGCGTGGTGGGCGATCCGCTGTTCGTGAACGACAATGATGTGCGGCAGATGCTGTCGGGCATGCAGTCGGTCATCTACCGCTATAATGATCGCATTCGCCGGAACGGGGCGGTGAGCATCCAATAAGGGGACGGCCTTTCCTGTGCCGCCCCTTAGGGCCGATCGACATTCAGTTCTGGCGGCCTGCAAATGGCGGCTCTCCGCGCTTCCGGTGCTCACGTACTGTGAGTACGCTGCGCTCCGGGTCGCGGAAAACCACCATTTTCGGCTCGCCATCTCCTGAATGTCGATCGGCCCTAGTTTTCAAAGCTGGTCGGTGTAGCTGTCGGTGCCCGGGATCGTGGGTATGAAGGGCGAGGCTATCGCGATGCGGCCGATGCCGCTTTCCTCGATGGCTTGGGCGAGCGGCACATAGGCGGTGTCCCAGACGGCTTTGGGGTCCTCGATCGAGAAGCTGAGGAAGACGGCGCGGTCGTTCTCCTCAACCGGCACATCCTTGGGGCTGGTGGGATCGAGCGGCAGGGGGGAGCCGGTCAGCGCCACATCGCCCGGCAGGTCGCGGGCGCGGAGCAGGGCGGAGAGGTCCGCGCTGGTCTTGCCCGGATTGAGATCGACGATGAAGGCGACGAGGCCGCCATAGGGGCGATCGAGCGCCAGTTCGATCGGCATGGCGCTGCCCGGCGCATTATATTCCGCGTCGAAATTGTAGAAGCTGGTGTGGATATGGTCGCGTTCCTTGAACATGCGGCCGGTGGCATGGAGGTCATTGACCTGACGCACGGCCCATGCGTCCCAATCCTTATGATGCCCGTCCAAAATCCAATAGAGCGCGAGATAGGAGCCCTTCGACAGGTCCATGGTGCCTGAACCGAAGCGCTTGGTCTTTTCCGCGCGGGTGGCGACATAGCGCGCGCCCGAGACGGTGTAGGCGCCGATCATGCAGCCGCTGTAGAAATGATCGCGCTCATACCAGCGATTATAGGCGACCTCATGGCCGGGGCGCGGCTCGACCATGGTGAAGAGCAGGGAGCCGAGGCGTATGGGACGGTCGGCGCGGGCTATGTCGGCCCGTTCGTACAAGGTTTCGCAGCTTTGCATGGGCCTCTCCTGAAAATGATGGCTTCACTGAAGCGGGGCAGGCGGCGGTGTTAAAGCGGTGCTGCGCCTCTTCCGGGTTGGCGGAAGCTATCGACCGGCAAGCGCTCGATAGGCGGGATGGCCTATGTCGCTCAGCACATCGAGGTGGCGGGGTGTCCAGCCGAGGTCCCGGCGGGTGCGGGGGCTGCGGGAGCGGCTGCATGTCGCCATGCCGATCAGCGTTTCGAACTTTCCCCAGCGGCGAACGCCTTCGGTGAAGTCGATGCTGCGCGCCTCTATGCCGAGGTCGCGGGCGACTGCCTCAGCCAGAGTGCGGTTGTTCACTTCGCCTGCGACGGCGTGATAAAGCGCGCCGGGTGAACCCCGTTCCAACGCCAGGCGGTAAACCTCTGCCAAGTCGTCGACATGGACGTTGGAATAGAGGTTGAGGCCCTGCCCAAGATAGCCGACTTCGCCTGTGCGTCCGGCGTCGCTGTAGAACATGCGCAGATGGCCGCAGCCGCCATGCCCCCAGATCATCGGCGGCCTGATCACCATGGCGCGCACTCCGCCCGATGATCCTGCGCGGCGGACCATATTTTCCGTGTCGAACCGGAGGCCGATATATTTGGAGGGTTCGAACGGGTCATCCTCGGCGAAACTGTCCTCGCTCCACAGGCCGTCCGTGCGTTGCGACAGGAGGCCGGTGCCACTGGTGAAGATGAACTGATGACCGCGCCCGTCCGCTGCATTGAGCAAGCTTCTGACCGTGTCATGTTCCTGTTGAAGCAGCAGTTGGGCGGCGTAGATGGTGGCGTCGTGCTGGCGCATCATGTCGATGACGGCGTCCAGAGGCGACAGGTCTCCCCGTAGAGGGGCTATGCCATGATCGGTAAGCGCGCGATCGCCTTCGCCAGTGCGGCTGAGGCCGCTCACGTGATGGCCGGACGCCGTAAGGTGCCGGGCGATGTGCGATCCGAGATAGCCGGTCGCGCCGAGGACGAGAATGCGCATCGGGTTCCTTCCGTGAGCAAGGAAGCAACAGCGATCCACCCGGCGTCAAGGGTCCAGCCGTGGGTTCCGGAGAGGCGGAGGCGGTTAGAGCGAGCTGACGAGATGGCCGCCGTCTACGACCAGTTCCGCGCCCGTGATGTAGGAGCCAAGGTCCGACGCGAGCAGGAGCAGGGCGCCGTCCAGATTTTCCGAGCTTCCTATCCGGCGCTGCGGTATCCGGTTGATCATCGCCTTGCCCGCGTCCGTTCCCCAGAAATGCTCATTCAAGGGCGTTACGATGTAGCCGGGGCACAGGGCGTTCACGCGGATATCGTAGCGCGCCCATTCCAGCGCCATGACCTTGGTCATCTGCACCCAGGCGGCCTTTGAAATGGCATAGGGGCCAAGCTGTGCGCCCTGCCGAAGGCCAAGGATGGACGCGATGTTGATGATGCTGCCCGGCCGACCGGCCGCAATCATGGCGTGCGCCGCCCCGCGCGCGACCAGATAAGCGCCGCGCGCATTGGTATCCATGACGCGATCCCATTGCCACGCATCCTGATCAAGCATTGGACCAGCGCTTACGACGCCAGCATTGTTGATCAGGATGTCGACGGCGCCGACTTCTTCCCACAAGCGATCGACGGACGCGGCGTCCTGTACGTCGAGCGAGATGGCGCGCGCGTGGGGGAGCGATGCGGCAAGGCTTTCCAACTGGTCGCCCCGACGGGCGGCCAGGACCAGCTGAACGCCCTCAGCAGCGAGCGTGCGCGCGAAATGCGCGCCGAGTCCGCTGCTCGCCCCGGTGATGAGCGCGGTCCTGCCCGCCAGGCCGAAGGAGAGAGGCATCAGGCTGCCAGTGCTTCCTCTGGTTCCGGCGGGAAGATGGACGGCTTGCCGGGATCATAGGTCTGGACCAGCAGGCGGATGAACTGTTGATCGGTGAGCGGATCGCTGGGCACTTCGAAAGTGGCGCCGCGTGCGCGAAGATCGGTGATCAGCATGTCGAATACTTGATCATGGCTGATGTCGTCGGTGTGGTCGAGCGACTGTTTGAGTTCGCGATAGTCCATGAAGATGTCCGCGCCCCAGTGGATGAGGAAGCGGAACTCGTCTTCCGGTATCTTCTGGATGACTTTGCCGTCCGTGGTGATCTGCCAGCCATTGGGATCTTCGGGATCGGCGCTCATGAGCGAATTGATCGCGAGCCCTTCGGGTCGGCGCAGGGCGGCGGGGCCGCTGGCTTCTGCCGTGTGGTACATCATTTCATTTTCAACGACGACCGCGCGGCTCCACATCGGCGCCTTGATCTGGGCGGGCTGGCCCTGCGGGCCATCGGGCCAGTAGTTGAAGCCGCCGCCGACCTTGCCCTTATAATACCAGGTGATCACCTGCGCCTTTTTCGCGCGCCAATGTTCGAACAGGCCGGACTTCACCATGATGTTCATCAGCCATACCGGCGATGTCTGCATGGAGATGCCACGGAAGCGGGTGCCGTCGACATGGGGCGCCCCAGCGCCGGGACACGGCCCTTGAATGTTGAACAGCATATTTTCGGGCCGGGCGTACTCGGCCTTCCAATATCCCCGAACCAGATCGAGGAATTTCTTGTTGAAGAAACAGTCTTCGATATCGGGATGCTGGACCGTCGATCCTTGCGCGAGATAGCCACGGAATACCGGCGAAAGGAACATGTCCCATGTGGGGGTAAAGCCTGGGGGAAGGCCGCCCGAGGTCGTCGCAACGACTTCTTCGGGTGACTTGAAATGTTGTGCCAGGATCAACGACCAGGGGCCGTTTTCTCGCACGACGTTCAGCATGCGGCGATGCTGGTCGTCGGTATAGGCGCTTTCGATGATCTGGGGCGGGGCCACTGGGCGGAACTGGGTGGTCATGTGAACTCTCCTGAGTACCTACATCGTCGGCCGCCCCTTAATTTGTAGACAGGGAAAGCTGAGGCGGCTCGCTAACCAAGAGAGTCCTAACTTATTCCGGCCCTCGCTGCAAGTTATGACAACGATTGATGTATTTCATGTGGGGCCGCTGACCGGCGTTTGGGGCAGCCATTCGCGAACCGCGGTTTTCAACAGCTTGCCGTTGGCATTGCGGGGAAGCGGCCCCTCCACAATGTAGACATGGTCGGGCACCTTGTAGTCAGACAGATGCCGTGCGCAGAAGTCGCGCAGGATTGCGCCGTCTGCCTGGTCGGGTGCGACAACGAACGCTTCGACCCGTTCGCCCAGGACAGGGCAGGGCCTGCCGATCACGACGGCCTCGGTGACGGCCTCATGCGACATGAGCATGTTTTCGACCTCGACCGAATAGATTTTGAAGCCGCCGCGATTGATCATGTCCTTCATCCGGTCGAGCACGCGGATATAGCCGTTCGCGTCCATCGTGCCGATGTCACCCGATTTCCAATAGCCGGCGGTAAAGCCCCGTTCCGTTGCTTCGGGGTTGTTCCAGTAGCGCGGTATCGTCATCGCGCCCGCGATCCAGATTTCGCCCTGCTCCCCGCGCGGGCGTTCGCGGCCCTCCTCATCCATGATCATGATGTCGGCATAAGGAAGCGCCTTCCCCACCTTGTCCGGATGAGCGGGACAGTCGCCAAGCGGCATCATGACGGCCGGGGAGGAGGTTTCGGTCGATCCGTAGATGTTCACCAGCGTCAGTTGCGGGAGCTGTACGGCAAGTGTTTCGATGCTGGATTCGGCCATGGGCGCCCCGCCGAACGCGCCAATGCGCCAGCTCGACAGGTCGAAGTCCGCGAAATCCGGTTCCATCAGGCATAGCTTGTACATGGCCGGGACCATGACGACGTAGCTCATGCGTTCGGCCTGCGCGAGTTCCAGGAAGGGGCGGGCCTTGAACGCCTGCTGCATCACCACCTTCCCCGCGACCCGGATGCTGAGCATCAGGATGAGGCCGATCCCGGTGACGTGCGAGGCAGGGACCGCGAGGACCATCGATTCGCCATCCTTCAATTGCAGGTGCTGCTGGCTGCCGATGCAGATGGTGACGATGCCGAGATGCGTGAGAACCGCGCCCTTGGGGCGGCCCGTGGTGCCAGAGGTGTAGAGGATGCAGAAGGGGTCATCTTCGCTAACAGCCGATCGGTGGGGGGCGTCGGTCAGCGCTTCGGGTGTGGTTTTGGACCAATGGGCGGCTTCGTCGGAATAGCGGAGCCAGTGGCGCAGTTGGGGGTGGTCGGAGCGGCCGGGCAACTGGTCTTCCAGCGCGTCGTCATAGATGATGGCTGCGGCGCCGCTGTCGTCCAGAATATAAGCGGTTTCCGGCGCGCGCTGGCGGATATTCATGGGCACGGCGATCAGGCCGAGTCTTGCCGCCGCCAGTAGCAGCGTGGAATAATCGGCGCGGTTGGACAGCAGGATGGCGAGCCTGTCGCCCGTCGCGAGGCCGAGAGATGTCAAACGCGCGGCGCAGGCGGCTACGCGGGCGGCGAGAACGGCGTAGCTCCACCGCTCGTTGCCGTCGACCAGTGCGATCGCGTCGGGCGACCGGCTGACGGCGTCCAGGAACATGGCGTAAATGTCTGCGGGGCGATCCTGATGACAATTGACCAGCCTGCCGTGATGCACTTCCTTGCGGAGTGGCAGATGCTTCATCTCTTTATCGGTCCTCTCCGTGCGACCTGCCCTGCTATGACGGGCACGAAAGCTCTTATATGGCTTTCTAATTACACCTTGCATTGCGGTTCTTCCCTTGGCAAGCGCCAAGAAACGAGAGGCGCGGAGACAAGCCATGGCAGATCATGAGGGTGATGCGGCGATTGCTCGAAGGGTCGAGAATTTCGTCCGCGACGTGGTCGTTCCTTATGAAACGGATGGCCGTCGGGACGATCATGGTCCGCTGGATGCGCTGGTGCAGGAAATGCGGGCCAAAGCGCGGGAGGCGGGTGTCCTGACGCCGCATATCCGCGCGGACGGAACGCATCTTAGCCACCGGGCGACGGCGCGGGTGCTGCGCGCTTCGGGATTGTCGCCGCTGGGGCCGCTCGCCTGCAACACCAATGCGCCAGACGAAGGCAATATGTTCCTGTTGGGCAAGGTCGCTACGGCAGAGCAGAAGAGCCGCTACCTCGATCCGATGGTTGCGGGGAATGGGCGCTCCTGTTTCCTGATGACCGAACTTGCGACGGAAGGCGGGACTGGGTCGGACCCGTCGATGATGCAGACCCGGGCGCAGCTGGAGGGCGGTGAATGGGTGATCAATGGACGCAAGGCTTTCGCGACCGGATTTGCTGGAGCCAGCTTTGCTATCCTGATGGCGAAGACGGAGCGGGATGACGGCGCGGCGGCAGCGACTATGTTCCTGGTGCCGCTGCCGCACCCCGCGCTGGTGCAGGAACGGCTGATCGGCACGATCGACAGCTCGATGCCGGGCGGTCATGCGGTGGTGAAGGTTGATGATTTGCGCCTGCCGCCCGAGGCCGTGCTGGGCGCGCCGCATGAGGGGTTCGCCTATGCGCAGGTCCGGCTGGCTCCCGCGCGGCTGACGCATTGCATGCGTTGGCTGGGCGCTGCGACGCGCGCGAATGAGATTGCGACGGACTATGCCGTGAAGCGTCAGGCGTTCGGCAAGCCGCTGATCGACCATGAGGGCGTTGGCTTCATGCTGGCGGACAATCTGATTGACCTGAAGCAGTGCGAGTTGATGATCGATTGGTGTGCGGATGTGCTGGACGCTGGGGACAAGGCGATCACGGAAAGCTCCATGGCGAAGGTGGCTGTGTCGGAGACGCTGTTTCGGGTGGCTGACCGGTGCGTCCAGGTGATGGGCGGGACTGGGGTCAGCCATGACACGATCGTGGAGCAGGTATTCCGCGAAATCCGCGCCTTCCGCATTTATGACGGGCCGACGCAGGTGCATAAATGGTCGCTTGCCAAGAAGATCAAGCGCGAGGCGCTGGCAAAGTCATGAATGCCGAGGAACTGAACGCCGGGCTGTCCGAAGTGCGCGAGGCGCATCGGTTCGATGAGGGCGCGTTGCGGGCGTGGCTGAAGGAGCATGTGCCCGAGGCGGAAGGGCCGCTGACCGTGCGGCAGTTCAAGGGCGGGCAGTCCAATCCGACCTTCAGGCTGGACGTTCCGGGCCGTTCTTTCGTCATGCGCCGCAAGCCGCCCGGCGTTACGGTGCCCGGCGCCCATGCCGTGGATCGCGAGGCGCGGGTGATCGCGGCGCTGGGCAAGGAAGGTTTTCCGGTGCCCCGCATCTACGGGCTTTGCACGGACGATGCGGTGATCGGCAGCTGGTTCTATGTCATGGAGTGCGTCGAAGGGCGCGTTTTCTGGAGTTCGCGTTTCGAGACTGTCGCGGCGGAGGAACGGATTGCCTATTTCGACGCGATGAACGCGACTTTGGCGCAGCTTCACCATTTCGATCCCGTGGCTCTGGGTCTCGATGATTTCGGGAAGAAGGGCAATTACTTCGAGCGGCAGATCGCGCGATGGTCGCGCCAATATCTGAATGACGAGGCGGCTGGCCGCGACGTCAATATGGACCGGTTGATCGAATGGCTGCCAGCGAATATTCCCGCTGGGGATGAAAGCCGGATCGTCCATGGCGATTATCGGGCCGATAATATGGTGTTCCATCCGACCGAGCCACGCGTTGCGGCGGTGCTGGATTGGGAGCTTTCGACGCTTGGCCATCCGTTGGCGGATTTCGTCAATCACCTGATGATGTACCGGCTGCCGCCCGCCATCTTGTCTGGCCTGCGGGGCGCCGATTTCGCTGCGCTCAAGCTGATGCCCGAGGAGAAGTATATCGCCGCCTATTGCCGCAGGACCGGGCGGGACGGGATCGACCATATGGGCTTTTACCGCGCTTTCGCTCTTTTCCGGCTTGCGGCCATCTATCATGGCATTAAGGCAAGGGCACTACGCGGAACGGCCGCATCGGCGCATGCAGAAGAACTGGCGGCGCAATATCCCCTGCTCGCCCAATTGGGATGGAGCGAGGCGGAAGCGGCCTGATCAAAGGGGAATGGTGGAATGAAGACCCGGATTACCGAGCTTACTGGCACGCGCTATCCCATTATCCAGGGTGGCATGCAGTGGGTGGGCCGCGCCGAGTTGGCTTCGGCGGTGTCCAATGCTGGCGGTCTGGGCATACTGACGGCGCTGACCCAGCCGACGCCCGAGGCGCTGGCGGCCGAGATCGAGCGGTGCCGCACGATGACGGACAAGCCGTTCGGCGTGAACCTGACCATTTTGCCGACCGCGCAGCCGGTTCCCTACGAAGCCTATGCCGAAGTCATTGCTGGATCAGGCGTTGGCGTGGTCGAGACAGCCGGGCGCAGTCCCGCCGAGTTCATCGCTCGTTTCAAGCAGGCGGGCGTCAAGATCGTGCACAAATGCACCGCCGTCCGCCACGCGCTGTCGGCCCAGCGTGCAGGCGTCGATGCCGTGTCGATCGACGGGTTCGAAGCGGCGGGTCATCCGGGCGAGGATGATATTCCGGGCATGGTGCTGATCCCCGCTGCGGCGCGGGCGCTGGACATCCCGATCCTGGCGGCGGGCGGCATGGCGACCGGGCGCAGCATGGCGGCGGCTCTGGCCCTGGGCGCGGAGGGTGTGACCATGGGCACCCGTTTCATGCTGACCAAGGAAGCGCCGATCCATGAGGCGATCAAGCAGGCGGTGGTGCAGGGGACGGAGCGCGACACGACGCTGATCTTCCGCCAGTTGCGCAACACGGCGCGCGTATTCCGCAATGCCGTCGCGGAGGAGGTGAACGTCAAGGAACGGGAGCCCGGCGCGACCTTCGAGGATATTCGGCCGCTGGTCGCCGGTGCGCGTGGACGCGCTGCGCTGGAGAGTGGCGAAGTGGATGGCGGGCTGGTCTGGGCCGGGCTTGGCATCGGTTTGATGGACGATATTCCGACATGCGCCGAACTGATCGAGCGCATCGTGGGCGAATGCCGCGAGGCGCTGGGCCGCGCCGTGGCGCTGACCGGGGAGGCATGAACATGAGCTACAATACAATTCGCTATGAGGTCGAGGATGACGGCGTCCTGCTGCTGACGCTGAACCGGCCGGACAAGCTGAATGCCTTTACGGTCGAGATGTGCGAAGAGTTGGTCGACGCCTATGGCCGGGCGAGCCAGGATGATGCGGTGCGCGTGATCGTGGTGACGGGCGAGGGCCGTGCCTTCTGTGCGGGCATGGACCTGTCGGTCGGCGGCAATGTCTTTGGCCTGGACGAAAGCATGACGCCGACGATGGAGGATCTGCGCGAGCGTGGCGATGATCCGGCGATCCTGAAAGGCGTGCGGGATACCGGCGGGCGCGTGGCGATGGCGATGTATGATTGCCTGAAGCCGATCGTTGGCGCGGTGAATGGCGCGGCGGTGGGTATTGGATCGACCATGCTGCTGCCGATGGATTTCCGCTTTGCTTCGGACAAGGCGCGCTTCGGCTTTGTCTTTGGACGGCTGGGCATCACGATGGAGGCGTGTTCGTCCTTCTTCCTGCCGCGCATTGTCGGTTTGGAGCAGGCGATGGAGTGGGCGTACAAGGCCGATATCTTCGATGCCGCCGAAGCGCATGACAAGGGACTGGTGCGCGGCGTGTTCCCGGCCGAGACGCTGGTTGAGGAGGCGAAGGCCTTTGCCCGATCACTGGTCAAGGACCGTTCGCCCGTTTCGATCGCACTGATCCGCCAGATGCTGAACCGCAACAGCGCGCAGCCCGATCCGTGGCAGGCGCATCTGACGGAATCGCTGGCGGTATTCTACACCAGTCAGGCGGACGGCCGCGAAGGGGTTCGCGCCTTCAATGAAAAACGGCCAGCGGATTTCACGGGGAAGGCGTCGCAAATGCCGTCCTTCTTCCCTTGGTATGGCGATAAATAAATCAACGGAGAGAATTGAGATGATCACGCTGGAAGACAAGATCGCGATTCAGGAACTGGTCGCGCGTTTCACCCGCTGTTCCGACTTTGGCGATTGGGAAGGCGTTGCCTCCCTCTTCACGCCCGAGGTTGTGACGGAGATGGAGGGCCTGCCCATCCGCTATGAAGGCGTCGAGGCTCAGGTTGAACATGCCAAGGAGTCGGCCAACCAGACCGAAGGCAAGAACCGCCACTATAACTTCAACATGATCGTGTTCGAGAAGGACGACGCAGTATATGCGGAATATGCCTTCATGAACGTCAACGCAGGGCATGCGCCGATGAGCGCCAAGATCGTCGTAACCGGCCGTCAGCGGGATACGGTGGTGAAGACAAGCGACGGGTGGAAGATCGCGCGCCGCTTCGTTCAGTTCGACCAGTCGTTCAGCCTTGATTTCTAAGCCACGGAGGAACGGTCGTGGACATTAAGAATTTGTGCGCTGTCGTCACCGGCGGCGCTTCGGGACTGGGCAGTGCGACTGCGGAAAGGCTGTCCGAGCTTGGCGCTCGCGTGGCGATCTTCGACTTGAACGAGGAAGCTGGCGCGTCGCTCGCCGAACGGTTGGGCGGCAGCTTCCATAAGGTCGATGTGACCAGCGCCGAGTCCGTCGATGCGGGCCTGGCAGCGGCCGAAGCGAAGCTGGGGACGCCGCGTGTGCTGGTGAACTGCGCCGGCGTGGCGCCGGGCTTTCGTGTCGTGGGTAAGGATGGTTCGCCCCATCCGCTGGACGCGTTCCGCAAGGCTGTCGAGATCAACCTGATCGGCAGCTTCAACGTCATTTCGCGCTTTGCCGCCCTGCTCTCCGCCGCAGGAGTGGATGGCGAAGAAGCGGGCGTGATCGTCAATACGGCGTCCGTCGCTGCCTTTGATGGGCAGATCGGCCAGGCTGCTTACGCAGCGTCCAAAGGCGGTGTCGTGGGCATGACGTTGCCGATCGCGCGCGATCTGGCGCAACATCGCATTCGGGTGATGACGATCGCGCCGGGCATTTTCCTGACGCCGATGCTGCAAGGCCTGCCGCAGGCGACGCAGGATTCGCTGGGCAAGCAGGTGCCGCACCCGTCGCGGCTGGGTAAACCAGCAGAATTTGCGAAGCTGGTTCAGAATATCATTGAAAATCCGATGTTGAACGGAGAGGTGATCCGTCTGGACGGCGCGATCCGCATGGGACCGCGCTGACCGTTCGCCATCTAAGAAGGATTGCTGCCATGATCGAGACTAGCCCGGACGTCATCAGCCTGCCGGAAACCGAGGCTAAGCTGCGCGAATTTGTCGAGCAGGGCGTCATATCGGGCGGCATCCTTGCGTGGGGAACCGCGGATGGTCCGGTTCGCTACCATGGCGAAGGTGTGCTGGGCTATGCGCGCAAGGATGGCGTGGACGAGCGGTCCATCTTCCGCGTCTTTTCCCAGTCGAAGCCGATCACCGGCATCGGCGCGATGATGCTGATCGAGGATGGCGTCATTGGTCTGGACCAGCCGATCGGGGAGATATTGCCCGCTTTCGCCGAGATGCGCGTCATCGAGGGTGATGACCCGGAAGTGACGCGGCCAGCGGTTCGCCCGATCACTGTCCGCCACCTGCTGACCCATACGGCGGGCTTTGGCATGGACGGCATGACATTGGGCGAGCTTTATACGAAGCATGGCGTGGCGCCGGGTTCGCGGGACTGGGTGCCGGGTCCGGGGGATCTCCCGGTGCCGGCAACGCTTGCCGAATTGGGCGAGCGTATTGCCGCCCTGCCCTTGGCGACCGATCCCGGCACGCGGTTCGATTACAGCGTCGCGCTGGACGTGCTTGGGCTGGTGATCGAGGTGGCGTCGGGCATGCCGTTCGAAACCTTCCTGAAGACGCGCCTGTTCGATCCACTGGGCATGGTGGATACGGGCTTTGCCATCACGGCGGATCAGGCCGCCCGCTTTGCCGATCTTCCCCAGCAGGAGGAGGACGGGACATGGGCATTGGCCGATGATGCGGCGGACAGCCTCTATGCGCGGCCTTATTATCCGTCGGGCGGCGGCGGCATGGTGTCGACGGCGCATGATTATTCGCGTTTTGCCGCCATGCTGCTCAACGAGGGGGAGCTGGACGGCGTACGCATTCTGAAGCCGGAGACGGTGCGGATCGCACGATCGAACCTGCTGCCCGACGCGGTGACGCATGTGGACGTGCCGATCGGTTATACGCTGTCGAACGTCGGCATGGGCGCAGGCATGTCCGTATCGCTGAAGGCGAGTGAGCAGACCAACAGCTTCTTTGACTGGCCGGGTTCGGTGCCAGCGGGTGTGTTCGGTTGGCCGGGTGCTGCGGGGACGGCATGCTGGATGGACCCGGAGCGCAAGTTCTTCCTCCTGTATCTCACGCAATATTGGCCGACCTGGTTGAACGGCAGCATGCGGCCTGAGATTGTCGCGGCGGCCTATCGCGATCTGGAGAAGCAATAAGGAGGAACGCTGCCATGCCGATATTGGACAATGACGCCGACTTCACGCCCCGGCTGGGATCGCCCGGCACTGGCGTCGTGATCACGGGCGGAGCTTCCGGTATCGGACTGGCGGCGGCGCATGCGCTGGCTGCCGTCGGTCGGCCGGTCGCCCTGTGGGACATCAATGCGGAAGGTGCGGCCGGATCGGCGAGCATCATCGAGAGCCGCTATGGCGTGCGCGCGGCGGGTTTCAGCGTCGATCTGCGCAACCCGCAGGCCGTAACCCCCGCCGCCATCGCGACACGGGCGGCGATCGGCGCGATCGGTGGCATCGTGCACTGCGCGGGCACGGCCGAAGCCACGGGCATCGACGGAGTGACGCCGGAAAACTGGGATGCGGGACTGGCGCTGCATGTCCGGTCGATCGTCCTTATGACACAGGCTTTTCGTGAAGACCTGCGTAAGTCGCCGGGGAGCGCTATTGTCGCATTGTCATCCATCAACGCGACGCTGGGCAATGGGATGATCCCGATCTACAGCGCCGCGAAGGGTGCGGTGATATCGCTGGTCCATTCGATGGCGGATGAACTGGCTGCTGATGGGGTGCGCATCAATGCGGTTAGCCCTGGTATGATCGATACGCCGATCATTGCGGAGACCAAGGCGCATTTGCCGGGGCATTTCGAGCGGCGGATCATGCTGGGCCGCTATGGCGCGCCGGAAGAACTGGGACGCGTTATCCGTTTCCTGATGTCGGATGAAGCGAGTTACATGACGGGCGCGGAGATCGTCGTGGACGGCGGCAACATCAACTCGCAACGGCAATAGGACTGCCATCGCACCGCGCTAGGGAAGAGGGCGCTGCGGTCAGGTCAGCCGTAGCCGACCCGCAGCAGCGCCCCGGCACGCCTTAGAGGCGGTTCACTTCCTTGGCGGTCAGGCTGGTGACCAGACCCTTTTCTGCGGCGGTGAGCGTCGTCACCGGGATGACCACGAAACGCCCGCTGTAGATGATCTGGACGCCGGTCGTTTCGCCAGCGTTATTCTTCAGGACGCGGTCGATAAAGCCGACCTTGCGGCCGTCGACCGTCTTCACAAGTGCATTGGCCTTGATCGCGGGCGCGTCAGCGGCGATCGCCGCAGCGGAAAGCGAGAGCGACAGAGCCGCCGCGAAGGCAAAAGAAAGCTTCATGATAATCCCCTTGTGGATAGACAAGGGGCCGATAGCACGCTGTAAAACGAATAATAAGACACCCTGTGTTGCAAAAAATGCAATTTGCGTTTCGGGTTCGGAATTTGGCGGATATGGGATGGGATCGGCGGCTGACAGCGCCTAATGAACAGAGTAGGGAGGTTTCAGCCGGGATGATTGGTGTGCTCTTTCACCTTCACGAATGGCGGTTCGCATGACCGGGCAGACGCGTGAGTCGGGGCCGCGCCTCGCGGCATTTTCCGTGACGAGCATCGCGACCGGCGGGTTCAATATTCCGCTCCAGACCTATTTGCCTGCCTTTTACGCGACGGTCATCGGCATGGATTTGGCGACCGTCGGGCTGGTCTTCATGATCAGCCGCTTGTGGAGCGCTGCGGCCGATCCGGTGATCGGATGGGCTTCGGACCACACACGCACACGCATTGGAAGGCGGAAACCCTGGATTTTGGGTGGCGGCATGCTGTTCCTTCTGTCGCTGCTCGCGGTCTTTTCTCCGCCTGCCGGAGCCACGCCGCTCTATCTTGGCGGGTGGCTGTTGCTGCTGTGCCTGGGGTGGAATGCCACGTCCACGCCGCTTTACGCCTGGGGTGGGGAAATGGCGTCATCGCCGGTCGAGCGAGCGCGTATCCAGGCCTATATACAGACAGGGTCTTCCATCGGCATCTTTCTGGTGCTGGTATTGCCTGCCGTGCTGGACGCGCTGGGCCGGGGCAATCCTGAGGTTCGGGTTGGATCGATGGGGGCGCTGGTCGCCGCTGTCCTCGCTGGTGGCATGGTGCTGATCGCCTTTCTCTTTCGCGAGCCGCCGCTGCCGGAACGCGCGCCCACAGGCGCGAACTGGCAGAAGGGGCTGAAGGCGGTGCTGACCGATGCAGCGCTTTGGCGGATCGTGGCGTCGGATTTCTTCGTCGCGCTGGGGCAGGGCTTTCGCACTGCCGTGTTCCTGTTCTTCGTGACGCGTTACATGGGCATGGCTTCACCGGCCATGCTGCTGATGCTGCAATATGCATTCGGTATGTTCGCAGCGCCGCTATGGGCGCGGATCAGTTACCGGTTCGGGAGGCTAAGAACGCTGATCATGGCCGAGGGCGTGCAGGTTGCGATCAACCTGATGGTACTGTTCCTGACGCCGGATCGCATGTGGCTGTTCATCCTGCTGATCGTGGGACAGGGGCTGACGCAGGGATCGGGTAATCTGATGCTGCGGTCAATGATCTATGATGTGGCAGACCGTCATCGCGAGGGCAGCGGCGTGGAGCGGGCCGGGCTGTTTTCGTCCGTGTTCAATGTGACGACCAACGCAGCCTATGCGGTGGCCGTGGGCATCGCCTTGTCCGTCGTGGGCTTGCTCGGATTTGATCCAAGGTCTTCAGGATCGGAAGGGGTGGCGGGCGTACATCTGTTCTTTGCGATCGGTCCCGCCGTTGGACATTTGCTGTCGATCCTTGTGATCAGCTGGAAGCGCGGGAGCAGAAGCGGAAGGCTGGACGCTGAAAGCCGCCTGCCTTCCGCGTGATCCTCAGATTCCGATGAACGAGGGCTGCGTCAAAGGTCGATAACCTTTTCAGGGTTCATGATGCCAGCCGGGTCAAGAGCCCGTTTGATCTGGCGCATGACCTCGACAGCGGCGCCATGCTCCGTAACGAGATGGGCTTTCTTGCCAATGCCGATGCCATGCTCGCCAGTGCAGCTGCCCTCCATGGCGAGAGCGATGCCTACGATCCGTTCGGATAATGCCTTCGCCTTTTGCGTTTCCTCGGCCGAGTTCGGATCGAAGATGAGGATGACATGGAAGTTTCCGTCGCCGACATGACCCACGATCGGTGCGGTAAGGCCACTTGCCTCAATGGCGCTGCGCGTTTCCTCTATACAGTCGCAAAGCCGCGAAATCGGGACGCAGACATCAGTTGCGATCGCCTTGCACCCTGGCCGCAGCGCGAGATTGGCATAATGGACCTTGTGGCGTGCTTCCCAGAGGGCGGTTCGGTCCTCCGTCTTCGTCGCCCAGGTGAACTGTCCGCCGCCATTGTCGGTGGCGATCTGTCCGAAGTTTTCCGCCTGTTCCGCAACGCCCGCAGGCGTGCCGTGAAATTCGAGGAACAGCGTCGGGCATTCGCGATAGTTGGTCCGACTGTAGGCATTTATCGCGCGGATCTGTAGCGGATCGAGCAATTCGATACGGGCGACGGGAAGGCCGATCTGGATCGTCTGGATGACTGCGTTCACCGCGCCGCGCACTGTTTCAAATTCGCAAACGGCGGCGGATACGGCTTCTGGCTGGCCATAGAGGCGCAAGGTGACTTCGGTGATGATGCCGAGCGTGCCTTCGGACCCGACGAACAGCCCGGTGAGGTCGTACCCGGCCGCGGATTTACGCGCCCGCCCGCCGGTGTGGATGATCCGGCCATCGGCAAGCACCACCTTCAGTCCCAGCACATTCTGCCGCATCGTGCCGTAGCGAACCGCGTTGGTGCCGGAGGCGCGTGTCGAAGCCATGCCGCCGATGGACGCATCCGCGCCCGGATCGACGGGAAAAAACAGGCCCGTGTCGCGCAGTTCGCTGTTGAGTTGCTTCCGGGTGACGCCCGCCTGCACGGTGCAGTCCAGGTCTTCTGTGCTGACGCGGAGCACCTGATCCATGCGGGAGAGGTCGATGCAAAGACCGCCTCTTGCCGCCAGAAAATTGCCTTCCAGCGATGTGCCGGTGCCGTAAGGCGTGACGGCGATGCCCCGTTCCTTGCAGAAGATGACCGCTGCGGCGACTTCCTCTGTGCTGAGGGGGAAGACAACCGCGTCCGGGGGCATGGCCGGGTAGAAGGTCTCCGCCCGGCCATGATGATCGCGGATGGCAGCGCTATCGCTGAACCGATCGCCGAACATGGCGCGCAGGGCGGACCAGTCAGCTTGCGGGACATGTACCGCTGTTGCCATTTGCATCTCTCCCGTGGGTCAGTGACCCACGTTACAACGCTCCGGCATATTCCTCCACCATGTTAGCTGGTGCGGTTTGAGCACCCCTGACCAGCCGCCCCGGCCGCGCGCCGGTCGCGTTGTCGGTGCGGCGGATGACTTCGCCCGAGACGATGGTGGCGACGAAGCCGGTGGCTTTCTGGTCCAGCCGCCTGCCGCCTCCCGGCAGATCATAACGTATATGGGGCGCATGAAGATGCAGGGTTTCAAGATCGATAATGTTGATATCCGCCTTGTAGCCGGGCGCGATCCTGCCACGGTCGCGCAGGCCCATGGTCTCTGCCGGGCGTGAGGTGAGGGCGCGGACGGCCTGAGGGATGCTGAGCTTTGGTCCGGCTCGATCGCGGGTCCAATAGGTCAGCAGGAAGGTGGGATAGCTCGCGTCGCAGATTGCCGCATAATGGGCGCCGCCATCACCCAGTCCCATGACCGTGTCCGGATGCGTGATCAGGTCATGCACCGTGTCGAGGCTGCCATTATAGAAGTTGCCGAGGGTGTTGTAGAGCATCCCCCTGCCATCGCCGCCGTTCATCATCAGGTCGTAGGCGACCTCTTCCGGTGTGAGGTTCACGCTGCGCGCTTGCGCTCCGACGCTGCTTTCCGCCGGTGGTTCATAGTTGGGCGGGTCGGACAGGGGGAAGATCCAGTCCCAGTTGCGGGTCATCATCGCCAGGGGATGGCCCTCATGCGGTTGTTCCGCGATGAGCTTTGCGCGAAATTCCGGGTCGCGCAGATGCGCGAGTTGTTGATCGAGGGGGAGAGCGGCGATCGCCTCATAGCTTGGGCAGAGCGAGAAGGGGTGGCTGGACAGTTCAAAGCCGCAGATCATGCCGACGGGGCGGGGGAGTATTTGCGGGCTGATCTTCAGGCCCCGCGCATTGGCTTCCTCGCAGATGCGCAGCGCGTCCTGCCAGACGGGTTCACCCGTGTTGGAGGTGCCGAGCGTGAAGGTGGCTGGCCGGTTTGCCGCCTTTGCGACGGTGAGAAGGTGAGAAAGCTCGTCGGTCCAGCTGGAGAAGGGGGCGTCCAGCACCATCTGCAACACGCCGGTATTCGCATCCCGCATGGCGCCCGTAATGGCTTTGAGTTCCTCGACATCGGCCTGATAGCTGGGGATATTCTCTCCGGCCTTTGTGCGATGGATGAGGAGGCGCGAGGTTGCGAAGCCGATCGCGCCCGCGTCCAAGGCTTCGCGGGTGAGGGCCTGCATCTTTTGCAGGTCGGCAGGGGTCGCGGTTTCGCGCTGCGCGCCGCGTTCGCCCATCACGAATACGCGCAAGGGGCTGTGCGGCAGAAGGGCGGCAATGTCGATGTCGCGGGGACGGCTTTCGAGGGCGTTCAGATAGTCTGGGAAGCTTTCCCAATCCCAGCTAAGCCCTTCGGCCATGACGACTCCGGGGATATCCTCGACACCCTCCATCAAGCGGATCAAACGGTCGTGATCAGCAGGGCGGCAAGGCGCGAAGCCCACGCCGCAATTGCCGATCACGACCGTGGTCACGCCATGGGAGGAGGAGGGGGAGAGTTCCTCCGACCAGATGGCCTGACCATCATAATGGGTATGGATATCGACGAAGCCGGGCGTGACGGTGAGGCCCGTTGCGTCGATGACTTCGCGAGCTTCTCCGGTAAAGGCGCCGACGCTGACGATTTTTCCATCATGGATGGCGACATCGCCAATGAAGGGCTCGCCGCCGCTGCCGTCGACGATGGTGCCGCCACGGATCAGCAGGTCGCATGCGTTCATTCGGCTGCCCTCGCGATGGGTTCGAGGCTGGTCTTGCCGTCGGACGCCCAGAAGGCGCCTTCTTGTGACGTATCGACCTCTTCGACGCCGCGCACGCCTAGCGCTTCCCGCGCTTCGGCCAGCGGCAGGTGGAATACGGTTTCGAGCTTCTTCATGAAGAGGGCGTCGCTTTGCTGGCCCACTTTCATGCCGCGCTGAATGGCGTTGACGGCGGTGGGCCACACTTCGGGATAATGCAGCATCGTGCGCACGGTGTAGCGGAGCGATCCGAAAATCTGGATCATGTTGACCTCCGCCGCGAGATGCGGGTTGCGCATATGTTTGGGCACGTTGGTCAGGCGATACCAATAGGGCACCAGCTCACCCATGAAATTGAAGCCGCCGCCGCAGAGGATATGTTCGAAGTCATGGGTCTGGCCGGAACGTAGATTGTAAAATTGAAGCTGCGTTTCCGGCTCTTTCCAGGGCGTGATCTGGATCTCATAATCTCCGGCAGTCATCTGCTGGTAGAAGATGCCGCCCAGGGAGCCGGGTTCATATTGTTGGAAATCTTCGATCTTGTAGGTGGAGAGGAAGCCTTCGCTGAACCAGGCGTCCAGTTCGGGATTTACCTTTCTCTCCTGCGTGAACATGTCCTCGATCGCGTCGAAGTCGCGGAGTGAATCCAGGATCGGGAGGAACTCGTACATTTCCGCAGGCGGGGGCACGTCGGGACCGTTTCGCCGCAACAGGATCATCGCCAGCCATTCGCGCAGGCGCGGATTGTTGAGATATTTGGACGATGAGATGAGTATGCTGCTGTCCGTTTCGACGGGCATCAGGCCGCGTGCGAGATAGGGAATGTCGACCATCTTTTGTCGTTCCTTCAATCAAGTACCAATTGCTTGTTGCCTGAACCCCAGGCGCTGATCCGTTCATCCCCCACCTTGAATTGCGGCAGCAGGTCGAAGAAGCTCTTGTCCGCGACGACGATGCGCTGGAGCCGGCGGGGCGTCATGCCGGTGAGGTCGCAGCGGGCATGCTGGAGGGCGATATTGTCCCAGATGACGAGGTCGCCATTATTCCAGTGGTGGCGGTAGACGCGATCTTCGCGATAGAGTTCGGCGAACAGGGCATTCAGCGTGGCGTCGCTTTCCGGCTGGTCCATGCCGGTGATGCGGGCGGTTTGCATGTCGCTGATATAGAGGATGGACTCGCCGGTCCGGGGGTGGGGGATGATGACCGGGCGTATCTGATGCGGCAGGTCGGTCGAACTGTCGTAGCCGACCGTACGGTGCGTTTGGATCGGGGCGATCACCGTGACTGCCTCCCGGCCTGCGACGGCGGCTTTCAGCTGGGGCGGCAGGGCGGCGGCCGCAGCCGCGCCGTTGGCGAAGTCGGTCCAGCTTTGTCCGTCATTTACGGCCACGGCATGCAGCGAGATGATCTTGAAGGGTTCTTCGGTGAAAGCCAGATCGCTGTGCCAGGTGAGCGGCCCCGATCCGAGGGCGCCATCGCTGGAGATTTCGCGATATTCACCGTGCGATCCCAGGACGCGGCCGAAATTTTCGAGCAGCCGGACCTGATCGGCCTCGCTGAGCTTCTGATTGCGGAACAGGATGAGCTTGTGGCGATCAAATAGCTCGGTCAGCCTTTGTTCGAATCCGTCGGGCAGCGGCCATTGCAGCCGAAGGCCGATTTCGACGCCGAACGGTTCGAGCGGCCGCTCCGTCCATGGCAATGCCATTTTATCGCTCTCCATCTTTCTATATGACCGAACGGTATCGAACCGTTCGGTTTTCGTCAAGAAGCATGGGTGCATCGGTGCCTGAGCCTGTTATAGCAGGTTCCAATGTGCGGGGATGCTGAATGAAAGTGGTAGCGGAGGCCGGGAGCCAACTGGCGTCGCCGCGCGTCCGGCATTTGCTGTCGTCGGCGTGCGCCCAGTTTGTCGAGCGCGGTTTTGACGCGGTGAGCATCGATTCGATCGCCCGCACCGCAGGTGTCAGCAAGGAAACAATCTACCGCTACTTCCCCGACAAGGAAGCGCTGTTCCGGGCGGCGCTGGATGCGCAGGGCGCGGAGTTCGATGCTCGCGCGGCGGCGGCGCATGAAAGTGCCGCGACAGGCGGGTCCGAACTGGCGGGACTTGCACGGGCGATTCTGGATTCGGCGCTGGATCAGGGAATGTTCGGCGCGCTCTGGGTTGCGGCTGGCGTCGCGCACAAGATGCCGGACCTGGCGTCGTCGTTGCAGAACGGGCAGGGCATGCGGCTGGAGCCGGTGCGGCTAGCGCTGGAGGATTATGCGAGGGAGAAGGGCGTTGACCGCCCGGTGCCGCTGGAACTGGCGCTGGATTTCGGATCGCTTGCGGTGGAAGGCCCGGTTGTCCTCATGGGCTTTCCTCCCGCTTCGCCAGAACATCGCGAGCGGATAGTGCAACAATCGGTGGCGCTTTTCGTTCAGGGTATCCGGCCGGGAGAGTCGAATGGCTTGCCTTCGCCGGAGCCGTTATTCGACGCCGAGCCGCCACTGCGTGAGGAGCCGCTTCCTCATATCCGGACCTTGCTCGATGTAGCAGGGCGCCATTTTCTGGATGAGGGCTTTGAAGGCGCCAACCTGAACCTTATCGGGGAAGAGGCACGGGTTGGGCGGGGTACGCTCTACCGGCATTTCGCCAGCAAGGCCGGGCTGTTTGCGGCTGCAATGCGTATAATGGCCGAAGACTGCGCGCGCGGGGCACAGTCGCCAGCGTTGCCGTCGGGTGAAGCCGATCCGGCGGCATTAAGCCGATATGTGGAAGCGGCCTTGGATAACCTGGCTTCCAGTCGCTCAATCCGGTTGCACCGCGTCGTCATCAGTCAGTCTCGCCGGGACGCTGCATTGGCGCGGGACGTCTACCTTATCCTGCGAAGGCCGTGGGTGACGGGGTTGATCCCCTGGCTGGAAAGCCTGGGCATCAAGGAGAGTGCGGACTGGCACGCGCGCCAACTATTGGTGCTTGCGATGCGTGGCAATCGTCTGCTGGCGGGCGGGCATTCCATCTCAAAGCTTGAACGGCGGCATTATGCGGAACGTGCGGCGTTGATGTTCCTGCGGGGGTTCGTGGCAGTGCTTTGAGCCTATCTCGAATCCACCGAAGCTGGTGAAGAAGGTTCCCAATTCACATCCTACGGCGTGACAGGCGTTCCCGATCGGATGAATGCCGCGGTTTCGGGCTCGCATGATTTCATCTGCTCCAGGAATCGCTGGATGCGTGGTTCCGCGACGCCAAGCCCGCGTGCGCAGAAGAGGATCGCGTCGCGCAACACGCGATCTTCCTCATAGGGTATCGCAGTCTTTTCATGGCAGCGCGCCACCAGCATCATCGTGCTGATATGTTCTATGAAAGCGCCGACATTCGTTGTCGAAAGCGCCTCTCCGGGTATTCCCCCGTCGGCCCGTGCCGCCTGCAACGCCTTTTCCAGATTGGGCAGTGTCAGGCGCAAGGCCCGGCGATAGACGAGGCGAGCGTAGCCTCCGTCGCCGGCAAGGCTGCCTAAGACCATGCGCAAGCCTTCTGCATTGAGGGCGTACATCCCGGCGGTCGCATATCTGAAGGTACGCCGCAAAATTTCGAGCAAGCCCTCTGTGCTGGCTTCGGCGTCACCGAATGATCGGAAGACCTTATTCTGGTCTGCGATCACCTCGCGCAATACGGCCCGATAAATGTGCGTCTTGGTTGGAAAATGGCGGAACAGCAGGGCTTCCGACACACCAGCGGCGCGGGCGATCTGCTGCGTCCGCGCGCCCTCTAACCCGTGGCGCGCGAAAACCGCCCTGGCCGCTGCAATGATGGAAGCGCGGCGACCGACGCTGGAAAGACGGGTGGCGGACATCGTTTGTACTATTACTCCGGGACCAGGCTGGGCGATCGGCGTCCCGCCTCGCGAAAAATGTGAGAAGGCAGTTTAAGGCGTTACGGATCGGAAACAAGGCAGATGCACGTTGACCGCTATTCCGGTGAGGCGCCTGCCATGACTTTCCCGTCAGGCTGGTCCTGTTCGATCGTCGCGATAAATCGGCTTAGCAGCGCCTTTTGCCGCTCGATCATCTCTGGAGACAGCGGGTCAATGCCTGCCAATCCTCGAGAAAGAGGGGCGGCCCAGAAATAGCCGAACATCATGTTGAAGATGGCAACGATCTGGAGGATCAGATCCTCGGCCGGAGGCTCGACCTCGGCCGCGCGTGTGATCCGCCGTCCATAATCCATCAGCCGTTCCACCCAGGCCATGCCGATCTCGTCCCGATCCGATGGGGGCGACAGGATCGACCGGATAAGCAGCATGGACACATTGGGATGCTGTGCCAGCACATCGATCAGCTTGTCGGACAGCGTGCGAAAGGAGGCTTCTCGCGGCGACCGGCTGATGGTCGCTTCCATCTCGTCCGCCAAGGGTTGGAGCGCCCGTTGCAGAACCTGCCGGTACAGGGCGTCCTTGCTTTCGAAATGCTTGTACAGGCCGGGCTGCTGGATATTTGCCGCCGCTGCGATGTCGCGTAATGCGGTCGCCTCATAGCCCTTCTGCGCGAACAGCAGTTCCGCCGTGTCGAGCAAGCGGTCGGCGGTGCGCTGGCCCTTGCTGGTGCGTTGGACGACATGTTCGCTGATGGCGCGCTGGGCGGTGCTGGTCATGGGTTTGTTCGTAACGGGCCGACCGGGATTTGGCCATATGTCGTGGCTGATCTGGTCGGCAAGCATAGCCATTCCTATATGGTCAGGCGCCGCCGCCACCCATGTGGCACGGTGCGCATTGTCCTTGACAGTTGCGTGTGGGGGCGCATGAGCGCCTGCAAGTGCGGAACGGCGCATCCCATTGCTCAGAGGATCAGAGATGGAAGATATTTATATTGTCAGCGGCGTCAGGACGGCGATTGGCGATTTCGGCGGCTCGCTGAAGCCCTTCATGCCTTCGCAGCTCGGCAGCATTGTCGTGAAGGAAGCGCTGTCCCGTGCCGGTGTGTCGGCTTCCGACGTTGAGCATGTCGTGATGGGTCAGGTGATGCCGACCAGTGCCCGCGATGGCATGCTGTCGCGCGCCATCGCCTTGCAGGCAGGGGTTCCGTTTGAGGTTCCGGCGCTGACACTGAACAGGCTTTGCGGATCGGGCGTACAGGCGATCGTATCGGCCGCGCAGATGATGAAGCTGGGTGAAGCGTCGATCACCGTCGCGGGTGGCGCTGAATCGATGTCCAATGTGCCTTATCATGATCATGGCACGCGCTGGGGCCGGAAGATGGGCGACAATCCGGTAGAGGACGCGCTGGTCTGCGGGCTTCAGGATGCGATCGGCGGATACCATATGGGCGTGACGGCGGAAAACTGCGCCGAACGGCATGGCATCACGCGCGAACAGCAGGATGCGCTGGCGGCCGAAGGGCATCAGCGCGCGGTGCGGGCTATCGCGGAAGGCCGGTTCAAGGAGCAGATCGTGCCGGTCGAGGTCAAGACGCGCAAGGGCGTGACCATTTTCGACACGGACGAACATCCCCGCGCCGACACCAGCGCCGAGACGCTGGCCGCCATGCGTCCTGCGTTCAAGAAGGATGGGACGGTTACCGCAGGCAACGCGTCCGGCATCAATGATGGCGCGGCCGCCGTCGTCCTGGCGACGGCAAGCGAAGTGGAACGGCGCGGGCTGAAGCCGCTGGCGAAGATACTTGCCTGGGGCCATGCGGGCGTGGAACCGGAATATATGGGTGAAGGCCCGATCAAGGCGGTGCCGGTTGCCCTGAAACGGGCCGGGCTGACGCTGGATCAGATGGACGTGATCGAAGCCAACGAAGCCTTCGCGGCGCAGGCTCTTTCGGTAGCCAACGCGTTGCAGTTCGATGGGGAAAAGCTGAACCCGAACGGGTCGGGCATCGCGCTTGGTCATCCTGTCGGCGCGACCGGCGCAATCCTGACGATCAAGGCGGCTTATGAACTGAAGCGGATCGGCGGCCGCTATGCCCTTATCACCATGTGCATCGGCGGCGGTCAGGGCATCGCGCTGGTGATCGAGAATGTCGACTGACGATTGAATGTCACGCCGAACCCCCGACATTCGGGGTTCGGCGTGATTGTCGATGCCTGTAGGAGAGCGGCTCTGCTGCTCTCGACGGCCCTATCCCGAACATGATGCGTCATGTTCTATCCTTATTTCGAGAACTCAATCATTTGTCGTGCGTTTGGACGAGGCGGCGGTTTGACCACCCGCTGGCATGGAGTAGATCATGTCCGTTCTCGTCGAGTTTCCCGGAGGCGTCTGCCACGAAGTTCCCAGTCAGCTCCGGGCGATCGGTCCTCGGCAGAATGGTGCGCCTGAATTCGAACAGGTGCCGCTCAACTGCGATCCCCAGTGGAAATTTGAACGCGAAGATGGCCGCTGGGTTGCGGTGCGTCGCCAGGGGCAGTTGTTGGCACTGCGCCCCGCTACTCCTGCGTGGTGGCATTTTGTCGCACTTATGATGGAGCCTGAACGGCTCTCTACAGCTACGGGCATTGCGGATCAGGGAGTCGACGGAGGGCTTCAATCGGCGGCTTGATAGGGAAGCGTTATCGTCCTGGTCAGGGCGCTTTGCGCCGCCGGGCCTTGATGGCCTCCAGTTGACCGATGCATCCTGGTCCCGATGGATGGGATCACCCATCAATCCCGATCGGGATCACTCGATGATCCTGTCACCCACTTGTCCGGCAGTGAACTTGCGGTGGTCGGCCGGGTCGCGATAGCCTGCATCCAGCACGATCGCCGGTGAACGGGCGACAGAGATGCAATGGCTTCGGCTCGAGGGAAAACAAGCCTCAAGAGGAGAGAGAGATGACGGACATGTTGATCCGTGGCGGCACGGTGGTCGATGGCACAGGCGCGCCCGGCTATGCTGCTGACGTGCGCGTGGCAGGCGGCAGGATCACCGAGATCGGCGCGGGTCTGACCGCCGTCGCCGGTGAGGAAGTGGTGGATGCCAGTGGGTGCTATGTGACGCCGGGCTTCATCGAAAGCCATACCCATTATGACGCGACGATGTGGTGGCAACCGGATCTGGACCCCTTGCCCGGCAACGGAGCGACCACGGTAATTCTGGGCAATTGCGGCTTTAGCGCCGCGCCGCTTTCGAAGGAGAAGGCCGCGCAGCTGGAGATGATCAAGATTTTCTCCTTCTTCGAGGATATTCCGTTGAAGCCCTTCCTCCAGAATGTCCCCTGGGACTGGGAGAAGTGGTCGGAATATAAGGCGTCGATGGCGCGCAACATCAGCCTGCCTGCCAATTACTCTGCGTTCGTTGGTCATATTGCCCTGCGTCTCGCTGCGATGGGCGTTGAAGCATGGGATCGCGCGGCAACGGCTGAAGAGATTGCGCGCATGGCCGAATTGCTGGAGGATGCGCTGGCCGCTGGCGCTCTTGGGTTGTCGGACAATCTGCACGATCATGATGGCGACGACCGCGCCATCCCGACATTGCTCGCCGATGATGCGGAATTCGAAGCGCTATTTGCGGTGATGGAGCGCTATCCCGGCACGACTTATCAGGTCATCATCGACACCTTCATGCGCAAGACGGGCCCGGAAAGCCTGGAGCGGCTTGGGCGGCTGACGAAAGGCCGGGCGATCCGTATGCAGGTGGCGGGTGGCATTCCGACGCTGGAATTCCAGAAGGATATTCTGCCCCGGTTGCAGGACACCCTTGCGAAGCTGAAGGAAGAGGGGATCGATGTCTGGCCCGGCTATGCGCACGTCTCGCCGACCAGCACGCTGAGCCTCGTCAAGTCGCTGATCTTCGCCCAGTCCAATGACTATGTCTGGCATGAGGTTGTCCTCGCCGAAACACCTGAGGAGAAGGCGCGCTTGCTTGCTGATCCCGATTGGCGGGCGCGGGCGCGGGAGAGTTGGGACACCAAGGCATGGCCCCATTCGCCGATGAATAATCCGCAGGACCTGTATCTGCTGGATAGCGAAAATGGCACCGGCCCCGTGGGCGGTACGTTGAAGGAATTTGCGGAGTCGCGTGGCCTGCACCGTTCGGACGCAATGGCGCAGTGGATTCTTGAGAATGGCACCAAATCCACCGTGCATATGGCGCCCTTCCCGAAGGATGAGGACCTGACCATCCAGCTGATGCTGGACCCGCAGACGGTGGGGAATATCTCCGACGCGGGCGCGCATCTTCAGATGCTGTGCGGTGGCGGCGAGAATATCCTGCTCTTCACCAAATATGTGCGGGAAGGCTTGCTGACGGTGGAGCAGGCGATCCATGTAAAAACGGGCAAGCTCGCCAATTTCTTCGGCCTCCATGATACGGGCGAGATCAAGGTCGGGCGGCGCGCCGACATTGCCGTCTTCAACCTGAGCGAGGTCGAATATCGCAATATGGAGAAGCGGTTCGACGTGCCCGATGGCGATGGCGGTACGACATGGCGCTTCACTCGTCCGGCTGCGCCCATGCGGCTTACGCTGGTGAATGGGGTCAAGACCTTCGACGGCAACCGCTATACCGGCGCCCGTCCGGGCGAATATCTGGTGCCCACCGCCGCGGCGAATGACGCGCTGGCTTCGTTGGAAGCCGCTGAATAAAGAAAAAGGGTGCGGGCGGTGCAGGCCGTTCGCACCCTGTCCTTGCAAATGGGAATATGAATTTGGCAAAATTCGGTGCGATCGACCAGATCGGGATATTGGTGGACGATCTCGATGCCAGCATAAATCGCTGGATCAGTCATTCGGGCGTGGGTCCATGGACCGTATTCCGCAATGTCGCGCTGGATGGCCAATATCGTGGCGAACCGACGCGCGTCACCATGCACGTCGGATTATCCTATCAGGATGGCGTGCAAATTGAGTTGATCGAGGCCACGAACGACGCCCCGTCACCCTATCGGGCTGATGATGGGTCGCGCTTGCTGGGCCTTCACCACATCGCTCGCATAGTCGATGATCTGGACGCTGCCGTTGAAATGGCGGTGGCGGGAGGCATGGAAGTGCTTTTCACGGCGCATAACCCTGCCACGCGCGTCGCCTATTTGCGCGTCCCCGGCGAGCCTGGCCAATTGTTCGAGTTTATCTGCGGCCCCGATATGCGCGGCATGTGCGAAGCGGGGATCGTGGCGGCCCGCGACTGGGACGGCAGCGATGCTGTAACGGTGATCGACTTCGCGGCAATGTAGTAGGCGGCTGCCCCTCATCAGAGGGGCAGCGCCAATCCTGATCTTACTCCGCCGCCATGGAGGGCATGCCCTGATGGCTTGGCCTCGGGTCCTCGCTGATTGCGGTGGTCCATGCCCATTCACCGGGCTTTGGCGGATTAGTGATGCCAAATTCCTCGCGAATATCTGTGACCTGCCAGTCGAGATAATCGCGATAAGGTATGAGGAAGAGGGGATGCTTCCAGTTACGCCCTTGTGCTGCGCCAATGTCTTCAGCATCGAGCTCTATCTTCACTGATTCAGGATAGAAAAGCCCGCTCTTCATCATCGTCTTGGCGCGCAGATAGGAACTGACGCGGTTGAAGAAGGATGCGAGTTCGGGCGTGAAATATTTATAAAGCGCTCGCATGTTCGCTGCCAGCAGCGCTATTTCACCGGCATGATTGGTTTCAAAACCCGTGATCATATGTTCGATGTCATGGGTATGGGTCCGCTCCTTCATGTAGAAGTCGAAATCGGTCTCTATCTCCATCCCCTGGAAGAAATGGTCCATATTATAGCCGCTATTGACCACGAAATCGTAGATCACGGCACGTAGCGTGCCGGGCTCAGCACCGGCCAGTTCCTCATTTTTGAACAGCGAGACTTTTTTGCCGTCCAGCCATGTCTTGAATTCAGGAAGCCGCGCCTTTTCTTCCTCGAACAGCTGGAAGATACGGGGCCAGTTTTCCAGTTCCATCAATATCTTCACGACATCGGGAATATAGGCCGTGTTAGGCAGTTCAGCGCCGTTCCGCCGCAGCATCTCCTGAGCGATCAGCGCGCGCAGTTGCGGGTGGTTGAGATAGGGCGAAGAACTGATCAAGACGGAGCTTTCGGTCGTGAAGCCCGGCCCCGAGCCATTATAATATTCAAAATCCGCGCTGCTTACGCGCGCCGCAATCTCGTTTTCCATCATGTCTCTCCTCTTCATTCTGTCTTTTAGAAACTCACCCCAAGTTCGACACCATAGGTCCGCCCGCGTTCGTAGCTGGCTATCAGTTGCAGCACGGGCGATCCGAACGGATTATAATGTTCGTTGAACAGGTTTTGGCCGAACAGCGACAGAGACGCCTTTGTCCCGCCCAAGGGCATGTCCACCCAGCCGATCCTGCCATCAACCAGCCAATATGCCTTGGTGTAGGCATATCGGTTCAGGTCCGCGCTATTGCCCGCAAGGTCGAAGAAGGGCGTTGAGACCAGCGGCGCGCGGCTGCGATAACGGCCGTCCACCCGTGCCGAGATATGGCCGCCCATGTTCATGTCAGGGCTGTCATATTGGACCGAGGCGCGGCCCTGCCATTTGGAGGCAAAGGTGGTGCGGGCAATGTCGGCAACTTCGACCCCGTTCAGGATGAAGCTCTTATAATCAAGGTCAGTATAGCTCAGATTGCCGCTCAATGTTAGCCCGCGCACCGGCACCAGATCGGCCTCAAGTTCAAAACCCTTGATGCTCGCCTTTCCTGCATTGTCAAAGAATTGGCGGCCATTGATAAAGTTCTGGGTCTGAAGATCCTTATAATCGCTGTAGAACAAAGCGATATTGGTCCGCAGCCGGTTGCCCCAGCTTTGCGTCTTCAGGCCGAGCTCATAGGCTGTTAGCGTTTCGGGTTTATAGGGGATGCCGCTCAATATGCCGCCAGCCACATAGCCGGTGGACACTTTGCCATAGGCGGTCACCTGATTGGTCGGCCGCCAGGTGACGATCGCCGCCCAGGTGGCCTTTTTGTAATCGACCTTGTAGTCGCCGACGCCCAACTGGCCGCCCTGCCCGCCGGATACTGCGAAGATCCGGTTTTCCCGCTTGTCGATCGTGTAGCGAATGCCGCCCGTCAAATCGATCGTATCGGTCAGATGATAGGTGAGCTGCCCATAGGCTGCGTAGCTGTCATTGATGGCGCGCGTCCGCGTCAGTCCGCTGCCGAATATGCTGTCGAGCGATGGGTTGAAGTCGGCCGCATTGACCACGCCGTCGCCGTTGATGTCGGCGGCAACTGGTCCAACCGGTACGTTGGGAATGACGCCCACGGTGGATGTATCCACGACGACGCCGTTCGCCACGGGTTGGAAGATTCCCAATATGTCTGTCGCCGGGGTATTTTCATGAAAGTAGAACAGGCCCGCGGTCAGGTCGAAGGCTTCGGATGTGACCTGGACCTGAAATTCCTGGGTGAACTGCTTCTGACTGGTCGATCGCGACGTCAGCAGGGAAAAGAAGGAATCGTTGGGCTGAGGCGCATTGTTGGGGTCGAGCACGGCCGGAATATTTTGTGCCAGCAATGCCTGCAATTGGAGGGTCGTAAATCGCAAACCTCCGGTCGCGCCAAGGTCGTAGATGTTCGGATCCTGCCGGAACTTGCGATAGGCAGTGATGCTCTTGAGCGTAATCTCATCGCTCACGGGATAGGTGAAGGTGAGGCTATGCCCTTGCGTCACTACATGTTCGGGACTGGTCGCATTGGCGACTGACGTCAGGCGATCAGTCGAAATATTGGTGATGCCGCCGAATAGCGGCTGGAAGGCGATAATCGGCGCCAACAACTGGCCTGATGCATCCGGGATGACGCCATAGCTCTGTATCGCCCGGCCGGTCGAACGCGCATCGGTATAGTCGAAGCGATAGTCGGCGGTCAGGTCGCCCAGATTCAGTCGTGCCGCGACGCCTACGCCATCGACATTGCGTTCGCCTAGCCGGTCGGCGATGCGTTGCACGCCGAATGACGGGTCGCGCTGACGCAGATCTATGGTGCGGCCGCCCAGGAGGTTGCGATAATCACCCTCAATCTCGTCATGAAGGTAGGACAGCTTGACCGACAAGGGGCCGAAGGCGGGCAGGTCGACGGATACTTTCGTCCGGAACGCCTCGTAATTGCCATAGGATACCGTACCGCGAACGCCGAACTCGCCCGTTGGAGCAGCCGTCACAAGGCTGATCGCGCCGCTTGTCGCGTTGCGGCCGAACAGCGTTCCCTGCGGGCCGCGCAGCACTTCTACACGCTGGATGTCGGACAGGTCGAAGATCGAGCCGACCGTGCGGCCGATATAGACGCCGTCCAGATAGATGCCGACTTTTGGATCGACCGCATTGTTGGACGTGCCGGAAGCCACGCCGCGAATGATGATCGTGGGATTGGATTGCAGGCCCTGCGTATTGATCTGAAGGCTGGGAGCCAGGCCAGCGAGGTTGCGCACATTGGTGACGCGCAACTGGTCAAGCTGGTCCGCGCCGATGGCGGTCACGGCGACGGGCACCTTTTGCAGGCTTTCCTCGCGCCGCTGCGCCGTCACTATGATGTCGGCCAGCTGCCCCTGAACCGCAGCCTGCGTGGCCGGGTCGGCAGTCTGCGCCAGAGCCGCTGTCGTGGCGAACGATGATATGCCCGCTAACGCAACGGCAATAGATGAACGCATGGCAATCCCCTTCCTTTCGTCGGGCGATGCCATCCCTCGATACGGCCGTGCTCCGTTTAGAAGCTCGGTCCACCATCCGGGGCCGAACACGCGTACGCGCATCCGAAAACGGACGTTTGGCGGTGTTCCGCCATTATATTGTTCATGATGCAGCCTGATCTGCGACACATGGCCGCGAGCCCTTTCTGCATCCTCTCCTGACAGCTTCGGCCACCGATCAGCTCTTCGGCCGAGCTATCTTGTTTGCATGCAGCGTGTCTTGAAATGATCCCTTCGTCAAGGGCCATCCACAATCAGCGAGGTTTCAGCGGCGCCACCGGACATGCAACTGCAAGAACAGCGTGCCATTCCCCGGGCAGGGCCGAGGTGCGACGATCCGCCTGCGCGATTTCCCGCAGTTCGGCCCTGAAACGCTCGATCCTTTCCGCGACACGCGCGACGCCCACGGGCGACAGCTTGACCGTTTCCACGCCGAAGATCGTATCTGGATCCCCATAGTTCAGATTGAAGAACAGATGCTTCATATGCTGTTCGAAATGCCTGCGCATGGGCTCGCGTTGCCACACATGGGCCGGGTCCAGCCGCGCACGTAGACGTCCTCCCGGCAGGCGATCGATCAGCGCCAACCTTTCCAGCCGTTCGACATGTTGCGCGATATGTTCGGGCGGTATGCCAAAGCCTTCCTCGGCTTCGGACACCGGCCAACCCGTGACGATGATGAAGAAAATGGTGGATAGTTCGGGGCTTGTGGTCAGCGCCTTTTCCTGCGCCAGCGTCAGCTTGTCGGATGACCGATCGCGCACGGCGGCCTCTTCGGCGATTTCGGTGAGCGTGGTGTCGGCGAGTGCGCACAGTTGCGACAAGGTGCGCAGGCCCAGCCCACGGCCATGCAGCCATCGTTTGACGGTGGCGGTGCCCACGCCAAGCTTTTTCGAGACGTCGGCCTGGGTCAGGCCCGCTGCTCGTAGCCGCCGTCGGAGCGCCGCCAGCAGCAGCTCATGTTCCATTCCGAAAGGGTCGTTGGACGGATGAGAGGGGCTCATCAGATGATCCCTTCCCACGCTGCAAGGATGATGTGGGCCGACCACGGCGCTAGATCATATTCCGCGATGTTTGATCGTGGATGGTTCCGCGATCGATATCCATCCCTCGACTCTTCGGCTGCACGGCTTTCGTGCAGCCGAAGCTTCTTGTCTTCTCCAGTCATGGCCTCTCCAGCTTATTCTTTTGGGAAGGGTAAGTAACTCGACGCCGCTGACAAGGTCCAACTGATCCTCATCACCACTGGAGTATTTTCCTATCGCATTCGCGCATGCTTGTGCATAGTTTTGCTCTTGGAGCAGCATGGGGGGTGAATGGAATGAGCCAGTTTTTCGATTATCTTCAGGCGCGGGCGGACGAGGAAGACGTGTCGGACTGGTTCCTGGTCAGTCAGGAGATGATTGACCAGTTCGCCGAAGCAACCAAGGATCATCAATATATCCATGTCGATCCGGAGCGCGCGAAGCAGTCACCCTTTGGCGGGACGATCGCTCATGGTTTCCTGACGCTTTCACTCCTGCCGCACCTGTGCGCCGATGCGCGAGGCGACATCGTTCCCGACGGCGCTACGGAGATCAATTATGGCAGCAACAAGCTGCGTTTCCTGGCGCCCGTTCGATCCGGCAAACGTGTGCGCGGAAGGTTCAAGCCGCTGGAGATCGTCGAAAAGCGGCCGGGGCAGATTCAGCTGACCACCGAAGCAACGGTAGAGATAGAAGGCGAGAGCAAGCCCGCGCTGATCTGCGAATGGATAACCCAGTTCCAGCTTTGATCCGGCAATCGTCGGCGTAAGCGGATTGGGCTATCCATTTAGGCGGCGGTGTTGGTCGCGTGCAGGCCGAAGGCCATGCGCGCGGCGTTGATGGTGTATTCATACTCCTCGCCGCCCGGTACGAGGTCGTGCCAGTTCTTGTGCGTGATCGCCGCGAAACTGTCCTGCCATATTTTGCAGGCGATCAGTTGTATTTCTGTTTCCTTGGGGGCGCGCTGTGCTTCCAGGCAGTCACGCAATATCGCGTGAAAAACGGCGCCCCTTAATGGTGCGTGTTTCATTGGCATCCTCTCCAGGCTACTGATTCTTTGTCCAGATTGCCGAGGGGGAAAATTGCATAGCGGCGAAAAGACGTCAACTACGTCTCAAAATTTCCACGGGTATTTAACATGTATTCTATTGAAGTTTGATTGTTGCTCTGTTCACTTTTACTTTATGAACATCGCCGTTCATTATGTAAGCCATTGATTGGAAAGGCCGCAGGCTCTTTCTAGACGCGGCCTTCCCCAGCATCAGAAGCTGAACTTGACGCCGCCTCTCACCGATCGCGGTTCGACCACGCGGCTTAGCCTCCCTTCGACAGGCTCCGCATCGGCGGCGGGAAGGTAGGACTCGTAATAATAAGCGATGTCCTTGTCCCGGCTGCCAAGGATGTTGAGCAGTTCGGCATAGACTTGCACCCGCTTGCCTTTCCACGCGGCGCGGGCATTGACGACCGTGCTGCCGGAATCGCGCACGCTATTGTCCTCGATCAGTGGTGAGGGGCCAAGGTGACGGACGCGGATGCTGGCTTCCCATGGATCGAGCACGATGGCGGCCCCGGCGGACGCGGCATTTTTGAAAGCGTTGGGGATATGGTCGCCATTGGTATAGCGGCTGTGGCTGGCGGTGTAGTTGCCGTCCAAGGCGAGCCAGGGGAGCGGGCGCCAGAAAGCGACAAGCTCATAGCCGTGGCGGCGGCTGGCTCCGCTGGGCTCGACCGCGTTTGAGTCGCCGACGAAGCGCAACTCGCTGCCGACATTCAGCCACCAATAGGTCGCGGTGAAGGTGAAGCCGGGTAGTTGCAGGCGGCCGCCCAATTCCTTGCCCGTGCCGCGCACGAGCATCGGGACAGGCGTGTCGACATTGACCGCGCCGCGCGCATCGTTGGAATGAAAGCCCCGGCCCCAATTGGCATAAAGTTCAAGACGCGGCGTGATCGCCCAGGCGGCCGATGCCTTGGGGGAGACGAGCGTGTCCGATCCGCTGCCTTCGCCCAGCGCAGCGGCGACGGCGTCGCGGGCGCGGACGTCGTAATGATAATAGTCGCCGCGCAGGCCGCCAGTGACTCGCAAGCCCGGCAGCGGCGTGACGGTCGCTTCGCCATAAAGGGCTGCTGAACCCTGCTTTACGCGATAGCGGCCGAGTGAGGATAGGAAGGCGCGGTTCGACGTGCGATTGACGCCGACATTGCCGATCGCGTCATAGCGATTTTCCGTGCCGAGCTTCAGTTGCAGTGCCGGGGCGATGTCCCAACGCTTTTCGCCGGTGAAGCCCAATACCCAGCGGCGGTCGAACTGCTCGATCTGCGCGCTGGTGCCGTCGGGATCGGTGTAGGTGGGGTTGGAGAACATCGTCCAGTCATAGAATTGCGCGTAGAGATTGGTGCGCCATGTCGGCTGGATGGTAGCGATGTTGCCGATGATGCGCGTCGTTTCGCCGCGCGCGGACGGATCGGGCGAACAGAAGACATCGGGGCAGAGCGGCGTGCCGATGATCCGTTCGGGTATCTGCTCGGTCGGGCGCCATGTCGCGCGATAGGCGTGGAGCGTGGCGTCGATCTTACCGGCCCCGGCGGGGAGCGTATATTTGGCGAAGCCTGCATAGTGGCGCAGATGTTCGGCCTCCTGCCACGGGCCGTCATAAGCCTTGGCCTGGGCGACGAGGGTGAGATTGCCTGCGCCCGCCTTTACCGTGCCGCCCGCCGCCAGTCTGCGCCAGCCGAAGGAGCCGCCCTCCGCCGCGACCCATGGACGGTCATAGCCGTCGATCGTGGTCATATAGGCCGCGCCCGCGAGCGCGAAGTCGCCGCCATCGGCGCGATAGGGGCCTTTGCGAAAATCCTCCCTCGCGATGATTTCGGGGATGAGGCCGTTCAAGTCGAGATAGCCCTGGCCGTGACCGTGTGTGCGGAAGTTCATCTGAACCCCGTCAATATAGGTGGTGAAGTCGGACCCATGATCGAGATTGAAGCCGCGCAGGAAATATTGATTGGCCTTGCCGCTGCCCGAATGTTGGGCCGCGACCATGCCGGGCACCGCTTCGAGCAGTTCGGCGACGCGCAGCAGCGGGCGGACGAGAAGGTCCGCGCCGCCGACGCCGCCCTCGCTTGCCGCATGAGCGGTGCCGATCTTGTCCTCGCCTCGGCCGAAGACGATGATGGTGTTGGCATCCTCGCCTGCGTCGTTCGCGTCGGCGGCGAAGGTGGGCAGTGGGAGGAGCGTGGCGGTCAGCGCGCAGGCAGCGCGGTGGAGATGATTGGGTAGTTTCACTTGATGCACTCCGGGCGTCTGGCGACTCTCGGCGAGAGACCTGCCGCCAGACGGCGACCGGCGCGCGCGGGCGACCGGACGCCCCCAAGGCGGCCGCCAGCGTCACCGAAGCGGCCTCTCGCCGCTCGTTCGTCGCTCAGACGGAAACTACCGTGCCGCGGCCATCCCCTGGACCAAGGCAAGAGCGACCAGACGCTGGCAGGTCTCCTGGCTCGCGGGTCATCGCTTGATGCACGGCCTTCCCGGGCCTCGCAGGATTTAGCGTCCGGCCCAGTGACTTGCCCCATCCCGCCTATGAGGTGGGGCGATGTGCATCGCGCTCGCCGCTTACAGTTGCAGGGACAGCCTTGGCTTGGGGAGGCGGATGCCTCCTTTACCATGTTCCCTTTTAAGCCTCTTTCGAGGCACCGGCGCGATCATGCCCGGGGGTTGCCCGGGTGACGGGGGGATAGCGGAGCTGTGGGGGTAGGGCAAGGGGGGTGGTTGGGTGAGGTAACTTACCCCCTCTCCCCTTCAGGGGAGAGGGTTGGGGAGAGGGGAGCGGCGGTCGTGCTTTGCGTTCCCCTCTCCCGCCTTCGCTTTGCTCGGCACCCTCTCCCCTGAAGGGGAGAGGGAATGGGCGTGTCCCTCATTTTTCCGTTTGTCATCCCAGCGGAAGCTGGGATCCCCTTGCTAGGAGGCGCGTGGTCGCCTGAGATGCCAGCTTTCGCTGGCATGACGGTACGTGGTGGGACGCTGACGTAGCCGCTTGGCGTTGATGGATCAGTTCAGCGTCGCGCCGTGCTCGCGCTGGAGGCGTAGGGCCATGGCTTGGTAGCGGACGGCGCGTTCATTGTGGAGGGCGATGGTGGCCTGGTCTGCGCCGCGCAGGCGCGCTTCCCTGGCTTGCCGCGCTTCCTGGGCGGCGCAGGCGGAAAAATGTGATGCGTCATTGGGGCGCATGGCCCTTATCCTCTCTCAATTTCTTATGGCTCGAACGATAACATCGGCCTGTTTCCCGCTGCCATTACGCAGGTTAACTCCGGAAAGCTTCTGTTTTTTGACAGCCTGCTTGCAAATGATTTCAGGAAGGGATTTCTGCGCTTTTCAAGCAGTTAAGCGGATGGCGCTAAGGGGCTTCTTGCTATCAGCCGCCCCGGTTCCACGATGCATCGCGGAAGGTTTCGCGCAAGAAGCCGATGAAGGCGTCTACGGCGGCGGGACGACCTGCGGCGCGGGGGTGGACGGCGTGAACGGCGAGGTCAGCGGGGCCTTCCCAGCTATCGAGGACCCGGACGAGGCTGCCTTCCGCGATCAGGTCGCCCACGTCCCAGAGCGAGCGCAAGGCGATCCCGACGCCGGTCAGGGCAAGTTCGCGCACGATTTCGCTGCTGTTGGTGCGGACATGGCTTTGGCCATCAATCAGCTTGCGCGCGCGGCCATTCACCAGCCGCCATGGCAATTGTCCATCGGCCGCGAGTAGGCGGTGGCGGGGGAGGTCGGCGATCTTGTCCGGAATGCCATGCGCGGCGAGATAGGCTGGGCTGGCGCAGAGGATGCGGCGGTTGGTGGCGAGATGATGTCCCTCCAGATGGAGAGGAATGTCGCTGGTGATGCGGATTGCCCCGTCGATGCGCTCGGCGAGCAGGTCTTCATAGGCGTCGGACAGGTTGAGTTCGAGATCGACGCGCGGATGGAGGTCCAGAAAGCGGCCGACATGAGGCGCCACATGCAGGCGGCCGAAGGAGGTGGGAGCCGAAATGCGCAGCGGCCCGGACGCGCTCCGATGCCGACTGGTGACGCGTTGCTCCGCCTGCTGGATGGCGTCGAGGATGGCGACCAGGTCGCGGTGCAGGCCGACGCCTTCCTCCGTCAGGGCAAGGCGGCGCGTGGTGCGATGGATGAGGCGGACGCCGAGGCGCGCTTCCAGCCGGGAGATGCGTTTCGACATCATGGCGGGCGAGATGTTCAATATGCGGCCTGCCGCCGAAAGGCTGCCTGCCTCTACCGCGCGGGCGAAGAGAAGATAATCGGGATCCATCGATGATCTTTTCCTGTGAGGAACAGATGCTTTGAGTTCTTGTTGTCTAGTGCGAGGATGGAGAGGGGTCTATAGGCTTTCGTCACAGTATTTTGGATGGAGAGTTGCCCATGGACGGCATGATCGAGAAATCGGGCCTGAGGGTTGCCGCCGAGCTGGCGCGCTTTATCGATGGGGAAGTCCTGCCGGGGACGGGGATCGCGGCGGAGGCGTTTTGGAAGGGCGCGGCTGCGATTTTCGCGCGGTTTGCGCCGCTTAATGCGGCTCTGCTGGAAAAGAGGGATGTTATTCAGGCGCAGATCGACAGCTGGCATGGCGAGCAAGCGGGGCGGCCCTTTGATGCGGATGCTTATCGGGCTTTCCTGACCCAGATCGGCTATCTGGTGCCGGAACCCGCGCCTTTTTCCATCGGGTCGGGTCGGGTGGATGCAGAGCTGGCGACCTTGGCGGGGCCGCAGTTGGTGGTGCCTATCCTCAATGCACGGTTCCTGCTGAACGCGGCCAATGCACGTTGGGGCAGCCTTTACGATGCGCTGTATGGGACCGATGCGATCCCCGGCGCGGCGGCGGGCAAGGGCTATGATCCGGCGCGCGGCGCACAGGTGATTGGGAGGGCCAAGGCGTTTCTGGATCGGGCGGTTCCTCTGGCGGAAGGAAGCTGGGCGGATTGGGCGGGTGGCGTGCCGGTCTTGCGCGCCCCCGCGCAACTTGCCGGGCGGGCAGGGGATAACATCCTGCTTCGCAACAATGGGCTGCATATTGAACTGGTGATCGACGCAAGCCATCCGATCGGGCGGGATGACCCGGCGCATCTGGCGGACGTTGTGCTGGAATCGGCGCTGTCGACCATTTGCGATCTGGAGGATTCCGTTGCGGCGGTGGATGCGGCGGACAAGGTCGCGGCCTATGCCAACTGGCTCGGCCTGATGAAGGGCGATCTGGAAGATAGCTTCGAGAAGAATGGCGCGATGATGACGCGGCGGTTGAATGGGGACCGTTCCTATGTCGCGCCGGATGGAAGTGCGTTGATCTTACCGGGACGGTCTTTGCTGTTCGTGCGCAATGTCGGGCATTTGATGACGACGCCTGCGGTGCGGCTGTCCAATGGGACAGAGGCGCCCGAAGGGATATTGGATGGGATCGTCACCAGCCTGATCGCCTTGCACGACATTCGGCGGAACGGGCGTTTCGTCAATAGCCGGGCGGGCAGCATCTATATCGTGAAGCCCAAGATGCACGGGCCGGAAGAGGTCGCCTTTACCAACGAGCTGTTCGACGCGATCGAGGATTTGCTGGGGCTGGAGCGGCATCAGCTGAAGGTTGGCGTGATGGACGAGGAGCGGCGGACTTCCGCCAACCTTGCCGCCTGTATCCATGCGGTGCGGGACCGGATCGTGTTCATCAATACGGGCTTCCTCGACCGCACGGGCGATGAGATTCATACGTCGATGCGCGCGGGGCCGATGATCCGCAAGGGCGAGATGAAGGGTGCGGCGTGGATCAAGGCTTACGAGGATCGCAATGTGCAGATCGGGCTTGCCTGCGGATTGTCGGGCAAGGCGCAGATCGGCAAGGGCATGTGGGCGGCGCCGGACCGAATGGCGGATATGCTTGAGCAGAAGGTCGGGCACCCGATGACGGGGGCGAATACGGCCTGGGTGCCTTCGCCGACTGCCGCGACCTTGCACGCTACGCACTATCATGCGGTCGATGTGTTTGCGCGGCAGGAGGAGCGGAAGGTTGAAGCGGTTGCTGGGCTGGACGCGCTGCTGACGATCCCATTGGCGGCGGGGGTGAACTGGTCGGCGCAGGATGTTCGCGATGAGCTGGACAATAATGCGCAGGGGATATTGGGCTATGTCGTGCGCTGGGTGGATCAGGGCGTGGGCTGTTCGAAGGTTCCGGATATTCATGATGTGGGGCTGATGGAGGACCGGGCGACGTTGCGGATTTCTTCACAGCATATCGCCAATTGGCTGTTGCATGGGGTGTGTTCGGCTGACGAGGTTGACGCGGCGCTGCGGCGGATGGCGGCCAAGGTCGATGCGCAGAATGCGGGCGATCCGCTGTACCAGCCGATGAGCGGGCGGGAGGAGGAGAGCATCGCTTTCCAGGCGGCGCGGGCGCTGGTGTTTGAGGGGGTGGCGCAGCCTAACGGCTATACCGAGCCGCTACTGCACGCCTATCGGGCGCGGGTGAAGATGCCTGCTTGAACGGCCGTTCGGGTTTTGGTTTTCGGAGGCGCAGAGGGTTTTGCGCTGGTGTTGCTCTGCGCCTCTGCGCGAAGATTATTTCACGCGGAGACGCGGAGAGGGTGCGTGTGACGGGAGCAGGTGCGTCTTACTGGCTTCGCGTTGGATGCGACGTTTTTGACGGATGCGCCGCGCGGGCCGGTTTGCCTCCGCGTCTCCGCGTGAAAATTAGCCTTGGAGGTGTTTGATCAGGGCGCGGGCTGCCCTTGTGACATCCTCCCATGTCTCATCGAAGCCTTCATCCTCGCCGAAATAGGGGTCGGTGACGCTGGTGCCTTCGCGACCGGGGATCAGGTCCATGAGGAGGCGGAGGTCGGCGGTGCCATTTGACGGGCGGATGCTGCGGAGGTTTTTGAGGTTTTCCGCATCGAGGGCGAAGATGTGGTCGAAGCTGTGGAAGTCTTGGACCGAGACCTGACGGCCGCGATAGGTGGATATGTCGATGCCGTTGCGTAGGGCTACCGCCTGGGCGCGGCTGTCGGGCGGACAGTCTACGTGCCAGTCGCCGGTTCCTGCTGAATCGACCTTGATGGGTAGGCCAGCCTTTTCGGCTTCGGCGCGTAGGGCGGCTTCGGCCAGCGGTGAGCGGCAGATATTGCCGAGGCAGACGAAGAGGACGGAGACGCTCATCCTTCGGCCGCTGCTGTTGAGAGGCCGAGCTGGGGCACGCCGATCGAGCGGCGACCGCCAAAGTCGGTGCGGGCGACGATGACGCCGATCTTTTCCATATAGTCGATGAGGCGGCGGACGCGGCCCGGCGAACTGGTGCCATAGGCGCGGGCGAGGGCTGTGTCGTCCGGGCAAGGCAGGCCCTGCATCGCGGCGCGGGCGATGAGGAGGAAGGGCGCGAGCATGTCTTCGGGCAGGGGCTGGGCGGCCTTCATCGCATCGTCCCAGCGCGGGTCGGCGGCGTCGAACATGCCTGCCTGCGCCATGGCGAAACGCTTGCGGAAGGCGGCGAGGTCGAGCGGGGGCGTACGCAGGCCTTTCATGCGGCAGCGGACGCCGAAATCCTGATAGAGGCTGGCGACGCTGGGCTGGGCGTCGCCGAGGTCGGCGACGATTTCTTCCAAAACGGCGATGACGACGGGCTCATTCTGGCCGAAGTCGAGTTCTGGCGCGGCGGGCTTGGCGAGGGGCGCGGCGGCGAGGGCGCGCATCAATTCTTCGGCGGGGAGCGGCGGCGGTTCGGCGCGGGGCGGAGGAGGGGGAAGCGCGTCGTCCTCGCCCGTGCTGGCGAAGAGCAGTTCCTGCATATTTTCGGTCGCGGCGGTGGGGGGCGGCATCAGCTTGTGGGTGCCGCCGCGGGTGCTCGTTTTGACCGTCCCGATTTTCACCGCAACGGGGCGGCGGCAGATGGCGGGGCCGAGCGCGAGGAAGCGGCCGCGTTCAAGGTCGCGTATCTGTTCGGCCTGACGCCGCTCCATGCCGAGCAGGTCGGCGGCGCGCGCCATGTCGATGTCGAGGAAGGTGCGGCCCATCAGGAAGTTGGACGCTTCGGCCGCGACATTCTTGGCGAGCTTGGCAAGGCGCTGGGTGGCGATGACGCCAGCGAGGCCGCGCTTTCGGCCACGGCACATGAGGTTGGTCATGGCGGCGAGCGAGAGGCGGCGGGCTTCGTCGGAGACGTCTCCGGCGGCGACGGGGGCGAACATCTGCGCTTCGTCCACGACGACGAGGGCGGGATACCAATGGTCGCGCGGGGCGTCGAACAGGGTCGAGAGGAAGGTCGCGGCGCATTTCATCTGCGCTTCCAGTTCGAGGCTTTCGAGGCTGAGGATGACCGAGGCGCGATGTTCGCGGATGCGCGCGGCCATCTTGACGATCTCGCGTTCGTTATAATCGCCAGCGTCGATGACGACGTGGCCATATTCATCGGCGAGCGTGACGAAATCGCCTTCGGGGTCGATGACGACCTGTTGGACCAGGGCGGCGCTTTCCTCCAGCAGGCGGCGGAGGAGGTGCGACTTGCCGGAACCCGAATTGCCCTGAACGAGCAGGCGGGTGGCGAGCAATTCCTCTACGTCGATCGGAACGGGGTTGCCGTTGCCGTCGGTTCCTATGCTGATGGTGGCGGTCACATATGTCCTTTGGCCCATGCGGTGGGATTCGCGCAAGGGTGGTGTGGCTATGTCTCACTCCTCCGTTCGCCCTGAGCCTGTCGAAGGGCTTTTCTTTTCTTCAAAGGGAGTAAGGGGCTTCGACAAGCTCAGCCCGAACGGGGTGGGGTGGGTGTGCGGCGGAGGGGCGAGAGCTGGCGCGCGGTTCCGCTTGACCCATCGATTGTTGCGATGCAGCGTCTGGCATATGGCGACTCTTTCATCCCCTGTTCCTCCGGTCACGCAAAATCCGGACATTCGTTATCTTGGCCGACTGCTTGGCGATGTGATCCGGGCTTATGGCGGCGAGCGGCTTTATCGGCAGACGGAATATATCCGATCGGCGTCGGTTGATCGGGCGCGGGGCATCCATGGCGCGGATGTGGTGGATACCGGGCTGGAGGCGCTCAGCCTGGACGACACATTGTCGTTCGTGCGCGGGTTCATGTTGTTTTCGATGCTCGCCAATCTGGCCGAGGATCGGCAGGGGGTGGCGGCTGATCCGGATGCCGATGTGGCTTCGGCGATCGAGCGGCTGGAATCGCATGGGATTGGCCGTGATGCCGTGATGGCGCTGCTCGATCATGCGCTGATCGTGCCGGTGCTGACCGCCCACCCGACCGAGGTGCGGCGCAAGAGCATGATCGATCATAAGAACCGTATCGCCGACCTGATGCTGCTGAAGGATGCGGGGCATGGCGAGACGGAGGATGGCGAAAATCTGGACGAGGCGATCGCGCGGCAAATCGCTCTGCTGTGGCAGACGCGCCCTTTGCGGCGGCAGAAGCTGTTCGTGCAGGATGAGATCGACAATGTCCTGACCTATTTCCGCGACGTTTTCCTGCCGGTGCTGCCTGCGTTGTATGCGCGGTGGGAGCGGGTGCTGGGAGGCCGACCGCCCAGCTTCCTGCGGGTGGGGAACTGGATTGGCGGGGACCGGGACGGCAATCCGTTCGTGCAGGCGCCGCAGTTGCGGTCGGCATTGGGGCGCGGGTGTGAGGCGGCGCTGGCCTATTATCTGGATGCGGTGCATGCGTTGGGGGCGGAGTTGTCGTTATCGACGGAACTCGCGCAGGTGCCGCAGGCGGTGTTGGACCTGGCGGAAGCGAGCGGGGATAGTTCGCCGAGCCGGGGGGATGAGCCTTATCGCCGGGCGCTGTCGGGCATTTATGCGCGGCTGGCGGCGACCTATCGGGCGTTGGTAGGGAAGGAGCCGCCGCGTCCTTCGCGCTTGACGGGCGAGGCCTATGCGCTGCCGGGGGATTTGCGGCGCGATCTGGTGACGGTGGCGCAGGGGCTGGCGAGCGAGGGTGATGGTGCGCTGGCGACCGGCGGGGCGCTGGGGCGGTTGATCCGGGCGGTGGAAACGTTTGGTTTTCACCTGGCGACGCTGGACATGCGGCAGAATAGCGATGTGCATCAACGCGTCGTTGCCGAGTTGCTGAAGGTCGCTGGCGTGGCGGAGGATTATGCCGCGCTGGATGAGGATGCGCGGGTGGCGCTGCTGCGCGGCGAACTGGCGAGCAACCGGCCGTTGGGGTCGCGCTTTTCGGAATATTCGGAAGAGACCGCGTCGGAACTGGCGATCGTGCAGGCGGCGGCGGCGGCGCACAAGACTTACGGGCCTGCCTGCATCAGCCATTATATTATTTCCAAGGCGGAGAGCGTTTCGGACCTGTTGGAGGTCAACCTGCTGCTGAAGGAAGCGGGGTTGTGGCGCGTGGGGAAGGATGGCGGCCCGGCGCAGGCGGCGATCATGGCGGTGCCATTGTTCGAGACGATTGCCGACCTTGAGGCGGCTCCGGACATCATGGCGGCCTATTTTGGGCTGCCCGAGATTGCGGGCGTCGTGCGCGAGCGGGGTCATCAGGAAGTGATGATCGGCTATTCCGACAGCAACAAGGATGGCGGCTATATCACCTCCACCTGGTCGCTTTATCAGGCGAGCAAGGCGCTGGCCCCGGTGTTCGAGGATGCGGGGACAGGGATGCAGTTGTTCCATGGCCGGGGCGGCGCGGTGGGGCGTGGCGGCGGTTCATCCTTCGCGGCGATACAGGCGCAGCCGCGCGGCACGGTGCAGGGGCGTATCCGCATCACCGAACAGGGCGAGGTGATCGCGGCGAAGTTCGGCACGCGCGATGTGGCGATGACCAATTTGGAGGCGATGACGAGCGCGACTTTGCTCGCCAGTCTGGAGCCGGAGGGAATTTCCGATCGGGATGCGGCGCGATTTGCGGGGGCTATGGATGAGCTGTCGAGGACGGCTTTTGCGGCCTATCGCGAGTTGGTTTATGGGACGGAGGGGTTCAAGGAGTTCTTTCGCCAGCTGACGCCGATCCAGGAGATTTCGGGGCTGAAGATCGGATCGCGGCCCGCGAGCCGGACCAAGAGCACGCGGATCGAGGATTTGCGGGCGATACCTTGGGTGTTCAGCTGGGCGCAGGCGCGGGTCATGCTGCCCGGTTGGTATGGCATGGGGCAGGCGTTCGAGGCTTTCAAGGACAAGGCGTTGCTGGCGGACATGGCGCAGAGCTGGTCCTTCCTGCAATCGGCGCTCGCCAATCTGGAGATGGTGCTGGCGAAGTCGGATTTGGGGATTGCCGCCCATTATCTGCCGCTGGTCGAGGATCAGGCGGCGGGTGGGGCGATTTTCGATCGTATTCGTGAGGGATGGCAGCTGACGCATGACGGGCTGCTGGCGGCGAGCGGGCAATCGCGGTTGCTGGAGAAGAATCAGAAGCTGGATGAATCGATCCGGTTGCGGCTGCCCTATATCGAGCCGCTGAACCTGTTGCAGGTGGAGTTGATGAAGCGCCATCGCAGCGGGGAGGATGATCCGCGGATCAAGGAAGGGATCGAGCTGTCGATCAACGCGATCGCCACGGCGCTGCGCAACAGTGGGTGATCGGGGGAATTCGGGGCGGTTGCAGTTCACGCCGCCCCGAACCCCTGACCTCCCCCTGAAGGGAGGCGCGAGCCGATAATGAGGGGCGCGTCGATGCGTGCCCGCTGTCCGAAATGCTAATCTATCCAATGAGATGAAGGTCGGATGAACATGAATGCCGACACGCGACGAGCAGAGTCTGGCTTTCATTCACAACCAATTCAACCTGCGGACGTTATCCTGTCTGTATTGGAGAAAAGGAGAAAGGCAATGACGTGGTCCGGACAGAAGTTTCTGGCTGCGATTAGCCTTGCCGGTGCGGTGGCACTGGGCGGCTGCGCCTATGATGACGGCTATTATGGCGGCGTGAGCGTGGGATCAGGCTATTACGGCGGTGGCTATTACGACGATTATTATGGCCCCGGCTATTATGGTTCGGGCTATTACGGTCCCGGCTATGGCTGGTACGGGGATTATTATTATCCCGGCAGCGGCTATTATGTGTTTGACCGGGGTGGACGCCGCCATCGCTGGAATGATGATCAGCGCCGTTATTGGGAAGGCCGACGCGGGCAGCAGGGCGATCATTGGCGCGGCAGTTTGGCGCGGCCGGGAGATGGCCAGCTCTATCGCGATGGACGCCCCCCGAGAGATGGGCGCTGGCGCGGGCGGGACAGGGATGATGCCACGGCCGCTCCTCCGCCAGCTCAGAGCCAGCCGCGCGCGGGTAGTCCGCGCGGGAATTGGGGCGGCGGCCGATCCGGGTCGGGAACAGGCTCAGGTTCGGGTTCCAACTCCGGCAATGGCAGTTCCGATGGGAATCACTGGCGCGGGACGTTGCGTCGCTGATGCGGGCTGGCTGGGGCGCTGTAACGCTAATCGCATGCATCTCGCTCGCCGCCTGTGACGGGCGGGAGGAAAGCGCGATCGACAATCTCGCCAATGGCGCCAACGCGACGCAGGTGGAAAACAGCTTTCGAGCCGAGGCGCAGGCGGCGCTGGAACCGCTGAGGCCGCCTGAACCGGGCACGCCGGGTGGATTGCCGCCGGACGCCGCGCCAATCGAGGAAGGGTCGATCGATCCCAAGGGGCCGCAGGGCGCTGCGCAGGTTGTGCAGGGCTATTATGGCCTGCTGGAGGAACGCCGTTTCGACGACGCGCAGGATTTGTGGAATGAGAAGGGCGCGGTTGGCGCGGAGGATGACGAAGCCTTTGCCCGGCGATTCCGTAATTTCAGCGAAATCCATGCGCATGTCGGGGCGCCCAGTGAGATGGAGGGCGCGGCGGGGTCGCTTTATGTGACGGTGCCGGTGCAGGTGTACGGGCGGCTCGCGGCCAATGGGAAGCCCTGGTACATGCTGCGGCAGGTGACGCTGCGTCGTGCCAATGACGTACCGGGGTCGAGCGAGGCTGACCGGCGGTGGCATATCGAGACGATCGGGGCTTATGTCGCGCCGGTTGAGGGCGAGGTTGAGGCTGAGGTCGGGAACAACGTCTCAGCGGCGCGTTAGATCTAGCGAACGCTCCAAGCCCTTTCCTTCTTTTCAAGCGTGGCGTTCGAAAAAGTGACGCCCTTCGGCAGGCTCAGGGCGAACGGGGTGGGGTAGGATTTAAACAACCGAGGGTGGCATTGGAGCCAACGGTGTTGAGGGCGAGCGGAGATGACTCCGCTCGCCCTTTCGCCTGATCAGGAAACGGCAGCTTTCAGGATTTTGCCCGGGGTGCGGGGCGGTTCGCCCTTGGGAAGGGCGTCGACATGTTCCATGCCGGAGGTGACTTCGCCCCATACGGTGTACTGACCGTCAAGGAAGGTCGCGTCGTCGAAGCAGATGAAGAACTGGCTGTTCGCGCTGTTCGGATTCGACGAGCGGGCCATGGAGCAGACGCCACGGACATGCGGTTCGCGGCTGAATTCAGCCTTGATGTCGGGGAGCTTCGATCCGCCCATGCCGGTGCCGGTTGGATCGCCGCCCTGCGCCATGAAGCCGGGGATGACGCGGTGGAAGACGACGCCGTCGTAAAAGCCTTCCTTCGCGAGCTGAGAGATGCGTTCGACGTGACCGGGCGCCAGATCGGGACGCAGCTTGATCACGACGTCGCCGCCGCTGTCGAGGGTAAGGGTGAGCGTTTCGTCGGCCATGGAAATCTCCTCTTGAGGGGGAGTGGGGAAATGTTGGTCCATATAGAGCGTTGGGGCGGGGATGGAAGCGCCTCAATCAATCTTTGGGGCATTGCTTTTAATTCATTCATGAGCAAAAGCAGCCGAATGTTACAGGAACCGGACAGTAGGGGACGCGATGAGCGAGCGAGCCGATATGGCCGAACCCCGGCCGGACGAACTGCCTGTTGACGACAAGATCGTTGAACAGCCCGAATCCCGTCATGACGAGGATGATCGGCTAAAGCCCGCTTTTGTTTCCGCCGTGCTGGACGCGGTGGAGGATGAGGACCGCGATCGCGCGCGCGAACTGGTGTCGCCGCTGCACCCCGCCGACATTGCCGACCTTCTGGAACTTACCCCGTCCGACCGGCGCGGGGAAGTAGCTGCGGCGCTGGGCGATCTGGTCGGCGCGGAGGTGCTGTCCGAGCTTAACGACTATGTCCGCGACGACCTGCTCGATGCGCTGGAGCCCAAGCAGGTGGCTGAATTCGCCGCCGAACTGGACACCGACGACGCGGTCGCGATCATCGAGGACATGGAGGAGGCCGATCAGCAGGCTGTCCTCGATGCGATGGAGCCCGAAGATCGCGCCGCGATCGAAAACGCGCTGTCCTATCCGGAAGAATCCGCCGGCCGCCTGATGCAGCGCGACTTGGTCGCGGTGCCCGAGCATATGACGGTCGGGCAGGTGATCGACTATCTGCGCGACAATCGCGACCTCACCACCGATTTCTGGGAAATCTTTGTGGTGGACGAGGCGCATAAGCCGATCGGCACCTGCCAGCTGAGCTGGATACTCACCTGCCCGCGTTCCATCGCGATGGCGGACGTTATGAAGCGTGAGCAGACGCTGATCCCGGTCGATATGGATCAGGAAGAAGTGGCGCTGCGCTTCCAGAAATATGCGCTGATTTCCGCCGCTGTTGTGGATGCGAGCGGGCGACTGGTCGGCATGATCACGGTCGATGACATCGTCCACATTATTTCCGAAGAAGCGGGCGAGGATATCCTGCGCCTGTCCGGTGCGGGCGAGGGCGACATCAATCAGCCGATATTGGAGACGGTGCGCACGCGCCTGTCCTGGCTGGTGGTGAATCTGGGCACGGCGGTGCTGGCGGCTTCGGTAGTCGGGCTGTTTCAGGCCACCATCTCGAAATATGTGGTGCTGGCGGTGCTGATGCCGATCGTGTCCGGCATGGGCGGCAATGCGGGGACGCAGACCATGGCGGTGGCCGTGCGCGCGTTGGCGACAAACCAGCTGACCAGTTCGAACACGATACGGCAGATTGCGCGCGAGTTTCGCATTGCGAGCGCCAACGGCACGGCGCTGGGGATATTAATCGGCGTCGCGGTGGGGCTGATCTACGGCAATCATGACCTTGGCCTTGTCATTGCCATGGCGATGCTGATCAATAATCTGGTCGCGGGGTTGGCGGGCATATTGGTGCCGGTGACGCTCGACCGGTTCGATATCGATCCGGCAGTGTCGTCGGCGGTATTCGTGACGACGATGACCGATGTGATGGGCTTCTTCTCCTTCCTTGGGCTGGCGACGATCTGGGGTTTGTGACGGGGCTTGACCGTTCGCGTTCAGCGCCCATCTTCTACTGATGCCGCTTCATCTCACCAAGATCGCCTTTGGCAGTGAAAGCCCCGCGACCCTGCGTGCCTGGCTGGAAAGTCATGGCGAAGAGGCGCGGTTAACCACGCGCTATTTGCCCAAGCGGGTGGCGGAGATGGAGGGCGGGTCGCTTTACTGGATACATCAGCACAGGCTGGTGGGGCGCAGTCCGTTGATCGGGTTTCAGGAAACGGGGCAGGGGCGGTTCTGGATAAGGCTGGAGCCGCGACTGATCGCGGTGCGGGGCGCGCCGAAGCGGGCGCATCAGGGGTGGCGCTATCTGGAGGAGAAGGATGCGCCGCCTGATCTGGGATCGGACGAGGTGGATGATCTGGATGCTATGCCGCCCGCGATGCTGGGGGAGTTGGCGCGGTTGGGGTTGGTTTGATTTCCGTTGTACAACCTCCGTTCGCCCTGAGCCTATCGAAGGGTTCTACTTCCTTTTCAAACCTCACATCTGAGAAGAAGTGAAGGGCTTCGATAGGCTCAGCCCGAACGGAGGAGGGGTGTGTTTTGCAGGCGGTGAGGCGCTTTAACCGGGCGATTTTGCGTTACGCGGCCTTGCCTTGAAGTGCTTTTTGCCGCCGTCTCTGCACCGAAGACCCAATCCCCAACGCTTCCCGATATTTCGCGACCGTGCGGCGGGCGAGGTCCATGCCTTTGGCGCGGAGCAGGTCGACCAGCGTATCGTCTGACAGGATCGCGTCGGGCGCTTCGGCGGCGATCAGGGCCTTGATGTGGCTTTTCACCGCTTCGGCTGAAACCGCGCCGTCTCCACTGGCCGCCGAGATGCCGCTGGTGAAGAAATATTTGAGTTCATAGACGCCGCGCGGGCAGGAGAGATATTTGTTCGATGTCACGCGGCTGACGGTGGATTCGTGCATGCCGATGGCTTCGGCTACCATCTTGAGCGTGAGGGGCTTCAGGTGCGCGACGCCCTTGCGGAAGAAATCCTCCTGGCAGCGGACGATTTCGGTGGCGACCTTAATGATCGTTTTTTGTCGTTGGTCGAGTGCCTTCACTAGCCAGTTTGCGCTGGCGAGGCAGTCGGCGAGCCAAGCCTTTGACGCGCGGTTTTGCGGGCCGGACGCGAGTTCGACATAATAGCTGCGGTTGATGAGCAGGCGGGGGAGGGTTGCGCTGTTGATTTCGATCGACCAGCCATCGCGCGCCGGATTGACGAAGATGTCGGGGGTCACAGGCGCGGCGCGATCGGTGGAATAGCGCAGGCCGGGCTTGGGATCATAGCCGCGCAATTCGCGGATCATGTCGGCCATATCCTCCTCATCCACGGCGCAAATGCGGCGCAGTTGGGGGATGGCGCCACGGGCGAGCAGGTCGAGATTGGCGAGCAGTTTCGCCATGCAGGGGTCGTATCGATCCGCTTCCTTCGCCTGAAGCGTCAGGCATTCGGAGAGCGAGCGGGCGCCGACGCCCGTGGGATCGAAGCTGTGGATGACGCCGAGGACCTGTTCGGCCTGCGCGAGCGGGACGCCCAACGCGTGGGCGATTTCGAGGAGGTTGGCTTCCAGATAGCCCGCTTCGTCAATCTGGCCGATCAATTGGGTGGCGATGAGCAGATCCATGCCGCCCAGCGCGCTGCGCGCCTGATCCATCAGATGTTCTTGCAGGCCGATTTCCGGATTGGCGAAGCTGTCGAAATCGATCGCTTCGCCGCCGCCCTGAAGCATGTCGTGGCCGCCTGATCCCACGGCGCTGACGGCGCGATCGGAGGGGCCGTCGTCGATGAAGGTTTCCGCGCCATAATCGACGTCGAGCGGTGCGTCGGATTCGGCGCGGCCCTGGCCGATCAGAGAGTCGATCCCCCCGGTTTCGGGAGCGAGCGACGGGAGGTCGATCTGCGCGTCTATGCCATCGGCGGCGGGAGTGTTGTCGATGGGGCCGCCCGTCTCCAGCAACGGATTCTTTTCCAGCTCGGCGGCGACGAAGGCGTCGATTTCGAGATTGGAGAGGGCCAGCAGTTTGATCGCCTGCTGAAGCTGCGGCGTCATTACCAGTGACTGGCTTTGCCGCAGGTCGAGACGAGGCCCGAGCGCCATCAGCCGGAGCCCTTGCCGTCATGCTGAAGGGAAGGGCGGGGGCCAGTCATCTCAGAGCGAAAAATTCTCGCCCAGATAGAGGCGGCGGACTTCGGCATTGGCGACGAGTTCAGTCGGGCTGCCTGTGAAGAGCACTTGCCCGCCATAGATGATGCAGGCGCGATCGACGATTTCCAGCGTCTCGCGCACATTATGGTCGGTGATGAGGACGCCGATTCCCCGCGTCTTGAGCTGCTTTACTAGGTCGCGAATGTCGGCGATGGACAGGGGGTCGATGCCCGCGAAAGGCTCGTCGAGCAGGACGATGGACGGGTTGGCAGCGAGGGCGCGCGCGATTTCGCAGCGGCGGCGTTCACCGCCGGACAGCGCCATGGCGGACGAGTTGGCGAGCCGGGTGAGACCGAATTCGTCGAGCAATTGCGCAAGGCGGGCGTCGCGGGCGGACTTGTCGGGCTCCGCCAGTTCCAGCACGGCGCTGATATTCTGGGCGACGGTGAGGCCACGGAAGATGGATGTTTCCTGCGGCAGATAGCCAAGGCCCAGGATCGCGCGGCGGTACATGGGCAGGCCGGTAATGTCCTCACCGTCAAGGATGATGCGGCCATGATCGGGGCGCACAAGACCCATGACGGAATAGAAGCAGGTCGTTTTGCCCGCGCCATTGGGGCCGAGCAGGCCGACAACCTCACCCTTCCCGACCGTCAGCGAAACATCGGTCAGGACGGCGCGCTTGTCATAGCTTTTGGCGATGGAGACGACGGACAGTCCGTCGCTCACTTCCTGAGCTGACATGCGCCTGCTGGCGCTTTGTCTATCCTGAATCACGACGTCGTCCATTACTCACCCTTGCTGCGACATGGTTAGCGTCAAGTAAAATACTCGCGCGGCCGAGGCAATTGGCAAGCTTTGTGCATGGGATGGCGCTCGGGGCAAGGGGAAAATCGGTGATTTCGGCATCCAGGGCGTCGAAAGCTTGATTTGGTGGGCCGCAAGGGTCAGGGCGGTAAAAGCTGTGCCACCCGGTTGCAGGGCCAAGCTAAACGCTGCTGTGCAATCGACGCGGATAATAAGAGGCGAGGAATGAGGATAGAAGAGGCCGGAGCGGCCGAGGGATGGGCGCATGCGCTGATCCGGCAGCCGGTGGAGTCGTTGATCGAACAGGCTGAGGCAATGACCTTGGCCGCATTCGGGGCGACCGTCACCTATTCGCGCAAGGTTTTCATCCCGCTGACTCACCTGTGCCGCGATGTCTGCCATTATTGCACCTTTGCCAAGGCGCCGCGCCATGCGGGGGCGCCCTATCTGTCGATCGAACAGGTGCTGGAGATTGCGCGCGCGGGCGAGGCGGCGGGATGCCGGGAGGCGCTGTTCACGCTGGGGGACCGGCCGGAGGATCGCTATACGGTGGCGCGGAATGGGCTGGCGGCGCTGGGTCATGACACGACGCTGAGCTATCTGCGTGAGGCGGCGGCTGCGGTGCTGATGGAGACGCGCCTGTTGCCGCATCTGAACCCCGGCATCATGGGTGACGATGATCTGGCGATGCTGCGGCCGGTCGCGGCATCGATGGGGCTGATGCTGGAAAGCACGGCGACGCGGCTGTGCGAAAAGGGCGGGCCACATCATGGTTCGCCCGATAAGGTTCCGGCGGTGCGGCTGGAGGCGATCGAGGCGGCGGGGCGCGCGCGGGTGCCCTTTACCACCGGGCTGCTGATCGGCATCGGCGAGACGCGGATGGAGCGGATCGAGGCGTTGCTGGCGATCCGGGATGCGCATGCGCGGCACGGGCATATTCAGGAAGTTATCATCCAGAACTTCCGGGCTAAGCCGGATACGCGGATGGCCGATCATGCCGAACCGCCGTTGGAAGAACATCTGTGGACGGTCGCCGCCGCGCGGTTGATTTTGGGGCCGGATATGACCATCCAGGCGCCGCCCAATCTCCAGCCCGATGGCCTTGCGGCGTTGATGCGCGCGGGGGTCAATGATTGGGGTGGGGTGTCGCCGGTAACGCCGGACCATGTGAACCCGGAAGCGCCATGGCCGCATCTGATGGCGCTTGGCGCGGCGACGGCGGCGGCCGGGCGCGTGCTGACAGAAAGGCTGGCGGTGGGGCCGGTCTATGCCAAGGAGCCGGAGCGTTGGCTGGAGCCGGAAATCGCGGTGAAGGTCCGGCGGGCGGTGGATGCGCGGGGCCTGCCTATCGTCGAGCGGTGGCGTGCGGGAGCGGGTGAGGTGCCGCCGCTGTTGCCGCTTGGCGGACGGACGCTGTCGGCCAAGCGGATTGAGGCGATATTGGGCAAGGCGGCGGCGGGGCAGGGGCTGGACGAGAGCGAGATCGTCACGCTGTTCAAGGCTACCGGCCCGGATGTGCGGCGAGTGATGGATGCCGCCGATGCATTGCGGCGCGAGGCGGTGGGTGACGCGGTCACTTATGTCATCAACCGCAACATCAATTATACGAACATTTGCACCTATAAATGCGGCTTCTGCGCCTTTTCCAAGGGGACGGCGAAGGCGCTGCGGGGTCCTGCCTACCGGCTCGATCTGGACGAAGTGGGACGTCGCGCGGCAGAGGCGCAGGCGCGGGGCGCGACCGAAGTGTGCCTGCAGGGCGGCATCCATCCGGACTATGACGGCCACACCTATCTGTCGATTGTGAAGGCGGTGCGGGATGCGGCGCCGGGGATCCATGTCCATGCCTTTTCCCCGCTGGAGATTACGCACGGCGCATCGACGCTCGGCATGGGGCTGGAACCCTATCTGGCGATGTTGAAGGAGGCGGGGCTGTCGACCTTGCCCGGCACGGCGGCCGAAATACTGCATGAGGAAGTGCGGGCGATCATCTGTCCCGACAAGCTGTCGGCGGATGAGTGGGTCGCCGTCATGCGCGCCGCGCATCGGGTCGGCCTGAAAAGCACTGCGACCATCATGTTTGGCCATGTCGACGATTATCGCCACTGGGCGCGGCATTTGCGGGTGGTGCGCGATCTTCAGGCGGAGACGGGCGGCTTTACCGAGTTCGTGCCGCTGCCCTTCGTCCATATGGAAGCGCCGATGTGGCGAAAGGGCAAGGCGCGATCCGGCCCGAGCTTCCGTGAAGCGATGCTGATGCAGGCGGTGGCGCGGATCGCGTTGCATGGCGCCATCCCGAACATTCAGGCGAGTTGGGTGAAACTGGGCGAGGAGGGCGTGATTGCTGCACTCGGCGCGGGGGTCAATGATCTAGGGGGCGTGTTGATGGACGAGTCGATCACGCGTGCGGCAGGTGGCACGCATGGGCAATTTTTCGATGTGGAGCGTATGCACCGCACCGCCGAGGCGGCGGGCCGTTTCGCCCGGCAGCGCACGACGCTTTATGGCATGATCAAGCAGGAGGTAGCCGCCTGATGGGCGATGAAACTGGACCCCCCCGGTCGCGGCGCTTGCGATCATTGCTGTTCGTACCTGGCGACCGACCCGAGCGGATGCGCAAGGCGTTGGCAAGCGGTGCGGACGCGCTGATCCTCGATCTTGAGGATTCTGTCGCTATCAGTGCCAAGGCCGGGGCGCGGGAAGAGGTGGCGGCATTCCTGAACGAAGCTGCGGATAGCGAAGTCATGCTTTTCGTCCGGGTAAATCCGCTCGACGGCGGACTCACGGATGCGGACCTCGACGCGGTGATCGGGGGCCGCCCGGCCGGGATCATGTTGCCCAAGGCGGAGGGCGCGGCGTCGATCAGGGATTTGGACCAGCGATTGCGCCAACGAGGCGATGATCGGGCGCTGATCCTGCCTATCGCCACGGAAACCCCCAAGGCGATCTTTCGGTTGGGTGAATATGGTGATGTGTCGGAGCGGTTGGCGGGCCTGACATGGGGGGCGGAGGATTTGCCCGCCGCGATCGGCGCCCTTTCGGCACGGCATGCCGATGGCAGCTATACGTCACCCTATGAGATAGCGCGTGCGCTCACGCTATTTGCAGCCTGCGCCGCCGATGTGCCGCCGATCGAGACGGTATATCCGGCGATTCGGGATCTGGATGGTCTCGCGGCCTATGCGCAGCGCGGCGCGCGCGACGGTTTTCTGGGCATGATGGCCGTGCACCCTGACCAGGTGCCCGTGATCAATGCCGCCTTTACGCCGTCGGAAGAGGAGATTGCGCGGGCGCAGGCGGTAGTTGATGCCTTTGCGGCCAATCCCGGCGCGGGGGTCCTGACATTGGATGGCAAAATGATCGACCGCCCTCACCTTAAGAAAGCGCAGGCGCTGCTGGCACGCTGTTGACCCTGATCTGTCCCGCTTGACGGTCCCTCTCCCATATGGGAGAGGGTGGGAATGGGTTCTCTCTGGGCCGATCAGAATGAGCTGTTCCTTCCTCTGGTGGACGGGATTCATGAAAGCCCGCCTTTTGGCGCCTTCATCCGAAATCTGGTGGGGCGCACTTATGCGCGGCGGGCTTTTCTGATCATCTCTCTGGCCAATGCCATGCCTGAGCAGGAACCGACCGTCATCCACATCGCCGCGCCGCGCGCGTCGCAGGAGCCGCCTTTGGACTTCCGGCGGCTGGATGCGTTGCGCCTGCATCCTTATGGATCGCTGCGTCCGGGGCGCGTCTATGCGCTGGACGAGATGCTGAATTACGATGACGCGGATGAATTGGTGCGGCAGCGCGAGGCGCTGAACGAAATGAACATCCGCTATGGCCGATGGATGCGTGTGGCGGCGGGCGGGGTAGCTGATGCACATTTCCTGCTGGTGAGAGAGCGGGAGGATTTTTCCGCCTCTGCCGTTGCCGTGCTGTCGAGCATCGTGCCGCATTTCGCCGCTGCGCTGCGGACGCTGGTGGCGTTGATCGAGGCGCGATTGCAGGTTGCCATGGCGCAGGGCGCGCTGTCGCGGTTGGGCGTCGCGCAACTGGCGTTCGATTGGGGCGGTCGGGTGATGGCTGCTGATCCTGCGGCCGAGGCGATGCTTAGCTTTACTGTGAAGCCTGGTCCGAGTCCGGAGCGGCGGTTGCAGTTGTTGCCCGACGCTACCCATGCGCTTAACCGGGCCTGCGCGGAAATGGCGTCAGCACCGCCGGGCGCGACGCGGGTGATACGGATCGACGATAGCAGGGATATCGACCTGTTGCTGCGCAAGTCGGACCTGGCCTTAAGCGAACCATGCGCCTTGCCCGCTGTGATCGGCATAGTGCGTACCGCCCGTCGCGAGCCTGCGCAGGCGGCGGCGGGGACTTTGGCGGCGCTGCACGGCTTGTCGGGCAGCGAGGCGGCACTCGCTCACGCGCTGAGTTTGGGCGAGAGCATCGTTGGAGCGGGTGAGCAGCTTAATCTGACCACGGAAACGGCGCGTAATTATTCGAAGCGGATATATGAAAAGACGGGGGCGAAGGGGCAAGCGGATCTGGTGCGGCTGATCCTCACGGGGCTGGCGCCCTTTGCATGATGGCGTGCGATCCAGCCATTTCCGCTGTTTTGAAACTGCAGATTTTTCATCGTTCGACTGCAAGTTTCGCGGCCTGTCGTCTGGCGCTTTGACGGAAAAGTGGATAAAGGGCCGCCCAACGCTACGCATATCAATTTGGAGGGGCAGGCGACTATGAGCAATAAGAAGGCAGCCCTCGAAGGCATCCGCGTCATCGACATGACTCGGGTGCTCGCAGGCCCCGTGGGCGCGCAGATATTGGGCGACCTGGGCGCCGACGTGATCAAGGTGGAACGTCCGGGCGTTGGAGATGATGGCCGGGTATATGGTCTTGCCGAGGTGAAGGGCAAAGATGGAATGAATGTCCGCCAAGCGGGCTTTTTCACGGCGGCTAACCGCAATAAACGATCGATCACGCTGAACCATAGCAAGCCTGAGGGGCAGGAAATCCTGCGCAAGCTGGTAGAGACGGCGGACGTCCTGATCGAAAATTACAAGGTGGGCGATCTGAAGCGGTTCGGGCTGGATTATGAGAGCCTGAAGGCGATCAATCCGCGCCTTATCTATTGTTCGGTCACGGGCTTTGGCCAAACGGGACCGATGGCTGCGCGGCCGGGCTATGATGGTTTGTTCCAGGCGACGGGCGGGATGATGGCCGTCACCGGCATTCCGGATGGGCAGCCGGGAGCCGGGCCGCTCAAGGCGGGACCGAGCCTCGTTGATTTCATCACCGGCCATAATGTCGCCATTTCCATACTGGCGGCACTCCAGCATCGTAACCAGACTGGTGAAGGGCAGCATATCGATATCGCCCTTCTGGATAGCTCAGTGGCGATGGTCAGCCATATCATGCAGGATTATCTGTTGAGTGGCGTGGTCCCGCCGCGCCTTGGCAATGGCGGCAATGGCGGCGGCCCCGCCGATCTCATCCATACCAAGGATGGCATGCTGTATCTCACCGCTGGCGGTGATGAGCATTGGCGGCGCTTGACGGTGCTGATGGGCCAGCCTGAACTATATCAGGACTCTCGCTTCGATGAGAATTTCAAGCGCGGCAAGTTGAACCGTCTGGAGTTGATGGACATCATCAATGAATGGAGCCGTGGCTTCACCTCTGAAGAGCTTCAGGCGAAGTTTGATGAGGTGAGCATCCCCGCCGCGCGCTACAATGAGCTGCCCGAGGTTTGGGAAGATCCGCAGGTCCAGCATCGCGGCCTTCGGGTGACGACGCCGCATCCCTGGGCGGAGGCCGGTACGGTCGACCTGATCGCCAGTCCGCTGGCCAATATGTCCGAAACGCCAGCGACGATCCGCCGGGCGCCGCCGCTTCTTGGCGAACATAGTGCCGAGGTGTTGGGCGAACTAGGCTATGACGAAGCGCGCATCGCCGAACTGCAAGAATCGAAGATCATCTGATCGGGTGGCTCCGGCGGCTCCTATGGGGCCGCCGGATATTCCTCATCCTCTGGGCTCCCTTGGCATAGCTAATCCGCGTTCAGCGATGATGTTGCGCTGGATCTGGTCGGTTCCGGCGTAGATGGTATCGGACCGAGACATGAGGTGCATGGTGGTGAGCGAGCCCATGCGTTCGTCGTTGATGCCTATTTCCCCCTCCTGGCCCATGACCGCCATGGCGAGGTCGCCGAGCGCCACGTGCCAGCGGGACCAGTAGAGTTTGTAGGTATAGGCGGCGCCTGTGAGTTCGGGGTTAGCTTCGCTGCCTGAGAGCATGCGCAGGGCGTTGTAGCGCATGATCTTGAGGCCCGCATGGGCGGTGGCGATCTTCTGGCGGATGAGCGGGTCGGTTGCCTTGCCGTTGGCCTTGGCGATGGCGATGATGTCATCGAGTTCGTTCTTGAACTGCATCTGCTGGGCGAGGGTGGAGACGCCGCGTTCGAACCCGAGCAGGGCCATGGCGACCTTCCAGCCTTCGCCTTCTTCGCCAATGCGGTCGATGGCGAGGGCTTCCGCGCCATCGAAGAACACTTCTGCAAACTCGGCCTCGCCGGTCATCTGGCGGATCGGGCGGGGGGTGACCCCGGGCTGGTCCATCGGGACCATGAGGAACGAGAGGCCCTTGTTGCCCACGCTGCCGGGCTGCGTGCGGGCAACCACGAAGCACCAGTCGGCGATCGTGCCCATCGAGGTCCAGATCTTCTGCCCGTCGATGATATACTTGTCACCTTCGAGCCGGGCCTTGGTCTTGACGTTGGCAAGGTCCGATCCCGCGCCCGGTTCAGAATAGCCCTGGCACCAGATCGCCTTGCCGGTGGCGATGTCGGGGAGGAACCGCGCCTTCTGCTCCTCGGTGCCCATCGCGATCAGCGTTGGCCCGAGCAGCTCGACCCCGAGGTGCCCGGCGCGCGGCGGTCCCTTGGCTCTGGCATATTCCTCGGCGAAGATGATCTGCTGGGCGATCGAGGCACCCCGCCCGCCCCATTGCTCAGGCCAGCCAATGACGCTCCAGCGCGCTTCGCCGAGAGCCGCTTCCCAGGCGCGGCGTAGCTCGACATTGTCGACCTGGTTGGTCTGGCCACAAATGGCCTTGAAGGGACCGGCGAGCTGTTCATTGAGCCAGCTCGCGGCCTCCTCGCGGAAGGCTTTCAATTCAGGGGCGAAGGCGAGCTGCATGGATCAGGCGACCTCGAACAGACCGGCCGCGCCCATGCCGCCCGCGACGCACATGGAGACGACCACATATTTGACGCCGCGGCGCTTGCCTTCGATGAGGGCATGGCCCGCGAGGCGCGATCCGGTCATGGCGAAGGGGTGGCCGATGGCGATGCCGCCGCCATTGACGTTGAGCTTGTCCGGATCGATGCCCAAGGTGCGCTGGCAGTAGATCGCCTGGTTGGCGAACGCTTCGTTGAGTTCCCACAGGCCAATGTCGTCGATCGTGAGACCGGCGCGCTGGAGCAGCTTGGGGATGGCGAACACAGGACCAATGCCCATTTCATCCGCGCCGCAGCCTGCGACCTGAAAACCCCGATAGATGCCGAGGATGGGCAGGCCCTCCTTCTGCGCGGTGGCCAGGTCCATGACGACCTGGGCCGAGGCGCCGTCGGAGAGCTGGCTGGCATTGCCCGCCGTCACATGCTTGCCTTCCTTGATGACCTGTCCGTTCTTGAACACGGGCTTCAATTCGGAGAGCTTCTCATAGGTCGTGCCCGCGCGGATGCCTTCATCCTTTGTGAGGGTCAGCTCTTCCTTGCCGGTCTCATTGCCTTCCTTGTCGAACAGGGCCTTGGTGACCGTGATCGGCACGATCTCGTCATCGAACTTGCCTGCTGCCTGGGCGGCGGCGGCGCGCTGCTGCGACTGGGCGGCAAAGCGGTCCTGATCCTCGCGGGAGATGCCGTAACGCTCGGCGACGATCTCGGCGGTCTCGATCATCACCATATAGGCGTTGGGATCGCGCGCCTTGATGAACTCGGAGCGGTTGCGGAAGGCGGGATAATGCTTGTCGATGGTGAGCGAGACATTCTCGACGCCGCCCGAGACGGCGCAGTCAATCTCGTCGGCGATGATGCCGCGCGCGGCAAAGGCGAGCGCGTTCAAGCCCGACGAGCATTTGCGGTCCATCGAAAAGCCGCTGGTGGTGTCGGGGAGGACCGATCCGTGGACGGTGAGGCGTCCGACATTGTAGCTTTGCGTGTTCCACTGGTTGGCAACGCCCAGATACACGTCATCGACGCGGGCGGGATCGATGCCAGCGCGGGCGATGGCGGCGTCGACCACATGGGAGGACATGAACGGCGCTTCGGTGTCGTTGAACGCGCCGCGATAGGCTTTGCCAACGCCAGTGCGGGCGGTCGAGATGATGGCTGCTTCACGCATGGGTAAATGTCCTTGTCTATTTCTATGTTTCGCGCCCGCCGGGAGAAGGTGGGCGGCTTAGAAGCCGTGCATGTTGGTGGGCCCCCAGAAGGCGCGCATTTCAATCACTTCATTGGCGGCGTTGAAGCGGAAGGTGTCGATGACGTCGATGCGCTTGTGGCCGCCATCATAGTTGAGGTTCACCGAGAAGGGGAAGACGGCATAATCGCCTGCCACGCGCACCGGGCCTTCGAGCTTCAATTTCGCGCCGGTCTGCATCGATTGCGCGTAAAAGGCGCGAATGGCTTCGCGGCCCTTGTGGATGGGCGAGCCGATCGGGTCTTCAACGGTTGCATCCTGCGCATAGAGGGCGGCGACCTGGTCGGCGCTGCCCGCTTCGAACGCGGCGACATAGGCGTGGACGGCGGCTTCCATCTTGACAGGATCGGGCATGGTTTTGGCTCCAGCTGGGGTAGCGGCGAGAAGGCTCAATGTGAGGGCGAGGATGGCGCGGGCCAAGGCCGTTATTCCGGAAAATAGCGGTTGATGGTGTCGACCACGCAGGCGGGCTTGTCCTGACCTTCGATCTCGACGGTGACGCGGATCACGGCCTGGATGGCGCCGCCCTTGACCTCTTCGACCGAGACGATCTCGCCTGTGCCCCGGATGCGCGATCCGACGATGACGGGGCTGAGGAAGCGGGTCTTGTCCATGCCGACATTGACGCCAGCGGAAAACCGCCGGACCTCGACGATCTGGGGCATGAACAGGTTGACCAGACTGAGCGTCAGATAGCCATGCGCGATGGTCGCGCCGAACGGGCCGTCCTTGGCGCGGACCGGATCGACATGGATCCACTGATGATCGCCGGTGCAGTCGGCAAAGGCGTCGATGCGCGACTGGTCGATGGTGAGCCAGTCGGCGGTGTCGAGCTTGGTGCCTTCCTTGCCGAGCAGGTCGCGGGGATTCTCGAAGATGGTCGCCATCTTACGCCCGCTGGCTGGAGACCGCGACGATCTCGCCGGTCATGTAGGAGGAGAGATCAGAGGCGAGGAACATCATCACATTGGCGATTTCCCAGACCTCGGCGGGGCGCTTGAAGGCTTCCTTCTCGACCAGCTTGTCCAAAGCTTCCTGGGTGGTCACCTTGGCGAGGAAGGGGTGCATGGCAAGGGATGGCGAGACCGCATTGATGCGCACGCCATGTTCGGCCGCCTCGATCGCGGCGCAGCGGGTGAAGGCCATCACCCCTGCCTTTGCGGCGGCATAATGGGCCTGGCCCTTTTGCGCGCGCCAGCCCAGCACCGAGGCGTTGTTGACCATGACGCCCGACTTGTTGGCATACATTGACGGCAGGAAGGCGCGGGTCATGCGGAACAGCGAGGTCAAGGTGACGTCGAACACGCGCGCCCACTGCTCGTCGGTCATATCGACGATGTCGGCCTCGCCGCCCAGGCCCGCATTGTTGATGAGGACATCGACCTTGCCCAATGCGGAGAGCGACGCATCGCGCAAGCCCTGCACCGCTTCCTCGCTGGTGACGTCGCACACGAAGGTGGCGGGACGCTCGACCTTGGCTTCGTCAGCGATGCGGTCGGCCGCTTCATTGAGGCGGCGTTCGTGGAAGTCGCTGATGAGGAGCTTTGCCCCTTCTTCGGCGGCGCGCTTGGCGGCGGCAAAGCCGATGCCGGTGCCGGCCGCGGCGGTGACGACCACGGTCTTGCCCTTGAGCATGCCGAGCGGGGTCGGATAGGGGGGCACAGGAGAAGTCGGGGTCATGCGGCGTCCTTCATGATGATCTTTGCGAGGGCTTCGCGATGCTGGTCGGGGGTGCCGAGCCAGCTGGCGCAAGCTCTGGCGCGCTTGAAATAGAGATGGGCGTGATGTTCCCAGGTGAAGCCGATGCCGCCATGAAGCTGGATGGCGTCGCCCGTGACCGAGCAATAGGCGTCGGAGACATAGGCGCGCGCGGCATGGGCCGCCTCGGCCAGTTCCTCGCCATTTTCATCGATCGCGGCGGCGGCATAATAGGCGGCCGAGCGCGAGGCTTCGACCAGCAGCATCATGTCGGCGAGCATATGCTTGTACGCCTGGAAGGAGCCGATGAGGCGGCCGAACTGGACGCGCTGTTTGGCATAGTCGACCGTGGCGTCGAGGCTGTACTGCATGCCGCCGGTCTGTTCGGCGGTGAGCAGGCCAGCGCCGATGGTGAGGGTGCGTTCGATCGCGGCTTTCGCGCTGCCGGGGGCGCCGAGGATCATGTCTGGGGTGACCGCGCAATCGAAGGTCAGCGTCGCAAAGCGGCGGGTGCGGTCGAGCGCGGGCAGCGCCTCGATGACGAGGCCGGGGGTGTCGGCGTCGAGGACGATGAGGCTCTCGTCAGCGGTGGCCACCACGATCAGCTCTGCCACATGGCCGAAGGTCACGAACTGCGCGGTGCCCGTCAGCTTGCCGTTGGTGAGGGTCGGGCGGCTTGCGGTGCCAGCGAAACTCGCGCGCGTGCCCGACGCGAGGCGGGGGAGCAGCGCTGCCTTCTGTTCCTCGCTGCCTGCCGCCAGGATGGCTTGCACGGCGAGCACGGCGGTTTCGAAGAAGGGCACGGGCGCGAGGACCCGGCCGGTTTCTTCGAGGACCAGCGCCATTTCGACCGCGCCCAGGCCCAGGCCACCCAGGCTTTCCGGGATCATGAGCCCGGTAAAGCCCATCTCGCCAAGGCTCGACCACAGGCCCTCGTCAAAGCCGCTCGTCCCTTCGACGGCGGCGCGGATGACATCCGGGTTGGCGGCGTCGGTCAGGAAGTCACGCGCCGCTTCCTGGATCGCGCGCTGGTCGTCGCTGAGCGCGAAGTCCATCAGGCGGCTCCGTAAACGGGCTTTGCAGGCTCGCGGGTTTGGAGAAGCCCCCGCACGATCGCGTCCATCTCGCTGGCGTCAATCCGCGCACCCTTGTCGAAGGCGGGGCTGTCGGTCCAGCCTTGCGAGAGGAAGACCTGTCCGCCCTTCAATTCAAACACCTGGCCCGTCACGCCCTTCGACTGTTCCGACACCAGATAGGCGACCAGCGGCGCCATGTTTTCCGGCGCGAACAGGTCGAACTCGCCTTCTTTCGCCTCCATGTCGAACGCGCCGGTATTGGTCATGCGGGTGCGGGCGTTGGGGGCAAGGGCATTGGCGGTGATGCCAAGGCGGCCAAGCTCTGCGGCCTGGACGAGGGTGAGCGTCGCGATGCCGCCCTTGGCGGTCGAGTAGGCCGACTGGCCGACCGAGCCCTGCAGGCCTGCGCCCGAGGTGGTGTTGATGATGCGCGCATCGACCGGGTTGCCGGCCTTGCTTTGCGCGCGCCAATATTCAGCGGCGTGGCGCGAGGTGCAGAAATGGCCGCGCAGATGGACGCGGATCACCGCGTCCCATTCTTCCGGGCTACAGGTGAAGAACATGCGGTCGCGCACGAAGCCTGCATTGTTGACTACGGCATGAAGCGCCCCAAAGCTGTCGAGCGCCTGTTCGACCATGCGCTTGCCTGAGTCCCATTCAGCGACATCGTCGGTGTTGGCGACGGCCTCGCCGCCCATGGCGCGGATCTCATCGACCACCTGCTCGGCCGCGCCCTTGGTTTCGCCTGCTTCGCCATGGGTGCCAACGCCAAGGTCGTTGACCACGACCTTGCAGCCTTCTGCGGCAAGGCCCAGCGCATAGGCTTTGCCGAGGCCATTGCCCGCCCCGGTCACGATCGCAACACGTCCTTCGCAGATACCCACTTGCCTTACTCCTTCATTGCGCTGCGACGGGGATCAGCAGATGCTGGCTCAAGTCCCCAACGAGATCGAGCAGGGAATAATCCCGCCCGGAAAAATGCCATGCCCCGTCCGTGCGGACGAAGGCGTCATGATAGCGGCCCGCGCAGATCGCCTGGAGCGGCAGGTCCTGCGTTGCCTGAAACACGGTATAGTAAGAGCGGCAGGTGGCGGTGCCCGCGTCCTCGTCCACCTCGACGATGGGATTGGTGATGACATGTTTGGTGCGCGGCGTGCCATCGTCATGGATGCGTATATGGGCTTGCCACAGCGCCAGCATCGGCGCTGCGCCTTCGACCATTTCGCCGCCGCCGGTCTTGATCCGGGCGCGCGCGAACAGGGCGGCGACGGCTTCGAGATCGCCTGCGTCCATCAGTTCGGCATAGCGGTAGAGGAGGTTGGTGATGGCGACAGCGCTGTTCATGCTTGGCCTTCCCGCTGCGCCGCCTGTTTCTCACGATGCTGCGCGGTCTCGCCGGTGAGGCGCACGGCGACAGCGTCCGACGCCACGCGCTGCGCCTGCCGCTCCGGGCTGGCTGCGCGCAGCGGCTCGGCCTCGATGAGATCGGTGAGCGCGGCTTTGGCGAGCTTTTGATATTCGCCCTCGCCATTGTTGCGCCAGGTGACCTGGTGCGGCTCGAACGTCTTGACCACCTTGGCTGGGTTGCCGACGACCAGGCTGCGCGGCGGGGTGACCGTGTCGGACTTCACCAGCGCGAGCGCCGCGACGAGATTTTCCGCGCCGATCACCGCATTGTCGAGGATCACGGCGTTCATGCCGATGAGCGCATTTTCGCCGATCTCGCAGCCATGGATGATCGACCCATGGGCGATGGTCGCTCCCCGGCGGATGATCGTGTCGCGCAGCTGGTTGGCATGCACCGACACATTGTCCTGGATCGAGCTGTCGCCTTCCACCACGATCCGCCCGAAATCGCCCCTCAGGCTCGCGCCGGGCGCGATGAAGCAGCCCGGCCCGACGATCACGTCGCCAATCAGCGACGCCAGCGGATGGACGTAGCTCGATGGATCGACGACGGGGGTGATCCCCTGATAGGCGTAGGCGGGCATGGGAGCGCCTCGTCCCTCTTACAATCGCTCGATGATGGTGACGTTGGCTTGGCCGCCGCCTTCGCACATGGTCTGGAGGCCATAGCGCCCACCCGTGCGTTCAAGGGCGCCCAGCAACGTGGTCATGAGCCGCGCGCCGGTGGCGCCGATCGGATGGCCAAGCGCGATCGCGCCGCCCTGCACATTGACCTTTTCGTGCGGGATGGCGAGTTCCTTCATCCAGGCCATGGTGACGCTGGCGAACGCCTCATTGCATTCGAACAGATCGATGTTGCCGATCGCCATGCCCGCCTTCTTGAGCGCATATTGGGTGGCGGGGATCGGGCCGGTCAGCATCCACACCGGGTTGGCGGCGCGGACGGACAGGTGATGGATGCGCGCGCGGGGCGTGAGGCCATGGTCCTTGACCGCCTGCTCGCTGGCGATCAGCAGCGCGGCGGCGGCGTCGCAATTCTGGCTGGCGACCCCTGCGGTGATGATGCCGCCTTCATTGACGGGCTTCAAGGACGCCAGGCCCTCGAGCGAGGTGGTGGGGCGGATGGTTTCGTCGCGGGCCAGGCCTTCGAGCGGTGCGACTTCCTTGTCGAACCAGCCATTGTCCCAGGCGGCCTGCGCGCGCTGGTGGGAGGCGAGGGCGAATTCTTCCATGCCCAAGCGGCTGATGCCCCATTTGTCGGCGATCATCTCGGCCGACTTGATCTGGTTGACCTCTTCCATGCCATAGCGTTCGACCCAGCCCTTTGACCCGTGGAAGGGGCTGTCGAAGCCATATTGGGCGCCTGCGATCATCGCGGCCATGATCGGGATCTGGTTCATCGCCTGGCTGCCGCCTGCGACCACCAGATCCTGGGTGCCGCTCATCACGCCTTGCGCGGCGAAGTGGACGGCCTGCTGCGAAGAGCCGCACTGGCGGTCGACGGTGACGCCGGGGATTTCCTCCGGCAGGCCTGCGACCAGCCATGCGGTGCGGCCGATATCGCCTGCTTGGCCGCCGATCGTCTCGGTGCAGCCCCACACCACGTCATCGACGCCTGACGGGTCGATGCCGGTGCGCTTGACCAGTTCGCGGATCGGGTGCGCGCCAAGGTCGGCGGGATGGACGGCGGCGAGGCTGCCCTTCTTGCGGCCGATGGGGGTGCGGACGGCGTCGACGATATAGGCTTCAGGCATTTTCAAGCTTCCTGCTTTTGTCCAGCGTCTCTGGCAAAGGTCTGGTCCGGCCCCATGGGCTGGGTGAAGATGCGCGTGGCGATGCGCGCGCGGTGATGAGCGGGGGTGCCCCAGCTTTGCGTCAGGGCAAGGGCGCGCTTCAAGAAGAGGTGGACGTCCACCTCCCAGCTGTAACCCATCGCGCCATGCACCTGGATCGAGGCGCGGGCGGCCTTGTCGGCGGCCTCAAGGGCCACCAGCTTGGCATGGCTGACACGGGCGCGGGCCTGCACGTCGCGGGCGCCGATTTCCGCAGCGGCGGCGGCGACCACCGGCTTGGCGAATTCAATCGCGACCTGAGCGGAGGCCAGGTGATGCTTGACCGCCTGATAGCTGCCGATGGGCTTTCCGAACTGCTGCCGTTCCTTGGCATAGTCGACGGCGAGGTCGACCGACCGCTGGGCAAGGCCCAGCCCAAAGGCAGCGTTGAACAGCGCCGCGCGGTCGAGCGCCAAGTCCCAATCCGCCTTGCCCAAAGCCGTCGCCTTGTCCTTGCTCCACGCGACGGAGAAGATGCGGCGGAACGGATCGATGCTGGGCTGCGCCGTCAGCATCACCTGATCGGGCGTCACCAGATAGGCCTCACCGCCATCATGCAGGATAATAGCCGCCGCGCTGTCCGCATTGGCGACGAAGGGGTTGAGCGGATGCTGGATCGCAATCGTCGCGCTCGGATCGGCCAGCACGTCACTGTCGGGGGCCAGCGCCGCCAGCATCGGCGCGGCGACCCCTGCGCTTTCCACCAACGGCTCGGGCAGCGCGACATAACCCGCTTCCTGCGCAATCAGGGCAAAGTCAGTCTCGCCAAGCCCGATGCCACCCGCGCTTTCGGGCAGCAGCACCAGCGTCAGCCCGGTTTCCACGATGGAGGCCCAGCGCGCATCGTCGCGCGCCACGCCTGCTTCCATCATCTTGCGCCAATGATCGGGCGTGCAGCTGTCGGCGAACAGCGAGCGCGCGGTCTCGGCGAACATCAGCTGTTCTTCGCTTAAGGTGAAATCCATCTTAAATCCCCTTAGCGCGGCAGGCCGAGCATGCGCTCGGCGATGATGTTGCGCTGGATCTCGTTCGACCCGGCATAGATCGGGCCTGCGAGCGCGAAGATATAGTCGTCGATCCAGTCGACGGGGTTCGCGTCCGGCGCTTCGTGCGTGAGTTCGGCCTGCGGTCCCAGGATATTGAGCGCGGTTTGCGTGAGGTGAATGTCGAGTTCGGACCAGAAGATCTTGTTGGTCGACGCCTCCGGGCCGATCTTGGCGCCCGCCATCAGCCGCGAGGCGGTCTGGTAGATGTTGAGCGCATAGGCGTCGGCATTCATGTGCGCGCGTACGACATCGGCTTCGAGCGCGGGGTCGGCCGTTTCTTTGTTGGCGGTCCACAGCTCGGCAAGCTTCTTCGCTGCTACCTGATAGCGGGCAGGGGAGCGCAGCATGAGGCCGCGTTCAAAGCCTGCGGTCGCCATGCAGATATGCCAGCCCTGGCCTTCGTCGCCGAGGCGATTGAAGGCGGGGACGCGGACATTTTCGAGGAAAATCTCGGCGAAACCGACATGGCCGTTGATCTTCTTGATCGCATTGACCGTCACGCCCGGCGCATTCAGCGGGAAGAAGGCCAGGCTCATGCCCTTGTGCCGCTCGCTGCCCGGCTCGCGGAACAGGCCGAATGCCCAGTCGGCGAACACCGCGCGGGAAGACCAGATCTTGTGGCCGTTCAGGATATATTCGTCGCCCTCACGCACGGCGGTCGCCCGCACGCCTGCCAGATCGGACCCGGCCATCGGTTCGGACCAGGCCTGCGCCCAGATTTCCTCGCCCGACGCCATCTTGGGCAGGAAACGCTGCTTCTGCTCATGAGTGCCGAATTCGATCAGCGTCGGACCCAACAGGAAAATGCCATTCTGGTTGACGCGGCCCGGCGCCCCGGCGCGATAATATTCTTCCTCGAAAATCAGCCACTGGATGAGGTCAAGGCCGCGCCCGCCATATTCCTTGGGCCATGTCACCATGCCCCAGTCGCCCGATTTCAGCGTCTTTTCCCATTGGCGATGCGCTTCGAAACCTTCGCGCGTTGCGTCGAAATGCTCCAGCGATCCCTGCGGCACATGGGCTTCCAGCCAGCTGCGCACTTCGGCGCGGAACGCCTGCTGTTCGGGGGTATAAGTCAGGTCCATCAGAATTTCGCCGCGCCCTTATTGTCCACAAAGGCGTCACGCGCCTTCTGGCTGTCTTCATGCATATACATTTCGAGCGTGAAGCCCTGCTCGATCCGGTAATGTGCCGAGGGGTCGGTGGGCTCGATGAGATTGAGCGCCTGCTTGGCGATGACCAGGGCCGCGCGGCTCTTGGACGCGATGATTTCGCAGAAAGCGTAGGCCTCGTCCTTCAGGCTTTCGAGTGGCACGACCTTGTGCACCGAGCCATGGCGATAGGCGTCCTCGACCGGGATGCGCCCGCCGGTGAAGAAGTTGGCGCGCACCATTTGAACGGGCAGCATGCGGCTCATGAAGGCGGCTCCCCCCATCGCGCCGCGATCGATCTCGGGCAGCGAGAAATAGGCGCCTTCCGCCGCGATCAGCGCGTCGCAGGCGCCCGCGATATTGACGCCGCCGCCGATGACGAAGCCGTGGAGCGCGCCGACCACGGGGATCGCGCATTCGCGGATCGCCTTGAAGGTGAGGTAATTATCCTTGTTCAATTTGGCGATGCGCTCGGGGTGGGCCTGCATCTCCTTGATGTCGACGCCGCCGCAGAAACCGCGGCCTTCGGCGCGGATCAGGATGCACTTCACATCTTCGTTCGCCGCCGCTTCGTAAACCATGGCCGGGATCGATTCCCAACCCTTGGTGTCGAAGGCGTTGACCGGCGGATGGTCGAACAGGATTTCGGCGATGGCGCCCTTGACGGTCAGCGTAATCGGCATTGTCTTCCCTCTTCTTCAGGCGGCGCTGGCGGTCTCGCGGCCCATCGCGGCGAGCGCGGCCAGGCGCTCATGCGCCTCGGCGACGATGCGATCGACCAGTTCCTGGCAGCTGGGTATTTCAACGATGCGTCCGCCGACCACGCCGGTCGCCATCACGCCATGTTCGATGTCGCCCTCGACCACCGCCTTCTGGATCAGCATCGGCATGGTCGCGGCCATCATCGCCTGTTTGAGCGGCATCGCGCCATGCGCCGTCATGCCGCGCGCTGATTTGATGAAGTCGATCCAACTCGCGCCGGTCTGCTTCTTCATCGCCATGCCGGCCTCGATCGCGCGCAGCCACATGCCCAAGGAACCGGACTTTTCGATCTTGTCCATGAGGCGGGTGCGGACCATCCGCTGCGGAATGCCGTCAAGCTTGGTGGTGACGATGATGCCGTCGGTCGTGGCTTTCAGATAAGCCGCCTTGGTCGTGTCGGGCACCGGGCTTTCCTTGGTGAGCAGGAAGCGCGTGCCCATGGCGATGCCGACCGCGCCATAGGCGAGCGCTGCGGCCAGCCCGCGCCCGTCGGCAAAGCCGCCGCTGGCGATCACCGGCACCTTGACCGCGTCCAGCACCTGGGGGAGCAGCACGGTGGTCGGCACGGAGCCTGTATGCCCACCGCCTTCGCCGCCCTGGACATTGACCATGTCAACGCCGAGCTCGACCATCTTCTGCGCATGCTTGACCGCGCCGACGGTGGGGACGCAGAGGATGCCTGCATCCTTGAAGCGGCCGATCATTTTGGCATTGGGACCGCGGCCGAAGGAGACGGCGCGCACCTGATCCTTGTTGGCGAGGATCAGCTCGACGATTGCGTCAGCGCCGGGCTGAAAGCTGTGGAAGTTGACGCCGAAGGGCCGGTCGGTGCCCTTGCGGACGGCGAGCAGCTTCTCGCGCGCTTCGTCCGGCGTCATCACCGCCGCGCCGAGGAAGCCGAAGGCGCCCGCATTGCTCGACCCGATGACGAGGCTGGGTTCAGCGACCCAGCCCATCGCGGTCTGGATGATCGGCCAGCGGCAGCCAAGCCGCTCCGTCAGGATCGTGTGCAGCGGATCGCCCATCATTCGCTCGCCTGTTTCTTATTGGCCTCGGCCATCTTCTTGGCATCGAGGCCCGCGATCGAACTGCCCTGGACGAGGTCGTTCTGGGCATGGGCGAAATGGTGCATATGATATTGCGCGTCCATCGCGTTGCGCTTGCCCATCAGCTCCTCGACATGGTTGATCGCCTGCTTGGTGAGCCAGTTGCCAAGGCGGGGCTGGGCGACGAGCTTGGCCGCCATGCCTGCCACCGTCTCGCGCAGCGCCTCGCGGGAGACGATCTTGTTGACCATGCCGAAGCTTTCGGCCCGCTGCGCGCTCATCCGCTCGCCCAAGAGCAGGAACTCCTTGGCGACGCGCGGGGGCAGCTCATAGGCATGGGCGAAATATTCGACGCCCGGGATGCCCATGCGGTTGACCGGGTCCTGGAAGAAGGCGTCGTCGGTCGCGACGATGAGGTCGCACACCCAGGCGAGCATGAGGCCGCCCGCGACGCAGGCCCCCTGCACCATGGCGATGGTGGGCTTGGGCGCATCGCGCCAGCGCCGGCACATGCCGACATATTGCTCCTTCTCGCGGGTGTAAAGCAGTTCGGCCGCGGGCTTGTTGACATGGCCGGGCACCAGCAGCCGGTTCTCGAAATGCTGGTGCACGTCGCGGCCCGGCGTGCCGATGTCATGGCCAGCGGAGAAATGCTTGCCGTTGCCGCCCAGCACGATCGCGCGCACATCGTCATCGTTCACGGCGCGTACGAACGCGTCATCAAGGGCATAGGTCATCTGGCCGTTCTGGGCGTTGTTGAAGCCCGGACGGTTCATCATGATCCACGCGACATGGTCGATCACCTCATAGGTGACCGGCTCATCCGTTTCGTAAACAATGTCGACCTTTTGCGGTTCGACCAGGCGGTCGGTCTCGTTCATCGTCAGGCTGCCCTTCTGTCTCCGGCCGGATTGTCCTTGAACACGGTCGCGCGGACATTATTGGGGTCGATCCTGGCGATCAGCTCCAGCTGCTCGGCCGTTGGCGCGGGCGTGGTGGGGATTTCGCCATCGATTTTTGCCAGCGGGAAGCCGGTATTGTCCTGCACTTCCTCGAACGTCACACCCGGATGCAGCGAGATCACGCGGATCTGGTGATCCGGCCCGCCGAAATCCATCACGCAAAGGTTGGTGATGATGCGGCGCAAGTCCAGGCCCTGGGGCGCAGCGCCATTGCGGTAGCGCGCCGGGTTGTAGCCCGCCATGCACACGAAATCGACCTCGCCTTCCACGAACGCACGCTTGTTGTGGTTGGCAAAGAAGAAGCTGTTGGGATGGCTGATCGAGTTGCCGGGGAAGCCGCGCGCGCCGAGCATCGCTGCCTTGGGCTTCTTATGGTCGCCGATCACCGAGATGTTCGCCTGGCCATAACGGTCGATCTGCACCGGGCCAACCAGCGCATGGCGGCGGCCGCTCCAGAGCGCCGAGAAGACGCGGTCATAATTGGCGATGCCTTCGAACTCGGGCTCGGCGGTGCGCTTGCCCGGGCCGACCGGCTCGCTGGTGTACCAGGCCTCGCCATCGGTGGTCTGGATCGCGGGCGCGAAGCTCAGTTTGGCAAGGCCAGCGCCGATGCGGGGGAGGGGGCCGATGCCGGTCGCCATCACTTCGCCATCCTCGCGCCAGACTTCGGCGCAGGCGGCGATGACGAGTTCAGCGAGCGAATAGCTGTTCTGGGTCATGGGTCTCTCGCTTAGTAAATGGGGACGGGGAGCTGCTTGACGGCGTCCGCGCCGCCGATCGCTGCCTGATAATCGGCTTCCGACACGTCGATATATTTCGCCTTATACTCGGCCCAGGCTTCGGGCGAGGCGGCGCTTTCGACATAGGTCTTGATGTGCTTGAGATCGAGCTGATAGTCGGGGTCAGCGCTCGAGGGATGCGCGCCCAAGGGTGCCTCGGCAACGCCGGTGATCATCGCGCGCTCGACGAGGTTGTAGCGGCTGTTCTTCTTCATATCGAGCTCAGCCGTCGGCACGATCTTCTCGACCGTCGCGTAGCTTTTCTTGGCTGCGCGCACGAGCAGTTCATCGAAGATCGGATCGACCGAGAGGGTGAGGATATTGCCGCGCTCGTCGGAACGATGGGCATGGATCAGGGCGATGTCGGGCACCAGCGCTGGCATGGCGACGAATTCCTCGCCATCGGCATAGGGGCTCTTCACGAATTTGAAGTCGAAGCCGTCTTGCGTGATGATGTCGGTGCCGATGCCCACGCGCGTCGGCAGGAAGGGCAGCTTCATCGCGCCTGCGCGCAGACCCCAGTGATACATGCCCTCGTCAAGCTCGAGCACCTCGAAGGCGCCCGCCTGGCGGGCGTTGCGGAAATGGGGTTCGAGCGGATAATGGTCGAGGCTGGCAAAGGCGAAGACCAGCTTCCTGATCTTGCCGGTGGCGGCGAGCAGGCCGATGTCCATGCCGCCATAGCCCGCCATGACGGTCAGGTCTTTCAGGTTCGAGCGGGCGATGGCGCGGATCAGCGCCATGGGCTTGCGGCGCGTGGCCCACCCGCCGATGCCGATGGTCATCCCGTCGGAAATCTGGTCGACGATGTCGTCGACGCTCATGCGCTTGTCGAGCATAATGTCAGTCATCCTTTTGCGTCAGTCCTGCTCGTGAGCCCATTTATGGCCCCAGTCGCTTACAGAAAGGCTGGTGGTGGGGACCCAGGTCGCCGGGTCGATTACAAGGCCGTTCCAGCCATATTCGATGTCGAAGCCGCCGGGCGTCTGCATGTAGAAGCTGGTCATCTTGTCGTTGACATGACGACCCAGCGTTGCCGAGAGCGGCACCTTGCCCTTGCTCTTCAAAACCCGGTCATAGGCGCGGCCGACATCCTCAAGGGAGCCGACCTCCAGCATCATGTGGACAGCGCCATTGGGGCTTTCGGGCAGCTGGCCAAGCGCCAGGCTGTGATGGCGGCCATTGCAGTGCATGAAGGCAAAGCCCACGCCCGGATCATCCTCGCCCCCACCCATCAGGTAGAAGCGGCCAAGGTCGGTGTCGCCAAAGCCCATAACGTCTTTATAAAAAGCGTGGGTCTCGTCGAAATTGGGGGCAGTGAGCACGACATGGCCCATCCCCATGTCGCCGTCCGCGCCATGGGGGCTGCCGGTCACGAAGCGGCTGACGCCCGCGGGCGAGACGAAGGGGGCGTAGTCGACGAAGCGGCCGTAGAAGAGCTCCATCGGGTTACCCGCCGGGTCGGACGAGCGGGCCAGTTCATAGACCTGACGGCCACGCGCTTCCATGACCCCCGCCCGTTCCACCGGACGGCCCGCCGCCTCGAGGCGGGCCAGCACCGATTCGAAAGCGTCACGATTCGCGCATTCCCAGCCTGGCGCCACGAAGCGGTCGGCCGCGCCTTTCTGCACCCGCAGGCGCCAGGGCCGGTCGTCCATGCGGAACAGCGCGACATCCTCGCTTGCCGAAGGCGCCGCCATCAATCCCGCGATATTGCAGGCAAAATCCTGCCAGGCGCCCAGGTCCCGCGCCTCGATCACCACATAGCCTAGCGATATCACTGCCATTTCAAGCGCCTCGCCTTCTTTCCTGTCTGCCAGCCATGCTCTGCCGCAGAGCGTTGCAAAATGACCTTCCCCATACGCATATGGCAAGCGCTGCCGCCTGTTTCGCACTTGCAGGGGGAGGCGCAGTTAAGCGCGCTCACGAGCTTATGGCAATTCGTTCCCAATCCGCCTATAAGCAACGGCCCAAATGCGCAAGCCCTGTTTGCCTTGACAGTTTGCGTAATAGCAGTTTACATAATCTACGCATATAGCAAATCTGAAGTAGAGTCGCCTACAATGGAGAAGATCATGACCGGGGCAGTAGCAAGCCGACCCATTGACGAGGCGAATGCCGGGATACCTTCACCCGAAAGTCTGATCGCCAAAGCCAGAGCCATGATCCCGACGCTGCGCCAGCGCGCGCGCGCCTGCACCATCGCCCATGACGTGCCCCCCGAAACCGTCGCCGAGATGAAGGCGGCCGGCTTCTTCCGCGTGCTCCAGCCCAAGCGTTACGGCGGCTATGAGATGCACCCCAATGTCTTCTTCGAAATCCAGAAGGCGCTCGCCGAAGGCTGCATGTCGACAGGCTGGATCTACGGCGTGCTGGGCTGCCACCCCTATGAACTCGCCCTCTTCCATGACGAGGCGCAGAAGGAAGTGTGGGGCGATGATCCCGACATGCTCGTCTCCTCCACCTATCAGCCGGTCGGCAAGGTGGAGAAGGTCGAAGGCGGCTTCTACCTGTCGGGCCGCTGGGGCTTCTCCTCAGGCTCCTCCCATTGCGGTTGGGTGCTGCTTGGCGCGATCAATTTCGACACCGATGGCGGCCCGCCCGACATGCGCACCTTCCTGCTGCCGCGCTCCGACTATCAGGTGATCGAGGGCACCTGGGACACGTTCGGCCTCCAGGGCACCGGCAGCTTCGACATCGTGGTCGAGCGCGTGTTCGTGCCCGAACATCGCACCCACAAGGCGAGCGACGGCTTTGCCGGCACCAATCCGGGCCAGGAAACCAACACCGCCCCGCTCTACCGCATCCCCTGGGCGCAGCTCTTCATCCGCTCGGTCTCCAGCGCCGCCTTCGGCGGCATCCGCGCCGCCACTGGCGCTGCGATGGAGATCATGGGCAACCGCGTCTCGACCAACACCGGCAAGGCGTCCAAGGCCGACCCCAATCTCCACGCCGCCATCGCCCGCGCGATCGCCGAGACCAATGAGATGGAACTGACCCACCGCACGACCTTCAATGACCTCATGGACTATGCGGGCCGCAATGAGCCCGTGCCGATGGAAAAGCGCGCGCTCTTTGCCTACCAGTCCGCCAGCGTCGTGCGCCGCATGGCCGAACTGGCCGACGGCATGGTCAAGCTGCTGGGCGGCCGGGCGGTCTATATGTCGAGCCCGATCCTCCAGCCCTGGCTCGACCTTCACGCCGCGCGCGCCCATGTCGCCAATGACCCGGCCAACCGCACCAGCGATGTCATCGGCACGATCAATGGCGAACCACCCGCCTTCACCTTCATCTGAAGCGAGCATCTGACCATCTGACATCTGGACAGCATCGGGCCAGGACAAAAGAGGATATCCATGGGCAGTGAATTGATCCGCAAGACCTATAGCGTTGCGGGCGGATATGAGATTTCGATCGCGGAAATCGCAGGGGCGCAGGCAAACGCCCCCACCGTCATCTTCATCCATGGCAGCGGCCCCGGGGCATCGGGCGCGTCCAACTTCCGCAACAATGCGCAAGATTTTGCCGATGCCGGTTACCGCGTTATCCTGCCCGACCTCATCGGCTATGGCGCCTCGTCCAAGCCGGAGGCCGATTATCCGCTCGAGCTGTTTACCCAGACCCTGCTCGACGCGCTCACGCAGCATGGGATCACAAGCGGCCACCTCATCGGCAACTCGCTGGGCGGCGGCATCGCCCTCCAGATCGCGCTCGACCACCCTGAATTCACCATCGGCAAGCTCGTCCTGATGGCGCCGGGCTGCGTGGCGGAACAGATGAGCTATTTCACCATGCCCGGCATCGCCAAGATGCGCTCGGGCTTTGGCAGCCCTGAATTCAACATCGAGGAACAGCGCCGCCTGATCGGCAACCTCATGCACCCATCCTCGGCGCACCTGATCACCGACGCGCTGGTCGAGGAACGTTTTGCCGTCGCGCGCACCCAGCCCAAGGATGTGCTCGCCCGCGTCAAGACGCCGGACCTCGGGGTGCGCCTTGGCGAGGTCAAGCAGCCGATCTTCGTCCTCTGGGGCCTCAATGACGAATTCTGTCCCGAAAGCCACGCCCGTCTCTTCCTCGACGCCTGCCCCGACGTGCGCTGCCTCACCTTCTCGCAGACCGGCCATTGGGTGCAGGTCGAGCGGGCGGCAGAGTTCAACCGCTACTCGCTGGACTTCCTGAAGAATGGCTGACGCTGCTCCTGCGCAATCCGTGCCTGTTCCAGAGCCCGTCGATGTCACCGCTGGCCTTAAGGGCGCGATGCGCCGCCTGCCCTCGGGCGTGGCGATCGTCACCGCGCTGGGCGAGGGCAAGACGCCGGTCGGCATGGCCGCGACCTCGATCACCTCACTCACCATGGATCCGCCCGCCGTCCTCGTCTGCGTTAACCAGACAGCGGGCATCCACGCCCATCTCTCGCCTGGCTGTCCGGTCAGCATCAACCTCCTCTCGCGCCACCAGCGCGAAGTGTCGGCAGCATTCGGCGGCGCGGTGGCGCGCGAGGCGCGCTTTGGCGTTGGCAACTGGACCCCCGATGCCCATGGCCTTCCCATCCTCGATGAAGCGCAGGCCAACCTCTCCTGCACGATCGAGAGCATGACCCCCTTTGGCACCCACAGCATCGTCATCGCCCGGGTCAAGGCGGTGCGCCTGTCCGACGCGGTCGATCCCCTCATCTTCCAGGACGGAGCCTATCTGTGAGCGATAGCCTGAACGAAACATTGGCGGACGAGCTCTACCAGGCGCTGCGCGAGGGGCGCACCGTGCCGCCGCTGATGGCGCGTTACCCGCAGCTTGGCATCGATGACGCCTATGCGATCTCGCTTGGCGCGCTCGAACGCCGCAAGGGTGATGGCGAGCGCGTCATCGGCAAGAAGATCGGCGTCACCTCCAAGGCCGTGCAGGACATGCTGGGCGTGCACCAGCCCGATTTCGGTTTCCTGACCGACCGCATGTATATCGAGGGTGACATCGATGTCGCGGCAAACGGCCTCATCGCGCCGCGCGCCGAGGCGGAGATCGGCTTCATCCTCAAGGACAGCCTCAAGGGGCCGGGCGTCACGGCGGAAGATGTGATCGCCGCGACGGAGAGCATCGTTCCCTGTTTCGAGATCGTCGATAGCCGCATCCAGGACTGGAAGATCGGCATCGTCGACACTGTCGCTGACAATGCGTCCTGCGGCGTCTATGTGCTGGGGGACGCGCGCGTGAACCCGCGCGAGCATGACCTCCCCAATCTCCATGTCACCGTCACCAAGAACGGGCAGCCGCTGTCGGAAGGCTATGGCCATGCGGTGCAGGGGTCGCCAGCGCAGGCGGTCGCCTGGCTCGCCAATACGCTGGGCGCCTATGGGGTAACGCTCGACGCCGGGGATGTGATATTGTCGGGCAGCCTGGTGCCGCTCGAACCGGCGCGGCCAGGCGATATATTCGAGATGCAGCTCCACGGGGTTGGCAGCTGCACCGCGCGCTTTATCTGAATATGAAAAGTGGCGCATCGCTTGCGGGCGATGCCGTGAGGAGTAAGTAATGACGGGCAAGGTCAAGGCGGCGATCATCGGGTCGGGCAATATCGGCACCGACCTCATGATCAAGATGATCAAATATCCCCAGAATATGGAACTGGTGGCCGTGGTCGGCATCGACGAGGCGTCCGAAGGCCTCGCCATGGCGCGCGAGCGCGGCGTCGCCACCACCCATGAAGGCCTTGAAGGCCTCATGAAGATGGATGTCTATCCCGACATCGGTATCGTGTTCGACGCGACCTCCGCTTACGCCCACAAGGTCCATGACGAAGCGCTGCGCAAGGACGGCAAGCAGGTGGTCGACCTCACCCCCGCCGCGATCGGCCCCTACACCATCCCGACGGTCAATGGCGAAGCCAATCTCGATGCTGGCAACGTCAACATGGTGACCTGCGGCGGGCAGGCGACGATCCCGATGGTTGCCGCCGTCTCCCAGGTCGCGACCGTCCATTATGCCGAGATCGTCGCGTCGGTCTCCTCGCGCTCGGCGGGTCCGGGCACCCGCGCCAATATCGACGAGTTCACCCGCACCACCGCAGGCGCCATCGAAAAGGTCGGCGGCGCGGCGCAGGGCAAGGCGATCATCATCCTCAATCCCGCCGAACCGCCGATGATCATGCGCGACACCGTGTTCACTTTGTCCGAAGGCGCGGATGAAGAGACGATCCGCGCCTCGGTCGAGGCGATGGTCAAGAAGGTGCAGGCCTATGTGCCGGGCTATCGCCTCAAGCAGGACGTGCAGTTCGAGCGCTTTGGCGACAACAACAAGCTCACCATCCCCGGTCGCGGCGAGTTCACCGGCATCAAGACCATGATCCTGCTCGAGGTCGAGGGCGCGGGCGATTATCTGCCCAGCTATTCGGGCAATCTCGACATCATGACCGCCGCCGCCAAGGCGACCGGCGAGCTGCTCGCGCAGCGCATCGCCCAGGGCAAGACGGTCGCCGCTTGAAGCGCGCGCCCACGGAGTATCAAGACATGACCAGCACATTCAACGTCGAGGCGGGCGACAAGCTCTACATTCAGGACGTGACGCTACGCGATGGCATGCACGCCATCCGCCACATGTACGGCATCGACCATGTGAAATCGATCGCCAAGGCATTGGATGACGCAGGCGTCGACGCGATCGAGGTTGCCCATGGCGACGGCCTCAATGGCGCGAGCTTCAACTATGGTTTCGGCGCGCATACCGATTGGGAATGGCTCGAAGCGGTCGCTTCGGTGCTGACCAAATCCGTGCTCACCACGCTGATCCTGCCGGGCGTCGGCACGGTCGAGGAACTGCGCCGCGCCTATGACATCGGCGTGCGCTCGGTGCGGGTCGCGACCCATTGCACCGAGGCCGACGTCTCGAAACAGCATATCGGCATCGCCCGCGATCTTGGCATGGACGTCTCGGGGTTCCTGATGATGAGCCACATGATCGATGCCGAGAAGCTCGCGGCCCAAGCGCTGCTCATGGAAAGCTATGGCGCGCAGTGCGTCTATGTGACCGACAGCGGCGGCGCGCTCGACATGGACGGGGTCAAGGCCCGGTTCGAAGCCTATGACCGGGTCTTGAAGCCCGAGACCCAGCGCGGCATCCACGCTCACCATAATCTCTCGCTCGGCGTCGCCAACTCGATCGTCGCGGCGCAGTGCGGCGCGGTGCGGATCGACGCCTCGCTGACCGGTATGGGTGCGGGCGCGGGCAACGCGCCGCTCGAGGTGTTCATCGCCGCTGCCGAGCGCAAGGGCTGGAACCATGGCTGTAACGTCATGGCGCTGATGGACGCGGCCGAGGATCTGGTTCGCCCCTTGCAGGACCGGCCGGTTCGGGTCGATCGCGAGACCCTCGCGCTGGGCTATGCCGGGGTTTATTCCTCGTTCCTGCGTCATGCCGAAAAGGCCGCCGAAACCTACGGCCTCGACACCCGCACTATCCTCGTTGAACTCGGCCGTCGCAAGATGGTCGGCGGGCAGGAGGACATGATCGTCGATGTCGCCCTCGACATGGTCAAGGCGCGCGAAGCCGCGGCCTGATCAGCCGCCGGGCGCGGCTTGTCCGCGCCCGGCACGGCTCATGCGGAACAGGAGGAGAGGATATGGCCGATAGACGCCTGTCGCTCGACCATATCACCGTCACCGACACCACCCCCTGGCAGCTGGCGCAAATCGCCGCACAGGTGGGCTGCGCAGGCATCTGCCCGTTCCTCCATTCCATGGAGGTGCTGCCCGCCATGCCCAGCTATGACCTGGTGCGCGACCCCCAGGCGCTGCGCCAGACCCGCGATGCGCTCGCCGCCACCGGGGTCACGGTCGACCTCATCTACCCCTTCACCATGGCGGGGCGCACCAATCCCGCTGACTTCATCCCCGCGCTCGAAACCGGCGCCGCGCTTGGCGCGCCCCTCGCCAATGTCCTGTGCTACGACCGCGATCCCATCCGCCGCACCGAGAAGCTCGTCGAACTGGCCGAGCTTGCTTCAGGGTTCAACATCGCCCTCGCAATCGAATTTTATCCCCCCTCCCAGGTCCAAACCTTAAGGGCCGCCCTCGACGAAATAGCCCGTTCCGGCCGATCCGACATCAAGGTCACAGCCGACCTCCTCCACATCATGCGCGGACCCGAACCAGACACCAGCTTCGCCCTCCTTGCCCACCCCGCCATCGCCATCGCCCAGATAGCCGACGGCCCAACAACCATCGATCCCAGCGAACTCGAACGCGAAGCCGGCATCCAGCGGCAACTCCCCGGACAAGGCACGTTCAATATTCCAGCGTTCCTCCACGCCCTCAATCCCAACACACCAATCAGCGTCGAAATACCCCAGCAAGACGCCATCGAACAAGGCATCAACCCGCAAATGCGGGCGCAAATGGCGGTGGATTGCGTGAAGGAAGTGGTGAAAAGAACGCACTGAAAAACAAGAAATAGGAAAATAGGAAAAATAGGAGAGTATGATGCGTGACTTGATCGACCCCACCCTGTTGCCGGGGTTGGAGTTCATGCCGGCGCTGGACATCACGGCCGAGAGCCTGCCTGCGATACGCGAAGGCATGGAGCAGATGACCGCGATGGCGCCTGAGCCGCAGGATAGTGGTGTTGAATGGCGGGAGGAGCGGATCATCGCGCCCGATGGGCATGAGCTGTTGGTCAGGGTTTATCGTCTGGCCGATGCGCAAGGGACTCTGCCCGCGATCCTGCATATTCATGGCGGCGGCTATGTGATGGGGTCGGTGCGTACCAATCACCTTTCCAACATCGAGCTTGCGCTTTCCGCTTCCGCCCTCATCGTTTCGGTCGATTATCGGCTCGCGCCGGAAACGGTGGCGCCGGGCGCGGTCGAGGATTGTTACGCGGCGCTGCAATGGTTGCATGACGGCGCGGCGCAGCTGGGCGTCGATCCCAAGAGGATCGCCATTCGCGGCGAGAGTGCGGGCGGCGGGTTGGCCGCTGCTTTGGCGCTGCTGGCACGCGACCGGGGCGGCCCGGCGATCGCGCACCAGAACCTGATCTATCCGATGCTGGACGACCGCACCTGCATCACTCGCCAGCCCGAACATCTGGGCGCATTCGTGTGGACGCCGCAGGCCAACGCCTTTGGCTGGCGATCCCTGCTGGGTAAGGAGCCCGGATCGGCGGACGTATCGCCCTACGCGGCCCCCGCGCGGGCGGAGAGCCTGGCTGGTTTGCCGCCCGCTTTCATCTGCGTGGGCGCGCTCGATCTCTTTCTGGTGGAGGACATGGATTATGCCCGGCGGCTGATCGAAGCAGGCGTTGCGGCAGAACTGCACGTATATCCGGGGGCCTATCACGGTTTTGACGTGACGCCCGACGCCGCGCCAGTCCGCCAGATGAAGCGCGACGCGGTCGCGGCCCTTCGCAAGGCGCTGCATCCCGCCGAAACACGGTAGGATGAGCGGCAGATAGCCGCGCAAATTACGGCGGCATCAGCTTTGACACTGGTGCTGCCCGCAAGTGCGCGCTATTAAACCGGCTACATTTTTGAAGGCGGGGCAAGAATGCAGATCAGAAGCGGGCGGAAAACGACGCCGCCATCGCTGGATACTCTCGATACGAATATCATAGAGATACTCCGGACCAACGGCCGCGCAACCAATCAGGAAATTGCAGAACGGCTGTCCGTTACCGCTGCCACCGTTTCGGCCCGGCTGCAAAAGATGGACGACGGGAAAGCGATGCGCGTCGTTGCCGTCACCGATTTTGCGGCCCATGGTTATAATGTGATCATCGCCTTGGGCGTGAAGGTCCAGGGCCGCAATGTTCAGGAGGTTGGCCGCGATCTGGCCGATCTTCCCGAAGTGCTGAGCGTCAATGTCATGAGCGGCGACCATGATGTGGAATTGCTCGTCGCGCTGAGGGATTTTGGCGAGGTGCAGGAGATGTTGTTCGAGCATATCGCCAGCGTGGACGGGGTCGTTCACATCACATCAGGGGTGGCGGTGGATATCGTGAAATATGAATTCAACGTGGTGCCGCTGTGACCGGGAAGGCCGATTGGGCGCGCCTGGACAAGCTGGACCAGGGGATCGTCGAAAAGCTGGCCCGCGACGCGCGCATTTCCAACCGCGCCATCGCCGCCGAACTGGGCGTGACGGAGGGCACCATTCGCACACGCGTCAAGCGGTTGCAGAATGAAGGGCTGATCCAGTTCACCGTCGTCACCGATTTCCGCATGGCGGGATCGCCCAACCTTTGCATGATGGGGATCGATGCCGATCCATCCCATGTGTCGGAGTTGGCGCGCCGTCTATCCGAAATTCCGGAAATCACCTGCGTTATCGTTCTGCTGGGCCGTTACAGCCTGTTGGCGATGGGGCTGTTCACCAATATCGAGCAATTGAACGATCTGGTGACGGAGCGCATTCGGCCGATGCCGGGCGTCCAGCGGGTGGAAACGTCCGTGTCCGTTCATAATTTGAAATATGAGGCTGGCATCGCGAAAATCACGCGAGAGACGCCCTAAAACAGGCGGGGACGGTCGATCTGTCCAACCGCAGAAAAACGGGGGGAGGTTCAACCCCTGAGGAGAGTATCATGTCGATCAATCTGGAAGAGCTTGCCGCCCGCGTGACGGCATTGGAGGACGTCAACGCCATCCGTCAGTTGAAGGCGCGTTACCTGCGCGCCTGTGACCTGAAGCTGGTGGACGAGTTGCGTGAGACGTTTCTGCCGCAGGGCATAAGGCTGGATTACCAGAATTTCCCGCTATTCACGGATCGCGACGAGTTTATCGCCATATTCCAGAAAATGGCGATGGCGGGCGGCGTTTATGACATTCACCATGCGACCAATGCGGATATCGAATTGGTGAGCGCGGATGAAGCGCGTGGGCTGTGGTCGCTCAATTTCCGGACGATCATTCTCGCCACGCGGTCGGTGACCCGGCTCGCGGTGGAATATCAGGATGTCTACCGCAAGCAGGACGGGCGTTGGTGGATCGCGGAGTCTGTGAGCCGCGTCACGTCCATCCTGACCGAAGAGATTGGCGAAGATGGTACGCCGCGTTACCTGGCCTGGGGTGAGATGCCCGCTGCGGCTTGAGTTCGTGAGGGCAGGGGCGCGATCGTTGCTCCTGCCCTCCATTTGAGGACTAGAGCGTGATCCGATCAGATTGGATCGGATCACGCTCTATTTGTCTTTTGTTTTCCGCATTTTCCGAGCCAGCAGATGACGCCATCTGTTTCGAAAATGCTCTAGCTGGCACTTCCGAACTGGAGAATTGCAGCTTCTGGCAAATTGGGGATTGTATGGCCGCCTCTGTCAAAATGCAGATCATGCAGATGGCGCGCTATCATGGTTGGGCGACTGAACGCGTTTTGGAGGCCGTGGCGTCGATCCCGGACGAACCTTATCATAAGTCATGCGGCCTCTTTTTCGGATCGATCCACGGAACGCTCAATCATCTGCTGCTGACAGACAGCGAGATTTGGTATCCGAGATTTACGCAGGCGCAGACAACGGCTCTTTCCCTCGATGCAGAGTTGGAGAGCAATCGCGCGCTACTCGCGTCCCGCTTGATCGCGGCAACGGCCCGCTGGCGCGGCTATGTCGATAATCTGGACGAGGCCGCATTGGCTGACGATCTTCGCTATATAATGACGACGGGGCAGGCTCGCGCGCTTCCGATGTCAAGCGCGCTGCTCCATGTCTTCAATCACGCTACGCATCACAGAGGCCAAATTACCGCCGCGATTTCAATGCTGGGCTTCCAGTATGAACCGCTTGATCTGCCTTTCCTGATATTTTCCGAACAGGTGTAGACGGCGACGAGCTTCGCCTGACCCTGCCACTCGCATGATCGTGTCAGGGCGCCATCCAATGGCCGCCGTTTACGTCCAGCGCCGCGCCGGTGACGACTGCCGCATAATCGGAAAGCATCATCAGTACCGCGCGGGCGCAGTCATCCTGGGGCGGGATGATGCCGAGGGGAATGTCCTTGGTCACGGCCGCGATGACGTCTTCCGCGCTGGTTCCTTCCGTCACGAGGGAGTCGATATAGGCTTGCACGGGCGCGCCGTATATCCAGCCCATGCGGCAGCTGTTCACTCGTATTCCGAACCGGCCGAGATCGGCGGCCATATATTTGGTGAGGACGTTGAGGCCGCCTTTCGACACGGCATAACCCATTTCCATGCCATGTTCGCCGCCAGCGGGCCGAAGCGTGCCGATGGTCGAAACATTGACCACCGCGCCGCCGCCTTTCAGATGGGGCACGCAAGCGCGTGTCAGGCGCAGTGCGCCGAGGCAGTTGACGTCATAGATTTTGGCCCATTGGGCTTCGTCCGCATTGTCAACGAAAGTCCATTCGCCGTGATAATAAGCGCTGTTGATGAGGCCGTGGATGCGCCCGCCAAATGTCGTGGTCGCCTTTTCAGCGAGATCGCGGCATTGCCCTTCATCGCTGACGTCGCATTTAACGGCTATGGCTTGTCCGCCCTGATCCGCGATTTCGGTGCGCACCTGTTCGAGATAATCGATGTTGCGGGCGCCCATGACGACCTTTGCGCCTTCCTGCGCGGCGAGTTTTGCGAGCGCCTGACCCATGCCGGGGCCGACGCCGCTGATCACGATCACCTTGTCCTTCAACAGCATCGCTGCGCTCTCCTTTCCGGGATTTCTGGCGCCTTTTGAGACCAAGGCCCGATTCCGGTTGCCCTTGTTCTTGCGCCGGTTTATCCACGCGTATCAAGATGTCTGCGAAGAAATAACGCCAGAATGCGTATCGCGGTGCGGAAATTTTTTTGGAGAGGCAGGGCGCCATGGGCCGTTTGCAGGGTAAGGTTGCGATCATCACCGGGGGCGCTCGCGGCATGGGCGCCGCCACCAGCCGACTCTTTGCCGAGGAGGGCGCGAAGGTCGCCATCACCGATGTGCTGGACGAGGTCGGCACGCAACTGGCGACCGAACTGGGTGAGGCGGCGCGCTTCTATCATCATGACGTGACGAGCGAGCAGGGCTGGGCCGAACTGGTCGGCGCGGTCGAGGCGGATTTAGGGCCGGTCGACATATTGGTGAACAATGCGGGCATATTGCTGTTCCGCACACTGCTGGACACCAGCCTTGCCGAATATGAGCGCGTGTTGAAGGTCAATCTGACCGGCGAATTTCTGGGCATCAAGGCCGTCGCGCCGGGGATGATCGCCCGTGGCAAGGGTGCGATCGTCAACATCTCTTCGGTCGATGGGATGAAGGGGGCGAACGGGCTTGCCGCTTATTCATCCAGCAAATGGGGCGTGCGGGGGCTGACCCGTGTCGCCGCGCTGGAGCTTGGCCATCGGGGCATTCGCGTCAATTCGGTGCATCCGGGCGGCGTGGATACGGTGATGACCAATCATGACGGATCGACGCGGGAAAAGGTGAGCGAGCGGTTCGGCAATGTGCCGCTGCAACGGGTCGGCGCGCCGGAGGAAGTGGCGCGCGCGACCCTGTTCCTGGCGAGCGACGAGGCATCCTATCTGGCGGGCGCGGAGATCGCCGTGGATGGCGGCATGCTGACCGGGCAATATTATGCACAATTTCCCGGTGCGCCGGGCGTGGATTGAATAGCGGGCGTGTGAACAACAAAACAGCGACATAAGGAGAGATGCCATGATCCGTATCGACTTACCCGAGCAGGATGCCGCCGACCCCTATGGCTATGCATCGCGCAATTATGCGCGCGAGATCATGGGGGCAGCGGGCGGCTTTTCGAAAGCGGTCTATCAGCATAGCCTGTTGTCGCTGCGGGAATTTGAAGGCGCGCGGTCGCGGACGGCGCAGATAAACGGTTGTGTCATCTGCCAGCAATTTCGCGCGGCGCGGGACGTTCAATCGATGTTTGCCGCATCGGGGCAGCGGCCGGGGCATACGGTTGCCGACAATGGATCAGCGCCCGATGAGGACTTTTATGCGGCGGTCGAGAATTGGCGGACGTCGCCTGTCTTCAGTCCTCGCGAGCGGACGGCGATTGAATTTGCGGAGCGCTTTGCGCAGGAGCCGAAGTCGATCGCGCAGGATGAGGATTTCTGGGAGCGGGCGCATGCGCTGTTTTCGGACGAGGAGATTGTCGACCTGGCGCATAGCGTGGCGGCATGGGTTGGACTGGGCCGCGTTGCGCATGTGCTGGGGTTTGACAGCGTGTGTCTGCCCTTTGCCGAGGTGGCGTGAGGTGAGGGCGCTATCCATTATTTAAACGCTTAAATCCGTTCGTGCAGAGCCTGTCGAAGGGTTTCACATCTCTTTAGAAGAAGAAGGCTTCGACAAGCTCAGCCCGAACGGGGGTAGGGGGCGGTGTTGGGCTCAAGCCCTGACTTATCAGCCGAGATTGCCGGGTTCAGCGTGCAGGATCATCGGGTCGCCTGTGTGCGCGGCCCAGATCGCGTCGCGGCGTATGATGCGCCAGCCTTCGGCGCGCCTTTCCCACTGATCGACATATTCGCCGTTGGAATCGAATATGGGTCCGGCGGGGTCGTTCACCCGCTGATGCCGGGCCTGCACATAGGATCGGCTCGTCGCGCGGTCGCCATCGACATCGACCAGGATGCTGCCGATGAGATGCTGCGTGCCGCCGCAGCGGTCGAGGAAGCGGCGCATGTTGGCGGTGAGCGCCGCCATACCGTGCTGGTCGCCGCCGGTGCCATAGTCGAAGCTGATGTCCTGCGCGAAGACGTCGCTTAAGTGGTCCCACTGTTTATTGTCGAGGATGCGGGCGAAGCGGGACAGGCCTCGTATGATTTCCCGTTCGTCCAGCAATGCCTGGAGGGTGATGGCGTTGGGCATGTCTGCACCTCTTTCATCGACCACCAGCATACGCGTTGCCGTGCGGTCGAGGAAGTTTTCCTCATCCTGCGCGATCTGGTTGGCGATGTCCTCTTGCGCGGCGGCGGCGGTGAAGCGGTCATAGGCTGCGCGGTCGGCGAGCCAGATTTCGGTGATCACGTCGAAGTCGATCGGCGCCGCGCCCGGAAACAGGAAGGCGCCCTCCAGCTCCACATAGTTGCGCCGATAATCGACTATGCCCGGCAGCAGGCGCCGTATCAGGGGCGCGTGCTGGGTTTCATAATAAGCGATAAAGTCTTCGCGCGAGAGATCCGGCCTGCGTTTCAGTAGTGCGATGCATTTGAACATGGGCGCACCTCCTTGACGATTAGGGCGCCATCCACTGGCCGCCGTTGACGTCCAGCGATGCCCCGCTGACAACGCGCGAATAGTCGGAGATCATCATCAACACGGCGCGGGCGCAGTCATCTTCTGGTGGGATGATGCCGATGGGGATATTCTTGGTGACGCCCGCGATCACATCATCACGCTTGAAACCGGCGTCCACCTGCGAGGCGATGAAGCCTTCGACCGGCTCGCCATGAATCCAGCCCATGCGGCAGGTGTTGACGCGGATGCCGTGGCGGCCAAGGTCGGACGCCATATATTTGCCCAGCGTGTTGAGCGCGCCCTTTGCCACCGCATAGGGCATTTCCATGCCGCCTTCGGTGCCATAGGGATTGACCGTCGCCATGGTGGACACGTTCACGACCGCGCCGCCGTCGCGCAGATAGGGGACGCAGGCGCGCGTGAGGCGGAGGGCGCCGAGGCAGTTGACGTCGAACGCCTTGGCGAAGTCACCCAAGTCGGCATTATCGACAAAGCACCAGTCGCCGTGGAAATAGGCGCTGTTGACGAGGCCGTGGACGCGTCCGCCAAATTCGGCGGCGGCGCGTTCGGCCAGCGTCTTGCACTGAGCTTCATCGCTGACGTCGCAGGGGACGGCGATGGCTTTGCCGCCCTTTGCCTTGATGTCGCTGCACACTTCATCGAGGAAGGCCTGGTTACGGGCGGCGAGCACGACGCTCGCGCCTTCGGCGGCGGCTATCCGGGCCAGCGCCTGACCCATGCCGGGGCCAACGCCACTGACGATCACGACCTTGTCCTTGAGAAGCATCCTCTTTCCTTTCCTGATCCTTTTGCCGCCTGCCCCTCATGCGGGGTGCAGCTTTGGCGCATAGGATAGGTGAAAAAAACAATTGATCAATGCGCTTTTTGCGACGCTGTATGCCATTTACGCCGACATATGCGTAGCAGAGAGCGCGAATGCGCACGAACCGGATCATAGGCGGAGTTGACTGAATTTCCCGCTGAAGGGATAAGGTCGAAAGCATCGGGTCTGATCGGCGTAGCCCGCCGGGCCTGAGAATAATATGTGGAAGGAGAGGACGATGCGCTTTCATCTGGGCGAGTCGATGACCGCGATCCAATATTACGCGCCGCTGGCAAAGGCGGCCGAAGCGGCGGGCTATGCAGGGTTCACGGTGCCCGACAGCCTGATCTATCCGAAAAGTTCTGGCACCAAATATAGCTATACCGACGATGGCGGGCGCGAATTCCTGGAGAACAAGCCGTTCCTCGAGTCGTTCATCCATGTGACCGCGATGCTCGCCGCGACGCAGACGCTGGAGGTGACGACCAATGTCGTGAAGCTGCCAGTGCGCCCGCCGCTCTATGTCGCGAAGATGGTGGCATCGATCGAGGCGCTGTTCGACAACCGTTTCAACTTTGGCGTGGGCCTGAGCGTGTGGCCGGAAGATTATGCGGTCATGGGCGTGCCGTGGGAAGGGCGGGGCAAGCGGTTCGATGAGTGCATCGATATCGTCCGGGGCCTCACCAATGGCGGCTATTTCGAATATCATGGCGAGTTTTTCGACTTGCCCCCCGTGAAGCTCAATCCTGTCCCGACAAAGCCGGTGCCGATCCTGATCGGCGGTCATTCCGACCCTGCGCTGAAGCGCGCGGCGCGCAACGATGGCTGGATGTTTGCGGGGGGTGGCATGGATATGATGCTGCCGATGTTGGAGAAGCTGGCGGCGTATCGGGAGGAACTTGGGCGCAAGGACGCGCCATTCCGCATCTTCGGTTCGGCCATGGGGGAGGTCGATCTGGATATGATCCGTCGGCAGGAAGATGCGGGCGTGACTGATGTCGTCGCCTCTTTCCGCAATCTCTATGCGGTGGAAGAAGATAGTCAGCCGTTGCAGGAGAAGATCGACGATCTCAACCGCTTTGCCGAGAAGATCATCAGTCGATACTGATCGGCGTTTCCCGGCCGCCCTGGCGCAGTTCGCGCCAGCGGCTAGGCGATGATCCTGTCCATTGCTGGAAAGCGCGGCGGAAGGCGCCGGTGTCGCTGAACTGCGTGCGGCGGCCCACTTCGGTGATGGTGAGCCGGGGGTCGTCCAGCAGCCGGGTCGCGAGGGCGCGGCGCGCTTCGGTTTTCAGCTGCACGAGCGATGTGCCTTCATCGGCAAGGCGGCGTTTCAGCGTGGCGACGCTGATGCTGAACTGGCGGGCAAGTTGGGACGCGGTGGCGGGCGCTTCGCCACTTCCCAGCATGGCGCTGAAGAGGTGCTGGATGCGCTCCGACAATGGCGCGTCGAGCGATTGCGACTGTTCGACGTCGAAGGGGAAGCGTTCGAGCAGATGCTCCAGTTCATGATGGCTGCGTAGGACCGGGCGGTCGAGATAGCTGGCGGGGAAACGCAGGCTGTTTTCCGGTGCGCCATGCTGCATGGGCACGGGCATGAGGTAGGAAATGGTCTGCTCGTCCAGCAGCGGTGGATAGCGCATCGCTGCGCCGAGCAGCGGAATATCCTCGCCGATCAGCCAGCCGAATAGCCGGTAATAGGTGGAAAGGCCCGCAAGGTCGGACACATAGGCGCTGGCGTTCCGGATATGGCGCGGGGTTGCCATGTCGAGCCGCGCGACGCCGTCATCGACCTTCAGCCGCAGCCGCCCTGCGCGCGGCCCGATAAGCTCGGAAAAGCGATCCGTGCGATCGATCACATCCGCCAATGTGCGGCAGGTGATGATGCAGTGGCAGAGCATGTCCACCCCCGCCTTGGTCAGGGGCTCGCGTCCTTCCTGACGGGCGGCCTGCGCATCGAGAGCCCAGGTGCAATGGGCGTAGAGGCGGGTGAAATCATCCTGCGAAAGCCCGCGCTGCGCGGCGGTTCCGCCGATCGGCGGCCCTATGAGGTGGGACAGGCGCGCCTGCCGCAGCAGATCGGCGGGATCGACGCCGATTTCCGCCACCAGCCGCAGCAGATCGCGGGCGATGGCGACGGGGACACGCGTCGCCACCGGACGCGACAGATGTTTGGTGTTGAGCCGTTTTGTCATGACCTTTGAGCTATTCTGGCATTTCCAGAGGCAGGGAGAAAGGGGAAACAAACGGTTCAAATAGAAAGGATCGAGAGGGTGGCGGACGAGAGCCTGATTGCGCGCATAGACCGACTGGAATCGCTGGATGCGATCCGTCAGCTGGCCGCGAAATATTCGCTGGCGCTGGACATGCGCGACTCCGACGCCTGGGTGAACCTGTTCCCCGAAGATGTGAAGGTCGGTGGCGGCAAGCAGGGGCGCAAGGAACTGCGCGACTGGTTCGACGAAACCCATTCGATGCAGTTTGATGGCACGTCCCATCATATTGGCGGGCACATTATCGATTTCGATGATCCCGACCATGCGCAGGGCGTCGTCTATTCGAAAAATGAGCATGAGACCGGCGCCGAATGGGTCATCATGCAGATGATGTATTTCGATAAATATGAGCGGATCGACGGCCGCTGGTATTTCCGCCGCCGCTTGCCGCTTTACTGGTACGCGACGGACCTCAACAAGCCGCCGATCGGTGATCGCAAGATGCGCTGGCCGGGCGTGCAGCCCTATCATGGCAGTTTCCACGACCTGTTCCCGAGCTGGAAAAGCTATTGGGACCGGCATGGGCAGCCGCATGATGGCCCGGTCGATGCGCCCGCGCCGCTGGAAAAATTCATTGAAACGATGCGGCGCGGCGCTCCGCTGCCCAAGCCGCGCGTACGGAGCTGATTTGCTATGACGGATATTTTCTCGCCCGTGACATTGGGTGACATTGCGCTGTCCAACCGGGTCGTCATGGCGCCGATGACCCGCGACCGGGCCGGACCGGGCGATGTGCCGACCGACATCATGGTCGAATATTATCGTCAGCGCGCGAGTGCCGGGCTGATCGTGACGGAAGGGACGCAGCCTTCGCCCGTCGGCAAGGGATATTGGCGGACGCCCGGCATCCATAGCGCGGCGCAGGTCGAAGGATGGCGCAAGGTCGCCGACGCCGTGCATGGCGGGAGCGGAAAGATCGTCATGCAGCTGATGCATGTCGGCCGCGCCGCCGTGCAGGCGAACAAGGATGCGGACGCAGAGACGGTTTCGCCGTCAGCCATTCAGTGCCCGGACAAGATCCCCGGCCCTGATGGCGTTCCGGTGGAAACGGTCGTGCCCCGCGCGCTGGAGACAGATGAGATTCCCGGCGTCATTGCGGAATATGTGACGGCGGCGCGCAACGCGATCGCCGCTGGTCTGGACGGGATCGAGCTGCATTGCGCCAGCGGTTACCTGCCGATGCAGTTCCTGTCATCGAACAGCAATCACCGGACCGACCGCTATGGCGGGTCGGTGGAGAACCGCATTCGTTTCGTGGTCGAGTTGCTGGAGGCGCTGGCCGACGCCGTGGGTGCGGGCCGGGTCGGCTTCCGTATCTGTCCGGGCGTCAAGTTCAACGGCATGGATGATGCGAACCCGCATGAAACCTATGCTGCGTTGTTGAACGCTATCGACGGCATGGGCCTGGCCTACTGCCATCTGATCCACATTCCGCTGGAAGGGCAGGACGCGCTGGAGCTGGTCCGTGCCAACTGGAGCGGCGCGGTGATCGAGAATGGCGGCCTGAACCTGGAGAAGGCTGCGGCGGTGGTCGCGGAGGGGAAGGCCGAGGCAGTGTCCTTCGGCTATCTCTACATCGCTAACCCCGATCTGGTGGAGCGTTTCCAGACGGGGGCTGCGCTCAACAAGGCCAACAAGGCCAGCTTCTACACGGGCAGTGGCGACGATCGGGTCGGTTATCTGGATTATGCGCTGCTGGACGCATGAGCGGCGGGTAGGGTCACAAGACTATAAGGAGAGGTAATATGGCAAAGCTGCTGGAAGGGCGCACGGCGCTCGTCACCGGGGGTGGGCAGGGTGTTGGTCAGGGCATCGTGCGGGCGCTGGCCGCTGCCGGGGCGAATGTCGCGATCGCGCAGCGCAAGGCTGATCAGGGCGAGGAAGAGGCGCAATATCTGCGCGATACGCATGGGGTTGACGCCTTTTTCATCCGTACGGACGTGACGCAGCGCGCCGAGGTGGAAGCCATGGTCGAGGCCGTGCATCAGCGGTTCGGGCGGCTCGACATATTGGTCAACAATGCGGGCGCCAGCTTCCCCAAGCGGATCGAGAAGCATAGCGACGAGGATATGGAGGGATCCTTCGCCCTCAACTATTATGCCGTGTTCTGGGCCATGAAGGCGGCCTTCCCGATCATGAAGGCGCAAGGCTATGGCCGCGTGATCAACCTGGGATCGCTGAATGGCGTCAACGCGCACATGTTCACCGTCGCTTATAATGCCAGCAAGGAAGCGATGCGGGCGCTGACCCGGACGGCGGCGGTGGAGTGGGGGCCGCACGGCATTACCTGCAACACCATCTGTCCTTCCGCGACGAGTCCGCAGGCTAAGGATTATTTCGCGGCCAATCCGGAGATGACGCAGGCGATCCTGCAACAGGTTCCGGCCGGGCGTTTCGGCGACGCGGAAGCGGATATTGGTCCGATCGCGGTGTTCCTGGCGAGCGAGGGCGGCGGCTATATGAGTGGCAACACCCTCTTTGCCGATGGCGGCGCGCATGTGAACGGCGTCGCCTGGCGTCCTGAAGTAGAGGATTGATCGCCATGGAACGGCTGAAAGGAAAACGCGCTGTCGTGACCGGCGGCGCGCAGGGGATTGGTGCGGCTATTGCGCGGCGGCTCGCTGCCGAAGGGGCGACGGTCGCGATACTTGATCTGGATGCGGCGGCGGCTGGCGCGGTGTTGCCTGCGCCGCATGTGGGGATTGCCTGCAACGTGGCGGACACAGCTTCGGTGGACAGGGCCTTTGCGCAGGTGAAGGAGGCGCTGGGCGGCGTCGACGTGCTGGTCAATAATGCCGGGCGGGGTAGCGCGGCAGGCGACGGCATGGACCGCTATTATGCGGCGCAGGGGGAGCGGGCTGAGCAAATCGCGCGGGGCGAGGCGCCGACGACCTTTGTCGATCAGACGATCCATTGCGGGGATGAGGGCTGGTCCGGCGTGCTGGCCGTGACGTTGGACGGTACGTTCAAATGCAGCCGGGCGGCGGTTCGGTTGATGGCGGAACAGGGGACTGGCGGGAGCATCGTCAACATCGGTTCGACGTCTGGCGTGAAGGGCGATGGGCCTATCCCTTATTGCGCGGCCAAGGCGGCAGTGCTGGGCATGACGCGGGCGATGGCGCGGGAGCTGGCGGATCGCGGCATCCGGGTCAATGCGGTTAATCCCGGTGCAACCGAGACGCCGATCTATGCCACTTTGCCAAGCGAAATGAAGGACATGATCGCGGCGGACAGCCTGATGAAGCGTCTGGCCCAGCCCGACGAGATCGCGGGGGCCGTGGCGTTTCTGGCAGGCGATGACGGCAGCTTTGCCACGGGCAGCATCGTGACCGTGAATGGCGGGGCTTACTTCACATAAATCAGAGCGGATCGGAGCAGGACATGAAGGCACTGGAAGGCAAGGCAGCGATCGTAACCGGCGGCGCGCGCGGGGTGGCCAAAGGTGTGGCGACGGCCTTCGTCAAGGCGGGAGCCCGCGTGCTGATCGTCGATCGGGAGGAAGAGCTTGGCCGCGCGACCGAGGTGGAATTGCGGGCGCTGGGCGGGGATGTGCATTTCATGGCCGTCGATCTGGCGCAGCGGGCGGAGTTGCCGAAAATCGTCGAGGCGGCGGTCGGGCATTTCGGCGGATTGGATGTGCTGGTGAACGCGGCGCAGGCTTCGCGCCAGTTGCCGATGGCCGAAACGACCGACGAGGCCATGGAACTTGCTTTCGACACCGGCTTCTGGCCGACTTTCGTGTTGATGCGTGAAGCCTATCCGCATCTGGTTAGAGCCAAGGGGTCGGTCATCAACTTCGCGACCGGCGCTGCGTTCGATGCGATCCCGACGCAGGGGTCTTACTGCGCGGCGAAGGAAGCGATCCGCGCCATTTCCAAGATCGCCGCCAGCGAATGGGGCGCGGAGGCGGTGCGGGTGAACATCATTTGCCCGTTCGCCAATTCGCCGGGCGTGATGGCGTGGAAGGAATGGGCGCCCGCCGATTATGATACGCAGATCAGCAAGGTATCACTGAAGCGCATTGGCGATTGCGAAAAAGATATTGGCGCGGCCGCCGTTTTTTTGGCAAGCGACGCGGCAGGTTATATCACCGGCCAAACGCTGATGGTGGATGGGGGGCAGACAAAGGCCTTCTGATCTCGATCGCATAAGGAGAGGACAGCTTTTCGTGACCGACATTTCGCTTCATCGCCCCTATCCCGCCAGCAAGGTCGAACGGTGGGATTTCGAAACCGACGTCGCGGTGATCGGCTTTGGCGCGACGGGTGCGTGCGCCGCGATCGAAGCGGCGGCGGGAGGCGCGCGGGTTATGCTGTTCGAACGTGGTTCGGGCAGTGGCGGCGCGTCGGCCTTGTCGGGCGGCGAGATTTATATCGGCGGCAGCGGTGGGACGGATGCCCAGCGCGCGGCGGGGTTCGAGGACAGCACGGAGGATATGGCCGCCTATCTGAAGGCGGCGGGCGGGCCGTGCGCGGACGAGGCGAAGTGCGATCTTTATGCGCAGGAGTCGCTCAACCACTATGCCTGGCTGAAGGAGCAGGGCATCCCCTATCGCGGCAATTATCTGCCCGGCAAGCATATCGAGCCGACGGACGATTCCACCCTGATCTGGTCGGGCAGCGAAGCGGCATGGCCCTTTTGCGAGATAGCGAAGCCTGCCCCGCGTGGGCATGTGATCGCCCATATGGGTTGGGGCGGCGGGCGGCCGATGGTCGATCTGCTGGAGGCTCGCGCGAAGGCGCTTGGCGTTGAAGTGACGACCGATGCCCGCGCCGTGGCGCTGGTGCAGGATGAAGCGCGGCGGGTCGTCGGGGTCATCGTGCGCATCGACAATGTCAACCGCTTCGTTCGGGCGGCGAAGGGCGTTATCCTCTGCACGGGCGGCTTTGCCTTCAACGAAGATATGCGCCGCCGTTATTGCCCGGAAACGTTCAAGATCAGCAGCCCGATCGGCGATCAGGATGATGGCGTGGGGATCGAACTGGGCGTCAGCGCGGGCGGTGACGCCGTCCATATGGAGCAGTTCTTCACCACCTGTCCCTGGACCATGCCCGAACCGCAGGCCTATGGCGTGTTCGTCAACCAGATGGGCCAGCGCTTCATCAACGAAGATTGCTATCATGGCCGGGTGAGCCGCGTTGCGGTCGACCAGATGGGCGACAGGGTCTATCTGTTGCTCGACATCGCCCATTTTGACGAGCCGCTCCCGATGGCTGGCATGACGATCGCGGGCACTGGCGACAGCTGGGAAGAGGTCGAGGCGGAACTGGAAATGGCGCCGGGCACGCTGTCGGCCACCATGGCCTTCTATAATGAACATGCGCGGGAGGGGCGCGATCCGCTGTTCCATAAGCGCGCGCCGATCCTGACGCCTTTGGATCAGGGGCCGTTCGTGGCGCTGGAGCTGAATTTCGCGACCAGCTATTTCAGCTTCTTCACGCTGGGGGGACTGCGGACCTCGACCGATGGCGAGGTGCTGGACCGGACTGGCGCGCCGGTCGCGGGCCTGTTCGCGGCGGGGCGCTGTACTTCGGGTCTTCCGGCCTGGGGGCATGGTTATAGCTCCGGCCTCAGCCTTGCCGACTGCACCTTCTTCGGGCGTCAGGCCGGGCGAAAGGCGGCGCGGGGCTGATCTTCGCCTGTCGGTCAAGACCTGATCCATTTGCATGATGCGCGGCGCTGCCCGTCGCATCATCATGATGGTCAGAAACACAACCGACAGGAGAGTGACTTGTCCATCGATCAGGGCCGCAAAGGTCTGCGTTTCGCAATTATTGGAGCGGGCATGGCGGGCATCCTTGCCGCCATCCGCCTGCGCCAGGCGGGCGAGGATTTCACCGTTTATGAAAAGGCCGGGCGGCTGGGCGGCACCTGGCGGGAAAACCGCTATCCGGGCCTGACCTGCGACGTGCCAGCGCACGCCTATACCTATAGTTTCGAGCCCTATGCGGAATGGGACGCCTATTATGCCAAGGGCGGTGAAATACAGACCTATTTCGAAAAGACGGCCGAGAAATATGGCATTATGCCGCACGTCCGTTTCAACAGCGAAGTCGTATCAACGGCTTGGGACGAGGGCGCTGGCCTCTGGCGGCTGGGCTTGATCACCGGCGAAGAGGTTGAGGCCGAAGTCGTGATTGCCGCTTCGGGTGTGCTGCACCATCCCAAGCTGCCCGACATTGAAGGGCTGGACAGTTTCGAGGGGCAGGCTTTCCACAGTGCCCGCTGGCAGGATGATGCCCCGGTCGATGGCGCGCGGGTGGGCGTGATCGGCAATGGTTCGACGGGCGTGCAGATCATCACGGCACTGAGCACGCGGGCGTCGAAACTGGTGCATTTCCAGCGATCGCCGCAGTGGATCATGCCTGTTCCCTATTTCCAGTATAGCGAGGAAGAAAAGGAAGCATTCCGTCGCGATCCCGCGCTGATCGACGACATTCGCAACAACAAGGAATATTGGGACAATATCTTCCGCTTTACGCACGCGATCACGGACACGCATGGTCCGGAGATCGCGGCGATCGAGCAATATTGCCTCGACAATCTGGAAAACAGCATTCGCGATCCTGAGCTGAAGGAAAAGTTGCGCCCCAATTATCGGGCGGCGTGCAAGCGGCTGATCTACAGCTGGTCCTATTATGACGCCGTGCAGCACCCCAATGTCGAGGTGGAGCGTGACCGCATCGCGCGCGTCGAAGCCAAGGGCGTGCGGATGGAGGATGGACGGCTCCATGAACTTGATACGCTGGTGCTGGCGACGGGCTTTCATGCTGATCGCTTCATCCGGCCGACAACGGTGCTGGGGCGGGATGGCGTTTCGCTGGACGATGTGTGGTCCGTTCGGCCGACCGCTTATTATGCGGTGACGATACCGGGCTTTCCGAACTTCTTCATGCTGAATGGGCCGACCGGGCCTGTCGGCAACTTCTCGCTGATCGATATTGCGGAGAAGCAATGGGCCTATGTCGATCAGCTGCTTGCCCTCCTCCGATCCGGAGAGGCGCGGACGGTCGAACCGAGTGCCGACGCCCATGCCGACTATGAGGAAAGGCGCATCGCGGCGGCGCGGACCACGATCTTCGGTTCGGGTTGCAGCAGCTGGTATCTGGATGCGACCGGCGTCCCGGCTAGCTGGCCTTGGAGCTATGAGGCGTTTGCCGATGCCATGGCGGCTCCGGTGTTGGCGGATTATCGGGTTGAGGCTGGGGCGGAATTGGTCGGGCGCTAGGAATTTTTGATCCCTCAATTCCGTTCACCCTGAGCCTGTCGAAGGGCCTTACTTCTTTTTAGAAGTAGAGGGCTTCGACAAGCTCAGCCCGAACGGGGGAGGGGGCAGATCAAATGCAAAAAGGGGAGCGTTGCGGCGCTCCCCTTTTTTCTGACGCTCTATAGTGCGATCAGCGGCCCATTGCCGCCACAGCCTCAGCCGCGCCACGGATCGCGCCTTCGATATAGGTGACGCCAGTGCCGTCGCCGACCTCCACCACATCATGGCCTTGTGCACGGAGCGCGTTGGCGAGGGTGGAGTCGCCGTGGGCGCCCATGGCCACCACGACATGATCGGCAGCGACGCTCTTTTGCTCACCGTCTGCATTGGTGAAGGTGACGTTGTTCTTGCCGATCGCGATCCCGCTCGCGCCGGGGAACATCGCCACGCCATGTTCGCGCAGTTCCGCCAGCAGGCGCATGCGGCGCACCAGCAGCAGGCCGCCGCCGAACTTCACGGCTTCGCCGATGACCGTCACTTCACGGCCACGCTCCATCAGGAATTCGGCGAGTTCCACGCCGACCAGTTCGCCGCCGATGATGACGACGCGCTTGCCGAGCGGCATCCAGGCGTGGGTCGCCTTGCGCACCAGATCGAGATTGGCGGTTGCGCCGGTCGCGGCGCCGAGCTTCGTCGCGACGCGGGTCGTCCAGCTGGTCTTGCGGCGGATTTCAGCGGAGTCCTCGCCCAGCATCATGCCGCGCAGATCGTCGCCCGACAGCACGAAATCCTGATCATTGCCGGGGATCGGCGGCATGTCGCGCACGGCGCCGGTCGCGACGATGACCTTGTCGGGCATCAGGCTGGCGATCAGTTCCGGGGTCGCTACCGTCTTCAGGCGCACATCGACCTTCGACTGGCCGATCTGGTCGCGCAGCCAGTTGAGCAGCCGCTCATTGGGTTCATAAGCGAGACCCGCGAAGCGCAGCGTGCCGCCCAGACGATCGGATTTTTCAATGAGCGTGACCTTGGCGCCAGCAAGGTCCAGCCTGCGCGCAGCCTCCATACCACCGGGGCCGCCGCCCACGATCACGACATGGCCGGGGACCTTGGCCGGGGACCAATCGAGGTCCTCGTAACCTGTTTCCGATCGCACGGCGCAGCGCACCTGTTCGCGCAGATAGGCGGTGCTGACGCAGGTATAGCAGTAGATGCAGGGGCGGATGTCGGCGACCCGGCCCTCCGTCAGCTTGCGAGGCAGGTCCGGGTCCGCGAGCAGCTTGCGGCCCATGGCGAGGAAGTCGAATTCGCCCTGCGCCAATCCCTTTTCGCCACGGTCGATTTCTACCCGGCCCGATGCGATTACGGGGATGGAAACGACCTTCCGGATGGCGGCGGCGGCTTCCAGATTGAAGGCGGGTTCGTGCGGGATGTTGGAGCCGGAGTGGAGCTTGCCCTGGCCAACGTCATGATAGGCGGTGATGGTGAGGGCGTCGGCGCCCGCTGCTTCGACCAATGGCGCCAGTTCGAGGGCATGGTCGATGGTGATGCCGTTCTTCTTGCCCAGTTCGCGCGAGTCCATCTTGACCCACATCGGGAAGTCGGGGCCGACCGCCGCGCGAACGGCGCGCACGACTTCCAGCAGCAGGCGCGCGCGGCCCGGCACGTCGCCGCCATATTCATCCTGCCGCGTGTTGGTGGACGGCGACACGAAGGAGGAGAGGAGGTAGCCGTGGCCGCCATGGATTTCCAGGCCGTCCATTCCGGCGCGCTTGGCACGGAGTGCTGCGTCGGCGAACTGGCGGACGGCATGGTCGATGTCGGCCTTCTCCAGAACCTTGATTTCCGGCACCACGCCGCCCGCGAATGCCGCCATTTCTTCTGGCAGGAAATAGTCGGGGAAGTCGCCCGCGAAGGGGGGCGGATAGGCCGGAGCCCAAAGGGGATGGCCGTCCTGCGCGCTATGCCCGGCGACGAGGCCGCCATGGTGAAGCTGTGCCGCGATTCGGCCGCCGGCTGCGTGGACGGCCTCGGTCAGCTTTGTGAGACCCGGCAGGAAACGATCGTCGGAAATTGCAGTCTGGTTGGGCTGAACCGCGCCCACGGGCCACGCGACGCCGGTGACGCCCATGATGATCAGGCCCGCGCCGCCCTTTGCCTGCGCGACATGATAATCGATCAGGCGCTGGCTGACGGTGCCGTCTGCTTCGGCCAGGCTGACGCCCATGGCGGTGACGATGATTCGGTTGGGGAGGGCCAGCGCGCCGATCTGGCCCGGACTGGTGAGAGATGCAGGCGCTGCGCCCGACCGTGATTGTGAAAGGGCAGCGGTCATCATGATCTCCTAGATTTGCCACATGCGTATGGTCGTCATCCTTTTATCGCGTTCTTTGTCGTTAGTCAGGCAAAAATAATGGTGATCGCGTAAGAATTTGCGCGATCTATTCCCGATTGATCGCTTGGCGCAAATTTGATCGGGATGAACAATAAAAAAGGGGACGATCACCCGATCGCCCCCTTTCATTCTTTTCGAGCTTAGGAAGATCAGCCGATCTTCAGCGCCGCGACTTCGTCAGCCGACAGGGTGAGCGAGGCGGCCTTGACGGCTTCCTCGATACGGGCCGGGCTGGACGCGCCGAAGATGGGGATCACCTGCTGCGGCTGGTTCAGCAGATAGGCGAGCACTACGTCCGAAACGCTGACGCCATGCTTGGCGGCGACGTCCTTGGCAGCGGCCAGACGGTCCTTGTTGACCGGGTTGTCGTAGAAGCCCTGAAGATGCTCGGGAACTTCACCCTTTTCAGCGAAGGCAAAGTAGCCGCGGCTCTGCGAGCAATAGGGGATGATGGCGAGGCCAGCATCCTTGAGCTTGCCGCCATGATCTTCGAAGTACATCTGGTAGCCCTGGGCCGTGGCAGCCTCTTCATTCGGCTTGGCGAGGCCCCAGAAAGGCTCGACGGCGATGAAGCCAGCCTTGCCGTTCGCCTTGGCGTATTCGTTGGCTTCCAGCACGCGGGCGTCGGACCAGTTGGACGCGCCGAAATAGCGGATCTTGCCCGCATTCTTCGCTTCGTTCAGGAAGTCGATCAGTTCGGCAACCGGGGTTTCCGGATTGTCCATGTGGACCCAGTAGAGGTCGATGGTGTCGACGCCCAGATGCTCAAGGCTCTCATTGAGGTCGCTGCCGATGTCGGTGGCGTTGACGCGGTTGCGATAGTCGCCAGCGCGCATGTCGAAATGGCCGCCCTTGGTCGCGACGATGACGTCTTCGCGCTTCTTGCCCTTCAGCCAGGCGCCGATGGCGCGTTCGCTGGCGCCCTTGGGCGCGTCGGGCATCCAGTCGCCGTAGGAACGGGCGGTGTCGACGAAATTGCCGCCCAGTTCCAGAAACTTGTCGAGGATCGCGTTGCTGCGGTCCTGGTCGATCGACCAGCCGAGCATGTTGGTGCCGTAGCACAGACGGCTGACTGAGAGGTCGGTATTGGCGAGCGTGACCTTTGAAAGCATGGCTAACTCCTGCATGGCGGCGTCTCTTGCGGGTGCAAAAGCGTGCCCTAAACTACCTCGCGGACATCCGAACTAGCGCTCATCGCCGTTCCGGACATCGCGCGACGCGCGGACAATCAATGTTGCGCGCGCGTCATGGCGAGAGCGGACAGTTACGCAGCCGTCGGCGAAAAGGAAAGGGGGATTGTTGATATTCGTAGCTGTTACGGCAGGGCGGGCAGCCGGGCCGGTCAATAGCTGCCATTGGTGACGATCACCGTTGCGCCGAGCGTGGTCGAAGGCAAGGGGATAAAGGTGGCGTAGCGCATGAGCGGCGACCCGCTCATGTCGTAGCGGACCTGCACCTTGAACTGCCCGACGCCATCCGGCTGCGCCTGAATGTCGGGCGTCCCTCCCGAGCCAAGCAGCGTGCCATAGCCGTTGATGACAGCCTGTGCGCGGGTGCGGGCCAGTGTGGCGCGTTCGCTGGAGGAAAGGCCTGCCATCGCAGCGCGCGCGCCTTCCGCAGCGGCGTGGCGGACGCCGAGCAGGGCCGAGAACCAGAAGGAATAGATGATGATCGCGAAGATCAGCATCAGCAGCGCTGGAGCGACGAGCGCGAACTCCAGCGCGGCGATGCCTTTCTGACAGTGGAGGAGCCGGGACGCGGGCGCGCGGCTCCTCCTGCAATAGGCTTTCATCGGCGGTTTAGCTGACGCTGTTGAACAGGGCGGTGAAGGCGCCCTTCAGCCCATTGGTGAAGTCGGTCTGAAGCGCCGTGATCGCGGCCACGATCACGCCGCCGAGGACGGCATATTCCACGGCGGTGAGGCCCTTCTGGTCGCGCGCCAGGCGCTTCATGAACTTTCGTGCGACATCAATGATCATCGTCTTTCTCCTCAAATCCCTCCGGTCATGATCGGTGGTGCGTGGAGGGGATCGCGCCGCCGGTCTCCTTTAAATCAGCACCGGCACACCGCACCGGACGCCCGTGACCCATACGGTCGCATGGCCAAGCTGGATGCCGAGCGCGGCGAGCAGATTGTCGAGCAGCGGGTCGGCGGTGTTGCCGATGAGCGCGGCCAGCGGGGTGGTGATTGCGCCGAGCAGCTGGGACCGCGTGGCGCCTGTGTCGCAGACCGGCCAGATGCAGAGGTTGAGCGGCTTCACCTGAAGGCCGTTCGGGCCGCTGAGGCTGTTGGTGAGGGACGTTAGCAGTGGCCCCGTTTGCGACCCGTTGCCGATGGTGGCGGGTGTTCCGGGGGTGCCGGGGCGGCCGATCGTCCCCTGACCGCCCGGCCCGAAAAGCAGCGTTCCGCTATTGCCCATCACCGGCTGCGCGACCGCGCGGGCGTCGGCGGTGATGAGGTTGAGGACGCTCAGGATCCGCGCGGGCGCTATGTCGCTGGCGGAAAGCGGCGGCATCGGGCGGCTCATGGCGTTGGCGGGCGCCTGACCGATATAGGCGTTGACGAGGCCGGAGGTGGCGAGAATGCTCACCCGGCTGTCGCGCGCCTGCTCCGCCGTGTTGGCGCAATCTATGGCGCTGACGTCCGCTCGGGCTGCGGCGACGTCGATAAGCAAGGGGACGGATTCGACGCCGATCCCCAATATGTTGAGGTTGAGGCCAAGGTTCAGCTGCAACCGCAGCGCCGATGTGCTGGCGCTGGTCTCACCCGCTGGTCCGAAGGAGAAGCGCGGCCTGTCGATCGGGCCGGTCGCGACGGCGGCGAGGCGGATCGTGCTGCCCGATGCGACGCGGCTGATGGCGTCGGACAGGTCGATGCTGCCATTGCCCGCCTGAACGGCGAAGGCGAAAAGCTGATAGGCGTTCAGTCCCGCGCGCAGGCCGGGTTGCTCGTCCGCCTCGCCGACGGGCATATTCTTCCATACGCCAAGGCCGAACAGGCCCTGCAAAGGCACGGAGTAGCTATTGCTCACCCGGCCTGCGACGAGGGTCAGGGTGGCGGCGGTGGCTGGTTGGTCGGCCGCGCTTGCCGCCGCCAGCATCAGGTCGCGCAATCCCACGCTGCGGCTGGTCAGGGCGCCATAGCTGCCCGTTTCGCCGACGCGCTGCGCCAGTGCGTCGAAGAAGCGGCCAGCATCGACATAGCCGCCCATAAGCGTCTGGACGTCGCTGGCTCCCAACTGCAACTGGATACCAAGCAGCCCGCCGAGCAGGTCGTTGACGCTGTTCACCAGCGAACTGGTGACGGTGAGGATGCCGGAGCTGACGCCGACACCCGCTTCGTCGATGCGCGCGGCGGTGGCGGTGGCGGCGATTTCGGGGATGGGATTGGCGCCACCGAGGACGCGGGTGAAGAACTGGCGGCTGGGCTTGCCGGTGCGGATGCGGATGGCATTGGGCTGGCCATTGCCGGGGCAGCGGGTGAAGCTGGCGTCGAACCGCTGGGGCGCGGAAAGGGCCGCGTCGGCGCAATAGCGGCCAAGTTCCACCGAACGCAGGATTGCGGGGTCATAGCCGTTGCGGCTGAGGCTGTCGCGGGCGCGCGCTTCGGCCTGCGCGGGATACATGGCGGCGGCGAGGGCGGCACTTTCCGTGGCGGCGCGCAGGTCGCGGCTCCCGGCATAATAGAGGCCCGCGTCGAGGGCAAAGCCCATCGCCCCGACCAGCACCGCGCCAAATGCCGCGACCATCGGCACCACGGCCGCGCGCCGGTCGTGCCACAGGGGATGGAGGCGGCGGAGCAGCATCATGGGAAGGTGGGGGCGTCCTGATCGGCGGAGCGGGGCAGGCGTTGGCCGATAGATTGCAGGTAGCGGTTGCGGATGGCCTCAGCTTCTTCCGCGCTGAGGCCGGTGCTTTCCGGGGCGCGGGGTGGCGAGCGTAGCTGCCATTCGATCACGCGGCGTGCCTGATCGGCCTCAGGGAGCGTGTGGGCGGAAGCCAATAGAAGGCAAAGGCAGAGCATCAGCGGTCCTTTGGTGCGGGGAGACGAGCGGCTTGCGCGGCGATCTGGCGGCGGAGGGCGTCACGCTGAGGCTCATCGCGGATGGTGGAGAGGAGGGTTTCCGCCTCGGCATTTTGACCGGCTGCCTTCAATGCGAGCAGGAGGTTGTTGCGGATCACTGGGGTGCCCGGCGACAGGTCCAGCGCGCCGCGCAGGCTTTCCGCCGCTTCCGCTGCTAGCCCCGCGCGTAGCTGGGCGAAGCCGAGGGCGTTGCGGAGCATGGGGTCGGCGGGGCTTGCCTGAACCGCTTGGCTGTAGGGCGCGATGGCTTCGGACCAGCGTCCGCGCGCAGCGAGCAGGTGGCCGCGCACTGCGCTGCCGCCGCCATCGGGGAGCGCTGCGGCTGCTGCTTCGGCTCCATTGAGATCATTGAGATCTAGCAGGCTGTTGACGCGCAGGATGCGTGCGTCGCGGTCGCCGGGATAGCGGCGGTCGAAATCGTCCAGATAGGCGAGGGCGGCGCGGGGCCTGCCATCGGCGCGCGCCTGATGGATGAGTTGCAGATAGAGGCTGCGGGTCGAACCGGATGTGTCGGCGGCTGCGAGGAGCAGGGGGAGGAGCCACATCATCGCGCACTCGCCCGCAAGGTGTCGAGGATGGCGACGACCGGCGGCCCGCCCAGAACGATGAACAGGGCGGGCATGAAGAAGAGGATCATCAGCACGACCATGCGGACGGTGATGCCGCCCATCGCTTCGCGCGCGCGGGCGACGCGGCGCTGGGTGAATTCACGGGCGAATTCGCGCAGGGCTGGGGCAAGCTCGATCCCCTGGAACATGGCCTGGCGGAACAGGGCGGCGAGTTCTTTCGCCCCGCTGACCGCCACGCGCGCGGCCCAGCGATCTAGCGCCAGTTCGTAGCGCATGCCCCGGTCTAGGTCGGTGACGAGCAAGGCGATTAGTTGGCCGTGGTGCGGCACCGCGACCTGTTCGTCGCGGGCGATCGAACGGAAGCATTGGTCGAGCGAGACGCCGCTTTCCAGCATCATCAGCATGAGGTCGAGCAGGAAGGGAAATTCGGCGGTGATCTTCCTTGCCCGGCTGGAGGCGAGCAGGTTCAGCGCTTGGCGCGCGCCCACGAAGGCTAGCCCTGCGGCAATGACGATCAGCATCGGGCGTGATAGCCAGCCGTGCCAGAGGATGCGGCACAGGAACGCGGCCAGCAGCGCGGCTAGCAGGGTTGCGGCTAGGCGCAGCCAGAGGAAGTGGTTGATGGCGCGTGGGTCTTGATAGCCTGCGAGCTGTAACTGGCGTTCGAGGCTCGACCGGTTGCGGCCTTCGGCTCCGAGTATGGTGGGTAGGCGCAGCGAGGGCTTGGCTTGTCCGATTGGCGTAAACCGGGCGAGCCGTGCCTCCAGCCGTCGATCGGCGATCAGCATCCGGCCGCCGAGCAAGGCTACGCCGAGCCCAATGAGCGCCATGAGGAGGCAGGCGAGGAGAAAGGCCGAGGGCATCAGAAGGCGAGCCTCATCACCCGGCGCATGACCAGCATGCCTGCGATCTGAAGTCCGATGGCGATGAATGCCATGCGGTGCCCGCGCGCGTCGTCTAGGAAGAAGTCGATATAGGCCGGGTTGGACGCCATCAGCAGCGCCATCGCGACGATCGGCATGGCGATCAGCACGCGGGAGCTGACCTTGGCTTCGGACGTTGCGGCTTTCAGTTCGCGCGCGATGCGGATGCGTTCGCGCAGGATGGCGGAGAGGTTCGACAGGACCGCGCTGACGGGGCCGCCATAGCGCATGTTGGTGCGGATCGCGGCGGTCAGCATCGACATTTCAGGAACGCGGAGTCGGTCGGCGAGTTGCTGCATTGCCTCGCTGACCGGGGCGCCGAGTTCGAGGCGGCGTGCGGCTGGCGCGAGATAGCTGCGGACGATGCCGAGTGCGTCGGTGAGCGATCGTTCCAGCGCCTGGGGCAGGGAGCTGCCGACCGCCTGCATCTGGCGCACGGCATCGATGTAGAAGGGGAGGGCCTCGATGAGGGCATTCACGCGGCGCTGAGCGCGCGCCCTGATCCACAGGAAAAGGACGGCGGGCGGGAGCGGTAATAGGATGACTGTCACTACCGGGCCGGTTGCCAGCAATGTGGCGAGGGTGAACAATGCCATGCAACCGCCGAAAATGCCGATAGCGCGCGTGGTTATTTCCAGTTGCGCGCGGGCGAGCAGTGGCGCGGCGAGGCTGGGGACGGTCAGGCGGACGCTTTGGCGCGAGGTGGGAGCATCGCCGGGCGCGATTGCCGCCAGCCGCCGCGACAGCCGCGCCTGTTCCCGCGCGCGCAGGGCGAGCAGCGGGGAGGCCGTCGCCGCTAGCGTCAACAGCGCGAGCAGGAGGAACGCCGCCGCCTTCACACTATGCCCTGCCGGACGGCGCCCGGCGCATAGTCGCGCAGGCGTGGGGCGAAATAGGGGCGGGGCGAGTGGCTGCGAAATTCGCCCATGCCGGACATGGCGGGCTGTTCGTGAAAGCTGAACAGCTCGTTGAAGGAATAGGCTTCGCCCTCGATGCCGGTGACTTCGGTCACGCCGGTCACGCGGCGGCTGCCGTTCGACAGGCGCTGGATATGCACCACGACATGGACGCTGCTGGCGATGAACCGCCGGATCGCGCGGATGTCATTCTGGACCCCGGCAAAGCCCATCAGCATTTCGAGACGGGCGAAGGCATCACGCGGGCTATTGCCGTGCAGCGTCGCCATCGATCCGTCATGGCCTGTGGACATGGCTTGCAGCATCTCCACCACCTCGACCCCGCGGACCTCGCCCAGGATGATGCGGTCGGGGCGCATGCGCAGCGCGTTGCGGACGAGTTCGCGGGCACTGATCTCGCGATTGCCATCGACATTGGGCGGGCGGGTTTCCAGCCGGACGACATGGTCCTGCCGCAACTGCAACTCGGCGGCGTCCTCTATGGTGATCAGCCGCTCGCGGTCGCTGATGAAGTGGGACAGCATGTTGAGCAGGGTGGATTTGCCCGCGCCGGTGCCGCCGCAGATGAGGATGTTGAGCCGCGACCGCACGGCGGCGGCGAGATAGGCCGCCATTTCAGCGCTCATCACCTGACGGTTGATGAAATCTTCTATGCCGAGCGCCTGCATGCGGAATTTGCGGATCGACAGCATCGGGCCGTCGAGCGCGACCGGCGGGATGACGATATTGACGCGGGAGCCATCGGCGAGGCGCGCATCGACATAGGGGCTGGCCTCATCCACGCGGCGGCCGATGGGGCCGACTATGCGCTGAATGATGTTCATGAGGTGCGCGTCGTCGCGGAAGCGCCGGTCGACCTTCTCCAGCAGGCCGCTGCGTTCGACATAGATGGTGCCGGGGCCGTTGACGATGATGTCATCGATGCTGCCGTCGCGGAGCAGTGGGGCTAGCGGGCCGAGCCCGGCGACCTCATCCTCCACATCCTCGATCAGCAGCAGCCGTTCTGCCGTGTTGAGCGCGAGTTGCCCGCGCCTGCTGAGGCTGGTGATGACCTGTTCTATTTCGGCGCGGAGTGCCCGTGCGCCGAGCGTTTCGGCGGTGCTGCCGCGTGCTTCCAGCTGTTCGATGACTTGCGCGCAGGTCTGGGCCATGACCGCCTGATAGCTGTCGCTCATCCGCTGGGCGGCTGGCTGCGCCACTGGAGCGGGGCGGGCGGCGCTGCGCGGCAGGCTGGTGTCGAAGAGCAGGCTCATGCTGCTGGTTCCACCGGGCGCTGGAGCAGGCGGCGGAGGCGTTCGAGGCTCTTGGACGATCGCTGTGGTTCGATGCCGCAGGCGGTGCGGATGGCGCGCATATAGGGGTCTGGCGCGGCCTCCATCGCGAGCGGGCGGCCCGCGTTCAGGGCGTTGCGCATGCGGACTTGGTCGATGGGGAGCGGCAGGGTGCTGCTGGTACGCAGGATGTCGCTCATGCGGCGGCTGTCAAGCAATATGGCGGGCTGATGATCCCAGACGAGCAGGCGTGTGCGTGACAGGCTTGCCTCATCGTCACCGATGCGGTCGAGCAAGCGGCGGCAGGCGTCCATTTCGCGGATTGATTGTGCGCAGACCAGTTCGATGCGATCGGCGAGCGAGGCGAGCGTGCGCAGGAGGCCCGGATGGCGCAGGCTGCCCGCGCAGAGGATCAGGTCGCCGCAGCAGGCGCGCAGCAGGCGGACAAGCGCGGCTATGTCGGCAGGGGCTATCCCGGCCGGTTCCGTGCCTGAACCGCCGTCCAGCGTGAGGAGCATGAGGCCGCTTGGATCATGCCGGGCGAGGGCGCTGGATAGCAGGCTTGCGTCCAGCCGCTCTATGTCGGCGATGGCTGATGCGATGCCGTAGTTTACCGGGAGGTCGAGATAGGCCTCTGCCGCGCTGGTCGGCATGGTGAAGTCGATCAATAGTGTCGAGGAACCGGCGCGGGCGCAGCTGACTGCCATGTCGGTCGCGACCATCGCGGCGGCTTCGGCGTCTGCGCCAAGGACCAGAGTCAGGCGTCCGCCCTTGCCATGATCGGCGGTTGAGCGGTTGAGGAGGCGTCCGAGAATGGTGGCGATTTCGTCACCTTCCGCCGCGCGGGGGATGACATCGTCCGCGCCGGAACGGATGGCGTGTAATATTTCGTCGGCACCTGTTTCGCCGGTGACAAGCACGACCGGGCGTCCGGTCGCGCCTTCGGCCACTGCCGACAGGGCTGTTGCTATCGAGCGTTCTGGAGGGATTGCGTCCCGATCCACCAGGATTACGCAAGGCCCCTCGACCATATCCGGCGTGACTGCTTGTGCCAGCTCGACGGCCGCGCGGCCTTGCATGGCTTCGCCGATCCGCGCGGCGAGGCTGTGATCGACCGACAGGAGGATGATGCGCGCCATTGTCATGGCCTCACCACGCCGAAGGGCACGACTGGGTCTTTGGTGTCGAGCAGCGATCCGGGCAGTGCGGGCACGTCCTTTGCCTGCACCGGCCCCACCAGCCGAGGCGTGGCGACGATGACCAGTTCCTGCCGTTCCTTCTGGGTCTGCTGGCGGCGGAAGAAGGCGCCGATCACGGGGATGTCGCCGAGCAGGGGTGTCTTTTCTCGTGTGGTCGATTGGCTGGAATAGCTGAGGCCCGCGATCACGAAGCTCTGGCCGCTGCCCAGTTCGACCGTGGTCTCTGCCGAACGGCGGCGCAGGCCGGGCACGACATACCCCTGCAACTGGACGCCGCTATTATAGTCGAGTTCGCTGACCTCCGGCGCGATTTTCAGCACGATCTGGTCGGGCGACAGGACGAAGGGCGTGACGGACAGGCGGACGCCGAACTCCTTATATTGGATGGAGATAGCGTTGCCGTTGCCCGATGCCTGCGGCACGGGCACAGGGATCTCGCCGCCCGCGAGGAAGCTCGCCTGCTCGCCCGATCGGACCAGCAGGGTGGGTTGGGCCAGCAATTCGGACAGGCCGTTGGAGGAAAGGGCGCTCAGCACCGCGTTGATGCCGCGATTGGGGGCGGACAGGAACAGGTTGAACGCATTCTGGATGGGCACGCTGGCGTCGAGCGAGGAGCCGCCGGGCGAGAAGCTGGCGCTCTTGAAACTGCTGGGAGAGACGACCGCGCCCTGAATGTCGCCGCTGAGTTTGGAGAAGTTGAAGCCCAACGCCTTGAGCGTGGAGGAGGATACGGCGGCGAATTGCACATCGACGGCGACGACCTGTTCGCCAGTGACGATGCGGGGGCTCATGAGCGCGCCCGGCTCCCGTGCGGTTGCGCCGGAGGACGACACGGCAAAGCGCGTTTCCGCCATCAGCGATCCGTCGCGGCCGAATATGCTGATCGTTGTGCTGCCCGCGCCTATTCCGGTGACGCTCAAGGACCGGGCGGTGGGTGCGGCGACTGAAATAACGTCGTCCCGATCCACCTCTATCCGGCCGATGGGGCGGGGGTAGGTGAGCGTCCGCTTCTGCTGGATCGACAGCGACCTTTGGTCCTGCGCCTGGGCGGGAGGTGCTGCGGCGAGCGCTACGGCGAGGGCGAGGATGAGTTTCAACGCCGGGCGCTCCCCGAATAGATGGTTTCGCGGCGGTCGCCGATGACTAGCTCGATCGGCTGGCGGGGAGCAGGGGCGGGACGAGCCTGCGCGGCCATGGGCGCAGGGCGTGCGGGTAGGGCTTGGGTGAGCGGGGCGGGATCGGGACCGTTGGAATTGGTTGGTGCGACCGCGACCTGTTCGCTGTCCACAGGGTTGCGAAGGGAAAGAGTGAGCGCGCCCGTGCTCTTTGCCAGCGACAGGATGGAGACCTGCCGCGGATCGAGCGCGAGCGTCACGGTTCGGGCGGGCGGTGGCGGGGAGGATAGCTGGTCTTTCGTCCCTGATGCTGGCGCGGTGCCGAGGACGGCGTCGCCCACGGCAAGCACCTGAACCATTTGAAGCAATGTCTGGGCTCGGCTGCGGCCTGCGCCACGCGCGCCGCTGATGGCGTCGGCGCCGGGATAGACGACCTGTACGTCCACGCGGTCGCCGGGGCGGACGAGGCCCGCCACCGCGATTTCGGCCGTGGTGTCGATGCTGATCGCTCGCATGCCGACCGGCACGCGGATGGCGAGCTTTTCCTCGCCGCCGACCGCGTCCCGGGGGATGAGCGCGCCTGCGGCGATGGCGCGAGTGGCGACCTTGCCGATCAGTTCGGCTGGCGTGGCGGCGGTCGGGTGGCGAGTGGGGTCAGCTATCGCATTGCGGATCATGGCGGCGGTGATCGTCTCGCCTGTCCGGATCGGGCGGGCGGCGGATGCAAGGACGACGGGCTGGGGGGGTCTACTGTCCGCTGCCGACCGGGTCGGCGGGACCGTCGCGGCTGACGATCGTTGCATTTCGCGAACGCCCAGCAGCAGGAACAGCATGGCGGCAACCATGCCTGCAACCATCATGATCCTGGCTTTCCACCCCAATTGCATCAATTCCCCCCTTGATCTTGCGTCCACGCAAATCGCCCCACATCGAGGCAAGACCCTGTAGCTTCGAGGAATCTATGCGTTATCGGCGGCCGAGGGGACCGGAGATGCCGCCGATATGATGGGACCAGAGGGGTAAAGATTGCCCGGCGTTAACTTCTTCGCCCGGCATTTGCGTGGCGCCGCGCGCGCAAGGGCTTTTTTTGCGCGTGATCGACCGCGCGAAAGGTTCAATTTGGCGCAATCTCTCCGGATCGGAGCTTCGCTGCGGCCTCGTCAGTGCGCCAGCAACAGCGGAACATGCGCCTCGCGCAGCATCGTGCGGGTTACGCCGCCGAAGACGAGTTCGCGCCAGCGGCTGTGCCCGAACGCGCCCATCACCATCCAGTCGGGCTTCAGCACATTGATCGCGGCTTTCAGGGTAGCCTCCACAGTGCGGCCATCCTGCGGCCATGTATGGAATTGCGTCCTGACGCCATGACGGGAGAGATATTCGGGCGCATCGGTCGCGGGGAAGGGGTATTTGCCCGCCTCCTCAACGGTCACCACATCCACTTCTGCGGCATGCTTCAGCAGCGGTACGGCCAACCGGAGCGCCGCCGATGCCTCGCGCGATCCTTCCCAGGCGACGAGCGCCCGGCCCTTGATCATCATGCCCCGCGCGTCCTCCGGCACGGCGAGGACCGGCGTGCGACCGCCCATCGCCAGATCGGCGGCGAGATGCAACGGATCGCTCATTTCCCGCCGAGGGCCAGCGGGCAGCGTCACGATCATGAAGTCACATAAAGCGGACGCTGAAAGCAGGCCGTGAACAATGTCACCATCGGCCTGCCGCCAATCCCAATTCACGTCTTCGCGTTGCAGCCGTTGCTCTACCTTCGCACGCATGCGCGCATCGATCTGGTGCAGTTCGGCCATGATCGCGGGGGCGATGGACGCCCCGCCATAAAGATCCCCGGCGACAAGGTTAGGCATGGAGGTGACCTGTACGCAGTGGATATGCGCGTCGAGCGCGCGGGCAATGTCACTGGCGGCCTGGAGTCGGCTCTCCATGGCGCTATCGTCGTGAATGTGGAGCAGAATGGATGTCATCGCACCTCTCCATGCTCTTAAGACCGCGAAAATGGTCGCCTTCTTATACCCTTCTTTGCCCATCGCGGTTAATAGCATTTATGCTATATATCCAAAGGCGGGTGTGGACGCCGTGCGCCGGGAATGCGCATCGGCGAATGGGGGAAGCATCATGCCTGGAATCTTTTCAGCTTCAAGACTGTGGCGCGATCGTGGAGGCGCTACGGCTGCCGAATATGCGCTTTTGCTGGCCATCATCGGCGGCGGGATGGTCGGGGCGACCTGGCTGTTGGGGCAGGCGGTCGGCAGTCAGATGAACCAGCAGGTAGCCCTGTTCGCATCATCCGCAGGGAGCAGCTCGACCAGTTCGTCAAGCTCATCCAGCGGCGGATCGAGTGCTGGTGGCGGTTCATCGACCGGCGGAAGTAGCAGCACCGGCGGAGGTGGCACCACGACGACGAGCACTGGCGGGACTACGACGGGCGGCACCAGCTCGGGCAATGGAAGCTCCGGAAATGGCAGCTCCGGCAACGGGAGTTCGGGGAACGGCAGTTCCGGGAATGGAAGCTCGGGCAACGGCAAAAAGTAAGGCGTCGGGAGCGGAGCGAGGAGGCTCGCTCCGCTCGCTTCGACAGAGTTCGCGGCGTGAGGCGCGCATCGCCAAGGTGCCCGCGTCCCGCAGGCAGTTTATCCTGAAATATCCGGATGGTCAGGAATAATTTTTACAGTCATTCAATTTTGTAGGACTATTTTTGCGGGCTCGCGCGTATTATATTCGTAACATGACTACTGCGGCGGGAGTCGTCAGTGACGAAAAGCGAACTGTTTTCGAGCTTCACGCGGAATTTTGACGAACGGCGTCAAGCCGAGATGTCGATCGAGGATTATTTGCTGGGATGCCGCAATGATCCCTTGATGCATGCATCAGCACCGGAGCGCCTGCTCGCGGCGATCGGCGAACCGGAAATCATAGACACATCCCGCGACCAGCGGCTCGGGCGGATTTTTATGAACCGCACCATCCGCCGATACAAAAGCTTCGCCAATTTCTACGGCATGGAAGCGACGATCGAACATATCGTCAGCTTCCTGCGCCATGCCAGCCAGGGTCTGGAGGAGCGCAAGCAGATCCTCTATCTGCTCGGCCCGGTCGGCGGCGGCAAATCCTCGCTGGCTGAACGGCTCAAGGCGTTGATGGAAACGCACCCCATCTATGCGCTGAAGGCCGGGGATGAGATCAGCCCGATCTTCGAAAGCCCGCTGGCCCTGTTCGATGCGGAAACGCACGGCGCGTTCATCGAGGAAAATTACAGCATTCCCCGCCGCCGCCTGACCGGCATGATCAGCCCATGGGCGCGCAAGAGGCTGGACGAGTTTTCCGGCGACATCTCGCAATTCAAGGTCATCCGCCTGATGCCTTCGCGCATGCGGCAGATCGCCATCGCCAAGACCGAGCCGGGCGATGAGAATAATCAGGACATCAGCTCGCTGGTCGGCAAGGTCGACATACGCAAGCTGGAGATGCTGTCCCAGAACGACCCCGATGCCTACAGCTATTCGGGCGGCCTTAATCGCGCGAACCAGGGGATGCTCGAGTTCGTCGAGATGTTCAAGGCGCCGATCAAGATGCTCCACCCGCTGCTGACCGCGACGCAGGAGGGCAATTATATCGGCACCGAGAATATCGGGGCCATCCCCTTTAACGGCATCATCATGGCGCATTCCAATGAATCGGAATGGTCGAATTTCAAGAACAACAAGAATAATGAAGCTTTCATCGACCGCATCTATGTCATCAAGGTGCCTTATAGCTTGCAGGCCACCGAAGAACGGCATGTCTATGAAAAGCTGCTGAGGGAGTCGGACCTCAGCAAGGCGCCTTGCGCTCCGGGGACACTGGACATGCTGGCGCGCTTTTCTGTCCTCACGCGGCTGCGGGAGCATGAGAACAGTAATCTCTATTCCAAGATGCGCGTCTATGACGGGGAAATGCTGCGGGAGATTGATCCGCGGGCCAAGAGCATGCAGGAATATCGCGATGCCGCCGGGGTGGACGAGGGCATGTCGGGCACATCGACCCGCTTCGCCTTCAAGGCGCTGTCGGCGACCTTCAACCATGACAGCAGCGAAATAGCCGCCGATCCCGTCCACCTCATGTATGTGCTGGAAGGGATGGTCCGGCAGGAACAATTCCCCGCCGATGTGGAAGCCAAATATCTGGAATTCATCAAGGGCGAGCTTGCGCCGCGCTATGCCGAATTTATCGGCAATGAAATCCAGAAGGCTTATCTCGAATCCTACAATGACTATGGCCAGAACCTGTTCGACCGCTATGTCGCCTATGCCGACGCGTGGATCGAGGATCTGGACTTCAAGGACCCGGACACGGGGCAGCTTCTCGATCGCGAAATCATCAACCAGGAATTGTCCAAGACCGAAAAGCCCGCCGGGATCGCCAATCCCAAGGACTTCCGGAACGAGGTGGTGAAGTTCGCGCTGCGCATGCGGGCCAGCAACGACGGACGCAATCCCAGCTGGACGAGCTATGAGAAAATCCGCGAAGTCATCGAAAAGCGGATGTTCAGCCAGGTCGAGGACCTTCTGCCGGTCATCAGCTTCGGGTCCAAGAAGGACGGCGACACGGCGGGCAAGCATGACGAGTTCGTCGCGCGGATGATCGAACGAGGCTACACCGAACGGCAGGTCCGTCGGCTGGTGGAATGGTATATAAGGGTCAAGCAGGCCGGGTAAACGGATGGAGGTGCTTAGGCCACCATGCACATAGTCGACAGAAGGCTGAACCCAGGGGGCAAGAGCCTTGTCAACCGGCAACGGTTCCTGAGGAGGGCGAAAGCCTATGTCAGCCAGGCGGTGCGCGACAGCCTGAAGGACCGCAGCATCAAGGACCTTGCCGGAGAAGGCGAAATCACCATCCGCCGCGACGTCATTCACGAACCCACGCTGCACCGCGCGGCAAAGGGTGGCGACCGGGAGCGAGTGCTTCCAGGCAATAAGGAGTTTCTGGAAGGCGACCGGATCAAGCGCCCTGACGGCGGCGGTGGTGGCGGGTCGCAGGCGGGGGAGGGCGAGGATGAGGATGATTTCCGCTTCGCGCTTAGCCGAGAGGAGTTTCTCGACCTGTTCCTGGACGATCTTGAACTGCCCGACATGGCCAAGAAGAAGCTGGTCGCGGGCAAGATAGAGGGCATTCGCCGCGCGGGTTATTCGACGATCGGCAACCCGTCCAACCTGTCCGTCCCCCGCACGATGCAAAAGGCGATGTCCCGCCGCATCGCACTACGTCGCCCGAGTGGCCGTGATCTCAGCCGGATTGACGAGGCCATCGCCGAGATCGAGGCGCGTGCGGTGCCCCTGCCCGACGATGCCGTAGCGCTGGAAAAGCTGAAGGAGGAACGGGCGCACATCATTCGCCGTCGCAACCTCATCGCCTATATCGACCCCGTCGATCTGCGCTTCCGCCGTTTCGAGCCTGTCCCCCGGCCCGTGGCCCAGGCTGTGATGTTCTGCCTGATGGACGTATCAGGCTCCATGACGGCGCATATGAAGGATCTCGCCAAACGCTTCTTTGCGCTGCTGCACCTGTTCCTGTCGCGCTGTTATGAGCATGTCGATGTGGTGTTCATCCACCATACCGACCGCGCGGCCGAAGTGGACGAGGAAACCTTCTTCTACAGCACGGTGACGGGCGGCACGCTGGTATCGAGCGCGCTCGACAAGCTGATCGAGGTGGTCAAGGATCGGTACAGCCCGAGCGACTGGAACATCTATGTCGCGCAGGCTTCGGACGGCGACACGCTGGCGTCGGACAATGCGCGCGTAGCGAACCTGATGCAGAATGAAATCCTGCCTTTCTGCCAATATTTCGCCTATTTGGAAGTGGGTCGGGAGGAGTTCGCCTCCATCGAAGCGGCAACCTCCGCAACGGGGCTTTGGGAAGCCTATGCACCCGTCAGCCAGGCAAATCGGCAATTCACGATGCGCAAGGTGTCGCACCGGCGGGAAATATATCCGGTGTTCCGTGAACTGTTCCAGCGGCGCGGTGTGGGCGAAGGGACGCCCGCTTGACGGGGGAGCGCGCATCCGCCCCGCTGTTCACCGGCAGCGACTGGGACTTTTCGCTGATCAACCGCATTTATGAAGTAATCGAGCCGATCGCGCTTCAGGAGATGAAGCTCAACATCTATCCCAACCAGATAGAGATTATCAGCGCCGAACAGATGCTGGATGCCTATTCGTCCATCGGCATGCCGCTATTTTACAAACATTGGTCGTTCGGCAAGCAGTTCGTGACCAATGAGATGCTCTATCGCAAGGGACTTCGTGGCCTTGCCTATGAGCTGGTGATCAACAGCGATCCCTGCATCAACTATCTAATGCAGGAAAACAGCGCGACCATGCAGACGCTGGTCATCGCCCATGCCGCGTTCGGGCATAACCACTTCTTCAAGAATAATTATGTCTTTCGCCAATGGACCGATGCGGAAGGCATCCTCGACTATCTGGAGTTCGCCAAAGGCTACATCGCCAGTTGCGAGGAGCGTTTTGGCCAGCTCGCCGTCGAGCGGGTGCTGGACGCTGCTCATGCGCTGATGAATCAGGGCGTGCATCGCTATCCGCGCATTCGTCCCCGCGATTTGAAGGCGGAGGCCGAACGGGAGGCGGAGCGCCAGGCCTATCGTGATCGCATTTATGACGACCTCTGGCGCACGGTGCCGGTGGGCGCGAAGGCGGCCGCCGTCCCGTCGGACGAGCGTCGCGCTGCGCTTGGCCTGCCGCAGGAAAATATCCTCTATTTCCTGGAGAAAACCGGCCCGCTCCTCCAAAGCTGGCAGCGCGAGATTCTGCGCATCGTCCGCCTGATCGCGCAATATTTCTACCCCCAGCGCCAGACCAAGGCGATGAACGAGGGCTGCGCCACCTACACCCACTATCGCATCATGACGATCCTGCACGATCGCGGCTGGATCACCGATGGCGCTTTCATGGAGTTCATCCAGTCGCACACCAGTGTCGTCTATCAGCCGACGTTCGATTCCGGCCATTTCGGTGGCTTCAACCCCTATGCGCTGGGCTTTGGCATCATGTCCGACATCGAGCGGATCTGCATGGACCCGACGGCGGAGGATCGCGAATGGTTCAGCGACATTGCCGGTTCGCGCGACCCGGTCGAGGTGCTGAAGGATATCTGGGCCAATTATCGCGACGAAAGCTTCATATCGCAGTTCCTCAGCCCGCACCTTATCCGCCAGTGGCGCCTGTTCAAGCTGATCGACAAGGAAAGCGAGTCGGAACTGCGCGTGGATGCCATTCATGACGAGCGCGGTTATCGCCGTATCCGCCGCGCCCTCGCCCGCGAGCATGACATTGCCCGGCAGGAGCCCGATATCCAGGTGGTGGATGTCGATCTGGCGGGCGACCGGACGCTGATGCTGGAACATGCGGTCATCGATGGCGTGGTGCTGGACGCGTCCGACGCGACGATGGTGTTGCAAAGCCTCGCCAATCTATGGGGTTATGAAGTGGCGTTGAGCGAAGTTCATGCCGAAAGTCGTAAGGAGTTGAAAAGCCATCGTTGCCAGCCGCAGCAGGGCTGGATCGGCTGAAACGGTGCGCCGTGGCGGCAAGCCCCCGGCGATGCTAAGATTCCATTTCCAAAGCAGGGCTGAAAAGCGTAAATTCTGCCGCGTTTCGCGAGTGGCTCCAGCGATCGGTCGCATCCTGCGATGCATGGAGCGCTCAAAAAGAAGCAGGAGAGCATTTTCATGACTCATGCCCTCAATGCACAAGAATGTCTTGAACGAGCCCGGATGCATGAACAGCTTGCGGCGACAACCGCCGATGCGTCCGCGCGGACCATGCATCAGGCAATGGCCGCCGAATTTCGTCGTCGTGCCGCGATGGGGACGATCGACGGAGTTAGCCCGGTGATCAGCAAACCGGTAATCGAGCTGACCGTCAACGCCGCCTGAGCCGCTTCTTTCGTCAGGCGTCCCGGCGCAGCAGATACACGTCCATGATCCATCCATGCCGCTGGCGTAGCTGTGCCCGGCGGTCGATGATCGCTGGCCCCGTCACCGCCAAAGGCCCGTGGGCCAGCGACTGATGCTCCATGCCCAGATAGGCGCCCCACCAGATTGTCAGCCCCTCCGGCTCCAGCGTCTGGAATGCGCAATGCCCGTCCAGCATCACGATCACATCGCGCATGCCAGCGGGCCAGCCGCGTTCGCGCAACTGCCTGCCCGTGGTGATCAACACCGGGTCGGCCAGGCGGTTGAGGCAGATGCCATGCGCGGCCGTCAGCGCCTGAACGCTGGTGATGCCGGGCACGACGCTGATCTCGACCGAGGGCCCGAGCCGTTCTGCGATCCGCAGGCTGCTGTCGTAGAGCGAAGGGTCGCCCCAGACGAGCAGCGCAACCGTGCCGCCATCGGGCAGGTGACGGGCGATTTGCTCCATCCAGATGGCGGCGATTGCATCATGCCAGTCGATGACCGCCTCGACATAGGCGGCCTGATCCGCGCGTTTGGGCATGTCGAACTCGACCACTCGTGCGGGGCCGGTCAGTAGCTGTGCACAGATGGACCGGCGCAGGTCGATCAGGTCGGACTTGGCCTCTCCCTTGCGCGGCAGCAGGATCAGGTCAGCCTCGTTCATCGCCCGAATGGCGGCGAGCGTCAGATGGTCGGGATTGCCCGTGCCGATACCGATCAGTGACAAGCGGATCATGGGGCACCCGCGATCAGATGGAAGAAGCTGCCCGTCACGCGCCCCCGGCGCGATCCAGTCGCGGCGACCGCAGCGCCCATCGCATCCACGACATGGGCAAGCGGTTCGTCGGGCTGCTCGACGATCGTCGAATAGTGAAACTCATGCCCGCGTAGCACCGCTCCCGCCTCATGACCGCCCATCGGGGCCAGCAGCCGGGCCTGCCGATAGCCCAGTTGCAAGCGCCGCTCCGCGAAGCTGGAAACCAGCCCCAACAGTCCCGCCATCGCATGGGCTTGCCCCTGCGCATCGATGATCGCCTGCCCCAACACCATATAGCCGCCGCATTCGCCGTGGATTGGGCGATCCTGCGCATGGCGGCGCAGGCCCTCCAGAAACCGCGCGGCATTGGCGATCTGAGCCGCATGCAGTTCAGGATAGCCACCGGGTAGCCAGATGGCGTCGGCTTGCCGGTCCGGCGCGTCGTCGGCCAAGGGGGAAAAGGGCAGTATCTCCGCCCCAGCCGCGCGCCAGCCGTTCAGCAAATGGGCGTAGGTGAAGGAAAAGGCGGCATCCTGCGCCAGTGCAATCCGCTGCCCCGGCGGCGGGCAGCGATGGGGGGGCGCTGATGTGCCCGGCAACGCGTCGGCCGCCTTTTGAAGAGCCGCAAGATCGACATGCGCTTCGATCAGGTCCGCGATCGCGTCGATCGTCTGCTCAACCTCTGCCTGCTCGCCCGATTGCACAAGGCCAAGGTGCCGTTCCGGGATGGAAAGAGTATCGGATCGCGGGATCGCGCCCAGCACGGACATGGCGACATCCTCCATCGCTTGCCGGATCATGGCTTCATGGCGCGGGCTGGCGAGGCGGTTGAGGATGACGCCTGCCACCCGCACGTCCGGCCGGAGCATGCGGAAACCATGCGCGATGGCGGCGGCTGACTGGCTCTGTCCCGACACATCGATGATCAGCACCCCCGGCCAGCCAAGCGCAGCCGCTATGTCGCCGCTGCTCCCATTTCCGCTCGCGCCGCGCGCCGGAGCACCGTCGAACAGGCCCATCACGCCCTCCGCGATGATCAGGTCGACGTCGGCTGCCTCCCCCGCCAGACTGTGGAGCAGCGCCGCATCCATCGCCCAGCTGTCGAGGTTGAAAGCCGGGCGTCCGCTCGCCAGCCGGTGATAGCCCGTGTCGATATAGTCCGGCCCGCATTTATAGGACTGAACGCACACGCCCTGCCGCTTCAACGCCCTGAGCAGGCCGAGCGTAATGACCGTCTTGCCCGATCCGGATCGCGGCGCGGCGATAAGGATGCCGGGCGTCATTCTTCCGATCCGGCGAAACGCGATTCCGCCGTGGCCGGACGAAATCGCCGGTCATAGCCGGGCGCATAAAGCTGGCTCTCGGCGAAATCTCCCTCCCCCAGCACTGGTCCTACGAGAATGAGGGCGGTGCGTTCCGGCCCGCCTGCCGCCTGCTCCTCTATGGTGGTGAGCGTCCCACGTGCGATCCGCTGGTCCGGCCAGCTTGCGCGCCACACGATCGCCGCCGGGCAGTCCCCGCCATAGAGCGGCACCAGGTCCGCGACCACCTTCGCCAGATTGTGGACGGACAGGTGGATCGCCAGCGTCGCGCCGGTCGCGCCAAAGGCCGCCAGCGTCTCGCCAGAGGGCATGGCGCTCGCTCGCCCCGGCGTGCGGGTGAGGACAAGCGACTGGCCAAGTCCGGGCAACGTCAGCTCCGCTTCCAGCGCCGCTGCCGCTGCCGCGAAGGACGGAACGCCGGGCGTCACCGTATAGCCGATGCCGAGCGCCTTCAGGCGGCGGATTTGCTCGCCCATCGCCGACCAGATCGACAGGTCGCCCGAATGCAGCCGCGCGACATCCTGCCCCGCCGCGTCCGCCTCCGCGATGATGGCCATGATCTCGTTGAGCGTCAGCGGCGCGCTGTTCACGATCCGCGCACCGGCCGGGCAATGATCGAGCAGCGCGCGCGGTACCAGCGACCCGGCATAGAGGCAGACGGGGGAGGCGGCGATCAGGTCGCGGCCGCGCAGCGTCAGCAGGTCGGGCGCCCCCGGCCCGGCGCCGATGAAATGAACGGTCATGGCGATACTCCTTGGGCCAGCGCGCAGGTGGCTTGCCCATCCGGTGAGATGATGCGGGCGACGATCAGTTGCGCGCCCGGTCCCGCCGCCGTCATCGCGACCGCTTCGGCGACGCTGCCCGTGCCGTAAGCCGCCAGACTGGCGGCGGAGCGCGTGGGCGTGTCCGCTCCCTCGATGGCGCAAGGTTCGATCAGGATCAGCGGCAAGTCCAAGGCGCGGGCGAGGGGGGCAAGCAGCGCTTCCTTATGCGCCAAGGTCGCCAGTGCAGTGACGCCAGCCCCATGCCCGCCCAACGCCGCCCGCAAGGACTTCTCCTCCGCCCCGCCACGGCAGCCAAAACCCGCCACGATCATAGCGTCACGCTCCACTGGACCAACGGATAGGCGGCTTTCCACCCCCGCCGCGTGCCGATCGGCGCGGCGCTCGCCATCTCGATCCGCAGCAATTCGCCGCCCAGCCGCTCATGCCACCGCGCCAGCAGCGCTTCGGATTCCAGCGTCACCGCATTGGCAACCAGCCGTGTCCGCTTCCCCGGCAGGGCGATGATCGCTTCCATTGACGCATCGCTCAGCCCGCCGCCGATGAAGATGGCGTCAGGGCGGACCCGTCCCGCCAGCACCGCCGGCGCGCGCCCTTCGATCAGCGTCAGCCGGTCGACGCCCAGCCTCTCCGCATTCGCTTTCGCCCGCGCGGCGCGTACCGGGTCAGCCTCAAAAGCCAGCGCCTGCGTGGAAGCATGGCTGAGCAGCCATTCGATCGCGACCGATCCCGATCCCGCGCCGATGTCCCACAAAGTCTCGCCGGGACGCGGGGCCAGCGCCGACAGTGTCAGCGCCCGCACCGGCCGCTTGCTGATCTGCCCGTCATGATCGAACCAGTCATCCACCAGTCCGCTGACGCAGGGCATCACCTCGCCGTCGCCCGCTACTTGTATCCCCACCGCCACAGGGTGCGCAATATCGTCAAGGCTAATCTGATCGGCGCGCGCCTGCCGCACCCGCTCGCGCGGCCCGCCCAGCGCTTCCATGACGTGCAGGCTGGACGCCCCAAAGCCCGCCTCCGCCAGGTAGGAACCAAGCGCATGCACCGCTGCCCCATCGCGCAGCAGCACAATGGCGCGGCACCCCCGCGCCAGCATGGGCCTCAACCGCGTCAACGGCGCGGCGTGCAGGCCATGACAGGCCACATCCTGCAAAGCCCAGCCGAGCCGCGAAGCCGCCAGCGCAAAGCTCGACGGCGCAGGATGCGACACCCATTCCTCGGGCCGCAAATGCCGCGTGACACTCGTCCCCGCGCCGAACCAGAAGGGATCGCCCGATGCCAGCATCACTATCGGCTCCCCCCGCCGGGCAAGCAGCGCCTCCACGCCATCCTCAAAGGGCACTGGCCAGCCCCGCCGTTCCGCCCTAAGGGGTGGCAGCAGCGCGAGCTGGCGCGGCGCTCCGGTCACGACCCGCGCTTGTTCCAGCGCCACGCGCGCGGCATCGGACAGGCCCGCCGCCCCGTCCTCGCCAATGCCGATGATCGTCAGCCAGGGAGATTCAGCCGCCATGCGCCATATCCTGATCCTTGGCGGCACGACCGAAGCGAGCGCGCTCGCAAACGCCCTTGCCCAGCGCGGCGGAAGCGCCATGCTGAGCTATGCTGGACGCACCGGAAACCCCCGTGCCCAGCCAGTGCCGATACGCGTCGGCGGCTTTGGCGGCGCGGCCGGACTGGCAGCGTTCCTGAAAGCGGAAAAGTTCACCCACCTCATCGACGCGACCCACCGCTTCGCCGCGACGATCAGCGCCAATGCCGCCGCCGCCGCGCGCGAAGCGGACGTCGCGCATCTGATGCTCACCCGCCCGGAATGGCAAGCGGGGGAGGGCGACCACTGGACCCATGTCCCGGACATTGCGGGCGCTGTCCGCGCGCTCGACGGGCCGCCCCGCCGCATCATGCTGGCGCTCGGCCGCATGCATGTCGAATCCTTCGCCGCGCAGCCGCAGCATCATTACCTGCTGCGCTTTGTCGATGCCCCCGAAGCGCCGCCCTCGCTGCCCAACCATCATCTGCTGGTCGATCGCGGCCCCTTCACGCTGGACGGCGATCTCGCCCTGATGCGCGCGCACGGCATCGACCTCATCATCGCCAAAAATGCCGGAGGGCAGGGCGCCCGCGCTAAGATCGACGCGGCGCGAACGCTCGGCCTGCCCGTCCTCATGATCGACCGGCCAGCCCTGCCACAGGCGCAGGCGGTTCATGACATCGCCGATGTGCTGGCGTGGATCGATCATTCGGCCCATCGCGGCGTGTAGAGGATCGGGCTGGCCCAGCGTTCTATAAGGCGTGTCCGGCTTGACCCCACGATCACCATCGTGCGCATGTCGGCCATATCGGCGCTAGCCTCACCCAGCGTGACGACCCGCAATTGCTCGTCCGGCGTGGATACAGCGCGCGCGAAGAGGATCAGCCGGTCATCCCCACATTCCTCGCACAATATGTCGAGCGCCCGCGCAAAGCCCTCCGGCCGCGCCTGCGACCGGGGATTGTAGAAGGCCATCGCGAAATCGGCCTGCGCGGCAAGGCGCAGCCGCCGTTCGATCAGCGCCCATGGCTTAAGATTGTCTGACAGGTTTATCGCGCAAAAATCATGGCCCAGCGGCGCACCCGCCCGCGCGGCGGCGGCCAGCATGGCGGTGATACCCGGCAGAACGCGAATGTCGATCGCGCGCCAGCCATCCGGCCCTGCCTCCAACGCCTCGAACAGCGCCGACGCCATCGCGAACACGCCCGGATCGCCGGAGGATGCCACCACCACGCGCCTCCCCGCCGCCGCCATTTCCAGCGCATGGGCGGCCCGCTCCAGCTCCACCCGATTGTCCGACGCATGGCGCACAAGGCCGGGCTGATCCGCCACGCGCGCGACATAGGGCGCATAGCCCACCAGATCGGTCGCCTCGCCAAGCGCCTGCGTGACCTCCGGCGTCACGAGCGCGTCAGCGCCGGGGCCTAGCCCTGCAACCGCCACCCATCCGCTCATGGCCGCCGTCCCTGACCGTGGATCAGCAGGATGGAAAAATAGCTGGTGATCGCCTCTGCCTTGTTTAGCGGAGTGATCTTCTGATCTGCCATCGTCGCATATTCGACCAGCCAGGCGCAGTCCTGCTTGCCCGCCGCTTCGACCGCGCGGCGCAGCTTGGCCAGATTGCGGCCGATCTTCATGACGACCAGCGCATTGCTGTCATGGATGCGCCGGGCCAGTTCCTCTTCGGGCAGGGTCGCCATCAACACGGTCAGCACATCGTCGCCCCAGCTGATCGGGGTGCCGCTCGCGGTCCACGCGCCCGACATGCCGGTGATGCCGGGCACGATCCGCACGGGCGCGAGTGGCGACAGGCGGCTGTGCAGATGCATGAAGCTGCCGTAGAAAAAGGGATCGCCTTCGCACAGCACGACCACATCCTCGCCCGCCGCCGCCAGCCCGTGCAGATGCGCGGTGCATTCGGCGTAGAAGGCGGAAAGGTGCTGATTATAGCGCGGGTCGCTAACCGGGATTTCGGTCGTCACCGGATATTCCATCGCATATTCGACAGCATCGGGACGCAGCAGCCCATCGACGATCTTCCGCGCATGACCCGCGCGGCCGGGCTTGCGGAAATAGGCGATATGGCGCGCCTCGCGGATCAGCCGATGGGCGCGCACGCTCATCAGGTCTTGCGCGCCGGGGCCTAGCCCCACGCCATGAATGGTCCCGCTCATTCCGCCGCACTCGCCAGTGCGTTGACCGCCGCGACCGTGATCGCGCTGCCGCCCAGCCGCCCTTCGACGATGCAGCAGGGCACCGGCTGCGCCTCCCACAGCGCCGCCTTGGACTCCGCCGCGCCGACGAAACCGACCGGGCAGCCGATAATTGCCGCCGGGCGCGGGCATGCCGGGTCTTCCAGCATGTTGAGCAGGTGGAAAAGCGCCGTCGGGGCATTGCCGATCGCCACCACCGCTCCCGCCAGATGAGGCCGCCACAGCTCCAGCGCCGCTGCCGACCGCGTGTTCGCCATCGACCGGGCAAGATCGGGCACTTGCGGCTTGTTCAGGGTGCAGAGGATCGAATTGCCAGCAGGCAATCGCGCGCGCGTAATCCCTTCCGACACCATCCGCGCATCACACAGGATCGGCGCGCCCGCCTCCAGCGCCGCGATCGTGCCTGTCGCAAAGCCCGGCGAAAAGCGGATATGCGGCGCGAGTCCGACCATTCCAGCGGCATGGATCATGCGCACGGCAACCCGCTCTTCCTCTGCCGCAAAGCGGTCGAGCGTCGCCTCCGCCCGGATCATGCGGAAGGATTGGCGATAGATTTCCGCGCCGTCGGTTTCATAGAGATGCGGCATCAATGGGCTCCGAAAAGGACAAGTATCTGATCGGGTGACAGGCCCGTTTGCAGCGGCGGCGCACCCGCGCGCGCATTGCGGCCAAGGTCGAAGCGCCCGTCACGCCCGGTGAGGACCACCGCCGCCTGCGCCGGTCGGGCGCAGCCCTTTGCGCAGCCCGAGACATGAAGCCCCCGAATATGCGGCGCGAGCCGGGCGGCCAGATCACGCGTGGCGACGCTCGCCTGCGGGCAGGCTGGCGCACCGGGGCAGCAATCGGTCGAAAGGCGCGGATCGGCTGGGTCATCGGACGGCGCGTCGCTGCCTTCCAGCACCAGCCCCCGCCAAGGGGTGAGCCGCACCGCCTCCACGCCGTCCGCCATCACGGCAAGCAGCGCAGGCGCCTCGATCCTGCCAAAGGGCGCCGCATGGAAAGGGCCGGGCGCAGCGGTCAGGGCGGCGGCGCAAGGCCGGGTGGGGGCAGGAGCTTTAGTTGTTACATCAGGCAGCGGTGCTGAATGCCGCGCCATTCGTCCTGCCTGTGCGCCACCGCTGGCCACGAACCAACGGGCAAGGCGGATCAACCCCTCGGCCGCGTCCTCTGCACTCACGCTCATGCCATGCGCGCGGCCGTCAGCGCGCAGGATCAGCGTGCCGCTCGTCCCTCTTTCGATCCGAAAATCAGCCGGAACATCGCTCAACACCGGTGCTGGTCCCGCATCGATCGCAAAGCCGACCTTCGCGGGCAGCTCGGGCAGCTCGTCCATGCGCGCGATCAAGGCGCCGGCTATGACAGAGCTGTCATCACCCGGTCGCCAGTCCGGATTGATCAGCACCGGCACCTGCCCGTCCCGCTGCCCATCGGCATCTGCCAACCCCAGCGCGACGAGCCTCTCCATCAGCGCGCCATGGCTCGCTTGCGGCACGCCCCTGATTTGCAAGGCGGCGCGATTAGTGAGGTCGATATGCCCATTGCCCAGCGCGAGGGCGGCTTCGCACAACCCCACAGTCTGTGCGCGGGTCATCCGGCCCAGCGCCGGGCGCACCCGGACCAACAGCCCGTCGCCCGCCATCATCGGCCGCCATGCTGTCGGGCACCAGCCGCGCACGCCAGCTCGCGCTGCGTCACACCGCATCAGCTCCTGCATTGCTCCTGCACTCCCCGCACCAGCGCCACAACACACGGACGGCACGCACAGGCAGGCGGACAGGCCGCACGCCTGCACGGCCGTAGCCGCACGAAATTCGTCGCTCAAACGGAGAACCGAGCCGTGACCATCCCCTGGATCATGGCAAGAGCGACCTTTGCTCCGGCAGGTCTCCTGGCTTGCGGGTCACAGCTTGGCATGGGGCCTTCCCGGATCGCTCCAGTGGCTGGCCGCCCCATTACCAGGGTCGGCCGGTCCATGCCTCGCTCGCCGCTCACAGTTGCAGGGACAGCCACGGATTAGGGAGGAACCCTCCCGCACCGCGTTCCCATTTAAGCCCCTTGCGGGGCACCGGCGCGATCGATGAACCGGGACGAACCCGGCTCGATCCGCTTCATAAGGGGGATGCAGGCGAAAGGGAAGTAGCCAAGGACCGCTTCCTTGCGTCAACCCAATGTCACCGCTACGCCTTCATCAACGATTGTAGAATGGAGAGGAAAAAATGAGCGATTTCAACTTCGAAGCGACCAGCCGCTTCCTGGAAACGGACAAGGGACGGCTCCATTATCATGAAGCCGGATCAGGTCCCGCGCTGCTGCTGCTCCACGGGTCCGGCCCCGGCGTGACCGGCTGGGCGAATTTTCAGGGTAACCTGCCCTTCTTCTCCCAGCATTTCCGCGCCATCATCCTGGACGCGCCCGGCTATGGGAAGAGCGATCCTGTGGATGGCGATCCCGTCGGCGTGGCTCGCGACGCTGTTGTCGCCCTGATGGACGGCCTTGGCATCGACCGCGCCCATGTGGTCGGCAACAGCTATGGCGGCATCGTGGGCGGTCACCTCGCCGCTTCGCATCCCGATCGCGTGCTGCGCTACATCACGATTGGCGGGATCGGCTTCAACATCACCTCGACCTTCCCCAATGAAGGGCTGACCCGCCTCGTCGATTTCATCGAGGACCCGAAGCGGGAAAACATCATCGCGTGGCTCGAATCCATGGTCTACGACAAATCGATCATCACCGACGAACTGATCGACATGCGTTACAAGGCGGCACTGGAGCCGGTGACGATGGAAAGCAGCCGCAAAATGTACACGCGCGCCGCGCTCGGTTTCATCGCCCAGTCGATGAGCGGGCCGGGCGTATCTCAGCGTATCGATTATCTGGGCAGGATTCAGGCGCCCACGCTGATCATGTGGGGCCGCGATGACAAGGTCAGCCCGCTCGACGGCGCGCTGTTGCCCATGCGCATCATCCCCAATGCGGAGTTGCATGTATTTCCGCGCTGCGGCCACTGGACGATGATCGAGCATAAGGACCGATTTGAAGCGCTGGCTCTGGATTTCTTGCGGGGGTGAGAGAGTTACCTTTTCCCCGTTCGGGCTGAGCCTGTCGAAGCCCTTCACTTTATCTCGAAGAAGTGGAGCCCTTCGACAAGCTCAGGGCGAACGGAGGAGTGCCGGACTCGTTACCGCCGCACCACCACCGAATGCCAATCCGTGCGCTCTTCCCAGCCCCGGCGCTCCAGTTCCGGCACATCTTCCTCGCTCACCGGCCGTCCAAGACACAGCAACCCTAGGCATTCCCAGCCCGTCGGAATGTCCAGCATCGCGTCCACGCCTTCGGGCTGCATGATCGACACCCACCCCATCCCGATCCGCCGTGTCTGCGCCGCCAGCCAGAGCGTATGGACCGCCATCACACAGCTATAGCGCCGCGCCTCGGGCATGGTGACAGCGCCCAGATGATGGCCGGTTTCCGTCCCATCGTCGCAATAGACGGCGAACAGCACCGGCGCCTCACGCAGCCCATGAAGTTTCAGGCTGCGATAGAGCCGGTCCTGATCCCCATCATATTCCTTGCCCGCTTCCCTGACTTGGCGGTCGACATGGCACGCCAGCCCCTCGCGCAACTCCGCCGTCTCGATCCGCACAAAGCGCCAAGGCTGAGACAGGCCGACGGACGGCGCGCGATGCGCCATGCTCAACAGCCATTCGACATCCGCTTCGTCGATCGGGTCGGTCCTGAAATGGCGAATGTCCCGCCGCGCTCGCACCAGCGCCTCGAACTGCGCGCTGTCGATCGGGGTGATAGCGGGTCCGCTCATCAAAATTCGATCCCTGCCTGCGCCTTCACGCCGCTGCGGAAGGGGTGTTTGACCAGCGTCATTTCCGTCACGAGATCGGCCGCCTCGACCAGAGCCTCGGGCGCGTTGCGGCCAGTGATGATGACATGCTTCATCTCGTCCCTGCTCGCCACGGCCTCAAGCACCTCATCAACGGGCAGATAGTCGTAGCGCAGGACGATATTAAGCTCATCTGCCAGCACCATATCATAGGCGGGATCAGCGATCATCCGCTTTACCTCGTCCCACGCTTCACGGGCGAGCGCAATGTCGCGGGTCTTGTCCTGCGTGTTCCAGGTAAAGCCTTCGCCCATCGGCTTGAATATGACATTATCCGGGAACGCATCGAACACCACTTTTTCTCCGGTGGTCATCGCGCCCTTCACGAACTGGACGACGCCAACCTTCTTGCCATGACCGATGGCGCGCACGACCATACCTAGTGCAGCGGTGGTCTTGCCCTTGCCCTTGCCGGTATGAACGATCAGCAGGCCCTTTTCCTGCGTCTTGGTCGCCATGATCTTGTCATGGGCGGCCTGCTTCTTCTTCATCTTTTCGGCATGTTGTTCGGGCGTGCGTTCGATCATGATGGGTCCTTCAGTTGGGCGAGGAGCATTGCGGCGCTGTTGGACCGTGGCCGCCACAGCCCCCGTTCCAGCGCTTCGTGGAGGCGCGCGGCGGTTTCGCGCAGCGCGGCGGGATTGACGTCGGCCATGAAGGCCCGCACCGCCTCATCCTCGATAAAGGCGGCGTGGACGGCGTCGAAATGATGGTCCTTCACGCCATGGGTCGTGGCGGCAAAGGCAAAGAGATAATCGACCGAAGCGGCAATCTCGAACGCGCCCTTATAGCCGTGGCGCATCATGCCCGCGATCCATTTGGGATTGGTGACGCGCGCCCGCACGACGCGGCCGATCTCATCCTCCAGCGTCCGGACGACAGGGCGTTCGGGCCGGCTGTGATCATTATGATAGCTGAGCGGCTTGCGTCCCGACAAATGCTCGACCGCCGCCGCGATCCCGCCCTCGAACTGATAATAATCGTCGCTGTCGAGCAGGTCATGCTCGCGATTATCCTGATTCTGGATCAGCGCGTCGGCTTCGGTCAGCCGCTGTGCGAACAATCCTCGTTCCGCATCGCCCTCTACCCCGCCGCCATAGGCATAGCCGCCCCAATCCAGATAGATGTTCGCAAGGTCCGATCGATCATGCCACAACCGCTCGTCGATCATCGCCTGCAACCCCGCGCCATAAGCGCCGGGCTTCGATCCAAAAACGCGCGCCCCCGCGCGCCGCAGCGCCGCCTTCTCAGGCGTCCCCTCGGCAATCAGCGCCCGGTGACGAGCCGCAGCCGGATTGTCCTCATCGGGCTCATCCAGCGCCATCACGGCGCGCGCGGCGCTATCGATCAGGTCGATCTGTTCCGGGAAGGCGTCGCGGAAGAAGCCCGACACGCGTAGCGTCACATCCACGCGCGGCCGGTTCAGTTCGGCGATCGTCATCACCTCAAAGCCCACGACCCGCCCCGAAGCCCACTCCCATCGCGGCCGCACGCCCATCAACGCCAGCGCCTGCGCGATGTCGTCGCCGCCCGTCCGCATGTTCGCCGTGCCCCAGGCTGACAGAGCGATGGCGCGCGGATAATCGCCCTCCCGCTGAAGATAATCCTGCACGATGAGGTCGGCGGATCGCTGGCCCAAATTCCAGGCGGCCACGGTCGGCACCGCGCGCGTATCGACCGAATAGAAATTACGCCCGGTCGGCAGCACATCGGGCCGTCCCCGCGTCGGCGCGCCGGAGGGGCCGGGCAGCACGAACTTCCCATCAAGCGCGTGGAGCAGCGCAGCCTTCTCTGCCTCTCCGCAAGCATCCACGCGAGGACCAAGGTCGCTGCGTATCACCTCCAGAACGCGCCCGCTCGACGGCCCCGGCGCGGCCTCGCCCGTGTCGAGCAGCTGCATGGCATAGAGCTCCAGCCGCTCCACCGTATCGCCGGTGCTGCGCCATGCATCCTGCGCCACGCCTGCCAGCACGTCCGGGCGCGGCCCATCCCAAGGCTTGCCCATGCCGCAGTCGAGCGGATCGAAACCCAAATCCAGATCGTTCGCCAGAGCCCGCAGCAGCGATTGCTGATCCTCCTCCAAACCTCTCGGGCACCGGGCAAGGGAGATCAGCAGGTCTCGCCGCAACGTCCCTTCTGGCGACCGGGTAAAGATATGCAGTCCGTCACGAATCTGCATTTCTTTCAGTTCACAGAGATAGTTGTCGATCGCGGCTAAGGCATCGTCTCCGCTTCCCTCCGCGCCCGCATCCTTGTCCAGTCCCTGAGATGCCGCGAGCGCCAATATATCCCGGCGCAACGTTTCCAGCCTGCGCGGGTCCATCCCCGCCGCCAGATAATATTCGTCGACCAGCGCCTCCAGTTCCTTGAGCGGCCCATAGGTCTCGGCTCGGGTGAGGGGGGGCGTCAGATGGTCGATGATGCATGCCCCGATCCGGCGTTTCGCCTGCGTCCCTTCGCCCGGATCGTTGACAATGAACGGATAGATTTGCGGGATCGGCCCCGCGCAGATTTCGGGAAAGCAACTTTCCGACAGCGCGATCGCCTTGCCCGGCAGCCACTCCAGATTGCCATGCTTGCCGACATGCACGACCGCGTGGGCGGCAAATGTGCGCGCCAGCCAGATGTGGAAGGCGAGATAGGCATGCGGCGGCGGCAGCGCCGGGTCATGGTAGCTGCTCTTCGGATCGACATCATAGCCGCGTGACGGCTGCACCGCGACCGCGACCTGACCGAAGCGATGGACCCGAAGGAAGAAGGCATCACCCTGACAGAAGGGATCGTCCTCCGGCTCGCCCCATCGCTCGATAACGGCTGTGCGAACGCTCTCGGGAAAGTCATCAAATGCCGCTCCATAGTCGGCCAGCGCGAGCGAGCAGGGCGCGTCACCTCCGGTCATATGCGCCATCAGCGCCGCGCCATCAGTGGGTGCGTCGCCCGTCCGATAGCCAGCCTCCGTCAGCGCGCGCAGGATCGCCGCCGCGCTTTCCGGCGTGTCCAGACCCACGCCATTGCCGATCCGCCCATCCCGGTTCGGATAATTGGCAAGGACCAGCGCCACATGGCGGTCTTCAACCGGCGTCAGTCCCAATCTGGCCCAGTTTGCAGCCAGTTGGGAAACAAAGTGCACACGATCAGCCAGAAGCTGCGGCACCACGATGCTGCATTCCGTCCGCGCGTCGAAGCGGGCGGCGGCCTTGAAAGCGACCGCGCGGGTGAAGATGCGCCCATCCACTTCGGGCAAGGCAATATGCATCGCCAAGTCGCGCGGACCCAGCCCCCGCGCGCTATCCTGCCACGCCGCCTGTTCGGCGCTGGCGAACAAGGTCTGAAGAATCGGGCAATCGGCCCGCTCCAATATGGATGGCGTGCGCGGTTCGCCCGGCGCCGATGCAGCAAAGGCGGTGGCGTTCAAAATCACGTCCGGCCGAGCCGCGCCGATCACCCCTTCCAGAAAGTCGCGCGCAAAGGGTTCCCGCAACGCCCGGACATGGACCGGCAGGACATTAAGCCCCGCAGCCCGCAATCCCGCAATCATCGCGTCCACCGCCTCCAGCGTTCCGGCGATCAACAAGGCGCGGTAGAAAAGGAACAGCGCCGTCGGCTGGCCGGATGTCCAACCGGCCTTCACCTGTTCCATCGTTGGGCGTTCGACACCGGGAAGATACAGGCCCGCGTCGGCGACCGGAACCGGCGCGTCAGGCGCGCCCGCGTCCAACCCTGCAATCCGCGCGGCGGTCCTTAGAAAAGCCGTGGCATTGGCGACACCACCCTGCCGCAGATAATCGCGCAGCCGGTCGCATATTTCCGGGGGCAGGGTGGACGCCATCCGCAGTTCGGGATCATCCTCCCGCCCATCCGCGATGGCGGCGAAGGCAATGCCCCTGTCGCGCGCGACATTGGCAATTTCCTCAATGCCATAGGGCCAATAGCTCTTGCCCCCCAACAGCACCACGCACACGAATTTTGCGTGGGAAATCACATTCTCGACATAAAGGTCGACCGAATAGGGGTGCTTGAGCTGAAGGAGATTGGCTAGCCGGATCGACGGCGCGCCGTCCCCCAGCATGGCGGCGGCGCTGGCAAAACAGGCAAGATCGCTGTCCGCCACGGTCAGCAGCACGATGTCGCCCGGCGATTGGCCAAGGTCGATCGCTTCGTCCCCGTTGGAGACGGTGCCGGGCGTGGCGGTCAGCAAATGCATCAGGCGGCGGCCAGCTGTTTTGAAAGCGCGGCTTCGATCGCCGCCCGGTCCAGCCCCGCTTGGCCGATCACCACCAGCCGCGAAGCGCGCATCTCCTGCGCCTGCCAATGCCGGTCATAATGATGCTGGATGCGTGGCCCGACCGCCTGAATGACCAGCCTTGCCGGACGGCCTGCAATGGCGACGAAGCCCTTCACCCGCAATATGTCGTGATCGCCTATGACCTGCTTCAGAGCATCCAGCAGCGGCGCAGGATTGCCCAATTCCCCCAACTCCATGACGAAGCTGTCGAAATCCTCATGATCATGATCCTCCTCCTCGTCATGGTGGGAGGGGCGGGCGTCGATCTGGTCCTCGACCCCGGCATCAAGGCCGAGCAGGACCGCCGGGTCGATCTCCCCCCGCGCGGTGCGCACGATACGCACGCCCGGCCGGATTTCTGCCGCCAGATCCCGCTCCAGTTCCGCAAGCCTGCCGCCCTCGACCAAGTCGGTCTTGTTCAGCAGCACAAGGTCGGCACAGGCCAGCTGATCCTCGAAGAGCTCCTCGATCGGGCTGTCATGGTCCAGCGTCGGATCAGCCGCCCGAGCGGCAGCCAGCGCTTCCTCGTCATGGGCGAAGCGGCCCGCCGCCAGTGCATCGGCATCGATGAGTGCAATCACCCCGTCCACCGTCGCCCGTGTCCGGATATCGGGCCACTGAAACGCCTTCACCAGCGGCTTTGGCAGGGCAAGGCCCGATGTCTCGATGATGATATGATCGGGCGGCACATCCCGGTCGAGCAGCCGCTGCATCGTGGGCAGGAAATCGTCCGCCACGGTGCAGCAGATGCAGCCATTGGCCAGTTCGATAATATCCTCATCCGGGCAGGCCTCATCGCCGCAGCCCTTCACCAGCGATCCATCGACGCCGACATCGCCAAATTCGTTGATGATCAGCGCTAGCCGCCGCCCACCCGCATTCTCGATCAAATGGCGGATCAGCGTCGTCTTTCCAGCACCCAGAAATCCGGTGATGACGGTGGCAGGAACCTTGCTCATATTGTCTGTCCTTGATTGGGGAGGAGCACCTCGATCTCGTCGAAGCGCTTCCAGCGGTAGATGATCCAGCTCACCAGCCAGCAGGCGGCGAACAGGCCGATGATGAAGAAGCCGAGGCTGTTGAAATGCTCACCCAGATCGGCGGCCACCGACCAGACGCCGCCGGTCAGGCCCAACTTGTCGCCCAGCAGCGCCGCCGCCTCGATCCCGCCGATGACGATTGCGACCAGCGCGGACACCGATGTGATGGTGATGTTGTAGTAGAGCTTGCGGATCGGCTTCACGAACGCCCATTGATAGGCGCCCATCATCAGCGCGCCGTCCGCCGTGTCGATCAGCGCCATGCCCGCCGCGAACAGCAAGGGGAATATGAGCACGGTCGCGATCGAAAGCCCGCTCGCCGCTTGCCCTGCCGACAGGCCGAGGATCGCGACTTCGGTCGCCGTGTCGAATCCCAGGCCGAACAGAAAGCCCAGCGGCGCCATGTGCCAACTGCGCGTGACCAGACGGAACAGCGGCCGGAACAGGCGGGCCAGCATGCCCCGATTGCCCAGCAATATGTCCATGTCTTCATCGACATAGGCGCCGCCGCTGCGGACATGGTTAAACGTCTTCAACACCGATCGCAGGATCATCAGGTTCATCGCGGCAATGGTGAAGAGGAAAGTGGCGGAGATGACCGTCGCGATCGTCCCGCCAATCTCGCCCGCCGCCTCAACGCGGCTAAGCGCGCTGGCGGCGAAGGCGATGAGGACCGCCGCGATCAGCACGATTGCGCTATGCCCGATGGCGAACCAAAGGCCGACGGTCAGCGGCCGCTGACCTTCCTGCATCAGCTTGCGCGTCACATTGTCGATCGCGGCGATATGGTCGGCATCGACTGCATGGCGCAGCCCCAGGCTCCAGGCGAGCAGGGCGGTGCCCAGCATCATCGTGTCGCCCGCAAAGATCAGCGAGGCGCATAGCCATAACGCGATGTTGGCGGCGATCAGCCCCGCGAAGATGAAAGTGGCACGGCGACGAAGCGCCGGAAATTGCATGGCCATAAAAGCATGGCTCCCGTCAGCGTCAGCGAGACTGGACGGGGCCTCCGCTACGCGGCCGACATCACGCGCCGGACGGACGCGATGAAGCGTCCGGCACATGAAGCCGGTGCGGCCCCGCCGCACGCGTCGCTCAGACGGAATACCGTGCCCCGGCCATCCCCTGGGCCAAAGCAAGAGCGACCAGACGCCGACAGGTCTCCTGGCTTGCGGGTCATCGCTCGACACATGGCCTTCCCAGGCCTCGCATGATTTAGCGTCCGGCCCAGTGGCTGACCCCCGACAAGTGACGGAAGGTCGATATGCGTCTCGCTCACCGCTTACAGTTGCAGGGACAGCCGCGGATTTGGGTGCCTTTTCAGCAACCCGCACCGCATTCCCTTTAAAGCCCTTCCGGGCACCGGCGCGATCGTGGCCGTGCATAGATGGCTTAGCCACCAAAGGGAAGCGGCAGTTGCATGGCCGCGTCCATTTGCTTGCCGGAGGCACATTGCCCGCCTAGACCGGCCCTATGTCTTCGCCCTTCTCCTTCACCCGCATCACCCCCGATGGCGAAGCATCGCCCGTGACGCGCGAGTTGGCGGAGGAAGTGCCCGTCGCGATCGAGTTCAACGGCGTTGGCTATGCCGTGTTGATGGCGACGCCCGCCGACGTTGCGGAACTGGTGCAGGGGTTCGCGCTGGCCGAGCGGCTGGTCATCCCATCCGACGCGCCGCTCGACGTCGAGGTCCATGCTACTGAGCAGGGCTTGGTCGCACGGGCTACGCTGCCGGAAGACCGCGTCGAGGGGCTGCTCGGCCGGGTCCGTCATCGCGTCTCCGATTCCTCTTGTGGTCTGTGCGGCGTGGAAAATCTGGAACAGGCGATGCGGCCCTTGCCTGCCGTGACCGCCCGATCGGAAGCGAGCCGGGAAGCTATCTTCGGCGCCCTGCGCGATCTTGCCGCACATCAGCCGCTCAACCGGCAAACCGGCGCGGTCCATGCCGCTGCCTTGGCGGGGCCGGATGGCGCTATTCGCCTCGCCTATGAGGATGTGGGACGTCACAATGCTTTCGACAAGCTGATCGGGGCCATGCGGCGGGGGCAAATGTCCTGGGATGGCGGTTTCGCGCTGTTGTCCTCCCGATGTTCCTTTGAGCTGGTGGAAAAGGCAGCGCTCGCCAATTGCCCCCTGCTCGTCACCATCTCCGCCCCGACCCGTCTGGCCGCCGAGCGCGCGGCCAGCGCCGGATTGCCGATCGTCGTGCTTGCCCGGCCCGATGCCGTGCTCGCGGTGGGCGAACTGCCCGACTGACGAAGCGCCGCTCCATCTACCGCTTGCGGACGCGCCACCGCCTCTTTATCAGCAGCCCCGCGACAGGTTCCCCTCGGGGATCAAAAGGGAAGTCGGGTGTAATGCCCGCGCTGCCCCTGCAACTGTAAGCGGTGAGTGGACCGGCCACGCAGCCATTGGGGGAGCTTTTCCCCCGAGAAGGCGGCCGGTGCGCAGCGACCCGTGAGCCAGGAGACCTGCCTGCCGCAGTCGTTCTTCGACCGGACAGGGTGTGCCGGACGAACGGGGTTCCCCTCGCGGACGACAGCCACCGCCTTGCTCGCCATTCGGCCGGGCTGGGCTGTTTGCGGTTCGATTTTGCGAGGAGGGCCATGATGACGGTCTTTCATGTTCACATGGTTATGGAAGCGCGCCGCTGATGCTGTGCGCGGTCGAAAACGGGGCGTCGGTGGTGGTCTGCTCGACCTGCCGCCTGTCCGCCGATCAGCGGGAAGATGGGGCAGGGCGACGCGGCGGCGCGCTGTTGGTTGCGGCCATGCGCGACCTTCAGGCGGCCGAGCCTGCCTATGAAGCGGTTGCCGTGCAGGACATGCCCTGCCTCTTCGCCTGCCAGCGTCATTGCACCGTTCATGTGCGTGGTCCCGGCAAAGTCGGCTATGTGCTGGGCGACTTCACCCCGGACGCGGACGCCGCGCGCGCCATCCTTGACTATGCCCTGCGCCACGCCGCCAGCGAAGAAGGCGTCGTTCGCTACGCCGAGTGGCCGCAGGGGGTGAAGGGCCATTTCATCGTCCGCACGCCGCCCGAAGGTTTCGTCTGCACATGATCCACTTTCAGGATCGCGCCGCCTTCCAATCCGCGCTTGCCACGCTCCCGGAACCTGATGCGGCAACAGTCGAAGCCGCAGCCGCCCGTCAGGCCTCCTTGACGAAGCCCGCCGGATCGCTCGGTCGTTTGGAGGACATCGCCCTCTTCATGGCAGGCTGGCAGGGCCGCGAACGTCCACGCGCCGACCGCATTCGCGCCGCCATCTTCGCGGGGAATCATGGCGTCGCCGCGCGCGGGGTCAGCGCCTTCCCGGCTTCCGTCACCGCGCAGATGGTCGCGAATTTCCAGGCAGGAGGCGCGGCGATCAACGTACTCGCCACCGCCTGCGGAGCCGAGCTGGTCATTGTCCCGCTCGCCCTCGACAAACCCACCGCCGACATATGCGAAGCCCCCGCCATGACGGAGGCCGAATGCCTCGACGCCCTGAACGCGGGCGCCGCCGCCGTCGTGCAAGATTGCGACCTGTTCTTCGCAGGTGAAATGGGCATCGCCAACACCACCCCCGCCGCCGGGCTGTGCCTTCAATCCTTCGGCGGCGAGGCGCAGGACTGGACGGGGAGGGGCACCGGCATCGACGCAGCAGCCCTCACTCGCAAGACGCAGGCCGTCCAGATCGCGCATACGCTGCACGGTCCCCATTGCACCGACGCCTTCGAAACCCTCCGCCGTCTCGGCGGGCGAGAGATCGCGGCGATGGCAGGCGCCGTCCTTGCCGCGCGCATGATGCGTGTGCCGGTGCTGCTCGACGGCTTTATCTGCGGCGCGGCCATCGCCCCTCTGGCGCGAGACAATCCCGCCATCACGGCCCACTGCCTCGCCGCCCACTGCTCCGCCGAAGCAGGCCATGTCCGGCTGCTCGAAAAGCTCGGCCTGCACCCCTTGCTTCACCTCAACATGCGCCTCGGCGAAGGCAGCGGCGCAGCGGTCGCGGCGCAACTCATCCGCTCGGCCGTCGCCGCGCACGACCAGATGGCAACCTTCGCCGAAGCCGCCGTGGCTAACGCGCTATGAGCCCCCTCACGCTCCACCTGATGCGCCACGCCGCGCCACAAACGCCCGGCCTCCTGCTCGGTCACATGGATATGCCGCCCGACCCGGCCGCCATGCAGCTATGTGTCGAACGATCCCGCGCGCTTGCGTTCGACCGCCTGATCAGCTCCGACCTGACACGCGCCCGCGCTCCCGCCGCCCTGATCGCCGCCGCCCGGCAGGTGCCGCACGACATCGACGCGCGCTGGCGCGAACTGCACTTCGGCGAATGGGAGGGCACCGACCCCGCCACTCTGCCCGCCGAGGAAATTGGTCCCTTCTGGTCGTCCCCCGATGACCATCCTCCGCCGGGAGGGGAAAGCTGGTCCAGCCTTTGCCTGCGCGTAAAGGCGGCACTTGGCGAAATCGACCGGCCATCGCTGGTTCTCACCCATGCCGGTGCGATACGTGGCGCGCTGACTACCCTGTGCGGCTTCACTTACCAGCAGGCCTGGGCAATCGACCTTCCCTATGGTGCCTTGCTCAGCCTGCGTATCTGGACGGGAGACAATCCAAACGCGCAGATCACCGGCCTCGTGACATGATCCGCCTCGTCCTCGCGCTGCAACTCATGACCCGCCTGCCGCTCCCGCAAGTGCGCGCGGAGGAGGAGGACTTTGCCGCTGCGATCCGCTGGTTTCCCGCGACCGGCATCATCGTCGGCCTCGCCGTCGCCGCCGCCATGACGATCGGCCTGATCGTCGAACCCTGGATGGCCGCCTTGCTCGGCCTGATCGCCTGGGTCGCCATCACCGGGGCGCTTCATCTCGACGGTCTTGGCGACATCGCTGACGGGGTAGGGGCAGCCCATGGCGACCCGGCAAAGCTGTCCGCCGTTCTTGCCGACCCGCATATCGGGAGCTTCGGCGTCGTCACCATCGTCCTGCAACTGCTGGCGAAGCTCGTCCTGCTGCGCCTCTGCGCGGAGCATGTCGCGCCGATCGCCCTCATCGCCGTGCCCTTCGTCGCGCGGATCGGCCCCCTGGCATGGACCCTCTGGCTCCCGCCGCTCCATGAGGGCCTGGCCAGCCGCTTCCGCGAAAGCATCAGCCCGGCGCATCTGCTCGGCTGGACGATGCTGGCCCTAGCTTTCTGCCTGATCATTCCCGCCCTCCTGTCCGCCGCTATCCTCGTCCCGCTTTGGGGATGGTGGCTGCGCAGCCGGATCGGCGGCATTTCTGGCGATGGTCATGGTGCCGGGATCGAACTCATCGAAAGCGGCCTGCTAGCCGCACTGGTGCTGGCACGATGAGTGGTATCTTCCATTGGCATGGTGGTCGTCTGGCTGCGGCGCGTCAGCATTATGAGACGCGCCTTCCCTGGATTGATCTTTCCACCGGCATAAATCCGCTCGTCTGGCCCGGCACCGCCACGATCAACCCGGACTGGCAATCCCTCCCCGATCCCGCGGCACTTGCCGATCTCGAACAGGCTGCCGCCACATATTTCGGCGTCTCCCCCGATCACATCTGCGCACTGCCGGGTAGCGAAACCGGCCTGCGCCTGCTTCATCATTTGATTGATGCACCCGCCTGCCATATCCTGCCGTCTTACCGCACCCATGCGCAGGTTTTCCCGAACTCGCGCCCGTTGCAGCGACCCGAAGACGCGCCACCGGGCACCGCCCTCCTGCTCGCCAATCCTAACAATCCCGATGGCCGCCTCTACACGCGGGCGCAGATGCAGCAGCTTCTCGCCCAACAGGAAAGGGAAGGTGGCTGGCTGGTCGTCGATGAGGCCTTTGCTGACTGCCTGCCCGGCGCCAGCATGGCGGTCGAAGTCGCGGATTCCCGCCGCCTGCTCATCTTCCGTTCCTTCGGCAAATTCTTCGGGCTCGCTGGTGTCCGCCTCGGCTTCCTCCTCGGCCCGGCCTCCATCATTGCCGCCTGCCGCAGGCTGCTGGGAGACTGGCCCCTTTCCGCAGCCGCGATCGACTTTGGCCGCGCCGCCTGTCGAGACCAGCGCTGGATTGACGAGACGATCGCGACCCTCCCCGCCCGCGCCGCCAGCCTCGATGCGCTACTTATCCGCCACGGCTTCATCCCGCGCGGCGATTGCCCGCTATTCCGCCTGATCGACACGCCGAACGCCGCCGCCCTGTTCGACCGCCTCGCGCGCCACGCCATTCTCACCCGCCCTTTCGAAGATTACCCTCATTGGCTCCGCTTCGGTCTGCCCGCCGATGATGCCGCCATGTCCCGGCTGGACGAAGCGCTTGGTTGAGCTGGCCGCGCTGATCATCGATGCGGCACTAGGCTGGCCAGCCCGGTTGCACACCCGTATCGGCCACCCGGTCGGAGCCTTCGCCGGGATCATCACCGCTTGCGCGCGCCGTTTGAACCAGCGCCACTTCGGCACAGCGCGCCGCCGTTTCGGCGGTATCATTACACTCCTTCTCCTCCTCGCGACCACCATCGCAGCAGGTTGGGCCGCAGAATTCATCATCCGCCACTTCCTCGGCTCCTGGGCTTGGGCAGGGCTTGCGCTTGCCGCTTGGCCAGCACTTGCGCAGCGCAGTCTGTACGACCATGTCCTGCCCGTCGTTCAGGCTCTCGAAGCAGGCAATCTCTTCGCTGCCCGCCGCGCGGTCAGCCAGATCGTCGGACGCGATACCGCCACTCTTGATGAAGCAGGCGTTGCACGAGCCGCCATAGAAAGCCTTGCTGAAAGCTTTTGCGATGGCGTCGTCGCGCCGCTCTTCTGGCTGCTCGTCGGCGGCCTGCCCGGAATCTGGGCCTATAAGGCGGTCAACACCGCCGACAGCCTGATCGGCCACCGGGAGGAGCCGTTCGCGGCTTTCGGCTGGGCCGCCGCTCGCTTCGATGACTTGCTGAACCTGATCCCCGCGCGCTTGTCCGGCTTCTTGATCTGCGTCGCGGGCTTGGGCGGCTGGCGCATCCTCTGGCGCGACCATGGCCGTCACGCATCGCCCAATGCAGGCTGGCCGGAGGCGGCGATGGCAGGCGCACTGGCCATCCGCCTTGCCGGGCCGGTCGCCTATGAAGGCCAATATCATGCCAAGCCATGGATCGGCGGGGAAGGGGGCGAAGCCACGCCCGCTTTCGCCCGCGCCGCGTTGGCGCTCTACGTCCGGGCCTGTGCCCTGCTCTGGCTCGCGACGGCGCTGATCGGAGGGATCGGGCGATGACCGCTTTCCAGAAGCTGCTCGTGCTAGGCGGCGCCCGTTCGGGCAAGAGCCGCCATGCCGAAGCGCAGTGCGAAGCCCTGCCGGGCATCATGACCTACATCGCCACGGCCGAGGCGTATGACGCTGAAATGCACGAACGGATCGGCATGCATCGCGCCCGTCGCAACGCGCGCTGGCGAACGGTCGAAGCCCCAATCGATCTGCCCGCCGCGATCCGGAATGCCCACGCGCGTACGCCATCTGGCCCGATCCTTGTCGATTGCCTTACCCTGTGGCTGTCCAACCTGCTGCTGGCTGGCGAAGACATCGCCCGGTGGAGCGAAGAACTGATCGCTGCCATTACCGGCTGCACCCTTCCCATCGTGCTGGTCGCCAATGAGGTCGGCCTCTCCATCGTCCCGGAAAATGCACTTGCCCGCCGTTTCAGAGACGAAGCGGGCCTGCTTAGTCAGCATGTGGCGGCCGCTTGCGACAGTGTGGTATTTGTCGCCGCTGGCCTGCCCCTGACGCTCAAGCAAGGCGGATGAAGAAGAGCGCGGCTGCAAGCGATTTTGAAAATCGCTGATGCCCGCAGCCCTACTTGTCGTAGAGGTTGAATAAATTCGTTGCGCGAATCGACTATGTGATAAATTGCTCTGACCGGCTTGCCTGCGATGTATTGGATCAATATGGCACGCTTAATAGTGCGTGGAGGGATTTTATAGGAGCCAGCGATCATGGCAGGGGCAATAAGCTCCGAACCTGGGCGAAATTGGAAGATCGCCAGGTTTTCTTGATAGGATCGCGGTTTCTGGACAGGGGATAAGTCAGTGAACGCTTTCAATGCAGATTATCTGTTCGTCTTCATATTGGCGGCCTTTTTGGGTTTTCAGCTGATCAAGAAGGTGTCGCCGCTTTTGCACTCGCCTTTGATGTCGCTGACCAATGCGATTGCGGCGGTTGTGATTGTGGGGGCGATCACGATCACGGGTGAGGCAGGGGCGACGCCTCTGGCGAAGACGTTGGGTTTCATCGCGGTGTTCTGCGCGACCGTGAACCTGGTCAGCGGGTTCATGATCACCGATCGCATGCTCAAGATGTTCAAGCCGCGGGGGAAGTAACAGATGGACGCTTTCGTACCCTTCGCGGCGATTGTCGCGTCTGCTTTGTTCATCCTGTCGCTGATGTGGATGAGCCATCCCTCGACAGCCCGTCGCGGCGTGCGCGCGGGCGAGATCGGCATGGTGATCGCCATCATCGGCGCGCTCGTCCAGCATGAGGTGGTGGATTACAACCTGATCATCATCGCGATGATCGCGGGCGCGGCGGCGGGCATTCCGATGGCGCTCTTGATGCCGATGACGGCGATCCCGCAGCGAACCGCCATCTCCCACGCCTTTGGCGCGCTCGCCGTCGGCCTGATCGGCGCGGCTGAATATTACAAGCACGCCCATGCCGAATATGCGGGCGGCTTCATCCTGTGGGCGCTGATGTTCGAGATGCTGCTGGGTTTCCTGACCTGCACCGCCTCGATCGTCGCCTTTGCCAAGCTGCAGGAACTGATGGGCAGCCGTCCGGTGTCCTTCCCCGGCCAGCGCATCGTCAATGGCGCGGTGGCGCTGGCGACGGTGGCGATCGGCGTGACGCTGGCGCTTGACCCGACGCAGACCTGGCTGTTCCCGCTGTTCGCAGGTCTGGCGTTGCTGTTCGGCATCCTGCTGGTCATCCCGATCGGCGGCGCGGACATGCCGACCGTCATCGCGCTCTTGAATAGCTATGCGGGTCTTGCCGCATCCGCGATGGGCTTTGCGCTCGGCAACAAGCTGCTGATCGTCGCGGGCGCGCTGGACGGGGCTTCGGGCTTCATCCTGGCGCTGGTGATGTGCAAGGCGATGAACCGCAGCTTCGCCAACGTGATGTTCGGCGGCTTCGGCAAGGTGGTCGCGGGCGTTGCGGGCGGCAAGGACGACCGCGTCGTGCGTTCCGCCTCTGCCGAGGAAGCCGCGATGCAGCTGGAAAATGCCAGCAGCGTGGTCATCATCCCCGGCTATGGCATGGCGGTCGCGCAGGCGCAGCACAAGGTCAGCGAGCTGTATCAGGCGCTCACCAAGAAGGGCGTAGACGTCAAGTTCGCGATCCATCCGGTGGCAGGCCGCATGCCCGGCCACATGAACGTGCTGCTGGCCGAAGCCAACGTTCCCTATGAACAGCTGGTCGACCTTGACGACATCAACCCCGAACTGCCGCAGGCGGACGTGGCGGTGATCATCGGCGCCAACGACACGGTGAACCCGTCGGCGCGCGACGATCCCAATAGCGCGATCGCGGGCATGCCGATCATCGAGGCGGACAGGGCCAAGTCGGTGTTCGTGATCAAACGCTCGATGAACGCGGGCTTTGCCGGGATCGACAATCCGATCTATTATAACAGCAACACCCAGATGCTGTTCGGCGACGCCAAGGACATGGTCGGCTCCATCGCCAAGGAACTCAGCGGCGGCGGCTCAGGCCTCCACTGATCGGCCCGAATAGCGCCAAGATACAGAAGCCCGCTGCCCCCAAGTAGCGGGCTTTTGTCATGGGGGTTCGCCCGCAGCCTGTGGGAGAAGCATTGCGCTAGCGGCTGCTCAGTCGAGCGATGCGTCGTCTATGAGCATGTAAATTACTGCAAAAATGCAGACCCAATTTGCGAATATGAGATGTTGATTGCACAATCGCGCCCGCGCATGGACAGCACAGCTCCATGGCGATTGGCACGACTGCTGTGCTTTTTGGAATATCGGTGCTGGGAAACACGGCCAGATCACGCGCGGGATCATCATCGGAGACGCTCCGCGCGTGCAGGGAAAAGATATGACTGACCAGCTGATCCTCTCGGTCGAAAATGGCGTGGGCCGCATCCGGCTGAACCGTCCCAAGGCTATCCACGCGCTGACCCCGGAGATGTGCGAGGCAATCAATCAGGTGCTGCTGGACTGGCGCGACGACCCGGCGGTACTCATGGTCATGATCGACCATGCCGAAGGGCGCGGATTCTGTGCCGGAGGTGACATCGCGCTTATTGCCAATAGCGCAAAAACGGACTGCGCAGCGGCCGAGCATTTCTTCCGCGTCGAATATCGAATGAACCATCTGCTGTTCGTCTACGATAAGCCCATCGTTGCCTTCATCGATGGGATTGTGATGGGCGGCGGCGTCGGTCTCTCACTGCCTTGCCGATATCGTGTCGCGACGGAGCGTACGACCTTCGCGATGCCTGAAACCGGAATTGGCCTTTTTCCAGATGTGGGCGGAGGCTGGTTTCTGCCTCGGCTGCCGGGACGGATCGGTACATGGCTTGCCGCGACTGGAGCACGTCTGGATGGCGCGGATTGCGTCGCGATCGGGATTGCGACCCATTATGTCGGATCTGACAGGCTGGATGCGCTCAAGGCGGAAATCCTTACGTATCCCTCCGATGTTGCGACCATCCTCGATCAGGCAAATGAACTTGCTCCGGAGTCCCGGTTGATGGCGCAGCGGGACGGGATTGATCGCCTTTTCGCGAGCGATGCCCTGGAGGATATCCTTGCTGCCCTCCAGGCGGACGGGTCGGAATGGGCGGACAAGCAGTTGGCGGTGCTCGCAACCAAATCGCCACAAGCGGTCAAGGTCGCCCTGCGCCAACTGGTGGAAGGCGCTGGCTTCACCGACTTTGCGGACAATATGCGGAACGAATATCGCCTGGCCTGCCACATCATTCGCCGTCCCGATTTCATCGAGGGTGTGCGCGCGGTGATCTTTGACAAGGACAATGCTCCGAAATGGTCCCCGGCGACGCCCGAGGAGGTCGATGGCACCTTGATAGATAGTCTCTTCGCGCCTCTGCCGCAGGACAAGGAATGGACCCCTCTGCCTCAAACGGAAATCTCTCATGACCTTTGAAACCATTATCGTCGAACAGCATGACGCCGTTACACTAATCACGCTCAACCGGCCGCAAGCGCTCAATGCACTCAATAGCCAGGTGCTCAAGGATCTGAGCGCTGCATTCGCCGCCTATGACGCCGATCCGGCACAACGGTGCGCGGTGCTGACCGGAAGCGGTGAGAAGGCCTTTGCGGCAGGCGCCGACATCAAGGAGATGGTCGAGAAGCAGGCGGCGGACTTCTTCCTGGAGGATTTCTTTTCTGGCTGGCAAACTGGCGTGGTGGCAACGCGCAAGCCGTGGATCGCGGCTGTGCAGGGCTTTGCGCTGGGCGGCGGTTGCGAATTGGCGATGATGGCGGATTTCATCATCGCAGGCGACACGGCAAAGTTCGGCCAGCCCGAAATCAAGTTGGGCGTCGCCCCTGGCATGGGCGGTTCCCAGCGCCTGACCCGCGCCGTGGGCAAGGCGAAGGCGATGGAGATGTGCCTGACCGGCCGCATGATGGATGCCGCCGAAGCGGAGCGTTCCGGATTGGTAAGTCGCATCGTGCCTGCTGCGCAGCTGTTGGAAGAGGCGCTCAAAACCGCCGCCGCCATCGCCTCGATGCCGCCAATGGCAGCAATGGTGAACAAGGAGATGGTGAACATCGCCTTTGAAACGGGGCTGGCTCAAGGCATCCTGACCGAGCGGCGTCTTTTCCAGATCCTTACCGCTACCGAGGACAGGGCAGAAGGCATGAGCGCTTTTGTGGAGAAGCGCGCGGGGGTGTGGCGCGGTCGCTGATCAGGCGATCAGTCGCTGGCTTGTTTGTTGGAGAATTCCTTGGCTCGTGCCAGCCGCAATTTGGTGCGACAGGCACGAGCTTCCGGATAGAACCGCTTTAGAAGCGCGCGGACAGGGAAACGCCCCATGTCCGGCCCGTGATGGGGTTCGCGAACTCGACCAATGAACCCGGACTCTCACCCGACGTTATGCCATCGTAAGTGGTGTTGTCGGTGACGTTCTTCACGAAACCGGAAATTTCCAACTTGGTGGCATCACTGACCGGCAGTTGGTAACGGATGCCTACATCCATTCGGGCAACAGGCGGGATCGATCCTCGCGGATCGTTCAATGCGTCCGTCTCATATCGTGAAGTATAGTATAGCGCAGCGTTCAGACCGAATGTCCCGGTTCCGGCGTCAACTGTATAGTCGGAAACGAGGCCAGCGGTCCATTTGGGCGTGCGACGTAGGCGGAGTACCGACAGGTCAGCGTCCCCCTGCCCAAGGTTACCCCTGAACTCTGAATATTTGGCGTGCAGATAGCCGCCTGTCGCGAGTATCGTCCAGTTCCGAGTGGGCACGAGGGTCAACTCTGCCTCGACCCCCGTATATTTCGCCTTCGCGACATTTAAGGTGCTGGACAAGAGACGCGATCCATCAACCTGGAGAACATTCTCTTGCTTGTTGTCGAGAATATTATGGAATGCCGCGATGTTGAAGCGGACACGATGATCGAAGAGCTCACTTTTGAACCCGATTTCAAATGCATCCATTACTTCGGGGTCATAGGGCTGAACGGCTGTTACAATGTTACCCGTGCGGCCGCTGAAACCTCCCGTATTGTAACCTCGGCTATAGCTCGCATAGGCTAGTATGTCGGGATTGAACTTATACTGGACGTTGACCTTTGGCGTGAACTTCTGAAAGCTCACCCCAGCAGAGACGTCGCCCACCAGCGGTCCCAGAACGCTCATGTCCCGCACCGTTCCCGGCACGGCCGAATAGAGGACATAATGCGTTTTCTTGCGGTCCCAGGTCTGGCGCCCACCGACAGTCAGGCGAAGCTGGTCCGTCAGGTCATAATCGGCCTGAAAGAATAGCGCGGTCGACCGGTTATGTTGGTTGGTGACATAGGCATCCACCGAATTGAGGTAGGCAAAACCCGGCGGCAGCCAATCGGGCAATCCCGTGGCGATGGGAGGCAAGGCGGCGAGGTCCACCGACAAGTTGGTTTTCTGGGTATATTCATAGTTCATGTAGAAGAAGCCGCCGACGAGATTGAAGGGGCCATTGAAAGACGTTTCGAACCTTAGTTCCTCGGAAAATTGATGTGCCTTCAAATTGCTCTCATTGCGCGCCAGGGCGAAGCGTGTGGAGTCATAGTCTCCGAGCGTATATTCCTTGAACTCGCGAAGGCCGGTCAGGCTGACGAGCCGAACATCATCTGTTGCCTGATATGAAATTTCGCCGGTCAGGGCATTAAGCCGCAGGGAGCCGGGGAACGGCCTCGATTCGACAACATTCTTGTCTTTGGTGAGAGGCGTGCAGATCGAAGCCGTATAGGGATTGAGGCAAGGCGAGTTGGCGCCGCCGAAATAACCCGGCACCTTGTAGGTGATCAGATTTGGCGTCAGCAATTGGGAATAGGGCGGCAAGTCGCTGTCATTTTCCACCCGATCCAGCGCGAGATACAGGTTGAGCTTGTCCGTTGGCGTAGCGACGAACGCCAATCCGAACGTGCGGACGTCCCGATCTCCATTGCGTCCACCCGTCACGATATTTCTGAACTGGCCGTTATTCTTTCGTACCGTGATCGAGCCCTTGACCGCCAACAGGTCATTGACGATCGGCGCCATTATGACGCCTTCATAATCATTTTCGCCAAAGCTGCCGATGGTGAAGCGAACCTTGCCGGTTGCGTCGGCTGCCGGGTCGGGCCGTGAGCGGATGACGTTGATGGTGCCGCCCGTCGTGTTCTTGCCATTCAAGACACCCTGCGGGCCGCGAAGCACTTCGATCCGCTCAATATCATAGGCGTCCATGAGCGATCCGCGCTGGAAGGCGATCGGGATGCCGTCAACTGTAAAGCCGATGCTGGATTCAAGGCTGGGCAGCACGTCCTGAATGGACATGCCGCGCAAGCTAAGCTGGGGAACGTCCACGGACGCGCCGGATCGGTTGATCGTCAACCCCGGCACCAGTCCGCGCAGTCCGGTCAGGTTATCCAGACGCGCATGCTCCAATGTTTCGCTGTTGAAAGCGGAAACAGCAACAGGCACCGATTGCAGTGGCTCGGCACGTTTTTGGGCCGTGACGATAATATCTTGCAGCATTCCCGCGCCTGAAGGCTGGTCCTCCGACTGCGGGGTTTGCGCGTGGGCCATGGCCGGAAACAGCGGCGCAGAGGCCAATAGCGCCCACTTCCTGACAGACATATTCAATTCCCCTCCAATGCATTTTCCGACATATTCTTCAGGCCTCATTCGAGCCTTTCGGAAATGCTCTCCCAATGCGCCATTTGATGATAGTAGCATACGGTTAGATAGCGAACTGATATGTTCCAACGGCGTCTGGGAAGAGTATATCGGGGGAAACACAGCGATCGGTTGGAAAACGGCCCGCTGCGCCCTTCAATCAGTGGAGTGACCATTGTGCCATCGGATCTGACAACCGCGCAAACAGCTGTTTTCCGGAACATTGGCGTGCCAATGCGCGATGGCGTTGATCTGGCCGCCGACCTCTACCTGCCGATGGCGTCGGGACAGGTGGAACCGGACGTCGGCTATCCCGTGATTGTTATCCGCACGCCTTATAACAAGCTGTTTGTGCAGGGTTCGTTCGGCACGCCCACTTATCTGACCCGGCGAGGCTACGCCGTTCTGGTTCAGGATGTGCGCGGTACGAACGGGTCGGGCGGCGTGTTCGACCCGATGATGAATGAGGGGTGGGGTGAACGGCAGGACGGCATCGATACTGTCCGCTGGATCAAGCAGCAAGGTTGGTGCAACGGGAAGGTCGGCACTACTGGCCAGTCCTATATGGGCGGGACGCAGCTGCTGCACCTCCAGGCCGAAGATAATGAGATCGGCGCCGCGTTCGTTCAGGTTCCGGCCGTCAACCAGTTCAACAATGGCTGGGTCTATAAAGGGGGCGTGATGGATAGCACGGCCTTGTGCTGGACCATGGGCATGGCGTTCACCGCCGCGGCACGGATGGGCGAAGAGGTGACCGCAGCGATCAAGGCCGACGCTCTGGCAGTCGGCTTGCCCAGCGGCTTTGCGGCTCCGCAAATGTTAATGGCATCTCCAGACCTGGCTTTCGAGATCGCGCGCGGGCACGCGCTGAAGGACGTCCCGATTAACCGGCATATGCCATTCTGGAATGCTTGGCTCGACAACAGGGATAATCCGGAATTCTTCGCCCCGAACGATGCAGCCTCGCGGTTTGACCGGGTGAAAGTGCCGGTTCTGCATTTCACCGGGTGGTATGATCTGTTCAACCGCAATTCGCTGGACGCGTTCGTCAACATCTCTCGCCATGGCGCTACTGAAGCCGCGCGTCAGGGACAGCGGCTGATCATAGGGCCATGGGGTCACGTCGCGAACGGGATGCTGTGTCATTTCCCCAATGCGCTGGTCGATGACGTCGCCATGATGGGGGCGTGGATGGACCGCCATCTTCTCGGGGTCGCGGGGGAAGGGGACGACCATCGGGTGATCCTGTACGTGATGGGCGAAAATCGTTGGCGGGCCGAGCAGGATTGGCCGCTTCCAGATGCTCGGCCGACGCTGTTCTACTTGCGCAGCGATGGTAACGCGAATGGCGCAGAGGGCGGCGGGCTGCTGTCCCCGACTCTTCCGAGCGCGGACGAACCCGCTGACCATTATGTCAGCGATCCTGCTAACCCCGTGCCTTCGCTAGGCGGGCATTCGTTGCACGGCGGGCCTGCGGATCAACGGCCGAACGACCATCGGCCGGACATTCTTGTCTATACCACGGCGACGCTGGAAGAGGATATGGAGGTGACGGGTGCAATCCGGGTCATCCTCCATGCGCAATCGTCGGCAACGGACTGCGACTGGTTCGTGAAGCTGATCGACCTGTTTCCGGACGGCCGTTCCTACAATCTGGCGAGCGGGATGGTGCGGGCGCGCTATCGTAAATCGCGCAAGGCTCCGGAAGGGCTGATGCCGGATGCGGTCGAAAGATATGAGATCGAGCTGGCGCCAACCAGCAACCTGTTCAAAAAGGGGCACCGCGTTCGTATCGTCATTTCGAGCAGCGATTATCCGAACAGCGAGGTGAATCCGCAGGATTTCATCGACCTCTCCACCGCTGCTCCAAAAGATTATCGGATCGCGCGCCAGACGATCCATCACGATGCCGCACGCCCCTCGGCGATCGAGTTGCCTGTGGTGCCTGCCGATCGGCCAAGGCAATGGATAGACACGCCCTTCCCCTCGGGCGAGACCGGCCGATTTTACACCCGGCCCATTCCGGTTGAGGAGGCGCCGCCTATAGAGATGCCATTGTCCCTGCTGCCCTATGGCTGACCGGGGATCATCCCGCAGCTAGGCGGGCTTCCCAGATCATCGGGCATCATCTCGTGGTCAGCGTCGGCAGCTCATGCAACGAGGCCGATATCCGTACCCGACAGAGCTTGCAGGCCGACGATGGCCCGCTGTTCCAGCATGACTGCGTTTTGCTGACGCGCGATGGTCAGCGCCTGTTCCAGGCAACGCCGCGCCTCGCTCTTGTCCGGCCCCCAGCGTGCGTGCAACTGTCCGGTTAAGCGCCAATATTCCGCTTCCCATATCCGCTCGTCATGCTGGGCCATGAACGTCGCGGACAAACCGGTATGATGCAGGCCTTTTTCGTAATGGCCCATTTCGTCGCAGATATCAGCGGCGAGCAGGTGCAGGCAGGATGTGAGATAATGCTCAGAAAAGGCCTTTGTATGGGCCAGGAGCTGATCCAGATGTGACGGATCACGCGTTGAATGGAACGACGCCCAGGACAGGCATGCTCGTCCGAACGGTTGCCAGAACCGGCAAAGCTGCTGCGAGCATAGCTCTTGAAGCCGGTCATTATAGGTGTGGATACGGCCGTAATCCCTTTCGCAAACCGCGTGGAAGAGCAGCCACACCAGCACCAGCGACAAAGTTGCCGGGTGGCCAAGGGTTTCCGCCATGGCCAAGGCGCGCTCAGCCTCTCGCCTGCCCTGTTCAGGATTGCCGGTGTGCCAATGCACCCAGGAAAGATAGGCCGTGGAGGCCGCACCGGGATTATAGCCGAAGCTGCGGCCGTGTTGCGCGGGATCATAGATAGCGACCACGCGCTCGAAGTGCGTTCGGGCTGCGGCAAAGTCTCCCCGAAATGCTGCGCCAGCGCCCAGCAGGCGCCCTCCTTCCGCTTCCAGGCGGGCATTTGGTCCCAGTGAATGAATGAACTGGTCGAACTCAATCGCCAACAGGTCGGCATGCTTCCAGCGCCCACGGCCCGCCGCCACGGTCCAAAGCCCATGCAGGCTAGCCGCCAGCGCTTCAGGCCGTCCGACCTCCTCCGCCAGCAGGTGCGCGCGCTCGTAAATTTGCTTCAAGTCCGGGGCGTAATAGCCTTCGGCTTCCCGAACAGTCGCGCCCAGCTCCAACAGAGCGTCGAGTTCACGTTCGCTTCGCCCGACACTTGGTGAAATTGATGCAAGGGTTTCGATGGCCGCGCGATAGTTCGCGCTTGCTTCAGCGAGCGCATATCTTTGCGCCGCTTTTCGGCCAGCATCCAGCCAGAAGGATACAGCCTCGTCGAAACGCCCCGCATGGCGCATATGCCCCGCGATTACTTCGGGGTGATCGGCTGCGATTTCCGGGAAATAATCAACCAGGATGTCGGCAGTTCGAGAATGCAGGTCCTGACGATCTGCGTCCATCATCGACGTATAGGCCGCGTCGCGGAGCAACGCGTGCCGAAAGGCATATCGACCTTTGCCGTTGGAGCGACCGCGCGTCAGAATGCCGGCGGCCAGCAGCTGGTCGATCGCAGCGGCCACCCGCTGATCTTCATCGCCGACCAGAGCCCTCAATATCTCGGCAGGGAAGTCCCGTCCTATTATGGAAGCCACCTGCGCAACCCGGCGTGCAAAGCCCATGCAGCCGAGCTGAGATGCCAGCAAGTCGTTCAGGCTATCGGGTACTGTCGACAGATCGCCCTTCCCAACATTCTGGGCGAGCAGGAGCTTCGTCAGTTCCTCCAGATAGAGCGGCACCCCGTCGGCTTTGTCGATAATCGTGTCCCGCGCCGGGATTGGCAACGCCGCATCCCCCGCAATGCCGTCAATTATCCGGCTGCAATCCTGGCGGGATAATCGGGTGAGACGAAGAACAGTAACCGGTTGTCCCGGTCCAAACAGCGCCGCGCACCCTGACCTGCCCGTCATTAGCAGGTAGAGCCGTAAATCCTGGCATGCCGACGCGGCAAATCCAATCAGCTCCAGCGTCGTGGGGTCCGCCCAATGTATGTCTTCGACAAGAAGGATAACTGGTCTGCGGTTACATAAGGCAGAAAGGATGGCGATCAGAAGCTGAAGCGTCTTCTCTTTCTTTTCGCTCGCCGACGGAAGGATGCCCTCCATATTTTCTTCGACATCCGCCTGAGCGAGCAATGTTTGAAGCAGTGTCCTGTTGATCGGCCCGTCCAGACCGACTCGCTCAAGAAATCGACCCAGCACGGCGTTTGATGGATCGTTCCCTGCCATCAACCGGCGGAGGATTTGGATAACGGGATAAAGTGCGCTGTTGCTGTGGTGCGCAGAGCATTGCAGGCGAATGTGATAGCCCCTGGGCCGCAGCCGTTTGATCAATGCTTCAGACAAACAGGATTTGCCGATTCCCGCTTCACCTTCCACGATGACGGATTGTCCCTCTCCGGCGGAAGCCAGGAGCCAACGGTTGCGTAGCAGATCCAATTCAGCACCTCGGCCAATGATGTCGGCCGACGGAGCATCTTGTTTGGCTAGAAAGCATGTTGTCGATCTAGGGCTTAGCAGCCGCCAAAGAAGAATCTGGTGCCCATCCTCTGCGTCGATCGCTCCAGCCGGAATGGTTTCAAATGCAGTGCGTGAATGTTGGCGGGTCTCCTCCGAAACGAGAATTGCGTTAGAGGGCGTGTGATCGATTATCTGTAGGGCAATGGTGGGTACGTCACCCAATATCAGCGGCTGTTCCAGGCAAGGTCGTGAGAGAACATTGCCTGTATCAATGGCTACACGGACCTCACAATTATCTCCATGTTCACGCCGCGCATAGGCAATGATTTCCGTTGCCGCTGTCATGGCCCGTCCCGAAGCATCTTCCAGCGAGGCAGGCCAGCCGAAATAAACGGTCAGCCGAGCCGTTGCGCCGTTCTCCATGACGCCGCCCAATTGCTTCACGGCCGAGGAAAAATATGTGTGGAAGCGGTCGAATTCTTCAAGGAACTCGGCCGTCAGTTGGGAAATGCCTCTTAACCGGAAAGAGCAAGATAATACCGTTACCCTGCGCAGTTCCATATGCGAAGGTAAATCCGGGGTCGCAGCCTTTCCAGGAGCGTCATCGTCTCGCTCAACAATTTCCGATTGTTCCGTCTTGCGTTGGAAGCTTGGGACATATCCTCCTTTGGGAATGACAATCAGAATGGTGTCGGATTGGCCATGGTTGATCTGATAGCTTGTCAGCAGGCGGCGCAGGCGTCCTGCCTCCACCCGGACAGTCGCGCTGGTGCCGGGATCGAAATCCTGAGGCTTGTCGAAAACCCCAAGCGCAATACTATATTCCTTCAGGAGTGATCCGCGCCCCGCGAACATCTCCTCGCAGAGATAGCGTAAAAATCGTTGCATACGGGGACTGCGTTCAAAGACGGGGCTCATCAGCACTTTGTTTAAATGCGCCTGCATCTCCTGTTCGCCAGGAGGAGGAACGCTGTGCGCGTCAAGGGATGATCGCCTCATCGTCACCGTTGCCTCTCCGTCATTTGTCGGTTTATCAATCCTTGCCCGGTTCCGGAACATTGCCTGACTTTAGTCGCAAAGCAACGGAAAGGTGAGGCGGCTCACAGGCAAGTGCCTAACAGTAGCATACTTGCAGAGGCGACGCTGTCCGCGACAATCAGGTGCTTATGCAATTTGTCGCTGCGGAACCGCAGCCAATATTCGAGAGGAGTATGCCAGTGGCCCTGAGGGGATGTGGAAAGTGAGCGCTCTCAGCTACGTCCGGGGTAGTATGGATCCCCCGCTTCTGGATTTGACGATAGGACAGGCTCTGGCGGACGCTGCCGCGCGGTGGGGTGATCGCGATGCTTTGGTTTCGGTGGAACAGAATATCCGCTGGACCTATGATGATCTACTTGCCCTTGCCGATAAGCTGGCTGCCGGTCTTTTGGAACTCGGCTTGCAGCCTGGGGATCGTATCGGCATCTGGTCGCCTAACTGCGCGGAGTGGGCCTTGACGCAGTTCGCAGCAGCCCGAGCCGGTCTGATCCTGGTAACGATAAACCCCGCCTATCGATTGTCGGAAGTCGAATATACAATCAACAATGTCGGCCTGCGTGCGCTGATTGCAGCCGAACGGTTCAAGACCAGTGCCTATGCCGATATGATCGAGACGCTGGCTCCGGAGCTGCCCGGCTGCGTACCGGGGCAATTGGAAGCAAAGCGGCTGCCGACGCTCAAAGCGGCCATCCTTATCAGTGAACAGCCGCGTCCGGGCTGGCTGCGGTTTGACGACCTGCTATCGTCGGCTCCGTCTCTGGATCATCTGCGTTCAATCGAGCCGCAAATTCGGGCGGAGGACGCGGTGAACATTCAGTTCACCAGCGGCACTACAGGTTTGCCGAAGGGCGCTACGCTCAGCCATCGTGGCATCCTTAACAATGGTTATTTTGTCGGCAGCGCCATGGGCCTGACCCCCGGCGACCGCATTTGCATACCTGTGCCGCTGTACCATTGTTTCGGGATGGTCATGGGCAACCTTGCCGCCATCACGCATGGATCGGCCATGATCTATCCATCGAGCGCGTTCGATCCTGCGGCGGTGCTGCGTACGGTCGCGGAGGAACGCTGTACCGCCCTATATGGCGTTCCGACGATGTTCATTGCGGTCCTGGCGCGGCTCGAGACGGATGCGACCGATACGTCCTCTTTGCGCACCGGGTGCATGGCCGGGGCGCTTTGTCCGGAGCCATTGATGCGGGACGTTGTTGATCGCCTCAATATGCGAAATGTGACGATCGCCTATGGGATGACGGAGACCAGTCCTGTCAGTTTCCAGACCGTGCCCGGAGATTCGATCGAACGTCGAACCACCACCATCGGCCAGGTCCAACCACACCTCGAATGCAAGATCGTCGATGCCGACGGCGCGATCGTCCCGCGTGGAACACCGGGAGAATTATGTACGAGAGGCTATTCCGTCATGATGGGATATTGGAACGATCCCGTGCAGACGGCGGCAGCCATCGATTCAGACGGATGGATGCACAGCGGCGATCTGGCCGTCCTGGACGACGCTGGCTATGGAAGCATCGTAGGCCGGATAAAGGACATGATCATTCGTGGGGGGGAGAATATATATCCCCGTGAGATCGAGGATTTTCTGCGGATGCACCCCGCCGTCGAGGATGTCTCCGTCGTAGGCGTGCCGGACGATCATATGGGGGAGGAAGTCTGTGCGTGGATAACATTGCGCGCCGACGAAAAACTGGCCGAAGATGAGGTCAGGGCATTTTGTGTGAACCAGATATCCCACTATAAAATACCCCGGTTCATACGGATCGTTGACGCGTTTCCGACAACGGTGACAGGAAAGGTGCAGAAGTATCTGATCCGTCAGGCGATGGTGGAGGAATTTGAGGGCCAAAGCTAAAGGCGCGAAGCCGCTTTGATCCTTGTCCTGCGCTGAAATCGGCGGCAGCGTTGCAATGAGCCCTCGTCACAGGATCGAGGGCTCATTGGCGTGTTGAAAAAAGGAAGCTTCAAAGCTTCTGGTTTAACTCCGGCACAACCTTGAACAGATCACCCACCAGGCCGATGTCCGCGACCTGGAAGATCGGCGCATCCTCATCCTTGTTGATGGCGATGATGGTCTTGCTGTCCTTCATCCCCGCCAGATGCTGGATCGCGCCAGAAATGCCGACGGCGATATAGACTTCCGGCGCCACGATCTTGCCGGTCTGCCCAACCTGATAATCGTTCGGCACATAACCCGCGTCCACAGCGGCGCGCGAAGCACCAACCGCCGCACCCAGCTTGTCGGCCAGCGGGAAGATCACCTGCTCGAACGTCTCGCCATCCTTCAACGCGCGGCCACCCGACACGATGATCTTGGCCGAGGTCAGTTCCGGACGCTCCTGCTTGGCGATCTCGGCGCCGACAAAGCTCGACAGCCCCTTGTCGCCGGTCGAGGCCACAGGTTCCACCACGCCCGAACCGCCCTCACGCGCCGCCTTCTCGAAAGCGGTGCCACGCACGGTGATGACCTTCTTCGCATCCTTCGACTTGACCGTCGCGATGGCATTGCCCGCATAGATCGGGCGCGTGAACGTATCCTCGCTCTCGACCGACAGGATGTCGCTGATCTGCATCACGTCCAGCAGAGCCGCGACGCGCGGCGCAATATTCTTGCCATTGCTGGTGGCAGGCGCGACGAACGCGTCATGGCTGCCCATCAGTTCGACGATCAGAGGCGCAACATTCTCGGCCAGCGCATGACCGAAAGCCGCGTCATCGGCGACATGGACCTTGCCCACGCCCGCGATCTTCGCGGCAGCTTCACCCACGCCGCCGACGCCAGCGCCAGCGACCAGCAGATGCACTTCACCCAGCTTCGCAGCGGCGGTGACGGCGGAAAGGGTCGCGTCCTTGACGGCGCCGCCCTCATGTTCAACCCATACCAGAGTCTTCATGCTGCAACTCCCAGAGCCTTGAGCTTCGCGACCAGTTCATCGACATCGGCCACCTTGACGCCGGCCGAGCGCTTGGCGGGTTCGGTGACCTTCAACGTTTCCAGACGCGGCGAGATGTCCACGCCGTAATCGGCAGGCGCCTTGGTCGCGAGCGGCTTGCTCTTCGCCTTCATGATGTTGGGCAGCGAAGCATAACGCGGCTCATTGAGACGCAGGTCGGTCGTGACGATCGCAGGGACGTTGAGCTTTACCGTCTCCAGGCCGCCATCGACTTCGCGGGTCACGCTGACCTTGTCGCCCTCAACCTCGACCTTCGACGCAAAGGTGCCCTGCGGCAGATTGAGCAGCGCGGCCAGCATCTGGCCGGTCTGGTTGCTGTCATCATCGATCGCCTGCTTGCCCAGGATGATCAGGCCAGCGCCTTCCTCTTCCTGAACCTTGGCGAGCAGCTTGGCGACGCCCAGCGGTTCGACTTCGTCATCCGTCTGGATCAGGATCGCACGATCCGCGCCCATCGCCAAGGCAGTGCGCAGCGTTTCCTGCGCCTTGGCAACGCCGATCGACACCGCCACGACCTCGGTCGCCACGCCCTTTTCCTTCAGGCGAATGGCTTCCTCGACCGCGATCTCGTCGAACGGGTTCATGCTCATCTTGACGTTCGCCAGATCAACGCCCGTCCCATCCGCCTTCACGCGCGGCTTCACATTATAGTCAATGACCCGCTTCACGGGCACAAGGATCTTCATGCATCCCTCCATAAGTATGCAAGCATACGGTCATATATAACACGAATATCCGGTCGTAAAGCCGACTGTATCGAATAAGACCCTTGCGTAACATAATCTAGCGAACTAAATGAGTCTTTGGCTGAATATGGCCGTCACGGTGAGCGACGGCAGGCGGCAGGGTGCCGCGTCCTTGAGCAGGTGAGGTGAATGACTCAACTCGGCATTTCGCGCTACGGCGCTTATGTTCCCCGGCTTCGGCTGGATCGTTCCTTGATAGCGGAAGCGCATGGTTGGATGGCGCCGGGCCTGCGTGGGCAGGCGAAAGGCAGCAGGGCGTTTACCAGCTGGGATGAGGACGCCATAACTATGGGCGTCGAAGCTGCCCGCGATGCCCTGGCTGATACCAGCCTTGATAACGTAAAGGCCGTACGGCTGGCATCGACCAGCCTGCCTTATGCCGACCTTCAGAATGCGGCGATCATGGCACGGGCGATCGGTGCTCCGGCGAGTGTTGCTACGTCGGATGCGGCTGGCTCACAGCGGGCAGGAACATCCGCCTTGCTGCAGGCGCTCAAGGGCGCGGAAGCGACGCTTGTGGTCGCATCCGACAATCCCTTCGCGAAACCCGCCAGCGCGCAGGAAATGAGCTTTGGCGCAGGGGCGGCCGCCTTTGTGATTTCCGATCATGACGTGGTGGCGCGGTTAATCGGATCAGCGTCTCTCACCGAAGTTTTCGTCGATCATTTCCGGTCGGCGAACGCCCAGAGCGATTATGGCTGGGAAGAACGGTGGGTCCGCGACGAAGGTTACGCGAAGATTGTGCCCCAAGCTGTCAGGGCGGCGCTGGATCAGGCGCAACTCACCATCGGCGACATCCAGCATTTCGTCATGCCCTCCTATCTGAAGGGTGCGGCGGACATGGTGGCCAAGGCGCTGAAGTTTGGAGGCACGGTAGCAGGAGCGTTGGACGACGGCGTAGGTTATGCCGGTGCGGCCCATGCGCTGCTGATGTTCTCGGCGACGCTGGAAAAGGCGCAGCCGGGCGACCGGATATTGCTGATCGGCTTCGGTCAGGGCGCCGATGTGCTGATATTTCAGGCGACGGAGGCCATCGCGTCAGTCCGCCCGGCGCGGGGCGTTGCGGGTTCCATCGCGGATGCCTTGCGGACGGACAGCTATCTGCGGATGCTGTCATTCTACGGCGGGATCGACAATGAATGGGGCATGCGTTCGGAGAAGAGCGCCAAGACGGCTCTGACCGAGCAGTATCGCTCCGCCGCCCAACTCGAAGGTTTCAATGCCGGTAAGTGCGGCAATTGCGGCGCGGTTCAGTTCCCCCAGATGCAATATTGCGTGCAATGTCATGCGCCGGGGGAGCAGTTCACTGATGTTCCCTTGCGGAACAAGACTGCGGAAGTCCTGACATCGACCGCTGATTGGTTGTCCTATCATCCTTCACCACCGTTGTGGGTCGGCTTCGTCAAGTTCGACAATGGCGCGCGCGTCCTGATGGAGATGGTGGATATCGGCCCTGACGGGATCGACACGGGCGATCAGGTTCGCATGGTCTTCCGCATCAAGGAGAAGGACCGCCAGCGGGGATATAACCGCTACTTCTGGAAATCGACGCCGCTGAGCGCGGCCTGAGGAGTTCGCGACATGGCGACGGGTATCAAGGATAAGGTGGCCCTTCTGGGGATGGGCTGCTCGAAATTCGGCGAACGATGGGACATGGGGTCGGCTGACCTGATGAAGGAAGCGTTTGAGGAAGCGCTCGCCGATGCGGGGATCGCGCGCAACCAGATCGAGGCGGCATGGTTCGGTTGCTGGGGCGATAGCGTCAATGTCGGCAACAGCTCCATTCCCGCCGCGATGGCGCTGCGGCTTGAAGGCATTCCCGTGAGCCGCGTCGAAAATATGTGCGCGACCGGAACCGAAGCGCTGCGCGGAGCCGCTTATGCTGTGGCGTCGGGCGCGGTGGATATCGCGCTGGCGATCGGGTCGGAAAAGCTGAAGGACACGGGCTTTGGCGGCCTGCCTCCTGCCTTCAAGGGTACGTTCAACGACCTGTGGATGCCGATGGGTTCCGCGCCTGCGGGCTTCGCCCAGCTCGCGCCTTACTACCGGGCCAAATATGGCACCAGCAAGGAAGACTTGAAGCGCGCCATCAGCCATGTGTCGTGGAAAAGCCACCAGAATGGCGTGCACAGTCCCAAGGCGCATTTCCAGAAGGCGGTGCCGATGGAAACCATCATGAACGCGCCGATGATCTCCGATCCGTTGGGCCTGTTTGACTGTTCGGGCGTGTCGGATGGCGCGGCATGCGCGATCGTGACCACGCCGGAAATCGCGCGCGCTCTGGGCAAGACGGACTTGGTGACGATCAAGGCACTGCAATTGTCGACCAGTTCCGGCCGCGAGACCCAGACCAATGAGTGGGACGGCAGCTATGTCGCCACCACCCGCAACGCGGCGGCGCGGGCGTATAAGGAAGCAGGGATCACCGATCCCAAGCGCCAGGTGAACCTCAGCGAAGTGCATGATTGTTTCTCCATCACCGAACTGGTGACGATGGAAGACCTTGGCTTTTCCGAGGATGGCCGGGCGGTTTTCGACATATTGGACGGGCGCTACGACCGGGATGGGGCGATGCCCTGCCAGATCGACGGCGGTCTCAAATGCTTCGGCCACCCGATCGGGGCTTCGGGGCTGCGCATGGCCTATGAGGTCTACAGCCAGTTGCTGGGCCGGGCAGGGGAGCGGCAGCTGTCGAACCCGTCCATCGGACTGACGCACAATCTGGGCGGTGTTCCCTATCAGGGCATCGCCGCCATCTCTATCCTAGGACTTGCGTGATGCCTGGAGTCTGGTTTGACGAGCTTGAAGTCGGCATGCTGTTCGAGCATCCCATCCGCCGCACCATCACCGAAACAGACAATGTTCTGTTTTCCTGCATGACCCATAATCCGGCGCTGCTGCACCTGGATGAGGAATATATGAAGGGCACGCCCTTCGGGCAGCGGCTGGTCAATTCGGCCTTCACGCTTGGCCTGATGGTGGGCATTTCGGTCGGGGACACGACGCTGGGTACTGCGGTCGCGAACCTTGGCTGGGACGAGGTGCGCTTCCCGAACCCGCTGTTCCATGGCGACACCATCCACGTCACGAGCGAGGTCATCGATCTGCGCGAGTCAAAGTCGCGTCCCGAAGCCGGGATCGTGACCTTCCTGCACAAATGCTACAATCAGAAGGATGAGTTGGTCGCATCGTGCAAGCGGTCCGGCCTCCAGCTCAAGAGGCCCGCGTCATGACGTTGCCGATCCGTTCCTTCCTCTTCATCCCCGGCGACAGCGAGAAGAAGCTGGGCAAGGTCGATGGCGTCGCTGCCGATGCCTTCATCCTGGACCTGGAAGATGCCGTCGCCGTCGCGCGCAAGCCAGTAGCGCGGGAGATGGTTCCGGCCTTTATCAAGGAACGTCCGCGCGCTGCACGAAAGTCGCAGCTATGGGTGCGCGTCAATCCGCTGGACACGCCCTGGACTCTGGAAGACTTGGCCGCGATCGTGCCTGTCGCGCCCGACGGCATCATGCTGCCCAAGGTCAACGGGCCGGAGGATGTGGCGCAGGTTAGCCATTATCTGAGCGCGCTGGAAGCCGCATCCGGTGTCAAACAGGGTTCGATCCGCATCCTGCCGGTGGCGACCGAAACCGCAGTCTCCCCCTTCCGGCTGGGCGATTATGCGGCGGCGGGTCTGGACCGGCTTTACGGGCTGACATGGGGCGCGGAGGATCTGAGTTCAGCGATCGGCGCGAGCGGCAACACCGACGCGAATGGCGAATGGACGCACACCTACAAGATGGTGCGTTCGCTCTGCCTGCTCGGCGCGCATGCTGCTGGCGGCGAAGCGGTGGACACGCTTTACGTCGATTTTCGTGATCCCGAAGGTCTGCGCGCTTCATGCAAGGCCGCGCGGGCAGAAGGCTTTTCAGGCCGCGTGGCGATACATCCCGCGCAGGTGGACATCATCAACGAAAGCTTCTCGCCCTCCGCTGATGAGGTGGATTTCGCCCGGCGAGTGGTCGACCTGTTCGCCGCCAACCCGGATTCCGGAACCTTGGGACTCGACGGCAAGATGTTGGACATCCCTCATCTGAAACAGGCGGAAAGAACATTGGCAATGCATGAGGCGCGCCGTGGTTGAAGCGCAGCACCCCAGCGAAGGCGGACGCGGCATCTTTTCCGCCGAGCATGAACAATTTCGCGAAACGGTGGCCCGGTTCGTGGATGAGGAACTGGTTCCCAACCATCATCAGTGGGAAAAGGATGAGGTCGTCCCCCGCGAGGTTTGGAAGCGGGCGGGCGAGGTGGGCATCCTTTGCCCCAACATCCCTGAGGAATATGGCGGCTTTGGCGCGGATTGGCTCTACAATGTCGTCGTCATCGAGGAACTGGCGAAGAAGGGGATCACCGGCCCCGGCTTCATGGTGCATTCGGAAATGGTCGCGCCCTATATCCTGACGGCAGGCACTGAGGAGCTGAAACGCGAGGTCCTGCCCCGCATGGTCGCGGGCGAATATATCGGCGCGCTTGGGTTGACCGAGCCGGGTGCTGGTTCGGACGTAAAGGAAGTCCGCACCCGCGCCATTCGCGAGGGCGATGATTATGTACTGAACGGGCAGAAGGTCTATATTTCCAACGGCCAGCTGGCCGACATAATGGTCTGCGCGTGCAAGACCGACCCGGCGGCGGGCGCCAAGGGCGTCAGCCTGATCGCGATCGACACGCATCAAGCGGGCTTCAAGCGCGGCCGCAATCTTGAGAAGATTGGCCTGAAAGCACAGGATACGTCGGAAATTTTCCTGGAGGACGCGCGCGCGGAATCCTGGAGGCTTCTGGGCCGCGAGGGTGGCGGCTTCGGGATCATGATGGGCAAGCTGGCGCAGGAAAGGCTGACGCAGGCGGTGCGTAGCATCTGCGTGGCGGAAGCCGCGCTGGAATGGACGGTCGCCTATACCGCCGAACGCAAGATGTTCGGTCAGACCCTGGCTGATTTCCAGAACACCCAATTCGTGCTCGCCGAACTGTCGGCCGAAATCCTGTCGGCGCGGACCTTTACCGATTGGTGCATCAAGCGCTTCCTTGCGGGAGAGTTGACAGGCGTCGAAGCGGCGAAGGTGAAGCTGGTGGTCACCAACCTGCATGTTAAGGTCGTGGACCAATGTCTGCAATTTTTCGGCGGCTATGGCTATATGACCGAATATCCGATCGCGCGGGCCTATATCGACGCCCGTATCGTGCGCATCGCGGGCGGCGCGGCGGAGGTCATGAAGCAGATCATCGGCCGCGACCTGTTCGGCAAATGAAGGCGGTTGCCAGATCATGGTTGGTCAGCATAGAGAGGCTATGAGACATCATACGCCTGCTGATCATCGGGTTCGCTATCATACGCTATTGCAATAGTGGGCGAATTATAGAGCATCAGGTGAAGCTGATGCACTGAATTGCCTTTAACTGGATGGTGAGAATGACGAACACGCTGAAAGCTGCCGCACCGAAAAAGAAGACGCCGAAACGGCCCTCTGCGAAACAGTTCACGTTCGGCTATCTGGTTCATGACGTATCGCGTATCCGGCGCACCGTGATGGACTTGCTGATGCGGCCTTACGGGATCACCCGGTCGCAATGGTCGGTGCTGAGCACTTTGTCGCGAGCAGGCAATGACGGGATGATGCAGGTCGATCTCGCCCGGCTGATGGAAGTGGGCAAGGTGACCGTCGGCGGGTTGATAGATCGGCTTGAAGCGTCGGGCCATGTCGAACGCCGGGCAGATGCCAATGATCGCCGGGCCAAGCGCGTGTTCATCACGGAAAAGGGGTTCGATGTGATCGGCCTCATGATCGAACTGGCCGCGACGATGAACCGCCGTATCCTGGAAGGCGTGTCGGACGCCGACAGGGGAGTGTGCGAGGAAGTGCTGTTGCAGGTGAAGCAGAATTTGAAGGATGTCCTGCGAGAGCAGGGTGGTTCGAGCCTGATCGAGGGCGAAGACTAAAAATCAGCGACGGGAAGGCGGGAAGATCATGTTTTTCATCGTTCTGGCCGCCGATAAGCCCGGCGCCCTGCCGCTTCGGCTGGAGCATCGGCAGCGCCATCTGGATTATTGGCTGGAACAGGGTGCTGCGGTGAAAGTCGCTGGCGCGATGCTGGATGGAGACAAGCCGGACTCAAGCCCTCAAGGCAGTTCCTTCCTTTTGGAGGCCGAAGATGAGGCCGCAGTCCGCGCGCTGCTCGCGGGCGACCCCTTCACCAAGGAAGGCGTGTTCACGGGCGATTTCGTCGTTCAGCCGGTGCGGCCTGCCATAGGCGAGTGGCGGCCCGACTGAACGCGAGCGCAGTTCCAGAAGCCGCTAATCCTCGCCAATATAGACCAGTGTCTTGGGCGCGTTGCTATCAGCAAAAAGCGCTTCAAGGGCGCCACTGACCCGGTCGATGCCGGGTTCGACATGGTCGTGAAATTTGAGTTCGCCGTTCAGCACCATGTCGCTCAGCTTTTCCACGGCTTCGGGAAAACGGGCGACATGATCGAAGATGACGAACCCACCGCAAAGAAGCGCGCGCATCAATATCTCGCGCTCGTTTCGAAGGCCGGTCGGCGGAGGATTCCAACTGGGCGTGGCGGCGGTGCCGCAATGCACGATCCGTCCGTGCCTCGCCATGGCGCGGATCGCCGTGTCCAGGATCGGGCCTCCGGTATTGTCGAAATAGATGTTGAAGCCGCCGGGGCGAGCCTCCGCGAGGGTGGCCGCCAGATCGACCGACTTGTAATTATAGGCGACGTCATAGCCATAGTCGCGAACGCAGCTTTCCACCTTCTCATCGCTGCCGGTCAGGCCGACGACGAAGGCGCCGGCGCGCTGTCCGATCTGGCCCACGACACTGCCCACCGTACCTGCCGCCGTTGAGACAAGCATGGCCGCGCCCTCATAGGGTGGAGCGATGTCTTGCAAGGCGAGCCATGCCGTCACGCCGGGCATGCCAAGCACCCCGGCATAGGCGGAAAGCGGTGCGCGCGGATGGGGGATGTGCGACAACAGGTCGCCGCGTGTCGCGACCTTGTAATCCTGCCAACCAAAAAAGCCGTAGACCACATCGCCTGATCGGATTCCATCATCGCGGCTTTCCACGACCACGCCGACAGCAAGGGAACGCATCGGCTCACCCAGTGGCGTGAGGGCCTCGTTGGCCGCCCAACCGCGCTGGACCGGGTCCGCCGCAAGATAGAGGTTGCGCACCAGAAATTGGCCCTCTTCGGGCGATGCAATGCTGACGTCTTTCCGGGCGAAATCGACAGCGACGGGGCTGGCCGCCGGACGGCGTGCAAGGATGACCTGCCGGTTCGTCAGGCGGGTGCTGAACGGAGGAATAAAGTCCGGCACGCAAGCTCCATATCAGGCGTCAATAACTGGTATCCCTGCAATCTATATCCCCGTGCCAAAGGTTGTCAAATCAGATATAATGCGTATGGTACTATAACGCACCATATAACGCCACTGGGCTGTTGAGTGGTCTTGAAACGCCATTGGAGGGATGACGCTTGGACATTGAGAAAATCAGGAACCTGACGATTGAGCCCATCGTCCAATCCTATGACAAACGCGACACGATCCTCCATGCGCTGGGGCTGGGCTATGGTCTGGACCCGCTTGATGAGGCAGAGCTGCCGTTCGTCTATGAAAAAGACCTGCGTTCCTTGCCCTGCTTCGCGAACATTCTGTGTCATCCCGGCTTTTGGGCGCAACGGCCGGAATTCGGCATCGACTGGGTGAAAATTCTGCACGCTGAGCAGCATCTGACGATGCACAAGCCACTGCCCCCGACGGGCACCATAAGGGGCGAATATCGCGTGGCGGGGGTCGAGGACAAAGGTGAAGGGCGCGGGGCGCTGCTCCATCAGGAGAAGGCGCTGTATGATACGGCCACGGGGGATCATCTGGCGACCGTGCGATCGACGCTGTTCATGCGCGGCAATGGTGGGGAGGGCGGTTTCGGCAATGCCATCCCGGCCGCTGATCCGGTGCCGGAAGGAAAGCCCGATGCGGTGGTGGAAATTGCCACCCGTCCGGGACAGGCCCTGATCTATCGTTTGAGCGGGGACTGGAATCCGTTGCATGCAGAGCCGGCGATTGCACGAAAGGCGGGGTTCGACCGGCCGATCCTGCATGGCCTGTGTACCAAGGGCTTGGCCAATCGCGCGGTGCTGGCGCATTATTGCGACAATGACGTGGCGCGCTTCAAGGGCATGTTCGTCCGCTTCAGCAAGCCGGTCATGCCGGGCGAGACGATCCGCTTTGAATTTTACGAGCAGGGCGGCGGCCAGCTGCGTTTCCGCGCGGTGGCTGCTGGAAGAGACGTGGTGGTACTCGACCGCTGCTCGGCGCAGGTGAACGAAGCATAGGGCGGCATCGGCGCGCACGGATTGCCTCCGTGCGCGCCGATACTCGGCTTATTCCCCGCCCAGGAATTGCTTGCGGATTAGTCCGCGCTGGACCTTCCCCGACGCTGTGCGGGGAAGCGCAACGCCTAGTTCGATCCGGCGCGGAATCTTGTAGGCGGCCAGCGACTGCCGCGCGAAGCTGATGAGTTCTTGGGCATCAAGTGCATGACCCGGACGAACTTCCACCGCCGCCGTCACGCCTTCGCCCCATTTGGGATGGGGCAATCCGAACACGGCGCAGTCCATCACGGCCGGATGATCGCGTAACACGGCCTCAACCTCGGCCGGATAGACATTCTCCCCGCCCGAAACGATCATGTCCTTGATCCGGTCGGTCAGGAACAGATAACCGTCCTTGTCCAGCCTTCCTCCGTCACCCGATCGATACCAGCCGTCGATCAAGGCTTCTGACGTTGCTTTCGGATTGTTCCAATATTCGATCAGCAGGCTGGGCGATTTGACCCAGATTTCGCCTGGCTGGTCTACGGGTAGGAGTTGGCCCTGAGGATCGCGGATCGCAACGCTGAAACCGGGCAAAGGCCGCCCCACCGACCGGAGCAGATGAGCGCGATGAACGTCATGTTCTTGCGGCCCAAGGATCGACATCGTCCCGGTGTTTTCGGTCATGCCGTAATATTGCAGGAAGTTGCAGGAGAAGCGATCGACCGATCGTTCGAGCAGACCGGGGTCCATCGACGCGGCGCCATAGTGGATGCCGCGCAGCGTCGGCACGCGCACATTGCGCGCATCCATCTCTGCTATCAGCCCGCGCACCAGCGTCGGAACGATGAAAGTGCGGGTAACGCCAAATTCCAGGCAAGCGTCCAGGATGGTCGCAGGCGCGGTGTCGGCGATGATGTGGACAGTCGCACCGCGCACCAAGGCTGTGCATACCCAGGACATCCCGCCGATATGAAAGGTGGGGAGGGGGGACAGCAAAACCTCGTCATCGCCCCAGTCGGCGAAATAGCCGGACACGTTCTCGACATGGCGGTGGATGCCGAACGCATATTGGGATGTGACGACGCCCTTGGGACGCCCCGTAGTGCCGCTGGTATAAAGCTGAAGGCAGGGCGCGTGTGGGTCCAGTGGCTTGCGAGGCGTTGGCTGTGCCGCTGCGATCCGGCTGCGCAGACCTTGCGGCCCCTCTTCATCCACGACCAGCGTCGGAAGGCCTCGCGTGTCCGCTTCCTTGAGCAGCGGAAGGAACTCGCTATCTGCAATGACGAGGCTGACCTCGCTATCCTCCAGCACATAGGCCGTTTCCGGAGCCGTATTGCGCCAGTTGATTGGCACGAGAACGGCGCCAGCACGAATGGCCCCGATCAAGATGAGGAAGAAAAGGTCGTTATTCTTGCCGAGATAAGCGAGGCGGCCACCCTGTCCGACGCCATGCTCGCCGAGCAATGTGACGACAGCATCGCAGCCTCGGTCCAGCTGAGCATAAGTCCAGCTATGATCGCCGAATATGATGGCCAATTTGTCTGGCGTAGCGGCGGCAGCGACATTGGGATAATCGGACGGCAGGATGAGGCCGCTGTCATCGAGCGGCGCCCCTTCCGCGAGCGCCAGACCCTGCGACAGCAGCCCGCCGATCGCTTCACCGTCAGAATGCGACATCGTCTCCACCCTTTGTCTGCATCAGGGCGCGGGCTTCGTCCGCCGTGGCCACGGTCAGGCTGAGTTCTTCCAGCACGCGGCGGATTTTCGCCACCTGTTCGGCGTTGGACGTCGCCAGCTTGCCCCTGCCCGCATAAAGGCTGTCTTCCAGACCCACGCGCACCGATCCACCCAGCAGCGCAGACAAGGTGACAAGCCGCATCTGGTGCTTTCCTGCGGCAAGCGCGGAAAAGATGAAGTCCTCGCCGAACAGCCTGTCCGCCGTCGTCTTCATGTGCATGACATTTTCAGGATCGGGGCCAATGCCGCCCAATATGCCGAACACGCCCTGAATGAAGAAGGGCGGCTCCACCATCTTGCGGTCGACGAAATGGGCAAGATTGTAAAGATGCGCGACGTCATAGCATTCGAACTCGAACCGCGTGCCCTGGTCCGACAATTGCGTCATCGCCTGCTCGATCTGGGCAAAGGTATTCGACAGGATAAAGTCTTTGGTCATTTCCAGATAGGGCAGTTCCCAATCATATTGCCAATCCGAAATCTTGGCCCCGGCCCCGGAAATATTGAAATTCACCGATCCCATGTTCATTGAACAGACTTCGGGCCTGAACATCTTTGCGGGCGCCAGCCGGTCAGCCAGGCTCATGCCCAGACCGCCGCCGGTGGTGATATTCACGATGGCGTCGGTGGCCTGCTTGATCCGGGGGAGGAACTGCCGGAAGAGTTCGGGATCTTGTGACGGCTGCCCGGTTTCGGGATTGCGGGCATGCAGATGAACCATCGCGGCTCCTGCCTCTGCCGCCGCGATCGCCTCAGCGGCGATCTGGTCAGCAGTGATCGGCAGATGGGGGCTCATGCTCGGCGTATGGATCGACCCCGTGACGGCGCAGGTGATGATGACCTTATCGGTGCGTTTCATATGATTTTCGGCTTTGCGCCGCCTCTCCAGAGAAAACAGTTCCTATCAGTAATTCGTCAGATAATCTCGCCCAGCACCGTTCCCACGGGATAGGTTTCCCCGATTTCCTTGAATATCTTCAGCGTGCCCGACGCGGGTGCTTCCACTTCCTGCGTGGACTTGTCGCTTTCCAGAGCGAATAGCGGCTCTCCGGCCGTTACTGCCCCGCCATCGGCCACGAGCCATTCGGACAACAGTCCTTCATTCATCGAAAAGCCGAGCTTGGGCAGCAGGATTTCAGTCGACATGATATTTTCTCCTTAGGCGGCGCTACCGTGACGCCGAAGATGATCGATTTAGCATGGTGGCGAATGAACGACGTCCGCGTCCATCGCCATGATATTTGTCTCTCAGACGGAACACCCCGATGCGCTGAAAGCAGGATAATCCGTGTAACCTCGTTCCTCTCCGACATAGGCATAGTCGAAATTCGCCTCCGCGAGAGGAAGGCCGCGCCTTATCCGGGCGACGAGGTCGGGATTGGCGATGTAGGGACGGCCAAAGGAAATGGCGTCCGCCTTGCCCTTGGCAATGGCGTCGCCCGCAGCGGGGCCGTCGAAACTGCCATTCTGAATGATCGTGCCCGAAAAGACGGCGCGCAACCGTTCGATGACCGGGTAATCGGGCTTTTCCATGAAGCCGGACGCGATGGGCTCGATCAGGTGAATATAGGCAAGCCCGCTCTGTTGCGCGAGGCGGCCGATCGCCTCCGTCAAAGCGCCCGGGTCCGCATCGCCCATGCCCTTGCGCTCGCTGGTAGGGCTGACGCGAAGGCCCACTCGGGCGGGATCGACCTCGGCCGTCACCGCATCGATGACCTCACGCAACAGCCTGACGCGGTTTTCCACACTGCCGCCATAGCCATCCTGCCGATGGTTGCTTTTCGATTGCAGGAACTGGTCGATGACATAGCCGTTGGCGCCGTGGATTTCGACGCCATCGAAGCCCGCGATCTTCGCGTTTCTTGCTCCTCGGCCATAGGCGGCGACTAGCTGGCCGATATCGGCCTCCGTCATTTCGCGCGGGACGACATAAGCTTTCATCGGCAGGAAACCGCCCTGATAGTCTTCAGGGGGCGGCGCCATCGTTTCGCCCTCGCCAGGAATGGGCGATGGAGCAATCGGCTGCTGCCCCCCGATATAATCCGGCAGCACCAATCGGCCCATGTGCCACAGCTGGCAATAGATGCGCCCACCCGCCGCATGGACACGCTCCGTTACGGCTTTCCAGCCTGTCGTCATCTCGTCGGACCAAATGCCCGGAGCGCGATACCAGCCCATGCCGAGTGGATCGACCGCAGTCGCTTCGGAAATGATGAGGCCCGCGTCCGCGCGCTGGGCGTAATATTCGCCTTGAAGCGGGGTGGGCACGTGCCGGTCGTCCGCGCGGGCACGGGTGAGGGGCGCCATGATCACCCGGTTGGGAATGTCCAGCGACCCGATCGTCAGCGGTTCAAACAAAGCGTCCAGAGACATTGCGATATTCCTGTGAGCTTACCCATCCAAAGAGGCGGCGGACGTTCGACGGCCCGCCGCCGTCACGCTGCTATCAGGGGTCGAGCCATTCGCCCGGGTTGATCCCGGCGTTCGAACGCGCGAATTTCAAAATCTTGGAGACGCGTTCGCCGAGCACCGTCGGGTCCTTCGACGCTTCGCAGCTCGGACCATGCTGCCAGCTTTCGGCGACGGTGATGCCGTATCCCCAGACCTCGAACACGCGGCCACTCACCTGGCTTGCCTCGGCGCTGGCGAGCCAGGCGACGAAACCGGCGATCCATTCAGGGTCGCGGCGTTCCAGCTGTTCGGGCGTCCATTCGCGCAACCCTGCCGTCATGCGGGTTTCCGCTCGCGGTGCGATAGCGTTTACGGTGACGCCGATCCGCTGCAATTCGCGTGCGGCGACCTGGCTGAAGCTCGCAATGCCACCCTTGGCTGCGGCATAGTTCGCCTGACCGATATTGGCGAACAGGGCCGAGTGCGACGTCGTGTTGATGACACGGGCGTCCGGCTGGCGCCCCGCCTTGCTCTCCGTGCGCCAGTAATTGGCGGCGTGGTGCGTCGGTGCGAAGGTGCCCTTCAGATGCACCTTGACCACGATGTCCCATTCCTCTTCGGTCATGTTGACCAGCATGCGGTCGCGCAGGATGCCCGCATTGTTGATGAGGATGTCGAGGCGGCCGAAGGTTTCGACGGCCTGGCTGACCATCTCCCGGGCATTGTCCCAGTTGGAAACGTCGCCGCCATTGACGATGGCCTCGCCGCCCAGAGCCTTGATCTCATTGACGACCTCTTGCGCGGGGGTCAGATCCTCGCCGCCGCTGCCCGCTGCGTCGCCGCCCAGATCGTTGACCACGACCTTCGCCCCATGCTGTGCAAGCTTGAGCGCATAGGTGCGGCCGACACCACGCCCGCCGCCCGTAACGATCGCCACTCTGCCTTCTAGAAAACTCATGCCCTCTTCCTTGCTTACCTAGGAAAATATGTTGGTGCTCAGCGGCCGAACCGAGCGTCGTGTACGCCTCGCCCGTCCTTGCCTCTTTACGCATCTAATCCGTATGCGTACTATATGCTTTAGATCGTTTATGCAACATCTGTCAGCACCGAGGGCGGTGTCACAGGAATAAAAGTGACATATGTCGTGTATTGGTGGCTGCGGCAATGTTCAGCAGACAGGGGAAGGCCCGGTGGGAGAGGCGGCAATGGTAAGGTTGGAACGGAAGGTCATCATCATCACCGGCGCGGGTTCTGGCCTTGGCCGGGCGGCAGCAATCCGCTGTGCGCAGGATGGTGCGCGGTTGGCGTTGGTCGATGTGAACGCCAAGGGTCTGGAAGAAACGAACGGCGCCGTCCAGGAGCTTTGTCCGGAGGCAGAAATTCTCCTGGTGCAAGCTGATGTGTCGCAGGAAGATCAGGTGCGCGCCTATGTGGAAAAGACCGTGACCCGCTTCGGCACGATCGACGGTTTCTTCAACAATGCGGGCATCGAAGACCGGCAGGTGGCTACCGAGGATGTCGATGCCGAATTTTTCGATCGCATCATGGCGGTCAACGCCAAAGGCGTCCTGCTGGGCCTGAAGCATGTGCTGAAAGTGATGGCGAGGCAGGGACATGGCCGGATCGTCAATACTGCCTCCGCGCTAGGTATTCGCGGCTCGGGGCGGCAGGCCGGTTACACCGCCAGCAAACATGCGATCGTGGGCCTGACCCGCAACGCAGCGCTGGAATATGGCGCGATGGGCATCGGCATCAACGCGGTTGCTCCGGGCGCTATCCTGACGCCATTGGTCGAAGCATCGCTGCGCCAAATAAATCCCGATGACTGGCAGGAAGCCGCCGCGCAGTTCGTCGCGCATAATCCAATGCGCCGCATGGGCGCTCCAGACGAGGTCGCGTCGGTCGTGGCCTTCCTGCTGTCCGCCGACTCATCCTTCGTGAACGGCGCCGTGATCCCGATCGATGGCGGGCAGTCTGCGCAATATTGACGGGGGAAGAGAAAGGTCAGTCATATGAACATCATGGGCAAGATCGCGCTCGTCACGGGAGCGGGGCAGGGTGTGGGGCGCGGTATCGCGCTGGCTTTGGCAGCGGGCGGAGCGATTGTGATATTGGCAGGCCGCACAAAGGCCAAGCTGGACGCCGTGCATGCCGAAATAGCGGCTGGGGGTGGCCAGTCGGATGTGGCTCCACCCGCCGATGTGAGGAACGCGGCGGACATAGAGGCTCTCGTCGCCTATGCCGTCGATCGGCATGGCGGCATCGATATTCTGGTCAACAATGCACAGCAGGCGGTGCTGGCGCCGCTGCTCGACATCGATGATGAGGGGCTCTTGCTGACCTTCGAGAGCGGGCCGTTCGCGGCGTTCCGCATGATGAAGGCGGTTCACCCCCATATGAAGCGGCGGGGTGGCGGGGCGATCATCAACATCGTCTCTTCGACCGCCGTAAACTGGGACACGAGCGGGACCGCCGTTTATTCGGCCGCGAAACAGGCGATCGGCGCGATCACGCGGGCGGCGGCATCCGAATGGGGACCAGACGGCATCCGCGTGAACAATATTGCGCCACTTGCCGGGTCGCCCGCCATGCTCGCCTGGCTGGACGCCAAGCCGGAGGGACCGGACGCCTATCTGTCCACCATCCCCATGCGGCGGATCGGTGATCCCCAGTCCGATATCGGACGCGCGGTCCTTTTCCTCGCGAGCGATGATGCCGCCTACATCACCGGCGCGACTATCCCGGTGGATGGCGGGCAGGCGAACTGGAACTGAAGCGATGGCAAGGGAAAAGCAATGAAGGATGAACCGGCAAGCGGCATCGTGCGGGCGTTGCTCGTAATTGGTGGAAACTTTCATGATTTCGACATGGTGCGCCGCCGCTTGCTGGAGCGGTTGGGGGAGCATGAGCGCATCAGGACGACATGCACCAACGATTTTCATGATCTGGACGCGCTGAGGACCGCTGATTTTCTGGTGACCTACACCACGAACATCTTCCCAGAAGGCGAAGCACTGGCAGAACTGGAGCAATTCCTGGCGCGCGGCGGAAGGTGGCTCGCCGTCCATGGCAGCGCGGCGTACATCGAGTTTTCCGGCCCAGCGGTGGAGATTGGCGGCATAAAACTGCCCGGCCTTACGGACACGCCAGACCGGCATCCGGCCTATATGGATCTTTTGGGCTGCCGCTTTCTCTCCCACCTCGCGCCCCAGCCCTTTACCGTGCGCCCCGTATCCGACCACCCGATCGTAGCGGGCCTGCCGCCTTTCGAGGTGGTGGACGAACCCTATATTCTGGAACTGCGAGGGGAGAGCGAAATCCTGCTCGAGTCCCACTATACTGGCGATGCGCCCGGCTATGTGAAGGGGCCATGGCTGGAGGATGCGCCGCGTCCGCAAGCGGTGCTGCATCGTCACGGCGCGGGCGAGGCGCTGTTCCTCGCACCCGGCCACAGCTGCGGACGATATGACATGCAACCCTTTATCGCGGAGATTGAGCCGCAGGTCGGACCGTGGGACAGTCCGGTCTATATGGAAGTCATCCGGCGGGCGATCCGCTGGGGCGCGCGCATGTCGGTTAGCGCGCCATGACCCATCCCAACCCTATCGAAGCGGTCTTGAAAGCCGCATATGCGCTCGACGAAGCCGTTGATGCGAAAGATTGGCGGCGCGTAAGACGCAGTTTCACGCCCATGGTCATTGTGAGGATAGGGGTTCTGGTAGGCGATGAGGCTGCGGTCGTGCCTGTGGACGAATTGGTGGCAGGGATCGCTTCACTCAATCCTCCCGCCAAGACGTCCTGCCACATGTTGCTCAACCCGATCGTTTCCGTGACGGCCGAACATGCGACCCTGCGGGCAAAACGCTACGGCTGGGCCAGCTGCGAAGAGTTGACGCCGCCGCTTCATGAGCTTTGGGGCCTGCTATCTTATGGCTTCAGGTTGGCAGACGGAGAGTGGCTGATCGAAGAAATGGGCCTTGTTACGCTCCGTGAAGCGGGGAATCAGGACGTCGCCCTGTTTCGCGATGTCGCCCAATCCTAACGACCTTCTACCTCGTCCGTCGCTTGAGCGAAGCGAGCAAGATGCAGGTCGGCGTCGCCAAACTGCCGCGCGATGACGAAGAGGCGGCGATAATGATGGCTGATATTCAGTTCTTCGGTCACGCCGATCCCGCCGTGAAGCTGGATCGCCTGCTGTCCGACGAACAGCCCTCCGGTTGACGCCTGAACCTTGGCCGCTGACACGGCGGCGGTCCTGATCGCCTCTTCTTCTTCCATCGCTCCCAGCGCATTGAACAGCGCGGAGCGCGTCATCTCCACCTCTATCAGCATGTCTGCCATGCGATGCTGAAGAGCCTGGAAATTGCCGATGGTCGTGCCGAACTGCTTGCGGACCTTGAGATAGTCACGCGTTGCCCAGAGCGCAGCGTCCATGATGCCAAGCGCTTCGCCGCAAACGGCAAGGATGGCATGATCAACGGCCAGCGCGACGGCACGTTCGGCCTCAGCGCCCTCCATGAGCAATTCGGCCGACGCGCCCTCCAGATGGATGTCGCAGATCCGCCGATTATCCAGGGTACGATAGCGTCGCAAATCGACACCAGCCTGACCCTGTTGAACGAGATAAATGCCGACCTGATCGTCATGCCGGGCGGTCACGAGGAGCCAGTCTGCGTGGTTCGCGCCCTCGACCAGAGATTTCACCCCGGTGAGGCGCCGCGACGACCCCGAACCTTCCGCGCGCGTTTCGACAGTCCGCCAGTCGCCGCGCCCTTGAGGCTCCTGCAAGGCGACAGCGGCGCGCTTCTCGCCCATGATCAGGTCCGCGAGCATGGCGCTCGCCCTGTCCGATCCAATGGTCGCCAGCAATTGGGTGGCGAGGACATGGCCGACAAAGGGTTCGGTCACCAGACCGCGCCCCAGTTCCTCGGCTATCAGCGCATTTTCTGTGACGCCGCCGCCAAAACCGCCCGCCTCTTCCGTCAGTCCCGCGCCAAGCCAGCCCAGTTCAGCGAAGGCTCCCCAATGATCCGGCGCGGCTCCGTCCGCCGATCGGATGATGGCGAACCGCTTTTCCCAGTCATATTCCCGTTCGACGAAGCGCCGGACGCTGTCCCGCAGAGCGTCCTGCTCGGCTGTATAGTTGAAATCCATGATGTCACAGCTCCAGGACGGTCTTGGCGATCAGGGTGCGCTGAATTTCGTTCGCCCCGCCATAGATGGTGGTTGCGCGGCGGAACATCGCCTTGGCCGCAACGCCGATGCCATGTTCCGGCGTGGGGCTGACGCCATGATCCTGATCGTACAGGCGATATTCGGCGTCGCCATCGGTGCTGACGGCTATGCCATGGTCGCCCAATGCTTCGGCGGCGAGGTCGGCCACGCGCTGGCGCAGTTCCGACCCGCGAACCTTGACCAAAGACGCGACGGACGCGCTGCCGTGATTGTCGGATGTCAGTGCGCGCAGCACCGCGATTTCCAGCGATTTCGTGTCGATCTCGATACGGGCCAGCTTTGCGCGAAAGAGCGGGTCTTCGATCAACGGACGCCCGTTCTTCCTCTCGATCCGAGCGATTTCGCGAAGCTGCGCGATGTCACGCCGGGTGTGCGGGACTTCGGCGCTGTTGGTGCGCTCATTCCCCAGCAGGAACTTGGCGTGGGTCCAGCCCTGTCCTTCCTCTCCGATGAGGTTTCCCACCGGCACGCGAACATCGTCGAAGAAGAATTCGTTGACCGTCAATCCCTCGTCCAATGTCCAGATCGGGCGGCGGGTGATGCCGGGCGTCTTCAGGTCCACGACCAGCGACGATATACCAGCCTGCGGCTTGACGTCAGGGTTGGACCGCACCAGCATGAACATCATGTCGGCATGATGCCCTTCGGTGGTCCAGGTCTTTTGCCCGTTGACGATATAATGGTCGCCATCCCTCACCGCGCGCGTGCGCAGCGAGGACAGATCGGAGCCCGCGCCCGGCTCCGAAAATCCCTGCGCCCAGAATGTCTCGCCCCGCCTTATGCCGGGAAGATGGGCCTGCCGCTGCTCTTCGGAACCGAATGTGTAGATGACCGGCGCGACCAGCTCGGCACCGATTCGGTCTGCGGTTGGCGCATAGGCGCGCCGCATCTCATCCTCGAAGATGAACCGCTGAATGGCGCTCCAGCCCGGACCGCCATGGGCGGCAGGCCAGTGCGGCATCGACCATCCCCGCTCGGCGAGAATGCGCGTCCAGGCCGCCTGATCCTCGCGGTGGGGATGAAAGTCGTGGCGGCCGCGCCGGGCGAGGTCCGCTGGAAGGTGGGCTTCCACAAACGCTCGGATTTCAGCTCTGAACGCCTTATCATCTTCACTGTAGGCGGGATCCATCGGCTCAACCTAGCCCTAAATAGTGTGTGTCAATACCATATGCATACATACGTAATGCAGGGGAACGCAAGATGGAAAGCGCCCAATCCTTCGAGCCGCGATCAACGGCCAGTGAAGGACGGATGCCGCTTCTCGCGAACCGCGCGCAACGCTTCGCCGAAATCGGCGGTGTAGGTCGCCAGTCCTTCATAAGCGACGCCAGCTTCGAACACGGAACTGAACAATTGCCGCAGGGCGATGTTGGTGACCGATTTGGTGTAGCGTATCGCCGATTGCGCGCCGCGGGCGAGGCGTTCCGCATATTTGGCGACATAGCCGTCCAGTTCGGCCGCCGGAACCACGAAGCTGATCAAATTGCATCTTTCCGCTTCCACCGCGCCGATTGCCTCGCCGGTCAGCAGATAATGCTTCGCCTTGCCGAAACCGATCAGTTGCGGCCAGATCAGAGCGCCCCCGTCACCGGCCACAAGGCCCAGCTTAACGTGGGGGTCGGCGAAGCGGGCATGATCGGCGGCGATGACGATGTCGCACAACAGGGCAATAGACGCGCCGAATCCGATCGCGTCGCCATTCACTTTGGCGATCACCGGCTTGGGGCAGTCGAGCAGGCCCATGACGATGCGCCGCATGCTCTTTGCATCATTGACGAATGGTTCACGGCGGCCTGCGGCCTGGTCTTCCAGCCACTCCAGGTCGCCGCCTGCGGAAAAGGCGTTGCCTGATCCGGTCAGGACGATGATGTCGCTTTCGGGATCGTCCGCAGCGTCGAAGAAGACGCGGGCCATTTCCTCGTGGAGAGCGGAACTGACGGCGTTCAGCACGTCCGGGCGGTTCATCCTTATGGTCAGAACCCGTCCTTCACGCTCGAAAGCGAGGGTTTCATAATGCTCGAACTTCATGTCCTCTCCCAGTGATGCTTGGGTTCGCTCGACCTTGTAACAACAGATAGCAGAACTTAGAACGCTAGCATACTATCGACCGCAAAAATATGCGAGCGGCGCGGAATTTGCCTCACTCCAATATTTTCGTTCCGCCCGCGTCGACCGGCAAGCTGCCCGACAGGAGTCGGTTTGATTCCTCCAGAAGGTCCGTCAGCATGGCGATTCGTTCGGACCCGAGCTTTCGCGCGAGCAGCTCGTCCTGCTCAACCGCCCCAATTTTCAACGGCTGGTGCAATGTCTGCCCTTTTGCGGTCAAGTGGACCATTACCAGTCGCCGATCGGCCGCGACACGCCGCCGCTCTATTATGCCGGCTTTCTCAAGCCTCTGAAGCGTCTGTCCGATTGTGGCTTTGCCAATCTCGAGTCTTCGTGACAATTCTACTTGAGAGAGAGGTTCCTCCAGCCATAATTCTCCAAGAACATAGGCTTGCGCGGGCGCTATTCCTGTCATCCTGATTCTCTCAAGATAATCCGCTTGCGTGATACGGGCCAGCAATTGCGCCTGATATGCCAATGTCTTCTTGAACATCGGGAATGAGCATTGTTGCGCGTCGTTATCCGACTTTTCCGCCCGCTTCATCTTGTCACTGCTTCTCGCCACCTTCATCCCCCTTTGTTCCGTGCCGGATGCCGCTGCGAATCATGCCGACGTTTGGCGGTGGCCTTGTCTCATCATCTTGCATCATGGCCCTGCCTGCATCAATAAATGACATTTGTATGTTTATGCGCCATATTGTAGTGACGGTTGTCAAGGAGCGTTGAGCGATACTCCAATGCGATCTGTCAGAATCAGGAGAGAAGCACGTGAAGGGAAATGTGGACACGCAATTGCCCGCTGAGGGCATCGCATTGATCACGGTGGGCGATGGCGGCGTATCGGGAAGCCTTACCACCTGCGCCACGGTGAGCCTGCTTGCGGACGCGTTGGAGGCGGCGATTGAGCAAAAGGCCCGCGTCATCGTGCTCGCGTCATCCATCGAGGGGCATTGGCTCGAACATGCCTATCTGAGCGACATCGTGAACCTGGTCGAAGGGAAGGCCGCTACCGGCGACCCGGCCGGGTGGTTCCGCTCGCTTCAGCTTCTCAACCGTGGACCTGCGGTCACGATTGCCGCGATCAACGGTGACACATCGGGCGGCGGTTGTGAGCTGGGCTGGGGATGCGATCTGCGGGTTGCCGAGGAGCAGGCGCGCTTCAGCCAGCCGGAAGTAGCCATTGGCGCAGGCACCGGGATCGGAGGAACGTCCCGTCTGATGCGTCTGATAGGACGGACGGCCACTGCCGAAGTCGTCCTGACAGGGCGCCCCCTGACCGCGCAACGGCTATATGAGCTTGGCGGCCTTAATCGCGTGGTTCCCAAAGGCAAAGCGGTTGAAGAGGCGCTTGCGCTCGCCCGGCATATCGCATCGCTCCCGCCGCAGTCGGTCGCCGGGATGAAGAAGATGCTGGGCGAAGCGGAAGATCTCAACCAGAGCCAAGGCATTGAGAACGACCAGCTGATCAGCCAGGGGCTGTTCGCGCACCCCGACAGCGTGGCCAGCATGAAGGCGATTCAGGCGCGCTTCGACGCTGGCGAAGGCATGGATCAACTTTACTGGAAAAATGACTAATGTCGGCTATTGAAAATAGTATGCTAGCATAGTAATGATGATGGGGCGCGGAGGCCGGTCGTTCGGCTTTGCCAGTCATTATCCAAAAATGGGAGAGGGTTCATGGATCTGGGCTTGTCAGGATTGAAGGTCATCATGGGCGGCGCGACCCGCGGGATCAGCCGCGCCGCCGCCGAACTGTTCGCTGCGGAAGGCGCGCAGTTGGGCCTCTTCTCGCGCAACGGAGACGCGCTGGAGGAATTCAACAGCGAGTTGGGCGGCAAGGCCGTCACACGGGAATTCACGCTGGAGGACCGCGAAGGGTATAAGGCGATGCTGACGGGCCTCGCCGAAGAACTGGGCGGGTGCGACATATTCATCCATTCGATCAGCTCATCGGGCGCGCAAGGCGCCATGGACTGGGACGAAAGCTATCGTATCGACATGCTGGGCGCGGTCGATGCATGCGAAGCACTCGAGCCATATCTTGAAAAGTCGCAAGCTGGCTCGGTTATCTTCATGTCGAGCACGGCTGCAATCGAGACATTCCTCATGCCCCAGGCGTTTAACGCCATCAAGGCGGCACTGATTACCTACGGTAAGCAGCTGTCTCAAGTCTGGGCGGCCAAGGGCGTGCGTGTGAACATGGTGACGCCTGGCCCGATCAGCTATCCCGGCGGCAACTGGGAAGGGGCCAAGGCGCTCATGCCGGACCTCTATAACGGCATTGTTGCCCAGATTCCGATGGGACGTCTGGGATCACCCCAGGAGGTTGCGAAGTCGATCGTATTCCTCGCCAGCCCGGCGGCCGACTACGTTACGGGGGCCAATCTGGTCATCGACGGCGGCTTTACGAAGCGTGTCCAGTTCTGATCCGGGGGTACTCAGGAGTAAGATAAATGGCGGCCAATGCTCGCTACGCGGAAATCCGGTTCAACGACCGTCCGATTAAAGAACAACTGTCTGATCCGGAAAGCTTTATCCTGGAGCCGGGGGAAGTCACTGCCGACTTTGAAAAAAAGTCGCCTTGGCGTCTGGAAGACCTTCATCCTAATATCGCCGATTATCGTACCGTCAAAACCAGCAGGTCCATCGACCCGGTGGTCATGGCGGCCGAGGAGGAGCGGTTGTGGAGCAAGGTCTGGCTGCTGGCGGGGGTTTCCAGCGATATTCCCAATGTCGGCGACTGGTTCCGGTTCGACGTCGGCAAGCAGTCCATGATCATTGTCCGCAACAAGGAAGGCGTGGCGGCCTTTTACAATGTATGCAAACATCGCGGAAACGAACTGGTACAGGATGATTTCGGCCACGGCGCCACCTCCTTTACCTGCATCGTGCACAGTTGGCGCTTCAACCTGAACGGCAAGAATGTACGCGTGACCGACCGGGAGACATTCCGCGAGGAGGCGCTGTGCCAGAACCTGGACCTGACCCCGGTCCATGTCAGGGAATGGGGCGGATTGGTGTTCGTCAGCATGAATCCCAATCCGATGCCGTTTGAGGAATATTACGCCGATCTTCTCCCGATGCTGGCTTCCTACAAGATTGAGGAGATGTTCGTCGTCAAGCATTTGACGGTCGATATCCCCGCAAACTGGAAGACGATGTACTCGGCGTTCAATGAGACCTATCACGCGCACGCGACGCATCCCCAGATCAAACCCTATGTCGATGATCATTATGTCCAGTACGACTTCTACCGTAACGGGCATAATCGCAATCTGTTCTCGGTAGGCTCTGTCAGCCCTCGCTGGCCAGACAATCGCTTCGTGAATGTCGGTCTCGCCTATTTTCTTCAGGAAGCGGGCGTGAAGATGTCCGCGCTTAAAGGTGATGCGCGGCATGTCCGCCGGGCATTGCAGCAGGCCAAGCGGAGCGAGAACAATCCCTTTGGCGTGGATTATTCCGGCTATACCGACAATCAGCTGACCGACGACTGGAACCCGTCGCTGTTCCCGAACGTGACGATGAACATGCATCCCGAAGGCATATTGCTCCAGCGGTTCCGGCCTCATCCGACCGACCCGGAACGCGGATATCAGGATGTCTTTGTCTTGTCCGCCAAGCTGGCGGAAGGTCGGCGGCCGCCAGCCTATATGGGCGTGGAGGACGACGTCGATGTTTCGGGCAAGGTTCGCCCCCCGATCCGTCGTTCCACCCACGAAAACCCCATGGCAGGTGAAGTGGTCGAGCAGGACATCGCCAACATGGTGACGATGCAGCGCGGCATGCGATCAAAGGGACTGAACGGCACCATCGTCTTTTCCGAGCAGGAGCGCCGCATCCAGCATTTCTATGCTGAGCTGGATCTCTATCTGGAAGGCAAAAAGGGGGGCTGAGCCACGCTTTTTCGTTAGAAATGGCATGGTAAGGCCAAAGGGGCCGTGCATCGGATGATACGCGGCCCCTTTCTTGTCAGCTGCGGGTCAGATCGTAGGAGGGGAGAAGGCAGCGCCGCTTTCCAGTTCCTGCGCCAGGCGGGTGAGGAAATCGCCCGCAGGAGCGCCATCAATGATCCGGTGATCGACGGTCAGCGACAAGCCCATAACCGGCCTCACCACGATCGTCTCGCCATCTTCCGCTACCCAGGGCTTGGCCGTCATGCGCCCCAGACCGATGATCGCTTGCTGAGGATAGCTGAGGATCGGTGTGAAATGCTCGACGCGCGTCAGGCCCAGATTGGTGACGGTTACTGTGGCACCCGTGAGTTCAGCGATGGTGAGCTTGTTCACCCTGGCCCGCGCCACCAAGTCCGCGCGTCGCTCCGCAATGTCGGGCAGGGAAAGGTTGCCTGCATCGAAAATGGCCGGTGCGACCAGCGCGCCGGGCAGCGCGATTGCGCAACCGACGTGAATCTGCTCCTGCGGCTCCACGCCACGATCCGTCTCCACCGCATTGAACAGGGGAAAATCGCGCAGGATGGATGTCAGGGCGGCGATGATCAGATCTTCATAGCCCAATTTCGTGTCGGCCGCTTTCCAGCTATTGCGGGCAGCGACAAGCGCGGATGCGTCAATGTCGCAGAAGAAGCTGAGCTGGGCGGTCTTTTGCAGACTTTCACTCATCTTCTGCGCGATGATTCCCCTGATGCCCGTCAGGGGGAGTATGTTCTCAGACGCCATTATATGCCCTCAATATCAGTGATTGGATCGCACTTGGCCGCACATGCTGTCAGCCGCGGAGCGCCCGGAAGCAGTCGCGGAGTTCGCGCACGAAGATGTCGGGTTGTTCCCAGGCGGCGAAGTGGCCGCCCTTATCGACATTGGTCCAGTGAATGATGTTTTCAAAGTAACGGTCCGCCCATGCGCGGGCAGGCCAGATGATCTCACGCGGAAAGTGGCTGTAACCGAGCGGCACCCGGACATTTCTGGGCCGGAAGCCGCTCATGCTTTCCCAATAGAGCCGCGCGGACGACGCGCCGCTGTTGGTCAGCCAATAAAGGGTGATGTTGTCCAGCATCTCGTCCAGAGCAAAGACGCTTTCGGGTACGCCGTCGCAGTCGGACCAGCGCTGGAGCTTTTCATAAATCCACGCTGCCTGGCCGATCGGGGAGTCCGCCAGCGCAAAGCCGATCGTTTGCGGCTTGGTCGCCTGAAGCCGGGCATAGGCGGATTCCACGTCATTAAACTGCCGCATCGATTCCAGCGCTGTCTGCTCTTCAGGATCGAGAGAGCCCGCCAGATCGGGCGGCACGATTGAAAGCATGTTGAAGTGGACAGCCGCCAGCTCCGCAGGCTCACCGACTGCGAGGCACATCGTCACCAACGAACCCCAGTCGCCGCCCTGCGCCACATAACGGCGATAGCCCAAACGCCGCATCAACTCGGCCCACGCTTTGGCGATCCGTTCCACTCCCCAACCACTGACGGGAGGCTTTTCGGAAAACCCATAACCGGGGAGAGAGGGTATGATGAGGTGGAATGCGTCTGAAGCCTTCCCGCCATGGGAAAGCGGATCGGTCAGCGGGCCGATGACGTTGCGGAACTCCAGCACCGAACCAGGCCAGCCATGTGTCAGCAGGAGCGGCATCGCGTCCGGCTCGGCCGAACGGATGTGGAGGAAATGGATGTCCAGCCCGTCGATGCGCGTGCGGAACTGGCCAAGGCCGTTAAGCAGCGCCTCGCATTTCCGCCAATCGTAATTTGTCCGCCAATGGTCGGCCAAGGCCCGCAGCCGGGCTGATGGCACGCCCTGTTCCCAGCCTGATACAGGCTCCTCATCCGGCCAGCGCGTCCGCTCCAGTCGCTGGCCCAGATCGTCAAGCTGCTCCTGCGGAACGTGAAGCGCGAACGGTTCTACGAGGCGCATCACGAACGCTTCAGCACGGAATGCAACACCAGGGCGATGCGGTGCATCAGCCGTTGCGTGAAATGCGCGCCAGCGCTTGCAACCAATATGTCGTCGCTCAGACCCTTCTCAAAGGTATCGCGCCCGCCCTTGAGCACCAGATTCATGAGCCGCAATCCGGCACGTAGAGCGAAATAATCAATCTGCCTCTGCGGAATGTCCAGGCCGCCCGCAGCGCGATAGGCATCCATGAAACTTTCCCAGTCAGTCGCCGCGATTACGACCGGGTAACAATAGCCAAGGTCCTCACCCGGATGACCGATCGCCGCCTGCTCCCAGTCAAGAACCGCGGTGATGTTGCCGTTCTCAGCCAGAACATTATGAAAAATCATGTCATTGTGGACGATCGATCGCCGGTCATCCAGACAGTCGACATTGGCGCGCAGCCAGGAAATGGCGGCCGACATGGTAATGGAAGGCCAGCGGGCAAGGGCGTGCCATTCGCTCGCCATCTCTGCCAGTTCCGCCTGCCAGCTTTCAGTGTCGAATGAACTGCGCGAAGGGCGCAGGCCCTGTCCCACCTCTTCGACCGGCTGCTTGTGCAGGATCGCCATCTGCCTGGCCAGATTCAGCACTACATTGCGGTCAGCGACTGGCAGCCAATATTCCGGTTGCGCTGTCGTGCCCGGAGCATGCTCGACCAGCATGAAGGGGGCATCGAGCCACGCGGGGTCCGTTTCGACCATAACCGGGGCTGGCACGCGCATGCCCGCCTTATGCAGCAGGTCCAGCAAATTGAACTGTGTCAGCTCGTCCAGGAAGCTGTCATCGGTGGCAAGATTGGGGATGCCGCGCTGGATGACCAGCCGGGCAGGCAGATCACCCATATCTGTTAGGCCAAGGAGCGCCGTCTGGCGCGACCTGCCGCCGACGACCAGCTTGAACGAATCGACGCGCAATCCTTCGCGTCCGGTTCGCTGCCGGAGATAGGCTTCCAATCTTTTGGGGTCGATGGAGTCCTTATCTGCTCCCACCTGCCGGGGCGCGGCGCGCTCGACATCGTCCATGCGCGCGACGGCTGACTCCAGAAGTCCGCGCTCACCGGCTATCGCGTCCCTGAAAGCGGTAAGTTGATCGCCCCGGTCCAGACATCCGGCCACGTCTGTGATGACCGCGCCCGTCGTTCGATAGGCGGCGGCGTTTTCAGCGGGGCCTCCTAATCGGTCTGTGTCAACGAGCTGCACCGGACTGGGCGAGTCCATGAAGGCAGAAGGCCCCATTTCCAATCCATTGGCCGTAGCGGTCAGGACTCGTATGCCATTGTCCAGCGTGGCGCGTGCATCGCTGTCGGTGACGAAGGGGCGGACCTCTCGCTGCAAGGCTTCGGCCACGGCCCAAATATGACGTGCGTTTGTCATTGGCCTCCTCTTTAGACCGCATGCATATGGTACGATGACATATTAATCAACAGACGCATTGCAGGAGGTCAAAATCCATCCTTTTCCGCGCCACCCCTCAGCGCGCTTGACATAGGGAGTGGAGCATATAGTAATATCGCGTACCAATGTTTAGGCGCGCTTGAATCGGCAAGCCCCGCGCAAAGAGAGCAGTGCAGTGGATATAAGCTTATCAGAAGAACAGGAAGCCATCCGTGACAGTGTGCGGAAGGTGTGCGACCAGTTCGGCGACGATTATTGGTCCCGCTGCGAAGATGAAAAGACCTTCCCATCCGAATTCCACAAGGCGATGGCCGATGCCGGATGGTTGGGCATCACCATGCCGGAGGAGTTTGGCGGCGCCAATCTGGGCGTAACCGAAGCCGCCATCATGATGCATGAGGTGTCGGCCAGCGCAGGCGGCTATTCGGCGGCGAGCACGATCCACCTCAACATCTTCGGCCCCCATGCCGTGGTGGTTCACGGCACGGCCGAGCAGAAGAAGCGGATGCTCGAACCGCTGATCGCGGGCACGGATCGCGCCTGCTTCGGCGTGACGGAGCCGGACGCCGGGCTCGACACCACAAGCATCAAGACCTTCGCGACGAAGGTGCCGGGCGGATATCGCGTCACTGGCCGCAAAATCTGGACATCGTCCGGGCAGGTCGCGAACAAAATCCTGCTGCTGACCCGCACGACGCCCAAGGAACAATGCAAGAAGCCGACCGACGGCATGACGCTGTTCTACACCGACCTCGACAAGAGTCAGATTGAGGTGCGCCGTATCCCCAAAATGGGCCGGAACGCGGTGGATTCCAACGCCACCTTCATCGATGATTATTTCGTGCCGGATGAGGACAGGATCGGTGAAGAGGGCAAGGGGTTCCATTACATCCTGCACAGCCTCAATCCCGAACGCATACTCGTTGGCATCGAAGCGGTCGGGCTGGGCCGGGGAGCACTGGCGCGAGCGGCCAAATATGCCGGTGAGCGCAAGGTGTTCGGCCGATATATCGGCCAGAATCAGGGCATCCAGCATCCGTTGGCGGAAAACTGGACCTATCTGGAATCCGCCTATTGGATGATCATGCGGGCGGCGCACCTGTATGACACGGGTAAATCCTGTGGCGCGGAGGCGAATGCGGGCAAGTTCCTGGGTGGCCGCGCTGCCTTTGACGCTTGCACCCGCGCCGTCATGACGCATGGCGGCATGGGCTATTCGACCGAATATCAGGTGGAAAGGCTGTTCCGCGAGTCAATCCTGATGCGGATCGCGCCGATCACCGAGCAACTGATCCTGAGCTTCATCGCCGAAAAAGTCCTGGATCTGCCGAAGTCCTATTAAGAAAATCAGCTGGAGTGGATGACATGTCCAATTGGCCAAAACCAGACGCGGCAACGCTCCTGGAAATCTATCGCAAGGCAACGCTCATCAAGCAGAATGACGAACATGTCATCAAGCAGATGATGGCGGGCAAGCTGGTGATGCCCTATTACAGCCCACGCGGGCAGGAAATCATCCCCTCGGCGATTTCCGTCAGCCTGGATGATGACGATTATATCTGCACCATCTATCGCGGCATCCACGACATGCTCGCCAAGGGTTTTCCTCTGGATGAGCTATGGGCGGAACTTGCAGGCAAGGTAACCGGCACGTGCAAGGGCAAGGGTGGGCCGATGCACCTGACCTGCCCTGGAAAGGGCATGATGGTGACGACCGGCATCGTGGGATCGTCCATGCCGATCGCCACCGGCCTTGGCTGGGCAGCGAAGCTCGACGGCCGCAACCGGGTATCCGTTGCGAACTTTGGCGATGGGGCGACGAATATCGGCGCCTTCCATGAATCGATGAACATGGCCGCCGTGTGGAAGCTGCCCGTCATTTTCCTGTGCCAGAACAACCATTATGCCGAACATACGGCTCCCGAATATTCGCGGGCGATTGATCGCATTTCGGATCGTGCGGCGGCTTACGGCATGCCCGGTGTGACCGTGGACGGGAACGATCCGGATGAGATGTTCGGCGCTGCCAAGGTGGCGATCGAACGCGCCCGGGCAGGGGAGGGGCCGACACTGATCGAGGCCATGACCTTCCGCTTCAATGGCCATATCCTCGGTGAGGCAGGTCATTACATGGACAAGGCGATCTATGCCGAGGCGCAGACCAAGGACCCGATGCCCGTCCTTCGTACCCGGCTGCTATCCGAAGGCATCGCCACGGAAGCGGACCTAGCCGAAATCGAACGGGACGCGGACAGCCGGATCGTGGCCGCGATCGAAGCCGCCATGGCGGCAGACTTCCCCGACGTCGCCGAACTGAAGCGTGACGTGTTCGCTGAAGAAATCGCTTGAGGTAATGGCAATGACCGACACAATCACTGCATCCGCCGCGCAGGCTTCACCCGCGTCGCAGGACACCGAACCCAAGAAGATGACGATGGTGGAGGCCATCAACCTCGCCCTTCACGATGCCATGGAGGCCGATTCCAAGGTGATCGTCCTTGGCGAGGATGTGGCAGACCCGCAGGACGGCGGCGTCATGGGCGTGACCAAGGGTCTGTCCACCCGCTTCGGCGAAGAGCGCGTCAAGTCCACGCCCATATCCGAACAGGCGATCATCGGCGCGGCGATCGGCGCTGCCGTCGGCGGCTACAAGCCGGTGGCCGAGATCATGCTGATGAACTTCATCGCGGTCCCGATGGACATGATCTTCAACCATGCCGCCAAGCTGCGCTTCATGTCGGGCGGCCAGACCGGCGTGCCGATGGTCATCCGCACCATGACGGGCTCGGGCTTCTCCACGGGTGGCCAGCATAGTGACTATCTTGAGGCATGGTTCGCCCATACGGCAGGCATAAAGGTGGTCGCGCCTTCAACCCCGGATGATGCCTATGGCCTGATGCGGGCGGCGATCGATGATCTCGATCCCGTGCTCTTCATCGAGAATATGCCAAGCTACTGGACCCCCGCGCCGGTGACCAAGCAGCTGGTGCCGATCGGCAAGGCGCGCATCGCTCGCGAAGGCGCCAATGTGACGATCATCGCGCATTCGCTGATGGTGACGCTCAGCCTTGCCGTGGCGGACGCACTGGCAGCGGAAGGGATTTCGGTCGAGGTCATCGATCTTCGCACCATCTCGCCGTGGGATCGCGAAACCGTGCTTGCCTCCGTGCGCAAGACCGGCCGCGCGGTTGTCGTGCATGAGGCGGTGAAGCAGTTCGGCATCGGCGCCGAAATCGCGTCGGTCATCTCCGAGGAACTGTGGGGCACGCTTAAAGGCCCGGTCCAGCGGGTGGGCGCAGCCTATTGCGCCGTGCCATTTTCCAAGCCGCTGGAGCAGGCGTTCGCGCCCAGCGCCGATACGATCCAGGCTGCCGTTCGCAAAGCGCTGGCCTGATCAGCAGGGAAGGAATATCGGTCATGCTTCAATCGGCGCCGGACGAAAGCTATCTGGTCGATTTGGAAGATGGCGTCCTGCGTCTGTCATTCAACCGGCCGCAACAGGGCAACGCCATTCCCAAGGCGATGGTGCCGCTGCTGACTGAACTTTTCCGCGCGGCGCAGGCGGATCGAACCGTGCGCTGCATCCTGGTCCGGGGCGAGGGCAAGGTTTTTTCGGCAGGCGGCGACGTCGCGAGCTTTGCGGACTCGATCAAGCAGGAGGTGGGGGTGCGGCAGGCGGATTTCGCTCGCCGCCTTCCGTTGGCACGACACTTGGTGGAGGCCGTCGTCGCGTTCGATCGGCCAATCCTTGCATCGGTACGGGGAGCGGTCGCGGGCGCGGGACTGTTCTACCCCCTGATCGCCGACTATGCGATTGGCGACGAAAGCGCGACTTTCGTCTTCGCCCACCAGCGTGTCGGACTCAGTCCCGATGGCGGCGTGACAGCGGTGCTTCCGCAGGTGGTGGGAACGCGCATGGCCCGCATGCTGCTGCTGACGGGGGCAAAGGTCGATGCCGCTGAAGCGCACCGCTTGGGCATGCTCCACAAGATCGTTGAAGCAGAAGCGCTGGAAGGGGAAGCGATGAAGATCGCCCGCCGCCTCGCGCAGGCGCCGCAGCGCGCCGTCGTGGCCGCGAAAAAGCTGGTCAATGAAGCGGCCGCGCGCAGCCTTGCGCAGGTCCTTGATGCAGAAACAGACGGCATCGTCGCCTGCGTCGGCGACGCTGATTTCGAAGAGGGCGTGACAGCCTTTCTCGAAAAGCGCGCGCCGGTGTTTCCCTCCGTCCGCTAAAGGCGTGGGCGCTCCCCCTGCGTTGGAGAAGATCATGCACATCCCGCTGAAGGAAACGCCCTGGGAGGGCGCCTTTCCCGATATCGACAATTGGAGCGAGAATTTCTGTCTCGCCGGGTTCGATCCGCAATCGGGCGTGGGCCTCTGGTTCCACATCGGCCGCTGGCATCATGACCTAACCCTCTTTCGTGAGGTCGTCATCATCCGCTTGCCCGACAACACGGTCATTGCCCATCGAGCCATCGGCAATGCCCATGCCGCTGAGGATGGGCCGGGCGGACCTCATCTGGCGGTGCGGATCGTGGAGCCTGGACGCAAGCTGACTTACCGCTTCAACGGTGGCGTGATGCGTGTTCCCGCCGCGCAGATGCTCGACGGGCTGGTGGGAGACGGACGGCGTACGCCTGCTTCGTTTGACCTGACCTTCACATCGACGGCCGACATCTGGGATCTCCATAAGGTGGGCGCGTTGCAGGAATTTCTCCCTGCTGGCCACATCGAACAGCCCGGTCTTCTTTCCGGATCAATCCGCGTCGGCAGTGAGCAATTCTCTTTCAACGCGATGGCCAACCGGGATCACAGCCTTGGCGGGCGCGACAACCGCAATCTGCACAGCCATCAGTGGTTTCAGGGCTATTTTGAAAACGGCTTGTCCTTCCTGCTCTTCGATGCAGAGATCGATCAGGGCGAGCAGGTCGTGTTTTCAGAGGCAGTCATCTACGAGGATGGCAAGAGCTTCGAAGCGAAGATCGAACGGATCGAACGATGCAACCATGTGGATGACGACCAAAAGCTGATCCGGACGGTGCTGAGTTATGAGAACGGCACGCTGGTCATCGACACGGCTGGATTCCACGGCAGCTCCTACCTGTCGCTCGCTTCGCCCAACGACACATATGTCGGCGTCTATCCTACCGATCCGGGTCCGACGCGCGTGGTCGACGAGCAGTCCGTCAGCCTCCTCCTCAACGGGACGGTGAAAGGCTATGGCTGCTACGAACGGACGATCCCCGGCGCTCATATTCGGGAGGCTTAGAGGGACGCGCCATCCGGCATATATTTCCAGCCGGAGGGCGTGTCAGCGCTTCATACGTCCTTCAATGTGCCGATCTCGACATTGGCCAGACCTTCCTCGCCGGTCTCTTCACACCTCACCCGGCACATATTTTCGACATTATAATAGACCTTGGCACCGGGCTTCTGCGAATGCAGCGGCAGACGGGCGAAGGCGTTGCCGACATCAGCGGTCAGGGTGAATTTCTCGCCGCCAAGGGTCATGGTGTGGAATATGACCTTGTCCGGCATTCCTTCCGGCCCTTCGCCGACATTCTCGATTCTGAGTGTCTTGATGACCTCATTCCCCTCCGGCCGCGCGATATAGCCTTCCGCCGTCATATTCTCAGGACGAACGATGTTACGCACCGTGAAAAGGTGGAAGCCCATGGAAGGGAAGTTGAAGAATGACCAGTTGTGATCCATCACTATCTGGTCATTGCGCATGCCCCAGCTGTGGTCGCGATAGCCCGACCCATCCACGTCAACAGACACGCCCGCAAGCTCACCTGTCTTGAACGTCACCTTGCCGGTGGCATTCATGCACTGACCCTGATGGCGAAAGCCGGATCTATCGAGCGCGGTATTCTCTGAAATAGAGAACTGGTCAGGATTGACGTCCGCGCAGGCGAGGAAGTCGAACAGATGCATGCGCCGGGTAAACCGCAGCGATGCCGCAACATTTTCGTCCTCATATTCAACAAGAAACTCTTCCTGCGGCCTCAGGAAATGCACCGTCTGATTGCCGTAGCGCAGCAGCTTCTGATGTTCGAACGGTTGGGGCAGGGGAACCTCGCCGCTATGGCTGACCTTCACACCCTTATGCAGCACCGTGAAAGATGCAAAAGCCCGGTCAAAGGTCGGCTCTGCCGTACTATGCGCAAGGCAGCATAGGTCGCGATCGGGGTCCATGAAGACCCAGAAGTAATTTTCTTTCCAACGCAACCAGGCTCGGGCTGGAACTGTGTGTGGGTAATCTTCGTGCAGGAGCATAATCGCCTCCAAAAAAAAGCGGAAAAGGGCGCAAAGGCGCCCTGTCGACCATAGATATGGCGATACCGGCTATGTTCATGACCCGCGCCAGTTTAACCTGGCGCGGGTCATCCTTTTATTTTTCAGCAACCATGCAGGCGCCCGTGATCAGAGATCGAAGCGGACTTCGACCCCGTACGTCCGCGGATCACCAACGCCGCCCAGATCACCGGCGGGCGTATTGGTCTGCGGAATTTCGTTGTTGAAATATTTCTCGTTGGTGAGGTTCGCGCCCCATAGACGGAAGGTCAGCTTGTCATTGAATTCCGGCTTGAACGAGATGCTGCCGTTGAACAGGGTCAGCTTCGGTTCGGTTAAAATGTTGTCGGGGTCCCACTTCAGGTTGGAACGGTATGACATCTGACCGGCAAAGCTGAACTGACCGACAGAGGTTGGCAGATCATAGTTGAAGCCAGCGTTGATTTTCCATTTCGGGGTCTGGGAAAGCCTGTTCCCACCCACATCGCCCACCGCCAGGGCGACGCCCCAAGGCGGGGCGAAGATGGGAACGTTGATCGGCGCACTGTCAAAGCTGAGGAATTTCGCCCAGAGATACTGCCCCGCCAGGTCGAGCCTCAACCGCTCGGTCACCAGGAATGTCGTGTCGAATTCGAAACCTTTTGTCCGCGCCTTGTCCGCATTGGCAAAGGCGACGAAGGGTGTCGGCCCAGCTGGCGTGTCCACAAGCTGGACGAGCTGGACCTGCGGGTCCTTGATGTCGTTGCGGAACGCGGCAAAGTTAGCGCGCACCCTGCGATCGAACAGGGTCATCTTCAAACCCGCCTCGTAGGACGTCACCGTTTCCGGATTGGTCGGCGGGGCGGCCAGCGGAATAGTATTGAACGTACCCGACTTATAGCCGCGACTCCATGTCGCATACGCCATGATATCGTCGGTAAATTTGTGATCGACTGAAACTTTGTAGGTCCATTTGTCGAAGTTGGCGACCTGATGATAGTTTCCGGCTGGTATGTCAGCCCCAACTAGCGGTGTCAGCGAAACACGGCCGTTCCCTTCCACGCGATCTTTCGTGTAGCGCAGGCCAAGCGTGACATTCGTCTTGTCATCCACGACGGGGAAGGTCGCTTGTGCGAAGGGAGCCAGAGACTCGATCCTTTGCTGGCTACCAATATTCTGGCTGGCAAGACCGTTCAGAGTGAGGGCGTCACCATTGAGAGCGATATTCACGTCGGTGCGCGAATTCATGTAGAAAAGGCCCAATATCCAGCTGATCTTCGATGAAGGCAAAGACTTCAACTGAAGTTCCTGGGTAATCTGCCGGTCTCCGATCTTGATCGGAAATGCCAGCCAGTTCAATTCGGTATGATCGCCCTCATAATTCAGTAATTCCTTGGCTTTCCGGTAGGAAGTGATGCTGGTGAAATCCGCAAAGCCCAGTTCCTGGTCGATTTTGAGCGCACCACCCCAACCGCGCAGACGATGGAAAATCTCGGTATTCTCGTTGATATCGTAAAAGCCCGGCGGATCGAAATATTGGGTGCCCTCAAGTGGTGAGCCCAGCGGATAGCCACGGGTCGTTCCCGGATAGATACGGACCGAATTGCCCTGATTCTGCCGCTGATAGGTATAAAAGCCGCTCAGGCGGATCTTTGTCGTGTCGCTCGGTTCAAACACGACCTTCGATCGGATATTATAGAATTTGCGGCGGTACGTATCCTTGCCGGTGAACAGGTTTTTGCCCCATCCATCGCCCTGGTTCAAACCGCTGAAGGAGATTCCGGCGGCGACGCCTTCACCCAGCGGCGTCGCCGCATACAGCTTGCCGCTGATCGTATCGTAATTGGCATAGCCCAGCGTTGCCGAAAGATCGGTGGTGTCGCCGGGATCGCGCGTGAATACCTGCATCAGGCCGCCAGTTGAATTGCGGCCGAACAACGTGCCTTGCGGGCCTTTTAGAACTTCAACGCGCTCGATGTTCGCCAGTTCAAGATAGGCGCTCGCAAGACGTGAATAATAGACGTCGTCAATATATACAGGAACACTTGCCTCATTACCCGGTGTCGATGCACCGGGATTTCCGACGCCGCGCAGGAATGGCACAACAACGCCGGACATCTGTGAGACGAACAGTGAAGAGTCGGCCTGTTGGAGGTCCGACACGCGGAAAATGCCCTTTGTTTCCAGAGCTTCTCCCGTAAACGCCGTTACCGCGACGGGGACATCCTGCAAATTCTGACTACGGCGCTGAGCCGTGACGATGATCTCCTGAAGACCTATTGGCGAGGACGTCGACGCTGCGTCACCTTGTGGGGCTGCATCCGTCTGGGCAAGCAGGGGCACGGGGGCCACGCTCGCCAATAACAAACCAACGATCGAAAATGCCTTCTTCTTCATTGATCTTCCCCTCGACTAAATATTATAATTATAAGTTATTCGACCGAAATTGTGGCAAGGCGAATATTATGTTTTCTTTGTCTGGCCTTGTTATGAAGTAGTACCATTTCCGGCCGCTTCGCATTGGGTGCTAATTGCTGCACCTCTATCAGGCAGCGCATTCCAGCACCATCAACGACGGCTGTCAAGTAAGTAAACATGCGAACGATAAATATATGTATCTATTTTTGGGATGCCTATCTGCGGTTCGTCCTGACCGCAGCCTCTCGGCCAGCGATATGGCCGAAGACCAGTGCCGGGCCGATCGTTCCGCCCGCTCCGGGATAAGCCATGCCGGTAATGCTCGCGGCGGCATTGCCAGCCGCATAAAGGCCGGGGATATTACCTCCACGCAAATTCTGCACTTCCGCTCTTGCGCTGATTTTCGGGCCGCCCTTCGTTCCTAGAACCCCGGGATAGACCCGGCAGGCGTAAAAGGGCGCCTGATCCAGCGGCCCGACCGTTTGAAGCGCGCCTTCCAGCGACCAATCCCCATGGTAGCGATCATATTGGCTCTCGCCCCGATGAAAGGCGGGGTCGCTGCCCTCACGAGCCGATCTGTTGAACTGCTCGACCGTATGTTCCAGGCCCTCGGCATCCACGCCGATCTGCTCGGCAAGGGCGCGCAACGTCGCCGCCTGTATCATCCAGTTCGGCAAGGGATCGCCCGGATAGCGCGTGAGTACAGGATATTTGTCCAGATAAGCCTGATGGAAAATGATCCACGCCTCCCGATTGGGATAGTCGAACGTTTGAGGGTCGAACTGAAAGAAGGAACGGCCAAGGTCATTATAATTGCATGCTTCATTCACGAACCGCTGCCCCTTGCGGTTCACCATTATCGATCCGGGCTTTGTAAGTTCGGTTACCGCGAAACGGATTGCGGGATTGCCGTCATATTCTTCGCCCGGAATCTTCATGATAGGCATCCACCACGCCTCATCGGTGTTCGCCAGGGCAGCCCCGGCCTCCGCCGCCATCAACAGGCCATCGCCCTCATTGTCCGGCGGACTCGCCGCCCCCTCATGCGGGCCGCGCAGCAGGTCCTTCACCAGACCGGCATTCCATTCAAAGCCACCGCTGGCAATGATGACGCCCCGCCGGGCGCGCATCTCGAAGGGTTCGCCGTCCTTGCTGCCCGCAACGCCCGTGACCGCGCCTTCATGCATGACCAAGCTTTGCGCCCGCATGCCGAACAGGATGCGCACGCCTTTCTCAACCACGCTGGCGGTTAGCCCCGCCACAAGCGCGTTGCCGACGCCCACCAGCCCCTTTTCCAGCCGGTCCCCGATTATGGCAGGGTCGAAGATATCGACGCCGTCCTCAAGGTCGTTGCTCGACACCGGAATGGGAAAGGTCAGGCTGCTCCGTAATCTCGGCCGCAATTCCCCCAACCTGTTACCGGGAAACAACCCCGCCGACAGGGACCGTCCGAATGTCCCGCCGGGCAGCTCGGGATGATAATCGGGCCATTTGAGCGCCCTAAATCGAATGTCCGTCAGTGCTTCGATGAATTTGATGACGTCTGCACCCTGATCGACATAGGTTTCGATCATCTCGTCATCCATGCGGCCCAAGGACTGACGGCGCATGTAGGTGAGCGCCGCCTCGCGGCTGTCGCTGGTCCCGACTTCATGCATATGGTGGTTGCATGGAATCCAGGGGACGCCCCCCGACATCGCCGTGGTCCCGCCCAGTTTTTCCGAACGTTCCAGAATGACGACATCTGCTCCCGCGTGGCGCGCGCTCAGGGCAGCTGCTAGCCCCGCAGCGCCCGAGCCGATCACGATGACGTCGGTCTCTTCAATCCCATCCTGCTCGGGCACCCTGTCCTCCTGAAACTGTCATATGGTCCTTGCAGCAGCGCCCGTTTGAGGACACCGCCACGGCCGATCAGGCATTTTCCCGTGCCAGCGCGAACTGGCGCGCGACGGCGTCGAAGGATCGCTTCGCTGCTTCCTCCGGCTCAAGCGCGCGGAATTCGTGCGACAATATCTCGATCCCGTAGCAGCCGTCATATCCCGTCGCCGCGATGGCTCGCAAAAATGCTGGCACATCGAAGCTGCCTTCGCCCGGCAGCAGGCGATTGTCCGTCGAATCGTCGAAAAGACCGCCAACGACTTCGGCCGCCGCGTCGTCCAGCTCGACATGCTTGATATAGCTGGCGGGAAGGGCGGCCACCTCTTCATAGGGTATGCCCGGACGCGTCATGTGCCAGATGTCGATCAACAGCCCGCCATTATCGGTCCCGGCCATTTCGATAAGTTGCCGCCCCGACTTGAGGTCGCGGATATTCGCCAGGGGAAAGACCTCGATCGATACATGGGCGCCCACCTCCGCAGCCTGGTCGCAGAGCAGCCGGAAGTCGGCGGCCATGGTCTCCATCGACACGCCGCTATCGCTGATGTCTCCGACGATCTTGATATGCTTGGTCCCGATCTCGACGGCGGTATCCAGCCATAGGCGACGCATCTTGTCAGAAGCGGCCCGCGCTTCGCCCTGCGCGAACCAGTCCGTCAGGCACTCAATTTCCAGAAACTGGACACCGGCATCGTCCAGGATGCGGCGAATGCCCGCCGTGCCATGCAAGGCAACATTCGCGGCCAGATCATCGCCTGACAGGCCCATGCCGTAATAGCCCGCGGCAACGGCCGCCGCAGCGCGCCGTTCCAACGGAAAAGGGCTGGCGACCGGCGCGCCGGGATAAGCATCGCCCGCGATCGTGTAATAGGTCGCGACAATTTTCGGATCATTCATGATGAAATTCCTTCGTCAACATCGCGGGAAGGGGGAGGGCCGCTTCCGCTCAATAGGGTGTTCAGAAGCGGTTTGATCCGCGCGCGGCTTCACGGCCAGCAATGTGGCCAAAGGTCAGCGCGGGGCCGAGCGTGGCACCGCCGCCCGGATATGCCATGCCCATGATGCTCGCCATGGCGTTTCCCGCTGCGTAAAGGCCGGGGACGATGCCGCCCGAAAGGCTCATCACCTCGGCCCGCTCGTTGGTGCGTGGGCCGCCTTTCGTCCCGATCGTTCCGATCTTGGTTTCCACCGCATAATAGGGACCGCGTTCGATCGGCCCCAGCGTCTTCGCGGCGCCCTCTGCCTGAGCATCGCCCCAATATAGTTCATAGACGCTTTCACCGCGATGGAAGTCGGGATCGACGCCCTTGCGGGCATTATCGTTAAAGCGCGCTACCTCTGCCTCCAGCCCGGCGGGATCAACCCCGATCTTGCCCGCCAGTTCGGCCAGTGTGTCGGCGCTCACCATCCAGGATGGGACCGGATCGCCCGGATAGCGCGTCAGGAAGGGGAAGCGATCCATATAATCCTGGCTGACGATGTGCCAGGCGGGCAGGTTGGGATAGTCGAAGTTCACAGGGTCGAAGGCTTGGAATACGCGCCCGATGTCATTGTAGTTGCAGGCTTCGTTGACGAAGCGGCGACCTGTCCGGTTGACGATGATAGAGCCGGGGCCGCAGCGTTCGATGCCGGTCAGCCGGACGAGCGGCCGCCCGTCATATTCTTCGCCCGGTATCGTCACTGATGGCTGCCACCATGCTTCCGACATATTGCCAAGGGCGGCACCAGCCTGCATCGCCATCTTCAGCCCGTCGCCTTCGTTCCAGGGCGGGCTGTGCGGGCCGTGCATCGGGCCGCGCAGGAACTGCCGGGTCATGTCCTCGTTCCACTCATACCCGCCGCAGGCCAGGATCACCCCTTTCCTCGCGCCGATACGCATGGGCTTGCCGTCATTGTCCGCCTCTATGCCGACCACGACATCACCTTCCTGCACAAGCCGCAGGACGCGGACATTGCGCCTGATCCGGACGCCATGGTCCATGGCCCCCTTGAGCAGGCCCGCCATCAACGCGCCGCCCATGCCGACCATATCTTCATTAAGGCGCCCGCCGATAATCTCGGAATCCAGCACGTTGATGCCGTCCTCCACATCGGCGATGGAAATGGGGATAGGGAAATGCGCGCTGGCCCGCAGCGCGGGCCGCAATTCGCCAAGCTGCCCAGCGGGGAAAATCCCCGCAGTCACCGAACGGCCGATATTGCCGCCGGGAAATTCAGGATGATAGTCCGGCATCTGGAGCGCGCGGAAGCGAAGATCGGTCTCCTTTTCGAGGAACAGCAGCACCTGCGGCGCCGTGTCCACAAAGGTTTCGATCATGACGTCGTCCATCTTGCCGAGCGAAATGCGGCGAAGATAGGTGAGGGCCTGTTCGCGGGAATCGCTGCGCCCGATCTCCTGCATATGATGGTTGTTGGGGATCCACGGCACGCCGCCTGAAACCGCGCTCGTGCCGCCCAGCTTATCCGTGCGTTCCAGCAGCAGCACCTCTGCGCCAGCCGTCCGGGCGGCCAGCGCCGCAGAGCAACCGGCGGCGCCGGAGCCTACCACCAGAACGTCTGTTTCCTCATCCCATTGGGTCGTCATGATTATCTCTCCTGCATTCTATCCCTTGGCTGGCCGCGCACGCCCTTTGCGGGTCTTGCTCGCGGCTGCCTGCATCGCCTTCAGCGCGCGTCTTCGAGGATCAGCGATGACGCATGCCAGGCCATCGCCATTACCGGTGCATTGGTATTGCCAGAGGTCAGGTTGGGCATGATCGAACAGTCGATCACCCGCAGGCCGTCCACTCCGCGAACGCGCGTGCGTGGATCGACCACGGATTCATCATCGCTGCCCATCCGGCACGTTGCCACGGCATGGGTGCCGCAGCTCAGATGGCGGCGCACCGCCGTCAGTATCTGGTCATCGCTGTCATTACCGTTCAGCCCCGGCGCGATCTCGCGCGTCACGAAGGGAGCGATGGCGGGCTGCGTCATCAACTTGCGCACGAAACGCACCATCGCAACCGCCGTCTCGCAATCCTCCTGCGTCGTCAGCCAGTTGGGATGGATGCGCAAAGGATCGTCGGCATTGGGCGACGTAATGGTAAGACAACCCTCGCTGGTGGCCCGCAGCATCGCGGTGGCGATCATCATGCCGGGTGTCTTGTTGACCCCGTTGGTCGGAACCGCAACATCCGCCTCGCCCTGCGCCAGGGTGACGCCACCAACGAAGCACTGAATGTCCGGACGGGCTACGCTCGGACGGCTGCGGGCAAAGATGCCGACTTCCTGCGGGACCGTCGCCATCGGGCCGCCCTTGAACAGGAAATATTCGGCCAGGCTACGGGCCAGACCCAGGCCGCGATAGCGATGGTTCAGGCCCTTCTCGCCCTGCAAGTCGTAGTTGATGCCGTAGATGGGATGCTCCTGCATCCGTCGGCCTACGTCCGGGCTGTCCATAATGACATCGACGCCTGCGGCTTTCAAATCCTCGGCTGGTCCGATCCCCGAAAGCTGGAGCAGCTTGGGGGATGCGATCGCGCCTGCCGACACGATGACTTCGCCCCGGCACCGGAACTCCGTCTTGCGCCCGCCGATCCTGCACATGACGCCCTTCGCCCTGCGCTGTTCGATGATGATGCGATCCACCTGTACGCCCGTCCGGATCACCAGATTGGGCCGATGGCGTATCGGGTCCAGAAAAGCGACCGCCGCGCTCTGCCTGCGCCCGTTCTTGATATTATAATGATAATAGCCGACGCCTTCCCGGCTCCCGGCGTTGAAATCGTCGTTGCGTGGCAAGCCCATTTGCTTGCCCGCCTCGATCATCCGATCTGCAAGCGGATAATGGAACTTGGAGGTCGAGACATGCACAGGACCACCGACGCCATGCTCGTTGGATGCGCCAAGCTCATGATCTTCAATGGCGTTGAAGGACCGCAGCATGGTGTTCCAACCCCATCCCCTCGCGCCGCGCTCTTCCCACTGCTCGTAATCTTCAGGCTGGCCCCGGATATAGATCATGCCGTTAATGGCGGAAGATCCGCCCAGTCCTCTGCCCCGCAGCCAGATCTCGCTCGCGTCCAGTCCTTCTTCACGCGGCTGTTGGACAGGGAAATATTGCGCGAATGTCGGGTCGCCGACCAGCTTCGCCACGCCCTTTGGCATGCGAACGAACATGTGCTTGTTCTCGCCACCGGCCTCCAGAAGCAGCACCCGATTCGATGGATTTTCCGAAAGCTTGTTTGCAAGTACGCAACCGGCGCTGCCCGCGCCCACAATGATGAAGTCGAACTCCTCAGTCATGACCTCTCCAGAAATTAAATGACATTCGTCTTATATACGCTTCTATGACACGGCGGATTGGCGGACACAATGGCCTTTCCCCTCTCTGTCAGCCCGACCGCATATCAAGGACATATGCGGGCAGTATTGACAGTTTGTCAGACATTAGTCACGTAATGACACCGTAAGACGCCGTCTTGTGAAGACGGCTGGCCCGGCCTCAAGCGTCGGGCAATTGATTAGGAGAGGTGTGAGATGGCTGTATTGGACGGAAAGGTTGCGCTGGTGACCGGCGCCTCGGGAGGCATTGGTCGGCAGATCGCCGTTGCCCTGGCGCAAAGCGGCGCGCGGATCGTCGCGCACTATTCTTCTCGCCGCGAAGGCGCCGAACGGACGGCGGCCGAAGTGCGCGAAGCGGGCGGCGATGCGGTGATTGTGCAGGCGGACCTCAGCCATTCCGAAGGGGTCGGGCAGCTGTTCCAGCAGTTTGACGAACAGGCCGGAGGGCGACTTGATATTCTGGTCAATAATGCCGGCGCGGGACGAACCTCTTCCATCACCACGATCGATGAAGAAGAAATCGACAGCATGTATCGGGTCAACTTCAAGTCGCCGATATTGGTCACCCAACAGGCGTTGAAGCGGTTCAATGATGGTGGCGCGATCGTCAATATCTCGTCGATGAGCGGGCTGATGGCGCAGCCGCCCGGCTTCGCCTACGCCATGAGCAAGGCGGCGGTGAATTCGTTCACGGTTTCGATGGCTGTTGAGCTTGCGCCGCGCAATATTCGCGTCAATGCTGTGGCCCCTGGACCGGTCGATACCGACCTCATCAACGGCTATCGGGACAGTGAGGAGGCAATGCGCATGTTCAAAAACATGGCCGCGCTGGGCCGCATCGGCACCGCCGACGACATAGCGCAGATCGTTCTGTTCCTTGCATCCCCGGCATCCGGCTGGCTCACCGGACAGATTATTCAGGCGAGCGGCGGCATGAGGTTGTAATCGGACGCTTGCGGAAAAGCGGATTGTGCGGATCGATGATGAACTACGGCGCGGAAATATCTTCGAAGGAAATGACGGCGTGAGAGATGAAATGATTTCCCAAGATGGTCAGCCGGTGATTTCCATCGACAATGCGGACATGTTCCAATGGGACGATGCAGCCGACGTCGTCGTCGTTGGCTATGGCGGTGCGGGAATTTGTGCAGCGCTCGAGCTGGTGGAAAACGGCGCCAGCGTGATTGCCATAGACCGCTTCAATGGCGGCGGCGCAACGGCCTTCAGCGGCGGCGTCGTCTATGCGGCAGGGACCGACATTCAGCGGCAAAACGGCGTTGAGGACGATCCCGACAACATGCTGAAATATCTTCGGCTGGAGGTCGGTGATGTCGTTCAGCCGGAGACACTGAAACGCTTTTGCGATCAAAGCGCAGGCAATCTGCAATGGTTGCAGTCGCATGGCGTCGTGTTCGGGACCAAACTTTACACCGGAAAGACGACCTATCCGCCGGAAGGCTATTTCCTGCAATATTCCGGCAATGAGAAGGTGGAGGCCTATTGCCGCGACGCCCGGCCCGCACCGCGAGGGCACCGGACGCTGGGGCGCGGCTTTACCGGAAACAAGCTGTATCGCGCCTTGCGCGAGACCGCGGATCGGTCAGCCATTCGCAAGAAGCTGCATACGATCGTTCAGAGCCTCGTTGTCGATAGTGACGGGCGCGTCGTCGGCGTCGCTGCGCTGGAGCTTCCGGCCGCCAAACATGCCGAGCATCAGAAATATTATGACAAGTTCCCGCCTACCGCTCCGTTCAAGGAGAGCAAGGCCGAAGCCGCGAGCAAGGTTGCCCGCGTCATGGAGCGGGAGCATGGCCAGTTGCGCTATATCAGAGCGAAGACTGGCGTTATCCTTTCTACGGGCGGTTTCGTCTTCAACCTCGACATGCTCGGCCAACATGCGCCCATGCTGAGCAAGCATTACAAGACCATGATGCGCCTCGGCACTCTGGGTGACGATGGCACGGCCGTGCAGATGGGCACGGCGCTGGGCGCGGATACCGTGGGCATGGACGCGATGTTCGTCGGCCGGGTCCAATCTCCTCCGGCGGCGTTGCTGGATGGCATTCTCGTCAATCAGGCAGGGGAGCGGTTTGCCAACGAAGCCGTCTATGTCGGCACTCTGGGCCGAGCCATTGCCGATCAGCCGGAGGGCAAGGCGTGGCTGATCATGTCCACCAAAGACATTCGCAAGGCGATGCGCCAGGTGGCAACGGATGGCCTGGACGCATTCATGCGTTTTGGCGCGCCCGCCATGCTGAATCTTATGCTTGGCGGCACCAAGCGGGCAAGGGATCTGGACGTGCTTGCGGAAAAATGCGGCATCAATCCCAATCGTCTGCGCCAGACTGTACGGCGCTATGAAGACATGGTCCGCAACCGGCATGACGACGACTTTTCAAAGCTGAAGGATCATCTTAAGTCGCTCGGCAATGGTCCCTATGTCGCAATGAATGTGTCCCTCGCCAACCGTTACAGCTTCATCACCTTCCATACTTTGGGAGGGTTGGCGCTCGAAGAGGCGACAGGCGCTGTGCGGCGCGCCGATGGCAGCATCATAGCGGGCCTTTATGCTGCGGGGCGGGCCACCGGAAGCATACCATCGCGCACCTACATTAGCGGCCTTTCCCTCGCGGATTGCGTGTTCACAGGCCGCAGGGCTGCTCAGTCCTGCCTGCGAGAGGCGAAGCAGGACGCGCTCGCTCCCGCCTGAACGGCTGATTGACTAACATCTGTCAATCTACAGTCCATGCTGTTATTGACAGATGTCAGTTACTTCGAAATATAACCAGCTCCCATCTGCACATTCCCGCCCGCAAGGACGGCATTTTATGGAGAGAGTTTCATGTTTTCGCACATCGTGCTTGGCAGCAATGACATAGAAAAATCAAAGCGCTTCTATGACGCGACGCTTGGGGCGCTGGGCGGCGCACAGGCCTTCGTCGATGATAACGGACGGCTGATCTACATGCACAACGGCCTGTCGCTGCTGATCACCAAGCCCATTGACGGCCAGCCCGCAACGCATGCCAATGGCGGCACAATCGGTTTCGCCGTTCAGGGTCCTGAGCAAGCGGACGCGTGGCATGCGGCTGGGGTAGCCAATGGCGGCGTTTCCATTGAGGATGCCCCGGGCGTCCGTGAAGGGCCGATGGGGGCTCTATATCTTGCCTATCTGCGCGATCCGGACGGTAACAAGCTCTGCGCGCTGCACCAGCTTCCGCAGTAAGATCAATCGACCCATGAGCGAGGCGCAGCGCTGCCACCTTCGGTAGCGGTTGCGCCTCTCTTCCTTTCATGGGACAATGTCGGCGGGAGTGACTGCATCGATAAAGTGATGGAGAGGTACCCATGACGAACGCAGGCGACGCCCGCCCTGGCGCATGTTCCGCGCGTGGTCGGCCTACGGTCTCCGACAACCGCGAAGTGTCGAACGAACTGCTCCATGCAATGGAGCATGGCTTGCGGAACAAGAGTCATCTGGATCTGACGACGCGGGAAATCGCATCAGCCGCCGGCACCAATGCCGGCATGATCCACTATTATTATCACGGCAAGAACGGCCTGATCGACGCGGCGCTGGACAATCTGAGCAGCGACATCGCGCAGATACTCAATGATCTCAACAGCTTGTTCCTGACCGACTGCCAGGACGCCACGCGCAAGATTGTCAGTGCCTGGATGAAGGTGCTGGAAGTTCATCGGGGCACGGCCAGCGTGGTCCTGATCGAAAGTTTCCGCCCCTATTCGACCGTGTGGCATTCCTACCGGCAGAAGAAATCGCAGGGCAGCTTCATCCGGATGCAGGAATTGGTCCGGACATTGGTAAGTCAGGGATATTATCGGGCGGATACCGACCCGCAAGTTGCGGCCTTTTCCATCATCTCCATTGTCCTTTCACCGATGCTGGTGGGGCAGATCATGTCGGAGATCGGCCACCAGATCAGTCACATATTGGACAATTGGGAAGAAGAGGCCGTCCAGCTTATCGACGAGCGATACCGCCAAGTCTGATGCGGGGCGCCGTCTCGCCGGGTGCCAAAAAAAAGGAAGGGGAGCTTTGACCGGAGCCGCCCGATCGGGGAAGATCGTAATATTGAGCGGCCAATCGGAGAATCCATGATCCCGCTCCCCTTCAAAATGTGCCCGCCTCGTCAGGCGGCGCACATCATCCCGGCGCCTGCCTCCGCAACGGCTTCGTCAAATTGCTCGCGAACACCCCAGCGGGCGAGCCTGCGCATGATTTCCATGGCGTCATGCGGATAACCCAGCCCTTCATAAGCGATGCAGCCCAGTGGTGAGAGGCGCTGCGCCCCTCGCAACATGCATCGGTCGGCAATTTCCGCCTGCGCCGCATTGGGATAGATGCCGATCGTCTGGGTGTGGATGGTGACGGCGGCCACAGCTGCATCCAGGTCTGGCACGGGAATGATATTGATGACGCGCCCACCGATCCGGTCGCTGAATTCAACCGCCTCCGCCTGCTGCGATACGATAACGCCGCCCTCATTCGCCTTGACGCCGAACACGCGATAATCGTCGGAATAGCGGATACCCTCTATCTCGTCGCGCAGCACCGGGTCGAACGCGGGGTGGGGGGAGCTATAGGCGGCGGGCAGGGCCTGCAACGCTTCATGCACCAGTCGGCCGAAGCGGTTCAGCCGGTCGAGCGATGAATCATCACTGCCGCACACGACATAGGCCAGGCGGCTGTTGCCGCAGCCTTCCTGATTGAAATAGCCGAAATCCTTGGCCAACTGCTGGGCGACCCAGCCCATCTGCTCCTCTGATTCCAGCGCTTCCGCGCCTATGATCGAGGCGCTGACCTTGGGATCGAGCGCGATCAGGTCGAGGCCGGAGGTCAGATGCTGGCGGATGTGGTTCATCGACGCAGGGCCGCCCCACGCAACGATCTTGTCGATGTTGCGCGTGTCATACAGCTTCTTCTCAAAGCCGAGGTCCCCGCCCTTCCAATAGGCGACGGTCATGTGGCGGGTGATTGGGTGGTCGGGGTCCATCGCGATCATCGTCTTCGCGATGGCGACGGCGGTGAAAGGGTCGTTCGACGGGCTTTTGACGATATTGTCACACCGCAGCACGGCCCCGTTGATCACCGCGTGCAACGCCACATTGGGTGCGTTGCCTGCGTTCAGGTGAACGATGCGCGATCCAAAGGCGCGCACCATCGCGTCGCGATCGTGCAGTGGTCTCGCCTTCCAGCCTTCCAGATAGTCGCGGCCGATATTCTGATCGACGGCTTCCTCGACGATGGTCCGGCGCAGATTGGCGGCAAAGGAGACATAGGCGGTGCGCAATATGTCGGGCGACTGGCCCGACGACTGCATGTTCATTTCCAGCGCCAATCGAATGTCGGGATTCGTGTCCGGGTGCAGCCTGCGGCCCAATTCCTCCAGGAAGTCGAGAATATTGTCCAGGCTGACGGAATAATAATCCTGAAGGTCGGCGCCATTGCGCAGGACGATCTGGTCCAGATATTTGTTCACGTCGGGGGTCAGGAACGCGATTTCGCCCCGGCGTCCTTCAAAGCGGACCAGGTCATCTTCTATGATGCGGCCCCGGATGATGAGCGGGATAGTATATTCTTTCATCTTCGATACTCCGAGACAGATTGGGTCAGGACGCCTTGGCCAGGAAATCTTCCAGGCTCTGGAAGGCCTGCGGCGTGCGGGCGCACACGATCTTGTCGTCGCCGCCATTCAGTTCCGAAATGCGGTTGATGTCATTGTCCATGAACGGACCCTTGCGCCCGCATGCGCATCCGCCGTCGAAATGGACCGTCACCTGATCGCCCGTGATGACCCCGGCCCAGAAGGTGGTGGGCATGGGATCGAACACGACCATGCGTCCGGTCTGCGTGCCGGTGCGCGGTAGCGATTGACCGGTTGCCGGGTCCATCAGGTGCGTGATGCCCCAGGGCAGGGGATGCAGCTTGTCATGGGGGCAACAGACCGCCGTCGAGCTGGATTCGGTCATGCCATAGACTTCCTTGACGCGCCCCGGCACATGATGCGGGAACCGCTCGGCGACGACATCGCGCCACCCTTCGGGGAAGTTGAACCCTTTGCTCCCGCCGCCGGTCATGATCATGGAATCGGGATGCCATTCGACGAAGATGTCCATCTTCCGGCACGCCTCGGCCATGAGGTAGAGGTTCATGAGAGCCCCGTAAAACATGACCTTCTGGCCTTTCAGGCCAACCACGGCATGTTCGATGAAGCGGGTCCATCGTTCATCCGCATTGGACGCACGGGTTGCGAGCGCACTGGCGATTGCCTGCTCGGCCGGACTCAGCTCCAATTCCTCGCCCAGCGCCTGTGCCCGTTGCAGCCGTCCGTTCAGCCACATCTCGTCAGCGGTCAGCGTGCCATCATCCAGCGTGATGAACATGTCCTCACGGCCGTCGTAGCAATTTTCCTTCAGAACACGCATGATGAGCGGAATGTTGTGACGGCCGTAACGCGAAGGCCACGGACAGACGAAAACATATTCGCCGCTCTTTGCGTAAATACCCGGTTCGTCGCGATATGGCTCGACGATATAGGTGTTCTTGTCAACGAACAGGGTTTCTTCGACGGTACTGAGGGGGAAGAGCGAAATCTTGCCGCTCGTCCCCGATGAGGTAACCGGCCGCAGCGGCGTCGAACGCTCGACTTCCAGCAACCATTGTTCGATCGACTCGCAATGTTCGGCATGCACCCCCGACAGGTCGTGCGTGGTAAGCGCCTGAAGCCAGCGGGTCAGCTTGTCGAAGCGCGCTTTCTGCACGTCCAGCGCGGAATAGGATTTGAACATGGTGTGCGGCATCGCCAGACGCGTCAGGTCATCGAACCCGCTGATTTCCTCTAGCCCAACTTCCTCGGCCAGACGCTGGAGCGCGCGCAATTTGGGCTTCAAATCGCGGAATCGCCGCTGGAACAGGGCGAGCTGAATCTTTTCGACTTCGGCATAATCCAGGTCGAACAGTTCCTCCTGGCTAAGCTCCAGGAAGCGCCAGGGATCTTCTTCCAATCTTTCGTAGAGATTGGCCGTGGGGGTGGATGTCATGAAATGCTCCTGAAATGTTAGATTTGGGGGGCGGCCGATCACGCGCGCGTGATCAGGCGACATCTGCCGGTAATTCGGGGCGCTTCGATCCGGGATCGAGAGCGTGGCGAGCCGGTTCGGCGGCGGCGGCCTTGCCTGCCCTGCGCCCGAAGAAGGTCGCGCCGCCGATCAACAGACCGCTCGCATAGCCCCAGCCTTCCACCGACAGATTGGGGGCCACCTGACCAACCGCGTAAAGGCCGGGAACGGGCGTGCCATCGGTTTTCAGCGCGCGGCCATCGACGTCAGTATCAACGCCGCCCAGGCTGATGCAGCAGAAATAGGCCGAACCTACCGAACAATCGATCGCGGCATAGGGTATCTCCGAAATCGGGGCGAGCCATTTGGGGTTCTTCCGGAATTCCTCGTCATAGCCCGTCGCGGCATAGCGATTATAATTGCCGATCGTCTCCACCAGCGACCCTTCGGGCATGCCAAGGTCGGCTTCCATTTCCGGTATATTGTCCCAGGCATCGACGACCTCATGCTTGCGCTCGGATCGGATGTCGCCAAGCTCCGGCCTGCCGAAATTGACATTGTCGCAGATCAGGTAAGCCTTGCCCTCGGGCTGGTTCAAAATCGCATCCGTGGACCATGCATGATAGACGTCCTCCGCCACGAAACGGCGGCCCGCGCTGTTCACCAATATGCCTTTGACCAGGCTGGCAGGCGGATAGAAGGGCGATGTGATCATGCTCTGATCCAGCCCGACGGTCGCCGCGTCCATGCTCTGGCCCAGCGCTATGCCCGATCCGTCAGCAGTCGGCACGCCCAGAGGCGCGATGCCCTCCCGTCCAGCTTTCGATCCATGGGCAAGGCCGAGTTCCCGGTCCCACTCGCAACCGCCGGTCGCCAGCACGACGCCCTTGCGCGCCGCCACCGCCATGTTGCGGCCTTCCTGCCGATATTGGACGCCAACGACCGCGCCTTCCTCGTCCCGGACCAGCGCGTTGACCGCTGCATCGTAGACGACGCGCACCTTGAGTTCATGCAGGCGCTGGAGCAACCGGTCGAACAGCAGATGCCCGACAAATCCGCCGCCCGGCTTGTGACCGCGCGGGAAAGGCTCCGCCGCTTCAGACAGAGGCCAGCAGGCTTCGCTTCCGGTCCACACCAGCGTTTCATCGCTATGGGGGTGGAAATGCTTGCCGTCGAAATAGCGTTCGTTGAACGTGACGCCCAGCGACATCAGCCAGTCATAATGGCCGACGCTACCCTCGCAATAGGCCTCGATCTTGTCCACGGCCGCCTTCGGCTGCGTGGCCTTTAAAAACCGGGCCATATTCTCCGGCGTGTCGGCAAAGCCATTGGCCTTTTGCGGAGGCGTGCCGCCGCCCAGATAGATGAACCCACCGGACATGGCGGTGGAGCCTCCCCCGCCAGAGGTCCTTTCAATGACCAAAACCTCTGCGCCCGCTTCGGCCGCTGCAATCGCGGCGGAAGCGCCAGCCCCTCCCAGCCCCGCGATTACGACATCCGCCGTCGTCGCGAACGTAACTTCGTCCAGCGTCTTGGCTGCCTCTGTCTTCACTGTGATCCTCCCACTTGTGCGGCCGGGCCGTCTTTAAGTTCCAGCATGCGGACGGGATCGGTCCCGTCCCAATCTTGCGCGGCTTGCGCCACGTCGCGGAACAGGTTGATCAACACCGGCTCTGCGGGCACCAGTTCCAGCATGCAGCCCAGTTCATTGCGGGTGTCGGCATAGGCGACCTGCGCCCCGCCGACCGACCGGAACTCGCTCGCCATCTCTATGCCTCGCGCTTTCAGACGCCCGATTTCTTCGCCGACATTGTGAACTATCCGGCACATATGATGAAAACCGGTCTGGCCTTCGGGAACCATGTCGCGATAGGCGGACGGCCCCTTGCTCGTCTGCTGGATCAGTTCGATCTGAACCGGCCCCGCCTGCGCCAGCGCCGCCCTGAAAGCGAGCGGCTCGGGCCGCCCGCGATACAATGCGTCAGGATAGTCGGAGTCGCGCCGGAAAAACGGCCCGACCCCCATGGACAGCCACCGCTCCATCGCATCGTCCAGGTCCGCCACGACCCAGCAATTCTGCAACAGCGCCATCCTGTCATTGCGCGGGATGAGATCCTCCAACCCCATCAGAAGTCTGCCGCCAGAGACACGCCCCAGGTCCGGCCGACCGACGGGATCGCAAAGTCGATGAACGACCCGATCGTGTTGCTGGACGTGAATCCGTCATAAGTGGTGTTGTTCGTCACATTCTTGACGAAGCCAGTCAGCGTCATGTTCAGCTTGTCATGCACCGGGAACTGGTAACGCATGGCCAGGTCGACCTTGGTCACCGGGGGAATCGACCCGCGTGGATCATTGAGAACGCTCGTTTCGTAACGCGACGTATGATAGACGGCGGCATTAAGTCCCGCTCGGCCTGCCCCCAGATCGAAAGCATAGTCGGAGATCAGGCCCGCGGTCCATTTAGGCGTACGGCGCAGCTTCAGGTCCGAGAGGTCCGCAAGGCCCTGACCCGCGAGATTCCCGACGAAACTCAGATATTTCGCGTCCAGATAGCCCGCCGATCCGGTGATCGTCCATCCGGCGACAGGGACCACTGCCAGCTCGGCCTCCACGCCCTTGTATCGGGCCTTGGCTGCATTCACCGTTGCCGTAACAATGCCGCCGCCCGGTGCGACCGTCAGGACATCTTCCTGCTTGTCCTTCAGCGTGTTGTGGAATGCCGCGACGTTCAGGCGAACCCGATGGTTGAACCATTCGCTCTTGAAGCCGACTTCATAGGCATCCATGATTTCAGGACGATAGGGAATGACGGCGTTGACGATGCTTCCCGCGCGGCCGTTGAACCCGCCCGCATTATAGCCCCGGCTCCAGTTGGCGTAGACCAGCAGGTCGGGCTGGATCTTATATTGCAACCCGATGCGCGGCGTCAGCTCGTCGAACTTGACCGAGGCGCTCACCGGCCCTTGCTGCGGGCCAAGCACGAACTGATCGCGGATCGGCTGTTGTAGCCTTCCCCACAGCGTGAAGTTCGTCTGCTTGCGATCCCATGTCTGCCGCGCACCCGCCGTCAGACGCAGCTTGTCCGTAATGTCCCAGTCACCCTGAAAGAAGACCGCGAAGGAACGGCTTTTCTGCCGGATGCGATAGGCGTTGAGCGAGTTGAAGTAGGCCGTGCCCGGCGCGGTAGTCGCCGACAGTCCGGCAAAATCGACCGACGGGAACTGCCGCGCGGTGAACGCATATTCGATGAAGAATGCACCAGCCACGAAGTTGATCGGGCCGTCGAACTGCGTTTCCGCACGCAACTCCTGCGAAAACTGCCAGGAGCTTTCCCGCTTGTCGTTACGCTGTATCGCAAAACGGGTCGCGTCGAAGTCGCCGAGCTGGTCTTCTTCGTCCTCACGATAGCCCGACAGGCTCACCAACTTTACGCCATCGAGTTCGTGCGCGACTTCCAGCGTCACTGCATTAAGATTGTAATAGGCCGGAAACTGCGTCGTCTCGACATCATTACGCTTTTTGCTGAGCGGCCTGCAAACGATCGAGGTCGCAGGATTAAGACATTGTATATTCTGCCCGGTGACATAAGTCGGATATCCCAGCGTGCCCAGACCATTGGCCGTCAGCAGCTTGGGGCCGGTCAGCGGAATAAGGTCGGGGGTCAGGACCGGCACATAGGGCGGCACTTCGCTATCATCCTCCATCCGCTCCAGCGAAAGGTAGATGCTGGTTCGGTCTGAAGGGGTAGCGACCAGCGACAGCATATAATCCCGCATATCGCGTTTGCCTTCGCGATCGCCGGTGATGCTGTTGCGGAACTCGCCATTATGCTTCTTGATCGCGATCGCGCCCTTGACCGCCAACAGGCCGGGGATGATCGGCGCCATCACGACACCTTCAAAGTCCGTTCGTCCGAAACTGCCCACCGTCGCGCGCAGCCTGCCGCTTGTGGGAGCGTCGGGATCGGGACGGGAGCGGATGACGTTCACCGTTCCGCCCGTCGTGTTGCGACCAAACAGCAGGCCCTGCGGACCACGCAAAATCTCCAGTCGTTCGATGTCGAACGCGTCGAGCAGCGTACCGCGTTGAAATGCCAGCGGAATGCCGTCGATGGTGAAACCGATGCCGGATTCGACGGCGCGGTTCGGATCTTGAAGCGAGATGCCGCGCAAGCTGATCTGCGGCGTGTTGAGCGCAGCGCCGGAGCGCGAGATCGTCATGCCCGGCACCATGCCGCGCAGCCCGGTCAACGCATCCAGGTTGGACGCGCGCATAGCCTCGCCGGTGAAAGCCGTCACGGCAACGGGGACATCCTGCAACGGCACGGCCCGTTTCTGGGCGGTGACGATGATGTCCGCCAGCTCAGCCGACGAGGACTGTTTCGAGTCCGCCGAAGCTTGCGCCAAGGCGCTACCGGGTGCCATCACGCCCAAACTGAGCGCCAATAGCGAAGTTCCTGTAAAGGTCCGCATGTTATCCCCTCCATTCATGTCTGTTGTCGGTTTTCCGTTTGTCGCGTCATTTTTCGCGCGACTATAAATCTGATTACCGATGGCTCGTCCTGGGACAGCCACGGATCATATGAAAACCCATTCCGGACATAATGGAAAGTTGGATAATAGGCCGTAGGACCAAGCCGGTGATCGCCGACCAATATCTGACGCTTGTCGGGCGTTGAAAAGCAAGGGCAAAGGGGGGCAAGGGAGCCGCGCCGCCGCTAACCGCGTCGGCATCATGGGCGCGGAACAATGCCGTAATCGGACGGATGCCGGGTTACGGAGATGCGGCGGTGATGCGAAGGCGAACGACTCGTCCTTCGCCGCCACCCGCCCAGCAGCCGTGTACGCTGGGCCGGGGAACTTCAGCGCCGGGGACCCTCAGCGAAAGTGCCGACACAGCGTCGGCATTGCTCAATTCACGCTTTCTTGCGACGCCTCGCCGCGGGCTTGGCCGCCAATTTGGTGACCGTGGACGCGAGCAATTCGATCTGCGCCGTGGCCATCTCAATGAGTGCCGGGTCGTCATGCGCGGCCAGGGTTCTGGCGGCCGCCATTATTCTGTCTTCCGGCGTGGGCTCTGCGGTCGTGGTTTCTTCCGGGGCCGCACCGTAACGCGCTTCGGCCCGAGCGAGAAAATCCAGCGCGACTTCTGTCGCCTGCTTTACCGCCAGATCCGTTATCTTGCCCTGCTGCTGGATGCTGGCTTCGAAAATGGCTGACTGGATGATGACAAGGGTACGAAACGGGTCTTCTTCCGACAGCGGTTCGATCGCCCAGCCCGTATGCCACAAAGTATGGTAGGGCAGGGCGGCAACCTTGTCGAAATCCCGCACCAAATGGCGGGATTCGAACGGAATGTGACGGGCGAGGGCGCCCGGCTTTGCTGGACTGGGTTGGTTGAAATAATCCTGGATTCCCTTGATCATCAACGTGACCAATTGCTCCAGGCTTTCCGGCTTGCGTCGCCGAACATAGCGTTCAACTTCGACGCCAGTCTGCTGGACGAAGCGGATGGCGATCTGGCCCAATATCTCGTCGACGCTGGCGAAGTGGGAATAGATGGATGTCCGGGTAATGCCGCCATGATCGGCGATCATGGCGATGGAGATGTCAGCTGGCTTATGCGCCTTGAGCAGTTCAATCGTCGCTTCGATGATCCGGTCGACGCGGGCTCTGCCCGGCGCGCGCTGCCCCAGCTTCTCCCGTTCGGAAAGCAACTCGCTTTGAAGAAACTGAAGGGTATTGGGCTCGGAATCTGTTTTCAAACTGTGAGGTTTGATCTTCGCCGATATTTTCTCCGCTTTACCTTTGAGCGGCGCCAGTCCCTGTTTTTTCATCATTGAACCATATCATAGCGGGGTGAGGTTTCAAGTGAAGTCGGTTCGAAAACGGCTGTCAACTCCGATGTTGCAAAAATAGTATCCTAGCGCACGATATCGCTTTACAGCTTTCCGCTGGCGCGATAGATGGTCCTTATATGACATTTGTCTGTCTCTGAAAGGCTGTGGTGGTCGATCACGCCGGATATGGAGCGGACTGTAGGGAGAGGTGCGTTGGGCAGTCGACTGTCTGGCAAGACGGCAATTATCACAGGCGCTGGCTCGATGCACGGCATGGGCGGGGCAACCGCCCGCCTGTTCGCTCGGGAAGGTGCGTCGGTGATCCTGACGGACCTTGACGAAGCGGGCGCTGCGGCGGTCGCGGCGTCCATCACGCAGGAAGGCGGCGTTGCGCTGTCCCGATCGCAGGATGTCCGTCAGGAGGAGGGATGGCAGGAACTCGCCGCCGACGCCCTCAAACGGTTCGGGCACATCGACATTCTCGTGAACAATGCGGGCATCTATCATGCGGCATATGTTTCTGACACACCCGTCGCCATGCTTGACCGCCTTTTCGAAATCAATTTGCGGGGCACGTTCCTGGGTTGCCAGGCGGTGATCCCGCACATGCGCGCCAATGGCGGCGGTTCCATCGTCAATATCTCGTCCATTGCCGCATTGACGGGCGTTCACAGAAGCGCTGCTTATGCCGCTACCAAGGGGGCCGTTCGTGCGCTGACCAAAAGTGTCGCGCTCGATGAAGCGCCCTATGGCATCCGGTGCAATTCGGTGCATCCCGGCACGATCGAAACGCCGATGGTCGACCAATTGCTTCAGGGCGATCCGGCCGCTATCGACGCCGCCACTGCGCCGATCCCGCTCGGTCGCTTGGGCCGACCGGAAGATGTCGCGAACATGTCCCTGTTCCTGGCATCGCAAGAGACGTCCTATGTGACGGGTGCCGAATTTGTCGTTGATGGAGGCTTGACCATAGCATGAGCGCCGACTTCCTTCCCGTCGCTGCGGCCGCCGATCTGCCGAACAACAGCAGCAAGCCGATAACAGTGAACGGCTTGGACCTTCTGCTGTGTCATGCGGACGGAGAGTTTTTCTGTGTGCAAAATGAATGCACGCATCGCGCTTTTTCCCTGGCAGCCGGACGCATCAGGCGCTGCATGGTGCTGTGCCCCGAACATGGCATGCCCTTCGACCTGCGAACCGGAAATCCCAAGGGTCAGCTGACGGACAAGCCGCTCCGCACGTTTGAAACACGTGTCGTGGATGGCCAGGTAGAGGTCGCGGTGCCTGCGGAGGTAAGTTGAGACAGCTGCGGTCGGCCGCCATTGCGTAATGTGACAAGGGTCGCATAAAGTGGATCGGGGCGCATCACGGCGTCCGGGGAAAAATTGGGGCGAAATGCGTCCTGGAGGAGTAGGATCGTTGCAAGGTCATTTGCATTTCCGCCACTGTGCGATGGTCGGCTGTTGCGGCGCGGCTCCCCTTAACGATGGACGGATCTCGTTGCCGGAGTGCGGCCATTGAACGCGGACTATATCGTTGTCGGCGCGGGAGCGGCGGGCTGTGCCGTCGCCAACCGTTTGTCGGAAGACAGCCGCCACAAGGTAATCCTGCTTGAGGCGGGGGGCACTGACCGTGATCCCCTCATCCATGCGCCCGGCGGGCTGATGCCGCTTTTGACGTCGGGCAAGCATAGCTGGAACTACAGGAGCGCGCCGCAGGAAGAGCTGAACGACCGCGTCCTTTTCCTCCCCCGTGGCAAGGTTCTGGGAGGCGGCAGCTCGATCAACGGCATGATCTATGATCGAGGCACGCCGAGCGATTACGATCGGTGGGCGGCGCTGGGCAATTCCGGCTGGTCCTATGAGGACGTGCTACCCTATTTCAAGCGGGCCGAAAGTTACGAGCCGGGCGGCGATGCGCGGTGGCACGGTCACTCCGGGCCGGTCAGGATCAGCCGCCCCGGCGTCCACAATCCACTCGCCAAGGCGTTCCTGCAAGCCTGCGAAGAAGCTGGCTACCCTTATAATGACGACACCAACGGCGCGGTTCGCGATGGCGCCGGTCCCGTCGACATGTTCGTCAGCCGGGGCCGCCGCTGGAGCGCGGCAACCGCCTACATAAAGCCGTTTCGCTCGCGCTCGAACCTGGAGGTGCGTCTGGGCGCGCAAGTGCTGAAGATACTGGTCGAAAATGGCCGCGCCGTCGGCGTTCGCATCCGTGAAAAAGGGCAGGAGCTTGACCTCCGTGCGGGCGGCGAGGTGATCCTCTGCGGCGGCGGCATCAATTCGCCCCAGCTTCTGATGCTGTCCGGCATCGGTGACGCTTCGGCCCTGTCGCAGGTCGGCGTGGACCCGGTCCATAACCTGCCCGGCGTCGGTCAAAATCTTCAGGACCATCTGTCCACCTATGTGAAGCAGGCGGTGACGCAGCCAGTATCCCATTATCAATATGTCAGCCCGCTGAAGGGGGCGCTGGCCTTTGCGCAATATCTGGCTTTCCGCACGGGGCCGCTCGCCAGCACCGGCATGGAAGCGGTCGCCTATGTGCGATCGCAACCGGACATCGCTGAGCCGGACATAAAGCTGTCGCTCGTGCTGGCGCTGATGAATGACACGCTGACAGGCCTGATGCCGCGCCACGGCTTCATGGCGCATGTCTGCGTCGTCCGGCCCCACAGCCGTGGCCATGTGACGTTGGCCTCGCCCGACCCGCATGCCGCCCCGGTCGTGGATCACCGCTACCTCAGCGATGCCCGCGACATGGTCGATTTCCGCAACGGCATCCGCGTGTGCCGCCAGATTTTCGGACAGGCCGCCTTCGATCCCTATCGCGGCGATGAATTGTCGCCGGGCGCGTCCGTACAGACTGACAGCCAGATCGACGCCTTCATCCGTGCCAACGCAAGTGCGGATTATCACACGGCCGGTACGTGCAAGATGGGATCGGACGATGACAGCGTCGTCGATGCCCGCCTGCGGGTCCGGGGCATTGGCGGGCTACGGGTCGCCGACACGTCGGTGATGCCGACGCTCGTCGGCGGGAACACCAATATGCCCGCCATCATGATCGGCGAAAAGGCCGCGGACCTGATCAAGGGCCGCAGCCATGCGTGACAAGTGCAAACGACATAGGAAGCGGCGCGAACCGCGAGCGACTGGAGAGCTATAATGCCGGTATGGGATGAGGTTTTCGACGTGGTGGTCATGGGCTCCGGCGCGGCGGGTGTTTCCGCCGCGATCGCGGCGCAGCATCGCGGTTGCAAGACGCTGGTGCTGGAGCGCAGCGACAAGCTGGGCGGGACGAGCGCCGTGTCGGGCGGCGTGCCGTGGATCCCCAACAATCACCACATGCACGAGGTTGGAACGACCGACTCGCGCGAACAGGCGCTCACCTATCTTCGCAGCCTTTCGCTCGGCAAAATGGACATCGAACTGGCCGAAACCTATGTCGATGAAGCGCCAGGCGTGTTGCGTTACCTTGAGCAAGAGACCCAGCTGGCGTTCCGGGCGCTCAAGACGCCGGACTATCACCCGGAACATCCCGGCGGCACCTTCGGCCGCTCCGTAAGCCCCGGCCTGTTTCCTGCGGGCGAGTTGGGGGAACTGCGCGCGCATCTGCGTTCGGCCCCCTGCTTCCCGCTGCCTGTCGCGATGACCGACATTGATGACGGAACCAATATGCTGGACCCCGAAATCATCGGCGACCGCCTCGCTAAGGGCATGGTGGGCACCGGCATGGCGCTGATGGCTGGCCTCATCAAGGGCGCGGTGGACAAGGGCGTGGAGTTTCGCCGCAACGCCCGTGGCCGCCGCCTGGTGATCGACGATGGCGCCATTGTCGGCATCGAGGTTGAACAGGATGGTCGTATGGTCCGGATCGGCGCCCGTCGCGCCGTCATTCTGGCAAGCGGCGGCTTTGAATGGAACAAGGACATGGCGACCGACCTGATGGGCGCTCCCATCGAAGGTCCGCTCAGCCCGCCTTTCAACGAGGGCGACGGCCTGATCATGGCGGCCGAGGCGCAGGCGAGCATGGCCAATGCCCATGAAGCCTGGTGGATGCCGATGATCCGCATCCCCGGCGACGAATATGAAGGGCAGCAGCTCAACCGCATGGTGGTCGGCGAAAGAGCCTCGCCCGGTTCGATCATGGTCAACCGCGCGGGCAAGCGCTTCGTCAACGAAGCCCACAATTATAATGACGTTGGCCGCTCCTTCCGCAACTTCGACCCAGTGGCGTTCGACTATCCGAACCTGCCCGCCTGGATCATCCTCGATTCGACTTTCCTCGACAAATATCCGTTCGGCACGCGCTATCCGGGCGATCCGATTCCGGCATGGCTCGAATCCGCGCCGACGCTGCGCGAACTGGCGGAGAAAATCGGCGTAAACCCAGATGGCCTTGAAGACACGGTTACACGTTTCAACGCGAATGTCGAACGGGGTGAAGACCCCGACTTCCACCGTGGCCGGAGCAAATATGACCGTCATTATGGCGACCCGTCACGCGAAGGAGCACTCCAATCGCTGGGGCCGATCCAGCAAGGCCCCTTCTACGCCTGCCGTGTCTATTCCGGCGTGCTCGGCACAAAGGGCGGCCCGAAGATCAACGCCAAGTCCGAAGTGGTGAATGTCAGGGGCGGCCGCATCCCCGGCCTTTACGCGGCGGGGAACGTCTCCGGCGGGTTCACCGGCATGGCCTATCCGGGCGCCGGGGCCACGATCGGGCCGGGCCTGGTCTTCGGCCACATCGCCGGACGCGAGGCGGCGTCCAGCGTCAACAGGTTCTGAAAAGGAGGCGACATTGCCCGAAGTCGAACATACCACAACGGTCACCGCCTCCCTGCCTCAGGTCTGGAATTTCGTCGAGGACATGGACAATTGGGCGCCGTTCCTCACAGGCTACCAGCGCCACGAGAAGATCAACCGCGATGAATCCATCTGGGTTGTGAAGGGCGAACTGGGCGGCCTGACCCGCAGCGCGGAGTTCAAGGTCCAGGTCACGGAATGGAACGAGCCTAGCCGCGTCACCTTCGTGATGCAGGGTCTGCAGGAGCCTGTCACCGGCTCGGGCGAGTTTCTGGCGATCGATCTGGGCGGCGGCATGCCGAATGCCGCGCCACCCGCCGCCGTCCCCGCGCATTCTCCTTCCGGCGGCTGGCTGAGCAGATTGTGGGAACGCCTGTCCCGCTGGTTGCTGCGGCGCGTCACGAACAGCGTCGATGTGCAAGCAGCAGCGCCCGTGGCAGATGCGGGCGATCCGAACACGCAGATCACTTTCCGGCTGAACGTTCAGGCGGGCGGAGCCACCGGGCCGGTTCTCAACCTGCTGCTGGGACCGATGCTGAAGCCGGTTGCTGAAGATCTGGCGATGAAGATCGCCCAGGCGGTGGACAAGCCGTCACAAGCATAAATCTCGCGCGGGGTCTGCCGTAAAGGCGTGGACTCCGCGAGGGAATGATACTCCGCTATTGACGGACAATTGTCCGTTATGCATGATCGTCCGGAACCTGGCCGCCTTTTGCCTAGTGCGCGTAAAGCGGGCCGTTGGATGTAGCTGGACGATTGGAAACAGGGTCAGCGCGCCGGGATGCGCCTGGATTGAATCGACAGGAGATGGAAATGACGGAAAATCTGGTCGCCGAGGCGGGAGCCGGACGGTCTTCGAAACTTCAGGGTTGGCGCTATTTCGACCGCGACTTCGCGGGGCGGGAATGGGACGCAGTCTGGACCAAGAGCTGGCTCGTGGTTTGCCGGGAAGACCAGATCCCTGAGCCGGGCGACTTCCTGGTGGAAGAGGTTGGCACGGAATCCATCCTTGTGGTGCGTCAGGAAGATGGCAGCATCAAGGCCTTCTATAATGTGTGTCAGCATCGCGGGAACAAGCTGGTGTCCGTGGCGGAAGGGTCCATGCCATCCTTCACCTGCGCCTATCATAGCTGGAAATGGTCGCTGGAAGGCGAATGCATCGGCGCGCAGGACCCGGAGGACTTCTCTGCGGGCTCCCCATGCGGACGCAAGCGGCTCGCCCAGATCAACAGCGAGACCTTCGCCAGCTTCGTCTGGGTGAACATGGACGCCAACCCGATGCCTCTCAAGGAGTATCTGGGCGAACTGTACGAGCCGTTGGCGCGCTATCCCTTCGAGCAGATGCACTGCACCCAGGCCATATCGGTGCGGATGCCCTGCAACTGGAAGATCATTTCGGACAATTTCCGCGAAACATATCACATCCCCACCGCGCATCCGGAGGGGTTGTATGTGAACGAGCCCTATTATGTGACAGCGGTCATCGAAACGCTGAAGAACGGCCATGCGCGCCTTGTGACGCCGGGCAGCCAGCCTTCGCGCTATCTGCCCGATGGCAAGCTGGCGATCGACGAGTATCTGATTCAGGATCTCAAGACCTGGGAATTGCAGCCGGAAGATTTCAAGGACAAGCCGCTGGCTATCCGGGAAGCGATCATCGCGCAAAAGCGGAAGCTGGGCGTCGAGCGCGGCCATAGCCATTATGACCGGATGGAAGACGCGCAGCTGACCGACACCTTCCTCTATTCGATCTTCCCTAACCTGACGCTGACCTGTTTTTCGGACGGCATGCTGTTCCTGCGCGCTTGGCCGCACCCGACCGACCCGGAAAAATGCACCTTCGACACTTGGTTCTATGCGACGGGTTCAGAGGATTTCTTCACCAAGATGCTGACCTCTGCGGGCGGCGTGGCTGACACCGTGCGTGCGCCTGTAGAACGCGAATGGCGCAACTTCGGCGAAGGAAGCCTTGGCATCACGCTCGATGGCGATGCCGGTATCATGGAGGCGCAGCAGCGCGGCATGCATTCGCGCGGATGGAACGGCGCGGAACTGGCCGGGCAGGAAAAGCGGATTTCCCACTATCACGATCGCATCGATCAACTGATCGCAGAAAATGGGATGTCCATCGCCGCTGAATGACGAACGGCGTTGCGGGCGTACGCGTCCGCAGCGCCGATAGGCGTGGCAGCTTCGGTTAGCGGTTGCTGAAATGCAAAAACCTGCGCCCGCATCATCGGGCGGCGAACCGACGATTGCCGATTAAAAGGAGAGGCTCGATGTTCCTGGAACCTGTTTCAGGCCAACTCAAGAAGGTGCGGCAGATCGCCTTCGTTGTACCGGACGCGATCGAATGGGCGCGCCGACACATGGCCCGCTTCGGCTCTGGCCCCTTCTTTGTGCTCGCGCACCTTCCCCATGACCTGCAAACCTATCGCGGCAAGGAAATCGACCTCGATACGACAGGTGTCGTCGGCCAGTGGGGCGATGTGATGGTCGAACTGGTGGAACAGCATTGTGACACGCCATCGGCCTACAGCGAACTTTATCCGACGGGTGGTCCCGGCCTGCACCATATGACGGTGTTCGTTGACGACATTCACGCGGCGATCAAGGATTATGAAAGCAAGGGCTTTGATAATATCCTTTATTCCGTCGTGTCACCGCTCGGCGACTCCAAACCCAGCCCCTATGCGATGATGGACACGCGCAAGGAGTTCGGCATGCTGACCGAATTCTATGAAGAGGCCGTTGTCAGCGACTTTTACAAGATGGTGCGCGATGCCGCCGAAGGCTGGGACGGGTCCGATCCCATCCGCTACATATATGGCCAACCCTGAAGGGGATATTCTCGACATGGAAAAGCGTAATCTCGGGAAATCCGACCTTAAAGTCTCTATTGCCGGTCTTGGCTGCAATAATTTCGGCTGGTTTCTGGACAAGGAAAAATCCCTTGAGGTGATCTCGGCTGCACTGGACGCCGGGATCAACTTCTTCGACACCGCCAACAACTATGGTTTTCCTCCCGGAGAATCGGAACGCATCCTCGGCGAAGCTTTTCGCGGTCGCCGGGATTCCGTGATCATCGCCACGAAAGTCGGCGACAAGGTCGGCGACAGCGACGATAATCAGGGCGCGGCCCCTGCCTATGTGCGGCAGGCTCTGGAAGAGAGCCTTGCCAATTTGGGCACTGATTATGTCGATCTCTACCAACTTCATTATCCCGATCCGAAGGTGCCCATTAGCGAAACGCTGGCCGCATTCGACCAGCTGATTCAGGAGGGCAAGGTGCGCTATGTCGGCTGTGCGAACCACAGCGCCGCGCAACTTGCTGAAGCACTGGACGCAGCCGGAGCCACCAATCGTGCGGCTTTCATATCATGCCAATCCGAATACAGCCTGCTGGCACGCGATGTCGAAAGCGAACTTGCGCCCCTGATGGTCGCCAATGGCGTCGGGTTTCTGCCTTATTTCCCCCTCGCCAACGGGTTGCTGACGGGCAAATATCTGGGCGGCGACGACAGTTCGGGCCGTCTGGAAACCCTCAAGCAGATACCTTTCTTCGACAAGTTCCTGACGCCGGAACGGTTTGAGAAGGTCAGCCGTCTCGGGGAGATTTCCCGCAAATCGAGCATTCCGATGGTGAAGCTTGCTCTGGGCTGGCTCGCCGCAAAGCCCTTCGTCTCATCCGTGATCGCCGGGGCGACCAAGCCCGAACAGGTTTACGCCAATGCGCAGGCCTGCATGACAGTCTTGCCGCAAGACATAATGGCCGAGCTGGATCAGCTGTAATTAGCGACGGTCCCCGGTCACTGCGGCCGGGGAGCAACAGTATAAAAAACGGCGGGAAGCTCTAAGCCTCCCGCCGTTTCATTTTCAGCTTTGCATCAACATCAGTGCGCCGGTGAATAGGGCGCTGCATCAGCGAAGATCAGCGTTTCCTTCGCACCGCTCCGGCAGATTTCCTGATAGATTTTGCCACCTTCAGGTGCGTTCGCCATGGCCTGTATACCGGCATCGAAAGCGTTCATGTCCGGCAATTTCCAAAGATGGATGACGGTATTGGCCCGACCGATCTTGGTGACGAGCCCGGCGATCATCTCCCAACCCGCGCCTTCGGCGATGCGCTTCATCTCAGGAACTATGTTCAAAAAGACGGGAAGCGTCTCATAATCGAGTTCCAACGTTGCCTGAAGATAAACGCTCATCTGATATCCACTCCTTGCGATCGCGGCCGGAGCCTGGCTCTCACCGCACATTCGTACGATAAATGACGAACGTCTGATATTCAAGCGACGACATGATGCATCAAAGACTGGTCGCTCGCGTGACAGGGATAGCCGCTTAACCCGCCACGAAATGAGAAAATAACCGTCATATGTCAGATAAAAATGCTCACAAGCGCTTGCTGCGCATGCTTCACTGTTGACCCTCCGGCGAAAAGCAGTTAGCTAGCACACTTGTGTAGCGACAAGTCGATTCAAAAAGAGTCGCGGCTACATCGGATCATAATCAACGTTGAATGGGGAGGGCATATGCGAGGCCTGGCATTTTCGTCGGCGATAGCGATCGCAACTGCGTTGGGCGGCTTTCAGGCGGCATTGGCCGCGGAGCCGCAGCAAGCGCCGGACGCGACCGCAGCCAATCAGCCGCAGCAATCCGAAGGACTTTCGGACATCATCGTAACCGCGCAGAAGCGTGCCGAGCCACTTCAAAGTGTGCCTGTCTCCGTTTCCGCGTTCAGCAATGACACGCTTCAAAAGGCCCGCGTCGACGGCCTGACCGGCCTTCGCGGCCTCGTGCCGGGCATGACCGTCACGCGTTCAGGCGCCGCCGTCGACGTGCCCCAGATCAGCTTGCGCGGCATTTCCATTCAGGACGTGCTGCCCAGCGTCGAGGCCGGTATCGGCATCACGCTCGATGGCATTCCGATCGCGTTCCAGCGCGGCGCGCTCATCGATGCGTTCGATGTCCAGCGCGTGGAGGTTCTGCGCGGCCCGCAGGGCGTTCTGAACGGCAAGAACACGACCGGCGGGGTGATCAACGTGATCCGCCTCCGGCCCGACCCGTCGGCGGACACGACGGGCAAGGTGCGCGTCACGGTGGGCAGCTTCGGCCAGAACGACTACGAAGGCTACATCATGGCCCCGGTGATCAAGGACGTGCTCGCGGTCAAGGCAACCGTTTCGGTGCGCAAGGATAATGGCCAGTTCCGCAACATCGTGACCGGCGGACGGGAGGGCGATCGTGATGTCCGGCAATACTCGCTCGCCGCTGTTGCAACCCCCACCGATCGCCTGAACATCTATTTGGCATTCGACCGGCTGGAAAACGACAGCCAGATTCCGCCCTATACGCCCCTTAACGTCCCCGATTTCATCCCTTATCCGTTGCCGGGCTATGTCGGTGGCGCAAACGCGACCTGTTACAATCCGGCGACGAGCATCGTCTGCGGCCCGCTTGCCAATCTCGACAAGGGCAAGAATGTCGTCGAAACGACCCAGCTTCCCGCATCTCTGCGCATGACTGCGGTGACCGGTGAAGTGTCGTACGATTTGACCGATCAGGTCAAATTCGTTTCGCTGACCGGCTATCGCGAGTTCCACGAACGGCAGACCAGCGATTTCGACGCAACCCGCTTTGCGCTGTTTCGCGACAAGGCCCGGGTCGATGCCAAGCAGTTCTCGCAGGAGGCCCGCTTCGCAACGTCGTTCGAGGGGCCGTTCAACGTCGTTGCCGGCGCATTTTACATGAACTACTCCTATACGGAGGTGCAAGATCCGTCGCTTGACGTGTCGATGCTGCCCGACGGGTTTCTCACCACGGGGAGTCCGATCCTCACGAACGGCTTGCCGACTTTCTCGACTCCGCCGGGCGTAGGCTTCCTCAATTCACTCAACCGCTACGATACGCATCAGACCAACAAGACCTTCGCCTTGTTCTTCCAGGCGGACTATGACATCACCGAAAAACTGCAGTTGTCGGTTGGTGCCCGTCAGACCTGGGACAGGAAGACGACTGCCTATAGTTTGTGGGACCCCGTATTTTCTACCGTGCGGGACAATGATGTTATCGGGCCGCTGGTCGGAAGCGTTGCAGGGCGCGCCAAGTTCAAAAAGTTTACGCCGAAGGTGAACCTGCAATACAAGTTTACGCCCGACGTCATGGCCTATGCCCAATACAGCCGTGGTTACAACACCGGCGGCTTCAACGGTCGTCCTGGCAACCTGGTTACCGCAACACAGGCCTATTTGCCCGAAACGATGGATGCGTTCGAGGTCGGCCTCAAGACCGAATTCCTCAATAACCGGGTTCGCCTGAACCTTTCCGCGTTCCACAACACGCTGAGCGACAAGCAGGAAAATATCCTGCAGGTCGTCGGAACCACGAACGTCACCAACACCCTGAATGCCGCCAAGGCTCGCTATCAGGGCATCGAAGCCGAATTGGCCGTTGCGCCGATGCGGGGGTGGACGATCTCCGGATCGCTCGGCTATCTCGAAGCGAAGTATCTGAACTTCATCGGTAATCTGGGGCAGGGAACGACAGACCTTTCCGGATTGAAGCTGCGGCGCACCCCGAAATGGACCGGTGGTCTGATTTCGGACTACAGCTTCAACGCCGGTCCGGGGACCATCGGCCTGAACGCGGCCCTGTTCCATACATCGAGCTACCAAACGGACGTGATCAACGACCCGCGTGCGTTGATCCCGCCGGTGACGAAGGTCGACCTCGGTGTACGCTACGAGTTCCCGGTGAGCGGCAACACCACGCTCGAGGTCTCGGGCTTCGTCAAGAACGTGACCGACAACACCACGTACGACGGTTACACGTCGGGCGAGGCGGTATTCACCTTCATCGACTGGGCCAACCCGTCGCCGGGCCGGACCTGGGGCGCGTCGCTGACCGCGCGCTTCTGACACGACATGGCGGGCCGCCTCGTCAGCCTGGCGAGGCGGCCCGGCCTTTTTCGCTTTTCATCAGGCTGCGGCGGGGCACCGAAAATCCCAGGAGTTGAATATGAGGCTTGAAGGAAAAGTAGCACTGGTCACCGGCGCCGCGGGCGAACAGAACATGGCCCAGAAGATCGCCGAGCGCCTCGCCCAGGAAGGCGCGAAGGTCGTCGTGACCGGTCGTCACGAAGAGCCGTTGCGCAAGCTCGCGGCAGAGATCGGCGGCAGCTACATATTGATGGACATCACCAGCAAGGCCGATGTCGATGCCGCCGCTGACTTTGCCGTCAAAACCTATGGCAAACTGGACGTCGCGGTGAACGCGACTGGCTGGGGGCTGATGAAGCCGACCCATGAAACGACGGAGGCTGATCTCGACAAGATCATGGACATCCAGTTCAAAGGCCCCTTCTTCTTCATCCAGGCGATGTTGCGGGTAATGGGGCAGGGCGGATCGATCATTCAGATTTCCTCCGCCACCGCGACTATCATGCTCGAAAATCACGCCGCCTATATGGGCACCAAGGCCGGAATCGACCATGTGATCCGTACCGTGGCCAACGAATATGGCGCGCGCGGCATTCGGGCGAACTCCATTTCGCCGGGCCTGACCGAAACGCCGATGGCTGGCGACAGCTTCAGCGTGAAGGAACTGATCGACGCCTTTGCAAAGGAATATCCGCTTGGCCGCCTTGGCACGCGCGAAGATATTGCGGCTGCCGTTGTGTGGCTGGCATCCGACGAATGTTTCATGACCGGCCAGAATCTTCAGGTAAATGGCGGGCTCACGCTCCGCCGCAACCCGATCCTGTCCGAACTGGGCGAGGTGGCCGCGCGTGCCACGGCGCATCTGAGCAGCTGACAACGACACAGCGGTGCGGGCGGGAGCATTGCTTCCGTCCGCAAACGCGCAGGGAATGCAGAAAGGGAGGGTAGCGCTGGCTACCCTCCCTATTTCGCTGCTGGCGGCATTTCGATCCCAGACTGTCGCGGGCAGTGCCGAGTGGGCACCGCCTGAACAACCTGTTTGCTACATGCAGCAGCCGCCCCGACCTGTTAGCTGTCGGGGCGGCTCCACCTCGTTTTAAAGGTCGGTGAACTGCATCCGGCGGATCGGATCGGTGCCATCAAATCCTTCTGCGGACTTCTTCATATGGTCGTAGAAGGGACGGGTGCCTTCTTCTTCATAAAGTTCAGTCATCACGCCAAGTTGTTTCGACGTATCCATGATGGCGTAGCGGCCCATACCATTAGGGAAGGTTTCGCCATAAAGAGCAGCCTCGCAGCCTTCAGCTTCATATTGAGCCATCCGCTTGTCCAGATCGTCGACGAACATGGCAAAATGATGAATCCGCGACTCGCCCTTCTTCACAAGATCACGATAGGCGGACGGTTCATCATCATGCTGCTGCACGAATTCGGCGGTGATATTGCCCCACTGACCATAGACGGAGGTGACGTCGATGACGCTGTCCTTGCCGCGATAGCGATGGACGTGAAGCGGATAATGTTCGACAGCCCAGAACGGCCCCGATCCATAACGGCGGGAATGGGCACGGGCCGCTTCGATGGCGTCTGGCACCACAAAAGCGATCTGCGTGATCGCGAGGGCGGGTGTGAAGATAAAATCACTCATGGCGTTGCTTCCTTCAAAGACAATTGTCAGATGATTGATTCGATGATGAGGGTAATCGCGCGAGGGATCCGATCTTCGCCGACGGCATTGGACCATGTCGGCCGCCGGTGGCCAAGGACATGCCGCAGGTCCGAAAACCAGCGTATTTCCTGGCCCTTGAGCGAGCTGGCCCTCCGCTATGCAGCGCTTTTGGTGACCTTTTGATGATCATTCATCCTCTACCCGGAGCGGCTCATGCCCTGCTCCTCCGTCGCTGATTTCTCGACAAACGACAAATGTCTGCTAACGAATATGCCTCCATTCGTCAAATTGATAAATGGCGGCGTCGACTGAATGGGGCGGGGGAGGCGGCCCTTTGGGTGGCGGGACAGCGCATTGGTCATTGACTAAATGAACGACAACCGTCAGGTAATATGCCAACACCTTTGGCGCTGACGGGCGTTCGCTGGCGGATTGGGTGCTTGCAACGCGGACTTATGGAGAGGAAAAATGACCTATAATTTGACGGTGCGGCGCGAAGGTGCCGTGTTCATCATCGGCGGAACCGGCGGCGCGGGGTCGGCGATCGTGCGCGCTTTTGCAAAGACTGGCGCCAATATCGCCTTCACCTACAACAGCAATGAAACCAAGGCGAATGCGTTGGTGAATGAACTGGAAAGCGAAGGCGTAACGGCATCGGCCAGCAAGCTGGACATAACCGACTTGCAGGCTGTCGAGCAATGCATCAGCGGCGTGGTGAAGCGTTTCGGCCATATCCACACGGTCATCTATGCGTCCGGGCCGATGTGGGACAACACTCTGCAACTGGCGGACGTCAAGCCCAGCTTCATGGAATTTCTCGTCAAGACCGAACTGTTCGGTTTCTTCAATGTGATCAGCGCCACCAAGGAACAGATGCGCGCCAATAAGGGCGTCATCACTGTTTGCACCAGCTTCGGCAACGCTCGCCGCTTCGATCGCGATGGTCAGTCGGCGGTGCCAAAGGCGGGTCTGGAAAGCATGGCTCTCTATCTGGCGGCTGAAGAGGCTGTCTACGGAGTGCGCGCGAATGTCGTCCGCCTGGGCTGGTTCAACTTTGGCATGGGTGCGATCGACAAGACGGAGGCTTCGCTCGATGATCCGGGTCGTGCCATGACCGGCGGCGACGCTGGGGCCGAAGCGCTGGAATGGATGACCAGCCGCATTCGCCTGGGCAATCGGCCGGGTCGGGGCGAGGAGCTTGCCAGCATGGTGCTCTACCTTTCGTCTGAACAGGCGTCCTATGTCACCGGCCAGATCACCTGCGTGGATGGCGGCATTTCGCTTTGAACCTTTGGCAGGCGCCAGTCTTCATGACGGCGCCTGCTCCATGACGGCCCGCTGCACACACACCTGCGTGGGCTGCATCGATAATTGACATATGTCAGATAACATGTATCACTGGCGCGGCCCGCGAAGGCTGAATCGGGCTACTCCCCCATAGCGAGGCATATCAGCTGCGGTGATCGTTGTCCGGCTGACTGAGGCAGAGAGAGGATCGATGGTAAATATTTCCGTCCTGGCCGGACAGGTGGCTGGTGAACATCGTGTAGCCATGACGCCTTCGATTGTCGCCCGATATGCAAAGCTCGGCCTGTCGACGCTGGTCGAAAGCGGTGCAGGTCTTGCGGCGGGTTTCTCCGATGACGCCTATGCCGCGCAGGGTGCCCTGATCGTGGATCGCAAGGAAGCGCTTGGGCAGGCGGATGTCGTGGTCACGGTGCGTCCTCCGGCTGCCGCCGAACTGCTCGGGGTTCGTCCGGGAACGAAGCTGGTCGGTGGCTTGGCGCCCTTTGCGGATCCGGGCAGGATGGCGGCCTATGCCGATCTGGGAGTGGAAGCGATGGCGCTCGAACTGCTCCCGCGCACGACCCGCGCGCAGGCAATGGATATATTGTCCAGCCAGGCCAATCTCGCTGGCTATCATGCCGTTGCGCGGGCCACGACCGAACTCAATCGCTGCCTGCCGATGATGACGACGGCCGCAGGCTCGATCGCGGCGGCCAAGGCGTTCGTCATGGGCGTAGGCGTCGCGGGTCTTCAGGCGATCGCGACTGCGCGGCGGCTGGGCGCGGTCGTATCCGCCACCGATGTGCGGCCCGAAACACGCGAGCAGATCATGTCTCTGGGCGCCAAGCCCATATTCGAAGAGATTCAGGACGGCGACCAGCTGACCGCAGCGATGGGCGGCTATGCCGGGGAAATGAGCGAAGCCTATCGGCAGCGTCAGGCGGCCTTGGTCAGCGGGCATATCGCCGGGCAGGACATGGTCATCACGACCGCCCTCATTCCCGGACGGCCGGCCCCGCGCCTGATCAGCGATGCGCAGATCGCAAGCATGAAACCGGGCAGCGTGATCGTCGATCTGGCCGCCGAAAGCGGCGGCAATGTCGAAGGTGTCGTCGCCGGGGAAATGGTGCTGCGTCACGGGGTCAAGCTTATCGGGCTTGTCGATGGGGCGGCAAAGGTCGCCGTCGACGCGTCGAACCTGTTCGCGCGCAACTGCTATAATTTCATCGAAGCCTATTGGGACAAGGCGGAAAAGAGGTTGGCGATGCCCGCCGACGACGCGCTGATCGAAGCGATTGCGCTGACCCGCCATGGCGAGATCGTTCACCCGCGCTTCGTGCGGGCAGCGGCGGCCTGAAACAGGGGATAAGTCAGTGAACGCTTTCAATGCAGATTATCTGTTCGTCTTCATATTGGCGGCCTTTTTGGGTTTTCAGCTGATCAAGAAGGTGTCGCCGCTTTTGCACTCGCCTTTGATGTCGCTGACCAATGCGATTGCGGCGGTTGTGATTGTGGGGGCGATCACGATCACGGGTGAGGCAGGGGCGACGCCTCTGGCGAAGACGTTGGGTTTCATCGCGGTGTTCTGCGCGACCGTGAACCTGGTCAGCGGGTTCATGATCACCGATCGCATGCTCAAGATGTTCAAGCCGCGGGGGAAGTAACAGATGGACGCTTTCGTACCCTTCGCGGCGATTGTCGCGTCTGCTTTGTTCATCCTGTCGCTGATGTGGATGAGCCATCCCTCGACAGCCCGTCGCGGCGTGCGCGCGGGCGAGATCGGCATGGTGATCGCCATCATCGGCGCGCTCGTCCAGCATGAGGTGGTGGATTACAACCTGATCATCATCGCGATGATCGCGGGCGCGGCGGCGGGCATTCCGATGGCGCTCTTGATGCCGATGACGGCGATCCCGCAGCGAACCGCCATCTCCCACGCCTTTGGCGCGCTCGCCGTCGGCCTGATCGGCGCGGCTGAATATTACAAGCACGCCCATGCCGAATATGCGGGCGGCTTCATCCTGTGGGCGCTGATGTTCGAGATGCTGCTGGGTTTCCTGACCTGCACCGCCTCGATCGTCGCCTTTGCCAAGCTGCAGGAACTGATGGGCAGCCGTCCGGTGTCCTTCCCCGGCCAGCGCATCGTCAATGGCGCGGTGGCGCTGGCGACGGTGGCGATCGGCGTGACGCTGGCGCTTGACCCGACGCAGACCTGGCTGTTCCCGCTGTTCGCAGGTCTGGCGTTGCTGTTCGGCATCCTGCTGGTCATCCCGATCGGCGGCGCGGACATGCCGACCGTCATCGCGCTCTTGAATAGCTATGCGGGTCTTGCCGCATCCGCGATGGGCTTTGCGCTCGGCAACAAGCTGCTGATCGTCGCGGGCGCGCTGGACGGGGCTTCGGGCTTCATCCTGGCGCTGGTGATGTGCAAGGCGATGAACCGCAGCTTCGCCAACGTGATGTTCGGCGGCTTCGGCAAGGTGGTCGCGGGCGTTGCGGGCGGCAAGGACGACCGCGTCGTGCGTTCCGCCTCTGCCGAGGAAGCCGCGATGCAGCTGGAAAATGCCAGCAGCGTGGTCATCATCCCCGGCTATGGCATGGCGGTCGCGCAGGCGCAGCACAAGGTCAGCGAGCTGTATCAGGCGCTCACCAAGAAGGGCGTAGACGTCAAGTTCGCGATCCATCCGGTGGCAGGCCGCATGCCCGGCCACATGAACGTGCTGCTGGCCGAAGCCAACGTTCCCTATGAACAGCTGGTCGACCTGGACGACATCAACCCTGAACTGCCGCAGGCGGACGTTGCGGTGATCATCGGCGCGAACGACACGGTGAACCCGTCGGCGCGCGACGATCCGCAGAGCGCGATCGCGGGCATGCCGATCATCGAGGCGGACAGGGCCAAGTCTGTGTTCGTGATCAAACGCTCGATGAACGCGGGCTTCGCCGGGATTGACAATCCGATCTACTATAACAGCAACACCCAGATGCTGTTCGGCGATGCCAAGGACATGGTCGGCTCCATCGCCAAGGAACTCAGCGGCGGCGGCTCAGGCCTCCACTGAACGCAATCCACTCTTCCTCAACTACCCCACCTACCAAAGTGCCAACAATGACACTTTACCCTCGGGCAAAGTGTCATTCGCGACAAAAGCGACCAATTCCCAACGCAAGGGATTCACATTGGCCTCCACCTGTGCTTGATTCATCCCCGTTATGTTTCACGGTTCGATCAAGCCTCCTTCTTCCTCCAGTGGCGATTTGTCCGCCCTGCTGGACCGGCTTGCCCATGTCAGCACGCGGCCACGTTACGCCTTCATGCTGCTGACCCTGATTGCCGAAGCGGCGCGCCCGGACGGCAGCGCAGGACCGTTAGTGGCGAAAGAGGGCGGCTTGCGGCCCCTGCGCGACTGGCTGTGCGACGCGCTGACCCCCATGGGCGGCCGTGATCCCCGCCGCATGGCGCTGACCGCGCGCGTGCGAGCCGAACTTGCCGTACAGGGGCGCTTGCCCGCCGATCCGGACGCCGCCAGCCTGGCGGTCGAAGAGGAGGTGAAGCTGCGCGTCCGCGCCTCGGGCAAGACCAACCTTAGCCGCGCCGTATCGGAAATGGTCGCGGCGGGCTTGCTGCGCCGTCATTATCAGGGCTACCGCGTCGATCACCATAATCGCGGCGCACAGCGGCAGGCCGTCTATACGCTGACCGGCCTCGCCCGCATTCTGATAGCATCCGCCGTCATGCCGCCCATGCAGCCGCCTCTTCCCCCGCCAATATCCGCGCCAGTGCGCCCGCGGCAAGGGGAGCTTGGTCTCTGACCGCCCCAACCGCGCCACCGTTGGAACAGGCCCACGGCGTCCGTCGATACTCTGCCTAATTCCCCGCGTTCGACGCTTCTTTGTCAGGCCCCCCAGTGACGCGCAGGTGCTGACGTGGGTAATGCTCCATCGCCCGCGACGCCATCGGGCGAATGCCAAGCTGCATTGGCAGGCTTAAGACGAACCGGTTCAGGTTGACCACCACATGTGGACCCTTTCGCCTCCAACATCGTTTCCCATCCGTTCATATTAACCTTTGCAGGCAAAATCGATGCTTCTGGAGGTCGGTGAAATGGGACAGGCATTCCCAATGAAGTACTTGCCGCTATCCATGACAATTAAAAGCGGCTTGCGGTCCATTGATGCGCCCCGGTTCAGAAAGCCGTTCGCGATGGCGCGGTTGATCGGCAAACGCGCTGTCATCAACCCGGTCGTCCAGCCATGACCGTCATCACCCGCCTGTCCGCTCCGGCGCGCCCCGCCATCCGCAGGCTTTCCGCGCTTGCCCCTCTCGATCAGGATGCGGAGGCGGCGCTGGCCGATGCCGCCCTGCGCAGCCGCATATTAAAGCCCGCGCGCGAACTGATCGCGGAGGGCGCGCCTATTTCGAACCCGCTGCTGATCCTCAATGGCTGGGCCGCTCGAACGCGCTTCCTGCCCGATGGACGGCGGCAGATCATGAGCATAATCCTGCCCAGCGACCTCATCGGCAATTGCCATCATGACCGCCCCTTGTCGGTATCGACCGTCGTCGCCCTCAGCCAGCTGACGGTCTGCGCCGCGCCGTCCATCGGCTCCCCGGCGCTTCAGCAGGCCTATCGAATAAGCCACGCCCTGGACGAAGCCTATCTGCTTGCCCAGATCACGCGCCTCGGCCGCCTCAGCGCGGAGGAACGGATCGCGGATCTCATGCTGGAATTGCGCGACCGTCTGGCGCTGTGCGGTCTGGTGAGCGAGGGCAGCTTTGCATGGCCGCTGACGCAGAACGCCCTTGCCGATGCCCTCGGCCTGACGTCCGTTCACGTCAACCGCACCCTGCAACAGATGCGGCGGCGTGGCGATGTCATCCTGCGTTCGGGACGTCTGCAACTGACCGATGCAGCTGAACTCGCCAAGCGGGTGGGCCATGTACCGGTACGCGTAACCGCTGCGGACGACTGACCATCGACTGACGAGAACGGGCCATTGCGCCAACCGCAACGGCCCGTCCATTATCTCGAAAAGGAAGGGAGCGTCAGCTCTTGGTTTCGGCCCCGGCCGGTGCCGCCTTTGCGCGAGGCTTGCGTGCTGCCTTGGCCGCCTTCGGCTGCGCGCTGTCAGCCGCCTTTGCCGAAGCGGCGGCAGGCTTTGCGGCGGGCTTCGCCGCTGCCTTGGCGGGCTTTGCAGCCTTCGCCGCCTTGCCCGCGGGCGCCTTGGCGCTTGCTGCGGCACCGGGTGTTTTCGGCGCGGCTTTGTCGCCTGCATTCGCCTGCTGGGGTGCGGCTGCCTTCACGCCGTTCGCTGTCGCGGGTTTGCGTCCCAGGCCAAGGCGCGTGGCAACGGCGCGGCGCGCTTCGGAATAGCTGGGCGCAACCAGCGGATAGGATTTGGGCAGATTGTAGCGCTGGCGATATTCGTCCGGCGAAAGGCCATTCGTCGCCAAATGGCGCTTCAGCGTCTTGTACGGCTTGCCGTCGATCATGCTCAGGATGTGGTCGGGTGACGACAGGCTTTTGCGAACGGAAACGGCCGGTGTGTAAGTCGCTGCCTGCGCATCGGCAGACTCCGCCGCCGGATCTTCAGTCAAGGCGATCCGGGTTGTCCGGATAAGCTCGGCGAGCCCCTCGCTCGTAACCGAATTGTTGGAGACAAACGCACTCAAAAGCTGAACTGTGAGCGTCGTGATGTCGGGCTGCGAATTTTCAGACATTGGCACGCTTCTCCGCACTGAATAACTGTGGCGACCTTCTGCGCGCTTTCAACTCAAATGTAAATCACCTTCACTTCTTTAGTGTGGCGATATCTGTCCCTATGATGGACGCTTCTGATGTTCCGCTGCTGTGGCGCCCTTACTAGAGGGCTGATCTTGTCCCATCTCATTATCGACATGATGGGTGAAGATGTTGATTGAACGCGGCTCTACCCACAATTTGGGCCGTAACCATCTTATATATTGTCGCCAGGGGAGGACCGAGGAATACGCATCCAAAATACGCCGCCATCGCCGAAAGTAACCGGCCGTCGCGCTGCGGGCCAAAAAAAGGGCCGGTCCAAAAAGGACCGGCCTAATGAGTTTTAGGAGAGGATGCCTGAAAGGCAGGGCGGCATTTGCCGCCGCGACCCTCTCCTGACAATTGTTTAGATCGGCATGTCGATTGCACGTCATGCAATCGTAACATTCGCGGCGCCCCGTTCCTTGCCGGAAGGGGCGCCCGGCCTGTTAGCCGTTCAGCTGATCCTTGACCGCCTTTGCGGGCGTGAAGGTCAGCTTCTTCGATGCTGCGATCTGGATGGTTGCGCCGGTCGACGGATTGCGGCCTTCGCGTGCTGGCTGATCCTTGACCTTGAACTTCCCAAAGCCGCTCAGCGAAACTTCGTCACCCTTGGCAGCGGCGCCAGCGATAGCGGCAAACACGCCGTCCACATATTTGCGGGCATCGGCCTTGGTCAGGCCATGCTCGGCTGCAACTGCTTCGGCGAGTTCGGTATTGTTCATCGATCGTCTCCCTTTCGTGGACGACGGGTCTTAACCTGTCTCATCGCCCGCAACTAGGGGTGTTTTTGCCCATTAACCGATATTTTCGTGCCGGATTCGAGATATTTTGGGGGTTGGCGGGGTCCATGCGCCTGCTCGTGCCGCGCGAATCTCTCTCCGCGCGCCTTCATGCCTGACCATTGGGCGCAGACTCGAGGCCCCAACCGCCAGGCTCAATCGGCCCGCTTCCGCCGCCATAGCCGTCCGCCCAGCGCCAAGTCCTTCATCACCGCGCGCGCGGCATTATGTCCCGGCGCGCCCGTGACGCCGCCGCCCGGATGCGTGCCCGCGCCGCACATATAGAGCCCCTCGGCAGGTCCGCGATAACCGGCATGGCCCAGCACCGGCCTTGCCGCCCACAATTGGTCCAGCGTCATCGCGCCATGCATGATGTCGCCACCCACCATCCCGAACTTCCGTTCAAGGTCCAGCGGCGACAATATGTCCCGCGCGATCACGGACGCCGCAAAGCCGGGCGCATAAGCGTCCACCGTCGCGATCACGTCGTCCGCCGCTTGCCCCCGCGCCTCGTCCCAGCTTCGGCCATCGGGTAGCTGCGGCGCGAACTGTTGGCAGAACAGGCTCGCCACATGGCATCCCGGCGGCGCCAGGCTGTCGTCGATGATCGACGGGATCAGCATTTCGACGATCGGGGCGGATGACCAGCCCCTGGCCTTCGCATCGGTAAAGGCGCGGTCCATATAGTCCATGTCCGGCGCGATGATGATCCCGGCCTGCAAATGCTCGCCCGGTCCCGGCAGGCAGGCAAAGTCCGGCAGCGCCGACAGCGCGACATTCATGCGGAAACTGCCCGACGCCGTCCTGAACCCCTGAATGCGCTTGCGGAAATCGGGCGGCAGATCGGCCGGGTCCATCATCCGTTCGTACAGCAGCTTGGGACCGACATTGGCTATCACCGCCGCCGCCATGACCTCCTCCCCGCTTTCCAGCCTGACGCCGACGGCCCGTCCGCCGTCCACCAGCACTCGCTCGACCGGCGCTTCCACGCTGATCTCCACGCCCATCGCGCGGACGACCTTCGCCATGATCTGCGTGATCGCGCCCATGCCGCCGACGCTGTGGCCCCATGCGCCCTTCTTGCCGTTCACCTGTCCCATGACATGGTGCAGCAGGACATAGGCGCTGCCCGGCGTATCGGGCGATGCATAATTGCCGACCACCGCGTCAAAGGCGAAGGCCGCCTTCACCGCCTCGCTCTCGAACCATCCGTCCAGAAAGGCGCGCGCCGATTTCAGGAACAGGTCCAGCATGTCGCGCTGCTCGTCCAGCGACAATGCGCCGACGCGCCGCCCCTGCGACAATGCCGCCGTCAGCATGGACAGTCCGTCGCCGACATTGGGCGGTGCTTTCAGCATCATGTCGCGCAGCAGGCCCGCTATTACCTCCAGCGCGTCCTGATAGGCGGGCAGGGCGGCCGCATCCTTCGCGCTGAACCTGGCGAACTCCGCCTGCGTCTTTTCGATGCCGCCGCCCACTTTCAGATAGCGTCCGTCCGGCTGCGGCAGGAAATTGGCGACCGGCCGTTCGATCACGCGATAGCCATGGTCGGCCAGTGCCATGTCCGCGATGACCTTGGGATGCAGCAGGCTTACAGTATAGCTGGCGACCGAATTGCGGAAACCGGGATGGAACTCCTCCGTCACCGCAGCGCCGCCTACGACGCGCCGCCGCTCCAATATGCGGACCCGGTAACCCGCGCGCGCCAGATAGAATGCGCACACCAGCCCATTATGCCCGCCCCCGATAATGACCGCGTCATACTTATACATATGTACAACAACTCACGGACCTTCGGAAAATCCCGTTCTATTCGCCATTTCCTTCACGACTTCCATAACGCCGCGCCAGTCCGGCACAAACCATCAACTGAATCTGGTGAAACAACATCAACGGCAACAATATCGGTCCCACCGCACTTGCTGGAAACAAAACCCCGGCAATCGGCACCCCCGTCGCCAAACTCTTCTTCGACCCACAAAATTGCAGAACGACCGCATCTTCCCGCGACAATCCCAGCAAGCGCCCAAGACCCCAGGTAAACAGCAGCACCACCACCAAAATCGCAATCGACAACAGCGCCAGCAACAACAATTCTCCCCGCGACACCTTATGCCACAGTCCCTCGACCACTGCGGCACTGAACGCCGAATAGACGATCAGCAGGATCGAACCCCGATCCACTCGCCCCAACATCGCCTTGTGCCGCGACACAAAGCCGCCAATCCACGGCCGCGCCATATGGCCCAGCAGGAAAGGCAGCAGCAACTGCGATACAATCCCCTCCACCGCCGACAGGGAGATCAGACCGCCGGTCCCCCCCACGCTCTTCTGCATCAGCAGCGCCACCAGCAACGGCGTCAGAACGATCCCCAGCAGGTTGGAAAAGGACGCGCTCACCACCGCCGCCGCGACATTGCCTCGCGCTATCGCCGTGAAGGCGATCGACGATTGCACCGTCGAGGGCAACAGCGTCAGGAACAGCAACCCCGCTCGCATCTGCCCGGGGATCGCTTCCACCTCCTGCGTCGCCAGCCCGATCAGCGGAAACAGCGCGAATGTCGTTCCCAGCGTCGCCAGATGCAGCTTAAACGCCATCGCCCCGCCCCAAATCGCCTCGCGCGATAGCTTCGCCCCATGCAGGAAGAACAGCAGCACGATGCCAGCGTCCGCAAGGATGCCAACGATATGCGCACCCTCGCCCCGCGCGGGAAGGACGGAGGCCAGCGCTACCATGGCGATCAGCAGCAGCAGGAAGGGGTCGGCGATTTCCCGTAGACGGCTCATGCCAGGGCTGTAGGCAGTCTAACGGAAAAAGGATAGACGCCCGGCCGATCGACACATTAGTGGGGGCTTAGGAAACGGAGGCGGTCATGACCAACGGGATCGAAATCATCGAACAGGGCGGCGTCCTGGAAATCCACATCGATCGCCCCGACAAGAAGAATGCGCTCACCGCGGCCATGTACGACAGCATGACCGCAGCCCTTGCCGACGCGTCGGCGCGGAGCGACATCGGCGCTGTCCTGATCGCAGGAAAGGGTGACGCCTTCTGCGCAGGCAATGACCTTAAGGACTTCACTCAAGGACCGCAGGGTGGCGCGGCTGCATTCGCATTCATCCGCGCCATTGCGAGCTTCGACAAGCCGCTGATCGCTGCCGTCCAGGGCCTCGCTGTGGGTGTGGGCACGACGATGCTGTTCCATTGCGACCTTGTCTATGCGGCGCCCGACGCGCGCTTCATCATGCCCTTCGTCAATCTGGGCATCGTGCCGGAAGCTGGCTCAAGCCTGCTCGCGCCCGCAACGCTGGGCCATGCAAAGGCGGCAGCGATGCTGTTGCTGGGTGAACCCATGGACGCCGAAACCGCTGACCGCTCAGGTCTAGTGACAGCTGTCATACCCACCGAAGAACTACTTGGTCACGCTCGGGCGAAGGCGGCCACCCTCATGAATAAGCCGCCCAAGGCACTTGCGGTCACCCGGCGGCTGCTAAAGGGCGATCCTGCCGCGCTGCTCGACAGGATCGAAGAGGAGGCACGGCTCTTCGAACAGATGCTGGAATCCGAAGAGGCACAGGAAGCTTTCGCTGCCTTCTTCGAAAAGCGCTCCCCTGTATTCCGTCGCGATTGAACTTGGTGTGAGCCCCCCCGGCTGCCTGATAGCCATAAGTCTATCTAAATCGAAACCCTTGCTGGAAAACTCCAGGACGTTCAGCAATATTCTGTTTCTGTGCCGCACAAGACAAGTGTTCAGCGTGAAACGAGACTAAGGCAGATGAGCGACAAGGCCGTAACCACAGCTGAAACCGCGACTTCAGGGGCGGGCCGCTTCGCCCTTTTGGAGCCATTGCGCCAGCGGACCTACCGCACAATCTGGATCGCCAGCCTTTTTTCGAACTTCGGGCAACTTATACAAGGCGTCGGTGCGGCCTGGCTTATGACGCGGCTGAGTTCGTCGCCGCAGATGGTGGCGCTGGTCCAAACGGCCCTCATGCTGCCGTTGATGCTCGTCGCGTTGCCCGCTGGGGCGATCGCGGACATGTTCGACCGGCGCAAGGTGGCGCTGGCTGGCCTTGTCTTCGCATCACTGATGGCGATCTGCCTCACGCTGCTTGCCGGTGCGGAACTGCTCTCTCCCTGGACATTGCTGCTCTTCTGCTTCCTGATCGGCACGGGGGTCGCCTTATATGGGCCTGCCTGGCAAGCCTCGATCGGTGAGCAGGTAAGCGGCGAGCATCTGCCTGCCGCGATCGCCCTCGGCACGATCAGCTACAATGTGGCGCGCAGCTTCGGCCCCGCGATCGGCGGCATCATCGTTGCCTCGCTGGGCGCAATGGCGGCCTTTGCGGCCAACGCTTTCTTCTATCTGCCGCTGATCCTTGCCTTCCTGATGTGGCAGCGGGAACATAAGCCTTCGCGCTTGCCCCCGGAAAGGATCGATCGGGCGATCGTCTCGGGCGTGCGCTATGCGGTGCATTCGCCCCCAATCCGGGTCGTGCTTATCCGCACACATGTCGTGGGTCTGGCGGGGGCATCAGTGTCCGCACTCACACCTTTGATCGCAAAGGACCTGCTGCACGGGTCGGCAAGCACCTATGGCTTGTTATTGGGCGCCTATGGCGTGGGCGCGGTGCTGGGCGCCACCGGGCTTGATCTAGTGCGTCGGCGTCTGCGGCCTGAGCAGGCTGCGCGGCTGCTGTCGATACTGCTGGGCGCAATGATCATCCTCGCCGGGATCAGCAGCTACACCCTTCTGACTTGCGCGGCACTGCTGGTTGCGGGCTTTGCCTGGATGATCCTGGTCGCGCAGTTCAACGTCGCTGTGCAAATGTCAGCACCGCGCTGGGTCACGGCGCGCGCGCTTGCCTGCTATGGCTCGGCGTTGACGGGTGGGCTCGCTCTGGGTGCGTGGCTGTGGGGCTCGGTAGCCACCGCTCTAGGAACAGGTGAAGCGATGATGATGTCGGGGGCAGCGATGGTGTTCAGCACCATTCTCGGTCTCGTCTTTCCGTTGGCGCGATCGCTCCCCGATGGATTGGAACAAAGCATTCTCAGTCATCAGCCGCAGGTTGGCCTTGCACTGACCTCGCGCAGTGGTCCCATAGTCGTGGAAATCGATTATCGGGTAGATACTGACAAGGCGCGCGACTTCTATGCCGCGATGCAGAAGGTGCGCAGCGCCCGCCTCCGGAGTGGCGCCTTTGGCTGGTCCGTGGCGCGTGACATCGCCGATCCTGAACTTTGGACTGAACATTATCATTGTCCGACCTGGGGAGACTATCTGCACCAGCGCGATCGTATGACGATGAGCGACCGCCAGATCGAGGACGCCGCTAATGTCTTCCACATGGGGAGCGGCGAGGGGCGGGTACGGCGGCGCCTCGAACGGCCGACCGGATCGGTGCGGTGGCGCGCGGATACGCCTGACCGCCGAGACGAGGCGATCGATATAATCTACCCTTAGAACAATCGGTTCGTGCAGGAGCGCAAGCAATCGTTGTCAATATAAACAGGCGCGCTAGAATCGCGTTGAAATCGAATTTGGAGAGCGGAATGCCGAGGCAGGCGAAACGGACGGTAGGGCGTCCCCGAAGGCTGACGCTGGAAATGATTGTCGATGCCGCCTGCGAGGTCGGCATCGCCAAGCTGGAGATGAGTCTGGTTGCCGAAAGGCTGAATACCGGTGTTGCCACGCTATATGGCTATGTGCGGGGGCGGGAACATCTGCTGCAACTCGTGGCACAGCGTCTAGTAGGGCAAGCGCTGATCAAGGATGAAGGACAGAGTTGGCAGGATATATTGCGCGAACATGCGACAGTTACCTATCGTCTCTTCCGGTCCCTGCCTCACCTCATCACCAATCTGATTGGAAAAGAACCCGAACAGCATTCGTTCGACTATTCGCAGAGGGTGCTCACGATGCTGGAGGCGAGGGGGCTTCCTCCCGCTGTGGCCCTGAACGTTTATATCGAGATTAATCAGGTCGTGATCGGCGCTGCGATCAGCATGATGCGGAGGGAGGTGCTGATCCAACTCCCTGAGTACGAGACTGAAAATTGGGGACCGCTGCCTGACATCCTTGGCGATTATTGCACAACACTGGAGCGGATCATCTCTGGCTATGAGGTGGAACTGAGGTTGGGTGAAGACGAAGCGTCGCCTCAAAATGCCTGAAAAGTCGGCTCGCGCTCTTGCCGCTGATTAAATTTTCGTCGTGCGGCAATGGAAGAAATATCTCTCTCCCATCTGGGAGGTTTGATGATTCGCGCCTTCTGTCATCTGGGTCTGCGAAAGGCTGGACAAGACGATGACAGATACAAAAACGCTCACCCACCTGGCGCGCCTGGAAGCGGAGAGCATACATATTCTGAGAGAGGTTGTGGCCGAGGCTGAAAAGCCAGTCATGTTATACAGCGTGGGCAAGGACAGCGCGGTGATGCTGCATCTGGCCCGCAAGGCATTCTATCCCTCGCCGCCGCCATTTCCCCTGCTGCACGTCGATACGACCTGGAAGTTCCAGGAAATGTACAAGCTGCGCGATCGCATGGCCAAGGAAAGCGGCATGGAGCTGCTGGTCTATCACAATCCGGAAGCGCAGGAGCGCGGGATCAACCCGTTCGACCACGGCGCGCTGCACACCGACATGTGGAAGACCGAAGGTCTGAAGCAGGCGCTCGACCTTTATGGCTTCGACGCAGCCTTTGGCGGCGCACGCCGTGACGAGGAAAAGAGCCGCGCCAAGGAGCGCATCTTCTCCTTCCGTACCGCCTCGCATGGCTGGGACCCGAAGAACCAGCGGCCGGAACTGTGGAACCTCTACAACGCCAAGAAGAACAAGGGTGAGAGCATCCGCGTCTTCCCGATCAGCAACTGGACCGAGCTGGATATCTGGCAGTATATCCACCTCAACAATGTGCCGATCGTGCCGCTCTATTTCGCCGAGGAACGCCCGACCGTCGAGCGTGACGGCATGCTGCTGATGGTCGATGACGAACGCTTCCCGCTGAAGGAAGGCGAGACGCCGGTGATGCGATCGATCCGCTTCCGCACGTTGGGCTGTTATCCGTTGACTGGCGCTGTCGAAAGCGAAGCGAAGACGCTGCCGGAAGTCATCCAGGAAACGCTGCTGACCACCACCTCCGAGCGTCAGGGCCGCGCCATCGACAAGGATGCGGGCGGCGCCGGCATGGAGAAGAAGAAGCAGGAAGGCTATTTCTGACCTCTGCCCTCATCCCGGCGTTAGCCGGGATTTGAGGCCCCGAGGCAGAACCTTCCTTCAGATCAACGAGATGCCACCCTGCGCTGGCATGACGGGACAGATGACATGACCGACACTCTCGACGAACCCATTTACAAGACCGACGCCCTCATTGCCGAGGATATCGACGAATATCTGAAGGTGCATGAGCACAAGACGATGCTGCGTTTCATCACCTGCGGGTCGGTGGATGACGGCAAATCCACGCTGATCGGCCGCCTGCTTTATGACAGCAAGATGATCTTCGAAGATCAGCTGGCGGCACTGGAGGCGGACTCCAAGAAGGTCGGCACGCAGGGCCAGGAAATCGACTTCGCGCTGCTGGTCGATGGCCTCGCCGCCGAGCGCGAGCAGGGCATCACGATCGACGTGGCCTATCGCTTCTTCGGGACCGAAAAGCGCAAGTTCATTGTCGCCGATACCCCCGGCCACGAACAATATACGCGCAACATGGTGACCGGCGCATCGACCGCCGATCTCGCCGTCATCCTGATCGATGCGCGCAAGGGCGTGCTGACGCAGACGAAGCGCCACAGCTATCTGGCGCACCTGATCGGCATCAAGAATATCGTGCTGGCGGTGAACAAGATGGACTTGGTCGATTATGACCAGGCGGTCTATGACGGTATCGTCAAGGATTACACCGAATTCGCGCGCTCGATCGGCATTCAGCATTTCGTGCCGATGCCGATTTCCGGCTTCAAGGGCGACAATATTACTGGCCCTTCGGAGAACACGCCTTGGTACAAGGGCCCGGCCCTGATCGAGCATCTGGAAACCGTCGAAGTCAACAGCGCGACCGACGCGGAAAAGCCTTTCCGCATGCCGGTGCAGTGGGTCAACCGCCCGAACCTCGACTTCCGTGGCTTTTCCGGCCTGATCGCCACCGGCACCGTGAAGCCGGGCGATGCGATCCGCGTGCTGCCTTCGGGCAAGACCAGCACCGTCACCCGCATCGTGACGCTGGACGGCGATCTGGATCAGGCTGTCGCGGGGCAATCGGTGACGATCTGCTTTGCCGACGAGATCGACTGCTCGCGCGGCGACGTCATCGCGCTGGCCGACAATCCTCCGCAGGCTGCCGACCAGTTCGAAGCCACCATCGTGTGGATGGCTGACGAGGAAATGCTGCCGGGCCGTCCTTATTGGCTGAAGATCGGGACGCAGACCGTCACCGCGACGGTGCAGCACCCGAAATATCAGGTGAACGTCAACACGATGGAGCATCTGGCGGCCAAGACGCTGGACCTCAACGCCATCGGTGTCGCTAATCTGTCCACCGATAAGCAGATCGTGTTCGAGTCCTATGAGCAGAACCGGACGCTGGGCGGCTTCATCCTGATCGACAAGATCACGAACGCCACCGTGGCGGCGGGCATGCTGCACTTCTCGCTGCGGCGGGCGCAGAATGTCCACTGGCAGGCGACCGACGTTACCCGTGAGTTCCATGCGGGCCTCAAGAACCAGAAGCCTGCCGTGCTGTGGTTCACCGGGCTTTCTGGCGCGGGCAAGTCGACCATCGCCAATCTGGTGGAAAAGAGACTGGCGCGGATGAACCGGCACACTTTCCTGCTGGATGGCGACAATGTACGCCACGGCCTGAACAAGGATCTGGGCTTCACCGATGCCGACCGCGTGGAGAATATCCGTCGCGTGGGCGAGGTTGCCAAGCTGATGACCGACGCGGGCCTGATCGTCATTACCGCCTTCATCTCGCCCTTCCGGTCGGAGCGCGAAATGGTGCGGCAGATGATGCAGCCGGGCGAGTTCATCGAGGTGCACATCGATACGCCGCTTGCTGAAGCAGAGGCACGGGACGTCAAGGGCCTCTACAAGAAGGCGCGTGCCGGGGATCTCAAGAACTTCACCGGCATTGACAGCCCCTATGAGCCGCCAGAGGATCCGGAAATCCGCATCGACACAACGGCCATGACCGCCGAGGAAGCGGCCGACGCCATCGTAGCCAGGCTGATCCCATGAGCGGCGGGATGAGCGATGCCGACCTTGCGGCGCATCTTGCCGAAACCGCCGGGCGCATCCTGCTTGAGGTGCGCGCCAGCGGCATGTTCAGCGCCAAGGCGCTGGGCAAGGCGGGCGATCAAACGGCCAACCAATTCCTTGTTCACGCCCTGCGTGAACAACGGGGCGAGGACGGGTTGCTGTCTGAGGAAGAGAAGGACAATGCCGAGCGGCTGAGCCAAAGCCGCGTCTGGATTGTGGATCCTGTCGATGGCACCCGCGAATATGGCGAGGAGCGATCCGATTGGGCGGTCCATGTCGGTCTGGCGATCGATGGGCAGCCGGAGATCGGCGCTGTAGCGCTGCCGGGCCTTGACCTGACCGGAAAAGGGAAGGGTACAATAGTTCGGTCGGATCAGCCGCAGCCGATCCCGCCTGCACCCGAAAAGCTACGCATGGTGGTCAGCCGCACCCGCCCGGCCGCCGAAGCTGTCGCGGTCGCGGAAAAGCTGGGTGCCGAGCTTGTTCCGATGGGCTCGGCCGGCGCGAAAGCGATGGCGGTGATATTGGGGCAGGCAGATATTTACCTGCATTCCGGCGGCCAATATGAATGGGACAGTATGGCACCTGTCGCCGTGGCGAAGGCGCATGGCCTGCACTGCTCGCGAATTGATGGCAGCCCGCTGATCTACAATCAGGCAAATGTGTATCTGCCTGACCTGCTCATTTGCAGAAAAGAACATGCTCAGCAGTTATTGGCCCTTATCAGCGAAGTTCAGGTCAGCGCCTGATAATCAAAACTGAGGACTGCCAATGCCTGTTGAGTGAGGATCGAGCCATGCCGCGCACAACGCGGCGTGGTTCGAAGCTCATTTCGTCAAAGCGAACTGCAAGGAAACTGTCGCACCTAAAGTCAGTTGGCCCGGCTTGACCGAACTCGGTGGAGAGGGAGGTGACGGCGTTGCAGCCATACGGCCCGTCACCATTAGGGGCTCAACCGAGTAAAACTCTTAAAAATCGGCACCGATTGCGCGATAGAGGGATATACGATTTAGCAACAGTTCAAGGTCCGTCGCGATCGCGCTCCGCCGGGCGGAATATAGCGAGCGTTGGTTCACGAGTGTTGTCAGGAACGGATCGATACCCGCCCGATAACGCTGTTCGGACAAGGCATAGGCATTCTCATTCGACGCGACCAGAGCTCGCTGAGCCCGCTGCTGTTCGCCTATGGTGCCTCCGCGTGCCAAGGCGTCGGCGACTTCACGAAAGGCGCTCTGGATGGCATTCTCGTAGCTGGCAATTGCGGCCTGCTGTTGCGCCTTACTATATTCGATATTGGCTTTCACACCGCCACCGAAGATGGGAAGGCTCGCCGATGGAGCAGCTGTCCAACTGAATGCGCCGCCAGTGAAAAGCGACGACAGTGCTGAACTGGCGACGCCGATCGCTGACGTCAGGCTGATCTTCGGGAACATCGCGGCCCGTGCAGCGCCGATATTCGCATTCGCAGCCTGTAATTGATGTTCGGCCTGCAGCACATCTGGCCGCTGGAGCAGGATTTCGGACGAAGTCCCGGCAGGAACTTGCGCAGTCGAGCTGATTAGAGCGGATAGGGATAGCGGGAGCAGAGCTTCTTCTACCGGCGCCCCGGCGAGCAGATCCAGCGCGTTGCGATCCTGCGCTACCTGCGTAACTGCGGCCGCGACATCGGACCTCGCCTGTTCGACGATCGTTTCCGCCTGATGGACGTCGAGCTTGCCGGAAAGACCGACGCCGTTGAGCGATCGTGTAAGCGCGAGCGTCCGTTCGGCGCTGCTGAGCGTATCGCGAGCTACGGCGAGCAATTGCTGGTCCGCAGCAAGCGTTGCATAGGCGCTGGCCGTTTCCGCCACGAGCGCGATGCGCGCGGCGCGCGCGCCCTCCTGGCTTGCGAGATAGGATTGAAGGGCGGATTCACTCAAGTTCCGCAGGCGGCTGAACAGATCGATTTCGAAAGCGCTAAAACCGATGTCCACGCTGTAATTGTCCTGACGCTGGTCATTCCGGTGCGTGAGCGTCGCGTTGGCATCCGCCGTAACCGTAGGCATCTGCGCGGCCCGCTGAATGCGATATTGGGCGCGCGCCGCGAGAAGGTTGGCCAGAGTTACGCGAAGATCCCGATTGTTGATCAGCGCCCGATCAATGATCGTACGCAGCCGTTCGTCGCCGACCAAAGCCGTCCAGGGCAAACCTGCCACTTCTGTAGGAAGGGCGGCTGAATATGCGGATCCATTTGGCCAGGCGGGCGGAACGGGCGCGGTGGGCCGCTCATATGCGGGTGCCAGATTGCAGGCGGTCAGCGTCACGGACAGGCCGAGGGGGAGCAAGCGCCTCATGCGGGCACCTCCGATCCGGTGACAGATGAATGGTCCTTGCGTCTGAAAAGCCGCATGATCGTGAAGAAAAACAGCGGCACATAAAAGATGGCAAGCAAGGTTCCGGTCAGCATGCCGCCAGCAACCGCCGTGCCGATGGCGATGCGGCTTTGTGCGCCAGCGCCATGAGCGAGCGCCAGCGGCATAACGCCCGCAATGAAGGCGAGCGAGGTCATTATGATCGGTCGGAAACGGAGCCTGGCCGCTTCGATTGCCGCGCTCATCGCGTCCTTGCCATCGCGATAGGCAAACTCGGCGAATTCAACGATGAGGATTGCGTTCTTGGCCGCCAGCCCCATCGTGGTGAGGAGGCCTACCTGGAAGAATACATTATTCTCCAGCCCGCGCGCCCAAACGGCGACGACTGCCCCGATCAGGCCCAGCGGGATTACGAACAATACTGCGAGTGGCACCGACCAGCTTTCATAAAGCGCAGCGAGGCAGAGAAATACAACCAGCACGGAGAGAGAATAAAGCAAGGGCGCCTGTCCGCCGGACAATTGTTCCTGGTAGGAAAGGCCGCTCCAGGCATAGCTGGTTCCGGTCGGCAATTGCTGCTGCAAACGCACCATTTCATCCATGGCTTCCCCCGAACTCGCACCGGGTGCCGCCTGTCCCTGTATTTCATAAGAGGATTGGCCATTAAAGCGCGACACTGTTGTCGGACCCATTTCCCAATGGGTGGTGGCGAAAGCGGAGAATGGAACCATCTCGCCCGTGGCAGCGGAACGCACTTGCCAGTTTTCAATGTCGGTCGGCAAAGCTCGATAAGGCGCGTCTGCCTGCATAAAGACGCGTTTTACGCGTCCGCGATCAATGAAGTCATTGATATAGCTACTTCCCCAGGCGGAACTTAGAACATCGTCCACATCATTTTGTGTAAGTCCAAGCACAGCAAGCTTTTCATTATCGATATCGACCTTCAACTGGGGCGTGTCCTCAAGCGTAGCGGCACGCACACCCGCGAGCAGAGGGCTTTGCGAAGCTGCAGCGAGCAGCTGGTTGCGCACGGCCAGGAACTTGTCTCGGCTGAGGCCGCCTGTGTTGAGCAGCTCGAAGGTAAAGCCGTTCGACTGGCCCAGGCCACGGATGGCGGGCGGCGTCATGGCCAGAATTTTCGCATCACGTACGGCTGCGAGCTGCTTTGTAGCGCGGTTCGCGATCTCGGTCGCGCTGTTCGTCTTACCCTTCCGGTCTTCCCAAGGATTGAGATTGATGAAACCCTGCGCCGTATTTTCGCCCTGTCCTGCAAAACTGAAACCTTGGGCAATGAATATGTTGCCGACGTTATTTCCTTCTTCGCTTTGGAAGTAGCTGCGAACACTCTCGACCACTTGCGCGGTTCGCGTGGACTTGGCGCCAGCGGGAAGGGTCATCTGCACCATGACCTGTCCCTGATCCTCTACGGGGAGGAAGCTGGTCGGCAGGCGAACGAAGATCAGCGCAAGGACGCCCAGTATCAGCAGATAGATTGTCCAGAAGAGGGCGCGCCGATGCATGATTGCCTCAAGCCGCCGCATGTAGCCGTCGGTCACGCGCCCAAACCAGCGGTTGAACCGGCCCGCCCATCCTTGCTGACGGCGCTCTTCACTGGCCGATTTCAACAATGTGGCGCACAGGGCGGGCGACAGGATGAGCGCAACCACCACGGACAGAAGCATGGAGGACACGATGGTGATGGAGAACTGCCGGTAAATAACCCCCGTCGAACCGCCGAAGAAGGCCATGGGCAGGAGAACGGCCGAAAGGACAAGGGCTATGCCGACCAGCGCACTGCCTATCTCTTCCATCGATTTGATTGTGGCGGCGCGCGCGTCAAGCCCCTCATCGTGCATCAGCCGTTCGACATTCTCGACGACTACGATCGCGTCATCGACCAGAAGGCCGATGGACAACACCATGCCGAACAGGGTGAGCGTGTTGATGGAATAGCCGAAAAGGGCGAGCACGCCGAAGGTCCCGAGCAGGACGACCGGCACCGCCACCGCCGGGATCAGCGTCGCGCGCCAGCTTTGCAGAAAGACGAACATGACCACGACGACCAGCCCGACGGCCTCGATAAGTGTCTTGATGACCTCATCCACGGAAAGCCGGATGAAGGGTGTCGTATCGCGCGGGAATGCGATGCTGTACCCATTTGGCAGGTTCGTGGACAGCTCGGCGACTTTTGCCTTGACGAGTTCGGCGGTCTTCAGAGCGTCGGCGCCGGGCGCGAGTTGGAGCGCGATGCCCGATCCAGGATGTCCGTTCAACGCGGCTGAAAAGGTGTAACTTTCGTTCCCAAGTTCGACCCGAGCAACATCGGACAGGTGAACGACGGATCCGTCGCTTTGAGTTTTCACTATGATGTTGCGAAACTGTTCGGGAGTCTGGAGGCGTGCACGCGCGCGAACGGTGGCATTCAGTTGCTGTCCGGCGGGCGCCGGATCAGCGCCGATCTGACCGGCGGAAACCTCGACATTTTGGGACCGGATCGCGCTTTCGACGTCCGACGGCATGAGCTTGACGGTGGCGAGTTTGTAGGGATCCAGCCATATGCGCATGGCATATTGGGATCCAAAAATCTGAACGTCGCCGATACCTTCCAGGCGGGAGATGGGGTCCTGAAAATTATTGACCAGGTAATCGGAGATATCAGTCTGGGTGGCTCGATCGGTACGATCGTACAGCGCCACCAGCATCAGGAAATCGGTCTGCGATTTAGTGACGGTCAGGCCCTGCTGCTGAACTGCGTTGGGCAACCGGCTTAACGCCTGCTGCACCTTATTTTGAACCTGGACCTGCGCAGTATCGGGGTCGGTGCCTTTGTCAAAGGTGACAGTGATACGCGACTGGCCATTGGCGGTGGATGTCGAGGAGAAATACATCAGGCCATCGATGCCAGTCAGTTGCTGCTCGATGACCTGCGTGACGCTTGTCTCTACAGTATCGGCCGAAGCGCCTGGATAATTTGCTCTGATGTTGACCGCAGGCGGCGCGATATCTGGATACTGAGCAATAGGCAGCGACAGCATGGCGCCAAGTCCAGCCAGCATGATGCCGATCGCGATCACCCAGGCGAAGATTGGCCGATCGATGAAAAAGCGGCTGAGCATCGGAGGACCTAGCTCCCCTGGCCGACGGTTGCGGAGCGGACGGTATCGCCCGGTTTCACCTTGTCCGTTCCTTCGACGATCAGCCGATCACCGGACTTGAGGCCTGCGGTCACGAGCCATTTGTCGCCTATCGCCTGTGCCGTGGTGACGGTACGTTGCTCCACCTTGTTCGCGCGATTGACGACAAGCGCGGTGGCATTGCCCTTGGGATCGCGGCTGATCCCCTGTTGGGGCGCAAGTATGCCTTTGGGTATGACGGCCTGCGGGGCCACGACGCGTACGAACATGCCGGGAAGGAGAAGACTGTCAGGATTGGGGAAGCGTGCGCGCAGGGTGATGGTTCCGCTATTGGGGTCCACGATGGGCTCGGCAAATTCTATGCGGCCTTCAAGCGGATAGTCGCTGCCGTCGTCCAGTTTCAGCCGGATGGTGGCACTGGCGGGTAGTGCTTTACCCGCGGCCAGATTGCGGCGCAGCGCCAGGAGCTGCGCGCTGGACTGCGTAATATCGACAAAGATGGGGTCAAGCTGCTGGATTGTGGCAAGCGGGGCAGCTTGACTAGCTGTGACCAATGCGCCCGGCGTAACCGAAGAACGGCCAATGCGCCCGCTGATCGGTGCCCGAACTTCGGTAAAGCGCAGGTTTATGCTGGCAGTCTGAAGCGACGCGCGCGCTTGTTGAATGGCGGCGCTTGCTTGCCGCGAAGATGCCACCACGTCGTCCCGCTCCTGCGCGCTCACGGCCTCTGTCTGCCCGAGCGCCTGATAGCGGCGCGCCTTGGCTTGCGCCGCGACCGCTGTCGCCTGCGCATTGGCTAGCGAAGCTTGCGCTTCATCGCGAGAGGCGCGGTAGAGGGACGGATCAATCTGATATAATGGCTGGCCCGCATGCACATAGGAGCCTTCGGTAAAGAGGCGCTTTTGAACGACGCCAGCAACTTGAGGCCGCACCTCAGACATCAGCGTCGACGCGGTGCGTCCGGGTAGCTCTGTCGATACGGTAACGTCCTGCGCCTGAAGCGTGACTACGCCCACTTCGACCTGCTTTTTCTCAGGCGGTTTGCTTTGGCTGCATGCGGTGGCGAGCAAACAAATGGCCGCGCCTAATTGAGCGTAGCGGGATGAAGAGAGTGCAGAGCGCAGCGGCATGGCGGCAGGTTATCCAGTGGGGAGTCCAGCAGTGGGGAAACTTCACCCGGCGCAGGGGGAGGGGAGCGCCGGGTGAAGGACGGGCCAGCTATCTGACCGGCTCCGACGCCCCCTATTCGCTTCTTGGCAGCTGTTTGAAAAGGCCGAACATGTGCCATTGTGCATCGCAATATGTCGGAATGTATCAGCGCGTATCAGGGGCTCTGAGGAAGGCAGACTTTTCATGCTGAACACCGTAAAAGGCGGCGATGCCTGACCAGATGAACAGCCGCCCAGCACGCCTGATCGTAGTCGATGATGACCCCGATATTCGGGATTTGATTGTTCAGCAGTTGCGGCAGGAACATTATGAGGTGGTAGCCGCAGGCAGCTTGGGAGAGCTTTATCAGGCCCTTTCGGTGCATGCGGCCGACCTCATCGTGCTTGATCTCAACCTCCCGGACGGCGACGGGCTCACCCTGTGCCGGGAGTTGCGGGCCGAAGGAAATGACGTCCCCATCATCATGGTATCCGCCAGAGGCAGTGCGATCGACCGGGTGCTCGGGCTGGAACTGGGAGCGGATGACTATCTCACAAAGCCGTTCGAGCCACGCGAATTGCTCGTTCGCATACGCAACCTGTTACGCAGGTCCCATGCTGACGAACCCGACCGGCAGCGCGACAAAGGCGTGCGCATCGCCAGCTTCGGTCCCTGGCGTCTCGACCTCTTCCAGCGCAGGCTGATCGCTGAAGACGGCCGACTGGTGATGCTTTCGTCTGCGGAGTTCCGTTTGCTGTCCCGGTTTATCGAGGAGCCCAATGTGGTCCTCTCACGGGAAAGCCTTGTGCCTGAACGTCGAGCGACTGCTGCATTCGACCGCTCGACCGATCTACAGGTGAGCCGATTGAGGCAGAAACTGGCGACCATGCCGGGGGGTGAGGAACTCGTCCTGACGGTGCGTGGCGAAGGGTATGTACTCGCCAGTCCGGTGTCCTACGAATGATCGAGCGTCTTTGGAGCCGTGTTCGAGGCTTTTTGCGCTCGCTGACAGGACAGATATTCCTGCTGCTGACGATTGGCATGTCGTTGGCAGCGATGCTGGCTTTGCTGATTGCTGAACAGAGTAGGAGCCATGACTTTCAGCAATGGCGCATGCAGCGGGTGGTGGCGAGCGCCGAGGACATCGGTCATCGCCTTCAGCGTGATCCCAAACGGGTGGAGGCCATGCTGGCGGCCCAGCAGATCATGGGCGCGGCGTTGGCACCGGAGGGCATTGCAGTGGCTGAACCGGATGCTGAGCTTGCAAAAGCGCTCAGGGCGCGGTTCGGCCCCGGGTCGAACCCGGAGGCTAGTCAGGTTCCTGCAGGATTTTGCTTTCCGCGCCTGCGTTATGATCCATCGGCGGGCGCCGCTGGGGTGGTCAACGCGCCGCGCCCGTCATGCTGGATCGTACGATTTACCGATAGCACCGGTGCTCGACGATCCATGGCGCTCAACCTGCCGCGCATGGAGCGTCCGCCCAGTATGATGGCCAACCCGCTCTATATGCTCCTGATCATCGTCGCATCTGCTGGTCTTGCTATCATCGTGTCCCGGATCGTAACCCAACCACTGCGGCGCCTTGAGCATGCGGCGGAGTCCTTCTCCCTGTCGCTCGACCCGGAGGAAATTCCTGAAAATGGGCCTGAAGAAGTGCGTGCGGCGCTATCGACCTTCAACCTCATGCAACGGCGTGCGCGTGCTGGTTTTGCCGAGCGTACGCAATTGCTGGCGGCCATCAGCCACGATTTGCAGACGCCGCTTACCCGGCTAAGGTTACGGCTTGAACTCGTCGAAAATGAGGAGTTGCGTACGCGGCTGTTGCAGGATCATCAGGCGATGCAAACCCTGGTAAAAGAGGGACTGGATCTCGCCGCCAGTACCGAGACGCAGGAAGAATGGTCCGTCATTGATATCGATTCCATGCTGGAAAGCATGGTCGAGGATGCGCAGGATCTGGGTGCTCCATTGCGGTTCGCGGGAGGGTGTGGCGGGACGATCCGGGCCAAGCCCAATGCACTGAGCCGATGCATCACTAATCTGGTCAGTAACGCCCTCAAATATGGTGGCGAGGCCGAAATCGGATGTTTCCGCCAGGGATGCCGACTTGTCATACACATCCGGGACAAAGGGCCGGGCATACCGGCGGAACAGCTAGATCAGATGTTTGAGCCCTTTACTCGTGGGGCTTCAGGACAGCCGGGCGGGCGGCCCGGCACAGGCATCGGCCTAACTATAGCACGGTCACTGGCACTCACCTTCGATGCGTCCGTCCGGCTTATGAATGCGGAAGGTGGCGGGCTGGTCGCCCTTATCGAAATGAAGGCGTGAGTTCGATCTTTCGCGTTGCCAGACGGTCGGCTTCGTCGGGATTATGGGTGACGTAGATTATCGGGAGCCGAAGCTCATCCCGTATGCGCAGGACGACATCCATAATATCTTCCCGGCGAGCGGGGTCTATGGAGGCGAGAGGCTCGTCCATGAGCAATGCTCGGGCGCCAGACAGCAGAGCGCGGCCAATGGCAACACGTTGTGCTTCGCCGCCCGACAATGTGCGTGGCCAGCGGCTGAGCAGATGTTCAATCCCGAGAAAATCGACGACCGCTTGTAGAGACATCCATCTGTCCTGCGGCGTCGCAAGCCGATAGCCATAGAGCAGGTTCGCCCGCACCCGAAGATGGGGGAAAAGGCGGCCATCCTGGAAAACATATCCGATGCGACGACGATGGGAGGGTAGATCGATGGCGGCATCGGCATCGAACAATATTTCTCCATCGACGCTGATATGACCCTGATCCGGGCGCAGCAGACCAGCGATCATGTTGAGGATCGAGGTCTTCCCTACGCCGGAGGGTCCCCAGAGCAGGGTGATGCCATCTGATGCTGCAAAGCGTGCCGTAACGAGGGTGGGGCCGAGAACCTTGCGGACGTCGATGTCAAAGGACATGGCTGGACCTATCCGCCGATACCCGGCGGCTGAGCGCTTCCGAAAGCAGCAGTGCGCCTAGCGAGAGGCAGATCGAAATTACGGCAAGCCGCCATACGACGGCATCGGCGCCGGGGATTTGGAGGGCGCTGTAGATGGCGAGCGACAGGGTGCGCGTTTCTCCGGGGATGTTTGAAACAAAGCTGATGGTCGCGCCGAATTCACCGAGCGATCGGGCAAAACCAAGAATGAATGCCGCAGCTAATCCGGGTAGAGACAGGGGGAGGAGGATCGTCAGGAAGCACCAGGCGGGGCTGGCGCCGAGGGTTTGGGCGGCTTCTTCCAGACGATGATCTACAGCTTCGATTGATAGGCGGATCGCGCGCACCATCAGGGGGAGGGCCATGATGCCAGCAGCGATGGCGGCGCCGGTCCAGCGGAACATGACGGTCACACCGAACCAGCGTTCCATTATGCTTCCTACGGGGCCGGCAGGTCCGAGGGTCAGGAGAAGCAGCCAACCGATCACTACCGGCGGCAGGACAAGCGGGAGGTGAACCGCCGCGTCGAGCAGCAGCTTGCCGGGAAAGCGCCAGCGCGCGAGGACCCAGGCGAGGGCGAAGGCCAAGGGGAGAGCGAAGAGCATGGCCGCGAAGCTGACCTTCAAGGACAGCTGGACGATCTCCCATTCTTCCGGGCTGAAGACGGTCACCGTCAATGCGTTCCAAAGCCGTAGCTGTGGAAGATCGCCTTGCCGCGTGGCGACAGGAGAAAGCGGTGAAATCCTGCCGCTTCGGGATGGGTGGAGCGGCTTAACAGTGCCAGTGGATAGGTAATTTTCGGGTGGCTGGCCGCAGGAAAGATGCCCACTATACGGACGGCGTTCGTGGCCCGCGCATCGGTTTCATAGACGATGCCAAAGGGCGCCTGCCGCCGCTCCACCATCGCCAGAGCCGCCCGGACGTTTTCCGCCGCCGCCACTTTACCAGATAGCGCTGGCCAAACGCCGAGCGCGACAAGCGCGGCCTTGCCATATTTTCCGGCAGGAACGCTGTCCGGGTCAGCCATTGCGAGGCGGCCAGTGCCGATCGCACGGGCGAGGGGGAATCCACGGCGGATCGCCATTTTCGTTCCGCTGCCCGCTGGAGCGATCAGGACGAGGCGGTTGGTAAGCAGCGGAACACGGGTGCCACGGCGGACGAGCCCTTTCGCGGCGATGGCGTCCATCCAAGGTTCATCCGCCGATAAAAACAGGTCCGCAGGCGCCCCGGCCTCTATTTGCCGGGCGAGGGCGGAAGAGGCGGCGAAGGACAGGATTGGTCGGTCATGCCCCTGCGCCGTCCAGGCATCGGCAGCGGCGGTCAGCGATTCCTGGAGGCTGGCGGCGGCCAATACCAAAGGCCCGCGTTCGCGCGCTTCGGCGGGTTCAACCGCAAAGCCGGTAACGAGCAGAAGGAGCAGAACAAGGAACCGATGCATGCGACGCCTGACGCTTAAGGTATATATGCGGCTATACAGCGGTTGTCCGTCAAGGCGAGGTTAAATTCAACGGGGTGTAAGAAGTCGGCGGCGTTGCGCGGCAAGGGCTTCGCCGGTGAGGGGCGGCCGTTCGCTCGCTTCCTTGCCTTTGCGCAGGCGCTGGCGATCCTTCTCGCGGGGTTCGGCAAGCCTGACACGCACGGCGCTTTGCCCCTGATTGCGTATCCCGAGTGCTTCGGCCGCCCCTCGGGAAAGGTCGATGATCCGCCCGCGGGTGAAGGGGCCGCGATCGTTGACGCGAACCAGCACGGTTCGGCCGCTGCCAAGCTCCGTCACCTCTACATAGGAAGGCAGCGGCAAGGTGGGATGGGCCGCGCTGATCCCGCCCGGCCGGAACTTTTCTCCGCGCGCGGTGCGGTTACCTGATTCATTTCCGTACCAACTGGCATAGCCGACCTCATCATAGCCCGGTTGTTGCGCGGGAACATAGGTGACGCCGCGCACCGTATAGGGCGGCCCGACGCGAACCGGCGTGTCCGATACGGGCTGGTACGAAGCGCACCCAGCGACGAACAAGGCAAGCAGGAGCGGCAAAAGGGAGGATCGCATGGTTGCGTCATAACGGCACAGCGGCGGCCTGCTCAAGCCCTGCTGATATCGGGATAGCCAGTTGCGATTCCATGGGGATAGCACCGCTTTCCGTCAACTCTCCTAAAGGAGATTTGGCTTCGTCCCAAATCGCCGGACTTGCAGCATTAAGCGTCAGTGTTCGCGGAGGCGCACCATTGTAGAATGCTGCTCAGTCGCCGGTGCTCGGGGAACCTGCGGCTTCCGCGAGGTTCCCCCGATCTTGCGGAACCGGGTCCGGTTGCCCCGACCATGATAAGGTCGAAGATTTACAGCCGGACCCGACTTTCCTTTAGCCGTAGTCCAGTAGGCGGCCAATCATGGTTTGGGACGGCGGTCCTTTTCGCGGTCTGCTTCATCGATCGCCTTAATCAGATCGTCGAAGGCGCCGTCGCTCGGGAGCGGGAAGAGCCGGGAAAAACTTTCGCCAAGCCGATGAATATCGTTCTGCGTCAGCAGCCCTATCGCAACAATCTCTTCACGGGTGTCCATTTAAGACCCCTCCTGAATGACGATAACGATGCAAAGTCGATCTGGTGCCAAGCTGTTGGTGGAAAGCGGTAAAAATCCTTATCTTTTTGGCGGGTTGATCGATCATGACGCGCGCCAGCGTTCAAGCGCAGTGTCATATTTGCGGCGTTCGTTGTCCACGCGGTCAGCCAACTGCCGATAGGCGGCCTGCTGCTGCTTGCGCAGCTGTTCAATCTGGGCGCGAAGCTGCGCCTGTTTCTCTTCGAGTTTTTTCAACGCCGCCCTGTCTTCTTTCTCCTGCTGGGCGAGGGCTTCTTCCGCCTTGTCGAGCGGTTTACGACTGGGTCGTGGTGTTGGAGGGGAGGCGCGCTTCGGCGGTGAGTTGGGAGGAGTCGCCCTTTCAGGGCGGGATTTCGCCCCGCCGGGTTGCTGCGGTGATTTGGCAAGGGATGCCAGATGTTCCGCCTCGCTGCCGCGTGGTCGTTTGATGACCTTGCCGGGATTGGCGAGTGGTTCTCGCATCAATTCTGCTTCGGTGACCTGCTCGGCAGAACCGCGCGCGAAAAGATTGGCGTCGGCGCCCCACGCTTCCAGCGCCGCCTTTTGACTGGGCGCAGCGACATAGGCGTCATGGAAGCCGATAGGGGTGCGATAGACCTTGAGCGCGCGAGCCATGGTGGCTGAACGCTTTCGATGGCTTTGGGATGCCGGGCCACCTGACTCGCCCATGTCAGCGCCAGCTTCGGTCATGGATATCTGCTGCCGTCGCGGCGTTGATCAAGGATAGCAGCAAAAGGAAAAGTCGATGCAGCAGGACGGGAAGAGCGGCCAATCATCTGACGAACCGGCAGAAGACCGGGACGACACCCCGCCGCCGGAACGGGGATCACCGCTGGCCGGTGGCGATCAGGAAAGCGGCGAAGCGGAGAAAAGGATCGAAAAAGGCGAAGTGAAGGATCCCAACCCGCTCGCCCCGCCAGTGAATACGCAAGCAGGCAGTTGATGAGACCGGCCTGAAAGCGGATCGTCGCTTCAGCCGCTTATCACCGGATAACGCATTCTAAGGTCATCCATCAGCCCTTCGATCACCGAAACCTCATGGAAGGTGCCCGTTGGCGTGATCGTCCAGTTGCAATGCGGATGGGTGGCGCGGCTGTAGAGGCGGACGGCGCCCAGGACCTTGCGCCAGTGATGCTTGCTGCGGCCGTGGTCGCGAACAAGGCGGGTGACGAGAAGGTCGGTGATTTTGTCAGACGTCATCTTCGGTTTTCTCTCCGCCGATCCAGCGGCCGGGCAATTCTATATAGGCTTCCAGTTCGCGCCAGTGGCGGTCCCAACCGGGGCCACGACGGTCCTCCGGCACATAAGCCTCAACCATGCGACGGGCGCGGGCCACGACATTGTCGGGCGGCGTGCGCAGGCGATCGAGAATGTGGCGGATATCCTCGCTCATGACGGGCTGATAGCCTGTCCTCGGCCAACGCGCCAGTCGCCGGTAGAGGGGCCATTATAGTAACTCTTCGTGGACAAAGCGCGCGCCAGGTTACATTCATCGTTGTAATTGAGATGCTGATGGCAGCCGAGGGGATAGAAATGAGCCAGAAATCGACCATTCTCATCGTCGGGGGCACCGGTAAGACGGGTCGTCGTCTGGCCGATCGTTTGACGGCTCTTGGTCACACTGTCCGCATTGGTTCACGGAGCGCGGAGCAGCCGTTTCTGTGGGAAGAGGAGGCCAGTTGGAAATCCCTGCTGGAGGGCGCGGATGGCCTTTATATCGCGCATCATGATAATACGCATCCCGATGCTGGCGCGCAGATTGGGCGGCTTGCACAGCTTGCGCTGGATTGCGGGGTAAAGCGGCAGGTGCTGCTTTCCGGGCGAGCCGATGAGGGCTTTTTGGATGCGGTTGAAGGCGGATTCAGGGCGAGTGCGGCGGACTGGACAGTCCTTCGTCCGGCATGGTTCATGCAGAATTTCTCGGAAATGTTCTTCCTCGACGCGGTGCTGGCGGGTGAGATCGTGCTGCCGGTTGGTGACGCGACCGAACCGTTTATCGATATCGAAGATGTCGCTGCTGTCGCGGCAGAGGCGTTATTGGACGGTCGGCATAGTGGACAGGTTTATGAGCTGACCGGGCCGGAATCGATAGGCTTTGAAGCCGCCGCCGACGCGTTGACGAAGGCGACGGGACGGAAGATCAGCTTCACCCCCATTCCCTTCGACACATTTCGGGAGTCGATCCTGTCGAACGGTTTGCCTGAAGAATATGCCTATACCTATTCTGGTATCGCCGACGGCAAGTTGGCCTATGTCACGGATGATGTTGAGCGGGTATTAGGCCGGAAACCGAGACGCTTTTCCGAATATGCGCACGATGCGGCGGCTAGCGGCGTTTGGGATGTGTGATTGATTGGCGGGGCTTAGAGCGGGACCCCCGATTAAGGCCCGTTCACTCTCCGAGTTCGGGAAGCGGCGTCCATTCCCTGTCCGGTGAGAGTGGTGCGAAGATGCTGTCGATAAGCGCATTCGGCACCTCTTCCGGGGTGGCCGGGTTCCATCTTGGCGCATTGTCCTTGTCGAAGATGACGGCGCGTACGCCTTCGATGAAGTCGGGGCGGCGGATGACGTGGCAGGCGATGCGATACTCATTGCGCATGTTGGCCGCGAAGTCGGTAAAAGCCGCTCCTTCTGCCATTTGCCGCAGGGCGACCTTGATCGTCTGGGGCGATTTGGTGGCGAGAACCGCCAGCTGCGCGCGCGCCCATTCCGATCCGTCGGTGCGCAGGGCGTCGAGGATGTCTTCGTAGCGGTCGGACGCGAACAGCCGGTCAATGTTGGCCCGCTGTGCTGCCCAGGGGGAGGGGGGCGGTGGGTCGCTCATCTCGTCTAGGATTTCGCCGATGCCGTCGGGGTCGGCGATAATCCGGGCCTTGACCGCGTCGAGCTTTTCCGAGGTCATATAGTGGGTGGCGATGCCGATCGCTGCGCAGTCTGCTCCATTGATGCGGGCTCCGGTGGTGGCGAGCCATGTGCCGGTGCGGCCAGGCATGCGCGGCAGGAACCAGCCACCGCCGACGTCAGGGAAAAGGCCGATGCCTGTTTCGGGCATGGCGTAGACGGTTCGCTCGGTCGCGATGCGGAAGCGCGCCGGATCGGATATGCCGACGCCTCCGCCCATGACTATGCCGTCGATGAAGGCGATGATGGGCTTTTCATATGTGAACAGCAGATGGTTCAGCCGATATTCGGTGTGGAAGAAGCGCTCCGCCTCCGAACAGTCGCCCTTGGCGCTGTTGGCGACCATGGCGATGTCGCCGCCTGCGCAGAAGCCGCGCGACAATTTGGGGTCGCCATCGGGGGAAACGGCATGGTCCAGCATGACGGCGGACACGGCATCGTCGTGACGCCAGGCGAGCAGGGCGTCGATCATGGCGGCGCACATTTCGGTCGTCAGCGCATGGATCGCCCTTGGCCGGTTCAGGCGGATGCGGCCGACGCCATTTTGCACGAAGATGATCAACTGATCCGTCATTCCTTATCCCACCTATTTCGCTGGCGCCGCATGATGCTGTTATCGGTTCAGATCGTTCCGGGGAAGGGCCTGGGGGGTGGTGGGAAGAGATGAACAACTACAGATGGATCGTCGGCGAAGTTATCAGGCCACATCTTTTTTTGGCCACAAATGTTTGACCTGACGCGATAATTCGGTTAAATAATTCCCAAGGCAGAGAAGCGCGCTGCGGCGAGTGATCTGACGAAAAGGCAAACTGCTGGTGACGGCAGGACGCAAAGCTTCCGGTCTCTTGATTGAGACAGCGGGGTTACCGAAACAGGACATGACGCGATGAAACCGCTTATCCCTTTTTCTCCATTCCTGAAATTTGGGCCGCTTGGCCACGCGATTTGCCGTCGGGACTAAATTAGTCATCCGTTCGGGCTGGTGCAGGATATCGATCGAGCCTGCCGGTCCCGGTTACAGACATACCGCGATCATGTGCGGGATAGTCCCGCCATGTCGCACTGCCTCAACTCCCTCGGGTCGCACTGTGGGAGAGAAGCACAGCGTCCCAAAGACCCATCTCCCCACCTGGGGCGCTGTGCTTCACTCATTCCGGACGTCGGATCGGCACGAAATAGGACCGTCGAGATAGCGGGCAAGCGCCTCGCTGGCTTCCGGCGTCAAGTGTAGGCCGAGCTTGCTGCGGCGGTAGAGAATGTCTTCGGCGGTCTGTGCCCATTCTTCCCTGACAAGATAGTCGACTTCGGCACGGCTGAGGTCGCCGCCGAACATCTCCCCCAGATCGTCCAGCGTTTCAGCTGCGCCCAGCAGCTTCAGCGCGCATGTGCCGTAGGCGCGGGCGAGGCGGTGGAGGAGCGAATGGGGTAGGGCGGGATATTGGCGCTCCAATTCTTGCACGAAGGTGCTGAAGTCCCCGTCGGGCATGTCCCCGCCTGGGAGCGGTGCGTTCGCGGTCCAGGCGCCTCGCATCTCGACCCCTTGGGACGCGAGGAGGTCGAGCGCCTGCTCGGCCAGTTTCCGGCAGGTGGTGATCTTGCCGCCGAAGATGCTGAGAAGGGGAGCGCCTTCGCTGTCGAGGTCGAGGACATAGTCGCGGGTGACGGCGGACGCATTGCCCGCCTGATCGTCATAAAGCGGGCGGATGCCTGAATAGGACCAGATTATGTCTTCGCGCGCGATTTTCCGGGCGAAGTAGCTGTTTGCCACGTCGAGCAGATAGTCGATCTCGGTCTCACTGATTTGTGGCTTGCCCGGTGGATCGTGCCACTCTTGCTCGGTGGTGCCGATCAGCGTGAAGCGATGCTCATAGGGAATGGCGAAGATGATGCGGCCGTCAATATGCTGGAGCGTGAGGGCATGGTCCCCTTCGTGGAGGCGCGGCACGACGATATGACTGCCCTTTACGAGGCGGACTTTCCGCTGACTCTCTAGGCCGGAGCGGGCGATGATGTCGGCGACCCATGGACCTGCGGCATTGACCAATATGCGTGCGCGCACTTCCTTCACGCCATGCGCATCTTCGATGGCGGCCGACCAGACTGACCCGTCCCGGCGAGCATGGAGCAAGCGGGTGCGGGTTTCGATATGCGCGCCGCGTTTGGCGGCGTCCATCGCGTTCAGCACCACCAACCGGCTGTCTTCGACCCAGCAGTCCGAATAGAGGAAGCCCCGTCCCTTGCGGTTCGCAAGGCTGTTTCCCAAAGGCGATCGATCGAGCGCGATCGTGCGCGTGCCGGGTAGGTTCCGTCGGCCGCCGAGATGATCGTAGATAAAGAGGCCGAGGCGCACCAACCATGCCGGGCGCGTCGAGAGGTTTTGCGGCATCAGGAAGGCAAGCGGCCAGATGATGTGAGGCGCCATGCGCCAAAGCCGTTCCCGTTCGATCAGGGATTCACGGACCAGCCGAAACTCGCCATATTCGAGGTAACGCAAGCCGCCGTGGATCAACTTGGTCGAGGCGGACGAAGTTTGGCTGGCAAGATCGTCCTGTTCCACCAGAAGGAGCCGGTAGCCCCGCCCAGCCGCGTCGCGCGCGATGCCGACGCCGTTTATTCCCCCGCCGACGATCAGCATGTCATAAAGAGGTGGCGTGGCCAAGATCCTCTACCTCCGCGCTTCTGAAACATGAAGGCGGCGGGGTTGCTTCAGTTTCACGAAAGTTCCGAGTTCGCGGCGCAGCATTCCCAGCATCCAGAGCCGATGGCTTGCGATATATTCGGGAAAGCCGTCCGGTTTGGCGGGGTCGAAGACGGGGACCTGCCAGTCGGCAGGCTGTTCTTCATAGCTGGTTTCGATCTGGGCGGCGCCGTCGTCGGGGGCATCGACGTGACTGCCCAAATAGCTGTTGCCCTTGAACCGGAAAGACTCTGCGGGGTCAAAGCCCGCCTTGATCAGATAGTCAGGGCCGTTGCGCCCAATCTCGCTGCCATAGCGGGCAGTCCCCGCGACCTTGAACACATTGCTGCGGAAGCGGACGCCGCGCGCCCATCCGTCCCATTGGGTCGCGACGACCATCTGCACGTCCATCGCCTTTCCGACATGGACGACATTTTTCTCGATCAGCGCGTCCGACACATTGCCCGCGATCTGGAATATTCGCGTGCCGTCATTGCGGCTGACATTGAAGCGGGCGACTGTCCCGTGGTTGCCGATATTGGCGATGTCATCCTGGCCAGGCGAACAGATGAGCAGAAAGCCGCCTGCATTGTCATGGCTGTAATTGTAGAGGAACGTGGTGCGGCGGGAGTTGAAATCGGAATCAAAGCCCTGACCATCATAGCGGGTTCGGGTATAGGCGGCCTCATTCAGCTGTATCAGGCTGTTGTCCGTGCTCCATTGCCAAATGCCTGCATTATAGCCGGGCGCGCGGCTGCCCGCATGGCGCACGATATTATGTTCGATAAGCGCGCCATTGGTGCCCCGTGGCACGATGCCGTCGCCGCCCACATCCTCCACATAATTGTCGCGGATGACGACCTTTTGGCTGGGAAACCAGTTGGAGGATGTCACCTGATCGCTGATCCCGGCTATGCCGGATCGATCGACGCGCCAGACTATGTTGCGTTCGATGATAAGGTCGTCGAAACGGGTCGGCAGCTTTTGGCCGGTGGCGCGGAAGACTATGCCGCCATTATCCTTTCGGTCGTTGGTCCCGCGCACATCGTGAATGTACATGTCGCGAATACGGATACCGCGCGTGATGCCGCGATCCTCCGCCGATATGAGAAGGCCGGTGCGGTGGGCGGGAAGCGGGCTGTCGTTCGTGATTTCGAGGCCGCTGACCGTCACATAATCGGCATTGATGATGCCGACGGCATGGGGAGACACTCCGCCTGCGTCAATGCGCGCGCGGGGGCCTGTTCCGTCAGAGGTGACGGTGATGGGTGCCTTTTCACTTCCGGAACGGGTGAGGGTAAGAGGCTCCCGCCATACCGATCCCGCCATCAGCTTGACCTGATCGCCCGGTTGCAGTGGGAAAGTCGATAGGCGGGAGAGAGAGCGCCACGGCTGCGTTGGTGCGGTGCCGTTGAAGCTGTCGTCGCCCTGCGTGGAACTGACATAATAGGTTTCGGCATTGGCTGTCGCAACGAAGCCTGAAGACAGGGCAAGAAAGGATGCGGCGGCCAATGATTTCAGCAAGTTCGGCGTATCCCTTCGCAATAGGTCAGCTTCTTGTTTTAGCGCAATGAGGCTGAATGCGAAGTGAAATGATCGCCGAGGTCAGGCAGAAAAAAGGCCCCGCCTCCGGGAGGAGGCGGGGCATGGGAGGGCGGGATGGCGCCGGAAAGCGTTAGAATTTCGCGCCGACGGTGATGCCGTAGGTCCGCGGTTCGGCATAATATCCCCCCGCATAGCCGAGCTGGCCGAAGTCGATGCCGCGAGCAAAATCCTTCGCGTTGGTGAGGTTCTTCACCCACAGGCGGACTTCGCCTTCGCCCGTCCCCAGCGGAATGCCGTCAACGCTGATCTGTGCATCGATCAGGTCGATATTATCGCCCTTGATCTGTTCGTTGAACGGCGAACCGAGGCTGCTGCTGAAATTATATTTGCCGTCTTCATGTGTATAGCCGATCCGGCCGCGCAGGGTGGCATTGCCCCAGTTCAGCGGGAACTGCGCGTTCAGTGCGACATTGGCGGTCAGCGGTGACGTATAGCCGGGCGTTGCGATCGACGCGATATTGACCGGAGGCTCCCCGGCTACAGGCGACTGTCCGGCCAGGAACTCCTTATATTTTATGTCGATATAGCCGATGCTGCCATCGATCGAGAAGTTGTCGGAAAGGACTGCCTGCGCTTCCGCTTCCACGCCGTTATAAACGACCTTGCCCGCGTTGATGATGCGGGTGGCGAACGTGCCCGCTGGAGCGTCGGTAACGGGGCCGATGACAGCGAGGTTGTCGTAGATGTTGTGATAGGCCGCGACGTTCAGGCGCAGGCGGCGGTTGAACAATTCCGTCTTTGCCCCGATTTCGTAGGAGGTCACCTTCTCCGGTTCGAAGCTGCCCAGCTGGTTGGTGCCGGTGAGCGCGGGGTCCTGAGAATTGAAGCCACCCGAGCGATAGCCTGTGGCGGCGCGGGCATAGAGGTTGATGCCATCGGCGACATCGTAGCCGGCCATCAGGTTCCAGGTGAACTTGCTGAACTTCGCAGCACCATATTCGGGGACGGGAGGCGGCGCCGCACCGTTCTGGAGACGGATCATCTTCTTTTCGTCCCAGGTGTATCGGCCGCCAGCCGTCAGGCGGATGCCGCTGTCACGACCACCCGGATAGAAGGTGAACTGGCCGTAGAGTGCGGTGCTCTCGCTCGATGTGGTGTAGTTAAGCCGGGCAAGCGTCTGGACGAGCCGGTAACGGGCTGGGTTGGCAGCGGCGAAGCCCGGTCCAAGAGGACCGAAATTGGCGAGGAAGACCGAATTGGTGTCCAGGATGAAGCCGCTATTTTGACGACCATTCTCGGAGCCCTTCTCCCAGAAGTAGAAGCCGCCGACGACCCAGTCCAGCGAACTGCTGTCGCCGGAAATTTCGACTTCCTGGCTGAACTGCTTGTGGCGCCGCTTATTGTCGACGGAGAACAGATCCTGGCTGATCGTCGGCACCGGCGCTGCGGAGATGAACGGAATGGCTGCTGCCGGTATGGTAGGGATGAACTGCAACAGCGATGCGGGCATGCCGTTGAACAGTGTCGCGTTGGAGAAAGCCGGGCCGCTGAAGGCGCCGATCCCGTCCAGATCGGTGATGCTGTCGCTGTTCCAGAAGCGATAGCCGGTCGTCGTCTTGACCTTGAAGCCGCCAAAATCATTCTGGACTTGCAGATTATGACCCCAGGTCTTGTCGGTAGCGCTGCTGAGGATGTTGTTGCAGACCTTATGACGATAGGTGCGCGAGGGGACCGCCAGTGCCGCGCATTCGGGGTCCGCGAAGGTCGCGCCCGCCAGATATTGGGCTACCGGCGCCTGCTGCGTCACCACCGCCAGCCGACCATCGACAGTGATGGGGGCGTTAGGCGTACCATCCGCGACATGGGTCAGGATGAAGGGGAGCGGCGTGCCCTTGATACGGTTCCAGTCGAAAACATATTGGATGCTGCCGGTCCCGCCCAGGTCGATTTTGGCGCCAGCGCGAAACGCATCTGACTTACGCGCACCTGGATCGCGGGAGTCGCGGGGTTGCAGGATGTTGTCGATAACCCCGTCACGTTCACTGTGGCTGTAGGAGAAGGTGGTCGAGATGCCTGCGATCTCACCCGGATCGACGGAGATCTTGCCGTTCCACGCGTTGAAATTGCCATAGCCAGCCTCCGCCTTCAGCCGGAAGGTGGATGAAGGCGCGCGGGAAATGAAGTGGATCGCACCGCCCGTCGTGTTGCGGCCGAACAGGGTGCCCTGCGGCCCGCGCAGCACCTCCACCCGCTCAATGTCCATGACGCTGAGGCCCATGGCGCCGCCGCGCGCGATATACACGCCATCCACGTAAAGGCCGTTGGCTGCATCGATGCCGAAGCTCTCGCTGCCGCCGTTCGAGATGCCGCGCATGGAAAAGACGGCCGCGCTGTTGCTGGTGGTGCCCTGCGTCACGACGACGTTGGGCGCAAGGCCGCTCAGGTCCCGGCTATCGCGAATGCCGAGCTGTTCCACCTTTTCAGAGCTAATCGCGCTGATGGCGATGGGGACATCCTGAAGATTCTGGGCGCGCTTCTGGGCAGTGACGACGATTTCATCGAGGCCCGGCTCCGAAGGTGTCGCGGTGGTCTGCGCCACTGATTGGCTGGCAAGAGCCAGGCCGCTGACCCCGATGATCAGTTGTAGCGCTGCACATGTATATGTCTTGGCCATCAATATCTCTCCCATAGATATAATAAGGTTTTTAGTTGTGACGAATGCGACCGCGCTGAAGTCTATTTGCGTGTGCCGGACTATTCAGTTCTGGATGTCGCTGGTTTGGGCCTTAGCTCGGCATGTAAAGTTGGGCCGCCTTCCCGCCATCGACGGGTAGAGCCGTTCCCGTGATGTAACTTGCAGCGTCGGACAGCATGAAGACGATGGCATGAGCCAGTTCTTCGGGCTGGCCCCCACGTTGCATGGGTATGGCGGCTGTTGTACGGGCGGCAGTGTCCGCTGCGCGTGCCGAAAAAAGTTCAGTCGGTGCGGTTTGCACCTGGCCGGGAATGATCGCGTTTATCCTGATGCCCAGTGGCGCAGCCTCCATCGCGGCGGCGGCCGTGAAGTGGACGAGCGCAGCCTTTGAGGCGGAATAGCTTGCCATGTTCACGGTCGCGCGGATGCCGCAGGTTGAGGCGATATTGACGATCGATCCCTTGCCCGTCAAAGCCATCACTTTCAGCGCCGCTTTGGTGCTGACGAAGGCGGCGTCGCTGTTGACGGCGAAATCCTTGCGCCAATGTTCCAGCGTCAGTTTGCTGATCGGCGCATAATGGGTCGACATGGCATTGTTCACCAGCATGTCGAGGCGCCCGTATTTTTGCGCGGTGCCTTCGACCATCGCCGCAAGGGCATCGGTGTCAGTGACGTCGAGCTGGATTGCTTCGATCCGGCCGCCTTGTGCAGAGATGCTGTCGCGCGCGCTGTCGAGTAGCGCCTGCCTGCGGCCGCAAATGACGACCTGAGCGCCGCGCTGTGCCAACAGTGTGGCGGTCGCGAGGCCGATGCCATCGCTGCCGCCCGTGATGATGGCGACGCGGCCTTGAAAATCCTCGCTCATTCGACGTCCAGAACCTCACCTAAACAGAATCACACTCTTGCCGAGACCGGTGCGATGCGACTCAGGATCATTCAGAATTCGTAATTTGTAAATCTATAAATTACGAATATGGATGTTTCAGGGGTTCGCAACGGATATATGAGAGCATCGGAATGATATCGCGATCCGCTAGTGCTCAAGCCGAGGTTGCGCGAAAATCATATTGGTTTCAGGGCATTTCAGTCACTTCCTTGCGTGGCGGAAGCAGCATGAATGGCAGCCTGAAACGTGCGGAAAAATAATATTGTTGAATTACGCGAATGACGGAATAAAGTTGGCCTCAACAAAAGCAGGCGACGAGTCGAGGATAGAGGATGTCGGGAATGAGCGGGGCTGCGGCTCCGGCGAAAACTCCCGTCGAGAAAATTCCACGGCGGTAGAGTGATCCCCAAGGATAGCATGAGCAAGATCGACCCAATTTTCGCGACAGTCACCGCGCCAGGAACGCCTTTTGAGATTGGCGAGCAGGATGGGCTGCGCTTTTTCGTGAACGCGCCGTCGGACCTCAATCAATTGATAGAAGGCGCGCGCCGCTTTGGAGAGCAGGTCTGTATCGTTGATTTCGACGGGCCAGAGGGTGAGCGGCGGCTGAGCTTTGCGGACATGTTCGCTTGGCGGGATGAGTTGGCAGCCCGATTGGGCATAGAGCGGGGGCAGCGGGTCGCGATCTGCATGCGCAACCGCGCGGAGTGGATGGTGGCGTTTCTGGCGGTTGTGAAGCAGGGCGGCGTTGCAGCATTGCTCAACAGCCGTGGGTCGCCCGCCGAACTTCATGCCATGGTCGAGGAGGTTACGCCTGACCTCGTTCTGGCGGACACTGAAAGAGCGGCGTTGCTGCGCGACGGAGGCTATGCGGGGCGTCTGATCGACGTGACGCAGCCGTTGGGTGATGAGACGTCACCGATCGCGAACAATGCGGCTGCGGAACCGGGCGATCCGTGTGCCATATTGTTCACGTCGGGAACGACCGGGCGGGTAAAGGGCGCGGTGCTTTCCCACCGCAGCCTGATTACCGGATTGCTGGGCACGCAACTGACCGGAATGATGGTGCTGCACAATATGGCGCGCGAATATGGGGTTCCGGTGGAGGCCATCGCAGCGCAGGTGCCGCCTCAGGCGATTTTGCTGGTTTATCCACTCTTCCACATTTCGGGGTTGGGCGCTGGCTTCCTTGCGCCATTCCTGTCGGGCGGCAAGATCGTCGTGATGCGCCGCTGGGACGCAGAGGAGGCTGTGCGCCTGATCGAGCGGGAGCGGGTGACGCAGCTTTCCACCGTCCCCACCATGTTGTGGGACATGGTGCATCGCGCGCGCAGCAAAGATGCCGACCTTAGTTCCGTGCGGAACATTGGATCGGGTGGGCAGGCGCTGCCGCTCAACCTGCTGGAAGAGGTGCGGGCGCTCTGCCCGCATGCGATGATTGGCGTTGGCTATGGCATGACGGAAACATCGGGCGCGATCGCGCAGGCCGTGGGAGCGGACTTTCTGGCTGCTCGTGCTTCGGCGGGACGGGTGTTGCCGCTGGTAGATTTGCGGATCGAGCGCGAGGACGGCGCGGTCTGTGGTCCGAATGAAACCGGCGAGATCATCGTGCGCAGTGCCATGATCATGAATGGCTACTGGAACAGGCCGGAGGATACGGCAAAGAGCCTTACGCCCGATGGCTGGCTGCGCACTGGCGACATCGGCTATCAGGATGAGGAAGGCTATATCTTCATCGTCGACCGCGCCAAGGACATGGTGATTTCAGGCGGCGAGAATATCTATTGCGCCGAAGTCGAGCGCGTCCTCAGCGAAATGCCGCAGATCACCGAATGCGCGACCTTTGGGATCGCGGACGATCGACTGGGCGAGGCGCTGGTCGCGGTGGTTCAGGCGGATGGTCTGGATGAACGCAGCATCATCGATTGGGTGGCGGGCAGGCTTGCACCCTATAAGGCGCCGGTGCGCGTCGCCTTTTCGGCCAAGCCCCTGCCGCGCAACCAGTCGCAGAAAATCAACAAGATCGCGCTTCGTGCGCTCTGGCCCGAGTTGGCCGAAAACAACTGAACAGGAGAGTTCCCATGGGCATTCCCAAGGACATAAAGATAATCGATTGCATGCTGGGTATTCCGGACGCGGAAGACCGCTCCGCCTGGTTCGATCCCTTCCGGCCGCTGATCAAGGATCAGCAGACGCTCCAGCAATTCGCGATGCCGGCGCAATATATGTTCAAGGACATTCCGCAGACAGGCAAGGTCGATGATTTCGTGTCCTGGACTGTCGAGCAGATGGACCAATATGGCATCGACAAGGCGCTTGTCGGGTGGAACGACAATCCCACATCCTATCGCGCCAAGGAAATGTTCGGGGATCGTTTCTTCTTCGACCTGCCCTGTGACCCCAACAAGGGTATGGAGGAAGTTCGCCGGATCAAGCGCATCCATGCCGAAGTCGGCCTGTCGGCGATCAGCGTGTTCCCGGCGGGCACGCTGCCGCAAGTGGCGATCAACCACAAATATATGTTCCCGCTCTATACGGTTGCCGCCGAGCTGGGTCTGCCCGTGCTGCTCAATGCCGGTATTCCGGGGCCGCGTATTCCGATGGAAACGCAGAAGGTTGAGCATCTGGATGAAGTGTGCTGGTTCTTCCCTGACCTGAAAGTCGTCATGCGCCATGGCGCGGAGCCGTGGGAAGCTTTGGCGGTCAAGCTGATGCTCAAATGGCCGAACCTATATTATTCGACGAGTGCCTTTGCGCCCAAACATTATCCCAAGGCGATCATCGACTACGCCAACACGCGTGGCGCGGACAAGATCATCTATGCGGGGTACTTCCCCATGGGTCTCAGTCTGGAACGGATCTTCAGCGACATGCAGAACGTCCCCTTCAAGGACGAAGTCTGGCCGAAGTTCCTGCGCGAAAACGCCCTCAAGGTCTTTGACCTCAAATAATCTGACGGAGCCTTTCCATGTCGAACCCTGAAACCGCCGCCGCATCCGACGCGCGCACCCCGCCGGTTGCCGTATGGCAGATACTTGAGAAGCTGAAGGGGCAGGACCTGCTTGATTGGCGGCTGGCCGAAGTAAAGGACCGCGCATCAATCGAAGAGCGCAACCTGGATATCGGCATTCCTTTTGGCTGGTATCCGATCCTCTTGTCCTCGGAATTGCAGGTCGGCGAAGTGAAGCCGCTGCGCTATTTCTCCAAGGATCTGGCGATCTGGCGCGGCGAGGATGGCAAGGTCCGCATGCTGGACGCCTATTGCAAGCATCTGGGCGCGCATATGGGCCATGGCGGCAAGGTGCATGGCAATCTGCTGGAGTGCCCCTTTCACGCTTGGCGCTATGACGGCGACGAGGCGGTGGTGAAGGACGTGCCCTATGCTCGCAATATCCCGCCGCAGGTGAAGCGCAAGTGCACGCGCAACTGGCACATCACCGAAGCGAACCGCTTTATCTGGGCCTGGTATCATCCCCAGGATGAAGCGCCGCTGTTCGACGTGGCGGTACTGCCGGAGGCGAGCGACCCTGAATGGACCGATTATGAGGTCCATGAATGGAATGTCTGGGGTTCGCTCCAGAATATGGCGGAAAATGGCGTCGACGTTGCGCATTTCCGGTTCATTCACGGGACTGCCAACGTGCCGTTGGGCGAACTGCGCTGGGGCGATTGGGGCCGTGGCGCGGACGTGAAGGCCAAGATGGGCACGCCGTGGGGCGAGGTGGATGGCTGCATCAGCTATGACACGATGGGGCCGGGGCAAAGCTGGACGCGCTTTACCGGCATTTCAGAGACGCTGCTGGTTGCCTGCCTAGCACCGGTCGAGCTGGATCATGTGCATGTCCGCTTCTGCTTCACCCAGCCCAAGGCGCAGGCTGAAGGCGAGCGGGCGGGCGTTGCCAAGGCGATCATCCGCGACATCTGCAAGCAATTTGATCAGGACAAGGTGGTGTGGGACCGGCAGAAGTTCGAGCCGAACCCGATCATCTGCGATGGTGACGGCCCGATCCCGCAGTTCCGCAAATATTATGCGCGCTATTATGCGGATCAGAGCGCGACAGTAGAGGCATAGCGCGGATACGACCGGCTACACCCACCAGCCCCGTTCGGGCTGAGCCTGTCGAAGCCCTCTTCCTTCTTCAAAAAAAGAGAGTGAGGCCCTTCGACAGGCTCAGGGCGAACGGGGCGGGGGTAGATGATCCCCTAGACTGTCACGCCAAAAGAACCTCTTGGAGAGATAGAAATGGACATGACACGCCGGGAAACAGTGGCAGGCGGTGCGGCGCTTGTGGGGTTGGCGGGCATTGGCAAGGCTGCGACGCCGCGTTCCACTCCGCTCGACACGCACGACGCCATGGGTCTGGCTGAACTTGTCGCCAAGAAGCAGGTATCGCCCGGCGAGTTGCTGGAGGCGGCGATTGGCAAGGCGGAGGTGCTGAACCCGCGGTTCAACTTCATGGCGCAGAAACATTATGACTATGGCCGTACCGCAATCGCAAAGGGTCTGCCGCAAGGGCCGTTTAGCGGCGTTCCCTGGCTGTTGAAGGACCTGAACACCTATATTGCGGGCCTGCCGACTGAGAATGGGAGCCGCTTCTACAAGGGATACAAGCCTGAGGTAACGTCCGAGCTGGTGCGACGCATTGAGAAGGCGGGCTTTGTCATCTTCGGCAAGACGACGGTGCCGGAACTGGGCCTGACCGGCACGACCGAGAACAAGCTGACCGGCGACACGCGCAACCCCTGGGACGTGAGCCGGATTACGGGTGGATCGTCGGGCGGTGCGGCGGCGGCGGTGGCTGCGGGGGTTCTGCCCGCCGCTCACGCGACTGACGGGGGCGGGTCGATCCGTATCCCGGCGTCCTGCTGTGGGCTGTTCGGATTGAAGCCTAGCCGGGGGCGCGTGCCGATGGGGCCGCCACGCACCGAAGGCTGGGGTGGACTATCAGTGCATCATGCCGTCACCCGCAGCGTTCGGGATTCCGCCGCTATTTTGGATGCGACGCAGGGTCCAGAGCCGGGCGGCCGCTATGCAGCGCCGACGCCGGGCGAGACTTTCCTGTCGCAAGTCGGGAAGGCTCCGGGCCGATTGCGGATAGCGTTGATGCTGAATGCGCCTGCTGGATCGCCGGTCGACCCGGAATGCGTGGAGGCGGCGCGCAAGGCGGCGCGGCTGTGCGAGAGCTTGGGCCATCATGTCGAGGAAGCGGCGCCCAAGCTGGACATCGCGGCGATGGGGGCGGCGAGTTTCGTGTTGATCGGCTCATCCGTGGCTGCGGACATGATGGATCGCGCGAAGGCGACCGGCATCGCGACCGGGCCGGATGTGCTGGAGCCGATTACGCTGGGCTTTGTCGGCTATGGACAGAAGGCGACCGGCATGGACTTTGCCCGCGCGAACAACACGCTTCAGGCGGCGGCTATAACCATGGCGCAGTTCATGGCGAATTATGATGTGATCCTTTCGCCGACATTGGCCGCTCCCCCGCTGAAGCTGGGGCAGATCAACCTGACGCCTGATGTGGATTTTGCCGCATGGGGACAACGCGCGGCGGTCTTCTCGCCCTTTACCCAGGTTGCGAACATGACCGGCCAGCCTGCCATGTCGGTGCCACTTGCCATGTCATCGGCGGGTCTGCCGATCGGGGTGATGTTCATGGGACGCTATGGCGACGAGGCGCTGCTGTTCAGGCTTGCGGGGCAGCTGGAAAGTGCTGCGCCCTGGAAGAACAGGCGTCCGGCGATTTAATATATTGGAGAATATGATGCGCGGATTGGAAGGCAAGGCGGGGATCGTCGCAGGCGGCGGGCGCGGTATCGGCGCGGCCACGGCGCGGCGGTTAGTGGCTGAGGGCGCATCAGTCGTGATCGGCGACATTGTCGGCGAGTGGGCGCAAGAGACCGCGCGCTCCATTCGCGAGCAGGGCGGACGGGCGATCGGCGTGGTGCTTGACGGCACGAAGGCGGCGTCTCAGGCGGCGATCGTTGAGGCCGCCTTGTCCGAGTTCGGGCGGCTCGACTTCTACCACAGCAATCTGGCGGGCGGCACCGAAGGCGACATCGATGTGCTGAACTGTTCGGAAGAGGTGCTGGATCGGTCCTTCGCGATCAATGCCAAGAGCCATTTCCTTGCGACGCAGGCTGCGCTTCCAGTGCTGTTGGAGCGTGGGGGTGGCGCGATGATCTACACCTCCTCCGGCGCAGCGATTTCGGGCAACCCAATGCAGGTCGCCTATCCGATGACGAAGAATGCTTTACATGCGCTCGTCCGGCACGTCGCCCGTAAGTTCGGGAAGCAGGGCATCCGCGCCAATGGCATTTGCCCTGGGGTCGTCCTGACCGAAGCGGTGGCCCAGCATCTGACGCAGGATTATGTGGACAATATGCTGGAGAATTTGCCCCACCGTCGCCTTGGCAAGCCCGACGACATCGCGGGTGCGGTCGCGTTCCTCGCGTCCGACGATGGGGAATGGGTTAACGGGCAGCTCTGGCATGTGAATGGCGGATCGCTTTTGCGAGACTGAAGGCATGCGCCCTGCTTCCAACCCTAGGGTGGCGCTCGCGATGTTGCTGGCCGGAGGATGCGCTTTCGATTCGACCTTCTGGCCCTTTGCTGGCAAGAGCAGCGGTTGAAAGAGGTTGAGTGGGTATATGAGCGAGACGTTTGCGTTCGACGAGACGGACCGGAAGATTGTCGAACAGCTGCGGCAAAATGGCCGGGCCACCAATCAGCAGATCGCGGAATCCCTCAACCTGATCGCTTCCACCGTTTCGACGCGCATCCGGCGGATGGAGGATGCGGGCATGCTGCGCGTTGTAGCCGTGTCCGACTTTGCGGTGCATGGCTATCATGTCCTGATCCACCTGGCGGTGCAGGTGAGTGGGCGGTCGGCATTGGACGTTGCGGAAGAACTGGCTGTATTTCCTGAAGTCTTCGCCGCGCATCTGGTGACCGGCAATTATGAGATTAGCCTGCTCCTGACGCTCCGTGACATTGATGAGCTTCCCTCACTGATCACGGATCGTTTGTCGAAGGTGCGGGGAATAAGATCGATGACACCCGCGATTGGGCTCGACATTGTCCGCTATGGCCTGGATACCGCTCCCATCGATCGCAGGAGGCTTGCATGAGGAGGCCGGACCTCGACGAGCTGGATCACCAGCTGATCGACATATTGGCGCAGGACGCGCGCGTGTCCAACCGCAAGATCGCGGCCGATCTGGGCGTGAATGAGGGCACGGTCAGGGGCCGCATCAAGCGGTTGCAGCAGGAAAAGCTGATCGCTTTCACCGCCCTGACAGGGTTGAAGCTGGAGAAGGCGACCAATGTGGCTTTCGTCGCGGTGCAGGCGGATGTCAGCCATGTCCGCCAGATCGCGCGTGACATTGCGCATATACCGCTGGTGAAGGCGGTGATGATCACATTGGGGCCGTGCAACATCATGGCGACATGCCTGTATGATGACCTCGACAACCTTCACAAGATGGCGTCGGGGCAGATTCTATCGATGGAGGGGGTAAATCACATCGAAACCTCCCTGGCGGTCAGGACTGTGAAGTTCAGCAACCGCGTAGTTCGGATCACGGACGCACAGACGGTCAGCAGCTTGTAAGGTTCAAGTGAACAGTTAAATTCGGAATTTAAATATTTTCAAATTCCGCATATGAGCGCTTGAAAAGGAAAATAACCTCATATAGCAGGATGTGAGCGGCGTTTGGCAGTATATGGCTGCCGATCGTCAATGGCAGGAGAGAGCCGCCGCGTCATTGGATGGCTGATGTCTCGCACCGTTGGGTGTCGGGGCAAGGATCTCCGCCAGCATATTTAAAGGCGGCCGAGATGGAATTCGCATTTACCGACGAACAACAAATGATCGCGGAGACGGCGCGCAGCTTCTTCGCGGAGAATGCCACCAGCGAGCGCACGCGCAAGGCGATGGCGGGCGACGGCATCGACCGGGCGCTTTGGCAGGCTTTCTGTCAGGAACTCGGTCTCTCCGGCATCGGACTTCCGGAAAGTGCTGGCGGCGCGGGCCTGGGCATGGTGGAGCTGGCGATCATCGCTGAAGCGGCAGGCGCTCAGGTGGCGTCATTGCCTATGCTGAGCAGTCTCGTGCAAGCGGCTCAGGCCATCGCAGCTGGAGGCAATGCGGAGCAGCAGAATGAGTGGTTGCCGCGCCTGATCTCTGGCGAGGTGATCGGCGGTTATATCTATGGTGCGGACATCCGGTCGGATGGCGACCGGCTGACGGGCGGATCGCGTTTCGTTGCCCATGGCGCCGCTGCCGACATGATCGTGGTGACGGACATGCGGCAGGTCTGGATTGTCCGCGCGGACGCCCCGGGCGTCAGCGTGGCGAGTCAAACGAGCATGGACCAGACCCGTCCCTTGGCTCATGTGCAGCTGGACAATGTGGCGGGCGAGCGGCTTGCCGATCCGGAAGCTGCGCTGGCCGCTGTCCATCGCGCTGGGTTCATCGCGGCGGCTGCGGAGGCGCTGGGCGGCGCGCAGGCGTGCCTCGACCGGACTGTTGACTATTCCAAGGAGCGTATCCAGTTCGGTCGGCCGATCGGGTCTTTCCAGGCATACAAGCACAGGCTGGCGGACATGATGGTGGAGATCGAGCAGGCGCGGTCGGCAGTCTATTGGGCTGCCTGTGCCGTGGATGAGGGCGCCGAAGAGGCGGAGATGGCCATTCATGCCGCCAAATCCTTTGCCACCGACACCTATTTCCGCTGCGCCGGTGATATGATCCAGTTGCACGGCGGCATCGGCTTTACCTGGGAGCATGACGCGCATCTGTTTTTCAAGCGCGCCCGTGCGCTGCAGACGATGCTTGGTAATAATGTCTGGCATCGTGAGAAGATCGCCATGATGATCCTGGGAGAAGCGGCATGAAACTCGGGTTTTCCCCAGAAGAAGAACTGTTCCGGCAAGAGTGCGCGGACTGGCTGAATGGCCAGATGGCCGGCGAATTTCGCGACATCAAGGGCATCACCAAGCTGACCGGCAGCCCGGAACGGCGCAAGGAGTGGGAGCAGCAGCTTGCGGCGCACCGCTGGTCCTGCATCGGTTGGCCCTCGCAATGGGGCGGGCGTGACGCGACATTGGCGCAGCAGGTGATCTTTGCCGAGGAATATGCCCGAGCGGGCGTTCCGGGCCGCGTCAATCATATTGGCATCGAGCTTGCCGGTCCCACCATCCTGACATTCGGCACCGAGGAGCAGAAGCAGCGTTTCTTGCCGGGCATCGCAGGCGGCAAGACTATTTTCTGCCAGGGCTTTTCCGAGCCCAATGCCGGTTCGGACCTCGCGAGCGTGCGGACGAAGGCCCGGCTTGAAGACGGCCAATGGGTGGTGAACGGCCAGAAGATCTGGACGAGCCTTGCCCATATTTCCGACTGGATCTTCGTCGTGACGCGTACGGAAGAGGGGTCGCAGGGGCCAAAGGGTCTCACCTTCCTGATGATGCCGATCGATCAGCCGGGTATTGAAATTCGCGGTATCCGCCAGATCAATGGTGATGCGGAGTTCAACGAAACCTTCTTCACTGACGCGCGGTGTCCGGCTGACAGCCTGATCGGCGCGGTGGGCGACGGGTGGCGGATCGCGATGGGCCTGCTGGCCTTTGAGCGGGGCGTGTCGACGCTGGGTCAGCAAATGGGGTTCCGCAATGAACTTGACGAGATCATCGCGGCGGCCAAGGCCAATGGAGCGGCGAATGATCCGTGGATCCGCCAGCGCCTGGCCAAAGCGGAAGTGGGCCTGCGCCTGATGCGGTACGGAGCGTTGCGCATGTTGTCGCAAACTGATCATTCCAAGATCGATGGCGCTGCGCTGACCTACAAGATTCAGTGGGCCAGCTGGCGCCGCGACCTTGGGGAACTCGCCATGGACGTGCTGGGCCAAGTCGGCGAAATCAGCGATCATGGAGAATATGAATGGGATACGCTGCCTAACCTGTTCCTCTTCTCTCGGGCCGACACCATTTACGGTGGCACCAACCAGATTCAGCGCAACCTGATCGCGGAGCGGGGGCTCGGTCTACCTCGCGAACCGCGCGGGAACGCCTGAACGGTGGAGGAGGAAGATGCCTTTGAGCGATTGAAGAACCTGCCGCCGCGGGGGCATCATGCGTTGCTGGGCATCTATAATGTCGATCATGGACCGGACTGGGCGGAACTGGCGTGTCCCTTCGCTCCCGGGTTTCTGATGGATGCCGATGCGGGTCTGGTATCGTCCGGCCCCATCATTTCGCTGGTCGATGCGGCAGCAGGTTCCGCCATCATCGCGCGCACGCGCCAGTGGCGGGGGATGGCTACGCTCGACCTGCATATCGATTATCTGCGGCCAGCAAGGGCAGGGCACAGCCTTTATGCGCGCGCCCATTGCCATCATTTAACGCGCAAGGTCGCTTTCACCCGTTGTGACGTTCATGATGGTGACCCAAAGGCGCCGATCGCCACGGCAACCGCCAGCTTCTTCTTCACGGACGAGTCATGATCGTTCGCACCCCCTATGCGCAGATGCTGGGCATCCGGAGCGTTGCGCTGGATGGCGAAACGGCCGTCCTCATGATGCCCGCTGCTCCGTCGCTCGAAGGGCGGTCGGGGTTTCTATATGGCGGCGTCATCGCCAGTCTGCTGGAACTCGCATGTCTTGAGGCCGTCGCGCAGGATCGGAGGGAGCCTTGGCCCAAGCCGATCAACATGTCGTTCGACTTCCTGCGTGGTGGGCTGATGGTGGACAGCTATGCGCAGGCCCGGCTCATCCGTGTGGGGCGAAGGGTGGTGAACGCCGATGCCGTTTGCTGGCAGGTGGATCGGGACAAGCCCATCGCGACGGGTCGCATGCACCTGCTTTTGGACTGAAGCAAAGGGCGCAGGGCAGCACGGGCGGTCGACCAAAACCGCCTGGCGAGCGGGATGCTTATGTGGCCGATGCCGCGAGAAAGAAGCCTTGATTGTCATATGACAGGCAACTTTTTCGTCCCTCATGACTTGGCATGATCATCAACCCGCGAGCGATCAGCAAGGGAGAAGTTCATGGCGCAGACTCGTGAGCAGCGTGGCGAAAAGGAAACCAAAGCGGCTGTCGCCAAGGTGAAAAAGACAGGCAAGGTCACCGATGGCGCGCGAGGAGGGATCACCGCGCCGGTTACGCCCTCTCCTGAGCTGGCCGACATTATTGGCGATAGCAAGATTCCGCGAAGCGAAGTGGTCAAGAAGATCTGGGCCTACATAAAGGCGAATGACCTCCAAAATCCAAAGGACAAGCGAGAGATACTGGCCGATGACAAGCTGGAAAAGATATTCGGAGGCAAGAAAGCCAGCATGTTCGAAATGAACAAGCATTTGGCGAAGCATCTCAAGGCTTGAGATGGATATTCAGACGAACTGTGTGAAATGCGTGGAAGGCCCTCTGCGCTGACTGCGAAGAGGGCCTTTCTTATAGCGCATTAGCGTAGGTTGCGTGTCACGCCCGGCCGAACTGGGCGATCAGCAACCACGTTCCGCCCGCAATCAGCAAGAAGAGAATAAGCGCGGACCAGGCCGATGCGAACCGGAGCGTTGGCCGATCGCCGGACCATTTCCGCGTTCCGCTGATCATTGGTCCGACAAGATTGTCGCGCCGATGGATCAGGTAGAAAAGAACAGCCACGACATGAAGGGCGGTGAGGGCAAGGATCGCGTTGAAGATGAAGGCGTGCCATTCCGCCGCGACCCGGCCAGTTTCGAAATCGACCAGATAGGAAAAGGGACCGGACTCCATGCCGTCGATATCCACGGAAAAGAAGCCGAGCCCCACCTGCACCGCGAGGATGGTGATCATCGCGATCACACTCCAGCCGCCAACCGGATTATGGCCAGCGGCTGGCGTCGCGGCCCGATTGAACATGTGGCCGCGGACATAGTTAAGCAGGGTCGATGGGCCGCCAACGAAGTTGGAGAAACGGGCCGTGCTGCTCCCCACGAAACCCCAGATCAGGCGGAAGAGCAGCAGTGCGAAAATGCTGTAACCGGCTAGCCGATGCCAATCCAGCATGCGTTCTTCAGCCGTCCACCAGGCGAAACCCAGCAGCGGCATCAGTGTCCAGTGAAACAGACGGATCGGCAAATCCCAGATACGCAGACGCACCGGCGCGCCGCTCACTTCTGCATCCACCATCAAAGTTCCGCGCGGAAACGATCGTGGCAGCTTTTGCAGGTGCCGCCAAGGCTGGTGCGCGCCGCGCCAAGCGCGGCCACATTGCCGCTGGCTGCTGCTGCATCGAGGGCTTTCGAAGCGGTGATCATGTCGCCCTGAAGCTTCACAAACGCCGCGTTATCCTTCCAGATTTCAGGCTTCGCGCGCGTCTTGATGCCCGATTCCGAACCGCTGCCCTTCGGGAAATATTTGGGTAACAAGGCGGCGCGAGTGGCGATATCACGCGCCAGCGGGCGGACGCTGTTCATATCGGGCGATCCGGACTTCAGCTCATCATTGATGCTTTTAAAAGCTCCGCCAATTTCCTTGTAGCTGGCTTGGCGCGCCTTGATCGCGTTGGTGACCGCAGGTGTGGCGGCATAGGCCGCGTAGCTCGCGGCCAAACCGAGGGTTGCCAAAGCCAGGGAGTAGGGAAGCTTCATCTTCTGCCTCATTCTTTCTGTTATCATCACGCCAATATTTCGCCGATGGGCCGCTTCGTATTCATGGCATCCATGCCCCATGAGTCGACCGAAATTCCCATAACCTGTTGGAGTGTCAAGCCGACACGGCTGATCGACTCTCCATTGCCATGGACGTGGATGCCGGATTTGACCTTTCCGCCTGCGCGCCCGGCCAGCATCACCGGAATTCCCAGAACATCATGGTTCTTGGCATAGGATACGTCCGAATGCGCAAATACCAATGTGTTGTCGAGCAGGGTGCCGTCACCTTCCTTGATCGCGGCGAGGGCCGACACGAAATCCGCCCAGGCTTCCATGCTGCGGGTGGCGAAGAAATCCACGGTCGGTTGATACCCGATGGCCCGGTCGATCATTTCTTCGTGCGTGTTCTGGTGATACCCCGTCGTCTGACCCGCCTGACGCAGATCGGATGCCGCTGTCGAGAAATTCATGTTGAACACGCGGGTCTGGTTGCAGGCCAGTGCCATGGCCAGCATCTGCGCCATCAGCTTGTGATTGATCTTCCGCTGCTGGACATCCGTGATGTCGCCTGACATGGCCGGTGCTTCGGCGGGTACGACGCAGGCTTCGGCCGGCGGGGGTTTCTGCAACTGTAGCGCGAGCTTTCCTTCCATCTCGCGAACAGAGGTGAAATATTGGTCCAGACGGGCCTTGTCGGTTGCACCCAGGCTGGTTTCCAGCGCGCGGCGTTGTTCGGTAACCCCGGACAATACGCTCCGGCGCACCATGATGCGCGGATCGGGCTTGAAATCGGCCTTGTTGGGATCGTTGAAATCCGGGCCGAAAATCTTGCGGTAGAATTCGACCGGGCTGGGCGTGGCGGCATTCATGCTGCGTCCGTCGCGGAATGAATAGCTGGTGCGGGCATTGCCGTCCGCCGAGAGATCGAGCGAACGGAAGAAGGAGCCGCCGCCGATCGCGTCGCCGATCAGGACGTCAAGCGTAGGTGCCCGAATGGCGAGCCAATCGTCTGCGGGCGCGCCCGTGCGGACGGCGGTGTTGCCCGACAGATGAGGCAGATTGCCTTTGCCATCCAGCATCACGTCGAACCCGGTCAGGACACTTACATGCTGCTTCACGGCGGCAATGGGCGCGAGTTGTGGCGGCAGGTCGTAATCGGCCCCTATGGACTTTGGCTGCCAGCGATCAGGGATCATCCCGCATCCCCAGAACCATGTGCCGAAGCGCACAGGCAGGCGCCCGCCCCCCAGCGTCGCGGCAAAGGCGGTGCCGTTATTGTCCAGAAACGCGTCCAGCAGGGGCAGCCCCAACGTAACTGCACCGCCGCCCAATATCCCGCGCAGCAGGAAACCGCGCCGTGTCGTTCCATTCATCAACATCAGCCAGTCTCCTTCGATCTGCGAACCGTTGCCACGCGACTTTCAGGAGCCAGGCGCGGCATGGCGTAAAATGCGGGGTCCAGCGCGATGGCGCGCATCAGGGATGGGAAGCGATAGCCGCTCGCCGAGAAGCCCTGACTGAGCCGCGCTATCCCGGCTCCGTCTGCTTCCGCCGGATTGCGTCCATTGGCGTAACGCCATGCCGACTGGACGAGGCAACTGCTGACGCGCGGGCTGTCGTGGAACAGTTGCCCAAGAGCAGCGGCGCCGTTGTAGGCCTGCTTTTCGAAATCGCCGGTGACGTCGATCACCTCGTCATGTTCGACCTTTCGGAACTGGCCGACGCCGTCGAACTGTTCCAGCCCCAAGCCTATAGGATCGGTGCGGCGGTGGCAGCTGGCGCATTCCTCGTCATCAAGGTGCGCCTGAAGCCGGGCGCGGGTCGTCTTGAGCGTCGGGTTGTCGACATTCTGCACCACCGCGAAATTCACGTTGGCGGGCGGGGCGGGGATTTTCTCGCAGAGGAATATCTCGCGCAGCGCTACCCCGCGAAGTGTCGGTGAGGTGCGGCCCGGATGCGAATGCTGTGACAACATGCTGGCATGCGTGAGCAATCCGGTTCGCGGATCACCTTGCGGAAATTCATAAATATACCAGTCAGGCTTTGTCACCGGCACGTCGTAGATCGGGCCGAGCGTGCGGTTCATTGCGATGGACCGCGTCGTGAAAAGGTCACGATAGTCGCCCTTTCGATCCACCAGCAACCAGTTGATGGTGCGCAGCGTCTGATCTCGCAGCGAAGTGCCGACGGCCTGCGAATAGGCGGGATAGATAAGGGTGTCCTTCGCCAGATCGTCCATTCCGTCCAAGCGGAGATAGTCGGTGAAGAAGGCGCGAACACCTTCATGGAACCGTGGCGAGGCGATCAGGCGATCGACGGCCTTGGCAAGCCCTGCCTGGGTGTCGAGCGCGCCGCTGCGTGCTTCGTCGAGCAATGTCTGGTCGGGTGCACTGTTCCACAACAGGAAGGACAGGCGGCTTGCCTTCGACCATGCATCGACGCTCCGGCGGGAGGGAGCGGGGCGATCTATGCGGAACAGAAATTCGGGGCTGGTCAGCATTCCGCCTAGCGTTGCCGCCAGACCTGCGTGAAAATTCCCGAGCGTAGCGGTCGCCTCTGTCGCTGACCTTGTAAGAGCCGCAACTTCGCCCTCGCTCAAGGGGCGTCGGTAAAGCTGTGAGCCGACACGTTGAATAAACTGGCGGGCGCAAGCAGCGCCGTCCTTGTCCACGGGAGTGGGTGCGCAACCGATCAGTTTTTGGCGATGCTGCTCGTCCGTCACCTGCGTCGCGATGCTGCGGGCTAACGTCTCATATTGTTCTAGGCCCGCTGCCGTGACGGAGACTGCGCTCGTGCCGACCGCCTGAAGTCCGTCGATGCGCAGGTCTGGTTCGAACCGGCCGACAATCTTGATGTCGGGGCCGAAAATATCGGCGATGACGCTGCGATACTGGCTTTCCGTCAATCGCCGGATCTGGCTGGGAGGTGTGTTTGCATGCGTTTCGTCGGCGCGCGCTCCATTGAGGGCGATGCTGAGCCCAAGGGTGAGGCAGGCGCCAGCTAGGGCGAGCGAGGGAAGGGCGCGGACCTTCATGGACGCACCTCACTTTGTGCGACTTGGTTGGGCGCAGCAAGGAAGGCTTTTACGCCCACGAAATCATAGGCCGACGATATGGCAGTGAAGCGGCCAGTGCGCGGATCACGATAGCCGTCGGCGAAACGATCGATCGCCTTGCGAATGCCGGGGCAGGATACTCGCGTCAGATTGGCGCCATTTTGCGTCATCTGTTCGATCGAGTCATAGAAGCTCTCCAATGTGTAATAGCCAAAGATGCTGCCTTCTATCGAGCCATCAGGATTGAACTTGGCGCGCAGCCGGGCGCCCCGGATGTGGCGGGGTGCATCCACTATCTGTTCTTTGTAGTTCATGGTCAGATCGACGGGGTCCGTCGTCAGGATGCCGCCCGTAATGCGGCCTGATACCGTGGCGCGAAGCCGAGGATCAGGGTCGGGCGTAAAGGTGGCGCGTGCGAGCGGGCCGCCACGGCCGTCGCGGGTCAGCGGTTCACTGACAGCAAGAATGGTGACGCTCACTTCAGGGTCATCCTGAAGGCTGTCGACCCCGCGAAGCTCGATTACAGTGGGCGCCCGGGCCGAGATCATGGTCTTACCCGCAACTACTTCCTTGCCGTTTTCGCGGAAGGTGGAAACGCAGCCGACGGCGCGCCAAAGCCGGTTATCGACGCCGTTCGTGCCATCTGGACCTTCGAAATCCAACTTTCCTGCCTTGCCGTCCAGGTTGATACCGGCGGCAACCTTGCCCTCATAGGTTTTGAAGTTCTTCGCCAATGCCGGGAAATCGGCGGGGTTGGAGCAGGCGCTGTAAACCACTTCCCGCTTCTGGAAGGCGAGCCGCCCGGCGCCTTTGGGTAAACCATTCAGGGCGCCGATCGCCGCCGCCAGCTCCTGCGTCGGCTCTGCCTTTGGATCGTAGCCAGGCGGGAAATGGACGGAAGATGAGCGGTCGCCGCGAAGAAATATTCTGCGGAATTTGAAATATTCGTTCATCCGCTGCTCAAGTTCCTGCCGTTTCTCCTTACCGGCATATTTGGCCTGCTCGGCAGGCGGCAGCATGGCATAGAATCGATCGAGGTCCCCGCTATCGGGCACGGGACAGCTGTCTTTCTCCCCACCCTGGGCAAGATAGACATTGCTGAGCACGAAGGCGTGGACGCCGGTTTCACCGCCGGTGGGCGCGTCGGCGCCGATGAGGGACGCCGCGATCAGGGGCAGGGCCACATATGTTCTGGTCGGCCGACCGCCGGTCGATCCCAATCTGCCCTTCATATATTCCTCTCTGATGCCGCTTTAGGCGGGTGCTTCAGATTTCATGACTCTTCCTGCATTTTGCCACCACCCCAAAATCGATCATGTGGCGCGGCAATTTCGCGCATCCATTCTGCGCCAACACTGGAAACAGAAAGATTTATCCTGGGTGCCGGATCGACTAGGTTGATCGAAAATCAAGGGAAGTATCAATGCGGCCATTACAGACGGAATCCGGCGAATGGCATCTTGCCGAGAGCGTGGCTGAGCGCGTGCTCGCCATTTATGCCGAAGCGTTCGGGTCCACTGAACCACTTTTTGCCCATGTAGGCCGGTCGGTCGATGGAGGAAGTTCGTTGAGAACCTTGCCGGTTGCCGATCTTGCGCGGATGACCAGCCAGGCGATTAACGAACTGGCGCGCCGGGACGCGGTGATGATAGGACGCCGGGGGCTAGGCCCATGTGATTGGCGCGTCATAATGTACAGCCTGACGAGCGCACGAACCTTGCGTGAAGCGATAATGCGTTGCTGCGATTGTTTTGAAGCCATCGACTGGCGATGTGGCAAGATGGCGCTGCGGACCTATGGGGACAGGGCTGAACTTCAATTGGAAGCGATGCGAACCGGCGGATCGACGTCAGCGGGCTGCTTGATCGACCTTTTCGGTGTGATGGAAATACATGGCCTATTTGGTTGGCTGATCGATCATGCGATCCCAACACGCAATGCCTGGTTGAACCATGCTCCGGAAACAGTCGAGGCGTTGAGCCTGCCAGCCTTGCCTTTTCCGGTGCGCCTGAACGAAGGCTGGAGCGGCTTTGATTTCAGTGCGTCTCTGCTGGATTATCCCGTGATGCGCAGCTGGGAAGACCATCATCGTCGGCCGCTCAGCAATCTCCTGTTTGTTTCGAGTGCGCGGGACACCGAGCGCATGCCAACCGAGATACGCGTTCGCGGCATTGTTATGGCGGCTCTGAAGAGCGACCGGCGCTTGCCCGCCTTTGGGGAGATAGTGATTACTCTTGGGGGAAGCGAGGCAACGCTGCGCCGTCAATTGGCGCGGGAGGGCACAAGCTACCGTCAGGTACGCGAAAGCTGCCGCCGCGAGCTGGCACTTCATTTGTTACGAAGGACCGGCTTATCCATCGAGGAAATCGCTGGGCGACTGGATTATTGTGATTCAGACGCCTTCCGCCAAGCCTTTCGTGCATGGACCGGCCATTCTCCGACATCCTATCGTCACGCAAGAGGCGCAAGCGCGAGCCATAGAGAACTCCCCGAACGATATATGGAGAACCAAATGGGGTAATCTCGGTAGTGAAGTGGGCTGTCATGACCGACGCTCGCGGTTCCCGAACGTTCAGGGGAAGTATCAACGATAGCGGAGAAATCTGTCGATCTCCGCGACCGCTCCTCCAGCAGGGCCGCTGTCCGCCAAAAGAGAACCCTGCCCCCGCAATGCAGGAACAGGGTTCAGACATTGGATAAATCTACGCGCCCTTTATCCCCGAAAGGGAAGGGAGACCACAGAGGTTATATTACCACTTGAAGCTGAGCGTTGCGCCGAGCTCGCGTGGGTTCATCACGTTTACCCCACGATAGCCCGAATTGAGTGTTAACCCACTACCGTTGCACAGTGCCGGATTTAGATAATATCCAGGCGCACAGTAGGTCGACATGGTGCTGTTGCCCGCTGAGATGTTCGTGACACGTTTCTGATTCAGCACATTGCGTGCGAACAGTTCGATGCCCCAGCCCGCGTCATCCGAGCGCACACCCAAGAACAGATTGAGTAGTTCGCGATCCCGGTAATTATAGTTCGCGCGTTCTGAATGGAAGCCGGGGCGATAATCCAGCAGGGCACGGACATAAGGTGTAACCGATCCCATGGGGAAACGGATTTCCGTGTTGGCCCTCAGAGTGAAATCCGGAACTTCCGCCATGCGTCCGCTGGTCGTGCAATAGCTCACGTCTCCCGTGCCGACAACGGTTGGGTTGCCGTTCGCGTCGAATGTGTTGCATGGAACAGTGGCATTGTCGAAACGGGCCTTGGCATATGATCCGCTGATATTCAGATCCCAATCCGGAGTCGGACGAGCATTAATCTCGGCCTCCACGCCTTTGACTGTGGCCTTAGTGTTGTAGTTGAAGTCGAAGCTGCCAGTAGCCTGATAGGCACCGCCGAAGCGGACCACATTATAATGAATGCCAGTAAAACGATTCAAGAAATTGTCGAGCTTTTGATAGAATGCTGCGACCGTGAAATCGATCTTGCGATCGAGGGCGGAACCTTTGAGGCCGACTTCAAAGGAATCGGTCTTTTCAGGTGAGGTCTGAACCAGATCGTTGGAAATGAAGGTGGGCGCTGCGACCGCATGGCTGCCCGCGCGGAAAGAATGGCCATAGGAGAAATAGGCATTCAGAGCAGGCGAGAAAGCGTAGTTGACGGTCGCGCCACCCGTGATCGGCTTTTCGCTACCACGGAATGGTCCGTCCACAATGGGATTTGACGGGATCGACGCAGGCAACGGATCGAAAAAGATGCTGGTGACCTGCGTATTTTTCATGATGGAGTAACGCAGGCCACCGGTGACCGTCAGCGGACCCGTTTTGTAACGTAGATTGCCGTTGAACGACCAAGTCGATGTGTCAACCGGTACCACGATCCTCAAATCCAGAGGGGAGAGGGTAAGCGGCAGCGTTGGGGCGATGATTGTATCCTGCGCCTGATTCACAACGGTGGTGCCGGTCTGCTTCTGATAAAAAGCGCCAACGCCCCAGCCAAGCCCTTCGTCGTTGTTCGACGACAACCGTATTTCGGCCGTATCCACCTTATATGGCGTGACCACATTCGAAGCCGGCGCGTAACCGGGGACGGCGTTACCCGTGTCGGTGTCGCGGCTGATGTTCAACTTGGTGAACTGGTGAGCACCCAAGACCGAAAGCGTAGCCGGACCCAAATCCCAATCGGTCACCAGATTGACGATATGAGTTTCGTTGCGGTTACGGAACACCCCTTCTTGCACCGCCTTGTAGTCGGAAGCGTTCAACGGCGGGCCAGACGAAACCGAGGGGTCCGGAGCCACAATGAAGCCGAAACCATAGGAAGGCTGCGCAAAATCGAAGCCATCAAGATAGAAGGGTGTGTTGCCACTGCCTATGACCTGCTGGAACTGCCGGTTGTCGGCGTACAGATATTGATAGGTCAGATAGGCGGTGAAATCTTCGGTCGGTTTCCAACCCAGGGTGCCACGCACGCTCTCGGTGCGGCTCCTTGACCGTTCGCCATTCCGATTGACGTTGCGCACTTGATTGAGGCGGTTGCCGTCAACCACGCCGGCGAGGCGAATAGCCAGCTTGTCGTTGAAAGGCAGAGAAGCGCCAAACTGCACGTTATAGCCAGCGCGGTCGGTCGCAGTTGCCTGGGCATAACCCTCTGGCGCGTCAAAGTTCGGACGCCGTGTCGTGATCGTGATGGAGCCCGCAGGTGCTGAGAGGCCTCGCAGCAGGCCTTGCGGACCGCGCAGCACTTCGATTTGCCCGATGTCGTACATGGCGGTGTAAACGGTCTGCGCATCGGCCGGAATTTCGTTAAGATAGACCTGCACCGCTGGAGCGGTGCCCTGATCCGGATCGAAGGTGATGCCGCGCAGCGTGGTCGTATTATTCCGCCCGGTCGAATTGCTCAACTCAAGGCCCGGTGCGAGTTGGGAGACGTCCTTGATGTCGAAGATCTTGAATTTTTCAAGCTGTTCGCCAGTTGCGACGTTCACCGACATCGGCACGTCCTGAAGTTTTTCCGCCCGGCGCGTGGCGGTTACGATGATGTCGCTTGAGCTATTTTCAGCTCCGGCCTGGGCATAAGCCAGCGCGGGTACAGCAAAAGCAGAAACGCCAGCGCACAGAAGCGCTGCGCGTGAGACACGCTTAATTCGCATCGATAATCCTCCCCTGAGGGTGTTGCTGTTAAACGGCTCTCGTTAATTTGGGCCGTTTCGTGCACTATATTCGAGTGGACAACGCTGGCAACGCTTTTCTGAACGGCGACGTGCGAAATGAACCGGATGAGCAAAATTGCTTGGGTGGTTGGATGGGCCGAACGGGAAGTGTAACCCTAATCTTCTGTCAGCAGCTTTGCGTTGGCGCCAAGATGCCGCCGCAAAACAGGCCGGTCAAACGGCGTGCATGAGCATTGAGATGGGCCGGATCGATGCGGTTTTCGGCCTCGCCCTGGAAAAAGCGGCGATGGGATTCAGAGAGGATGAGGCTGGTGAGAGACTCAGCCGCGAAGGCCACATCCTGATCGGGGATGGTTCCCCGGTCGACCAGCGACTGTAGAAATGCGATCATCGGATCGAGATAGCGGCGCACGACGACCTGTTCGATATGAGGGCGGGCTTCTTCCATGAAGGAGGGGTTTAGCATCAATAGACGGCGCATGCCGGTGGCATAGGGTTCGCACACTTCGACAAGGCATCCCTGCACGAATGCGAGCAGGCTTTCCTGCCAGTCTGAGCAGGGAGGGACGATCATGGGCTCCAGACCATAATTCAGCATTTGCCGGACGACTGCGGCAAATAGCGCGGATTTGTTGGGATAATGGGCGTAGACGGTTTTCCGCGACAGGCCGGATGCGGCGATGATCGAGTTCATCGTCAGGTTCGGCCCATGTTCGACGAGCAGCTGCATCGCGGTATCGACCAGGCGCTGCTCGACGTCGCCGCTTTCTTCGCGGCGGGGGCGGCCGGGGCGGCGGATGGGGGGAGTGGAAACCATGAAGGAAAGCATTGGCAAAAAAAGCTCCGGTTGAAAATAAACAATCTTGTTTCTTTTTGTCGCCGCGCTATCCGTGTCGCTGTCGATCAAGGTTGGAGTCATTCCGCTTGCCGCTTTCTGGCCCGCGCCGTTCCTCGTTTATGCTCTGTGCGTTGCTGTCGGCCTGCGCGCCGTCGATCGAACTCGCGCGACCCAGGATCGCGTTGCCCGAGCGGTTCGAAACGGTACCTGCCCCGGCCGCCGAGGAAAGGCTGGACCGTTGGTGGAGCCGTTTCAACGACGCGCAACTTTCCGCATTTGTGGAACAGGCGCTGGCGCAGAATACCGACGCCCGGTCAGCCTATTTCCGGCTGCGTGAGGCGCGCGCGATTCGCGATCAATCGCTGTCGCAGCGCCTGCCGACAGGCGCCATCAGCGGATCGGCCAAGATACAGGATGGCAGCCAGCTGTCGGGAACCGATCTGTTCGGGTCCACCGCGCGCAGTGACAGCCAGTCGCTGGCCTTCAGCCCCAGCTGGGAACTCGACCTGTTCGGCAGGCTGGGCGCGATCGGACAAGGGGCGCGGGCGACTTATGTGGCGGCGGCCTATGATTATCATGCGGCCCGCTTGAGCCTGGCCGCCGATGTTGCGAGCGCGCTGTTCGAGGCGCGAGGGCTGGCTGTGCAACGCGACGACGCGCAGGAGGGGCTGCGCATCGCAAGAGAATTGGAACGGGCGTCGCAGCTCGGCCGGGATCGCGGGCTGGTGGCGGCTTCGGAAACGGCTCGGCTGGAAGGTGACGCGGCAACGGCGCAGGCAGAGCTGACGCGGATCGAGACGGCGCTGCGAAACGCCAAGCGGTCATTACTGGTTCTGATCGGAACGCCGGACGCCCCGACCGATAGCCTGCCGATAGAGGCGCGGCTCGACATGGCACCGCCGGTCCCGCCGTTGCTGCCCGCGTCGCTGCTGACGCGGCGACCGGATATATTGGCCGCCGACGCGCGGGTTGCGGCAGCGACGAGCGCCGTCAAGGTCGACAGGTTGGCGCTGTTCCCCCGCTTCACGCTTCAGGGCAATGGCAGCATCAGCCGCACCTCCGGGGTGGCAGGCGGCATTTCGAGCCTCTGGTCCATCGCCGCCGGATTGAGCCTGCCGATTCTGGACCGTACGCGCCTGATGGCGCAATTGCGCGCGACGGAGGCGCAGGGCGAGCGCGCCGTGGTGAGCTATGAGGCGGCGGTGCAGGCGGCCTTCCGGGATGCCGACATCGCGCTGGCTCTTGTCGCCGCCGATCGGGTGCGGCTCGCCGACCTTGGCCTTGCCGAGGAACGGGCGCGCTTTGCGTTTGATGCCGGGCGCAAGGGCTATGGCGCCGGGCTGACTGACCTTACTACGTTGATCCAGGCGGAACAGACGTGGCGGGCCGCGCGCCGTGCCCTTACCAATGCGCGGACACAGGCGTTGGGCAATGCCGTTGGCGCGTTCCGTGCGCTGGGCGGCGGGTGGAGCCCGGATGATCCCGCGACGGCGCCTGAACAGCCGCCGGTCGCCCTGCCTATTCAATCCAAGGAAATGCCGTGACCTTCAAGCCGCGTCCCTTTGCCATGGCGCTTCCCCTCGCCCTGCTGCTTGCCGCCTGCGGTGGGGGGAAGGAAGCGGCCAAGGAGCCGCCGCCGCCGACAGTGACGGTGGCCATGGTCGATCAGCGGCCATTGGAAGGCGGCCTCAGCGCCTCGGGCCGCCTGATCCCGCGTGAGGAAGTGGCGGTCGCGCCGGAGCTTTCTGGCTACCGCATCGCGCGCGTGCTGGTGGAAGAAGATGCCAGGGTAGGCGCGGGACAGGTATTGGCGGTGCTGGACGATACGCTGCTGCGTTCGCAGATCGACCAGGCGCGCGCGCAGTTGAGCCAGCAGCAGGTGGCGTATGAGCGGGCTCGCATGGACGCTGGCCGCGTGGCGGGCCTCGACAATCAGGGCGTGCTGTCGCAGGAGGCGATCGACCAGCGGCGCATTGCCGCGCGATCGGCGCAGGCCGCCGTGGGCGTTGCGAAGGCGCAGCTTGACGACCTGCTGACCCGCCAGAGCCGGTTGATCATACGATCGCCCGTGGCGGGCCGTGTTCTCCAGCGATCCGCGCGGCCGGGCGAGCCGTCCGCATCGGGCACGGTGCTGTTCACCATCGCGCGCGACGATCTGGTCGAATTGGACGCCGAGGTTGCGGAAGCCGCCATGGGAACGCTGTCCATCGGTGATCCCGCGACGGTCACATTGGCGTCGGGGACCAAGCTGTCGGGCAAGATCAGGCTGCTGGGCGCGCGCGTCGATAATCAGACAGGGCTTTCGAGCGCGCGCATCGCTTTGCCGGTGAACCCGCAATTGCGGCCCGGCGGATTTGCCAAGGCGGAGTTCGTCAAAACCAGCGGCACCGTGTTGGCCGCGCCTGAAGCCGCGGTGCATTATGATGCCGACGGCGCCTATATGCTGTTGCTCGACAAGGCCGACAGGGTCCATCGCGCTTCGGTGCGGACAGGGCGGCGCGCGAGTGGCATGGTCGAGATAGTAAGCGGCGCGAAGCCCGGCGTTCGGGCAGTGCTGGGCGGCGGCGCTTTCCTGCTGGAGGGTGACCGGGTGCGGATCGCCGCTGGCAGGGGCAAGTAACCATGCGCATTTCCGCCTGGGCCATCCGCAATCCGATTCCGGTCGTTTCGCTTTTCATCCTGCTGACGATCGCGGGAATCGTGGCGTATATCGGCCTGCCCATAAAGCAGTTTCCCAACGTCAACTTCCCTGTCGTCAGCGTGACGGTGACGCAAAATGGCGCGGCGCCCAGCGAAGTCGAGAACCAGATCACCCGGCCGATCGAAAATGCGTTGAGCAGCGTGGCGGGGGCCAAGCATATAAGCTCCACGGCCGTGCTGGGATCGTCCACGACGACGGTCGAGTTCGAACTGCACAGCGACATGCAGAAGGCGACGGACGATGTCCGTACCGCCGTGGAGCGTGCGCGCATCGATCTGCCGCCGGGGATCGACCCGCCGCTGGTGCAGCGACTGGACATCGATGCCGCGCCCATTCTGACCTATGCGGTGAGCGCGCCCGCGATGGGCAACACGGAATTGTCGCGCTTCGTCGACAAGGTGGTCACGCGCGCATTGCAGGCCCAACAAGGCGTAGCGCAGGTTCACCGCATCGGCGGCGCGGATCGGGAAATCAACATCGTGCTGGACGCGCAGCGCATGGCGGCACGGGGCGTGACGGCGCCGCAGGTGAACAACGCGCTCGCCGCGTTTCATAGCGACGATCCGGGCGGTCGTGCCGATGTGGGCGCGGTTGAACAGACGATCCGTGTTATCGGCTCATCCATAACCATCGACAGGTTGCGCGACCTGGCGATCCCGGTTCAGGGGCGTTATGTCCGCCTGGGCGACATTGCCGAGATTGGCGATGGCGCGGCCGAACAGCGAGGATTTGCGCGGTTGGACGGCAGGCCCGTGACCGCGATCCAGATCAGCAAGACGCGCGAAGCGAGCGACATCAGTGTCGAGGACCGGGCGGTGAAGGCCATAGCGCAGATTCAGGCCGAACATCCGGGCGTCACCTTCACCAAGCTGGTGTCCACGGTGGATTCGACACGGCGGACCTTTGCATCGACCCAGCATGTGCTGATCGAGGGCATTTTTCTGGCGGTGATCGTCGTCTACCTCTTCCTGCGCAACTGGCGCGCGACGATCATCGCGGCGGTGGCCATGCCGTTATCCCTGATCCCCACTTTCGTCCTGATGTCGGCCATGGGGTTCAGCCTCAACAGCATCACGCTGCTGGCGCTGACATTGGTCATCGGCATCTTGGTCGATGACGCGATCGTGGAGGTCGAGAATATCGAGAAGCGGATCGAGACCGGCGAGACGCCCTATCGCGCCGCGTTGATCGGCGCGGATGCCATCGGTCTGGCCGTGATCGCGACGACTGCGACGATCATCGCCGTGTTCGCGCCGGTATCGTTGATTCCAGGGCAGGCGGGGCAGTTTTTCCGCGAGTTCGGTTTGACCGTGGCTGTCGCCGTGCTCTTCTCCCTGGTCGTGGCGCGTTTGTTGACCCCGCTGATGGCGGCCTATTTTCTCGTGCCGCTCAAGGATCGGGTGCATCGGGAAAAGCGGCCGGTCAATCCGATTTACGGCCGCATATTGGATTGGGCCTTGGCACACCGATGGATGACCATGGCGATCGGTGGCGGGATTTTCCTTCTGTCGCTCCTGCTGGCGAGCCTTACGCCGGTGGGATTTCAGCCGGTCGGCAATCCGGGCTATCTCTACATCGCGGTGCAGGGTCCGCCCGGCGCGACGCGCGACGACATGGCGCGGGCAGTGAACGACGCCACCCGCATGCTTTCGGCAGAGCCCGCAGTGGAACGGGTCTTTGCCCAGGTGGGGTCAACGTCCGGCGGCTTCAGCGCGGGCGACGACATGCGCACGGGCACGCTGACGGTGGTGCTGAAACATGATCGCGACGTCACGACGGACGAGTTCCGGCAGATCATAAGGCCGAAATTGCGCGATATTCCTGACGTGCGCCTGTCCAATCAGGGCACGTTCGGTTCGGCTGGCGTCAACATCGTGCTGGCCGGGGAGGATGGACAGGCGTTGGAGCGCACGCAAATCGAACTGTTGCGGCAGATGCGCAACGTGCGGTCGATTTCCGACCCACGCCCGGCGCCGCCGCCCGCAGGCCCGGAGTTGATCGTGACGCCCCGGCCGGAAGAGGCGTCGCGCCTTAACGTCGATAGCCGGACGCTGGCCCAGGTGCTGCGCATCGCGACTATCGGCGACATCGACGCCAGCGTGGCGAAATATTCGGATGGCGACGAGCGCGTGCCGATCCGCGTCCGCCTGCCGGAAGGATCGCGTCAGGATCTGGAGACGATCGCAAATCTTCGCGTGCCGACTATCGATGGGCAGACGACGCCCTTATCGGCGGTTGCGGATATTCGGTTCAAGGCGGGACCCGGCAAGATCGTGCGCTATGACCGGGAGCGGCGCGTGTCGGTGGAGGCGGATCTGGTCGCCGGGCGGACATTGGGTCAGGCTTTGCAGGAAGTGAACGCATTGCCAGTCATGCGTAACCTGCCCAACGGGGTCCAGGAAGCGAAGACGGGCGATTCGGAAGCGATGTCCGAGCTGTTTGGCGGCTTCATGCTGGCGATCGTGGGGGGCATCGGGCTGACCTTTTCGGTGCTGGTGCTGCTGTTCAAGGGCTTCTTCAAGCCGGTGGTCATCCTGGCCGCGCTTCCGCTGTCGCTGCTTGGTGCCTTTGCTGCACTGACGCTGTTCGGCAAGACGCTGGATTTGCCCGCCATGATCGGCCTGCTCATGCTGCTTGGCCTATGCGCAAAGAATTCGATCCTGCTGGTGGAATTTGCGATCGAGGAGGAACGGGCGGGGACGCCGATGACCGAGGCGCTGCGCAATGCATGCCGTGAACGTGCGCGGCCGATCGTCATGACGACGGTGGCGATGGCGGCGGGCATGCTGCCGACGGCGTTGGGCATTGGCGAAGGCGCGGAATTTCGCCAGCCGATGGCGCTGGCGGTGATCGGCGGCCTCATCACGTCAACGGCGTTGTCGCTGATCTTCGTGCCGGTGATCTATGAGATCGTCGAAAGCATCGAAAGATGGATCGCGCCAAGGGCCGCGCGTCTGGTGACGCCGCGTCAGCCGGGGGATGACGATCCTTTTCCCATATGATGGAAATGTTGACAGGCGCTCGCCGGTCGCTTGACTTATCGAACATGCATGTTCAATTAGGTGCGCCTTTTAGGCACTCTCCTACACCTACCTGGGCCGGCCACAAACCGGCCCTTTCTTTTATGTGGCGGTAGGGGTGCCCAACAGAAAAAGGGCGCTTGCGCGCCCTTTTCCCTCAATAATGCCTGAGCTTTTGCCGTTAGGGCAGCTTGGCCAGATCGGCGTCGATCGCCGCCAGACGGGCGTCGGTGACATCGTCAGGCGCATATTGCTGAATCGCCTTCAGCGTCATGGCGCGGGCCATGTCGACCTGATCATTGCTGGTCATGCCGGGAATATACTTCTCGACAATCGCCTTGGCAGCGGGGTTGTCGAGCAGGACACCCAGTTCGGTGTCGGCAGAGGTGTACTTGGCGGTAGCAGCAGTTTCCGCCAGCGCCGGAGTGGCGAGCGACAGAGCAGCGGCAGCAAGAATCAAAAATCGCATGGAACAGGATCCTCCGTTTGTGATATTTCCTATATCGCACGATGTCGTGCTAAATTCAAGTCACCAGCTTTTGCGGGCCGCCATCAAAAGATCGACGGTTTTCCGGGCGGCGCCTAACAGTTCGGCTTCGACGATCGGACCGGCGCTGCTTTCCTGCAATTCCCACCCGGTGATGGCGGCTACAAGCTGTCGAGCGATCGCGGACGGGTCGCGGGCAGGAATGCCGTCGCGCACGGCGGCTTGGCTGATGTCGTCGCTGATGAGGCGCACGATGTAGAGATAGCCTGCTTCATACATGGCGCGGGCGAGTTCGGGGAAGCGTTCACGATTGGCGAGCGTCAAGAGCTGGAACGCGTGCACTTCCCGCTGAAGCAGCGACCGCGCGATGACTTGCGCGTGATGGTGGAGGCGTTCGGCAATGTCATCGGTCAGCAGATGATCCTGGCTTGCCGATATAAGCGACCATTGCTTGACGCGATCATGGATGACGGTCGTGAACAACGCTTCCTTCGAGGGATAGCGGGCGTAAAGCGTGCCCTTGGAAACGCCGGTGGCCGCAGCGATATTTTCCATCGCCACGCCGTCATAACCCTGGTCCAGGAACATGCGGGTGGCGGTGGCCAAGATGGCGCGATCGATCGCGGCGACCTGTTTCGCGTCGGGTCGGCCCCGTTTTGGGGTGAATGCTTTCTCGGTCTTTGTAGCTGGCATGACCGCATCTCTGACTCAAGCCATGGGCGGAAGCAATGGCCTTCTGAAATAAATCGAACGACACCGATCGAATATTGACGTGTGCGCTCCTGGAACGTAAGAATGTAAACTGCCGACAATCGGAAAATGTCCCCCCAGCGGAGAGGCTGCACATCATGAAGAATTCCTCATCCATCCTGTTGCTTGCTGCCGCGGGGACGATGCTGACGCCGGTCGGGGGACATGCCCGCGATACCCGGAATTCACCTGAGCGCAGAGCGGCTGAGACCCTGTCGAAAATGACGGGCGAGGAGAAGGTCCGGCTCATCCACGGCCCCATTACAGGCATGGTGAGTCCGTCAAAGCGGCCGCAGGGAATACCGGTAGGTGCGGGATATATTGAAGGAGTGGAGCGCCTTGGCGTTCCTATGCTGGTGGAAAGCGACGCAAGCCTTGGCGTGTCCAACCTGATGGAAATGCGCAAGGGCGATGTGGCGACGGCATTGCCCTCAGGGCTTTCGCTTGCGTCCACATGGGATCCGGAAATCGCCCGCGCGGGCGGTGCGATGATCGGCGCGGAGGCGCGGGCCAAGGGTTTCAACGTGATGCTGGTGGGCGGCGTCAATCTGGTGCGCGATCCGCGCGGCGGCCGCAATTTCGAATATCTGGGCGAAGACCCGATGCTGGCTGGGGAACTGGTCGGAAGTCAGATCAGTGGCGTGCAGTCCAACGACATCATCGGCACGATCAAGCATTTCGCGCTCAACAATCAGGAAACCGGTCGCAACATCGCATCGGTGAACATGGATGAGCAGGCGATGCGCGAGAGCGATCTGCTGGCTTTCCAGATCGGCATGGAACGCGGCAAGCCTGGGTCCGTGATGTGCGGCTATAACCGCATTGGCGGTACTTTCGCTTGTGAGCACCCTTTCCTGCTGAACGACGTGCTGCGGCGTGATTGGGGCTTCAAGGGTTATGTGATGTCGGACTGGGGCGCGGTGCATTCCACCGAGGCCATCATCGCCGGCCTCGACCAGCAATCAGGCGAACAGATCGACGGCAAGCGCTATTTTTCCGACCTGATGGTGGAAGCGGTCAAGGCGGGGAAGGTGCCGCAGTCGGCGGTCGACAAGGCGGCCGGACGCGTGCTCTACGCCATCTATGCCCATGGCGTGGCCGACAAGCCGCTACAGCCGGGCCAGTCGATCGATTATGACGCCAACGCCGAGGTAGCGCAGCGTGCGGCGGAACAGGGGATCGTCCTGCTGCGCAATGAGGGTGGCATCTTGCCGCTGGCCGCTTCGGCGAAGACGATCCTGGTGGTCGGAGGCAATGCCGATGTTGGCGTGCCGAGCGGCGGCGGTTCGAGCCAGGTCAATCCCGTGGGTGGACTGAAGCGCGTTTCCAAGGGCGCGGAAAGCGGCCCTGCCGCTGGCTTTGCCCGTCGCGGCTATGGGGGCACGGCTCCGCTCGATGCGCTGCGCGCCGAGTTTCCGAATGCGGCCGTCAGCTATCTGGACGGCAAGGATGTGCCAGCCGCTGTCCAGGCAGCGAAGTCGGCCGACATCGTTGTCGTTTTCGCGGAGAAGTACGCGACCGAGGCCATCGACCATAAGGACCTGTCGCTGGGCGAGGGTCAGGACGACCTGATCGACGCGGTGGCAAGCGCGAACGGAAAGACCGTCGTCGTACTGGAAACCGGCAACCCTGTCCTGATGCCCTGGCAGGCCAAGGTCCCGGCCATCCTGTCGGCATGGTATGGTGGCCAGCGTGGCGGCGCTGCCATTGCGCGGGTTCTGACCGGAAAGGTGAACCCGTCCGGTCATCTGCCCGTGACCTTCCCCGCCTCCGTCGATCAGTTGCCCAATCCAGTGCTTCCTGGCTCCGACGCGGCGCCAGCGGATAAGGAAACGCGGGCCGTCTATGGTCTTCAGGCGGGTTTGAAGCCGTTCGACATCGTCTATCCGGAAGGATCGGACGCCGGTTATCGCTGGTTCGACAAGAAGGGGCTGAAGCCGCTTTATCCTTTCGGATACGGTCTCAGTTACACCCAGTTCCGCTATGAAGGGCTGAAGGTAACGGGCGGAAAGGCGCTGTCTGTCCGCTTCACCGTGGTGAATGAGGGTCAGCGGGAGGGTGCGGACGTGCCGCAGGTCTACGTCACCCGGCCGGGCAAGGCCAAGCGGTTGATCGGATGGGCGAAGCCCAATCTCAAGCCCGGCGAAAGTAAGGAAGTCACGGTTACGGCAGACATGCGCGTGATCGCGGACTTCGATGCAAAGGCGCAGCGTTGGGTGGTGCCCGCGGGTGACGTCAAGGTAGAGGTGGGCACATCCGCCGCTGATCCGGTGCTGACCGGCACGGCGCGGCTGAACCGTATGATCCGGAGGCCCTGAGCCATGACAGCGAAGCGGTTGATGAAGACCTGCCTGCTGGCGGCAACAGCTATGCTTGCACTTGTCCAGGCTCCGGCTTTTGCAGGTCCGCTGGACGATCATTTCCAGAGCCCGCCCGTCGATGCTCGGCCCCGGCTGCGTTGGTGGTGGCCGGGCGATGCGGTGACGGATCAGGAATTGCAGCGTGAGCTGAAGCTGATGGCGGACACCGGATTTGCCGGTGCGGAGATTCAGTCGTTCACGCCCAATTTCGTGACGCTTACGCCGGACGAGAAAGCGCGTGTTGACCAATATGCCGAGCCGTCCTTCTTCGCCCATGTCCGTGCTGCGGGGGAGGCGGCGAAGGCGTTGGGTCTGACGCTGGACTATACGCTGGGTTCGTCCTGGCCGTCCGGCGGCGGCTTTGCCATCCCGCCGGAACTGGCGTTCACCGAACTCGCCATGGCCAGCACCCAGGTCAAGGGCGGCGAAGCTGGTCCGATCAAGCTCAATATACCCAAGCGCACAAAGCGGCTGGGCGCGCTCAGTATGTTCGATGCGCGCGTCAAGGACCCGAAGGTAGCAGACTGGGGCAAGAGGATGGAGGGCCGCGCGCGCACCGTCGCGGTCGTTGCGGTCAAGGGCAATGCGCCCGTGCTTCACCCTGCCGTGCCGGGCGCGATGGGCATGACATTGACGCCGTGGCGGGATGTGGTGACGGCAGGCACGCTGGACCCGGCAAGCAGCGTGCTCCTGACCAGCAAGTTGCGTGATGATGGCACGCTCGACTGGACCCCACCGCCGGGTGATTGGCAGATTTTCGTGTTCCGCCAATATGCGTCCGACGTCGGTGTATTGGGTGCGGCCGGGCAGGGGCCGCAGCTGATACTGGATCATATGAACCCGCAAGCCTTTGCGGCGCATGCGGCGCGCGTCGGTGATCCGTTGGGGAATGACCCGGTCGGAATCCGATCGACATTCGTGGACAGCCTGGAATTGATGCAGGATATTCAGTGGGGACCTGAATTGCTGCAACAGTTCAGGAAGCGGCGCGGCTATGACCTGACGCCCTATCTGCCCTTCGTTGTCCAGCCCGGTTGGATGCAGGCGTGGAGCGAGCATTGGTCGCCTCCCTATTTCGATACGGCGAACAGCGATCTAGCGGAACGGGTGCGCGCCGACTATCGCCGCACGGTTTCAGACATGATGATCGAGGGGTTCATCCAGCCTTTCGTGGCATGGAATCATGCGCATGGGCTGAAGGCCAAGTTCCAGGCGCATGGCGGCGCTTTCGATACGATCCGGGGATATGGTCTGGTCGATATACCGGAGACCGAAGATCTGCCCGGTTCAGGCGATCCTTTTTTCATGCGGATGGCCCGGTCGGGTGCGCATCTCTATGGGCGTCCAATCGTATCGGCGGAAAGTCTGGCATGGGGGAATCGCCCCTATGATGTGACGCCCGACGAAATGCGGCGGCGGGTCGATGCCTTCATGGCGGGCGGCGTCAACTCCATGATCCTGCACGGTTATAATTATCGCTTCCATGCCGACGATTGGCCCGGCTGGCACGCTTTCCAGCCAAGCCCGTTCGCTGGCGGCTTTTCCAACATGTTGAACGAGACCAATCCGATCTGGCCCGCAATGAAGCCTTTGGCGGGCTATATCGGCCGCTTGCAGGCCGTCATGCAAGCAGGTGAGGCGGTGGTTCCGGTCGCCTATTTCTATGGCCGCTACGGCTATTATGTCGGCATCGAGGATGACGGCGCGGGCAAGCAGGCAGCGGAAAAGGCGTTCCTGGCGGGAGGCTATGATTTCGACCGGATCAACCCGGATTCGATCGCTCATGCGCGGATCGAAGGGAAGCAGCTCGTTTCGCAGGGCGGCCAACGCTATCCGGTGCTGGTGTTGCCGCCGATCGACGGCATTCAGGCAGAGACAGCCGAGGCGATCGCGCGTTTTGCCAAGGCGGGACTGCCGGTGTTCTTCACCGATCGGGCGCCGAGCCGGGATGAAGGGCTGGCCCAGGCTCGCCAGCGTGATGCGAGGGTGAAGAAGGCAGTCGCCGCCGCGCTGAAATCCGGAGCTAAGATCGTTCCCGCCGCGGGCATGACCGATGCGCTGCGGGCAGCGGCGATTCCGGCCAATCTGCGCTTTTCCGGTGACGCTGCCGATCTTTACTTCGTCCAGCGGAAGATCGAGGGCCGCACGGCGACCTTTGTGTACAACAGAGGAGAGGTTGCACGGCAGGTGACGCTGACGCTGCCCGAGGTTGGGGGCGTGACGCGGTGGAATGCGATGAACGGCACGGTTGCGCCTGTGTCGGCGCGCGTCGCTGGGCAGGCGACCGACGTGCCTCTTAGCCTGGCGGCGGGGGAAAGCGCGCTCCTGATGCTCGATCCAACGACGCAGGCTGTCACCGTTCCGGCATCCGCTACCGTGGCCAGCATGACGCTGCCCATGGATGGATGGCGGCTTCAGGCGACCGGTCATGTCCAGCGCAAGCCCTATAGCCAGGATTTCGCCTCTATCAGCCTGAAGGACTGGCAGCAGGTGCCTGAACTGGCGCGCTTTGCAGGGACGGGAACCTACATGCGCACGATCAATGTAGATGCGGGCTGGCTGACCAAGGGAACAAGCGTGATGCTGGATCTGGGCGAAGTGCATGACGTCGCCACGGTGACGGTCAACGGACAAAGCCTGCCCACCCTGTTCAGCGCACCGTTTCGCGTCGATGTGACGAAGCTGGTGCGGGCAGGCAAGAATGACATCAGCGTTGTTGTCGCCAACGTACCCCAGAATGCGATGATCGATCCCAAGGATACGATTTACAAGAAGCTGAAGCCGGTTCCGGCCGGATGGCTGGGGCCAGCGAAACTGGAGGCGCAACGGTGAGAGGGCGGCGTTTCGCAGCCGCGCTCGCATCCTGCCTGCTGATCGCAGCGGCGCCGGTCGTAACTTCTCCAGAAGCGGGATTGAAGTCGGTCAATCCGGAGTTGCGGCCGGTCGCGCGCGGCATCATGCAGGCGCAGCGGAGCGGGGCGATGTACAAGCCCGCCAAGCCCGGCCCACTGCCCGCAGGGGTCGAGGAGCGGCAGGCACCCGGATCGCGCGGACATCCGCCGGTGCCGGTCTATGTCGTGAACGCTGGTGCCGAGCAGGGGGCGCCGCGCGGCGCCATCTTCTTCGTTCATGGTGGCGGTTTCATCGGCGGCGATGCGCGGGACAATCTGCCCGCGCTCAAGAGCCTGGCCGAGCGGCTGAACTGTGTGATCGTGTCGGTGCAATATCGGTTGGCGCCGGAGACGCATTTCCCCGGACCTCTGGAAGATGCCTATGCGGGTTTGAAATGGCTGCACGGCAATGCCGCCGCGCTGGGCGTCGATCCGGGACGGATTGTCGTCTTGGGTGAAAGCGCGGGTGGCGGTCTGGCTGCCATGCTGACGATTGCGGCGCGTGACAGGGGCGAGGTGCCGGTCGCGTTTCAGGCGCTTATCTACCCTATGCTGGACGACCGGACTGGCTCTTCGCGTCCGGTGCCGCCGCATATCGGCCAGCTGATCTGGACGGCGGAGTGGAACCGGAAGGGCTGGCAGGCGCTGCTTGGGCGGCGGCCTGGCGCTGCCACTCAGCCTGAAGGCGCCGTGCCTGCGCGGGTGAAGAACCTCAAAGGGCTTCCGCCGACGTTCATCGGGGTAGGGTCAATCGACCTGTTCGTGGACGAGGATGTAGAGTTTGCCCGCCGCCTGATCGATGCAGATGTCCCTACCGAATTGCTGGTGATACCAGGCGCTTTCCATGGGTTCCAGCTGATCGTGCCGCGCGCGGCCATATCCCAGCAATTCAATGCCGCGCTCGATGCAGCGTTGGCCCGCGCCCTTTCGCCGGAGAAGAAATGATGAGGATGCGCACATTGCTGGCTGCTTCACTGATGTTGGGCGCTGCGCCCGCCGCTATCGCTCAGACGGGTAGCGCTGAGGGTTGGATCAGTCATGCGGAGGCGGCGCCAGCGGTGCGGCCGATCGTCCTGCATTTCCGCCGCACGCTCAACCTGCCGGGCAAACCACGCTCTTATAAGGTCCGAGTGACAGCAGATAACCGTTTCATATTGTTTGTGAATGGTGTGCGCGTAGCGGCGGGGCCTTCGACGGGCGACATCGCCCATTGGCGCGAGGAGAGCATCGACCTTGCACCCTATATGAAACCGGGCGTCAACGTCATCGCGGCGACGGTGTGGAACGGTGTCCAGCCACTGAAGCTGCCCGCCAATGCCACGCCCGCGCAGGTTTCGGCGGCTCAGGGCAGTTCGCTATTCACCAATACCGCGCCGCTGTTCCAACAGAGCGTCGCGACCGGGTTTCGCCTGATCGGCGAAGGCGAGGCAGCGGAGCTTTCCACTGACCGGCAGGGGTGGCGGGTGAAGCGTGACCAGGGCCGTGGCTTCGCCAATGGCTGGGGGCAGGTGAAGCGATGGTATTATGTCGCGGGCAACCCCGAGAAGATCGATGCGGCGAAGGCTGATTTCGATGCCGCTGGGCCGCAGGAAAAGGGCGAGGGCTGGCAGGACGCGGTGCCCGCTCCCGATGCGGCGAAGCGGACGCTGGTGGCCGAACGGCTGCCGCAGCAATCCTATACGCCTGTGGCGGCGGGCAAGGTGGTGCGGACTGATCTGCCTGCCGCCATGGCCTTTCCCGCACGGGCGGTGACGATCCCGGCCAACAGCAAGGCGACCTTGCTTATTCAGCGCGATGCGATGGTGTCGGCCTATCCTCAGTTGGACGTGTCCGGCGGCAAGGGTGCGGCGATCAAGCTGCTGTGGACCGAGGCGCTGTACGATGCGCAGGGCCGCAAGGGCGACCGCAACCTGATCGAGGATCGCAAGCCGATCGGCATTTGGGACAGCTTCATCGCCGACGGAGAAAAGCGCAGTTTTGCCCCGCTATGGTGGCGGACATGGCGTTATGCCGAAATCACGGTCGAGACCAAGCATCAGCCGTTGGTGCTGGAGGGGCTGCGCGCGTACGAGACGGGCTATCCGTTCCAACAAGTCGGTAAGTTCCAAAGCGATGATCCTGAACTTGCACGGATTTTCGATATAGGATGGCGCACGGCGCGGATCGATGCGCATGAAACCTATATGGACACGGCCTATTGGGAACAACTGCAATATGCGGGCGACACGCGCCTTCAGATGCTGATTTCCTATGCCGTGTCGGGTGACCCTCGTCTGGCCGAGCAGGCGATCGATGCCTTTGCTGCGTCCGATGTCGACGGCGGGCTTATGGAAGGCGCCTGGCCGACGCGCGGCAATAATGTGATCGCGCCCTTCGCGCTGATGTGGGTCGGCATGCTGAATGACTGGCGATTGCGCCAGCCCGATCCCGCGCCCATCGTCCGTAACATCCCGCGCATGCGCCGTGTTCTGGACTGGTTCGAAACCTACCGCCGTCCGAGTGGCCTATTGGGTAAGAACCCGCAATGGAATTTCATCGATTGGGTCGGCCAGCCCGCGACTGACCGCACAATCTTTCCTTCCTATGGCAAGACGGATGAAAGCTGTTTGATGAGCGTCAGCTGGCTCGGCGCTCTCCAGCAGGGGGCAGCGATCGAGGCAGCCTTTGGCGACGCCAGCCAGGCGCAGCGCTATGCCGCGCGAGCCGAGACGGTGAAGGCGGCAATCCGCAACCGGTGCTGGGTTCCGGCGCGCGGTCTTTATGCCGACAATCCTGACGGTGACCGTTTCAGCCAGCATATGAACGCGCTCGCCGTCCTCTATGATGTTGCGAGCCGTGATGAGGCCGGGGCGATCATTGACCGGATAATGGTGCCGGGCAAAGGGATAGACGCACCGGAAGGGATCACGAGCGTCAGCTATTATTTCTCCTGGTATCTGGCGCAGGCGCTGGTCCACGCGGACAGGAGCGACCGTTATCTCGACATGCTCAAGACGTGGCGTGATCTGCTGACGATGCATTACACGACCTGGCCGGAAGAGCGCGATGACGCGGGGCAGGGGGGCAAGGGCCAATCGACGCGATCGGACAGCCATGCCTGGAGTGCGCACCCGAGTGCAGATCTGCTGGGTATCGTGGCCGGGATTGGGCCTGATGCGCCGGGCTATGCGCGGCTGAAGGTTGAGCCCGCGTTGGGTTCGCTCAAGAGCCTGTCCGCAACCGCTGCCACGCCTCAGGGGCCGGTCAGCGTCCGCTACCGGATTTCGGGAAGCACCTTGAATGCCGAGATCACCCGGCCGACGGGGTTGCCGGGCGATTTCCGGTGGAATGGCAAGCGCTATCCGCTTACCCGCGCCACCACCAAGTTGAAGGTGTCGGTGCGCTAGGGCCGATCGACATTCAGTTCTGGCGGCTTGCAAATGGCGGTTCTCCGCGCTTCCGGTGCTCACGTACTTTGAGTACGCTGCGTTGAAGCGAGGCGCGTGACTCGCTTCAAGGCTCACGGAAAACCACCATTTTACCTTCGGTGGCCTTCGGCTCGGCACGCCATTTCCTGAATGTCGATCGGCCCTGGGACGGGGCAGCGAACTCAGCGTTTCGGGGCTTCCTTTGCCCCGAAACCATTGAGGTCGATCCAGCGGAACAACGCTTCGGTCCAACCTTGCGTGGCCGTGCCCTTATCACCCAGGCCGAAACCATGACCGCCACGTTGATAGGCGTGGAACTCGATCGGGCGGCGAGCAGCGATCCAGCTTTCGATGAGCGCATAGCCCGCGCGTCCTGACAGCGGGTCGTCGGTCGCCATCGCCACGAAGGCGGGTGGCGCGTCGGCCGGTACGTCCACCTTTTCCATCGGCGGATATAGCATGACGGAGAAGGCGGGACGGTCGGCGAGCGGCGCGTCGATGGTCACGCGGATCGTCGTTCGCGCTCCGGCAGAAAAGCCGATCATGCCCACCTTGGCGGGATCGACATGCCATTGGGCTGCGCGCGCGCGGACGAGCTTCAGTGCCGCGATCCCATCGGCGATCGCATAAGGGGGTGTGACGATGCGCAGACCTTCGCCGGGCTTGCCGACCCATTCGGTCATTCTGCCCTGCATCATCTTGCCGAAAGCTGGCCAGTCGCGCGGGGTCGGGTCCAGCCGGTATTTGAGCACGAAAGCGGCGATGCCCTGATCGGCCAGCAGGCGAGCGACCTCCATCCCCTCATGATCCCAGGAAAGCGTCATGAAGCCGCCGCCCGGCGCAATGACCATGGCGGTGCCGGTCGCTTTTGCCGGGTCGGGGAGGACAGGCAGCAAGGTGGCTTCGCTGGTATTGCGGACGCTCATGTTGCCGGACTTGCCGAACCAGATTTCAGGGCCGTTGCCACCGGGCACGAGGCCGGTGCCAAGCGGTATCGCCTGCTGCAATTCCGATGGGGCCGACAACTGCGCATTGGCCGCCGTGGCGCCCAAGATCCATGCGATAGCCAAGCACTTCAGCTGATTTTTCATCCCACCTCTCCTTCTATCTTGTCCCGCTCAACCGGCGGCGTCGCCCCATACCTGCGCGAAGAAGGGATTGCGCGCCGCTTCCGCTTCATAGGCGGCGGTATCGAGCATGGTGACGGGGCACCAATGACCGCCCTGGAGGTATAGGCGCGGCGTCATCGTGAAGCGATGACCTACAGCGGACTGCCATTCCACGGGTACGTCCGGGCCATCGAACGAGTTGCCGAGATATTTGCCGCCGCGATATTCCGCCGCTGCCTTCAAATCATCGATCCGCCAATCTTCCGGCGAACGGCTTTCATCATAGCCATGATCGAGCAAGGTCGGTTCCCGCGAAGGCTGGGCGAAGCGGAAGTCGTCCCAATTGCGGGGAATGGCTTCCCATGCCGTGCGTGATCCGAAATAAGCGCGGATCTTGGCTTCATTATTGGTGGCGAACCAGTTGAGGCTGCCGTCCGGCCCGTTGGCCAGCTTTTCGATCTGTTTTGAAACGACGCCCGGCATCAGCTTGGGCACAATGCGGGCGATCCACGGCATATGCCGTGGGGCTTCGCGGAAATACTCATCGAGCGATTGTTCACGGAAGGGCACCAAGGCTTCGAGCCGGTCGGAGTCAGCATACCATTGGCCGTGGAAATTGCGGGTGGCAAACCAGTGCGGTTTCAGCACCTTGCGGTAATTGGGCATGGATTTCTCCATGAACTCATGATTCACCACGCGCGATGACGCGCCACCGCCAAGATTGTAGAAATTGCGCCAAAATGCATCCGGCACATTGTCGCCGCATAGTGCCGCCATCAAGCGGCCGCTGTCATTGGCGGTAGACCATTCGAACACGCCATTGAGCGGATTGTGGAACATGATCGGATCGAAAATCTTCCACATTTCGAAATGCGCCATCCCGCTTTGGCGCACCGATGCCCAATGGGTGATGCCGCTCTGTGCGACGATCGCTTCCGCCTGTGTCTTTGTAACGGCATAATGATCATAGGCGCTGATCTTGATTGGATCGCCCGTCCGTCCCCAATGCACAGGTGCATTGCGGCTGCCGGTTTCGGCGATGGTGCCGATATAGATGAGCCGCGTCTGCTTGGGATCGCCCACTGCGTGGATCGCATCGACGATATTCTGCGCGCCGCCGACGTTGACACGGGTCACAAGCTCGGCCGGAAGGCGGTCCGCCAGTGGCGACACCAGAGCGCCGACATGGAGCACGACATCGGCGCCCTCGACCCCCTTACGGATCGACATAGGGTCGGTGAGGTCGCCCCATATCACCTCAGCCAAGCCACGGCGCTGAACGTCCTTGACGACGGGGTGGGACTTTTCCTCTGGCCTTACCAATATTCGCAGGCGCAGCGTGTCCGCCTTTTCCGCAATGCGCTTCACCGTTTCGCGGCCCATATTGCCGGTGGCCCCGGTCAGGAAAATTGTCTTGCGGCTGTCAGTCATACGGCTCCCTCGAACAAGACCGCTGTAATCGCACTTTGCCGTACCAATAACAAGGATGTAGTTGATATGCTCTTCCTGACGGGGACAGGTTAACAGCCATCGTGTCAACGAAGAAAGCTATAAGATGAAAATCGGTTCATCTGTATGCGTATGCATAGGTCAGATTTTAGACGTAAATTAGGGAAATGGCCTAACCTCACTGTTGCCCATAAAGCACGGGTTCGTGCGAAAATTTACAAAACATGACTCACCGGATTGCGGGGTGGCCGCACGACCGTTAGCGGCCCTCAACATCGTTGGGACCAAGTCCCTGCTAATCAAGGAAAGGACGTCATGAAGAAGGTGAATGGAATCTCTGCGTTGTTGTGCGGCGCAGCGCTGATCGTCCCCGTCGCTGCCTGGGCGCAGGATGTCGCCAGCGGCGAAGCGGATGGAACGGCTGAAATCGTCGTCACTGCGACGCGCGAATCAAGATCGCTCCAGTCGGTGCCAATGGCCGTCAACGTCGCGACCGGCGAACAGCTCCAGAAGTTCAACATTTTCGACGCGAAGGACGTGCAGCAGCTTGCACCTGGTCTTGAACTGACCAACACCTCGGGCCGCAACAACACAACCACCCTGCGTGGCGTGACCTTCGATCCCGATCAGGGCACCAGCCCGGCGGTTCAGGTCTATTACAACGAAATCCCGACCGACGCGCAGACCGTCTATACCGCTCTTTATGACATTCAGCAGATCGAAGTGCTGCGTGGTCCGCAGGGCTTGCTGCGCGGTCTGTCTTCGCCGGCTGGTTCCATCACCATCGCGACCCGCCGCCCGAACTTCGACGAAATCGAGGGCTACGCGCAGGCGACCGCTACCTCGCGCGATGGCTACAACGTGCAGGCTGGCGTTTCCCTGCCTTTCAACGACACGCTTGCGATCCGCGTCGCTGGCCTGGTCGATGGCAACCGCCTGAACAACGTCCGCAACATCACGACGGGCGAGCGCTCACGCAGCCGCACCGAAAGCGCGCGCGTAACGCTGGGCTGGCGGCCGAGCAGCGACTTCACTGCCTACCTGAGCTACCAGTATCTGTTTGCGGACAACAGCCAGTTTCAGCAGGTTGTCGGTGCTGGCAATGTGCCGGACGGCTTTAACCCGTCGGGGCCGGCTCTTTCTGAGGCGGATTACGCTGCGGTGTCGGACGGCCGGTTCCGCAACCAGAATGAGAGCCACATCGTCAATCTGGCCTTCGATTATGATCTTGGTCCGGCCACCTTGTCCTTCGCAGGCGCTCACCAGTACAGCAGGCTGAAGGCGGAACGCGATCTCGACACGGGCAACGCGATCCCCGATTATGTGCAAACGTCTACCATTGACACGCCCTATAAGGTGGACTCGGCGGAACTGCGCCTGGCGTCCAACAACAAGGAAGGTTTCGGCTGGGGTGTAGGTGCGTTCTACACGAAGCAGACTGGCACCGTTGTGACCAATCAGCTAGCAGACCAGTTCTTTACTCCGCTTCCTGTCGCGTTTGGCGTGTATCTGCCGATCGATACAGAGGTGTTCACTCCGGTGAATGCGCAGACATGGTCGTTCAACGGCAATTTGCGTTACCGTTCCAACGGCTTCTCGATCGAAGGCGGTTTGCGCTATTCCATTATCAAGAATGTGCAAACGACGGACATCTTCCTGACTTCTCCGGGTTATGCCGGTTTCGGCATACCTGCTTTTGAACGATTTGAGGAAGGCGTTCCTGCTGATCTGCAGCGGTTTACGAACAAGCCTCTGACAGGCGGCCTGACGGTTTCCTATGAGTTCAATCCGCGCCTCAACGTGTATCTGGCCTATGGCCACTCCTATCGGGCCGGTAGCACGGGGGTCGCTGTTCCCGCGGGGGTGAGCCGGGACCTGATCCGTACACAACCCGAAAAGACCGATTCTTTCGAAGCCGGTCTGAAGGGCAAGCTGTTCGACAATCGGGTGAATTTCACAGTATCGGCGTTTTACCAGACGCTTGAAAATTATCTGAGCCGGTTCACGGGCATCCAGTATAACTGCCCTGAATTGAACGGGGCCTGCAGTGTCAATGGAACGGCGATCGCCCCTGGAGAACCGACCAACGGCGGCTTCGACTTCAATTATAATGGCGATGCCAAGATCAAGGGCGTGGAAGCTTCCATCGATGGTCGCATCAACGATAATTGGAACTTGGGCATTAGCGCATCCTATGTTCGTGCGCGTTTCGAAGATGCTCGCGTACCTTGCAATGACTACGCAGGTACGGGCGTTCCCAACCAGGACGCTCCTTCACCCGTCATCACTGGCCCGGGCAATGTCAGCTATTGCGTGACCAACGGTCGCCTGTCCCAAACGCCGGACTTCACCCTCACCGCGAATACGGAAATCCGTTTCCCGATGGGTGAATTCACCCCGTTCGTGCGGGCGCTCGTCAACTATCGTCCGGGCTTCTATGCCGACCAGGTCGATTATGACTACCGTTCGCGCACCCTGCTGAACGTTTTTGCGGGCTTCCGCACGGAAGACGATCGGTTCGAGCTGACCGCTTTCGCGAAGAATTTGCTGAACCAGAAGCGGATCACCAACATCAGCCTGGGCACCGCCCAGATCAACACGGCTGCTGGTATCCCCTATGAGTCCGGTTATCGCATCGTGAACGTGACCAATCCGCGCGAATTCGGCCTGACCGGAATGTTCCGGTTCTAATCTTGATCCTGTCGTTCGTTTAGGATCACAGAGGGCCAGTGGAGACTATCCACTGGCCCTTTTCTTGTATCTTTCGTGGAGTAGGATGAATGACCTCGCATTTTGGTTTTACAAAGCTTGTGGTGCAAGACCTGGAGGGCACCGCCGCCTTCTACAAGGATGTCGCGGGCCTGGTTGAAATGGCGCGGATTCAGGATACGGTCGGCGATCGGCAGATCGATGAAATCCTGTTCAATGCTACGGGCGAAGGCGGCGCTACCTTCGTTTTGTTCAAGTTTCTCGATCGGGATGCCCCTGCACAGGATGAGGTAATTCTGGGATTCCAGACGAGCGACCTTGAGGCATTTGTCGGGCGGGTTCAAAAGGCTGGCGGCAACGTTGTGCAGCCGATTGAAGTCAGGGAAGCTCATGGTGTGAAGGTTGCCTTCGTGACCGATCCCGAGGGGCATCTGATCGAGGTTGTGGAATTGCTGGCCAAGTAAAAGAAAAGGCGGCGCGGGACATGGCCGCGCCGTCAGCCCATAAGCTATCCGCCCGTTCCATGGGGTCCCTACGTCGCGGAGGCGGGGTGCCGGACGCTGCATGGAGCAGATCAGGAACCGCCGAAGGGCACCCTTAATGATCCAACGCTGGTCGCGCGGATCGCCCCCGTTTTAAAGGCAGCCTTTGAGCAGGGCGTGGCTTCCATGTCTGCCAGTGCGTCCGGCTATCCCCAGCGGGACGACGGCTCTTGTCATGTCGGTCCTGGCGATCAACGGGGTGGACGCTCGTTAAGATTGTGCGGGCGAGGTGGCGACAGGGAGCTTGAAGAGCGGCGTGTCATGGCCCAATTAAGGGGCTTCCCTAGCCCGTTTGGGCTGCCCCAGCCAAGAGTAGCCATGACTTCGCTTAACCCCCTCCTCGCCGATACCGATCTGCCCGATTTCGCCGCCATCGAGGCAGCACATGTGGTTCCCGCCATAGAGGAAGCGATTGACCAGCACCGCGCGGCGATCGAGCAGATTACGGCTGGGCAAGCCGATGACTTCGGCAGCGTCATATTGGCGGCGGAGCGGGCGGACTTTCTCCTGTCGCGCACATGGTCGCCCATCGGTCATCTTGCAGGGGTAGCCGACACCCCGGAATTGCGGGAAGCACACGCTTCGGCACAGGCCTTGATGACGGCTTATCTGATGGAGGCGGGGCAGAACCGGGCGCATCATGATGCGGTCGCGCGCGTGGCCGACCGGCCCGATTTTGCCGATTTGCGTCCTGCGCAGAAGCGGGCCGTCGAATTGGCGCTGCGTGCCTTCCGTCTGGCGGGTGTAGCTTTGGAGGGGGAGGCCCGCCAGCGCTTCCTCGACATTGGCGTGGCGCTGAGCGACCTTAGCACTCGCTTCGGCAACGCCGTGCTGGACGCGACGGAGGCGTGGAGCGAGCATGTGACCGACGAGGCGGCGCTGGCCGGGGTGCCGGAAAGCGACAAGGCCATTCTTGCCGCCTATGCGCAGGAAAAGGGACTGCCGGGCTGGCTCATCACCTTGCGCCAGCCAAGTGTGCTGGCGATCCTGCTTCACGCCGACGATCGGGCGCTGCGGGAGCGGGTTTATCGCGCCCACAATACGCGCGCGTCCGATCAGTCGGATGACCGCAGCCATGATAATAGCGAGCGGATCGACCAGATCATGGCGCTGCGGCATGAAGCAGCGCAGATATTGGGCTTCAACGATTCCGCCGCGCACTCGCTTGAAACCAAGATGGCGGCGGATGCAGACGAGGCGCTGGTCTTTCTGGCTGACCTCGCCAAGCGCGCTCGGCCGGTCGGCGAGAAGGAACTGGAGGAGGCGCGAGCCTTTGCCGCTGAGCATTTTGGTTTGAACGAACTTTATCCGTGGGACCTGTCCTACGTCGCCGAAGCGATGCGGCGGACGTTGCATGGGGTCGATCAGGAAGCGCTGAAAGCCTATTTCCCCTTGCCGCGTGTGCTGGCGGGTACGCAGAAGCTGATCGAGCGGCTTTTCGATGTGCGCCTGATCGAACGGGAAGCTGTTTCCACCTGGCATCCCGATGTCCTGTTCTATGACGTGCTGGATGCGAGCGGCGAGATTGTGGCGGGGGTCTATCTCGACCTGTTCGCGCGGGCTGGTAAGCGCGGCGGGGCGTGGATGGATGTGTGCCGGGCGCGGTTCCGGGATGCCGATGCCTTTCACCGGCCGATTGCCTATCTGACCACCAACTTCGCACCGCCTGCGGGCGATCGTCCCTCGTTGGTGACGCATAATGATGTGGTGACGCTGTTCCATGAATTTGGCCATGTGCTGCACCATCTGCTGACGGAGGTCGATCTGCCGTCGGTCGGCGGCATTTCCGGCGTCGAATGGGATGCGGTCGAGTTGCCCAGCCAGTTCATGGAGAATTTCGCCTGGGAAAAGGACACGCTGATCGGCCTGTCCGGGCATGTGGATACGGGCGAGCCGTTGCCTGAGCCTCTATTTGACCGGCTGCTTGCTGCGCGGCAGTTTCAGGCGGGGCTGGCATTGTTGCGTCAGATCGAGTTTGCGACCTTCGACCTCCTGCTTCATCGCGACTATGATCCGGCGCAGGGCGCGCGGGTGTTGCAGACGCTGGAACAGGTGCGGGCGGCGGTGGCTGTTGTTCATCCGCCCGAATGGAACCGCTTTGCCCATGCGTTCAGCCATATTTTTGCGGGCGGATATGCGGCGGGCTATTATTCCTACCTTTGGGCCGAACTTCTGTCGGCCGACGCTTTCGAGATATTCTCTCATGCCGATCTGCCGGGGGGAGGCGCCACCGCCTTCCGCCGCGAGATATTGGCGGCGGGCGCCAGCCGTTCCGCAGCCGAGAATTTTCGGGCTTTCGCCGGACGCGCGCCAGAAGTCGATGCCTTGCTTCGATCACGCGGGCTGGCGGCCTAAACAGAAGGCCATTACAGCATGGACGGACCCCTTGTGATCAGTTGCCCGGCCTGCGCTACGCTGAACCGTGTGCCGAAGGAACGGTTGGGCGAGGGGCGTTGCGGGCGGTGCAAGCAGGCATTGTTCCAGGGTCGGCCGGTGACGCTGACCAGCGCCAATTTTTCGCAGCATGCGGTGAGCAGCGACGTCCCGCTCATCATCGATTTCTGGGCGAGCTGGTGCGGTCCCTGCCGCCAGATGGCGCCAGCCTTCGAAGCCGCCGCCGCGCAGCTGGAACCACATGCCCGGCTGGGGAAGATTGATACGGAAGCGGAAGCCGATCTCGCCGCCCGCTATGCGATACGCAGCATTCCTTCGCTGGTGATCGTCCACAAGGGACGGGAAATTGCGCGCAATGCGGGCGCCATGCCGATGGCCGCGATCGTCAGTTGGGCGCGGCAGCATCTGCCTGCGTGATCAGGCGGGCTCCTTGACACGCTGGACGATGCTGTTGGCGAGTTTCGGCGCAACCTCTGCGAGATGATCGAAATGCGCTTCGAAATGAGCCATGCCCTGGCTCATCGAACGGATTTCCGCTTCCAGCCCTTGCAGCCCCGCCTCCGGTAGCAGGACTTCAATCACATCCCAGGCCGACCAACCTTCGCGGCTCGTCATCCGCAGCATTTGGCCACGGCGGGAGGCGATGGCGGAGGTGATGCGGGATGAGGCGGTGCCGGGCGTCATGATCGTCACATGCGCGACCGGCTCCAACAGATAGGGGGACGCGGCGGCCAGTGCGTCGCTCATCGCAATCCGTCCGGCGGTGCGGAAAGCGAGTTCGGAGCTATCGACGCTGTGAAAGGAGCCGTCGACCAAAGTCGCCGCAACATCGACGACGGGAAAGCCGAGCGGACCTTTTGCCTGGGCGTCATGCACGCCTTTTTCAACCGCCGGAATCCACTGCTTGGGTATCGCGCCGCCCGTGATCCGTTCCTCGAAACGAAGGCCCTCTCCCCGTTCCAGAGGGCGCACTTCCAGCACGACATCGCCGAACTGACCATGGCCGCCGGATTGTTTTTTGTGCCGCCCGCGTTGCGTGACCGCCTTTCGGATCGATTCCCTGTAGGCGATCGTCGGCGGCTGTACCGATACGGTCACGCCATAGCGGCGCTTCAGGCGGGCCAGCGCAACGTTCAGATGCTCGTCACTCACGCCGTGCAGCAAGGTCTCTCGTGAAGCTTCGTCCTGGCTCCAGTGGAGCGCGTGATCTTCCTCCGCCAGTCGATTGAGAGCGGTGGACAGGCGCACCTCGTCTTTATGATCCTTCGCGGCGATCGCTACCGCGCAATTGGTTGCCGGTCGGTCAGCGAGCAGCCCGGTGCCGCCGGGTTTGGCCGCGATGCCGATCAGGTCACCTGCCTTTACCGTGTCGATCTTGGCGATGCCGACGATCGCGCCCGGTTCGGCGGAGGGAATCTTGGTGGTGGCAAGACCCTGAAGCGCAAATATCCCGCCCGCGCGCAGGGATTGTCCGCCATTATCCTGAAGGTCGGCGCCGTCCTGCAAATTGCCGCCGAACAGCCGCGCGATCGCTAGGCGGCCTACTGTCGCCGCATGAGAAATCTTCAGCACCTGTGCCGCTGCTCCGGTGATGCCTAGCCGCTCCGCCGTCTTCGCGGGGTCAGGTGTGTCGTGCCGCAGCATCTTGAGCAGACGCCGGATACCAAAGCCATTGGCGGCGGAGCCGAACAGCACCGGCACGATGAGGCCACTCGCGGTTTCCTGTGCGAGATCGGCGAAGATGGTTTGAAGGCTTGGCTGTTCGTCCGACAGGAGCTGTTCAAGCAAGACGTCGTCATGATCGGCCAGTTGTTCCAGCATATGGAAGCGCGCCTGGCTCTCATCAGCCTTCAACTCTTCGGCGAGCGCGATTTGCTGCGATTGCTTGCCCATTTCATAATGATAGGCACGTTCCAGCGCGAGATCGACGAAGCCGTCGACCCGATCGCCCGACCGGATCGGAATCTGCCGGGCGACAAGCGCGGCGGCGCTCATCGGGGCGAGGGCCGTAAGCAGATTCTGGATGCTGCCACGCGCCTGCTCGATCTTGTTGACGAACAGGGCGTGCGGAACGCCTGCGCGTTCGAGCTTGCGCAGCGTGGGTTCTGCCAGAGGGGCGCGGGCCGGGTCGGGATCGATCACGACGATGGCGAGGTCGACCGCATTGAGAGCGATGGCCGCGTCATCGGCAAAGCTGGGCGAGCCCGGAATATCGACGAGGGAGAAATGATCTCCCATCCATTCGAACTGCATGAGGTTGAGTTCGGTGGAGCTTCCCCGCTCTCGCGCTTCCGGACTTGCATCGCCGACGCTGGTGCCAGCTTCGACCGATCCCTGTCGCGAAACAGCCCCGCTGATGTGCATGATAGCTTCCGCGAGGCTGGTTTTACCCGCTCCGGCGGGGCCGATCAGCGCAATGGAGCGCGATTGCGTGCCGCTCATCCTTGCTCTCCTCATCCCGTCTTTCGTGGCGAAGACGGTTCTTCTGACGGAGCGATGTTCTGCCTATCGCGGGGGGAACGCAAGGGGGCTTCGACCGGATCGCGCCACCGCCCGGCTAAGCGCACATGCAGTTGCGAGATGTGCATTGCGATCATTCATAATAGTCGTCCTTATCTGCCGGAACTGGTTCAACCGCCGTTCGATTAATTAAAGCGCGGAGAAAGGTGAGCTGATGCCCAAGGATGAAGAGCGGCGGCAGCGGCGAAATGCCAAGCGATGGCTGTGGGCGATCGTTGCTGCGGGTCTGGCTCTGGCCGCGCTGATAGCTTATACCAGCCTGCGTGCACCCGATCCGGCATCGCGAAGGTCAGATGTGGCGGTCCCGGCCTCTGCAACCGCAGCACCAGTTGGGGACGACACCCGGAACGAATCGCCGCATCGGTAATTGCAATCTTTGCGATCCCTGCACGAGGGACCGATCTTCCTCATTTTCAGGAGTTTGATCGATGTCGCTAACCGGACTTACTGCCATCATCATCCTGATCGCTGCGGCCCTGCTCGGCCTGGTGCTTTATGCGCGTAATCGGGGGAGGTTGAGTAGCGGAGCCGCGTTAATCGCGGCCCTCGTCATCATCGCTGCGGCTTCCGTCACGATGATGTATCCGTCTTTCCTGACCGCGACGCACGCGGATCGGCCGGTGCCTTGAGCCGCATGATTGTTCCCGATCAAGCGCCGGATTCACGAAGCGTTGCACTTCACTATGATGAGCTTGACCTCGCCTATCGTCGCATCTGGGGCGATCATGTTCACCACGGATATTGGCGCACCGGGACCGAAACGCCTGAGCGGGCCGCTGCCGAGTTGGTGGCTGCGGTGGAGCAAAGGCTTGGCATAGAGGCTGGGCACCGTATTTGCGACATTGGTTGCGGATATGGGGCGGCAGCGGCCGATATCCTGACACGCCATGATGTGTCGATCGTCGGCCTGACGCTATCGGCGGCCCAGCACGCAATTGCGCAAGAGCGTTCGCCACGCTTTACCTGTCTGGTGCGGGATTGGTTGGACAACGGCCTGGAAACGGCGTCGTTCGACCGCGCTTATGCGATCGAAAGTTCCGAGCATATGACGGATAAGCCGCGCTTCTTCACCGAGGCAAGACGCATATTGCGGCCGGGCGGCCGTCTGGTCGTGTGCGCCTGGCTGGAGGGGGAGGGGGCGTCCGCTTGGGAGGTGCGGCATTTGCTCCTGCCGATATGCAAGGAGGGCAGGTTGCCCAGCATGGGAAGCCGGGAAGATTATCTGACATTGGCCTCTGACGCTGGATTTCGCCTGGTGGATTATCGGGACATCAGCCGGGAGGTGCGCCGGACTTGGTCGATATGCCTTGGTCGTTTGGCGAAGAGCGTGTTGAGCGACCGGGACATCCGTCGGCTTGCGATTGGCCGCGCCACGATGAGCCGCGATTTCGTATTGAGCCTTCCGCGCCTCATCCTTGCGCTACGCACAGGGGCGATGCGGTATGGGATATTCCAGTGGGAAGCGGTCTAGCCGCCGTGGGTCCAGCGTCGCGATTCACAGATGAATAGCACGCAGCCGGTGAGCTTCAGCGATCCGTCAGGGTTGCGCGCCAGTGACGAGCGATAGCTCTTGCCGCTTTTCGGATCATAGGCCCGCCCGCCCGTCCATGTGGAACCGGATCGGTTGAAATCCCAGAGGGTAAGAAGGCCCGCCAGAGGCCGCGCGCGAAGGCGAGGGTTCGGGTTGTGCACGTCTGTCTTGGGGACATCGGCACCCGTATCGAGCACTCGCACGATACGACCGCACAGTTTCGCGCCGCACGGCTCGATCCTGACAAGGCCCTTGCCATCGTCCGTCACCCATAGACCGGCTACGTCGGTTGCAGGAACCGCAGCCGAAGAGGCGAGCAAGAGGAGGGAAGCCGCCAGCATTGTCATACTCCTATCCGCCCCCGCCCTTGCACGGTGAGACAAAAACTGTGGCGCATCAACTGCTTTCTCCGTGGTAGAATGATCGCGGGAGAAGACGAGACATGGTAAAGCTCATCACAAGATCGCGTCAGGAAGAGCAGATGGACGCGCCCGATCTCGATCCGGCGGTATATGAGCGGGTTCTGCATGATCTGGCGCGGGTCAATCGATGGACGTTCACAGCCTGGCCCACCATCGCCTTTCTCCAACGCGCGGTAGGACAGGCAAGACATTTCCGCCTGCTCGATGTCGGATTTGGCGACGGCGATGTTCTGCGCGCGATTGCCCGATGGGCGCGGCGCCGGGGTATCGATGCTGAGCTGATCGGCGTGGACCTGAATGAAAAGAGTTTGCAGGCGGCCCGGCATGCGACCCCGTCCGACCTGTCGATCGATTATCGGGCTGGCGACTATCTCGATCAGCCGGAACCGTTCGACTTCATCATTTCAAGCCAGGTCACGCATCATATGACCGACTCGCAACTGATGACCTTCCTGCGTCATATGGAAGCGAATGCGCGGATGGGCTGGTTGATCTGCGACCTGCACCGCCATGGCTTTGCACATTGGGGCTTTCCCATTCTGGCGCGGCTGCTGCGCGTCCACAGGATCGTGCGGGAAGATGGTCAATTATCGATCGCCCGATCCTTCCGTCGGCAGGAGTGGATCGACCTGCTGGCGCAGGCCGGCATATCCGAGGATCAGGTGCGGATAGTGCGCCGTTTTGCCTTTCGCCTATGCGTGGAGCGTGTGCGGGAGACGCCGGTCAACCTTTCCTGATACGGGTGAGGGATGCGGCGCCCGTTCCCAGTCCGGGCGCGAACCGTAAGAGCGACATGAGGATTTTACGGGTCAGCGGCGCTGCGGCGCCATGGCGCAGGGCTTCGGCAATGCCGACAGGCCGCTCGCATTGCCGCCGCCATTTGTCCTGCCATGCCGGTGAGGCTTCTGGTCCTGCGGCCAGCATCGCCTCGGCGGCGCTCGCGCCGCTGGCCAGGGCGATGGCGATACCGTCGCCTGCGAGGGAGGCTATGACGGCGCTCTGATCGCCGATCCGAAAGACGCCTTTGTGGCTTTGCGGCGCGCGCCAGCCATAGGGAACACCCGCGACAGCATCGAAATGGGCGGGGACGCCTTGAAGCCGTTCGCTGAGCAGTGGCGCCTCCTGTTGCAACTCGTCCAGCAGCGCGGGAACGCTCCCCGCTGTAGTGAGCCGATCTCTGCTTACCGACAGGCAGAGATTGACCGATCCATCCTCCTGCAACAGCAGTCCTGCATAGCCTTTATCGAACAGGTGCAGTTCAACGAAGCCCGACAGTGCGCCATGCAATTCGGAGGACGCAGGGAGGGAGGTGCGTAGCCCGACCGATGAGCTTGAGAAATCCCGGGCGACGCCGCGCAGCTCATGCTTGCCGACGCCTATGAACAGGGCGTCTGCGGTAAGCGTCTCGCCATTGTCGAAACGCACGGCGCGGCTATCTGGATCGGCTGTGCGAGCTGTTCGGCCTCGGCTGACAATAGCACCGGCGTCGGCCGCTGCCTGCATAAGGGCATTGTCCAGGACCTGGCGGGAAATACCGCCGGCGGTGGCGGGCAGGGCGGCTTCGACGCAGCGTGTCCCCGTGATGAGCCTGAAGCGGCTTATGGGCCGCGCCCCAAGTTTCCAGGGGTCCACCCCCAATTCCATAAGGCCAGCGATCGCGTCCCAGCCAAGGAAGCCGCCGCATACGCCAGCGCGGGCAGCGGCATGGCGTTCCACCAGATGCGGCCTCATTCCGGCACGGGCAAGCGTGATGGCAGCGGCCGAGCCAGCCGGGCCGCCGCCTATGATGAGCGCCTCTAGCTTGGCCGCTCCTGTCATCATCCGGCTCGCGAAAAGCGGAATCCTTCCGCAGCGACGCCCGGTCCGAAGGCGAGCGCGACGCCGGGGCCGTGGCTCCCTTCATCGAGCAGATCGCTCAGGATAAACATCAGCGTTGCGGACGACATGTTGCCGTGGCGCGCGAGGATGCCGCGAGACACAGCCAGAGCATCAGGTTGCAGGTCCATGCCGTTTTCGACTGCGTCCAATATGGACCGGCCCCCGGCATGAACCGCCCAATTCGCGACCGATGCGGGATCAGTCGAACCGCAAATCCGGTCCCTGACGCAATTGTCTCGCAGAGCGGTCTGAATGCGGCTCGGGACTTCGCCCGACAGGTGCATGACGAAACCGGCGTCGCCGATCTCCCAACGGATGAGATCGGCAGAACCTTCCAGATTGATCGCGAAGGGCGCATCCATCGCGAAACCGCGATCCTGCGCGCTGACCAGTGCCGCCGCCGCGCCATCGCCAAATTGCAGCATCATCAGCAATCTTTCGACCTGCTGTTCCCGCTGAAGGTGAAGCGACGACAGTTCGACGGTGACCACCAGCACGCGCGCATCGGGTTCCGACCGCACGATATGCCGCGCAGTCCGAAGCGCCGCGACCGCCGCGTAACAGCCCATGAAGCCTACAAGTGTCCGCTCCACACCGACCAGACCCAGCGCGTCGGCGATGATCTGATCGACGCCGGGAGCGACGAAGCCGGTGCAACTGGCAACGACCAGATGGGTAATGCCATCGAGAACTATCTTTGCGCGCAAGGCGTCGATGGCTCGCAGGGCCAATTCAGGGGCGTAGCGATGATAGAGTTGCATGCGTTGCGATGTCGAAGGCATGGCGTCCGCATAAAAGCCGCCGGGATCGACAGGTGAGGCTTCCGCGTCCACTTGGGGAAGGACCGACCAGCGATGATTTATGCCGCTGCGTTCCGCCATGCGGACGAACAGGCTGCGCGCCCGTTCATCCACTAATTGCTGGCTGGCCCATCGAATGAAGGGGGAATGCACATCCTGGTCAGGAACGGCGCAACCTATCGCGTTTATGCAGGCACGTCTTTCGTTCATCGCATTCCACTTTGTTGCCGGGGTCTATAACGCCGACGATGCGATATATGATCCGGGCTGGACAGGGTCCAACATGTGTAGCGCGATTTTGATTGCTTCCCAATGAATTGGGATTGGCGTCAGCCGTGACGAACCGTCACGGGCACCATTTCCTCCCACAACAGTTCGAGCTTGCGCCGGGTAAAGCGCCACGCGTCCCCATCACGACGCCATTCATCGAGATAACGGATCGTCCAGCGCAAAATCTGGTCCGCGTCGTTGAGCAAATGATCGGCGGTGCAATAGGTCTCACCGCTGGCCCTATCACCGTCGATCATAACTGTCTGGTTATGGACGCGGTGGAAGGTCGAGCGGAACATCTGCGCGAGTCCGTCGATCGACATCAATGTCGCCTCCAGCCCTTCTGTGACGAAGCCCGGCCCTTCGATCCGGCAGTCATTCGCCAGCACGGATCGCCACAGCTGCTTGTCCTTCCGATCCGCACCCTGAGCGTAGATTTCCGCCGTATGCCGGAGTGCTGCCTCATCGATCAGCTTGTTCATCGCGCCGCTCACAGGTTCATTCCGTTGCCAGTAACGATCGGCATGTTGGTCCACGTCCCGTTTATATCACGAATCCATCCTGCTGCCGCGAGCGAACCGCCGTCAACGTTGATGGCCGTTCCCGTGACCCACGACGCAAGCGGACTGGCGAGGTAGAGCGCAGCGCCCGCGCAGTCGTCCGGATGGCCGAAGCGGCCGAGCGGCACCCATCTTTGCACATGCTCGCGGTTTTCCGGCGGCACCATGTAGTCGATCGGGGTCTGGGGTGTGTCCGTGGTTTCCGGAGCGATGTCATTCACCCTGATGCCGAGCGGCGCGAGTTCCAGAGCAAGGCTTTTGGTAAAGCCCGTTATCCCCCATTTGGCGGCGGCATAGACGGAGCAGTTGGGAATTCCGCGATAGGCTTCAATGGAGGTAATGTTGATGATGGAACTGCCGGGGGACGATGCCTTCAGTAGCGGGAGCAGGCGGTTCGTCACATGCATGAGACTGATCAGGTTGAGGCCGACAATTTCCTGCATCTCCTCACGTGAAAGATCGGAAAACGCTTTGGCATGAAGGAAATGGCCGACATTGTTCACAAGAATATCGAGCTTCCCGCCCGTTTCCTGTTTCAGTCGGTCGGCCAGCGCATCAACCTGTTGCGGATCATTGACGTCGCATTGGATCGCTCTGCCGACGGTGAAATCGGCACAGCGTTCCGGATCGATCTCTGCAATGAAGACCTGCGCGCCTTGCCGTGCAAAAGCGTCGGCGCAGGCGCGTCCGATCCCCGCGCCGCCGCCAGTCACCAAAACCGTCTTGCCTGTGAAATCCAGCATCATCCTGTCCTTGATTATTCTGTCCGTTGATCAGGCGCCGCCTAGCAGGTCCGGATTGCGCCTCAGTTCCTGTCCACCGTCGACCGCGAAGGATTGTCCGGTGACCCAGGACGCAGCGGGGCTGGCAAGATAAGCCACAGCCGCCGCGATATCTTCCGGCTCTCCCGTCCGTTTGAGCGGCGTTTGCTCCAGAAAGCGATCGATGACCGCCGGGCTGGCGAACATGTCCGCCGTCGCGTCGCTGCGGGTGAGGCCGGGGCGAACCGCGTTCACGCGGATACCGAGCGCGCCCAGTTCGTCCGCCACCGTCCGGATCAATGCTTCCAGCCCAGCTTTGCTGGCGCAATAGGTGGCGAGCGCGGGGAAGGGGAGGATCGCGGCCGTGGACGATATGCACACGATCGACCCGCCTTCGCGCATTAACCTGGCCCCGGCCTGCATCGCGATGAAAGCGCTGGTGATGTTGAGGTCAAGATCCCGGCGCAAATCCTTTACACTGGTCGAGAGGAAGGGGCCGAAGCCGCCCCCTCCGACCGCAGGCACCAGAATATCGAGGCGATCTGCCATGGCATAGGCTTGCGCAAGCGCGTCGCCGACATCCTTTTCGGACGTAGCATCACCAGCGAAGGTCGCGACCTGCGCGTCCGGAAAATCGCCGATTATGCGGGTGCGCGCTGCGTTCAGCGCTTCGTGCCTGCGCCCCGTGATGAGCACGCGCGCGCCATCGGCAACCAGCGCCCGTGCGCAAGCCGTGCCGATACCGCCGCTGCCCCCTGTAACGACCGCCGTTTGGCCCGCCAGAGGAGCCATACTCATTTTGCCGACCGGAACTGATCGACGACTTCCTTCACCGCACGCGCGACGTCGTTGCGGCGGTAGCGAAGGTCAGACATCGTCTGGGCGTCAGGCTCGTACCGCACCATGCTCCCGCGCCCGGTGAAGATGGCGGCGTCCGGCAACATGGGATGTTCCTGATCCAGCGAAGGCACATCCACGCCATTCCCGGCAGCCTGGAAGAACAGCTTGAAATAGTCCGCGAAACTCAGATTTTCGTCGCCGACCAGATAGGCTTTGCCATTTTCGCCCCGTTCCAGAGCGGCCTGGATCGCTTCGGACAAGGATTGGGTGGAAATGAAGTTGGTGCCGCCAGCAGGGCCGAAAGGCGGGATGCCCAATTGTCCTTCGGCATAGCGGGTGTAGGCTTCGAACATCGGCAAGCTCATGCCCGGAACGGTGCCAACAACGAACGGAGCATCCAGGCTGACGACGTGGAAGCTGTCGTCCGCCAGCGCGGCAATACCGTCGGTGGCTAGCTTACGGGCGCGGATATAGACATTTGTTTCCAGCAGTTCCGGTGCAATATGCGGATAGAAGCTGCCGATATGGATGAAGTGGCGCACGCCCGCCTGCTTGGCAAGCGCGGCGAACTGCGGCACCGCTTCGGCGTTCGCGCGCAGGACATGAGCGTCATAATCGGCCCCTTGCGGAACATGACGGATGTCGTTGCCCGCCGCGAAGACGATGGCGTCAAAGCCGGTCAAGTCCTGCGTCGTGAAGCTACCCTCAACATAATCGCCCTGCAAAAAAGGCAGGCGCGACAATTCAGTGCTTTGTTGCGGGGGCTTGCGGCCCGAGACGGTAACATCATGCCCCTGCGAAGCAAGATGAAGGGCCGCATGGCCGCCGATCATGCCGGTGCCGCCGATAACAAGAATTTTCATGATAGCTTCCTCTCCACGGGCGCCTCGCGCCTCCTGATGAAAAAGGGCTACCGATTCTAGTTTCGATTTGCAACAAGGCACCGATTAGGTATTAGGTATCTTATGGATACCAAAGTGGACCCGCAAACCGCCCTGCAGATTCTCGAACTGGTCGGGAACAAGTGGACAATGCTCGTCACCTACAGACTGGGTGATGGCGAGATGCGCTTTTCCGACCTCAAGCGCTGCGCAGCGCCCATCAGCTCCAAAATGCTGACGCAGACGCTGCGCGAACTTGAGCGTTTCGGGATGGTGTCAAGGGAAGTCCGGCCGACCATGCCGCCGAGCGTGGAATATCGACTGACAGATCTGGGCAGGGGTTTCCTGGGGACAGTCAGTCAGATTTGTGACTGGATCGGCGACAATCATGAAGCGCTGGAACAGGCGCGCCAGCGCGAGGCTGCAAGGTCGCAGGACAGTCGTGTGGCGTTCATCGGCGTTTGACCTGCTGTCTGGATCAACGAGTCATATTCAAGATTTCCTGAAAGCGTCGCGACTCATAGCAGCGATCACCGGGTCGAAGGCTTCGACGATGTTTCCGCTGATTTGTGTTTCGACGCGCCGTTCAATACGCCAGCCGATTTCGAGCCGACGGTAGGTCACCTGATAGTAGCCAGCCGCGTGGCGTTGGCCGCTATGCGTTGCCCCGGGCCGGAAGATGCCGATCCACTGGAAGTGGACCTGGCCCCAAGCCATGGCTCCGTCAATGTGGAGGCGAGGCGCGGTGTTAAAATGGAGCCCCTGATAATATTCACTGACTTCCGCGCAAAACCCCGCAAGTTCCTCTGTTCCTGTGACCAGGCGGGTTGGCTGGTCGCCGGATTTGGTAATCTCGAACACTCCGTCTGGGGTGAAGACGTCCGCCCAACCATCTGTGTCTCCGCTATCCCAGGCGCGGGAATATTCTGCTTCCAGATCGATAATCTCTAACCGGTCTTCTGCGGCCGCAAGACGTCGTTCGAATGTGGCAAATGCGTTTTCCATGATTTGATCCCGAAAAGATGTGAGCACGATTGCGCCCTCAATTTGATGTCTTCATGCGAGCTGCAACTCTTCATCCATTCAGCATCATATCCGCCGCCTTTTCCGCGATCATGATGATCGAGGCATTGGGATCGCCTGTAGTGATCCGCGGCATGACGGAACCATCGACCACGCGTAGCCCGTCAATGCCATGCACACGCAGTTGATCATCGACAACGGCAAGCTCGTCATGACCCATGCGGCAGGTGCCCACCGCTTCGTAATTGACGTGGCAGTCACGGCGGAAAAAGGCATCAAGCTCTGCATCGGTGGAACAATCAGCGCCCGGATGATATTCCTCGCCGCGATATTTGGCGTAGGCGGGTTGTTTGAAGATTTCCCGCGCGATCCGAACGCCGCGCCGTAGCGCATCGCGGTCGCGTTCCTCGGCCAGATAGTTGGCGTCGATGATCGGCTGCGCGAACGGATCGGACGATCGCAACTTCAACTCCCCGCGGCTTTCCGGGCGGGTCAGGATGACGAGATTGGTAAAGCCATGTTGGCGAACGATCTGCGCGCCCTCACCCGACAGGATCGGCAGGAAATAATATTTGAGGTCAAGTTCGTCATGCCCTGGCGCACCTGATCGCAGATAGGCGATGACGTCCGTGCTGAAGCCCGCAAGCGGCCCGGTGTGCGTCGTCATGTAGCGCAAAGCTGCCGCCGCGATCCGCAAGGGGTTCGAGATGAACTTATAATCCGACACCGGTTCGGGACTGATTATCTGAACTTGGGAGCCAATATGGTCGTGCAGATTCTGACCGACACCCTTGAGGTCTGCAACCGCTCTGATCCCGACCGACCGGAGATGGTCGCCATCGCCGATGCCCGACAGCATAAGTAGTTGTGCCGATTGGAAAGTACCACCGCTACTGATGACCTCGCGAACGGCGCGAGCCTGTGCGATGCGGCCTTTCTGGCGATATTCGACCCCTACCGCACGATGGCCGTCCATAATGATGCGGGTGACGTGGGCTTTCGTCCGGACCGTCAGGTTCGGCCGCTTGTTTGCGGGCCGAAGATAGGTGACCGCCGTGCTCATTCGGCGGCCTTTGCGGATCGTATATTCGCATGGACCGAAACCCTCCGGCGCGGCGCCATTATGGTCGTCGCTATAGGGGAAGCCTGCCTGCTGCGCGGCTTCAAGCCATGCCTTGTGGCCCGGGTTGGTCACCTTTGCGTGCGTCACCGGCAGAGGACCGCTGCCGCCGTGAAATTCATTCTCCCCGCGCCAGCTGCATTCCGCCTGCTTGAAATAGGGCAGGACATCCGAATAGGACCAGCCGCTGTTGCCAAGGTCAGCCCACAGGTCGAAGATTTCGGGGCTGCCCCGGCTGTAGCACATGCCGTTGATCGAACTGCTGCCGCCCAGAACCTTGCCGCGCGCATCATTGAGGACGCGGTTGTCCAGATGCTTCTGGGGCGCGGTTTGATACTTCCAACTGACCATTCCGGCCTGAAGCATCGGGAAGAAACCCGCAGGCATGTGGATCAGCGGATTAATGTCCCGTCCCCCGGCTTCAAGCAACAGCACATTGATCGACGGGTCTGCGGAAAGCCGGTTGGCAAGGACACATCCGGCCGAACCAGCACCGACCACGATATAATCAAATTCGTCAGCGGTCTTCACGAACTTCCTCCCGTCAGCGTGCAGGATTGGGCAGGCTTGCGATGGCCTTGATCTCGACGAGGGAGCCCGGATAGCCGAGCGCCGCGACGCCCACCGCCGTCCAGCAGCAAATGGCGCCATTCATGAAGCTGGCCTTGGCGGCCATGAAGACGTCCATATGGTCGGGGAAGCCGACATGGAAGGTCGTGAGGTCAACGATATCGCTCGCCTTGCTTCCATGACGCGCGAGGACATCGGCTAGCGCGTCGAAGGCGAGGGTAAACTGGCGTGAAGGGTCAGCGGGCACGGTTCTGTCGGCCTCCACACCGATCTGGCCGGAGCAGAACAGAAGTCCGCCCGCCACTTTCGCTTCACACAATCCATAGCTTTCAGCGCCTTCAATATCAGACATGTCTTTCTCCTCCGAGCGGCGATCGGCTGCCACCGATGCGCTTTGCTATAAACGATACAAAATGTCTTGTTAAATAAAAAACACTGTGCCAATTGCCGTCGCCAAGAACATGGACGGGCTCGAACGAGTCCATAAAATTAGGGGAGTATTGGCATGAGAGTTGGACTCTGTTCGCGCTACGCATTGCTGGCGGGGGTGGCATGGAGCGCGACCCCGGCGTGGGCGGCCGCACCACAGGAGCAGGCCGCGACACCGGTCGCGCAGGGCGAGGTCTCCCGTCTGGAAACCATTGTAGTGACGGCACGGCGGACACGCGAAAACCTCCAGAACACGCCAGTCGCCGTGACCGCGATGTCTGGCGAATTGCTGGACAGGCTGAACATCCGTGACGTCGTTGCCACCGCCCAATTCACGCCTAATCTGGGCATCAGCCAGCAGCCCGCGTCGATCACCGCCGCATCGGTGTTCATCCGCGGCATCGGCAACGCGTCGCCCAGCGCGGTGTCCGAGCAGGGGGTCGGCATCTATCTGGACGGCGTCTACATCGCCCGATCGGCCGGCGCGGTTTTCGATCTGGTCGATCTGGAGCGGATCGAAGTATTGCGTGGACCGCAGGGGACGTTGTTCGGTCGTAACAGTGTTGGCGGTGCCGTCCAACTGATCAGCCGCAAGCCTGCCGATCATGCAGGCTTCGAAGGCAAGGCGGGCTATGGCAGCTTCGACGACTGGTATGCTCGGGCGCGCTTCGATACGGGATATATCGCTGGAACGCCGATCAAGGCGTCCGCCTCCTATATGCACCGGCAGCGTGACGGTTATTTCGACAATGTTCTGGCACCGTCCAATCAGGATCCCGGCGCGCTTAACAGTGAAGCCGTCACGGCTGCGGTGCAGGGAGACTTTGGTGACCTGACCGTCAATTATGGTTTCGACTACAACACGCGGACCGGCATTCCGGCTTTTTTCCAGGTCGTCAATGCCACCGACGATGTGCGCAACTATTTTGGCGCCTCACCGCTGTTCGGTGGCTCATCTTTCCAGATTGGCGCGGAGGGACTGCGCAAGGGCGAACAGCAGCCCGCGCTCGACCTGAATGGCAATCCTACCTTCGGGGTGAAGGCAAGAGTCTATGGCCATGCGTTGACACTGAACTATCAGCTGATCCCGGAACTCGCGATCAAGTCGATCACTGCTTACCGCTCCTACCGCCAGGACGGCGCGAACGGCCTGTCGGGCAATGGCACGCTGCGCGGCTTTACGCTTAGCCCGATTCTGTTCGTTGACGGCACTGTCGCGCCGACCGGAGTGCAGCCCGTCACGCCCTATGATGGCTATACGACGCAACGCCAGCACCAGTTTTCGCAGGAAGTACAATTGTTGGGTGAAGCCGGTGAATTCAAATATGTCGGCGGCGCGTTTTATTTCAGCGAGAAGTCTTCCGAAGCCAATTATCAGCAGCTGACCTTTGTGCTGCCGGGCGGTGATGCGGGCGTCAACCTCTCCCCCTTGCAGGCATTTTCGGGCAAAGCGCGTTCCTATGCTCTGTTCGGCCAGATCAGCTACACGCCGGAAGGCAGCGGCCTCGAACTAACGGGCGGGGTTCGCTACACGCGAGACAAGAAATGGCTGACGCTGGCGGGCGATGTACAGCCCAATCTGGATGGGCAGGTTTCCTATCGCAATCTTTCATGGCTGACGTCGGCTAATTACCGACTTCGGCAGGATTTGATGGGCTATGTCCGTGTGTCCAGTGGTTTCCGGTCGGGCGGCATCAATCCTTCCGCTTCGGAGATCAATGTCTTCGCGCCGGAGAAGGTGGTCGCATATGAGGTGGGGCTGAAGGGCGAGTGGTTTGACCATATGCTGCGGACCAATTTGTCCGCTTTTTATGTCGATTACCGCGACCTTCAGATCTCGCAATTCCTGGCTGGCACGGGCGGCGCGACTTCGGCGATCGTCAATGCAGGACGCGTTGCGTATCGGGGTGTGGAGGCCGAAATCACCGCCATTCCGGTGCGGGGACTGACGATAGATGCGTCGTTGGGCTACACATCGCCCAAATATAAAAGCTATATTTATCGTGATCCCGCGACCAACGAACTGGTCAATGTCGCGTCCGAAGCACGCCTGTCGCAGGCCGCGAAGCTCAACACGCATATCGGCGTTCAGTATGATTATAGTCTTCCGATCGGAAAGCTGTCGCTACGCGCCGACTATGCCTATCGCAGCACGGTTTACTGGTTCACGATCGATCGATTGAATCTGTTCAATCGCGACATCCGGTCTCGCCCGGATCATAATCTGCGCGCTCGCATTTCGCTGGCGGATATTGCCGCGGGTGGAGGCAAGCTGGACGTCGGCGTGTGGGGCGACAACCTCTCCAATCAGCGCAATATCGATTTCGGCATCGACTTCGGCAGCCTTGGCTATGGCAGCGCCTCGTTCAAGAAAAAGCGCACATTCGGGGTGGATGCGAAGTTCACTTATTGAGCGATCGGCAGCCGGAGGAAGGGCGAGCCTTTTCCTCGGCCGTCGGCAAGTCAGCCTTTCACCCCGGGGACCTCGCATCCCCTGATCAGCAGGTTCGTCAGTTGCTCCAGATGATCGTCATCCGGCCGGTCCTTCGCGATCACGATCAGGCCCGCTATCGATGTGAACAATGTCGCGATCACCATCGTGATGTCCACATCGGGGCGGATCAATCCCGCGCGCTGCGCCTCACGAAGCGGTTCCCCCATGTCATGCGAGATGGACAGCCACTGACGCCTCGTTTCCTCGTTGAGGAAGCCGGGTCCAAGGCTGGCGATCAGGCCATTGATGGCGATTTCATCCGGTTCCGAGGAAAAGTCGCGAAATGCCGTGGCAATCGCGCGCAGATGATCGCGCCAGTCGGACCTGGGTTCGACCTGAAACGTCGAATTATGTGTCGTCAACGCTTCGGCGATCAGCGCCTCTTTGCTGGGCCAACGCGCATAGATGGTCGACCGCGCAATGCCGGACTGTTCCGCCACATCCAGCATGGAAAACTCAGTCGCCCCGCTCTTTATGAGGTGAAGAACAGTCGCGGCAACGGTCTGCCGAACCCTTTCCGTGCGCCCTCCGGGGCGGATGTTGCCGCGCGTCATGCGCTTTCCTTATCGGGCCGCGGCTGTCCGGTTCAAGTCCCATTTCATGGAACATGAGAGATTATATATGCAGGCGACCGGGCAGAATGCGGTGTCGGAAGGAGAGGCGATGTCCCCAGATGAGCCGTGGGGACTGCTGCTCATCCTCTCGACGATCGGCTTTCTGCTGATCGGGGGCATGCTGACGTCGCTCAGCGTCTATGTCTCGGTGATGCAGGCACATTTTGGCTGGAGCGAAGCGTCAATGGGTGGCGGGCCGGTCATGCTGCTGCTTGGCATGAGCATCGGCAATCTGAGCGTCGGCGCGCTCATGCGGCGTTTGGGGGTGAGGGGGCTGTTTCTCGTCGGTGTGAGCATTGCCCTGTGCGGCTGGGTGGCGGCCGGGTTCGTCGGGTCTCTGGCCGAATTCATGGCGGCAATGGCACTGTCGGGCATCGGCACGGGCGTCGCGACGATCGTGCCGGGCATCGCCGTGATTTCGCAATGCTTTCACCGGCGAAGGGGATTGGCGGTGGCGCTGTTCATTGGGGCCAGTGCTCTTGCCAGTTCCACCATGCCAATCGCCAGCCGTTGGCTGATCGACGCTGCGGGATGGCGGCAGGCTTTCTGGATTTTCGGATCAGTCGTCGCCCTGATCGGCCTGCCGCTCTTGTGCCGCCTTCCCCGCAGGATCAACGGTGATCAGCTTCATAAGCATCAGGCGTCGGGCCTCACGGTAGAACAGGGCCTGAGACTGCCCGCCTTCTGGATATTGACCCTGGTCCTGACAATCAGCCAGTTCGGAATGAACGCCATATTGTTCAATCTCATCGCCTATCTGCGCAAGGCCGGATTTTCGGGCAGCGATGCCGTCACCCTTTTCGGCATTGCCAATTTCATGAGCCTGCCCGGCCTGATGATCGGCGGTTACCTATCCGATCGGGTGAGCGGGCGCATTCTCCTGCCGCTGATCCTGCTAATTCAAAGCGTGGGCACATTGGCGCTGCTCGGCGTCGGGCACGGCTATGGTGCTATTCTGCTGTTCATCCTGTGCTGGGGCGGCGTTGCAGGATTACCCGCGCAGGCCGGTTCGATGTTGCTGAGCGAGATCATCGGGCAGCGGGCCTATGCCGCGATGCTGGGCATCGTTTTCACGGCGAATGGCTTTCTCGCCGCGCTGGCACCGGCGGTCGTGGGCTGGGCCTATGAAGCGACCGGCGGATATTCCCGGCCGATACTCGTCATCGCGGCGCTCTGTCTGCTCGCTGCCTGCGCCTCGACCTTCTGCCGTGCAAGACCTGCGCGCGATGAATCCACCCTCTGTCTGGAAATATGATCATGTCGAACAACGAAGCCTATGAACGGGGGGAAGTGCCTGTAGCGAGCAGCGGCTGGACAAGACCACAGGGGCTGGCGAGAGCATGGCCGAGCCTGTTGGATGATGTTTCGACTGATGTCGTGGTGATCGGCGCCGGGCTGGCGGGTGCGTCTCTGGCGCTTCATCTGGCGGAGGCGGGGATCGGCGTGGCCGTGCTGGAGGCACGACAGCCCGGCTGGGGCGCCTCCGGGCGTAATGCCGGTCATGTGCTACCGATCCTGCGCGACGTGAAGGTCGTCGAGCGCTTTCCAGAAGGGGGTAAGCGGTTCCTGGAACTATTCCGCGAGCATCACACCATCCCCTTCGATCTTTCCGCTCGATTTGGGATCGACTGCGACGCGGTTCGGTCGGGCTATATCAATGGTATGAAGACACGGAGGGCCTTTGACGCCTTCGTCCGGACCTTTTCCTATCTGGAGACGAGCGGACTTCAGCGCCTGACGGTTGCGTCCAGCGCGGAAATGAAGGCGCGAACCGGATCAAACGCCTATCCCTTTGGCGTGATCTTTGAAGATGGCGGGCGGGTGAACCCCTATCTGTTCACCAACGGCATGATCGCAACGGCGGCCCGGCTCGGCGCACAAATTCATGGCGACAGCGAAGCTCTGTCACTTGAACCGGTGCAAGGCCGGTGGCGGGTGCGGACCCGGAGCGGCAGCGTGTTGGCCGATCGTGTGATTTTCTGCACCGCAGCCTATCCGGCGGCCATTGAACCGGCGTTTCGTAAAGCCTTCTATCCCCTGACCGCCTATGCATTGACGACAAAGCCTCTGCCGCCCGAAGCACTGGATATCATCCTGCCCGGCGGGGGCACGTTCGCGCAGGCGCCGGTCGATCTTAATCCGATGGTCCGCGATCGCCACAACCGATTGATCCTCTCGTCCATTCCCCGGGTCGGCGGTGCCCATGATGCGGCATGGCATTTCCGATCCCAATTGCGATGGTTGCACCGGGTCTGGCCGGAAGCTCGCGGCATGGGAATTGAGATGGAGGATTATTGGACCGGCCGCGTCGCGATGCGAAAGGCGCAATTTCCGGGCGTGTTCGAATTGGCGAACAATGTTTTTGGCCTCATGTATTTCAATGCATGGGGCAATGTCATGGCACCATTGATGGGCAAGATCATGGCGGACGCGCTGGCACGCGATGCCATGCACGCCTTACCCTTCCCGTTGGAAAAGCCGGAACCTGTCTCGTTCAACCGGAAATATGAGGTGCTGATCCGGCATCTTCTGCTGCCAGCCGCCCGGATGGGACAACGCTGGGGTGTTCTGTAGCGTCAGTCCGCTGCCGCCACGCGGCGTAACCCATCAGCGTCGGTCAGTTCGATACGGCCATAACCTAGCCGGATCAGCCCCGCCCGCTCAAACGCAGCGAGATGCAGGTTAATCGTCTTGCGCGTGACGCCGATCATCTCCCCCAGAGCCTGCTGGCTCAGCCGGGCGACGAGTCCGTCGTCCGAAGGGATTGCCGATGCCAGCAGGCGAGAGGCTATGCGTTGTCTGGGCGGGAGCGCCATCAGCTCCGCAAGCATATGCAGGGTCCGGCGCATATTGGTGTAGGCAAAGTCAGCAATAGCCCGCCAGATTTCGGGGCGCTTCTCGGCAATTCGCTCCAACGCACTCTCACTGATTTCCAGCAACATGCTTGGTTCGACCGATATAGCGGTCACCAGCCGAGGACCGCCGCTGAACCGTGTCGCATGGCCCAGTACCGATCCGGGGCCGGATGGGCCGATCATCACCTGCCTGTCCCCCGGCGCTGTGCAGAAGGAATGAAACAGTCCGTCGATCACAACGAAAAGGCCGCTTCGGTCATCCCCTTGCGCCTGCGCCCATTGGCCGGTGTCCAGATGAATGATGCGACCGTGGGCCAGAAGCTCCTCGGCCAACGCCGCAGGATACTCCCGCAGCCAGTCCGTGCCGCGTAACAGGCGGAGTGCAGATGCATGCTCGCTCTTTTTCATGGTCCAAGTGTAACCTTTGTGACATTCATTCGCTACCCGATCCTATATTCTTCCAGACAGAAAATGATGGAGAGGATGCCATGACCGCCGCGTCAGATAAGATCGTCAGGATAGGCGGGGCGACCGCATCCTTTTCCGATACCGCATTGTCAGTACCGCAGTTGCTGGATGGCGGGCGGCTTGACTATCTCTTCTTCGATTATCTGGCCGAAGGTTCGATGGGCATTTTCGGCCGGATGCAGGCCGCCGATCCGACTGCCGGATTTGGCACGGATTTCCTGACCGTCCATGTCGGACCGCATCTGCGCCAGATCGCGGCTCAGGGCGTGAAGGTGGTCGCCAACGCAGGTGGCGTCAATCCGGCGGGGCTGGCCGCCGCGCTGGAGCGCATGATCGATGAGGAAGGTCTTTCCCTTACCGTTGCCTATGTCGAGGGCGACGATCTGCGCGCAAGGGTGGAGCAGTTGAGGGCCGCCGGGCATCGCGACATGTTTACTGGTGCTGCCTTCCCGGAAAACATCATCAGCGCCAACGCCTATCTCGGTGCCTTTCCCATCGCGGCGGCGCTGGACAAGGGAGCGGACATCGTCGTCACCGGACGCGTCGTGGACAGTGCCATAGTGCTGGGACCACTGATCCACGAATTCGGTTGGGGGGCAGGGGATTTCGACCTGTTGGCGGCCGGGACGCTGGCGGGTCATTTGCTGGAGTGTGGAGCGCAGGTCACCGGAGGCACCTTCACCGATTGGCGCGAGGTTCCGGATTGGGCGAATATCGGTTTCCCGGTTGGCGAATGTCATGCGGACGGGACGATAATCATTACCAAGCCGGAGGGCACGGGCGGTCTGGTGTCCATCGGCACCGTCGCCGAACAGCTGCTTTATGAGGTAAGCGATCCAGCGGACTATATCGTGGCCGATGTCCGCTGCGACTTCAGCGGTGTGAAGCTGGAGCAGCAGGGCAAGGATCGGGTGAAGGTGACTGGCGCGAAGGGGCGCCCGCCGACCGACAGCTACAAGGTGTGCATCACGTCGGACGGCGGATGGCGGGCCGTCGCGTACCAGCCAATCCTTGGCGAGGACGCCGCAGAAAAGGCCATGCGGCAGGCAGAGGCACTATATGCGCGCGGCAGGGCGCTGCTGCGTGCTCATAATCTGGCCGATTTCACGGATACCGACACGGTCATCATCGGTGAAGGAGCCAGCTTCGGACCTCATGGTGGCGGCCGTGAGGCGCGGGAAGTCATCTGCAAGATGGTCGTGGATCACCCCGATCGCCGTGGAGCAGATATATTTGCCCGCGAACAATGGGCAGGTATCAGCGGCATGGCGGTCGGCACCACCATCAACCTTGCGACCAGCGTACTGCCCAAGACCGAGATATTCCTGTTCCTCGTCGACAAGAAGGGGATCGTGCCGCAGGTGACTGTTCGTGGTGAGACATGGCCTGTGTCCATACCCGAGGGCGAGCCTGTCTCGATCCTGCCTCAAGCGTCGCAGCCAGTTCCTGATGCACCCCCCGGCGCGGTTGCCGTGGACCTGATCCGCCTCGCATGGGCGCGCAGTGGCGACAAGGGGCATTTGTTCAACGTAGCTGTCATCGCGCGCGAGCCGGAATATTTGCCATGGTTACGCCTGGCGCTGACGCCAGAGGCGGTCGCGGATTGGTATCGTCATCTTGCGCCGGGAAATAAGCTTCCACACGTCGATCGCTATTACGCGCCGGGGCTGCATGCGCTCAATTTCGTGGTTCATGATGCTCTGGCAGGGGGCATCAATGCCAGCACCCGGCTCGATCCGGCCGCAAAGGGAATGGCGCAAATGCTTATGCGCTTTCCCATTCCCGTTCCTCCCGATCTGGCGGCCAGGATCGCCGGGTCTGACCCATTCAGAGGAGTTCGTTGAGATGGCCGACTATTCCTATTTGATGAAAGGCATCAGATCGGTGGAAACCGACAGCAGCGTGCTCATCAGCTCCTCTCGCTACCTGAATGATGCGCGCGTCCGGGATTGGGTGGCGACACACTTGCTCCGACGCAATGGACCTGATGTGCCGACCCCTTCGGATTCTATCCAGCTCGTCCAGATCCTGCGCGAGGTGCAGGACATCGACCATATCAACGCCCTGTTCGCGGCGGAGCGGCAGAAGAATCCGGCCCTCGACGCATGGTTCCGTGAAGGCTTCGTCTCAACCTTTGGGCGGGATGACCTCAAACATTATGAGCCGGACACGGTAGGCGGCATCTTCTACGCGCAACTGACGGGCAATGACCTTCAGGTCGATATCGTGCCGCCATTTACCCCACGCAATGATTTCGAATATTTCCAGCTACGCGCCGGGCAGACGCATGATTTCGAACATATATTGGGCGGTGGGGGCTTCGATTTCATCGGAGAGCTGGTGCCTTATTATATGCGGCTCACCAATTTGTTCATGCACATGAGTCCGGAGTTGGCGGGCGAGCTTTCGGTCTTCTCCATTCTCGGTTCGACGCGCATCATTACACGCGCGGTTCTCCATTATCCGCAAACCTGGCTGGTGGTTCAAAATGCTGTGGAACGGGGTGCCAAGGTTGGCCGCGAATCCGATCCGATCTACATGATGCGCTACGAGGATGTATTGGCGTTGACGCCCGATCAAGCCCGCAGGAAGTTGGGGATTAACGGCGTGCAAATCGCTGATACTGCGGAAGCGTCAATGCAGTGGCAATGAAATCACGGGATTATCGATCAGCAGCCTGTTCCGCCCGGCGATCAGCGTTGAGGGGGCGGGCGTGCCGCCCCCAAGCTTGAACCTCAATAGGTGGATAATTTTATGCGAAGGAGCGCAGGCTGTTCGTTGAAATTGAAGCCGTAGGAAATCTGGTCGCCGTTCCAGCGCCGCCGTGCTTCCCACTGGCCGTTCACGAACGTCCCTTCTTCCGCGCTGAGGACCTGCCCGTTGACAGCCGAATCCGTGGGCGTGAACTGGAACCGGCTATATTGTCCCGCGACCAAAAATTCGTTGGGAGCCAACTGAGCAACGACCCCTCCGCCGACCGGTTCCTTGGCCCAGGGCGGCGGTTCCATGCCTGGCCAGGCGGGCACGTCGAAGTTGTTGTGACCGTAGGTCACCGAAATCTTCCAGCTGCCCATAGTGGTGGAGTCTTCGCCCGCGCTATTCTTCGCAGTGCCCCAAGTGGAGCTTTTGCTGGCGATCGCCGCCCAGTCGCTCGCGATTGGACGGAACAGGCGATAGGGCGCGGCAAAGGCTTCGATCGTGGCTGCGTCTAACTTTCGTGCACCCAGCGGATAGTTTGAATAGCTGGTCGCATCCATGCCGAACGGCGCATAGCCAATAGCTCCACGACCTAGTGCCGACCAGAAGTAGCGCGCTGCCCAAGTCGCGTTGCTCGTTTCCGGAACGAATAGTGCATTGTCAGGGCGGGTATAACGATCCAGCAGGCCTAGATAGGTCTTCTCCAAGGGCAGATAGAGATCAGGACCTATGAGGTCTAGCGCGGGCGCAACGGTTTTCCATATGGGCAACACATTCCAATTGGGGCCTCCGCTCGCAACCTGAGCCGCCATGGCCGTCCCCGTGGCGTCGAACACTGCTGCGTTCGTATAGAGGGGAAGGTTCTTCTCGGCCTTGCCCGCGACGGCAACCTGCTGGACGAAGCGCGCATAGGTCCATGCCGCAAATGCCTGATCCGCCTCCTTGCCGAAGGCTTCCGCCCAAGTACCCGCAGGCTTGCCGGACGCGACGCGGACATCTTCAGGCACTGGCTGCGCGAACAGTTGCTCTGCTGCGGCCGAATAGTCACGCGCGACCCCATGGCTGCCGATCTCATTTTCGACCTGGACCATGATCACCGTGTGCTTGGCGTCTGCTTCACGCAAGTGCCGCATCAGTGCCGTGAAGGCCTTGCGATCCGCCTTGAGTGTTTCTTCGCCCAGCGGTGACAAGGTCATTGTCGGGCGGCCATCGCGGCGCATCAGGCGGGGGAAGCGCTTGGTATCGCTCTTCACCCATTCCGGCGTGTAGGTCGATTCTCCATTCTTCCAGCTGCCAAACCATAGCAGCACGACGCGCATGTCGTTCTGGCGGGCCTGGGTCAGCAGCGTATCGACCCAGCTATAATCGAATTTGCCTTCGGTCGGTTCGAACTGTTCCCAGGCGACCGGAATCTCGATCGTGTTGGCGCTCAACGCCTGCATCACCGGCCACACCTGCGGGAGTACCGAAGGATAATTGCTGGAATTATGAACTTGCGCGCCCAGCATCAGATAGGGCTTGCCGTCAACCATCAGCGCATGGCGGCCATTTTCCGTGCGCAGGCGCGGTATTTCACCAGCGGTAGCCTGTCCAGCGAGCGTAACGCCGCAAAGCATGAGCGTCAGATAACGGAAGGGGTGGCGCACGTGATCTCCTCGTCGACTTTCATTAGGCCCGTTTCAGGCAAGACCATTCGTAGGCCTTGCTACTTGCCACTGGGCCAGGCGTGACAGGCCTTGTCCGGTCGTCGGCATGGCGAGCGCAGCCCTGTAAGCTACATCATTGGGGGCGGTTTTAGTGTGCGAGGTCGACAATGTAAACAACTACGTTTCATTTATGAACGCGGGTCAAATGTCCTCGTTCTGGCTACCCGATAGAATGATCATCCCTCTACCGGCCTGACCGCCGTTGCAGAGGGCTATGATGCGCGGAGCATATTGCCGCAGGGTCTGGGCAATGGGTGGTGGGGAATGGACGTGGCATTCGGGAAGAATGCGCCGCGATCGGGAAGGAAACCGCGGTCCGTATGCTCATCCCCTTTGGGAGGAGATGTTGCCGCCATCGACGACAATTTCCGACGCGGTGATATAGCTTGCCTCATCGGACAAAAGGAAGCGTACAACCCGCGCCACTTCCTCTGGATCGCCAAGACGATTGAGCAGGATGCGCTTTTCGAAATGTCCATGGGGCAGGGCTTCGACTGCGGGACGCATCATGGGCGTCATGATCTGGCCCGGTGATACCGAATTGATGCGGACGCCATCTTGGGCCAGCCGATCGGCCAGTGATCTTACGAGCGACAATATTCCGCCTTTCGCCGCGCTATAGATCGGGTTCATGGCATTGCCGAGAGTTGCGTTGATGGAAGCTATCGCCACGATTGCGGAGCCCGGCTGCGCCGCCAAATCCTGATGGAGCGCCTGAACGATGAAAGCGAGGGAACGGAGATGAATCGCGATCCCGCTGTCCCAGCTTTCCGCCGTCAGCCCGTCCAGCGATGCGGTATCAACAACGCCAGCAGCATGGACCAGTCCGCCCGGCCTGCCGATCGCTTTCCGCGTCGCCGCCAAGGCAGCTTCGATGCCACCAAGTTCACGCAGATCAATCGCAATGCCCGTGGACGCCGTGCCATGTTCCGCCACGATGGCGCGGGCCGCTGCCGACGCCTTGTCGCCGTCGATGTCCCACAGAGCAACAGGGCGGCCAATGACGGCCAGCGCATGAGCGGACGCAAGGCCTATGCCTGATGCGCCACCGGTGATGATGACGGGAGAGGAAGGGGAGGCAATGGCGGGGGCGAGTGACATGCGAGAGAATTCCTTTAACCGAGCGACGAACCCTATTTGTCTAAAAAGCTGGCGAGACGGACGTTGCTAATTCGCAGCGGTCCGTCCGACAGCGGATGGTTCCATATGCCGGTGAGTCCATAATGAGAGATGGGTAGTTGTTCGCAACTAACGTTGCCGACAAGCTCCATCGGAAACACTGCCAATGTCGAAAATTTTTCACAGATTGAATTGGCATTTCATCGACGGCGCCCGCATGTCTAACGTGAAGTTACCATATGGGCTCACCAATTGATCCGACACGGAAAATGGGGATGGAGCTTTTGCTGGCACCAGCTTGGGTGCGGCATCGCTATTTTGGCGCAACGCCCCCAATGAATGGCGAGACGGAGTCCTCGGTGAGCTTCAGCGGCGGATGATCCTGGGCTGATCGCCAAATGACTGGAGCCGAAATGACGGAGCAGACCAGTAGGGCGGCGCGGCATCACATTTGGCCGTTGTCGGCGAATGTCGCTTGATCAATTACACACTAATGTGTAATATATTCTCATCGAGTCCGAAAGCGGACACATAAGAGGAGAAACGGGATGCACGAACGGGTGCTGGACATGAATGCCAGGGTCGATGCCGCGATCGATGCGCTGGACCCCACCATGGCGCTGATGGCGTTGATCCAGATGACCGGCAATCGGACGCTGCTGAACCACTATTGGGACGCAATCGACGGCCGCCAGGAAGATCTGGTCGAGACGTTCGTCGATATCCATGCGCATGAAGAACGGCCGTCCATCGATCCGGCCGTGGTCGCCGAGATCCGGGATCGCCTGCGCGTGGCGGTAAAGGCCGGGAAGCCTCCGGTCATGCCGCAGCTGGACCGGCCGATGTTCAAGCGGATGAGCCGTTTGCTGCTGGGTCAGGACCTTCCCGAAATGTCGGTGGATGTCGCGTTCCAGCATGCCGGGTTCACCACCGACACGCGCATTCGCAAGGCGGCCGATGTCCCGCCCGCCGATTTCAAGGTGCTGGTTGTGGGCGCGGGCATGATGGGCATCAACGCGGCCATCAAATTGCAGCAGGCGGGATTTGACTTCACCGTGCTGGAGGCGATGGACACGGTTGGCGGCAACTGGCTGACCAACACTTATCCGGGCGCGGCGGTCGACACGCCGAGCCGCATCTATTCCTTCTCCTTCGAGCCCAATGCTTCGTGGACGCAATTCTACCCGCGCGGCCAGGAATTCCTGTCCTATCTGGATCGCGTCACCGACAAATATGGCCTTCGCGACCGGATCCGGTTCGGCACCTGGGTCGAGGGTGCGGAATGGGATGAGAAGCGCAAGATCTGGACGGTGAAGGCGGTCCGGAACGGCAAGCCGGAAAGCCATGAGTGCAACGTCCTCATCATGGCGGTGGGACCCAACAACAATCCCAATTATCCCAAGGTGAAGAATCTCGACAGCTTCAAGGGGCCGGTCATTCATTCGGCCGCCTGGGACCATTCGGTCGATCTGACGGGCAAGAAGGTCGTCCTGGTCGGCACGGGCTGTTCGGGCGTACAGGTGGCGACGGCCATTGCCGACAAGGTTGGCGAACTGGTGATCGTGCAGCGCCAGCCGGAACATATCATCCCCAATCCGCAGGCGCATGCGCCGGTGGCGGAACTCGAGCGCTGGGCGATGGAATATGTGCCCTTCGTCGCGCAGTGGAAGCGGCTGCAAAGCCTACACAGCCAGATGCGCGACATGCACGGCATGATCATGAAGGATGAGGACTATGCCGCGAAGACGGGCGGCTTTGGTCCGATCAACGACGGCATGCGGATGATGTGCGAAGGCTATCTGAAGAGTCATTTCCCGGACGATCCGGAAATGGTGGAATTGCTGACACCCAACTTCCCGGTGTTCGCGAAACGGCCGATCCTGGATTGCGGTTTTTACGACACGCTCAAAAAGCCCAATGTGTCGATCGTGCGCGGCGAATTGGCCGAGGCCGAGCAGGACGCGGTGATCCTGGCCGATGGCACGCGGATCGAATGCGACGTGCTGCTGCTGTCGACCGGCTATAATCTGCATTTCGGGCGGCAGTTCGACATCCGCGGCGCCGGTGGCGAAACTTTGACGGACGCGTTCGACCCGCATCCCTTCTCCTATGAAGGCATGCTGATCACCGGCTTCCCCAACTTCGTCTTCATGGGCGCGCCCTACAGCTATCTGGTCGCCAACCATGCGGTGGTGAGCGAGCAGCAGGTCCATTATATCGTCGAACTGCTGCAATGGATGGTGGACGATCATCTGTCGTCCTTCGATGTCTCGCCAGAGGCGACGCAGGCGTTCATCAACGATGTCGATGCGAACCTGGCCAAGACCGCCTGGGTCCAGTGCGGCAGCGCCCATGGCTATTATCGCGACAAGGGCGCCGACGGGCAGAAGAAGGTCATCCTCGCCATCCCGCGCCACAACTCGCGCATCTGGCATGTCCTGCGCTCGCCCCGCGAAGAAGACTTCAACGTCACGCGCGCCGGTGATGCCGTTAAACCCGCACCGCGCGAAATGGAAATGCTGACCATCTGATCAGGGACAGTGGCGGACAATCAAACAAGGAGAGATGTAATGGAACTTCCTTTCGGTGCGGAGCAAGATATCGACTTCATGTTCACGAAGTTGATCGTTCACGACATAGAAAAGTCTGACGCCTTCTATAAATCCGTGTTCGGGCTCGTCGAAATGAACCGAATGGAAGCGAATATCGCTGGTCGGGCGGTTGTGGAAATCGTCTACCAGCCGACTTACAAGGGCGGCCCGCTGTTCATTCTGGCGAGCTTTCCCGACGACACGCAACCTGCTCGCAATGAATCGATCATCGGCTTTGCGAGCGGAGATTTCGACGCTTGCTTGCAGCGCATCGAGAAGGCTGGCGGAACCGTGTTGGAAGATCGATCGATTCCTGACGTGGGGCGTCACGCTTTTGTGAAGGATCTTGAAGGGCATCTCCTTCAGATCAGTCAGCGGCACGGCTGAGTGGTTATGCAGGGAAATATGCTGATGCACCGTAGATCGCTGCCTGATCGCAAGCTGTTCGACCAATTGCACCGGACGGTTGCGCCGGGCGATCATTATGGTCTTGCATTCCCCATCTCTCCAGAAATGCTGGCGGAATTCGGTGCGGCGTTTCTGACAGAGGCCTTCCGGGCTTCGGGGGTCATGTCCGCCGACAATGAAGTCACGGCAATAGTCGCGCTGAATCCGATCAGTGTTCCGGGAGCGTCCGAGCGAGCGCTTCTTACCGTAGCCTATGCGCGGGACGAAGAAGGATTGCACACCGAACTGTTCGCCAAGTTTCCACCGGCGGATGCCGATCATAAATTTGGCCTGATCCGCCTGGGTAGCGGCGAGATCGACATGCAGCGCCTTGCGCGTGAAGTTGATCTTCCGGTCACGACGGCGAAATATTATTTCGGTGACTATTCTGGCAGCACGACCAATTATATCCTGATTACAGAGCGTATTGCCTTCGGCGTGGCGCCGATCGAGCTGGCTCACCGCAAAGGATATGATCACGAGATCAGTAATGTCGAGGATCATTATGTGCTGCTCGCACGATCGTTGGCACATTTGGTGGCGGCGCAAAAACGCGGCGCGCTCGGGTCGGACATCGAGAAAATATTTCCCTTTGGAGAAGCCGCGCGCGACTTCGACCCGATACCGGATGCCACTGCCAAGATCGCAATGCTCGAGAAATTCGTCACACGTACCGCGCCACATCTATTCATAGATGAGGTGTCCGATCCAGACTTCATGGCACGTTGGCGAGAGGATGTGCTGTTCGGGCTGGAGCATAAGGACGCGGTTATTGCTTACCTGCACGAGGACCGCGATTATACTGGCCTTTGCCATCCAAATCTGAACGTGGATAACGCTTGGTACTGGCGCGAACCATCGGGAGAGCTTAAGGTTGGGTTGCTCGATTGGGGAGGCGCGGGCCAAATGAGCATCGCGCAGGCGTTGAGCGGCATGATGATGATGCCGGAGCCGGAAAGATACCGGGAACTGGTCGACCTGGTCTTTCGGACCTTCACGGCTGAACTGGAGGAAAAGTCCGGAGTCCTGTTGGATCCCGTCGAACTACGCCTGCAATATAAGGCCTCGCTCTATTCAACAGCGATCTGCACGATCCTGGACATAATCGCCGGTGTCCTTGATCAGGTTCCGGCAGATGTTTGGGCATCCATGCAGAACCGTTCGGATCAGGCATTGAGGGATAGTGGACTGCTGCCCGCGATAATCTGGGTCGACAATATTCTCCGCGAATGGTGCGAAGACATCACTCCTGGAGATGCATGCCGCCAGATCGTTGCGCCGCTCCAATCCGCCAAGACTTTGTCCGGTCAAGGTCGCTGACTGCATCGACCTTGATCTGTCTGGAGGCCCGAGCCTGAAAGCTGCTGTATCTGGGCGGGCATGGAGGATGCCGATCGACCGATGGCACAAGAGCCACGGTGGTCGGCGCCGACTGCACCGGGCTTTGATCTCGGTGCAGCGTGGAGAGTTTACTTGTGATGATGGCTGGAAAGGACATAAGGGGCATAGAGTTTAAGCTTTGGGTGGAACATGCCGCTTACGGGAAAGACGACAGAAAAGGAGGATTCCGCTGGGGCAAAGGCCGAAGATCGGCTGACGCCCAATCGCCGAACTGGTCGGCCGCCTAATAAAAAGGCGGGCCAGATCGATGAGGCGATCTTGAGCGCGGCGCGGGATCTGTTCTTGTCGGTCGGATATGAGGCGACGACCATGGAGGCGGTAGCGCAGGGGGCAGGGGTTTCCAAAAGAACCCTATATGCGCGCCATTCGACCAAGGAAGCGCTCATGAAAGCGGTTGTGGAAGACCGTGTGCGTAGATGGTCGAATGAAGCAAGCGCCAATAATGTCGATCTTCCGCAGGAATTTTCCGAACGCCTGAAACATCATGTCCGGACTGCGATGGCTTCATTGGGAAACCCGGAAATTCAGCAGTTCGATCGACTGATCCTGGCAACAGCTTCGCGGTTTCCCGAAATCGCCGAAACCTTTTACAAGATCGGATATTGTTACGAACTTCAGTTCCTGACCGACGAAATTACCGAGGGAACGAAGAACGACCCGGTTCCTGCCGAAAATCCACAGCGCGTCGCCCGGCAATTGCTGAGCATGATCCAGGGATGGCGCCGGACGGAGGAAACGATACGGGTTTTGAGCCTGGAAGAAGCAGCGAGTTTCGCTGACGATGCCGTCGATGTCCTGTTACGCGGGCGGGACAGCTGGTAATCGTCCACCCAAAGCGGGAGCGGTTCAGAACTGGATGATAATAAACTGGCCGGGAGTGATAACCCCGGCCAGTAGCATTTTCCGTCTTATTTCTTTGGGAGCTTCGCCAAGTCTGCGTCAATGTCGGCGAGAACCTTGTCCGTGATCGCATCAGGCGAATATTGCTGAATATCCTTGAGGGTCATCGCGCGGGCCATGTCGACCTGATCGCTGGTTGTCATTTCGGGAATATGCTTTGCCAGCACTGCCTTGGCTGCGGGATCATCGAGCAGGGTGCCGATTTCCGTCGTAGAGGAGGAATAGGCCGTCTGCGCCAAGGCAGGTATAGGCGACATGGCAATCAAGGCGGCGGCGATCATCCAGTTCTTCATTATACTCTCCGTTTGTAAGCCACTTGGGGGTAATGCACCTTTGTAAAAATGCAACGCATATGTTTACTTCGTTGGGGATATACGGCTATGCCTTGCTCGCTGCTGAACAACCATGCCGCAGGAATGGATGGGAACATATCTTACCCAAAATTCGAGCGGGCGGCGCGGATATATGTCGGCCTGATCGATGTCGCGGCGGTGCGGCTGATTGGCCAGAGCATGTTTCAAGACGCTCGGCGTTGATATTAAAAGGCGGGAGGGAAGTTGATGGTGAGCGGTAAGAGCATGGCGATGCGCGTCCTCAAATGGCTGGTGGCCTTCATCGTCCTTGCGGTGATCGCGTTGGCGGTCATGTTCACGATGGCGGTGGGGCCGGGTAATGCGGGCCGCCTCGTCTTCGGCATTGGCGCGGGCTATGATAAGACCCCGCCGCAGCTGCCCGCCAAGCTGTCGGGCAATACCATCCTCATCTTTTCAAAGACGAATGGCTTTCGCGATGATGAGTCGATCGTCGCCGCAAATCGCGCGTTGGAGGAGATTGCAAAGGCGCGTGGCTGGAGCAGCTACACGACGGAAAATGCCGCGATATTCAATCCGGCGCAGCTCGCCCGGTTCAAGGCGGTGGTGTGGAACAGCGTCAGCGGTGACGTGCTGACGCCGGAGCAACGCAGCGCCTTTCGCGCGTGGCTGGAAAAGGGCGGCGGCTTCGTTGGTTTGCATGGCGCGGGTGGCGATCCGCAATATGCGTGGCGCTGGTATGTCGATGATTTGATCGGCGCGCAGTTTATCGGCCATATCATGGACCCGCAATTTCAGGCGGCGAACCTGAATGTCGAGGATCGCGATCATCCCGCGACCCGCGATTTGCCCAAGGTCTGGCGACGGACGGACGAATGGTATTCCTTCGCGTCAAATCCTCGGGACAAGGGCTACCGCATCCTCGTCACCATCGACGAGAAAAGCTACAGCCCGTTTGAAAAGCTGCTCCCCTTCACCAAGCCCAAGGATATCCGTATGGGCGCCGACCATCCGATGGTGTGGACTCATTGCGTGGGCGATGGACGCGCATTCTATTCCGCGCTGGGTCATGCCGCGTCCACCTATGGCGAGCCGCTACATCGCAAGATGATCGGCGGAGCTATCGCCTGGGCGGCGGGGCTGGAAGGACCGCGCTGTGTGGGTGGCGAGCTTTCGAAATAAGGGGTCAGGCGGCGTGTAGACGTCGCAATTCGGAAGAAAAACGGCGCAGGGTTTCGCTCGCTTCAACCCGTCCACTGCTTGCCGGGTCGATCAATATCCCGATCTTGCGACGTTGGTCGAAACCGGAAAGCGCGGGCATCGCTATGCCGGGTTGCAGGAAACAACGGGGCATGACGGTGATGCCGAGCCCGGCGCGGAGGAAGGCGATCGCGCGGTCGTCGCTAACCGTGCGGGCGGTGAAGAAGGGGCGGACGCCGCGCTGTGTGAAGAAGCGGCTGACTGCGGCAAGCGCTTCGCAATTGCGGCGGACGATCATGTCCATGCCTGCGACCTCATCCGCGTCCAGCCTTTCTCGATCGGCCAGTGGATGCCTGCCCGACAGGGCGAGGGCGTAGCCTTCCTCGAACAGGGTTTCTCGGGCGCGCGCATCATTGTCCAGCACGCCAATGACGGCATCGATCCGGCCACGTTCAAGGCGCGGCAGCAATTCCCGCATGCGTCCTTCGACGATTTCCAGCCTTTCGCCTTTCGCCTCACAGGCGTGCCGAGTGGCTTGTTCGATCCAATGGGACGGCAATGTCGATATTATGCCGAGGCGAATGAGCTTGCTGCTGTCATTTTCCGCCATTGCCTGCTGGGCGCGGGCGAACTCTGCTTCTATGCGGCGGGCATGAGCGGCAAACCGGCTGCCTGCTGGAGTCAGTTCCACGCGGCGATTGGTGCGATGGAACAGGACGTGCCCGATCTGCGCTTCCAGCTTGGCGATGCCCACGGACAAGGTGGGTTGCGACACGCCGCATTGTTGGGCCGCGCGGGAGAAGTTGCCGTGATCCACCACTGCCAGAAAATAGTGGATGAGGTAGCGTTCAATCATAGACCGTATCTATGATATCATTAGTGTCTGGTCAATTTTCCAGCCGTCCGAGGGCATGATAAAAGGGCGCAAGATATTCAGGAGAGGCCATGACGCCCGATTTCGATTTCGCTCTGGGTGACAATGCTCAGATGATCCGGGAAACGACCCACCGCTTTGCGACGGATTTGATCGCGCCACTGGCCGTGCGGATCGATGCGGAGGATTGGTTCCCGCGCGACGAACTGTGGCCCGCGATGGGCGCGCTCGGCCTGCACGGTATTACCGTCGCGGAGGAGGACGGTGGCCTTGGCCTCGGCTATCTGGAGCATGTGGTCGCGCAGGAGGAGGTGGCGCGGGCCTCTGCCTCCATCGGGCTGAGCTATGGCGCGCATTCCAACCTGTGCGTCAATCAAATCCGCCGCTGGGGCAATGCGGAGCAGAAAGCGCGCTATCTGCCCAAGCTGATATCCGGCGAGCATGTCGGCAGCCTGGCCATGTCGGAGGCGGGAGCTGGGTCCGATGTCATTTCGATGAAGCTGAAGGCGGAAAAGAAGGGCGACCGCTATATCCTGAATGGCACCAAATATTGGATCACCAATGCGACCTATGCCGATACGCTGGTTGTCTATGCCAGGACGGGAGAGGGATCGAAGGGGATAACGACCTTCCTGATCGAAAAGGGCTTCAAGGGCTTTTCCATCGGCCAGAAGATCGACAAGGTCGGCATGCGTGGTTCACCAACCGCCGAACTGGTGTTCGAGGATTGCGAAGTTCCGGAAGAGAATATCATGGGTCCGCTGAACGGCGGCGCTGGCGTGCTTATGTCGGGTCTGGATTATGAGCGCACTGTGCTGGCGGGTATCCAGCTTGGGATCATGCAGGCATGCCTCGACACGGTGGTGCCCTATGTTCGGGAGCGCCACCAGTTCGGCAAGCCGATCGGCGCATTCCAGTTGATGCAGGCGAAGGTGGCCGACATGTATGTCGCGCTGAATTCGGCGCGTGCTTATGTCTATGCAGTGGCGCGGGCCTGTGACGCGGGCAGGACGACGCGGTTCGACGCAGCGGGTGCCATATTGCTGGCGAGCGAGAATGCGGTGCGGGTATCGCTGGAGGCGGTGCAGGCGCTAGGTGGTGCGGGCTATACGAAGGATTGGCCGGTCGAACGCTATATGCGCGACGCCAAGCTGCTGGATATCGGGGCTGGGACGAATGAGATTCGCCGCATGCTGATCGGCCGGGAGCTTATCGGCGCATGAGCGGGCCAGCGCTCGACACGAAGCTGTCATCGCAGGCGGATGGGTTTCGCACCAATGCTGCCCATAATCTGGCGTTGGTGGAGGAGCTGCGGGCGAAGGTTGCCGCTGCGGCAGTCGGTGGACCGGCCAAGGCGCGGGACAAGCATGTCGGGCGCGGCAAGCTGTTGCCCCGCGAACGGGTGGAGCGGTTGCTGGACCCCGGCAGTCCTTTTCTGGAGATCGGGCAACTCGCGGCCAATGACATGTATCATGGCGAGGTGCCGGGCGCTGGCCTGATAACGGGTATCGGTCGCGTTGAGGGACGGCAGGTGATGATCGTCTGCAACGATGCGACGGTGAAGGGCGGCACTTACTATCCTCTGACGGTGAAGAAGCATTTGCGCGCGCAGGAAATCGCGCTCGAAAACAGGCTGCCCTGCATTTATCTGGTAGATAGCGGCGGTGCGAACCTCCCCAATCAGGCCGAAGTATTTCCCGACCGGGAGCATTTTGGGCGCATCTTCTACAATCAGGCGCAGATGTCGGCGCGAGGCATTCCCCAGATCGCCTGCGTCATGGGCAGTTGTACGGCGGGTGGGGCCTATGTGCCCGCAATGTCGGACGAGACGGTGATCGTGCGCAATCAGGGGACGATCTTCCTTGCCGGGCCGCCGCTGGTGCAAGCGGCGACGGGAGAGGTCATCAGCGCCGAGGATCTGGGCGGCGGCGACCTGCATGGCCGCAAGTCCGGCGTGGTGGATCATGTCGCGGAGAATGACGAGCATGCGCTAAGCATCGTCCGGGACATCATATCGACGCTTCAGCCCGCACCCGCGATCGACGTTAACATGCGCGAGCCGGTGCTGCCGAAATATGATGCGCAGGAACTCTATGGCATCGTGCCGCAGGATGTCCGCGCGCCCTATGATGTACGGGAGGTCATCGCGCGCATCGTGGATGGCAGCGAATTTCATGAGTTCAAGGCGCTGTACGGGACGACGCTGGTGTGCGGCTTCGCTTATATATGGGGCATGCCGGTCGCCATCCTAGCCAATAATGGCGTGCTGTTCAGCGAGAGCGCGGTCAAAGGCGCGCATTTCATAGAATTGGCGTGCCAGCGGCGGATACCGCTGCTGTTCCTGCAAAATATCTCCGGCTTCATGGTCGGGGGCAAATATGAGGCCGAGGGTATCGCCAAAAATGGCGCGAAGCTGGTGACGGCGGTTGCGACCGCGAGCGTGCCGAAAATCACCCTGCTGATCGGCGGAAGCTTTGGCGCGGGTAATTATGGCATGTGCGGTAGGGCCTATAGTCCCCGCTTCCTTTTCACTTGGCCTAATAGCCGCATTTCCGTGATGGGTGGCGAGCAGGCAGCGAGCGTGCTGGCGACTGTGCATCGGGATGCGGAAAAATGGACGGCGGAGGAGGCGGAAGCCTTCAAGGCGCCGATCCGCCAGAAATATGAGGATGAGGGCAATCCCTATCACGCAACCGCCCGGTTGTGGGATGATGGCGTCATCGATCCAGCCCAGACGCGTGATGTGCTGGGCCTGGCCTTTGCGGCGACGCTGAACGCTCCTATTGCTGAGCGCCCGTCGTTCGGCATTTTCCGGATGTGATGACGATGATCCAGTCCCTTCTCATCGCCAACCGTGGCGAGATCGCATGCCGGATCATCCGCACCGCGCGGCGGCTCGGTATTCGTACCGTCGCAGTCTATTCGGACGCGGATGCCGATGCGCTGCACGTCCGTTCTGCTGACGAGGCGGTGCATATCGGCGCGTCGCCGGTGCGCGAAAGCTATCTGCTGGGGGCGCGCATCATTGATGCGGCTCGACAGACGGGTGCGCAGGCTATTCACCCCGGCTATGGCTTCCTGTCGGAGAATGCTGAGTTCGCGCAGGCTGTGATCGACGCTGGGTTGATCTGGGTCGGACCCAATCCCGCGAGCATCACGGCGATGGGCCTCAAGGATGCGGCGAAGAAGCTGATGAGCGAGGCGGGCGTGCCGACGACGCCCGGCTATCTGGGGGAGGATCAGAGTCCCGACAGGCTGAAAGCCGAGGCGGACGCTATCGGCTATCCCGTGTTGATCAAGGCGGTCGCTGGCGGTGGCGGCAAGGGAATGCGCAAGGTCGATAGCGCGGCGGACTTTGCCGATGCGCTAATGTCCTGCCAGCGCGAGGCGGCGTCTTCCTTTGGCAATGATCAGGTGCTGCTGGAAAAATGGGTAACGAACCCGCGCCATATCGAGGTGCAGGTATTCGGCGACAGTCACGGCAATGTGGTCCACCTGTTCGAACGCGACTGCTCGCTCCAGCGGCGGCACCAGAAGGTGATCGAGGAAGCGCCCGCGCCGGGCATGGATGAACAGACGCGGGAGGCGATTTGTCAGGCGGCCGTGCGCGCGGCCAAGGCGGTCGACTATGTGGGCGCCGGGACGATCGAGTTCATTGCGGACGGCTCCGAAGGGCTGCGGGCGGATCGCATCTGGTTCATGGAAATGAACACCCGCCTTCAGGTCGAGCATCCGGTGACGGAGGAGGTTACCGGGCAGGATCTGGTCGAATGGCAATTGCGGGTGGCGTCGGGCGAGCCTTTGCCCAAGGCGCAGGATGAACTGTCGATCAGCGGCTGGGCGATGGAAGCGCGCCTTTATGCTGAAGACCCCGCGAAGGGCTTCCTGCCTTCGATCGGCAGGCTGGACCGTTTCGATGTCGGACCATGTTATCGTGTCGATACCGGGGTGGAGCAGGGGGCGGAGATATCGTCCTTCTACGATCCGATGATCGCGAAGCTGATCGCGTGGGGTCCAGATCGCGACGCCGCGCGGCTGGGCTTGTCGCAAACGCTGGAGGAGACGGTCATATGGCCGCTCAAGACCAATGCTGGCTTTCTGGCGAAGGCGCTCCAACATCCCGATTTCGCTGACGGCCGGGTAGATACCGGACTGATCGGGCGTGAGGGGGAGGCGCTGTTGCCGTCTGCCTTGCCCTCAACGGCGGCTTTGGAAGATGCGGCGTTCAAGCTCGCGGCGCCGGGGCCGATGGCTGGCTTTCGCCTGAATGCGGAGGCGCGGCGCGACGGCTGGTTCCTGCTGGATGGAGCGCCGGTGAAGGTTGCGCTGGCGGTTTCGAGCGGGGCCAGGACTGGACGTAGCGTGATCGTCGCGGAGGGCGGCCAGAGTTGGCAGCTGACGCCTTGGCGAACTGGCGGGCTGGGAGGCGGTGAGGCGTCCGATGGCGCGATCCTCTCGCCAATGCCGGGGCGGATCATTTCCGTGTCCGTCGCGGCGGGAGACAAGGTGACGAAGGGGCAGAAGCTGTTGACGTTGGAGGCCATGAAGATGGAACATGGCCTTGTCGCGCCGTTCGATGGGGAAGTCGTCGAACTGCACGGCGTTGAAGGCGGACAGGTGAGTGAAGGCACGCTGCTCGTCAAAATAGCAAAAGCGGAGGAAGGTTGATGGCCGGGAAGTTTTTCGAACAATGGGAAGTGGGGCAGACCCTTGTTCACGAAATCCGGCGGACGGTTACGGAAACCGATAACCTGCTTTTTTCGACGATGACGCATAATCCGCAGCCGCTGCATCTGGATGTCGAAGCGGCCAAGGCGAGCGAATTTGGCCAGATACTGGTCAACGGTACCTTCACCTTTGCATTGATGATCGGACTGTCCGTGGGCGACACGACGCTGGGGACGCTGATCGCCAATCTGGGCTATGACAAGCTCGTCATGCCCAAGCCCGTATTCCTGGGCGACACTTTGCGCGCCGAGACCGAGGTCATGGAGTTGCGGCCGAGCAAATCCCGGCCGGGCTCGGGCGTCGTCACCTTTTCGCACCGGCTGCTGAACCAGCGGTATGAGCTGGTATGCCAGTGTTTGCGCATGACGTTGATCAAGGGCGGCGGTGCATGATCATAGGCGCGCACCTATATGATTTTATCGGCAGTAGCGGCGTTGTGCCAACCCTAGCTGGCTTTTGAAGGAAGTTGTCATGCAGAATGATCCTGTTGTCATCGCCGGTTATGCCCGCACGCCCATGGGTGGGTTCCAGGGGATATTCTCCCCTTTAAAGGCGACCGATCTGGGCGCGGCTGCGGTCAAGGCGGCGGTCGAGCGCGCGGGTGCGCCTGTGGATGCGATCGACCGTATCTACATGGGCTGCGTCCTGCCAGCGGGCTTGGGGCAGGCGCCCGCGCGGCAGGCGGCGTTGGGCGCGGGCCTTGGCCTCAACACGCAGGCGACCACCGTGAACAAGATGTGTGGTTCGGGCATGCAGGCCGCCATCATGGCGCAGGAGGCGCTGCAGGCAGGCGCGGCCGACCTGATTGTGGCGGGTGGCATGGAAAGCATGACGAACGCGCCCTATGCGCTGCCCAAGCACCGGTCCGGCGCACGTATCGGTCACGATCGGATCATCGATACGATGATGATGGACGGGCTGGAGGACGCCTATCAACCCGGCAAGGCGATGGGTGTCTTTGCCGAGGAGGCGGTGCGTGATTATCAGTTCACGCGCGCGGAGCAGGACGGCTATGCGATCCGATCCTTGGAACGGGCGCAGGCGGCCATCGCGAGCGGCGCTTTCCAGCGCGAGATCGCAGCAGTGACAGTGCCCGGGCGTGGCGGCGATACGTTGGTGGATACCGACGAGCAGCCGGGTAAGGCCCGTCCGGACAAGATCCCCTCGCTAAGGCCCGTTTTCGTTGCCGATGGCACCATCACGGCGGCGAATAGTTCGTCCATTTCCGACGGGGCCGCGGCACTGGTGATGACACGGCGCAGTGTGGCGGAGCGTATGGGTTTGCCGGTAATAGCCACGGTAGTGGCCAGCGCCGCACACGCCCATGAACCGGCCCGCTTTACGACCGCACCCGTTCCGGCGATGCGCAAGCTGCTGGACAAGGCGGGCTGGTCCGTGGCCGACGTTGATCTGTTTGAGGTGAACGAAGCCTTCGCCGTTGTTGCGATGATCGCGGCCAAGGATCTTGGCATCCCCGCCGACAAGTTGAACGTTAATGGCGGTGCGACTGCGCTGGGGCATCCGATCGGGGCTTCGGGCGCGCGGATCATTGCTACTCTGCTGGGCGCGCTGGAGGAGCGCGGTCTCAAGCGCGGCGTGGCAAGCCTGTGCATCGGCGGTGGCGAAGCGACAGCTATGGCGTTTGAGCTCGCCTGACGCATTGGCGCCTTCCCTTTTCAGCGCGGCAACAATAAGCCTCTCGTCCTGAGATCAACTATCGAGAGGCAGGCGCTGGATGAAGGCGGTGGGATTCAAAGAGGGCGGCCCGCTGGAGCGGGAGGACTCGCTGATCGACATTGAGGTCGCCGATCCGTCGCCTGGCCCTCGCGATCTGCTCGTTCGTGTGCGTGCTGTGTCCGTCAATCCGGTCGACACGAAAGTGCGCGGCGGCGCCAAGCCCGCTGAGGAGCCGATGGTTCTGGGCTATGACGCGGCGGGCGTGGTGGAAGCCGTCGGCGCTGACGTCACGCTTTTCGCGCCGGGTGACGAAGTCTTCTATGCTGGCACCATCAAGCGGCCGGGGACCAATTCGGAACTGCACGTCGTCGATGAGCGGATTGTCGGTCCAAAGCCGCGTTCCTTCGATTTCGCGCAGGCGGCCGCGCTCCCGCTGACCGGGCTTACGGCATGGGAGCTGTTGTTCGATCGTCTGCGCGTGCCGCGGGGCGGGGGTGAAGGACAGGCGATCCTGATCGTCAACGGCGCTGGCGGCGTCGGATCGATGCTGGTGCAGTTCGCGCGGCAGCTGACCAAGCTGCGCGTGATCGCTACCGCTTCGCGCCCGGAAACCATCGCCTGGGTGAAGCAGATGGGCGCGCATGATGTGATCGACCACCGAAAGCCCTTGAACGAAGGGCTAGCCGCGATCGGCGTCAAGGCGGTCAACTTCGTGGCAAGTCTGGCTGGGAGCGAACAGCATCTGCCAGCCTATGCCCGCATCATCGCGCCTCAAGGAAGCCTGGCGGTTATCGACGACGTAAAGAGTTTCGACATCGTGGCCCTCCGGCAAAAGTCGATCACGGTCGCGTGGGAGGGTGTTTTCACGCGCTCCATCTACGAAACCCCGGACATGATCGAACAGCATCGCATATTGTCCGAGATTGCGCGGCTGGTGGATGAAGGGGTTTTGCAGGGGACGATGACGCGCGATCTAGGATTGATGAGTGCCGCCACCCTTAAGGCCGCGCATGAGCTGGTCGAAACGGGCGCATCCATCGGGAAGGTCGTTCTGCGGGCGTAGGTTTTTTCACGGGCTGCTTCAGCCATGCTGCCGCAGCCTTGACCTTCCCCTCCCAAGATATGCAGAGACGCAAGACGATCAAGCAGAAGAAAAAAGCATGGGACGAGGGGATGAGGGGTTGAGCCACGAACAGTCTGCCGCTGCGGGCGGCAGGGCCGCTCTGCGGCAAGGCCATGTTGCGCTCGGCATATTTCTCGTCGCCTACATCCTTTCCTTCGTCGACCGGCAGATATTGAGCCTGATGGTCGAGCCGATCAAACAGGATCTGGGCCTTAGCGATTTGCAGGTCGGGTTGCTTCAGGGATTGGCCTTTGCCCTGCTCTATGCAGTGGTCGGCATTCCCATCGGAATGCTGGCCGATCGGATCAGCCGCCGCCGGATCATCGCCGTGGGCGTCCTGTTCTGGAGCGCCTGCACCGCACTTTGCGGCTTTGCGGGCAGCTATGCGCATCTGTTCGTCGCGCGCATGGGCGTCGGTTTGGGGGAGGCATCGCTATCCCCTTCGGCTCACAGCTGGCTAAGTGATGCCTACCCGCCAGCCCAGCTTTCGCGGGCGATGGCGATCTATAATCTGGGCATCACCATTGGTGGTGGGCTGGCGCTGCTGGTCGGGGGCGCTGTTGTCGATATGGTCGCGGCGCAGGGTGCGCTGGTGCTGCCCGGCATCGGGCCGATGCCTACCTGGCGGGCGGCATTCCTGCTGGTGGCTTTACCCGGCCTGTTGGTGACGGCGCTGGTTTTCGTGGCCCGTGAACCGGCACGCCGCGCGGGGTGGGTGAAGGCGGGTATGCCGTTTCGCGCGGCGCTCTCGCACCTGCGCGCGCATTGGCGGACATTCGCGGCGATCTATGCCAATTCCACATTGCTGGGGACCATGGGTTATGGCCTGTCGGCATGGTATCCGACATTACTCATCCGGACCTTCGACATGACGCCCGGGCAGGCTTCGCTCCGTCTGGGATTGATCTATCTGCTGCTTGGGAGCTTGGGTTCCTTGGCGGGCGGTTTCGCGGCGGAGAGGCTTTCGCTGAAAGGCGTGCGCGATGCCAATTTGAGGATGGCGATGATCCTCGCCTTTCTGTGCGTTATTCCGGCGACGCTTGCGCCGGTCATGCCTTCCTCAACGCTGCTGCTGTTGCTCTTTTCAATCCTGACCTTCTGCTTCAATGGCTATTTCGGTTGCTCGCTGGCTGCGATCCAACTCGCGACGCCGCCCAGCATGCGGGCAACCGGAGCCGCGCTGTTCCTTTTGGCGAACAGTCTCGTAGGCTTGTCGCTCGGAACAGCGATCGTGCCGTTGATCGACAACGCCTTGTTCGATGGCCGTGGTCAGATCGGCCCCGCGCTGGCGACCGTGGGCCTATGCGCATCGCTAACCGCTGCCCTCGCCGCATGGTCCGGATTGCGCAGCTATGCCGCGACCAATCAGGCGGTGGCACGCGGCTGAGCGCAGAAAAGGTCAGCGAACGGCATGATATTTCTGATTATAGCGTTTGTTATACCTTGCGTGAAACGCCCGAGTTTTCGGGACAATTCAAAGGTGTGGAACCAATGCGGAAGTTTTGCGGGCGGTTCGCAGCCGGAACCGTAGCCTGCAAAGCTGGTTAGCTGAGAGCAGGTTATCCTGCAGTGCGACCCAAACTGCCCTGCCTTCTTTTTCGGAGGTGGGGCTTTTTGCGGTTGAGATCAGATGCTTTGGTTCAGGCGACTGGCCGCAGATATTCCGGTAGTTCATCGGCAGCATGATTACGGCACTCGATCCGTGGTGACGCACTGTAGGTGCTGAAGTGTTCAAGGGGCATGGCCGATCCGCAGAAACTGCATTCGGCGGTCATGCGCCCTATGATCCAATGTTGCCTGTCACATCCGGGACAATGATTGGGCTCATCCTCCCGATATAGTGGGGAGTAGCTGTAGGTTGCCGACCAGCCCGTCGCGCTTTCCGTCCGCATTGAATTGCCTCACTTTTTTACGACCTATCCTTGTTAACGGAAGGCGAGGCGTTCAGTTTCATCGGCATCGGCATCGCCGCTTGGCTTGGCGGCTGCGTGACTTACATGCTGATCAGGACAGGAATTTGATGATCGAGGAGAAATCCTGACTAGTTTCGCCCTTATTGGCCAGCAACTGATAAAGGCTTTCCGCCTGCGCGCCCATGGGTACGCTGGCGTTGACGGAAGCCGCCGCTTCCAGCGCGAGTTTCAGGTCCTTCAGCATCAGGGCAACGGCAAAGCCGCCGCTATAGCCGTTGTCCGCAGGGGATTGCGGACCAACGCCGGGCACGGGGCAGTAGCTTGTCATGGACCAGCTTTGTCCCGACGAAACGCTGGAAATGTCGTAGAAGGTCTGGGCGTCGAGCCCGATCTTCTCCGCCATGGCAAAGGCTTCGCACGTTGCGACCATGGTCGCGCCCAGCAGCATGTTGTTGCAGATCTTGGCCGCCTGGCCGTTGCCGTCACTACCGGCGTGGATTACGGCCTTGCCCATGGCGGACAGGATGGGCTTTGCCTTGGCGAAGGCTTCATCGTCGCCGCCCACCATGAAGGTTAGCGATCCCCCATTTGCAGCGGCGATTCCCCCAGAAACCGGCGCGTCGGCCATCAGGAAACCCTTCGCCTTCGCCGCAGCGATGACGCGGCGAGCGGTCGCGACGTCGATGGTCGAACAGTCGAGGAACAGCGCTCCTGCCTTTGCCGTGCCGAAAACCTCATCATTATAGACCGCTTCGACATGCTTGCCAGCTGGTAGCATCGTCACCACTGCATCGGCCCCCGCGACGGCTTCGGCCGCGCTGCTGACGCGGGTCGCGCCAGCCGCCTCGGCCTTGGCGAGGGCCGCGTCGGAAAGATCGAAGGCGCGCACGGCAAAGCCGTTCTTGACGAGATTGGCGGCCATTCCGCCACCCATGTTGCCCAAGCCGATGAAGGCGATAGTCTCAGTCATGCCGACTTCCTTCTGTTGATTGTCTGGCCGCCTTCATGGACGCAGCAGGTCGCGCGCGACGATCATGCGCATCACCTGGTTCGTGCCTTCCAGGATCGAATGCACGCGTAGGTCGCGCCAGAAGCGTTCGATCGGATAGTCCATCAGATAACCATAGCCGCCATGCAGTTGCAGCGCGCGGTCGGCGATAGCGGACCCAGCGTCGGTGGCGAGGCGCTTTGCCATGGCGGCGAAGCGGGTCTTGTCGGGCGCGTTCTCGGTCACCTTGACCGCCGCCATGTAGAGCAGCGCGCGCGCCGCCTGAAGTTCGGTTTCCATGTCGGCAAGGGTGAACTGCGTGTTCTGGAAATCAGCGATGGCCTGGCCGAACTGCTTGCGATCCTTGCTATAGGCGACTGCTTCATCGAGGCAGCGCTGCGCCCCGCCAAGCGAGCAGGCGCCGATGTTGAGCCGTCCGCCGTCAAGGCCCATCATCGCGATGCGAAAGCCTTCGCCCTCTGCTCCCACAAGATTTTCCGCAGGCACGCGGACATTGTCGAAATTGACCTGTGCGGTCGGTTGCGAATGCCAGCCAAGCTTGCGCTCCTGCGCGCCGAAGCTGACGCCGGGCATATCCTTTTCGATGACGAGGCAGCTTATGCCCTTGGGGCCATCCTCGCCCGTGCGGACCATGGTGACATAGATATCGTTTTCGCCGCCGCCGGAGATGAACTGCTTCGATCCGGTTACGAGATAGTCGCTGCCGTTCTTCACGGCGCGTGTCTTGAGCGCGGCGGCGTCTGATCCCGATCCCGCCTCGGTCAGACAATAGCTGCCCATCCGCTCCATCGGCACCATCGAGGGCAGATATTTGTCCTTGACCGTTTGTGCGCCGAAACGGTCGATCATCCAGGCGGCCATGTTGTGGATCGATATGAACGCGCTGGTCGACGGGCAGCCATAGGCCATGGCCTCCATGATCAGCGCGGATTCCAGACGGCCAAGGCCGATGCCGCCCGACTCTTCCGACACATAAATGCCGCCAAAGCCCAGCTCGGCCGCCGCGCGGATCGTGTCGCGCGGGAAGATATGCTTCTCATCCCATTCGGCCGCATGCGGCGTGATCGCGTCGGCGGTAAAGCGCCGAGCCATGTCCTGGATCTGGCGTTGGTCGTCGGTAAGGTCGAACTGGGTCATTATGCATCCTGTTGCGGCGATGGCGTGCGCCAAGCGTCTTGAGGGAGAGCATGCGCTCTCCCCTCGCAGCTGTCACCCCATGGTGGGGATGACGAAGGCGCTGTCGCCGGACGCGCCGCCATCGGGCCAGCGCTGGGTGATGGTCTTCACCTTCGTCCAGAATTTGATGCCTTCCATGCCGTGCTGGTTCGTGTCGCCAAAGGCAGAGCGCTTCCAGCCGCCGAATGTGTGATAAGCGACGGGCACCGGGATCGGCACGTTGATGCCGACCATGCCGACATTCACCCGCGCGGCGAATTCGCGCGCGGCGTGGCCGTTACGAGTGAAGATCGCGACGCCATTGCCATATTGATGCTGGCTGGGCAGGGCAATTGCGTCCTCGAAGCTTTCGGCGCGCACCATTTGCAGCACGGGGCCGAAAATCTCTTCCTGATAGGTTCGCATGCTAGGCTTGACCTGATCGAACAGCGTCGGGCCGACGAAGAAGCCTTGCTCATGCCCTTGCAGGGTGAAGCCTCGGCCATCGACCACCAGCTCGGCGCCTTCATCGATACCCATCTGGATATAATTCTCGATCTTCGCCTTGTGCGCGGCGGTGACGACCGGGCCATAATGGGCTTCGGGATCGGTCGAAACGCCGACGCGCAGCGCCTGAATGGCGGGGATCAGCTTTTCGCGCAGGGCGAGGGCGGTCTTCTCGCCCACCGGCACCACGACGGGCAGCGCCATGCAGCGTTCGCCAGCCGAACCGAACGCCGCGCCAGACAAATCGTTGACGACCTGATCGAGATCGGCATCCGGCATGACGATGCCATGGTTCTTCGCGCCGCCCATCGCCTGCACGCGCTTGCCGTTATCGACACCGCGCTTGTAGACATAATGGGCAATGTCGGAGGAGCCGACGAAGCTGATCGCGCCGATGTCCGGATGATCGAGGATGGCATCGACCATTTCCTTGTCGCCCTGCACGACCTGCAGAATGCCTTCGGGCAGACCGGCTTCAAGGAAAAGTTCGGCGAGGCGCACGGGAACGGACGGATCGCGTTCGGAAGGCTTCATGATGAACGCATTGCCCGTCGCGATCGCCACGCCCGACATCCAGAGCGGGATCATCGCGGGGAAGTTGAAGGGCGTGATACCCGCGCCGATGCCGATCGGCTGGCGCATGGAATAGACGTCGATGCCCGGACCCGCGCCCTGCGTATATTCGCCTTTCAGCGCATGGGGGATGCCGCAGCAAAATTCGATGACTTCCAGCCCGCGCTGGATATCGCCGCGCGAATCCGCGATCACCTTGCCATGTTCGGACGAAAGCAGATGCGCCAGTTCGTCCATATTCTTCTCGACCAGCGTCTTGAAGTTGAACATGACGCGAGCGCGCCGCTGCGGATTGACTGCCGCCCAGGCGGGCTGCGCCGCCTTCGCCGCCTCTACCGCACGGTCGAGGAGGGCGCGGTCGCCCAGGGCCACACGGGCTTGAACCTGCCCATCATTGGGATTGAACACATCACTGTAGCGCGGCGCTTCGCTGTTATGAGCAAAGGCGAGCTTGTGGGAAATTTCGCGCATGGCACCCTCTCGATGAGATTTGCCTTATCATGCCGAAAGGCGATAATGCATTCAATTCCCCTTTGTTGCAGAGTTGATCTGCATTTTTGCATGGATGGCGTGTGATGTTCGATTGGGATGATTTGCGCATATTTCTGACTGTCGCACGGCTGAAGAAGGTGGCTCCGGCGGCGCGGGCGCTCGGCATTGATGCGACGACGATTTCCCGGCGCTTGGGGCGATTGTCGCAGGCGTTAGACGCGCAACTGTTCGAGCAGACTGGCGCGGAGAGGGCGCTGACGGAACATGGCGCGGCCTTGCTGCGCCACGCCGAGAGCATCGAAAGCGCGGCGATGTCGGCGATCGTCGATGTGAAGGGGGAAAGGCACAGTCTGAACGGGCAGGTGCGGCTGTCGGTTGCCGAGGGTTTTGGCCGGTGGATATTGGCCCCTGCGATCCCCGAATTTCACGCCCGCCATCCGGGTATCCGACTGGACGTGATTACCGCGTCGGGATTCCTAAATCCGTCGAAACGGGAAGCGGACATGGCGGTCATGTTGGCGCGGCCGCAGCGGGGGCATTTGGCGGTGCGGAAGCTGGCTGATTACAAGCTGCACCTTTATGCGTCGCCCGGCTATCTCGCGGCGCGGGGTGCTCCAGTGTCGCGCGAGCGGCTGCATGAGCATGTGCTGATCGGCTATGTGCCTGAGTTTCTATACTCGCCGGAACTCGACTATCTGGATGAGGTCTATGCGGGATTGGAAGCGTCGCTCCGGTCGAGTAGCATCGGCATGCAGCGTCAACTGATACTGGATGGCGCCGGGATCGGCGTGCTGCCGGACTTCATCGTCGCCGAGGATGAGAAGCTGGTGCGCCTTTTTCCAGAAGAGGTGGAGATTGCGCGATCCTTCTGGCTGGTGACGCATCCGGAAATGACGAAGCTCGCCCGCATCCTCGCCGTGTCCGACATGCTGCGGGAAAGATCGGAAGAGCTGCTAGGCGGGGGCGCTCCGATCAGTTGAAGCGCCCCAGATCCAGTCGAGGACGTCAGGCGACCAGTCGTGGCTCGACCGGGTCCTGCGGCACGCCCTTGGGCGTTCCCACATCATAGACGCGGGTCAGCAGGCGAATGAAATTGGTGTCGTGCAGTGGATCGCTCGGCATCTCAAAGATTTCGCCCCGCGTGCGCAGGTCCTTTACGAATATCTCGAACGCCATGTCGGTCGTGATGTCGTCGCTATGGTCGCGCGAAATTCGCAGGTCGTTGAGGTCGGTGTAAACCTGCGCATTCCAATGGAGTAGCAGGCGAAATTCCTGCTCGGAGATCTTGGCCACGACATCGTCGCCGGTCATGATCCGCCATCCGGCAGCCACATCGGGATCGGCCGACATGGTCGAATTGATCGCGAGGCCCACAGGTTTGCGCTGATCGACCGGTCCGCAGCCCTGCGCGGTGTGGAACATCATTTCATTTTCGACCACGACGCCGCGTCCCCACATCGGCGCTTCGAGGCAGACCGGATCATTTTGCGGCCCGTTCGGCCAATAGTGGAAGCCGCCGCCGATCGAACCCTGATAATACCAGGCGATGACCTGCGCCTTTTTCGCCTGCCAGCGCCGGAACAGCCCGGACTTGGCCATGATGTTCAGCAGCCAGATCGGGCAGTTGACTTCGTATAGTCCGCGAAAATGCGTGCCATCGACATGCGGCGATCCGCCGGCCGAGCTTGGACCCTGAAGGTTGAACATTAGCTGGTCACATTCGACATAGGGCGTGTTCCAATAAGCGCGCGCCATGTCGAGGAACTTCTTGTTATAGAAGCAATCGTCCAGTTCCGGATAGCGATTGACGCCATTGTCGGCGAGGTAGCCCCGGAAAACCGGGTTCATGAACATCTCCCAGGTCGGCGTGAAGCCTTCTGGGATGGAGCCGGTGGATGTCGCGATCACCTCCTCGGGCGAAGCGAAATATTGCGCCAGGATCAGCGACCAGGGGCCTTCCCGGCGGACGACGTCCAGAACCCGCTGATGTTGGTCTTCGGTATAAAGATTGTCGACGATTCTGGGCGGCGCGACGGGCAGGAAAGTGGAAGCGACATCAGCGGGCATAGGCTCTCTCCAGCAAGCAATTTCCCGGCGCGAACGGCAGGGTCTGAAGACGGGAATATCCCATCACCGCTTCGCTGGCAATAATTTCCGAAAATATGTTCGACTATTCGCCGCGCCGTGCGGCCACTCCGTCGAGCGCCAGCGCCAATGTGGTGCGCCAGCGGGGGAGGGCGGTGTCGGCATAACGGTCAGGATGCGCGGCGATGACCGGTACGTCTTCCGCCGAACGCTGCCTGATCGAGGAGCGCACGGCTTCGCGATATTCCGCTTCGCCGCCTGCAACCGCGCGGGCATAGGAGGAGAGGAACGCGCCCCCGAGCACGATCAGGTCGATGGAGCGCAGCAGGTCCAGCGCGTCGGGCAGGTCGAACCCGCGTGCTAGCATGGCTTGCAGCCATTGTTCGGAACTGTCGATCTCGACCGCTGGTCCCAAATTGCCGCTGACGAGGGTGGATACAAGCTGCCCTTCCTCCACCAGCTTGTGCAGCGCTTCGGCATATTGGGTGGCATATTCGCGCCAGGATTGACCCTCATCCTCCGGGAAGGTGGCGGCCCCCGAAGCACGCTGCGCTGCGAGCCGCACCAGCTCCTTGCGGCCGGTGACATAGGTGTACAGCACCGCCGGGCGGACGCCGAGCCGATCGGCGAGCGCCGCGATCCTGAGGCCATCGAGCCCCATGTCGATCGCGGCGTCGAGGATTTGAGCCAAGGTCAACCGGCGTGGCCGCCCGACAGTGCGGGGAGTGGGTGGCGGCTCCTCCACCTCAACAGAGGAAGATTCAAGATTGTCGCTGCTCATGGCCCGACCCATAGCGTTGGAAGGATCAGCCGTCGATCCGGTGGCGCGGCGCAAAGGAGGCGGTGAAGGATGATTGATCCGCATAATTATGGGCGCTTCACGACATAAAATGGGGCTGATGACGCACGGGCGCCTGCGGTAGGCATCGTCGGCCGAGAGGGGGCAGGGTATAAGGCTTTTGGAGAGGCAGGAGAGAAATCGGTGGGGACAAGTTTGGTCCATCTCATTGGAGTGGCAAGCCGACATGCGCCGGATGGTGCCTGGCCAAAGTTCCGACGATCGTCCGCCGGATGCGGTTGCTTGCAGAAATGAAGGAACATGGCGTTCAGCTCTATCCAGCGTCGAGCGCCATCCGGATCGAGCGCGACGCTGTCCGTTTCATGAACAAGGGCGGAGCGGAGCAGGCTGTCGCCGCCGACCATGTGATCGTCGCGAAAGGCGCGACGGGTAACCTGACGCTCGCCGATCAGTTGCAGGCGCAGGGCTTTACTGTTCACGTCCTCGGCGATGCCAAAGGGGTTGGTTATATCGAAGGCGCAATGCGCGGCGCTGCACAGGCGGTGGAGGCGATAGCCGGGTGAAGGCCGGTCTGTTTTCAAACGGAGCCAGCGGAGGGATGCGCGCTGTGGTCCGCAAACATCGATGATCGAGGCCATATGAACCAGACTGATACACGCTTTTCCTTTCAGGATGCAGAGCCTGCCTTGTCAGGCGGCGGCAACGGGACGCGCGGGAAGAAGCGCCGCCGTGGATGGCGTCGCACTGTCCTAATGGCTGCTGGCGCCATCGCGATCCTGGGCGGGGGATATTGGGCCTATAGCGGGAACCTGTTCCGCCCTGCGCCAGCGATCGATTATTCCGGGCCGACGGCGGGCTGGAGCTTTTATGGCGGGGACGCGGGCGGGACGCGCTACTCGCCGCTGACGCAGATCACGCCTGACAATGTCTGGGCGCTGAAGCCTGCCTGGACCTATCATATCGGCATGGTCACGGCGCCGGAGCCGCTTTCCCCGACATTCCAGGCGACGCCGATCATTGCGGAAAACCGGCTTTATCTCTGCTCCGGCAATGGCCGCATCGCGGCGGTAGACCCGGAAACCGGCAAGCAAATCTGGGTGAAGCAGCCAAGCTCGGACAATTTCAGCACCTACCTGCTGAATTGCCGTGGCGTCACCTATGCGCGTGACGAGAGCGTGCCAGCAGGCGCTGAATGCGCGGGACGGATTTTTGCCGGGACGCTGGACGGGCGGCTGGTGGCGCTCGATTCTGCCACGGGTCGCGAGTGCCGCTCCTTCGGGCACAATTCCGTGGTCGATCTGAAGCCGGGTCTGGGCAAGATAGAGCGGGGCGACTTATCGATCTCTTCACCGCCCGTCGTGATCGGCAATGCCATCGTCGTGAATGGACGGCTTACCGACAATATGCGGGTCGACATGCCGGCTGGAGCGATCCGGGCGTTCGACATTCATTCTGGCAAACCGCTCTGGTCCTGGAATGGCCTGCCCCCGGGGATGAGCGATGCGCAGAACGCGCCGAAGGGCGAGCAATTCGTGCGGAGGACGCCCAATAGCTGGGCGCCGATGGCGGTCGATCCCAAGCTTAACCTTGTCTATGTGCCCATGGGCAACGCGCCGCCCGACCACTATGCCGCCAACCGGGCGGGCCTCGATTATTATGCAAGTTCGGTCGTGGCGCTCGATGGGACGACAGGTCAGGTCAAGTGGCGGTTCCAGACGGTTCATAACGACGTGTGGGATTATGACATTCCCGCGCAGCCGGTGTTGTTCGACCTGCCCACGGCGGACGGGCCTGTCCCCGCGCTCGCGCAGACCACGAAGGTCGGGCATATCTTCATCCTTGACCGGCGCACGGGCAAGCCGATCTTCCCCGTGGTCGAACGCCCTGTGCCGCAGGAAGGCAAGGTGCCGGGCGAAAAGCTGTCGCCCACACAACCATTCCCCGCCAATCCGGCGTTCATCATCCGCGATCCGGACCTGCGCGAAGAAGATATGTGGGGCTTTACCCCCTATGACAAATATAAGTGCCGGGAACTGTTCCGCTCCGTGAACTATAAGGGGGTCTTTACGCCGCCTTCGACACGGGGATGGCTGCAATGGCCAAGTTTTGAGGGCGCGTCCAACTGGGGTGGCGTGACCGTCGATCCGCAGCGCGGCATCTTGATCGCCAATACCACGCAGGTGGGCGCGATCATGAAGCTGATCCCGCAGGCCGAAATCGCGTCCCGCACCGCGGTCGGAGAAGCCATCCTGCCGACCAAGGGCGCGCCCTATGGCCTGCAGATGAAGCCCATGCTGTCTCCCTTTGGCGCGCCATGCAACCGGCCGCCTTGGGGCCGCCTGACCGCGATCGACCTGAAGGCTGGCAAGACGCTGTGGAACGTGCCGCTTGGCACCACGCGCGACCAGGCGCCGCCGCCCATGTGGCTGAAGCTTGGCGTGCCGAACCTTGGCGGCAGCGTCGCCACGGCTTCGGGACTGGTGTTCCTTGGCGCGACCACGGACAGTTATCTGCGGGCCTATGACATTAGGTCCGGCAAGGTCGTCTGGCGCGTTCGTCTGCCTGCGGGCGGGCAGGCCACGCCCATGACCTACCGCCTGAAGAAGGATGGCCGCCAATATGTCGTGATTGCCGCTGGCGGGCACAAATTTCTGGGTACGAAGCTGGGCGATTCCCTCGTCGCCTACGCTTTGCCGAAATAAGCTCGGGCGGGCGGCGGCCGATCAATCTTGTCGCCGCCGCCGCGTCTTTCCCATAAGAGAGGGGGAAGACTCGCCACGCATATGCGCGGCGCATGGAGAGCGCAGCAGTGCACGAATATGTCACCTGGACAGAGGAGCGTCTTGCCACGTCTCGCATTCCGGGGGTCGTCGTTCGGCTGAACCTTCCGCACGGGGGGAGTTTTCCACAGCATCTCGCAGGACGGGAGCCTACTCATCAGGTCGGCATGTGGACGTCGAGCATCTACAGGCCGCGCGGCCGATTTCGCTACGCCACCCAGTCCCACTATCAAGAATTGAAGCAGGCCACCTTTGTCCCCGCCGATATCGACTGGATCGCCGAAGTCGAAAATTCCGGTCCCCTGAAGCCCGCAATCTTCTGCGATTTCGAAAAGGAATATTTCAACGAGACCACGGGTATAGAGCCGCTCAACCATGTTGAGCAGCTGCTATATTGCGAGAATGGGAATGTCTCTCAACAGGCGTTGAAGCTTCTTGCAGATGAGCTTCGCGCGCCCGGTTTTTCCCATGCCGTGAAGGTGGATTCCCTGTGCCGGTTGATCCTCGTGGAATTGGTGCGGCAGCTTGACGATACGCACACCAATGCGCGCGCTGGCGAGGGTGGTAAGCTCGCCTCATGGCAGCTGCGCCGGATCCGCGATATTGTGGAAACCGTCGAAGGACGGCCGATCACCGTCCGCCAATTGGCCGACGAATGCGGTATCAGCGCGCCGCATTTGCGTCGCCTGTTCAAGGCCAGCACGGGAACTTCCGTCAGCGCCTATGTCGATGGCATTCGCCTTGAAAGGGCAAAGATGCTCCTCGCCGACCGATCGCTTCCCTTGAAAGGGATAGCGCACCGTCTGGGCTTCGCGAATGCCAGTGCCTTTTCAGCGGCATTCAAGCGTGAGGCCGGAAGCAGTCCGAACCGATATCGTCAACAGATCGCGTCCTGACGTCGCCAGTTGTCGAACGGCCTGTCGCCGCCGTCAGCGCAACGGTTCCAAAAATGCTGTGCAGCCTCCCGTGGTAAGAAGGAACGCCTGGACCGAAGGCGCGTTTGCGTCCTGAATTTCAGGGAGAATGAAAATGGCGCGTATCACGTCGATGGTCCTAGCCGCAGGATTGACGCTGGCGGCCTGTAATCAGGCGAGTGAGCAGCGCAATGCCGACGCATTGAATGCGGCGAAGAACGCTGCTGAAAATGCCGGCGACAGGGTCGAGAAGGCGGCGGAGAACGCAATCGATGCATTGAAACCAACCCCTGATGCGCAGGATTTCGTGAACCTCGCAGCCAGGAGCGATGCGTTCGAGATTGCGGCTGCGAAGCTGGCCTCGGCCAACGCCACGTCCGCTGAAGTCAAGGCCTTCGCCGTTCAGATGATCAAGGCCCACTCTGAGTCCACTGCGAAGATCAAGGCGGCAGCGGGCAAGGCACGGCCTGCCGTTATACCGAACCCTGACCTTACCGCTGGGCAGAAGAAGGATTTGGACGAACTGCGGCAGAAGAAGGGCGCGGCGTTTGACGAGGAATATATCGATGGCCAGGTCGATGCGCACGAGGACGCTCTTGCGCTGATGCGTTCCTACGCGTCGGGCGGGACGGACGCGGCGCTGAAGGCGGCAGCGGGCGAGATCGCTCCGGTGGTAGAGGGGCATTTGAAAATGGCGCGGGCGCTGGAGAGCAAGACTGATAAGTGATCGCCGCTATCGGTTAAACCACGATAATCAGTAAACAGGGGCGGACTGTTGCCCGCCCCTTGCCTTTTAGAGCCCGTCGAGCCCTTTGCTGACGAGTATATTCACCGCGACGCGGCGGTTCTGCGCCTTGCCTTCGACCGTATCATTGCTGCTGAGCGGGTCCGCTTCGGACATGCCGGTGGGGGTCAGCATGCGATAGGGCTTCCAACCGCAGGTCTGCTGAAGATAGTTGACCACCCGGCTGGCCCGCTTTTCGCTAAGCGCCTGATTGAAGTCGTCGCTGCCGGTGGAATCGGTATAGCCCACGACGAGCAACAGGGCGTTGTTCATGCCTTCGGCCGCTGACGCAGTGGCGCACAGGTCGTTCTTCGCCTGATCGGACAATACCGCCTTACCGACGTCGAAGTTCACGTTGGTCGTGCTTTTGACATTATATTTATCGATATCGCCCACGCGGCTGCGCAAGGCGTCCGTCGCGGCGGTCTGTTCGGCAAAGCCCTGGGCAGTGCCGCTGCGGATCATCGACGCGGTCTTCAGGTCCTTGCTCTTCAGATCGATCTGACTGGCGATCAGGTCAGCACCCGACTGAAGCGTCTTGATGGAAACTGGCAGACCGTTCAGCAGCGAAGCTGTGGCAAGTTTGCTGCGGCTGAGGCCAAGGAAGCCGCCGCTGGACTTGACGCGGGTCGCGTCATTGATGGTTACGATGGTGTTGGTGCCGTCGGCAGCAGTCACCTGCAATTTATCGCCATTGCGCGCGGAAATAAGGCCTTCGACCTCCGGCCCTTCGGCCAGTTGCGCCGCTTCGGGCGCAGGGGCGCTGTAGGTCGCCGACAGATTGGCTTCAGGCGCTTCCTGCTGCGCCTCCTGCGCGAAGCTGGCTGAAGCGGTCCCGGCCGCCACGGACAATAGTAAGAAAAGTTTCGGACTTTTTAGAATGTTACTCATTGCGCTACTCCTTCAAACTCGATCGGGCGGGCCTGCGTGATCGCAGCTTCTCGTCCGACCGCCGCATCCGTGATGTCGTAACGGCTGTCAGAACCCCCTCCATGTAGTCTCATTATGACGCGCGGTATTCGGCCGCACCTGAACAGCATGGGCGTCCTGCCTGTTCAGCCCAACCTTTCGCGGAGATGAACGCGCCCGATCGCGCTCCGCTGCTGGGGCTGGTAGGACTGCTTCATGCGACGAACCGAGGTCCGCAGCGTAAGTTTATTAACCCGAAAGTTAAGATTAAGCAATTTCCCCAGCGATGCCGTGGTCGCCGCGAAGATCAGCCGCGTGACTCGGACGGCCAGAATGCCACTGGAGCCGCCAAGGATTTTCGGGCATGCTGGCGCATACTGGCGGATAGGGCTTACGTGTTTGAAATATCTTGATTTCATCTCGTCTTTTCCTCCGCCTGCATTGCCGATCGGTGCTCAGGGCCATCTTCTGATGGTTTCCGATTCCAGCGCGCCCAAGATCCACAGGGTGGAATGGAACGCCCGGACACTGAACAGGGGGAATAAACCATGTCCGAACGGCAGCTGAAGGCGTGGCAGGACGCGGGGCTGATCGACGCCGATGTTGCCGAACGTATCCGCGCGTGGGAATTGGTCCATAGTCGGCCTGTCGGATTGTGGGCGATCGTCGGCCTGGGTGCGTTGACTATCGGTCTGGGGATCATCTCCGTCGTCGCCGCGAATTGGGACGCGATACCCGGTGAGACGCGTCTGGCGATCCACTTCGCCCTGATGATCGGCTTTGCAGGACTGCTATGGTGGTATCTGCCGAGGGCAGCGGCGAAGAACCATTATTTCAGCGATGGATTACTGTTCGTGGCTGCGGTTCTGGGTCTCGCCTTCTTTGGCCATGTCGGGCAGGTGTATCAGACCTCCTCGCCGCTCTGGCAGCCGCTGCTGGCATGGCTGGTCATTTTTTCGCCGCTGCTGCTTCTGTTTGGAAGAGGCTGGCCGATCGCGGGCCTCTGGCTGGCAGCGGTAGTCGGCACGGCATGGTCTCATGCCGACGAATATGGTCTTGCGTGGGCATGGGGGCAGCATGCGCCCCAACCCGCCTTTCCAACACTCTATTGGGGCCTGATCGTTTGTCCGCCGATGGTGGTGGCGGCCTTCGCCGCGTTTATGCGGGGCCGGAGCGACCGGCCCGCCTTCTGGCGCTTGCTGGAACAGCTGGCGATCAGCGTGATCCTTGCGGGCATCAGCATCGCCATCATAGCGGGCGGCTGGGGCAGCCGGACCCACGCTGCCCTCGGCAGCATCGCCATACAGAGTCTGGCGCTGATCGGTGCCGCCGCGATCATATTCCGCGTCACGCCCACACGATCCGGAACGGCGACGGCGGGGATATTGGCCGCCGGGGCGCTGCTGCATTTCGCGCAGGCCTTGCTGGTCGATCTGCACGGCCCGATCCGCAGCCCCTGGATCGGAGCATCATTCTTCGTCATGCTGTGGGGTGCCGTGGCCGCAGGGGCCATCTTCGCCCGGTGGCGGCGCCTGTTCCAGGGGGCGATCGCGCTGGTAGCGCTGCGCATCATCATCCTGAGTTTCGAACTTAATGACAGCCTGCTTGAAAGCGGGGCGGGTCTTATATTTTCCGGGGCTTTCGCCATCGCGGTGGCGTGGGCGACCGTCCGTATCTCGAAACGCTATGCACCGGCGGAAGGGATGGCAGCATGAAGAGGCTTGCGTCATCGCCCCGCTTTCTACTCGCCGCCGCCCTGCTGTTGCCGATCATGGCCTTGGCTTACAGCTGGGTCGCGACCTATCGTCTCGCGCAGCAAGGGCAAGAATGGCTCATTCCCATTCGGGGTTATGATCCAAGGGATTTGCTGCGCGGGCATTATATTCAATATCGATATGACTGGCCCGTGGATGCTTCGCGCGACGGTCACAACGGCGGCAAGACTTCCTTTGATGCATCGCTTGCACCTGAATTATGCATTCAGGGCACCGCGCCGCATATTGCCAGGGTTCGCCAATTAAATCCCATTCCAGGTCGTCCCGATGCTCAGCAAATAACGGGGTGCGCGATTATCGTTCGTGCTTCGATTGGCACGCGGCGCGAGGTGCGGGGATTGGATTCCGGCATATTGTTCACGTCGCAAGCTAATGTGATGTCTTTGTCGCGCCGATTGGCGGACGCGGACGCGCAAGGTCTGGTGCGCGTCAGGATCAGGCCGGATGGGGTCATGCGGCCGGTAAGTCTGGAATTCGGAAAGCGTCAGCACCCAGATTGATAATTCTTCCTGCAATAGTGACAAAAGTGCATCACAATTGTGCATTGCTCAATTGCGTAGTTTGTTTCCATATTCTACTCTGAAGATCGACCGCCTGAACAAAGGCGGCGAACTAAAATAGGAGGGGATTTTGAAGAAGCATTCCGCACTGCTTTTCAACAGCGTAGCATCATGCGCGGTTTTGATAGCCACACCTGCCTTGGCGCAGGACGCGTCAGGCACCCAACTCGGTGCAACCGCCGACATCATCGTGACGGCTCAACGCCGCGCCGAACGTGCGCAGGATGTGCCCATCGCGATTACGGCTTTTTCGCCCGAACGCCTTCAGCAACAAAACATCACCCAGTCGCAGGATCTGAACGCCAGCGTCCCGTCGCTGGTCGTCGGGTCCGCAGGGCAGGGTTCACGCGACTCCCAAACATTTACGCTGCGCGGTCAGGGGGCCACGTTCCAGGCGTCGCCAGGCGTCGTCCTTTACCTGAACGAAGTGCCGCTACCTGCGCCGATCACACTCAGCCAGCAGGGCGGACCCGGCAACTTCGTCGATCTTGAAAATCTTCAGGTGCTCGCCGGCCCGCAGGGCACGTTGTTCGGCCGTAACACGACTGGTGGCGCGATCCTTCTCGTGCCGCACAAGCCGACGAACGACTTTTCCGGCTCGCTGCTTGCGAAATATGGTAATTACGAAGCCAAGGAGATTGAAGGCGTTATCAACGTGCCCGTGGTCGAGGACAAGCTGCTCGTCCGCGTCGTCGGCGCCTATCATGATCGCGACGGCTATACCCATGATGTGATCTGGAACAAGGATCGCGACGATACGCATTGGTATTCGGGCCGCATCGGCATCACCTTCCGCCCGACCGAGCGTATTGAAAATTACCTGATGGCCTATGGCTCCTACTCGCGCTTCAACGGCACGGGGCTTATCCATAAAGGATTCAATATCGACGGCACCGCCGGTCTGGCTCAGTTGCAGCTCTGCTCTAACACGCCGATCGCGACAAGCGGGCCATTTTCGTGCGACGTCTATCGCGCGACCACGGCTCAGGCCGACGCGCTCGGCCCTCGCCAGACCGCACACGGCATTGATGATTATCAGAAGACCAAGACTTGGGGCATCACGGATACCCTGTCCTTCGACCTCAACGACGAACTCGTCCTGCGCAACATCGTCAGCTATCAGAAGTTCAAGAGCTTCTACCGTTATGACGGCGACGGCACCGTCTTGCAGCAATATGATGTCGATCCCTACAAGCTGCCCGCGCCGGGACAGGTTACGCTTCCGGGCGTAGGCACGCCGGTCGTCTATAATAATACGTCGCCTGTCACGCTCCCGCGGGACAGCTACAAGCAGTTTACCGAAGAATTCCAGATCCAGGGCACCTACCTGGACAACAAGCTGACCTTCACGGCGGGCGGCTTCTACTACAGCCAGAAGCCTGACGGCGATCAGGCAGGCAGCGCCATCAACTATTGTCCGGCGGGTCTGACTGGCACCCCCCTTCCGGGTATCCCACCTACCTGCGTAGCGAACGCAACGCCGGGCTATGTCGCGACGACCTCAAAGGCGCTCTATGCGCAGGGCACATTCGATTTCGGAGCGATGACGCCGTCTCTCGATAGCCTGCGGCTTACCGGCGGTTTCCGCTATACCTGGGACAAGATCAAAGGCTTCTCGCAAAGCTATACGCCGACTCTAACCGGACAGTTTATCTGCTCGGCGGACTCGACGTTGGTGGACGCGATTTCGGATTGCAACTTCACCGCTTCGCTGAAGAGCAAGGCGGCCACCTGGCTCGTCGGGCTTGATTACAAGCCGGTTCGCGACCTGATGGTGTTTGCCAAGGTCAGCCGTGGCTACAAGGCAGGCGGGTTCAATCCTTACGCGGTTCGCGAGACCACCCGTACCTTCGAACCGGAAAAGGTCACTTCCTATGAGGCGGGGTTCAAATCGGACTTTCGGATCGCCAGCGTGCCTGCCCGGTTGAATGCTTCCTATTATTACCTGAATTACCAGAATATCCAGAAGGCAACCGGGGATTTCAATCCCGTAACCTTGGCCAGCGGCGCGCGGATCAACGCGGCGAAGGCCCATGTTTCAGGTGTCGAGGTCGACGCGTCCATCCGGCCGTGGAAGCCCATCGAGATCGGCGGCAATTTCAGCTATACGCGCTTTAAATATACCGAATATACTTTGCCATCGAACGGCTTCCTGGCGGATTGTTCCGGCACGGCGCTGCCGCCCGGAACGCCCACGGACCTGACCTGCCTGCCCGGTCAGTATGTCGTGCCCTACATCTACAGCTTCCACGTGGCGGTGAACCTGCCCATCGCGGAAAGGCTAGGAAACCTATCCTTCTTCGTGAACTATGCGCACAATTCGTCGCAGCATACCGAAGCCACGGTCGTTGCGCCGCAGCAGCCGGGCGAAAAGCTGGACGCCTTCGGCTTGCTGAACATGTCGCTGGACTGGAACAATATCGCAGGTTCCGGCTTGGATGCAGGATTGTACGTCACCAATGCCACGAACAAGCTCTACCGGATCAGCAACACGGACGTGTACCAGGGCGGCTCGTTGCTCTCCTGGGCAACGATCTACGGCGAGCCGCGCATGTATGGCCTCAAGCTTCGCTATCGTTTCGGCGGAGAATAAGGCTTAAAAAAACGGGACGGCGGCCATGACGGCCGCCCCATTCTGTACCCCCGGCCGGTTCAACAGCGTTTGCGTTGGACCGGCCGATCTGTTCTGGCGCTCGATGTTCTACCAACAACCGACCGTGACAAGATGCCGGAAGCCCCCCACCGATCAGTGTTCGTTAGCGGCGAAGGCGCCGATGCCGGTCTCGGCCCGTACGCGTTGCGCCGCATAGCCAGCCCTGTCGATCGCCCCGCGTGATGAACGATCGAAGTGCGAGATCAGCCAGATAGCAAGGAAGCCGGCTGGCACTGAAAATATCGCAGCAGAGCTGTACGGGAAAGGAGCCGGACCAAGGTTGAAGGTGCTTGTCCAGACCGTCGGCGACAGCAGCGTGAGGATGAAAGCGGTAAGCAGGCCAATCGTGCCGCCCATGGCCGCACCACGTGTCGTGCAGCCATTCCAGAGAAGGGAAAGGATCAGCACGGGGAAATTACCCGACGCGGCCAATGCGAAGGCCAGGCTGACCATGAAGGCCACATTCTGCTTTTCGAACAGGAGACCGAGCAACACCGCCAACGCGCCCAGCGCGAGCGTGGTCAAACGCGACACGCGCAATTCGTCAGCCGGGTTCGCCTCGCCATGTTTCAGCACGGTTGCATATAGGTCATGGCTGATCGCGGAGGCAGCCGACAGGGTCAGCCCCGCGACCACCGCAAGAATAGTCGCAAAGGCGACCGCGGATATGAAGCCGAGGAAGAGATTCCCGCCGATTGCATGGCCAAGATGGATCGCCGCCATATTGCCTCCACCCCGCAGCGCGCCTCCGGTATCCAGATAGGCAGGCTGCGTCCCGACTAGCACGATCGCACCAAAGCCGATGATGAAGGTGAGGATATAGAAATATCCGATCCAGCCGGTCGCCCACAGCACGGATTTGCGCGCTTCCTTTGCATCAGGCACTGTGAAGAAGCGCATCAATATGTGAGGCAAGCCCGCCGTTCCCAGCATCAGCGCGAGGCCGAAGGAGATCGCGGACACTGGGTCCTTGATGAAGTTGCCCGGCGCCATGATCGAACGCCCTTTATCAGCAGCATCGGCAGCGCTGGCGCCCGCATCGAATGCCCCAGTCGTCTTGACCTCAACGGCCCTGGCGAAGAGCGCCTCCAACGAGAAGCCGAACCGCGCCAGCACCATCACGGCCATGAAGGTGGCGCCGCCAAGCAGTAGCACGGCCTTGATGATCTGGACCCAGGTGGTCGCGCGCATACCACCGAACAGGACGTAGAGCATCATCAATGTGCCAACGATCACCACCGCAACCGCATATGGCAGGCCGAACAGCAATTTGATGAGCTGTCCTGCCCCCACCATCTGAGCGATCAGATAGAAGCTGACGACCAGAAGCGTGCTGACCGCTGCAAAGCTGCGCACCGGCGACTGGGCAAAGCGGTAGGAGGCTACATCGGCGAAGGTAAAGCGTCCGAGGTTGCGCAGCCGCTCCGCCATCAGGAACAGCAGGATCGGCCAGCCTACCAGAAAGCCGGTAGAATAGATGAGCCCGTCATATCCGTCCAAGTAGATCTGCGCTGAAATGCCGAGGAAGGACGCCGCCGACATATAATCGCCCGCCATCGCGAGGCCATTCTGAAAGCCGCTAATGCCTCCGCCCGCTGTATAGAAGTCCGAAGCTGTGCGTGTGCGCGCAGCCGCGACCTTCGTGATCCACAACGTCAGCCCGACAAAAGCGACGAACATGCAGATCGCGATCCAGTTGACGGGCTGGCGTTGAGCCTGTCCTTCCAGCGCGGCCGCAAAAGCGGGGAGCGGGGCCAGCGTTATCGAAGCCAGGGCGATCGCTAACAAACGCCCCATCACGCGCTATAGTGCTTTCGGCGGTGTTCCTGAAGAATTGCGGCCATTTGTTCGTCATGATGACGATTGGCGTGCGCGACGTAGATTCCGGTAAGCGCGATCGCCAGAAGGATGAGGCCAAGGCCGACGGGTATTCCGACCGACGTCACGCCACCAGCAATAGGTGCGCCAAGCGCTGCCTTTTCGAAGGCGATCAGCAGCAGATAGCCGATAAACGCAAGGAAGATGATGGCGGACAGCCACCAGCCAAGACGCGAGCGCCTCGCCACCAGGTCAACATAACGCTGATCGGCCGCCACACTGGCGACCAAGGCATCCTCTCGCGCATTCATCACACTGCTCCCCCTGCAATATCATCATGCTAGGCGCGGCGCCCATGATTGCAATAGCGTCTGCCCAATTTGGAAGATCTTCACGAAGCGCGGGAGTCCGCCGCTTGGAGCGTGAAAGCAGCCTCACCCGCCATCTGATAGCTGAAGCAATTTGCGGCGGAATTCGGTTGGGGCCATGCCGGTCCATCCGCGACAGGCACGACGCAGCGCGTTGGAATCGCAAAGGTCGAGCCGTTCGGCTATGTCCTCTATCGACAAGCGGCTGTTGGTCAGCATGTCGATGGCCATTTCATGGCGCAGTTCGTCCCGGATCGCACGGAAGGAGGTGCCAGCGCTATGCAGCCTGCGCCGCAGCGTCATCGCCCCCACGGTCAGGTGTCGGGCCAGTTCTTCGAGTGAGGGGAGCTTGCGCCTTTCCCGCAATGCCATCGCCATAAAGTGACGCGAACGGCGGACGATTTCCAGCGGATCCTCACCCGACCGCAACCCGAACAGGAAATTGAGCGTCGGCAGCGCTTCGCAATCGGCCATGGTGCGGATGACCGGCTGATCGAGGAGGGCTGCAGCAAAGCGCATTTCCAGCTGGTCTGCGTCCAGCAGCAGATCGAACGGCAGCAGTTGGCCGTCCAGATGCCGTCGGGCGAATTCGGGGAAATCGAGAGCCAGTGCGCCTTCCAACGGCTTGCCGATAAGCCAGCTGAAAATGGAGTGGAACATCAGTTGGCCGTGCAGAATGACGATGAAGTCCATTTCTTCATCATCGCTGCGCGCACCCGTATATGACAGGCAGGCCTGTCCGCTTGTCCGCTTCAACGTCATGTTGCCCATGCGCCCGTCGATCGCCAGCAGCAGTTCCTCCGTCCGCATGATGGCTTCGCGCAGGGTGCGGCTGCCGACCAGGCAGTAGAAAAGCAGGCGCCAGTCGCCGCCACGAAAAGGGAGCCGTCCGGTGGCGTAGGCCTGCATATCGGACAGTTCCACGCTGGCACGGGACGAAAGCTTTTGCAGACTGGCGATGTCCAGAGACGGGAGGGTGGCGATCAGAAACCGGTCGAGCGGCTCGTCAAACCCGTTGACCCTCAAGACGCCGACCGCATTTCCCCCGCGTCGTGCGATAAGGCGAAGAAGGCGCGCCACGATGTGATGGCCTGGCTGCCCGATGTCGCTGGAAAGCGGACCACGGTCTTGATCGCATCCTCCTCGGGGCGCGGCTGCGTTCACCACGATCTTGTCCATCATCCTCTCTTCTCGCCGCCAAGAAAATCTAACGACGGCGGCGAGTCAATGACGGGCATGATCGTGCCTGTTCCACATCATGGAATTAAACCGCGATCTATTTGATCCCAGATGCATGAAACTTCAAAGTTCCGTTCGATCGGAATCCGAGCATTGCACGATTTAAGCATAGCGATGCGGGATTTTGGTCGAGGCGATAACAATCGTAAATTGTGGGGAGTGGGGATGCTGAAACATCGTTTCACCAGATATGTCAGTCTACTTATGGCAGGCGCGGCCTTTGTCGCGGCTCCGGACGCCGATGCTCAGTCCGTTTCGGCGGCAGGGTCGGAAGCCTCGCCATCGGACATCATCGTTACCGCGGGCAAGCGCGAGGAAAAGCTGAAAGACGTTCCGATGGCGGTGGACGTCGCGACGGGCGAGCAGATTGAAAAGTTCAACCTGTTTGATTTCAAGGACGTTCCCGCACTTGCGCCGGGACTTCAGATCGCCAACACGTCGGGGCGCGTCAGCGTCGCCACGCTGCGCGGCATCTCGTTCAACCCCGACATTGGCGGACCCGCTGCGGTCGCGGTCTATTACAACGAAGTGCCGGTCGATATTCAGACCGTCACCACCGCTATTTACGACATTGGTCAGGTGGAAGTACTGCGCGGACCCCAAGGGACGCTGCGCGGGCGCACCGCTCCTGCTGGCGCAATTACGGTGACCACACGGCGCGCGGACCTGAGCGAGCCGGAAGGCTATCTGCAAGCGACCGTCACCAACAAGCATGCGCGCAACTTCCAGATCGCGGCGTCTACACCGCTGATCCAGGACAAACTGGCAATCCGCGTCGCAGCCGTACTCGACCGCAACCGGGCAAACCACGTCTACAACATTAACCGTGACGAATGGTCGAACCAGGAAACCGAAAGTGTTCGCGCCACGCTGTCCTTCGCGCCGACCGAGCAGTTGCGCGGGAATATCGTGTATCAATATCTGGAAAGCGATCTGCTGCAAAACCGAGCCGTTCAGGGACCGGGCAACCGACCCAGTCTGTTTTCGCCGTTCGTCAGCGGACCCGCGATCAGCGCGTCCGACCGGCTGGCGGTGCATGAGGGATTGTCTTTCTACACCAACCGCACTCATCTGGTGACGGCGGATGCGTCTTATGACCTTGGCACCCATCTGATTTCGGTGCTGGGCGGCTTCCAGGATTCATCGCTCCATTCGCGCACTGACCAGGATGTGGGCAATGCGGTGCAGGGATATGATCAGGTGTTGACGGTTCCTGACCCTACGCGTGTCTACACGGCCGAAGCGCGCATCTCTTCAGCGTTTGAGGGGATGTTCAACTATACGCTGGGCGTATTCTACAATCAGACGAAAGCGGGCGGTCTGTCTTCCATTCGCGTCGATAGCTTCTTTGCCAATCGGGTGCCCAACACACCCTTCCCAGCGAATATGTTTGCCCTGCCCCTGTTGGCGGAAGTCGACATCACCAACAAGACCAGCGACCTTGCGTTCTTTGGTCAGACCCGGCTGAAGCTGACTGACAAGCTGAGGGTAGAGCTGGGCGCACGCTATACGCGCACTGTGGCTACGGCGCAGAGCTTCCTTGAGGTAACGACCACGGGCGGCGTCGGATTGCCCGTACCCGCTGGGGTCGTGGTGCCGCGCGCCGCGACAGTCGATCCCGATTTCGTGCGTCAGGTCAATCATCCGCTCACCGGGACGGCCAGCGTCAGCTATGACTGGACGCCCGACATCACGACCTATGCCACCTATGGCCGTTCCTACCGCCGTGGATCGGCGCAGTTGGGGGTCAACTCCCCGCTCGATTCCGATTTGCTGGTGCTGGAACCCGAACGGTCGGACGCGATCGAAGTCGGCCTGAAAGCGCAATTGCTGGACAAGCGCGTGTCGTTGAACCTGGCTGCTTTCTACCAGAAATTCGATGGCTTCGTGGGTCTGGTGACGGCGCCGACCGCATCGGCAAGAGACGGCGTAATCGATGGGTCGGCGGCATCGATAAGCTTCAATGGGGATGCGATTTCCAAGGGTGTGGAAATGCAATTGGATGCCCGTCCGATCGACGAGTGGGACATTTCGATCAACGCGTCCTACGCCAACTCGCACTATGACAATGCAACCGTTCCCTGCCGCGATTCCAATGGTGATGGGGTGCCGGACACGGGCCAGCCAGCGGTGCCGATCGGGCAGCAAGTTGCCTTTTGCACCAGCAATGAGCGTCTGGCCAACATCCCCCGCTTCGCGCTGAGCGCCAATAGCGAATTGCGCTTTTCGGCTGGGGCATTGCAGCCGTTCATTCGAGGGCTGCTGACTTACCGGCCGGGCTTCTATGCGCAAAGCGCGGACTATCACTACAAGGCGATCACCAATGTGAACCTGTTCGCTGGCGTCCGTTCGCCCGACGCGGGATGGGAATTGACTGCGTTCGTCAAGAACCTCTTTAATTCCACGCAGATCACCAATGCGACCAGCGCAGAGTTGCAGATCGCGACGCGCTTCCTGGTTCCTGGGCCGGCGGGCAACCCCACGCCCTTCCGCTCGGGATATTCGGCAGTGTCGGTCAATCCGCCGCGCGAATTTGGCATAACGATGAATTACCGCTTCTAAAGGGGGCGTAGCGCCCGGATGGTTTCCGGGCGCTACTTCTCGCGCTGACAAGCGAATATGCTCGCTCTTTTCCTCCAGAGTTGAACGAGGAAATTCCCTAGCGCTTATTGGACCAGAGTGTGACGGCAAGGGGAGACCACGCCGTGCGACAGCGGGAAATACGGTTCGATCCGTCCCGTCTGCGCTTCCGACAGCCAGATCAGATCACTCACGGCGACGCCTCCTCACGCCGCCATTGAATCCACCGATCGCTGTCCCCGCAAGAGATTTAATAGGTCCTGAGCCAAGATGGGAGCATGTCGCCAGAAGCGGCCATTCCACCATGTGGAACAGGAACGAGAATCCTCATCATTATTTGCCGAACGTTCCGATATAGAGTCCCGCCTGATGGCCCGACTTTCCGGAGGGGTCCTTGATCGCGAAGGCAATGCGGCGGCCGTCGGGGGACACCGTCGATTGATGCGCCTGCGCGCCGGACGGGCTGATGTTGGTCAGCGCCCGGCGTGATTTGCCATCCATGGTGATGACGAAGATATCGAAGCCCTTGCCGGAATTCGCCGCGGCGATCTCCGCTGCACGGCTTTCGCCCTTGAAGCGCAAAATCTGCTCGACGCCCGGCCTGATATGCCCGCTTATTCCGCGATAGGGGCCATCCGGATCGGAATGAATATTCGCTTCGTCCAGGCCATAGCGTTCGTCGGGAAATACGTGGGTTTCGTTATGGGAAGGAGTGGCATAGACCTTGCTCACTGCCTTGGTCGCGATGTCGACCTTATACATTTCGCTGTCCAGCGCCGCCATTTCGGTGGTCCAGAACATGACGCTGCGCCCGCCATCGATGAAGTCATAGGCCTCGGGGAAGCTTGCCGGGCCGGGCTGGCCGGGGCGGTAGCTATAGGCGGCCTGCATGTCGGCAAGCCGCGCGGTCCTGCCGTCACGAACCAGCCGGGCCACGGTCAGATCCAGGCCAGTCGCCGAAGGACGCGACCAGGATAGGTTGATCGATCCATCGGCGTTGGGTTCACGCGCTATGGCGATGTCGCCCATCGCCCCACTGTTGAGCGAAACCGGACGAGCCAGCGACTTCGACATCCAGAACAGCTGGGTCCGGGTGGCATCGGCCGCGCCGCCGCTGCCCCCCTTCATGCCCGGCGCCGCTTCGATCAGGAAGCTGTTGTCGGGCAGATAAAATATGCGGGTGACGAACTGCGTTTCACCGAATTTACAGGTGAGGCAACGCACTTTTTTCGTGCGTACGTCGATTTCATACGCCGGGCTGTCGACCAGATCGTCTTTGGTGAAGGCGATACGACGGCCGTCGGGCGACCAGTTGGGCCGGTTGCCCCAGTCCAGGAGGCGTTCCTGATGGAAGGGGGCAGTCAGATAGTCGATCTTCGTATCCTTAGCCGTGGCGGCAGGCGCTGCCGTCAGAGGCAGGGTAGCGGTCAACAGCGCCGCGCTCAGAAGTTGAGCAGCAATGCTGGACTTCCTGCGCTTGATAAGGTTCGTCACGTTCAGGCTCCTTGAGTTCAATATTTTAGTTGGTGTGTGCAATGGCCGTGTCCAGACCATGCAGCACGGCAATGCGATCCGGGATGGAGGCCGCCGCGCCGAGTGACTGAACGGCGATAGACGCCGCCATGTTGGCCTCCGCCGCGGCATGTTCGATGCGATCGCCCCGCGCGAGGCCAGCGGCGAGATAGCCACAGAAGCAGTCGCCTGCTCCAGTTGTGTCGACCACAGCCGTGGGCCATCCCGCTATGCGCTGGACGCCGCTGGCCGCAACGATCGCCACGCCATCCGCGCCCAATGTCACCAACAGGGTTTGGCCATGGTCCAGGCCAAGCATGGTCTTGCTCGACAGCAATCCTGCGTTGTCCAGCACGGGGATGCTCCCAGCACCCGTCAGCAAGGCCAACTCGCTTTCATTGACAATCAGCAGATCGTAGAGCGGCAGCAGCTGGCGCGCAGCGGTTGATGCGGGCGCAGCGTTGAGGATGGTGCAGGCTCCAGTGGCGCGAGCACGCTGAAACAGCGCGACCGTGGCGGGGACGGGCGTTTCCATCTGGGCGAGGCAGACATCATCCGGGCCAAGATCAATCTCGGCGAAGGTGGCATCGACATCCGCATTTGCCCCGGCGACATGAATGATCTGATTGTCCTGCGGCGATGTCGCCACCAGCGCGCAACCGGTGGGGGAGGAAGTGGTGCGCACCCGGCTCACATCGACGCCATGATCGGCAAGCGCCGCGACCATCTGCGCGCCGTCCTCGTCCGCCCCGACCGCGCCCAACAGGATGCAATGCGCACCCGCACGCGCTGCGCCGACGGCCTGGTTCGCCCCTTTGCCGCCCAGCTGGCGCGTCAGATTTGTCCCTGACACGGTTTCACCCGCGCAGGGCAGACGCGGAGCGGTGACCAGAAGGTCGAGATTGATGCTGCCCAGCACCACGACCTTGCCCGCGCGCGCCGTCGTCATCCGCCTTGCTCCAGCAATGCAAGCTTGGCAACGCGACGGCGGAAATGTTCTTCGTCGCTGAACTGCGCGGCCAGGAAATGGCGAACGATGTCGAGGGCTATCTGCGGGCCGGTGATCCACGCGCCGATGCACAATACATTGACGTCGTCATGCACCACCGCCTGCCGCGCGACATAGGTGTCGTGCGCGACAGCGGCTCGGATGCCGCGAACCTTGTTAGCGGCGATGCATGCCCCAGCGCCCGTGCCGCACAGCAGGATGACGCGATCGGTCTCCCCATCCAGGATGGTTTGTACCGCCCGGCGGGTAATGTCGGGAAAGTCGACAGGCTCTTCCGACTGCGCGCCGACGTCGATGATGCGGCCGCTGTGGCGGCCTAGCAGGTCCAGCACTGGCGGGCGCAGCGGGAAACCGGCATGGTCGTTGGCAAAGCCGATGACGTCCCGGAAAGGTATATGCTGTTCGTCCCCCGACAATGTTTCTGGCTTCTGCATCGATCCCCCGAATTCCCCGCCAGTGCCGCTTTCGCAGCATTTCACCGACAGAATCGAACCTGCCCACTGGCGCTTTGATTGCACTGTGGTATTACCAGTTTGGAATCCGATCAAGGGGGAGGACCGAATGACGCGTGGCAGGGAGGAAGCGATGGGGCGTGGAAGGTTGGCCGCCTTTTGCGTCACCGCGCTCGCGATCCAGGCTTACGCGACGCTGGTCACGGTGTTCCTGCCCGAATTCTACGCCAATGCGCTGGCTCTGCCGGTCGGTGCGGTCGGCACCGCCTTCATGACGGTGCGGGTGCTGGACCTGATGATCGATCCGCTGCTGGGCGGTATGATGGATGCGACGCGATCGCGCTGGGGGCGCTACCGTCCCTGGCTGGCGGCGAGCGCGCCAATTCTGATGCTGTCGACTTATGCCCTGTTTCAGGCGGAGCGAGGGGTCGGCATGGCTTATCTTTGGGCCTGGCTGTTCATCGCCTTCATCGGCTTTTCGATGATCGTGCTGTCGCATCTGGCCTGGACGGCGACCCTGTCCACAGGATCCACGGAGCGGACGCGCATTTTCGCCTGGTGGCAGGTTTTCGCGACGGCAGGGCAGTTTTCGATCCTCGCCATATTGCCGGTGGTCGCCAGTGCCTATCCCGGCGATCCAGGGGCCGGCATGCACGCGGCGGGATGGGTCATGATCGTGTTGATCCCCGGCGCGATCTTGCTGGCGCTGCGGACCACGCCGGAAAAGCCACCTGCGGCAGGTGCTCAGGCCGCGCTCGCGATACGGGATTATATCGCGCTGTTCTCGCAAGGGCCGGTCGTTCGACTGGTGCTGGCCGACCTGCTGATCGCCTTGTCCACGGGCGTCGCCAATGCGGTGGCGTTGTTCTTCTACATGGGGCAGCTTGGTTTCGACCGGGCAGTGGCGAGTACCCTGATCCTCATTGCCTATGCCGCCGCCTTTGCCGGGACGCCATTGTTCGCCAAGCTGGCCGGGCGGATCGGCAAGGCGCGGGCGTTACAGGCGGGCGCGTTCATTCAGGCGTTGCTGCAATTGGGAATGGCGGTGCAGCCCGCCAATTCCTTCTGGCTGACGGCGGCCAATGTCGCGGCGCTTGGCCTGTGCATCCCGATCGCCTGGTTCCTGCCCCGTGCGTTGATGGCCGATGTCGCCGACGCTACTCGCGCGCGCTTCGGCGTCGATCGCACGGGGCTGCTCTATGCGACGCTCAATGGATCGATGAAGCTGGCGTTGGGGCTGGCGGTGGGTCTAGCCTTCCTGTTGCTCGCCTGGCTCGGCTTCGATCCCGCCCATGCCAGTGACCCGCGCAACGCCCTGCCGCTGCGGAGCTTGATCGGCATTGTGCCAGCGCTCTTTTCGCTGGGCGTAGTCCTGTGCATGATGCGCTACCCTGAAACATCCCTGCGAGAGGCGAGCCGCCAGGCCGCGCTCGCCTGAAACTTCGAAAAGCCGAAAGAGATTGCCAATGAACCGTCGCGACCTGCTCAAATCCTCTGCTCTCCTGATGCTCGCAGCCGGTGTTCCTGCGGCTGCGCGACGGAAATCTGCTCCCCTGCTGGGGGAAGATGGCGCGGGCGTGCAGCTCTATATGTTTGAACCCGACCTGCACCGTGACCTTGACGGTACGCTCGCCGCGATCGCTGCGGCAGGTGTGCGATCGGTGGAGCTTGCCTCGCTGCACCGTAATACACCGACACAGTTCCGCGCCGCCCTGGACAAGGCAGGCTTGAAATGCCGCAGCGCCCATGTCGCTGCCTCATCGTCGGTGCCCGGCGCGAGCGGGCTGAATTTCGACAATATGGACAAGCTGGTCGAGGATCTGAACATATTGGGATCACGCAATGCCGTGCTGCCGTTGTTCCAGTTCCCCAAGGACCCGAAATGGGGTCCGCCGGTGTCCTTCATGTCGCTGATGAAGCCGGGCGGCCCGCCGGTGCCAGCCGAGCGCTATGAACGCATGGCCGACTTCCTCAATGAAAAGGGTTCCGTCCTCAAGAAGCATGGCATTCGCATCGGCTATCACAATCATAATGGCGAGTTGGCTCCGCTCGGGGAGAAGACCGGCCTTCAGATCCTGCTGGAAAAGACCGACCCGCGCATCGTCGATTTCGAAATGGATGCGGGCTGGCTGGCGGCGGGCGGGCAGGACCCGGTCGCTTGGCTCAAACGCTATCGCGGGCGCTTTACCCAAATGCATGTGAAGGACATCGCGGCTGGGACCCAGGTCAATTATCATATGCAACAGAAGCCGACGGAGGTGGGATCTGGCACGATGGATTGGCCCGCCATCCTGAAGGCGGCGCAGACTGCGGGCGTGCGCAACTTCTTTGTCGAGCAGGAGCCCCCATTCTCCGGCGCGCGCATCGACTCGCTGAAGAAGAGCCTTGCCTACCTTCGCACGCTGGAGACTGCACGATGAACTGCCGCCTGATGACTCGCACGGCAATCTTCGCCTCACTGATCGCCGCAGCCGTGCCGGGACAGGCGCAGGATGATGCAGCGTCAGCCCTGCTGTTCGACGATGTGACTGACACGCATGTGCCCGTTTCCAAATATCTCCACGCGCTGGACGTCGCGCTGGTGGATGTGGATGGCGATGGCGATCTGGACGCGGCGCTCGCGGTCGAAATGGGTGCGAACCGGCTATACATTAATGATGGACAGGGCCATTTCACCTGGAAGCAGGGCGCGCTTGGCACCAAGGCGCATGATACGGAACATGTGCTGTCCGCCGACTTCAACCGTGATGGCTATCCCGACCTGATCTTCGTCGCGGAGGAGGATCATGCGCACCAGCTGTTTCTAGGCGGATCGGGGGGCGAATTCACCGATGCTTCGGACCGGCTGCCGAAAATGAGCGAGGGCAATGGTCTTGCGGTGGGCGATGTCAATGGTGACGGCCTGCCGGATATCGTGATCGGCAATTCGGGGGAGGAGCGCTGGAACAAGCTGCGCGCGTCGGGGCAGAACTTCCTGTGGCTGAACGATCCCAAACAGCCCGGCACTTTCATTGATGCGACGGCGACGAACCTGCCCGCTTATGAAGACGATACGCAGGACATCGCGCTGGCCGACCTGGACGGTGACGGTGACCTAGACATGGTGGTCGCGAACGAAAGCCCGCCCAACCGCGTGCTCATGAACGATGGCAAGGGGCATTTTCGCGAGGCGCCCAAGGCGCTTCAGCTTCTCACCCCGCTGGAAACGCGCGAAGTGCATGTGTTCGACGCCAATGGCGACAAGCGTCCGGACATTCTGCTCCTGAACCTGACCAGCAACAACAAAAAGTGGGACAAGGATCCGCAGGCGCGGTTGCTGATCAACAAGGGGCGGGGCAAGTTCCGTGACGAAACCAAGGCGCGCCCGCCTGCCAACCGCTTTTCCAGCTGGGGCGGGATGGTGATGGATTTCAATCATGACGGCCATCCCGACCTGATCGTTGGCGCGATCGACGTGCCGGGGTTCAAGCCGTTGCAGCTGCGCGCCTATGCCAATGACGGGAAGGGCCGCTTCACCGACGTGACGGCTTCGGTCATGCCTGCCGCGACCGTCGCGCGCAGTTGGAGCATGGCTAAAGGCGACGTCAACGGAGACGGCGTGGAGGACTTGTTCGTTGGCAGCTGGGGCACGCAGGCGCGCCTGCTGCTGGGCAAGCGCAAATAAGGGGTGGCCGATTTCCTGTTCCGCCAGGCGGAATTGCAGTTTCCGCGCAAGTTGTAAATTGCAGCTTTCATTGCCGATTTGTAAGTCCAATGCAGAACGGCGGCGAGGGAACAGGTTTTGACGGACGGCGACGGTATGAAAAAGGCGCGGATCGCGCTGGCGCGGGAGATGTTCGACGTCGCGCTGTCAGCGGTATCTGCGGAAAGATGCCTGCCTTCGCATATGCCATCCCCGCCGAAAGGACGGCGGCTGGTGCTTGCAGTGGGCAAGGCGGGTGCGGCGATGGCGGACGTCGCGCTTCGCCACTCTCCACAGGGGACGCAAGCGATCATCCTTACGCCCTACGGCCACGGCCTGCCGCCCGGAACCTTCGCCGCCGACGCCCTCGTGATCGAGGCCGGGCACCCCTTGCCCGACGAGCATGGTCAGCGCGCGGCGCAAATGATCCAGGAAGCCGTGCGAGACCTTGGCGAAGAGGATCAATTGCTGGCGCTGATCTCTGGCGGCGGCTCTGCGTTGTTGGCATTGCCGGTCGATGGCGTGTCGCTGGACGACAAGCGCCGTGTGACGCGCGAGCTGCTGTTTTGCGGCGCTACCATTTCGCAGATAAACTGCGTGCGCACGCACTTGTCGCAGGTCAAGGGCGGGCGTCTGGCCGCGCTGGCGCATCCTGCGCAGGTGGTCACATTGGCCTTTTCCGACGTGCCGGGCGACGATCCAGCCTTGATCGCTTCAGGTCCCACCGTTGCCGACCGGACGACACTGGCCGACGCGCGCCGCGTGATCGAACGCTATCGCATCACTGTGCCGGACAATGTGATGGCGGTGTTGAGCGACGACCGCCACGCCACGCCGCGTCCGGGGTCGCCCGAACTCGCGCGGGCCGATACGCGGATCGTCGCGCGCAACCGCATGGCGCTGGAAGCCGCAGGGGAAGTCGCCAGGGCGGCGGGATACAAGCCCGTCTATTTGGGTGACGATCTGGAAGGGGACGCGACCGAACTCGGCATCGTCCACGCTGCGCTCGCCCTGCATCATCAGCGGAAGGGCGGACGATGGGCGCTGCTGTCTGGTGGCGAAACCACCGTGCTGGTCGGCAATCCGTCAGGTAGTGGCGGGCGCAACAGCGAATATATGCTGAGCCTCGCCATGTCGCTGGACGCCGCGCCGGGCATATCGGCGCTGGCGTGCGATACCGATGGCATCGATGGCGTGGGCGGCCATGCGGGGGCCATCGTCGATGAAAGCACTTTGGCGCGGGCTCGTGCCGCGGGCATGTCGGCCAGCGGGATGCTGCGCGAAAATAACAGCTTCGGATTCTTCAGTGCGTTGGAGGATCTGGTGTTTACCGGGCCGACGCGCACCAACGTCAATGATTTTCGCGCTATCCTGATCGACGGGTGAGCCCACATGCGGAACGTCAGTCGGCGGGAGTCCCATGAATTTTCCAGGCCGCGCCGATAGCGAAATGGCTAAGGATCAAGTCGTCCGCCATCAGGGCGTCGCCCGCGCGGACAGCTTCATAGATGCGGCGGTGGTGATCAACCAGATATTCCCGCGCCATCGGGCTGTCCGCAATGCGTTGGCGCCGTTCGACATGGGATCGTTCCAGCAGGTGCGTGATCGTGCCGTAGACGGTAGACAGCGCAGGTGAGTGCGCAGCCGCGACCAGCTGCGTATGGAAATTGAGGTCGGCATGACCACCTTTGGCGACATCGCCGATCGTCGCTTCTATATCCTCCAGTGCCTGTTCAAGATTTTGGCGATCTTCTTCCGTAGCGCGGGCGCAGGCCAGCCTTAGCGCCTGCCGTTCCAACGCGATCCGCACCTCGACAATATCGTCGATGATTGCCGGTTGCTGCGCCAGAGCGAGCGAGAAGAATTCGCCCAGCACCGATGCATCGGGAACGCGCACGGTGCTGGGGCGGCCGTGGCGTGTTTCCAGCACGCCGATCATCTCCATCGCCCGCACGGCTTCGCGCACGGCCGGGCGGCTTACCCCTAAGCTGAGCGCGAGTTCCCGTTCGCCCGGCAGGCGGTGACCGGTCTGGACGCCGCCGTTCACCAGCAGATCGCGCAAATGGGCAAGCACCCGGCGATATCCGGAACTTTCTGGCTCTGAGGCTAGAGTGGCGCACTCCATGGTCATCGTGCGGCTTTATCGCCCGCAAGCGCTGCTGACCAGTGGTTAGTCTGGCTGTCCACATAGTGAAACGGCAACAGGCCCTGCTTGACTTATTACGGCCATCACGTTGCTTGCGCAGGGACAAGGAGACAGATCGATGAAGGCAAAATATCTCTCGTTATCCGTCATGCTCGCGGTGCTGCCCCTGTCTGCGCTTCCCGCGCAGACCTTTACGCGGGGCGAGGCCGTTCCTGCTGCGATGCCCCTGGGGAACAAGCCCGGCAATCCAATCCAGGACATGCCCCCCGGACAGCGGCTGATTTCAGCCTTCGGAGAGCGGCCGGTCTTTTCACCCAAGGGCGACAAGCTGGCTTTCATTGGCAAATCCTACGGTGATGCTTTCGAATATGACATGACAACGGGGCGCACCCGCAACTTGACAGGCCATGCACCGAGCGAAGGTTATTTGCGGGTGCATTATCTTGCTGATGGCAGCTACGCGCTGCTCGGTCCCCGTATATTGGGAAAGACAAGGGAAGAGACGCGCCACGGCCGCATCGAACTATTCTGGATGGACCCGCAGGCGATGCGCGCACCAGTGCCACTGGGCATCACGGTGTTCGAAGGGATAGCGCTCAGCCCACGCAGCAACATGATCGCCTGGAGCCAGGTAAAGCCTGCAGCAGGTGGCAAGCCAGCATCGACCACCATTTATACGGGGCGCGTTGCCGTTAACGGGCAATCTGCGAAGTTGGAAGATGTACGGGAAATCGTGACGACGACTGAATGCTTCGTCGAAGCGCAAGACTTCCTGCCGGGCGATAAGGGGCTGGTCATGCCCTGCTATGGTTTTGGCAAGGGGCCGACGGGCGTGGAGACAAAGGTGTTGTCCGTAGATTTCGCGACCAAGAAGATCACCGAATTTCCGACGCCGTCCACCCTATATGGCGAGGTCGAAGGCATCTTCCCGGATGGCAAGCGGACATTGGTGGAATGCGCACAGGACCGCGCTAAAGGCATGGATCTGTGTGTCCTTGATCTTGATCCAAAGAAGCCGCGCTACACGCGCATGACGAACATCGTGCAATATGGCGGCTGGAAATATGGCAATCCGGTCGTGCGGCCCGATGGCCGGATGATCGCTGCGCAAGTGGGATCGGCGGACGTGATCGACGCGGGCGTGGGGCAGGGCATCGTATTGATGGACCTGGCGCCGGACTTTTGATCGTAGCGGGTTGGGGAGGAACTGAGAGTTGCCTCCCCAACCCCGCAATCAAGCAAGCGTCAACTGCACCGCTTCGAACGTATCGATCGGCGGCAGATCGAACCACAGATGGTCGCCATCTCCATTCCGTCGCTTACCCTTTACCGATTTTCCCGCCACCAGCATTTGCGCCGTGCTGCCCACTGATCCGCGCACGCCCAGCTTCAGGCCGTGGGCGATGACGGGATCGCCATAATGGGTGTTGCGCTGGCCCGAATAGTTGATGACATGCACCAGCATCTTGCCCGTCGCGGGCTGCTGCATCGCCATCATCTCCATCGGTCCCGGCCCTTCCAGCACCAATGGCGGTGGCGGTGCATAGCGGACGATCAGGCTTTCAAACAGCACCCGATGTGCATCCAGCCCATCGCGATAATAAAGCAAGTCGGGCAGCCAGGGGATGTGCACATGGTGCCCCTTGCCATAGGCCATGACCAGCGCGCCAGCGTCGGCGCGCGCCGCTTCGCCCGGTCGCGCATAGGAAAATTCGGGCGGGCCGAAACGCTGATCGGGCGCGAAGGGGATCAGGCTCGACGCGCCGCTGCGCGCTGTGACGGGGAAGAAGTCCGCATCGATCGGCATGCGGCCGGGTCCCATGGGGATGGCGGCCTTGCTCATGTCGAGCGACCAGCCATGGCCATCGCGCGGCTGACCGAAGCTGCTCACCGGGCTGGACTTCATCGCCGAGCCGGAGCGCGGCTTTCCCCCTTGCCCCTGTGCGCCGGTATAGCCGGTCGCGATGAGCAGGCCGCCGGCCTCGACGAAGGCGTCGAGCGCATCGGCATCCTCATCGCTCAAGGTCATGATATGCGGCATGATGATGACGTCATAGGCTTTGTCGCGCGTCGCGTTGCGCACCTGCATTCCGTTAGTCATCCAGAAGGGGAGGCGGGCATCGACCAGCGCCTGATAGGCCCCGCGCTGCGCACCGGTGCCATAGCGCGCCAGCCCGGCGCCGGGGGACTGGAAGATTGATCCCATATTGTAGATTGCGACGCGGGCAGCCGGGGTCAGCCCGGCATAATGCTGTTCATTGGCGGCGTGCCAGTGGAAAAGGCGCGAGACGGGAGGCAGAAACCGAGGATCGTCCTGATCGTTGAGCGTCCCCATTAGATAAAGGTCGAGCTTGGCGCCCGTGCCAAGCGCCTGCGCGAAACGCAGCATGTGGTTTTCGGTGCTTTCCGTCACCTGCCGCCAAGGATAGTCGATATGCGCAGTGGAGGTTGCGGAAAAGGCCTTGCCCGGCGCAAGCGCCATGAGCGCCCGTGTCTGTTCGCCCATGGCGTATGGCCATTCGGGCGCCTTGCGCGACACCCGGCGCTGCACCTCTCCGCGCGCAACGACGCCGCCGAAAAAATCCATCAGTGGCACATGGGGCCGTGCCGCCTCGATGACTGCGCGTGCTTTTGCGGAAAGCTCGGTCATGACGCGTGTTTGAAACTGCTGATAAGCATCCCAATTGGGATCGGTGCCGTCTTCGGTTTCGGGCAGGTCCAGCTTATACAGTTCCCGAAATCGTCGCTTGCAATTGTCGCATACGCAAATGCCATGATCGACATCGGAATAGTCGGTGCGGACGAAGCCGGTCATGTTGAAGAACATGCCGTCTACATCATGGCGTTCGACCCCTTCCTTCAATATCTGAAGGCTGTAATCCTGCGCCCAACCGCCATTGGGGCAGGCTTGGTAGGTCCCGGCATATTCACGCGGACTGCCATCGCGGTTGCGCATGAACCATTCGGGATGTGCGTCATAGGCAGGCCTCATCGCCTTGGACAGGTCGAAGCGGCCGATATAGGCCAGCCCTTCAGCATGGGCGGCGGCGACCATCTCGCCTGCGAAATCGTTTCTCAGATAGGGGTTGCGATAGTGGAGCGGCAGCTCAGTGGGGTAGAAGGCAACGATCCCGCCGATGTTCGACACGATCATGTTCGCACCGAAGGCGCGGGTTTGCCGGGCGATCTCTCGCGGATCTTCCAGGGCGTCGATTTCGCGCAGGTTGGTTTGGACTATGCGATATTCATGCTTCCACCATTCGCGCCGATTAAAGCCGCCGATGTTCAGGGCGGACCAGGCCGGGCCGGGAATGGCGCTCATCATAGCTGCCGTCGGCAAGGCGCGTACGAGATCGCGGCGCGAGATCCCGCCGTTCGCTTTCAAGTCCATCCTCCTCAAGCTCCTGAATTGACAGATTGGAAGGTTCAGTCTGCACCGGCGTGCCTGGATGGACAATGATGCCACCGACGCCGTTCCGCGATATGGAACGGCACGCCGCCCGCCACAGTGTCTGTTCCGCATCGCGGAAAGGCGGGTATCTCTTGCCTGTCATCCTCCTTAGCGACGGTCGAACGGCTAACAGCGGGGGGCGAGTGGCGATACCACCGAAATTCCGCATGATTTAGAACAGAGCGTGATTGGAAATGGGCAAGGACGGCGCCATGATCTGGGCACAAAATTACGACCCTTTCGGCAATGGCTTGCTGTCGGCTCTGGTCGCGGCCGTCCCCGTCGTCGTGCTGTTGGGGGCGATCGGCCTTTTTCATGTGCGGGCGCATATCGCCGCCCTGATGGGGTTGGGGGCGGGCCTTGCAGTCGCGGTGCTGGCATTCGGCATGCCTCCGGGCCTGGCGGTGCGCGCAGCCGGTTTCGGGGCGGCCTACGGACTGCTGCCGATCGGCTGGATCGTGCTCAACATCATCTTCCTATACCAGCTGACGGAAACGACCGGGCAGTTCCACATCCTGCGCGGCGCGATCACGTCGATCACCGCGGACAGCCGGTTGCAGCTGCTGCTGATCGCCTTCTGCTTCGGTGCCTTCTTCGAAGGAGCTGCGGGGTTCGGGACGCCGGTCGCGGTCACGGGCGCGATGCTGATCGGCCTTGGCTTTACACGGTTGCAGGCGTCCGGCCTGTCGCTGATCGCCAACACCGCGCCCGTCGCCTTCGGCGCACTCGGTACGCCGCTAGTCACGCTGTCGGGAGTGACCGGACTGCCGCTGCTCGAGCTTTCGGCGATGGTGGGGCGGCAGATGACGCCGTTCGCCATCATCGTGCCCTTTTGGCTGCTGGTCGCCTATTGCGGGTGGCGGCGGACGATGGAGGTGCTGCCCGCCGTGTTGGTCGCAGGCGTCAGTTTCGCGCTGGTGCAGCTTCTCATCTCCAACCTTCATGGCCCTTGGCTGACCTCCATCGGTGCGGCGCTCGCGTCGATCGCCGCGCTCATCGCTTTTCTGCGGATATGGCAGCCCGCGCGGATCATGCATGTCAACGAGGCGAAGCTTGCGCCGGGTGACGAGCGGGACATGGCCGCGACCGTTGATGCCGCCCATGCACAGCCCCTGCATGATCCCGCTGCCGTCCGGCGTGCCTGGATGCCGTGGATCATCCTGACGGCGTGTGTCTTCCTGTGGGGCCTTCCCTTCATGAAGCAGGGGCTGGACGCCATCTTCGCGCTGCGCCTGCCCTTTGCCGGTCTGGATGGGGTGATCCAACGCCTGCCTCCTGTCGTCACCGCGCCGGAGTTTGAAAAGGCGGTCTATAATCTCAACCTGCTGTCGGCGACGGGTACGGCGATATTGGTGGCCGCCCTTGCCTCCGCGCTGCTGTTGCGGGTCCCTCTGCGCACGGTCGGTCTCGTCTATCTGCGCACGTGGAAGCTGGTACTGCCATCGCTGCTCACCATCGCGGCGATGTTGGGGCTTGGCTATCTCACCCGTTATGGCGGCATAGACGCGTCCATGGGCCTAGCCTTCGCGGCGACGGGGGTACTCTATCCTTTCTTCGGCACCATGCTGGGGTGGCTGGGCGTTGCCGTCACCGGATCGGATACGGCCTCCAATGTCCTGTTCGGCGGATTGCAGAAGATCACCGCCGAACAGTTGAACCTGTCGCCCGTGCTGATGGCGAGTGCGAACAGCGCGGGCGGGGTCATGGGCAAGATGATCGACGCGCAGAGCATCGTCGTCGCCTCCACCGCGACGCAGTGGTTCGGTCAGGAAGGCCGCATATTGCGCCATGTCTTCGTTCACAGCCTGGTGCTGGGTTCCCTGATTGGCCTGTTCGTGATGTTGCAAGCTTATGTCTATCCCTTCACCCTTCTGGTTCCCTGAGGTGGCGTCTATT
>NZ_AP027316.1:0-290251 GCF_055397045.1 Sphingobium sp. TomMM15
ATGTTGATGGAGGAAAAGGCGCTTGATCGCTCTAACGGATCGACAGCCGATGTGGACGGGATCCGTCCTGCCTTTCTCGGCCCCAAGGCCTTGCTTGCGGCGGTAGAGGCGCTTGCACCCGAACTGACCGCTCGCGGCGATGAGATCGAGCGGGCGCGCGTCATGCCCCAGGACATATTCGAGAAGATTCGCGAGACAGGCATATTTCAGGCTATTCGAGATCCCCGCTACGGTGGCGCGGGATTGCGCGTGCCGGATATGCTGCCTGTGATGGAGGCCATGGCCCGCGGCGACGGATCGACGGCATGGTCGGTGATGGTCGGGTCCGAGAGTCCGATCGCATGGCAATGGTTTCCGCCCGACGTCCAGGAAGAGGTGTTCGGGAGCAATCCGGACGCTTTAACCCGGGCCACGGTAACGCCGCGGCCCAACATCATACGCGTGGACGGCGGGGTACGTATCAAAGGTACGTGGCCACTTGGCAGCGGATCCTATCCCGCCAACTGGGCAGTCGTCGGTGGTATGGTCACGCTGGCGGACGGAACGCTGTCCGTGGGAGCGGACGGCAAGCCCGAGATGATAGTAGCGGCAATTCCCTTTTCGGAAATCCGGGCGCTCGACACCTGGTACGCCCTAGGCATGCGTTCCACAGAAAGTCATGACTTTGCCGTCGATGACCTGTTTGTCCCCGATCGGTTCACAGCGCCTTATCATGGCGCGGGCGTTGCGGGATCCACCTTGTCGCGTCTGCCCTGGTGGCTTGGCGTAGGCCCGTTCCATGCCGGTGTCGTATTGGGCATTGCGCAGGGGATGCTTGACGAGATCGTCCCGCTTGCAGCAGGCAAAAAGCCGTTTCTCAATCCCCGCGTGATATTGGCGGCTGATCCCATTTTTCAAGATCGGATCGGCCGGCTCCAGACACGGCTCTCAGCTGTTCGCGCCTTGGCAATGCAGGAAGCAGAAGCCGTCTGGGAGATGGCGGAAACCGTATTCCCGTTGCCTCCCGAGGTGCGAGCCCGCTTCCGCTCAGCGATTTCGCACGTGCATTTTGAGTGCCTCGACGTGGCGAATGATGTGTTCACGCTTGGGGGGACGACGGTACTTTACGACAGCGCATCGCTGCAGCGCCGCTTCCGCGACATCCGGACCGCTTGCCAGCATGTTTGCGGCAGCGCCGACCTGTACCGGCCTTATGGAGCTCTTCTTCTGGGTCAGGTCCCTGAAAATGTGGCGATGCTCTGATCGAGCTGTCGGAAGGAAACGGCTGATGGAGCTCATTAATGTTACGGCATCGATCGATGCGCCCGTGGAGATGGTCTGGTCCTTATTTTCCGACTTTGGAGGAGTTGACAGGATTTTCCCGATTGAGGGCGTGCCGCCACTGGGATGCATCGAGAAGGTGGACATGGAAGGAGAAGGCCTCGGCTCAATTCGCACCATGTATTTTTCGAATAGCGATCCGGTACAGGAGCGTCTTACGCGCTGCGATCACGACTCACTGATTATGGAATATGAAGCGCTTGCGCTTCCTATAGGAGTTGAAGACTATAGGGCGCGCATCATGTGCCAGCGAGAGGCAGTCGGTCGCACCGGCGTTATTTACACGGCACAAGGGGTCCCAACTTTTATGACCCAATCCGAGCTTCGAGAAATGCTGACCCCGCTCTTCTCTGCACTGATTTCGCGCGCGCGAGAGCTCGCTGAACCGCGTGTGAAGACGGCTTGAAGGATGCGCGATTGAACCATTGAGGTGCATCGCTCTCGCGAAATGAAATATTGATACATTATTGCGCGCGCCGGAAAGTGGATTGTTCTTGCAAGAACGTCCGTCGGGCGGATCGTTGCGGCAATTGTTGGAGATCAACATGACGAAACAAGAAATCACAGCGGTTCGCAATACGGCCTTCGAATCCGGCGACTTCGACGTGGTGATAATCGGAGCAGGCGTGTCGGGCATCGGCATGGCGGCCTACCTCCGGCGCGAGTGTCCATGGGCACGATTCATCATCTTCGAGGCGCTGGACAGCTTCGGCGGAACGTGGTGGACGCACCGCTATCCGGGCGTGCGGTCGGACACCGACATGTTCTCATATGCTTACAAGTTCAAGCCTTGGACGGGCGAAGTGTTCGGGGCGGGCCCCGACATTCTGCAATATCTTGGCGAGGTGATCGAAGAGCAGGAACTCGCGAGCAGCATTCATTATGGGCATCGGGTCCAGTCAGCGTCGTGGTCAAGTGATGCAGCCCGCTGGACTTTGTCCGTGGACACCGGGGGCGAGAAGCTGGCCGTCCGGGCATCTTTTCTTTGGACCTGCTCGGGCTATTTCGGCCAGGAAACCCCCTACATCCCGGACTGGCCGGGCAACGAACGGTTCCGCGGCAAGATCGTGCACCCGCAACATTGGCCGGCGGACCTCGATGTAACCGACCAGCAGGTGGTCATCATTGGTTCTGGGGCCACAGCCGCGACCTTGATCCCGTCGATCGCGGATAACGCAAAACATGTCACGATGCTCCAGCGCTCGCCGACATATTTTTACTGCCCGCCGCGCAAGACCGAACTGGAGATGACGCTAGAAGCACTTGGTATCGATCCTTTGTGGACTAGCGAAATCCTGCGCCGCAAATTCTTGCAGGATCTCACAGCGATCGGAGCACGCTGCGCGGCGGAGCCGGACGCTGTGGCCGCCGATCTGATTGCAGGAGTAAAGGCTATCGTCGGCGACAAGGTGGACGTCGCGCGCCATTTCACGCCGCGCTACACGCCGTTCCGGCAACGTATTGCGCTCCTCCCTGATGGCGACATGCTTCACAGCATCGCATCGGGCAAGGCAAGCGTCGAGACTGACGAGATCGAGTGTTTCACCGAAACAGGGCTAGTTTTGCGTTCAGGCAAGATGCTCGACGCCGATATTATCGTCTCGGCGACTGGGTTCAATATATGCGTGCTCGGTGACATAGAATTCCACGTGGACGGCAAACTGGTCTCTTGGAACGACACGGTCACCTATCGGGGAATGATGTTCACCGGCGTGCCGAATCTTCTGTGGCTCTGGGGCTATGCAAGATTTGCCTGGACGCTTCGGGTCGATCTCATCGCCGAACTGGCTTGCCGCCTCCTCAACCATATGCGCGAGCGAAAAGCCGATATTGTCGTACCGGTGCTCCCGCAGGGCGAGGAAGCCGTTGGCTACTGGTTCGATCCGGAAGACTTCAATCCGGGATATTTGATGCGCAGTCGCGACATTTTGCCGCGGTCTGGCCGGGCAATGGAGTGGCAGCATCCCCAGAACTACTGGACCGATCTCGACGAAATGCCCAACCTGGATTTTGAGACAGCTCCTTTCGATTTCTCCAGTGCCAAGCAGGAGATGGCGCCGGCTTGAACTCAACCCGAATAAGCACGCTGACAATCGGAGGCGGGGCCGGGATTGTTCGCTGCTCAGAAGGATAGGCAATGATTGTGCATTCAAATGTTCCGAACAGCGGGGAGCAGACTGAACCTGTCGCCGCGTCGTCAGGCTATCCACTTCTTCTGAAGCGATTGCTACAGTCGGGCATTGCGCGCGCGCCGGGACAAGAGATCGTCTACCGCGATCTCGTCCGCTATAACTATGACGAACTGGGTGCGCGCGTAAGCCGGCTGGCCAATGGCTTGGCCGCATTGGGCTTACGCGCAGGCGCGACGGTCGGCGTGCTCGACTGGGACAGTCATCGTTATCTGGAGTGCTATTTCGCCATTCCGAGCATGGGTGCGGTGCTGCACATGGTGAACATTCGCCTGTCGCCTGAACAGATTCTCTACACGATCAACCATGCGGAGGACGAGGTGTTGCTCGTTCATACCGATTTCCTTCCCATGTTGGAGAGCATCTGGGATCGCATCGAAGGCGTGCGTGCTGTGGTTTTGCTCACCGATGACGGGTCGGCGCTTGCTACATCGATACCGGTCAACGTCGAATATGAAGCAATGCTCGGCGCCGCATCGGCCGATTTCCTTTTTCCGGATTTCGACGAGAATATGCGGGCCACGACCTTCTATACCACAGGCACGACCGGGCTGCCGAAAGGCGTGTTCTTCAGCCATCGCCAACTCGTGCTTCACACATTGGCAATCGCCGCCACATTCGGCGCCAATCCCGTGCAGGGCCACCTGCATCGGGCAGATGTCTATATGCCGGTCACACCTATGTTCCACGTTCACGCCTGGGGACTGCCGTTCGTGGCGACGATGCTAGGGCTCAAGCAAATCTACCCCGGGCGGTACACACCGGAGATGCTATTAGCGCTCTATGAAAATGAAGGAGTGACTTTCTCTCATTGCGTGCCGACTTTGCTGCATATGCTGCTGACCAGTCCCGCAGGAACGGACGTCGATATGTCCGGCTGGAAAATTGTGATTGGCGGTTCGGCCCTGCCGAACGGACTGGCGCGCGCGGCCATGGAACGTGGCATCGACGTTTTCACAGGCTATGGGATGTCCGAAACTTGCCCGGTCCTGACCCTTGCCCAACTTTCGAACGACGACCTCGCAAAATCTGCCGAGGAACAGGTCGAACTGCGCGCGCGCGCGGGCAAACCGATACCGCTGGTTGATATCCAGATCGTAGATCCTGCAATGGCGGTACAGGCGCGCGACGGCAAGACCACCGGAGAGATCGTCGCCAACGCGCCGTGGTTGACGCAGGGCTATTTGAAGGACCCTCGCAACTCAGAGATTTTGTGGGACGGTGGCTATCTCCACACGAACGACGTAGGTCTTCTTCATCCGGACGGTACATTGCAGATTACCGACCGGATCAAGGACGTAATCAAGACGGGGGGCGAATGGGTCTCTTCGCTTGAGATCGAAAATCTGATCTCGCAGTGCGAGGGGGTAAGCGAAGTTGCAGTAATTGGTGTCGCCGACGAGCGGTGGGGGGAACGGCCGCTCGCCATAATCGTCCCGAACACCCAGGACGAAGGCCATGTATGCGAACAGTCAATCAAGGCCTACCTTACGGAATTCAGCGAACGTGGTGTAATTTCCAAATGGGCGGTGCCGGCCCGTATTGTGATCACCGGCAGTATAGCGAAGACAAGCGTCGGCAAGATGGATAAGAAGGCGCTGCGGACGCAATATGCTTGAGGTTGCATTCGGGTAGTCTCATCCCGGCGCAGGGCTATTCCGCCCCGAAGGCCGCACTATGTCCACCCTGCGGAGAGGGGGGCGGGGATCACGCCTAACCGGCTTCGCGGCCGCGGAACTATGTGCTAGCGCCGCGCTTGATGATCAGATCCAGCACATCTTCGGCCCTGAGTAATGAGGGTTCGAGCCGCCGCCGCCAGATATTGGAGATAGCCGCTCAGCTTTTCGCGCGGAAAGGCTATCGCGGAACGTCAATGCGGGACATTGGCGAAAAGGCGGGGGTGCTGGGCGGCTCGCTCTATCATCACATCAAATCCAAGGACGCGCTGTTCGTCGAATTGCACAATGCCGCGCTGGATGGCGCCGCGGAGAGGATTCATGCCGCGGTTGAACAGGAGCGCGAGCCCTGGGCGCGGTTGGAGGCCGCCTGTGCGACGTTGCTGGATATTCAACTCGCCCCTGATTCGCTGACGATGCCGATGATGAACGATTTCCGCGAGGTGCCCCAGGAGGTGCGGGAGCAGTTGATCGCACGGCGGGACAGGTTCGAGGAACAGTTCCGGACGCTTGTGGGGGAACTGCCGCTGCCTGGACATATCGACAGGTCGCTGTACCGCAACCTGTTGCTGTCGCAGCTCAATTCAGTGGCGGATTGGTATCGCGCGGGCAGATTGAGCCCAAGCGAAATCGCGGGGCAGATTGTTGCCATTTTCCGGCACGAATAGGTTTTTCCGAGAATGAAATAGTGAATTGACAGCGTTTCGACGGCGCGCGGTTGACTGTAACAGATGTTTGGTATAGCTGCTCCTCCCGTACTTTGGGAGAGGCCTGATGTTCAGCTATGTTCCGCCGCTTGACGACTATCGCTTCCTGCTGAGCGAAGTGCTGGGCTTTGATCGGGCGATGGGAGAGATCGGCAAGGAGGTCGATGCGGACCTGGCTGCCGCCGTGCTGGAAGAGGCCGGCCGGATGTGCGCGGAAAGGCTGTTTCCGATCAACCGCGAGGGCGACGAACAAGGCAGCCGCCTGATCGACGGGCAGGTGAAGACCCCCGCGGGCTTTGCGGAAGCCTGGCGCGATTTTGCGCAGGCGGGCTGGACATCGCTGTCGGCGGAGCCGGAGCATGGGGGACAAGGCCTGCCCTTCATCCTGCAGCTCTGGCTGGACGAGATGATCTCTGCTGCGAATCTGTCCTTTGGCCTGTTTCCGGGCCTGACGCGTGGAGCATGCGAAGCAATTTCCGCCCATGCCTCCGAAACGCTGAAAGCGGCCTATTTGCCGCCCATGATCAGCGGCGAATGGACCGGCGCCATGGCGCTGACCGAAGGCGGAGCGGGCACCGACCTTGCCCTGCTCAAGACCAAGGCGGCGCCGCGCGGCGATGGCAGCTATGCGGTCACGGGCCAAAAGATGTTCATATCCTCTGGCGATCATGATTTCGGGGGCAATGTCATCCACCTCGTCCTCGCCCGCCTGCCCGATGCGCCGGCGGGGGTGAAGGGAATCAGCCTGTTCCTGGCGCCCAAACATCTGCCGGACGCGGATGGCACCTTTACGGTTCGCAACGCCATGTCGGTGGGCGCGCTGGAAAAGAAGATGGGCATTCATGCCCAGCCGACCTGCGTCATGAACTATGACGGCGCGACCGGCTGGCTGGTGGGTGAGCCGAACAAGGGCCTGGCCGCCATGTTCACGATGATGAATGCGGAGCGGCTGATGGTCGGCATTCAGGGGTTGGGCATCGCTGGCGCTGCCTATGGGCAGGCGGCGGCCTATGCCAAGGAGCGGCTTCAGGGGCGGAGCGCGGATGGCGCGCGGGGGCCGGTGGCGATCATCGAGCATGCCGACGTGCGGCGCATGCTGCTCAACATCCGCGCTTTTGTGGAAGGCGGGCGCGCGCTGGCCGGATGGACGGCATTGCAGCTCGACCGGGCGCGCCATCATCCGGATCCAGCTGAACGAAGCAAGGCCGATGCGCTGGTTGCGTTGCTGACCCCGGTGATCAAGGCAGCCTTCACCGATTGGGGCTTCGAAAGCGCGGTCCAGGCGCAACAGATATTCGGCGGCCATGGCTACATCCGCGAATGGGGCATGGAGCAATATGTGCGCGATGCGCGCATCGCCCAAATCTATGAGGGCACCAATGGGGTGCAGGCGATGGACCTTGTCGCTCGCAAGCTGCCGCTGGGGGGTGGCGCCGTGGTCGAGGGCTTTTTCGCGCTCGTAGCGGCCGAACTGGACGCCGCAGGCGACATGGTTGTGGCGGAAAGGACGCGGGCGGCGCTGACCCTGCTGCGCACCGCCACTGCTTCTCTCCGGCACGCCGGGGTGGAGGCGGCTGGCGCCGCGGCGGTCGAATATCTGCGGCTGTTCGCGCTGGTTTCAATGGGCTGGATGTGGACGCGCATGGCCGCTGCCGCACAGAGCGACAATATTTTGCATGAGGCCAAGCGCGCCGTGGCCGGCTTCTTCGCCGAACGGATGCTGCCACAGGCGAAGGGCCTCGCGGCGAGCGTCGCGGCGGGTGAAGCGACGATCATGGCGCTTGGCGCCGACACCTTTTGAGGAAAGGGACTTCCGTGGCTATCGAGATTTCCCATGCAGGCGCGATCATGATCCTGCGCCTGTCGAATGGACCCGTAAACGCCCTGTCCGCCGGCAACGGCTTTGTCGAGGAAATCAGGGCGGCGATCAGGCTGGCGGTGAGCGATCCCGTCTGCCGGACGGTCATCATTGCCGGCGCAGGCCCCATGTTCTGCGGAGGGGCCGATATCAGCGATTTCGACAATGATCCGGCGCAACTCCTATCATTGCGCGAACTCATGACCGCGATCGAGGATTCCAGCAAACCGGTGATCATGGCGATCCACGGCATGGCGCTGGGCGGCGGGCTGGAACTGGCGCTAGCGGGGCATTATCGCATCGCTCAGGCCGGCAGCCGCCTGGGCCTGCCCGAAGTGACGCTGGGACTGCTGCCCAGCGCGGGCGGGACGCAGCGGCTGCCTCGCCTGATCGGGGCGGGCGTAGCGCTTGACATGATGCTGACGGGCAAGCCGGTGAGCGCGGAACAGGCGCTGTCGCTGGGGCTGGTGGATCAACTGGTGGAGGGCGATGTGGTGGAGGCGGCGCTGGACGTGGCGCGCCGTACCCCCGCGCTGCGCCGCACGGGCGCGCTGCCGGTTCCCGCCGATCTTGCCGAAGCGGTCGCAGCGCACCGGACGAAGCCGGGCGCGGGTTTGAGTCAGGCGCCTGCCCGGATCGTCGATTGCGTCGCCGCGTTATCGGACGATCTGGCCGCTGGCCTGGCGGTGGAAGCGGAACTGTTCGGAAAGCTGGTGCGGTCCGAGGCGTCGCGCGGCCTGCGGCATGCGTTCTTCGGCGAGCGAACCGTTGCGCGCATTCCCGGGCTGTCGCGGGACGTGCGCCCGCGCGATGTGCGGCAAGCCGGCATCGTGGGCGGCGGCCTGATGGGGACCGGCATCGCCCTTGCCCTCCTGAATGCGGATGTGCCCGTGACGATGGTGGAACTGCGCGCCGAGGCGCTAGCCCAGGCCCAAGCCACCATCCGCACGACGATCCAGCGCGATGTCGAGAAGGGCCGGATCGATCAGGGCGTGGCCGATGCGCGCCTCGCCGCCTTCACCGCCGCGACGGAACTGAAGGCGCTGAGCGACGCCGATCTGGTGATCGAGGCGGTGTTCGAAGAAATGGGCGTCAAAAAGCAGGTCTTTTCCGCGCTGGACACGATCACCCGGCCGGATGCGATATTAGCGAGCAATACATCGACGCTCAACCTCGACGCGATCGCCGCGCTGGTGCGAGATCCCTCGCGGGTCGTTGGCCTGCATTTCTTTTCGCCGGCCAATATCATGCGTCTGCTGGAGGTGGTGCGCGGCAAGGACACCGCGCCGGATGTTCTCGCCACGGCGATGGCCCTGGGCAAGCGGATCGGCAAGGTTGGCGTTGTGTCGGGCGTCTGCGACGGCTTCATCGGCAACCGCATGTTCGAGGAATATCTGCGGCAGGTTTATTTCATGCTGGAGGAAGGCGCGCTGCCGCAGCAGATCGACGCTGCGATGGAGCGTTGGGGCATGGCGATGGGGCCATGCCGGACGATGGATCTGGCCGGGCAGGACATTGGCTGGTCGATCCGCAAGCGCCGCGCGGTGGAGCAGCCCGGCCGTCCTTATTCAGGCGTGATCGATCGTATCTGCGAACTCGGCCGGTTCGGCCAGAAGACCGGGAAGGGCATCTATGCCTATCCGGACGGCCGGACGGCGGAGCCCGACCCGGAGGTCACCACGCTGATCGAGGATTATTCGGCGGAGATCGGCCTGACGCGGCGCGCCATCGGCGACGAAGAGATTGTCAGCCGCTGCCTATTGGCCCTGATCAACGAAGGCGCGCGGATCGTGGAGGAGGGGATCGCCTACCGGCCGGTGGATGTCGATATGATCTACCTCCATGGCTATGGTTTTGGCCGTGAGCGCGGCGGGCCGATGTTCCAGGCCGATCTGATCGGCTTGCCCACGCTATTGGACCGGCTTCTTACCCTTGCCGCCGGCCGCAACGGCTGGGCATGGACGCCCGCGCCGCTGATCGAGCGGCTCGCAGCCAATGGTGGACGTTTCGAGGATCTAAACCTTCAGGACAGGAACAGCATATGACGGACGTCTTTCTGGTATCGGCGGCGCGTACCGCCATTGGCAGCTTCGGCGGGTCGCTCAAGGATCAGAAGCCGGGCGAGTTGGGCGCGCATGTCGCCCGGGCCGCGATTGAGCGGGCGGGCATAGACGCAAGCCAGATCGGCAATGTCGTGCTGGGCAATGTCATCCACTGCGAGCCGCGTGATGCCTATGCCGCCCGCATAGCCGCGATCGGCGCAGGGGTTCCGCAGGAAACGCCCGCGCACAGCGTCAATCGCCTCTGCGGATCGGGCCTTCAGGCGATCCTGACCGCCGCGCAATCCATCATGCTTGGCGACTGCGACATTGCGCTGGGCGCGGGCGTGGAGATCATGAGCCGGGCGCCCTATTTCCTGCCGGCCGCCCGCTGGGGCCAGAAGATGGGCGATGCGGTCATGCAGGACGGGCTGACCGGCGCGCTGACCGATCCGTTCCAGGCGATCCATATGGGCGTCACCGCGGAAAATGTCGCGGCGCGCTATGGCGTTTCGCGGGAAAACCAGGACGCGCTCGCCTATGAAAGCCAGAAGCGGGCGGCCAACGCCATTGCGCGGGGCTATTTCAAGGATCAGATCGTGCCGGTCGAAGTGATGGTGCGGCGCAAGTCGGTGCCATTCGACACCGATGAATTTGTCCGCGCCGATGCGGCTGCGGAGGATTTCGGCGCGCTGAAGCCGGTATTCCAGAAGGGCGGGACAGTGACGGCGGGCAATGCGTCGGGGATCAATGACGGCGCCGCAGCTGTCGTGCTGGCGAGCGGGGCATCGGTCAAGGCGCAGGGTTTGAAGCCCTTGGCGCGGCTGATCGCCTATGGCCATGCGGGGGTCGATCCCGCCTATATGGGCATCGGCCCGGTGCCAGCCACGCGCAAGGCGCTGGAGCGGGCGGGGATCAGCGTAGGCGATCTCGACGTGATCGAATCCAACGAAGCCTTTGCGGCGCAGGCCTGTGCCGTCTCGCGGGAGCTGGGCTTCGACCCGGCCAGGGTCAATCCCAATGGCAGCGGCATTTCGCTGGGCCATCCGGTTGGTGCGACGGGCGCCATCATCACGACCAAGCTGGTTTATGAATTGCAGCGCACGGGCGGCCGCCTGGGCCTGACGACGATGTGCATCGGCGGCGGCCAAGGCATCGCCGCCATCTGGGAACGCGTCTAGAGCGCGCTGCGTTAAACCAGACGGAGGTCGCGCTCGCCCGCCATTTGAGGCGGGCGCATTGGTCCTCCCGGCGGCTGCCCCCTTGAACATCGCCCGAGTGCGCTACATTATCGTGTCGGAGGCGCGCGCTACCCGCAGCAGTACCAAATCTATCGAACAACCCTTGACATCGATAGAAGCTCGCCATACCTACCTACTAGTAGGGTGAACTCTTGATGGAGTGCAGGATCATGCAGACGGGTCAATTTGAAGGTCGCAAACTTCTGGTAGTCGGTGGCACCAGCGGGATCGGCTTGGATGTCGCGCAGATGGTGGTCGAGCAGGGCGGCGCAGCTGTCGTCGTCGGCAACCGGGTCGAGAAGGCAGAGGCTGCACGCCAGCAACTGGCCGCGGTCGCCGGCGAAGGTGCTGCGTTCGCGCTGTCGGCCGATCTCTCGGACTTCTCTCAAGTCGAATCGCTGATCGCGACACTTGCGTCTGAACATGGCGATATCGACCTGCTCGTGAATTCGGCCGGGATCTATTATCCAAAGGCGTTCCTCGATCATACGCGCGTGGATTATGACAATTTCCTCAATCTCAACCGCGCGCTGTTCTTTATCACGCAGCATGTGGCAGGAGCGCTGGTCGCTGCAAAGAAGCCGGGATCGATTGTCAATGTGACTGCCGTCGCAGCGCGCCAAGCCGTCGAGACGGTTCCCGCCTCCGCCTATTCAATGGCGAAGATTGGCCTGGAAGCCATGACGAAGCATGTGGCCGCCGAACTCGCCAAGCACGCGGTGCGCGTCAACGCGGTCAGCCCTGGCATCGTCGAGACGAAAATATTCGAGCGCTTTATCCCACAGGAGCAGTTGAGCGGCGCACTGGACAATTTCCACAATTTTCATCCGCTGGGCCGGAACGGTCTTCCCCGCGATGTCTCTGAAACCATCACTTTCCTGCTTTCGGACAAGGCCTCCTGGGTCACCGGCGCAGTCTGGGATGTGGACGGCGGCGTCATGGCCGCCCGCGGCAACTAAAGCGGAAATCATCAGAACCGAGGTACATAGGATGGAAAATAACTGGAGCGAAAGGCTCACCGCGCTGGTCAAGCGTGTGGGCGCATTTTCGAAGGCGAATGCGCCGGTTGCCAGCGCCTTTCATAAGCTGGAGACCGCTACGCGGGAAAACAGCGCGCTTGATGCAAAGACGCACGAGTTGATCTCGCTAGCCGTAGCGGTGACCACAAGGTGCGACGGGTGCATCGCCGCGCATGCCGGAGCCGCGAAGAAAGCGGGCGCCACCCGGGAGGAGATTGCCGCTGCGCTGGGCACGGCGATCGCCCTCAATGCAGGGGCGGCCTATGTCTATTCCTCCCGGGCCCTTGAAGCCTATGAGGAACTCTGATCCGGGCGACCGGTGACAAGGTGAACAATATGCGCGGAAACGCGCGATGGATGGAAAAGATGGCGACCGGAACGCGCGACGCACTGATTCAAACGGCCGAAGGCCTGATGCGCACGAAAGGCTATGCAGCCTTTAGCTATGCGGATCTGGCCAAGACCGTTGGCATCAGCAAGCCGAGCATACATCATCATTTTCCCACCAAGGAGGATTTGGGCACGGCCATCGTTGAAGCCTATATCGATCGGGTCCGGGAGGATTTCGAGCGGATCGAGGCGCGGAACGACATGCTGATCCCCCGGCTCGAAGCGTTCTTCCGGATGTTCAGGACCAGCGCAGAAGGCGGGTTTCTGCCTCTGTGCGGGGCGCTGGCGGCGGAAATGTCGGCGCTGCCGGCCGGGTTGCAGGCGATCACACGGCGCTTCTTTGGTATCCAGCTCAAATGGTTGACGAGGATCATCGATCAAGGGATCGATCGCGGGGAAATCCCGCGCGGGTCCGGGGCCAGGCAGAAGGCGTTCGTGCTGCTGAGCTTGCTGGAAGGGTCCAGCTTCATCGACTGGGCGACGAAGGACGGCGATCTCATCAACGACGACATGATCCGTGTCATCGTGGAGCGCGCCTGAACGAGACACCTAAAATACCCAAGCGCGGAGCCCGGGACGGCTCCAGAGGAGGGCTTCCTTTTGCCAGTAAACCTACCAACTAGATGGTTTGTTTATCACGCGCAGAAGGGCGTCCGATCATGAAAGGAACGAAGATCATGAAAACGGTCAATGTGGAAATGTGGTCGGACTTTGTGTGTCCGTGGTGCTGGATCGCCAAGCGCCGTCTGGAGACGGCAACTGCCGCGCTCGCCGGGCAGGTCGAGGTGTCAGTGACGAGCAGATCATATCGCCTCGCCAAAGGCATGGCCCCGGCCGGCTTTGCCCAGGCCCTTCATCAGAAATTCGGCAATCGGGAGATGGCGATGGGCATGATGGCGGCAGTCGGCGAGAATGGACGCGCCGAAGGGCTGGTCTACAATTTCGATACCATGCGCTTTGGCGACACGAGCGATGCGCATGCCCTGATCCGGAGCATCGCGGCGCCTGAATTGGCGGCGCGTGTGGCTGAACGGCTTTACAAGGCGGGGACGACCGACGGGATCGACATCTTCGATCGCGCCGCGCTCCTGACGCTGGCCCGAGATGCAGGCGCGGCCGATATCGACTTCGATTTCGACTCACCCGCCATCGCTGCCGGAATCGCCGATGACGAGGCGCGGGCGAACCAGATCGCCAACGGCGTTCCGCTGTTCGTGTTCAACAACAGTTTCTACCTCTCCGGCGCGCAACCGGCATCCGTGTTCCAGAAGGCGTTGACGGACGCCGCGATCGACAGGCCCGACCCGTTGAGCGCCAGCGGAGCCTTCTGCACGGTTGACGGCTGCACCGGCTGAGCCGGTTCCCCGAGAGTTTTCCCTATCATTCCACATTCAATAACAAGGATATTTTCCATGACCGATAAACCCAATGGCATCGACGTCGCCGCCCTTCAGCAGTTCGCCCGGGGCGTCGCCCAGGACCCTGCGAAGCGCAACGCCCGTTTCAACGTCAAGACGAAATGGGCTGGACAGACCCGTTCGGTCGCGACCGTCAGGCACTATTCGCTGGGCGGCGTCGAATACCAACGTGCCCATGAGATCGTGGCGGACGAGCCGGCCGAACTGCTCGGCCAGGACTCGGCGCCCAACCCGCAGGAACTTCTGATGGCGGCGCTGAATGCCTGTCTGACGGTCGGCTATGTGGTCAACGCGTCAGCGATGGGGATCACCGTCCACAGCCTGGAGATCGAGACCGAAGGCGAACTTGACCTGCGCGGGTTCCTGGGCCTCGATGACAGCGTCAACCCTGGATATGACGAAGTCAGCTATGTCGTTCGCCTGGCGACCGATGCCTCGCGCGAAAAGCTCGAGGAACTGCACGCCACCGTCACCAGGACCTCGGTCAATCTGGCGAATTTCTCCAAGGCGATCAGGATGGTCTCCAAGCTCGAAATCGTTGGCGCGTAAACGCGGCGTCCGCGACCTTCCCATCAATAGCGGTGGCCATTGGCAGGCCGCGTCCCTTTTAAAGAGAACCAGCATGAGCAAATTATTCACCCCCTACGATCTGTCCGGCACCTCTCTTGCTAATCGCGTCGTCATGGCGCCGATGACGCGCACCCGCACGCCGGAGAATGTCCCGGGCGAACTGACCGCGCTCTATTATGCGCAGCGGGCCTCGGCCGGCCTCATCATCACCGAGGGCCTGCCGATTTCCGAGGAGGGCCGGGGCTATCTTTACACGCCCGGCATATATAGCGACGAGCAGGTGCGGGGCTGGCGCATCGTCACTGACGCCGTGCATGCGAAGGGCGGAAAGATCTTCGCCCAGCTCTGGCATGTCGGCCGGATGTCGCATGTTTCGATCCAGCCGGGCAACGCCGCTCCCGTTTCGGCGGGTGTAGTGCCCGCGACCGGCACCACAGTCTATGCGTTCACCGATGAGGGCCAACCGGGTCCGGTCGCGCCCAGCGCCCCGCGCGCGTTGACCACGGGAGAGGTGCACCGCGTGACGCAGGACTTCGTCGCATCCGCCCGCCTGGCGATGGAGGCCGGGTTCGACGGGATCGAGCTTATGGCGGCCAACGCGTTTCTTTTCGACCAGTTTCTCAGCAGCGAACTGAACAGCCGCACCGACCAATATGGCGGCTCGATCCAGAACCGCATGCGTTTCCTGCTGGAAACCGTCGATGCACTGGCAGACGCAATCGGAGGTGCACGCGTCGGCGTGCGCATCTCGCCATTCGGCCGGCTATATGACTTCAAGCCCTTCGCCCAAGAGGCGGAAACGTGGATGCAGGTCGCATCGGCGCTGGACGAGCGGGAACTGGCCTATGTCCACCTGAACTATCAGCCGACCATCACCGCCGCCGAAGTCCCCGCCGGGTTCGGCGCCGATTTCCGCAAGGCATATCGCGGTACGCTGATTGGCGCGGGCGGGTTCGACCGGGAACTGGCCGAGGCCGAGCTGGCCAAGGGTGAACTCGATCTGATCGCATTTGGCACATCCTATATCGCCAACCCCGATCTGGTCGAACGGATGCGCCACGGCTGGCCGCTCGCGCCAAGCGATCATTCGACCTTCTACGGCGTCATTGGCGTCAAGGGATACACGGACTATCCCTTCTATGATGCCGCAAGTAGCCAGCGGGAGACGCTGGAAACCGTGTAAACGCATCGGGGGGGGGCGGCGGGCAACGGTCGGCCCCACTCGCCATTATGATGCGTTTCACGCCTGGCAGGTCGCGCGTTACAACTGGTGTGTCGCACGGCGCGGCGTTGTAACGCAAGGCCCCTCGCGACGATGTTGCTAACGATCCGATTGTATGCGCAATTTCGCGTACAGATCGCCTAGCATCATTCGCACGTCGATACTTTGGTAAACTCGAATTTTACGCCCATCACTTCGTGCACGAGGATTGCCTTTAGCATCCAGTTGCGGCGCGATCGTCTCGATAAAGACGCTCGACCCGGTTCGCTCGAACTTTGGCTGTCGGCCAAACTGGCTGGGCACCCAGTCAGTGAGCGCTGTAAGCAGGACGAGAGGGTTATCGCCCATCGTCCAAGTTTCGCCGGTGTTCATACGAAAACCCGCCATTTTAACATTGGCCGCTAGCAGCTTTTCGTAGAGCCAAGGGCCGATCTCGCCATAGGGCGCGATGAAAGCCTGTATCTCCGTGTTTGAAACCAGGGAGGTCGCATAGGCTTCTTTTGGCACCTGCCAGATCGGGACCGTCGTTTCGTTGAACACATATTGAGCGGCAAGGGGATCGATAGCGAAATTATATTCTGGCTCATGCGCCGCAGGGGATAGGCTGCCGCCGATCCAGATCAGTGTGAGACGCCCGGCAATGGCGGGATCAAGCATCAGCGCGCTCGCTACTTCCGTCAGGCCGCCGCCAACGGCGACATAGAGTGGCAGAGACGTGTCATCCCGCATCGCTTCTGCAATGATCGCCTGGGTGCCTGCCGATCGGATCGCTGTGCCCGGCGCCGTCAGCTTCCCTTCGGCGCCGGCATAGAGCGGAATCTTGCCATCCCGATTGGTCAACCGCAGCATTTCATGGGCCAGGGCAACCGAGGCCTCGGCGGTTTCGCCACGGGCACGGGTGGCCGTTCCGATAATCGCGCGAAGCTCTATCGAAGGCGACAAAAGCATATGAGCCGCGGCAAAGAGGCCATCGACGTCGCCGCTCAGGTCGTTGACCAGCACGACCCGCGCGCGCGGCCCGGCCTTGGGTGCATAGGGGGTTTGTCGGGTAGCCGTTGTTGCGGCGAGCGCTTGGGAAACCGGAAAAGCTCCTGCCGCAACCAGGGATATTCCGATCATCATCCTTCTGCGATTAGGGTCCACCGGCTTCATTCTCCCTCTGCCCATAGCGCGACAACCAGGCGCGCCGTCCCTTAAATAACGGTGAGCGTGGCGTGTTTCAGCGCTTCGGAGCTGTTTCCGGCGCTGATGCGGAAGGTGCCGGGTTCGACCGACCATTTCATGTCCACGTCCCAGAAGCCGAGTTCGTCCGGCCCGAGTTCGAAGCGAACGGTTGTCCGCTCGCCCTTCTTCAACGTCACGCGACGGAAAGCCTTCAATTCCTTGACGGGACGAGGCGCCGAACTTTGTTCGTCGCGGATATAGATCTGCACCACCTCATCGCCCTCGCGGCTGCCGCTATTAGTGACATCGACTTCCACCTGAACCCTGCCATCCGGCGCAATCCTGTCCGCTGACAAGCGGGGAGCAGATAGATCGAAAGTGGTGTAACTCAGGCCATGGCCGAACGGAAAGAGCGGCTGCTGCTTGCCTTCGACATAAGGGTACAGATTGGCGGAAGGGTGGCGGTCATAGGAGGCGGGCAGTTCACCCGCTTCGCGCGGCAGGGATACGCTCAGCTTGCCGCCTGGAGTGATCCGGCCAAAGAGCATGTCGGCTACCGCATGGCCGCCCTGTTCCCCCAGATACCAGCACTCGACCAAAGCATTGGCTTTCTCGGCCAGCTTCGCCACGGCCAGCGGCCGCCCGTTGATGAGCAGGGCGACGATCGGCTTGCCCGTCTCCAGCAGCGCATCAACCAGCGCATCCTGATCGCCGAACAGGCCAAGGGTTCTGCGATCTCCCGGCAGCATGGCCATGACAGCTTCCCGCGTGATCTGTTCGTTATCGCCGACCACCAGCAGGATGATGTCGGAGCGCTGCGCCAGTTCGACGGCCTGGGCAATGCGGGCCCGGTTCTCGGTCTGCGGCACGGGACGAAAAGGCGCTGTTTCGGGCCGCTGGATCTTGCTGGCCTGCGAAAGCCACACGCCATCGGCCTGTTCGATGGTCGTCCCCGGGCCGACGGCAGCTTTCAGGCCTTCCAAGATGCCGATATCCGCTTCAAGCGCGCGCGAATAGCCGCCGAGGCGCGGCACTACGGAATTGGGACCGATCAGCGCGATTTTCGTCGGCTTGGAACGCTCGAGCGGCAGGATGCCATCGTTTTTGAGAAGAACCATGGATTTTTGCGCCGCCTTGCGCGCCAATGCCGCGCCCACAGGGTCGGCCAGCACGCGCGCCGCTCGCTTCACGTCCACATAGGGGTTTTCGAACAGACCCGCCTCGAACTTCAGCGCCAGCATCCGTGCAACGGCGGCGTCCAGACTTTCGACCGGTACGCGCCCGGACCGGACGAGGTCGGGCAGATGGATATAGCAGGCACTGTCGGGCAGATCGATATCGACCCCCGCCTTCATCGCCAACACCGCCGCCTCCTTCTTGTCGAGCGCGACATGATGGTCGGACACGAGACGGTCAATCGCGTTGTAATCGCTCATATAGACGCCCCGGAACCCAAGCAGCCCGCGTCCCGCGTCCTGCAACAGGAACTTGTTGGCATGAGCGGGCAAGCCAGCCACTTCATTATAGGATGGCATCACGATGGCAGCCTGACCCTCCTTGACGCATTTAGCGAAGGACGGAAGGTAAACGGCGCGCAGGGTGCGTTCGGACATGTCGGCAGGTGCGACGTTGACGCCGCCCTCCGGCGTTCCGTGCACAAAATGCTTCAGCGTCGCGAAGATGCGGTCGGGGCCGATCGGGCGGGTGCTGCCCTGCAATCCGCGCACGGCGGCCAGCCCCATCGTGGACACCAGGAACGGATCTTCACCAAAAAACTCTTCGCTCCGCCCCCAGCGCGGATCGCGGATGAGATCGACCACTGGCGAGAGCGCCACCGCGATGCCCCGTATCCGTGCCTGACGTGCGATAAGCGTGAATACCTGTTCAATCAGTTCGGGATCGAAGCTGCTGCCAAGGCCCGTAGGTATCGGGAAACTGGTTGCGCCCTTGACCATCAGGCCATGCGCGGCTTCCTCATGGAACAGCGCCGGAATGCCAAGGCGCGTCTGTTCGACACAGTATTTCTGCACGGCGTTGATGAACGTGACCGCATCCGCCGGATCGCGAAAGGGCTGGGATACGCCCACGTTGGTGCCGAACATGTCGGACGGGCGGGCGATCTGCCCGATGCCGTCCGGGATCGCGGCCTTGGCCTTGGCCGGGTTGAATGCGCCGGTGGCGGCATCCATGATCTTGCTTTTCCCAGCCCACAGGCAACAGAGTTGCGCCGCCTTTTCATCGAGGGTCATGCGGCCAAGCAGATCCCTGACGCGCACCGCTAGCGGGGCGTTCCGGTCACGGTAGGGCAGCGGTCGCGACTGCGCGAAGGCGGGAACACTTACCAGAATGCTCGTCGTCGCCAGCAGAACCCGTCGCGAAATCTTCATGAAGCCTCTTCCCAACCAATATATCGTACAGCGCCGTATAGTAACGTTCGCGACTGGGATTTGACACAGCAAAATAGCAGCAGGGATGCGTCACGCCCGCTGCGCCGATGACCCTGAAAACCAAAGCCTGGCGTCAGATATGGGCGTCGAGATCTTCTTTTTTTGAGCGAACTATCGCGCTTTGCCCCAGCACGAACAAACGGGTCGCCCTGTTGGCGTGCGACGCGAGAGTCTCGTCGTCCGGCAATACATGGCCCAGCAGCAGATGATGGTGAATTGGCGCCAGCAGCAACGAGGTGAACAGGTCGGCCGCTTCCCGGCCATTGTTGTCGGCCAACCCGGCCTCGTAAAGGTAATCGGCAAGGGGCTGGACCAGATATTGCTCCCGATTGCGCCGCGCCAGTTCCGCGAGCTGGGGAAATTCGCGCGCTTCTCGGATGAGCAGCGCCCCGAAGCCAATGCTCCCCGGCCGAGCGAGTTCCATCAGGAGCGCCACGCCGAATGCCAGCAGATCTTCCTCGACGTCCGCGTTGGGATCGAACCGCAATACCGGGAACCGAAGTGCACCATCGACCAAGCAGGCTTTGAACAAGGCGGGCTTGTCTGTGTGCCAGAGGTAGAGAGAGCGCTTGGAAACGCCCGACACCTGGGCGATCATCTCCATCGTGGCTGCGCGATATCCATGATGCACGAACTGGCTGCGCGCAACGTCGAGCACGCGCTGTTTCTTCGCTAAGGTCTGTTCCGCCCGGCTCGACTGCAACAGCTCCCGATCGGCGTTGGTGTCGATTGTCACTTCCGTTTTTTGCCTCCCAAAATGATTGCTGTCGTGCGGTTCTCCTATCCCGTTCGCGACGAGCAGGATACTGCGTCGTTCTACCATGGGCTCGCCGCGCTATACGTCGATAGGGCGGGGGTAAGGAGCCCCCCCGCCCAATTATGGACGGCTCAATCGACCAGCCCGCCGCTGTTGATTGGTTCCGTTTGGCTTTTTCTAATTCGTATACCGTCCAGTTTACGAGTCAAGTGACAAGCGCCGTCGGCGGCCATCGTGCGACGCGCTGAAGCGATCGTTGGGGAAGATCGGACCAGACGAAGGCGCTGCCGGCAAATATGCATCATCGGATGACTAGCACTACTTTGGCAGATTCTTGGGATTGAAGGTTCTGCTACAATGCGGGCAGCGGGTTGGGGGCGGCTGCGCGAGCGCGATGAGGATTGCGTGACGGACGGCGGGGAGGCTTGGTTGGGGTGGCGGCCCGAGGATTCTTTTTCCCCCCTCTGGCTTTGCTGAGCCGGCGGGACTGGAGGAAGGCGTAGGCGATCATTGCCATGAGCGCGTGTCGGTGCAGGCCCGTCCACGAGCGGCCCTCGAAGTGATCCAGGCCAAGTTCTTCCTTGAGCTGCTGATGCGCCTGTTCGCAGACCCAACGGGCCTTGATGGCGCTGGCAAGCTTCCTGAGCGGTGTGGCGGCCGGCAGGTTGGACAGGTAGTATTTGCGTTCGCCGGTCGAGCGGTGCTCGCCGATGACCCATACCTCCTCACCGGGCAGATGCTGGGCGCCCATGTCCCGGATCCGCTGGGGTGGGCCGTCGGCAACCCGGACGCGGACCGCGGCGAAGCGGGCAGAGAGAGGCCCTTTCGTGCCGCGACGCCAACTGACCGTTCGCCAGGGGGCCGTCTCCAACATTGCCCGCGCGGTGATCGACTTCATGTCGGGGATATGCCGCTGGCGGGGGCGCCCGCGTCCGGCGACAGGTAAGATCATCGCCACCTCGGCTGGATATACCTTCTGCTTGAACGGAATGCCGACTGCCCAAGAGAGGCCGCGCTCGCTCAAGCCCTGCCGGAACGGTGCGCTCAAGCCATACCCGGCATCGGCGAGCACGCAACCAAAGCGCGCGCCGGCCGCACGCACCCGGTCGATCTCTGCCAGCGCGATCTCCGGCTTGGTCCTGTAGGCACGATGGTCATCGGGCACGCCGGCACGGTCGAGCTTGGCGGCTTCGCTTGCCCAACTCTCGGGCAGGAACAGCCGCAGCGCGACCATGACCGGTACCTCGCCGGACGCCAACGTCAGCGACACCAGCGTCTGACAGTTGGAAGTCTTGCCAAGCGCCGAGGCATATTGTGGTGCGACACCAACCGAGTGGCGCCCCTTCTTCGGCAAGGCCGTGTCGTCGATGATCAGCCAAGCGGCATCACCGCCCACTTGCCTGTCGGCTTCGGCGAGCAGCACGGCCTCCAGGGGAGCGGCATCCCACACGCCGCTCGCGATGAAGTGATGCAACCGGTCATAGCTGACATCGGCATCGCGCGCCGCGATCGGCTGCATGCTCTTACGATCACCCGGACCGATCAGCCCGGCGATATAGGCCGGACACATCCGACCTCGGGTCTTGTGCCGCAATGCCTCGATAAATGGCGCCAGCCAGGCATCAAGGTCGCTCCGCCAGTCCTCTTCCATCACCAGCCTCCACAAAGCTGGCTTCCTATGAATCACCGAACCTGCGCTGAGGGAATCCTAAAAATCACCAATCTGCCAAAGTAGTGCTAGCGCGTAGACTCATTACGCGGCACACCATAGGCGTGTGCTGACGAGTTTGACGGCGGCCAGATAGTTGGCTGGATCCTTGTCATAGCGGGTGGCGATGCCCCGGAACTGCTTGATCCGATTAAAGAAGCGTTCGACGAGATTGCGCTGACGATAGAGCCAGGGCGAGAAGCCGAAGCGCTGTTTGCGGTTGGATCGGTTGGGAATGTTGGCCCAGACACCTTTGGCCGCTGCCGCCTCGCGGATAGCATTGCTGTCATAGCCCTTGTCGCCCAGCAAAGTGGCGCCTTCGGGAATGGCCTCGATCAGCGCCTCTGCCGCGCAGGCATCGTGGACCTGCCCACCAGTCAACCTCAGGCTGACGGGGCGTCCATCAGCATCGACAAGAGCGTGGAGTTTGGTCGTGAGGCCGCGCCCGGGAACGTCCCATGCCACGATCGCAGCTTCCCCCTTTTTGCCCGTCGCACCATGCTGGTGGACGCGCATACAGGTGGAATCGATCATCACCAATTCGCCGTTGAAACCGGCAGAAACCGCTGCCAGCAGTCGGTCCCAGACCCCAGCCTTGCGCCAGCGGACGAACCGGTTGTAGCAGGTCGTCGATGGTCCATAGCGCTCTGGAATTTCCGCCCATGTAGCACCAGACCTGAAGCGCCACATGATCCCGTTGAGCACTCGCCGGTCATCCACCCGTGGCACGCCGCGTGGCTTGTTGGGCAGCAAAGGCGCGATGACCTCCCATTCTCGATCTGTCAGTTCATACCGTCGCCGTGCCATCAAGCCCTCCAATTCTGGAAGGCCGTGAATCACCCCAGGCGCCAAATCTCAAGATATTTTATGAGTTTACGCCCTAGATTACGGCGATAGGGCTGCTGGCCCATCAAACGTTCTGTGATCGCAGCGGGGCAGTCCTCGAGATGTATGCCGTCCGGTCGCGGCACCCTGAGGTCGCGATGATGGATCAGGCATACTTACTTCAGCCCATTTCTTGCGTGGCCGCCTTCAACAGCGCGATCAGTTCGTCGCGCGTCACCGCCGCTCGAAGCGGCTGAGACGACGGCGCCGGTTATTGCAAGGCAGAAGTGGCTTGTCGGTGTTTCCGGCTTCAGAGGCATCCAATCGCCTCGCGCTCGCCAATGGCGAGGATGGCGATACGCGACGCGTCATGCCGGAAACTGCTTCGTAAACAACACCATCATTCTGAGGGGTAGCCACCAACTTGGTTACCTGGGATATGCCGGCCCATCATCGCATCTATCCTCCACCTATGTATGTGCGTAAGAAGGTGGTTATCAGCTCATCTCCGTGTCAGCATTCCACCACGTTGACGGCGAGGCCGCCCAGGCTGGTTTCCTTATATTGGCGGGCCATGTCGCGGCCCGTCTGCCGCATGGTTTCGATGACAGCGTCCAGGCTGACGACATGGCTGCCGTCGCCATTGAGCGCGAGATAGGCGGAATTGATCGCCTTGACCGCGCCCATGGTGTTGCGTTCGATACAGGGGATCTGGACGAGGCCGGCAATGGGATCGCAAGTGAGACCGAGATTATGCTCCATGCCGATTTCGGCGGCGTTTTCGATCTGCGCGTTGCTAGCGCCCAGCGCCGCCGCCAGCCCCGCCGCCGCCATCGAGCAGGCGACGCCGACCTCGCCCTGGCAGCCCATTTCGGCCGCCGAGATCGACGCGCGCCGCTTGTAGAGAAAGCCGATGGCCGAGGCGGTGAGCAGCAGGTCGAGCGAGCCCTGCTCGTCGGCGCCGGGCACGAAATCCTCATAATAGCGCAACACGGCCGGAAGAATGCCCGCGGCGCCATTGGTGGGCGCGGTGACGACCCGGCCGCCGGCGGCGTTTTCCTCGTTCACCGCCATGGCCCAGAGGCTGACCCATTCGAACAGCGCGGCTCCGTCCCGCTCCGACCCTTTGGTCAGCAAGGCTTCGTGGAGGTTGCGGGCGCGCCGCCTGACCCCAAGCCCGCCGGGCAGAATGCCTTCGCCCGTCATGCCGCGATCGATGCAGGCGAGCATCGCGGCGCGGACCTGAAACAGGAAAGCGTCGGTCAGGGCCGGGTCCCGCCATTCCGCTTCATTCTTCCGCACGATGTCGGCGATCGAGAGGCCATTGGCGTCGGCGATGGCGAGCAGTTCGGCGGCGGACGTGAAGGGAAGAACCTCCCCCCGGTTGCTGAGCGGCAGGCTTTCGCCTTCGCGATCGATCGCGCCGCCGCCGATCGAATAATAGGTTTCCTCCGCCTGGCTGCCGTCGGCGAACGTGGCGGTAAAGCGCATGGCGTTGGCATGCTGCGTGAGGGTTCGGCTGCTATTGAAGACGATGTCGCGCGCGGGAACGAACGGCACCTGATCCGCGCCACCGAAGGGGAGGGAGCCCCGCTCGCTAATCTCGGTAATGATCGCGGCGATCGCGTCGGGATCGATGGTTTCCGGACCATGGCCCGAAAGGCCCAGGATGACGGCGCGGTCGGTCGCATGGCCCTTGCCGGTCAGGGCCAGCGATCCATAGAGATCGCACCTTATCGCCACCGGCGTGGCCCTCGCCAGCATCCGTTCGGCAAACAGGCGCGCGGCGCGCATGGGGCCGACGGTGTGGGAACTGGACGGGCCGATGCCGATGGTGAAGAGGTCCATGACGCTCATCGGCTGGGTCAGTATCTGCATGCCCGCAGGCTGCCGATCCTGAGGGAGCGCGTGGTTCACTGGCCGAACCTTAGCGGAGGCGACATGCGCGCGCCTTTGCGCCGGTTGCTGCTCCGCCGCAGGGAGACGATGCGGTTCGATGCGAAGTTCACAAGCACCCGGTTGGGCCAATGCTTCTTGGGATTTCGCACGAACCACATGTCGGTATTTTCCGTGGTGCGATCAAGGGCGAGTTCGGCCAGCGTCTGCCCGTTGCGCGCGCCGATCGGCATGCCATGGCCCCAGCAGCCGCAGGCGTAGAGAATGCGCGGATCGCGCGACACGCCGATATGGGGCACGGAATCATAGGTGATCGAGATCGGCCCGCCCCAGGTCTGAACCGTCTTAATGCCGCGCAGGGCCGGGAAGAACTGTTCCAGATGGCCGTGCCCTTCGGTCAGGAAGCGCGTGTTGATTTCCGGACCCAGCTCGCGGCCGCGCGGGAAGCCCAGATAATAGCCGCTGACATAGACCAGCCGCCCGTCGATCGTCGGGCCGAAGGAATAGAAGAGTTCCGACAGCACATTCACCCCGCAGCGGCGCGCCCAGCCGACCGCTTCCCACTGGGCGGGGGTCAGGGGTTCGGTGACGCTGGCATAGACCATCATCGGGCTTTGCAGGCGTTCGGCGTCGATCGTCCGCAGACCGTCCAGAAGATGCGTGTAGGCGTTGGTCGCCAGCACCAGCTTGGAACAGCGGATCCGGCCGGCGCCGGTGATGACTTCGATTTGTGCGCCGGACGTTTCGATATGGGCGACGGGGCTGTTCTCATAGACGCGCGCGCCCAGACGCTCGGCGCCCTGCTTGATGCCGCGCACCAGCTTCAGCGGGTCGAGCTGGCCGCCCCGGCTGTCATAAATGCCCGCGCCCAGATAGGGGCTGTCGAAGGCGGTGGCCATCTGATCGGCGGACAGCTGGGTCAGGGATTTCCTCTGGCCGATCTGATCGACATAGCGGCTATAGGCGTCGAACAGGGTGGGGCTGTCCTGGCGCAGGCTGACCTCTATGAAGCCGGTCTGGGTATAGTCGCATTCGATCGCCTCGTCGGCGATGAACTGTTCGATCCGCTGGACGCCCTTGTCGACATAGTCCCAGCCCGCACCCATGCGTTCCGCGCCGAAGCGCCGCAGGTTCGCGCGGAAATCGCCGCCGCCGAAGGTCACGATCAACTGGCCCGCATTGCGGCCGCTCGCGCCGAAGCCGACCACTTCGGATTCGATCAGCGCGACGTCGCAGCCGGGGTCCGCTTGTTTTAGATGATAGGCCGTCGAAACGCCGTTGATGCCGCCGCCGATGATGCAGACATCCGCCCGCTGGTCGCCCTTCAGCGGCTCGGACGGGGCGTAGGGGGACGCGCGGTCGAACCAGTAGGATCGCCCTCTATGATAGGTCTGTGTTGCGTCCATGGATTGTTCTGCTCTCTGTTCAGACGGCGAGGGTGGGGCGGCGTGGAAGGAGGTGGCGATCGCCAGGGCGCTACCAGACGACCTTCAGGGGATCGTCATGATCGAAACGGCGAATGGGGTGCTGGCCATCCCAGCTGTTCGCCTGGCTCTTGATGATCGCGCCGCGCTGCTTGTGGATGTCCTTGACCTTGATGAACTCGATCAGCCCGCCATTGTGGAAATCGGTGTCGAGATAGATGGTTTCCACGCCCGCGATGTCGCGGCTGTATTGGATCAGCTTGGCGCCGTTGGCGATCAGACCCGCCGAGGCCGCCTCCAGATCGTCGTCGTAGCGCGCCATGTGGACAAGGCCGTTGGGCGCGCTCTGCTTGAGCGTCGTGTACATCGAGGGCACGTCATTATGCTGGTAGATCAGTTCGATCTGCAGATCGCCGATGAAGGAAAAGGCGAGGCTGAGGTCGATCGGCGTTTCTTCGCCACGATAGGTGAAGGTCTCATAGGCCACATGCTCGTGCACGAAGAAGGGGCCGACGCCGCACCGTTTCGTCCAGTGGTCGATGGCGGCATAGAGATCGGTGACGACGAAGCCGAGCTGTTCGATCTTGCCGATGGTGTTCGGCACAGCTGGTAGCATATCAACCCTCCATCAAAGCCGGCGGGAAGGGGCGGGCGCCCCTCCGGCCATAAAGTCGTGCCGCAGCCTCCCCGGCTCGCGCCAAGGCAGGCGGTTGACGCCCGATCCTGAGATTTCATCGAGAAGGCCCCGAACGCTCAGCGCGAGCGACTATGGATCGTAATTGGATATTAGTCAGGTTATGTCAAGGCCGTTATTGCCCCGGCGCCAGCAAGACCATGCGCGACGCGCAGCGCGTTGGCCGCGATGGTGAGCGATGGGTTGGTGCCGCCGCTGCTCGGCAGGAAGGAACTGTCGACGACGTAGAGGCCATCGGCCTCATGCGCGCGATTGTCGCGGTCGAGCACGCTCGTGGCCGGATCGTCCCCAAAGCGGCAGGTGCCGCACATATGGCCCAATGTCCGGTTTCGTTCCGCCACCTTGAGCAGGCGGAACCGGTCGGGACCAAGCAGGTCGGCGACACGCGCCCGGAAGGTGGCGATGCGTTCCCTTTCATAGGGATGAAGGGCATAATGATAGGTGATGGATACGCCGTCGGGCGTGAGGGCCACGCGGTTGCTGCGATAGGGCAGGTCTTCCATGATCGCCGCCAGCACCAGCGAATCCTTGAACATGCGTTTCAAGGCCCCTTCGATCAGCGGGCGGTAGAGCGGGAAGGCGCGCGCGAGGAGCCGGGATTTCGACCGGATGTCGTCCTTCAGCCCCTTCGCCAGGAAAGAGATGGGCGCCATGCGGCCATTGGACTGGATCGTGCCATATTTGGTCCCGTCCACGATATAGAGATCGTTGAGCGCGACCTGCTTGGTGAGGGCGTCGGCGTCCGGCGGCGTCTGCGGGTAGAGAATATAATAGTCGAGATAGTGGCGCATGAGATTGCGGCCCACTTCGCCCGATCGGTTGGCGATGCCGCCAGAGCGCGGCCCGTCGCCCGACCGCAGCAAGATCGCCGGGCTGTGGATCGCGCCGGCCGCGAGAGCGATGATCCGTCCCTTGAGCCGCACCGGGCGGCCGCTGGCGGTTCCGCTCACGGCGCGCGCGCGGCCCTTCTCGACCTCCACCCGATGAATGGCGCAATCGGGCAGCAGGAAGGCGCCATGATCCTCCAATGCCGGTTCGAGGCACATGGTCGCGCTGTCGCCCTTGCACTTGCGGCTGCACAGGAAGCCGATGCATTCCCGGCAGCCGGGAACATATTTGCAGGCCATGGGCAGATAATAGGGGTGCTGGCCGCGCTCGCGGAAACGGTCCATCAATTCGGCATTGCCGGGGCTGAAGGGCGGGGGCTGTGCTATGCCGCGATCTTCGCCCGGCGGGCGCAGCGGATCGACCGTCGCGTGGACCTGATACAACGTTTCGGCGGCGCTGTAATAGGGCGCCAGCTCGTCATAGCCGATCGGCCAGGCGTCGGGCAGATTGGCGTCGTCGGGCGCATCGGGAAAATAGCGGGCCGGCGTGAAATCCTCCGGAAACAGGCGTTCCAGCACCATGCCGTAGAGCGCGCTGCTGCCGCCCGACCCGTTGCCGAGCATCGGCGTGAAGGGTTCCGGCTGCTCCGTGCCGAGGTCCAGGAAGGAGTCGACCGTCCGCCCGCTTCTGCGCAGATGGTCGGCGATCGGGATGGTCGCGCCCGTGCGCTGATAGACCATTTCGGCCCAGTCATCCGTGACGACGCGATTGTCGTAGGCCATGTGCGACAGGCCCTTTTCGACGAAAAGGACGCTGCGCCCCGCCTTCGCCATCGCGTGGCCGAACGTGCCGCCACCTATGCCGGTCCCGACGACGATGACATCCCATTCGTGGTCCAGCAGCGCGTCCCGGTCCGGATGGTCCGCGCCGATGACGGCTTCATTTCGCCGCATCGACGCGCTCCAGCCACCGGGCGACGGCCTGTATCACCTGGGGCTCCTCCAGCAGGGGCGGATGGCCGCGATCCTTGACGATGGTGACGGCCAGGCCGGGCGCTTCCCCGACCATGCGGTCGAGGATTTCGGGCGGCAGATAATCGGAATGCTCGCCGCGCAGCACGGCGAGGGGCAGGTCGCGCGCCGCGGCATATTCCGCCCAGAAGGTGGGGCGTTCCGTCATCTGCCGCGCGGTCGCCACATTGGTGTTGAGGTCGAAGTCGCGCTGCCAGCGGCCCTTGTCGTTGCGGCGGTAGGCACGCAGCACCATCCGCGTCCATCCGTCCTCGTCCAGCCCCTTGATGAAGCCTTCATTCTGCGCCTTGATGAGCGCCACGACCTCGTCGAAGGTGAAATCGTCCGACGTGGCGTAGGCCGCCTGGCGCTTGACCGACGCCTGGGCCTTTTCCGGCCCGCAATCATTGAACAGTATGCCGGCGACCCGCTCGGGATGGCGGTTCGCCAGATCGAGCGCCATAAGTGCGCCCAGCGTCGTCCCGGCGATCGCCACCCGCTCGACGCCCAGGCTGTCGAGAAGACGGATCACATCCTCGACGAGCCGGTCGAACAGATAGTCGTCCGTATTTTCGGAATAGCTCGATTGCCCTCGCCCGCGCATGTCGGGGCTGATGACGCGGCGCTGATCGGAAAAATTGCGCCCCAGAACCTCATAGTCGCGGCAGTTGCGCCAATAGCCGGGCAGGCAGAGCAGGGGCGTCCGCTCCGCCGCTTCCGTGCCGTAAAGCCGATAATAGATGGAGAGGTCGGTGCCTGTGGCGAGCCGATCTTCCCTAAATGCCTGTTGATCCATCAGCGGAATCGCCCCTGTTCTTTCTGCGCTGCGAGTCTATTCCAATATGGATATTAATCAACTTTGAATCGAAGATTGTGGCGCGATGGTCCGGATTCAGGCGGCCTGTCCCAGTTCGATGAAGCGCTGGAGGTGATGGTCCTCATCGCCAAGCTGGTGGCCGATCAGGGTCAGGCGCTTGGCGTGGTGGGCCAGCGGCAATTCCCATGTCATGCCGATGCCGCCATGCATCTGGATGGCTTCTTCCACGATCAGGGTGCCGACGCGGCCGATGGTGAACTTGGCGGCGGAGACGGCGCGCTCGCGCGACGGGCGGGGGCCTTCCAAAGCGGCGGCGGCGTTGATCGCTGCGGAGCGGGCCTGCTCGATTTCCAGCGCGGCCGTGGCCATGCGATGCTGGAGCGCCTGGAACTTGCCGATGGGCACGCCGAACTGCTTGCGGGTGCGCAGATAGTCGAGGGTCGCGGCCTTGAGCGCGTCCATCAGGCCCACCGCTTCCCAGCACAGGGCGACGATGCCGGACGCGACCGCGTCTTCGATCAAGGCGAAACCATTGTCGGTGATGAGCGTGGCGGGGGTCGCGGAGAGGCTCACCTCCCCTGCGCGGCCGCCGTCGATCAGGGGATAGCCCCGGACCTTGAGGCCGGCTGCGCCCTTGTCGATGAGGAACAGGCCGATGCCCGCTTCGTCGCCCGGCGCGCCCGAGATGCGGGCGGAGACGAGGATATGATCCGCCGTTTCCACCTGCGGCACGACGGCCTTGGTTCCGGTCAGCGCCCAGCCTTGCGCCGTTTGGGCCGCCTGCGTGGCGACGTCGGCCAGGTCGTAGCGGCTCTGGGGCTCCTCATGAGCGAAGGCGATGACGGCGCCTTCGATGACGGTCTGGAGCAGTTCGTCCTGCCCGCCCGCGCCCGCCAGCGCGCGCCCGGCCATGAGCGTGCCAAGGAAGGGCTCGACCACCAATGCCTTGCCGATCTGTTCGAACAGCACCGCGATATCGAAGCCGGTGCCGCCAAAGCCGCCGCTTTCCTCGGTGAACAAGGCGCCGATCACGCCGAGTTCGGCCAGTGCGGCCCAATGGTCGGAGGACCAGCCGGCGTCCGATGCGCTGATCGCATGGCGCTGGTCGATGGGATAACGCTGCAGCAAATAACGGCCGAGCGTGTCGGCCAGCATCTGGCGATCGTCGCTGTGGGTGAAGTCCATGGTCAAAGCTCCAATATGGCTTTGGTGATGATCTCGCGCTGCACCTCGTTCGAGCCGCCGAAGATCGAGAGTTTGCGGTTGTTGAAATAGTCGGCGGCGATCGGCGCGGCATAATCGGGGCCTACGGGCTCGCCGTTATAGCCTTCGTCCAGCGCCTCCGACACGAAGGGCTGGGCGTAGGGGCCGAGCGCGCGCCGGGCGAGGCTGGTGATTTCCTGGCGGATCTCCGTGCCGCGGATCTTGAGCATGGAGCTTTCGGCGACGGGCGCCGCGCCATGTCCGGCGGCGGCCAGCACGCGCAGATTGGTGGTCTTCATATTTTCCAGGTCGATTTCGAGCCGCGCCAGGCGCGCCGCGAAATAGGGGTCCTGGGCCAGTGGCCGGCCGTTCTTCCGCTGGCTGGCGGCGATGTGGCGCAGATGGTCGAACGCGGCCATCGACGCGCCGACGCCCGCTATGTTGGTGCGTTCATAGGTCAGCAGATATTTGGCGTAGGTCCAGCCCTTATTCTCCTCCCCGACGAGATTTTCGGCCGGCACCCTGACATCGGTGAAGAACACCTCGTTCACCTCATGCTCGCCGTCGAGCAGGATGATCGGCCGCACTTCGACGCCGGGGGTCGCCATGTCGATGAGCAGGAAGGAAATGCCCTCCTGCTTCTTCCCCTCGGTCGAGGTGCGCACGAGGCAGAAGATCATGTTCGCGTGCTGGCCGAGCGTGGTCCAGGTCTTCTGGCCGTTGACGATATAATGGTCGCCGCCCGAATCCCTGGCACGCACCGCGCTGGTCTTGACGCTGGCGAGGTCGGAACCGGCGCCCGGTTCGGAATAGCCCTGGCACCACCAGTCGCTGCCGTCGAGGATGCGCGGGAGCCAGCGACGCTTCTGTTCCTCCGAACCATATTTGATGAGGACCGGGCCGAGCATCGAAACCCCGAAGGGCACGATGCGCGGCGCATGGGCGATGGCCGCCTCGACATCGAAGATGAAGCGTTGCGCCACGCTCCATCCGGGGCCGCCATGTTCGACCGGCCAGTGATTGGCGAACCAGCCGCGTTCATTGAGGATGGCGTGCCATTCGTCCATGTCGGCCTTGGTCAGGCGCTGGCCCGTGCGCACCTTGTCGGCGATGCGGCGCGGTAGCCTTTCCTGCAGAAAGGCGCGCAGTTCCAGGCGGAACGCCTCGTCCTGCGGCGAAAATGCGAGGTCCATCAGAACAGCCTTTCTCTCAATTTGTGGCCCAGGGTCTGGCGGCGTTTCGATCACCCATGTTGAACATTTCCCGATATTAGTCAACTTTGACGCAGGTCGAATGTTGGGTGGGATCAGGCAAAGTTGTGGGAGAATTTCCGCGTCGATCGCGGAATAGGGCGCCGGGAGCGCGGCTGGTTGCAGACCAGCGCGCGTGTTTCGGCTCTACCCGATCATCAGATGCCGTCGCGTCTCGGCAGCGTTTCGGGAAGGATGGAACGCAGATAGGCGATCTGCACTGCTACGGACTCTTCGAAACTTTCATCGTCGATCGTGCCGTACTGGAGGTAGGAACGCGACCAGAGCGCGTCGACGATTTCGCACAAACATACGAAATATCGGGTCAGATGAGGAATCTCGGGGACGATGAACACGGTCCGGAGATTTTCGAGCAACGCTCCGCCGACCGCGTCATTGGCCTCCATATTGGCAAGGCGGGATTCGCGATGGAGGATCGGCCCGAGGAGCACTTCACAGATGTGACGGTTGGCATTGTAATGGTCGCGCGTGTCGGAGGCCATCTTGCGCATCCATTCCTGCCATGTCGCCGACGGGTTCATCCGCAGCGCCTTGTCCATCCGGAGCACGACATCGGACGCCTGCTTATTGTAGAGGCGGCTGAGTTCGATGCGGACCGAGGCCATGGTCGGGAACAGATAATGCACCGATGCCGGGGGCAGATCGGCCCGACGCGCGATGTCGTAGAAGCTGATATCCTCGATCTTCGCGGTCTGCAGCAACTGTTCGGTGGCTTCCAATATGGCGTTGAAACGCTCGATACTGCGTTTCTGCGACGGGCGCCGCGCCGCATGTTCCACCGTCTCGGTGCGGCCTTTTCGCTGGGATGCCTTGGGGCGGATCGGCTGGTCGGCGGATTTCGATGGGTTCACGATTTCGGTTGGCCTGCTGATATTCGGTTTGCCGCGCATATCATAGGCTTTCCTGGCTGTCGCCTGTCACGCGGGGTTGAATGGGGACGGTAGCCAGGGCCATCGTCAATCCTTGTAGGAAGGGTCCAGCTTGTCGAGCTTGCGCAGCAGTCCCGGCCAGGGATTATTGCCCTGCGCCCTGCGGATTTCCGCCGGATAGGTTTCCAGCAGGTCAGGTCGGATCTGGACCAGTTCCTCGCCCCGGCCCGCGAGTATCTGGATCCGGCAAGCCTTGATCAGGCCATACATGCGGTAGAAGGCATGGAAGGCGGTATATCCCAGCGTCAGCAGGCCGTGATTCTTGAGGATCATCCGGTTGGCGTCCCCCAAGGACGCCTGCAATCCGGGGTTCAGCTCCTCATAGGTCTCGACGCCTTCATAATCATGATAAGCCAGCTTGTCGCCAAGGACGAAGGCTGCGCCCTGGGTGATCGGCAGCAGGGGTTCCTTGCGCGCGGAAATGGCGCCGCCGAAATCATCATGGGTGTGGATCACGAAATTGGCGTCTTCGCGGACCGCGTGGACCGCCTTCATCGGATACCAGCCGCCCAGGGTGATCTCGAACTGGGTGGGCGCGACGATATTGCCCTCGATATCAATCTTGATCAGCGAGGAGGCAGTCACTTCCTCGAACAGGAAGCCCATGGGGTTGAACAGATAATGATGTGGTTCGTCGGGGACGCGCGCCGACACATGGGTGATCGACATATCGTCCCACCCCATCATGGGAATCAGCCGATACAGAGCGGCGGTTTCGACGCGCGTCTGCCATTCGGCGTCGGATACCTTGCCCCTGAGCGAAGGATATTCGGTTTCACCGATCTTCATAGATATGCTCCCGATCCGTTGAATTGCATCTGTCCTGCCGTCGCGTGCCCTAGCGAATATAGGGATCGCCGCCGTCCCAGACGCTGGCGGCGGCCTTCAGTCCGGCGAAGGCCTGGCTGAGCCCCTCCGATGCGCGAATGAGTTCGATGACGCCGCCCGGCGTGCTCTCGAAAGGGAGGAAAACCGTTTCCACGCCCGTCCGGGACAGGCCGCGCTGGATCGGCTCCAGCTTGCGGGCAGCGAAACGCTCCAGCTCTGCCTCGAGATCGTTGGACATGGCGCCCAGATGCTGCGCGCCGTAGCCGAAGCTCTCGATCGCGTCGCGAAAGACGCTGGGCGCATCATTATGCTGCTGGACCAGTTCGATCTGGAGATCGCCCGAGAAAGCGAACGCCAGACTGACGTCGGGGTCCGACGGAGCGCCCCGGTAGAGGAACGTTTCATAGGAGGCGTGTTCCTGCAGGAAGAAGGGGCCGACTCCGAGATCGCGACTCCACCTGGCGATCGACTCATGAATATCCTCGACCACAAATGCGATCTGCATGAACGGGGATGCCGGTGTATATATCATCGCCTGATCCGTTTTTCTGAAGCGTTGAACGTGCGGGTCGGCTCCCATAAAAGTTGGGTAATGTCAAGAAAATGCAGGTCAAGGGGAGGGCGGATATGGGCGTATTCCGCCCGAAATGTGCCTGAAACGGTGCTTATCCGGGAGATGTTGAAGGTTCTTGCGCTAATGTTGCATTCGCGTTAAATTTCAACTTTAGTCGGAAATTAAGCGCAGCGGACATGGCGCTGCAAAGGGAAGATTCGCAACTATAAAACCGGAAACGGAGCAAGGGGGTCGTGTGTCTGCATCGAACGGCAAGCCCAAGAGGCTTGTAAGCTATCCTCTCTATACGATGGGGGATGTCGGATCGGGGCTCTATTCCGTTCTGCCCAGTATCCTGCTGATGTTCTACATGACCAACGTCCTGGGGATACCCGTTGCGCTGGCGACCTTGGCGGCCTTCGTGCCGAAGATCGTCGATCTGATATCCAATCCGATCATCGGCGGCCTGTCGGATCGCACCCGCACCCGCCTGGGGCGTCGGCGTCCCTTCATGCTGCTGGCCGCGGTCACGGTCATGCCGACCTTCGCCATGATGTGGATCGCACCCTATAAGGACCCGGCCGCGTCGGCCTATTTCGTGCTGGTGATGTTTTCGCTGTGCACCCTGTCCTTCTGCTGTTTCGTCGTTCCTTTCTTCGCGCTCAACACGGAACTGGCGCGGGACTATCATGAACGCACGGCGCTCAATTCCTACCGCACCAGCTACACCTTTACCGGGGCGATCCTGGCGGGCGCAGGCGCGCCGCTGATCGTGCAGATGGCCGGCGGCGGGCGCCACGGCTATCTGGTCATGGGGCTGGTGATGGGTGTCATCATGTCCGCCGTCATCTTCATGACCTTCACCCACGCACGGGAGCCCGAGCGGTCCGAAACCGATCCGGTCCCCACCATTCGCGAGACGATCGCGGCGATTGGGTCGAACCGGCCCTTCGCCATCCTGTTCGGGTCCTATTTCGTGAACATCACGGCGGGGGGACTCTATGGCGCGGTGCTCGCCTATTTCGTGACCTATGTATTGGGACGGGGCGAAGGTTTCCTGTCGGTCATGTTCTTCATGACCTATGGCGCGTCGATCGTTTCGATCCCCTTCTGGGGATGGATCAGCCGCAGCACCGGCAAGCTCCTGGCTTTTCAGGCCAGCATTGTCATGAGCGTGGTGGCGTCGGTTTCCTTCTTCTTCATTTCGTCCGCGACGCCGCTGCCACTGATCATCGCGGTGGTTTTCGTGCAGGGCCTGTCCCATGGCGGCGTCCAGGTATTCTCCTTCTCGATGCTCGCCGATTGCGTCAGCCAGGGCAATGAGGGCCGCGATTCGGCCGACGCATCGGCCGCGATGTTCAATGCGGTGTTCATTGCGGGCGAAAAGCTCGGCTTTGCGTCGGGTGCGTTGCTGGGTGGCCTTGTCTTTTCAGCGACCGGGTTGATCGCGACGACGCAGGGATCGGTGGCGCAGCCGGAGTCGGCGATCGACGGTATCCGGGTCGCCCTGTCCTGGCTGCCGGCGGCGCTCAACATGGCTGCTGTGGTCATGCTGCTGTTCTACAGACCGTTTGAACGAAAGATGCTCGCCCAGTTGAAGGCGGCGGAAATTTGAGAAAGCGTGGCCCGTTCCTTCGGGGACGGGCCATGGCCTGGAGCAGCGCCGGACGTTGATGCAGAACGCTGAGAATAAGACAGAAAGACGCAATGCAGGGGAATATGGGAAGGCCATATAGGGCCCAATGGACGTTAAAAGCTGACTAAAATTAGGTTTAGGGAGCCGGAATATGATGAATGAAGCTGAACGTTGGCGTATTCGGTCTGTCTGTGGCGCATCGGTCTGGACGCTTGCCATGGTTGCGCATCCCGCGTTCGCGCAGGCGCCGGCATCGCCGGACCAGTCCGCCGCGTCAACCAGCGACAGCAATTCCGGCGGCATCGGAGAGATTGTCGTCACCGCGCAGCGCAAGTCGGAGAATATTCAGAAGGTTCCCATCGCGATCCAGGCGATCAGCGGTGACCAGGCCCGTGACCTGGGCGTGCGCAGTTCGGGCGATATCGGCCGGATCGCGTCCAACGTAGCAGTGCAGCAGCCTGCCGGCGAAGGTTCGGTGACGATCGTCACCATCCGCGGCATCGGGCTCAACGATTACAGCACCAACAATTCCGGGCCGAACGGCATCTATGTCGACGAAGTCTATCTGAGCGCCCCGGTTGCGCAGACATTTCCGCCGTTCGACATTGAACGGATCGAAGTGCTCAAGGGACCGCAAGGCACGCTCTATGGACGTAATACCAGTGGCGGCGCGATCAACTACATCACGAAAAAGCCCAGCCATGAGACGGAGGTCTATCTCAATACGAGCTATGGGTCCTTTTCGTCCGTCAATTTCCAGGGGGCGGCCAATGGCGGCCTGACGTCGAAGTTGGCGGGGCGCCTGGCGTTCAACACCAACATGTCGGACGGCTTTACGCGCAATATTTTCAATGGTCATCGGGAAAATGGCGCCGGCAGCTATTCGGCGCGGGCGGAGCTGCTTTGGGAACCGGCCGATGCGCTCAAGATACTGGTTTCCGGCAACGGATCGCGTTTCGATGTGCGGGGCAATAAATATTGGCATGTGGGCACCTTGGACCCCCAGACTTTTACCCAATGCCCGAATGACCAGATTCTCGCCGGGCAGTGCGTCGATCTTTATGGCTTCGGCACGACCGACCGGTTCGAGGTGGAAGCCAATCGCACCGAACATATGAAGACCAGCATCTACGGCGGATCGGTTCGGGCCGATTATGGCACGGGTCCGCTGACGCTGACTTCCCTGACGAGCTATATCCGCACGAAGCGCTATTTCCCGGAGGATGCCGACGCCAATCCCGCGCGTCTGCTGGAGATCGATTACAACACCGCCTCCCGCACGGTGACGCAGGAACTGCGCGGCAGCCTGACTTTGCCGGGGCTCAATGTCGTCGCCGGCGGTTATTTCCTCGACGAACGGCTGACCCAGAATCAGCCCCTTCGCCTGTTTCAGGATGCCGATCTGTTCTTTGGTCCCGGCGCCGGTGAAGGGCTTGTCATCCCTGGCGTCGTCAATCAGGTGATCTACAGCAACAGTGCGCAGAAGACCCGGTCCTACGCCCTGTTCGGCCAGGTCGATTATGATGTGCTGCCTGATCTAACCTTGACTGTCGGCGGCAGGTACAGCTGGGAACGCAAGAGCTTCATTTATAATCAGAGCTACCAGTCGCAGCAGGGTGGCATCGACAATTATGGTCCGCTCACGGTCCTGCCAACGTTCCGAAACAGGTTGAACGACGGCGCGGCCAATTATCGCGTGGCGCTCAACTATAAGATCACGCCCACGGTTCTGGTCTATGCGAGCAATGCGACCGGCTTCAAAAGCGGCGGTTTCAACGGAAGCTTCCTAAGTTCCGACCCCAGTGAACTGGCGGCGCAGTTGCAGCCGGTCAAACCGGAAAAGGTCCGGTCCTATGAAGTGGGTCTGAAGTCGACCTTCTTCAATCGCAAACTGTTGTTCAATATCGCCTTTTTCTACAATGATTACCGCGACATGCAGGTCTTCACCCCCATTGCGACCTCATCAAACCTGGTCGTGAACGTGCTGGACAACGCGCCCAAGGCTCATACCCAGGGTATCGATGCGCAGCTTGCCTTCTCCCCGATCGAGGGGCTTACCATCAGCGAAAATCTGGGCATATTGAGTACCGAACTGGATCGCTATTCGGTGCGCCTGGCGCCCGGACAGCCGGATCTTTCGGGTAACCGCTTGCCGCTGGCGCCCAAGGTTTCCTCATCCACGGTGATCGATTATCATTTCGATATACCCAGCGGTCGCGTGTCGATCCTGGCCAGCGCGGACTTCAAATCGGAGACCTTCTTCGACACGACGAACGATCCGCTCATTACCCAGGGCAAATATTGGCTCGTCAACGGGCGGATCGGCTACACGCATAATCTGCCGAAGGGGACGATCGAACTGGCGGTGTTCGGACGTAACCTTACCGACAAGAAATATCTCGTAGGCGGATCGAACCTGTCGTCTCTTGGCATGCTGGAGGACATCGTCGGCCGCCCGCGCGAGTTCGGTCTCGAGTTGAACATGCGCTATTGAATACAGGCAATCGCTGAAACGAGAAGGAGCGCCGTCCCGTGGAGGGGCCGCGCTTCTTTCAGCTTTCCGAAATTATGTTCTGACGGGGTTGCCAGCTGGCGAGGCCGAGTTGCTTCATATAGGTCTGTTGTCCCACAACAGATATTCCTCGCTCATCGTGCCCTGCTTGTTCCTGGCTGACCGTCGCCATTTTCAACCTGAACGCCTTGCTGGCCGGCGGAACACTTTGCCGTCCGCCGTGGTCATCGGCTTGGTGAAGGTCCTGACGCACCACGCCTGGGGCGCGATGCGCCTGAACCCATATATCACTGCAGGCGAAACGAATCGACGGACAACCTTGTGTGTCCGCCGATGTCGATATGGTTTCAATCGCGGGCGGGCGTTCCTTCCACCACAGCGGAGGGTCTGGGCGAGCATGCAGTCGATCCACGTGTGAAAATAGCGTCGTAACGGGTTTCGAAATCCTTGAATTCGGTGCCGCACAGCTTGTCCCACCAGCGGAAGTAGAGCGCATAATTCCCGCGCACCATCTGGTGATGCATATAATGGTGCAGGCCCGTGGTCTTCCATTTGAGCAGGGGAATGCGGTGCCAGAAGGACGGGTAGATCTCATACCCCAGATGCCCGATCACATTGAAGGCCAGCATCCCCAGGCCCCAGACGACGGGGATGGAAACATGCCAGGGCACGGTGAGCAGGACGATGAGGATCGACGCGCTGGCGAGCCCTTCCAGAACGGCCTCGAACGGATGGAAATGGAAGGCGGAATAGGGCGTCGGGTCGGTGCTTTCGTGATGGATGCGGTGAATCCAGGCATAGAGTTTGGGATGATGCGCAATCCGGTGCATCCAGTAGAAATAGGCGTCGTGCACCACGAAGACGGCAAAGAGGACGGCCGCATAATAGAGCCATCCATATTCGCTGATCTGCGTGTAGGAATTGTTCTTCGACGCCGGGACGAGATAGGCGATCCAGAGGTCGACGCCGAGGAAGGTGAACTGGGTGCAGACGCTGAAGAGCGCCTCGCGCACCATCTGTCCGTTCTTGGGCCAGGATTTGCGCGACAGCTTGCGATTGCGCATCGGCCGGGCGAGGATCACCCAGAAGAGCAGGAAGAAGCCGGTCGCGAAGGCGAGATATTTTCCCGTCTCTGAGAGGAAGGTGCCAAGCTGTTCCCCGACATGCGATTCCAGCAGCGGATTGAGCGCGGTCAGGGCGAGAGCAAAGCCGGCACCGCAGAGCGCCAGCCAGGCGGGGGCCCTGGACGATCCGGCGGGCTGTGATTTGGTCGCCATATATTTCTCCATCAGTGATGGCCGGCCTTAACAGCCTTGTGTGGACGCTCGGTGGAAGGCCGGCAGAATTGAAAAGCTGTCGTTAGTCAGATTTTATTTGCGCTGTTTCCAGTTGCCGCTATTCTGTGGGGAAGTCGTGCGCATCCATGTCCCATGGTTGCCGCGTGGGGTGGGATGTGCCCGGCGATGATTTCCTGGGGGTCGAAAGCCAGCAGGGCGACGGACATCGCCCCGTTCGAAGTGCAATTTCCCCACGCGATGCGCGAACGCGGACCAAGGCTGATAGAGGTGGTGCTGTGAGTGAAGATATGACGCTGGATCATGCTTCTGGCGAAGCTGTTTCGACGCCCGGACGGACCAATGCCATGAACGGCGCGGAAAGTCTGGTCCACACCTTGCTGGGCGCGGGCGTTGAACTGTGTTTCGCCAATCCGGGTACCAGTGAGATGCATTTCGTGGCCGCGCTCGACCAGATACCGGGCATGCGCTGTGTGCTGGGGCTGCAGGAAAATGTCGTCACCGGCATGGCGGACGGCTATTTCCGGATCGCCGAAAAGCCCGCCTGCACCTTGCTCCATTGCGGGCCGGGCCTCGCCAACGGCATGGGCAATCTGCACAATGCGCGGCGGGCGCGCAGCGGCATCGTCAACATCGTCGGCGATCAGGCGACCTATCATCGACCGCTGGACGCGCCGCTGACGGCCGATACCAGCGCCATGGCCCATAGCGTGTCGCACTGGGTCCGCACCAGCCGGTCCGCGCCTGAGGTCGGACGGGACGCTGCCGATGCCGTCCGCGCGGCGCGCACCGCTCCGGGCGGGATCGCCACGCTGATCCTGCCTTCCGACGCGTCCTGGGATGAAGGTGGGATCGTGGCGCCTCCCGCTTCCTGCCCGGTTCCCGCCGCGACCGATCCGCTGGTGATCGAAACCGCCGCCAGGGCTCTGCGCGGCGGAGGCAGGGCGCTGCTGCTCCTGGGCGGGGCCGCTGCGCTGGAACCTGCACAGCGGCTGGCCTGGGCGATCGCTCAGCGGACGGGCGCGCAGATTTATGCGGAATTTGCCATTGGCCGCGTGGCGCGCGGGCAGGGGCGGTTGCCGCTGGAACGCGTGCCCTATGATGGGGATCAGGCGGTGAAGGCGCTCGCGCCGTTCGACCATATCATTCTGATCAATGCCAAGCCGCCCGTCGGATTCTTTGCCTACCCGGACAAGCCGTCGCTGCACTATCGGCCGGATGCGCAAATCCACCAGCTTTCGCGCTTTGACCAGGATCCGGTCGCGGCATTGCAGGCGCTGGCCGACGAGCTGGGCGCGCCGTCCGTTGCTTTTCCCGATCCTGGACCACGGCCGGAGCCGGTCAGAGGCGCGCCCACGCCGGAAGGTCTGGCGCGCACCATCGCGGCCTTGATGCCGGAGCAAGCGATCATTTCGGACGAAAGCATTTCCTTCGGGCGTGGTTTCTATGCGTCGACCCATGCCGCGCCGCCGCACGACTGGCTGCATCTGGCAGGCGGTGCGATCGGCGACGGGCTGCCCGTCGCGACGGGTGCGGCGATTGCAGGGGCGGGCCGCCGCGTCATCAGCATCCAGGCGGACGGGTCGGCCATGTATTCGCTCCAGTCGCTATGGACCCAGGCGCGCGAGCGGCTGCCCTGCACCACGATCCTGCTCAACAATGGCAAGTATAACATCCTCATCGGTGAATATGGGCGGGTCGGCGCGCAGGCGGGACGCACCGCGATGGATATGCTGAGCCTGAGCGATCCCGATCTCGATTGGGTCAAGATCGCGCAAGGCATGGGCGTGGAAGCGGCGCGGGCCGAGACGCTGGAGGTCTGCGCGGACCTTCTGTCGGCGAGCTTCGATCGTGCCGGGCCGTTCCTGATCGAACTGATGATCTGACAGCCATTTTCAAGGACGAGGGATGATGCGCGACTGCAGGCAATTCTATATCGATGGTGCGTGGATCGAGGCGGAGGGACGTCCTGTCCTCGACGTGATCAACCCTGCTACCGAGGGTGTCGCGGGCGTGGTCGCGATCGGCACGGCGCAGGATGTCGATCGCGCGGTGGCGGCGGCGCGCGCCGCCTTCCCCTCCTGGTCGCAAACCAGCGTGGAAGAGCGGCTGGCGGTGCTCGACCGCGTGATCGAAGCCTATCAGGCGCGTTATGCCGATCTGGCGGCGGCAGTGACCGAGGAGATGGGCGCTCCGGCCTGGCTCGCGGAGCAGGCGCAGGCTGTCATGGGACTGGCTCACTTCCAGAAGGCCCGCGAAATCCTGGCCAGCTATGAATTTAACGAGTTCATGGGGACCACCAGCGTTCTTCGTGAACCTGTTGGCGTATGCGCCTTCATCACCCCGTGGAACTGGCCGCTCAACCAGATCGCGTGCAAGGTCGCGCCGGCATTGGCCGTGGGCTGCACCATGGTGCTCAAGCCTTCGGAAGTCGCGCCCTTTTCGGCCAGCATATTCGCACAGGTGATGCACGATGCGGGCGTGCCCGCCGGCGTGTTCAACCTGGTCCATGGGGATGGTCCGGGCGTCGGGACGGCGCTGGCAGAGCATCCGGACGTTGACATGATCTCCTTCACCGGATCGACCCAGGCCGGTATCGCGGTCGCCCGCAACGCTGCGCCCACCGTGAAGCGCGTGCATCAGGAACTGGGCGGCAAGTCGCCCCATGTGATCCTGGCGAGCGCCGACCTGGCGGCAGCGGTGGAGTCCGGCGTCACGCGGCTGATGGTCAACAGCGGGCAATCCTGCAACGCGCCCACCCGCATGCTGGTGCCGGCTGACCGCATGGCGGAGGCGGCCGCGATCGCGCGGTCCGTCGCGGAAGCCCATGTGCCGGGCGATCCTGCCCAGAATGCGCGGATGGGGCCGGTCGTCTCCGCCACACAATGGACGAAGATCCAGCAGCTGATCGAAAGGGGCGTTAGCGAAGGCGCGACGCTGGTGGCAGGCGGACCGGGCAAGCCCGACGGTCTGGACCAGGGCTATTTCGTCAAGCCGACCGTGTTCGCCGATGTGACCAACGACATGACCATCGCCCGCGAGGAAATTTTTGGGCCGGTCCTGTCGATCATCGGATACACGGGTGTCGATGACGCCGTCAGGATCGCGAACGACACGCCCTTCGGCCTTGCGGCTTATGTCCATGGCGCGCCCGACGAGGCGCGCCAGGTGGCGAGGCAGTTGCGCGCCGGGCAGGTCTTTCTCAACGGCGCGATGGCTGATTTCGGGGCGCCCTTCGGTGGCTACAAACAGTCGGGCAATGGGCGTGAATGGGGCCAGCATGCCTTTGCCGACTTCACCGAACTCAAGGCCATAATGGGCGATGGCGCCGCCGCCTGACGCAAAGGGGCCGAAGCCGGGACATGCGCAGGAGCAGCGACCCGGCGCGGCGTCTTATCTCGCCTCGCCACGGCCCGGTGCGCTGGTGCTGATCGTCGAGGATGAGCCCAAGATCGCCGAGATCATCCGGGCCTATTTCGAAAGCCATGGCTATCGCACCGTGCGCGCGGCGGACGGCCCGACCGCCGTGCAGCATCATCGCCGGCTCTCGCCCGATCTGGTGATCCTGGACGTCAAATTGCCGGGCAGCGACGGCTGGTCGGTGCTGGCCGATATCCGCCGGACGTCCGACACTCCCGTCATCATGGTGACGGCGCTGGGGGAGGATGCCGATCGCCTGGCGGGCCTGCGGGGCGGTGCGGACGACTATGTCGTCAAACCGTTCAATCCGGCCGAACTGATCGAACGCGCCGCCGCCCTGCTGCGCCGAGTCCAGCGGCTGCCGCGCGCAAATATCATCCGGCTGTCGGTACTGGAGATCGACCTCGACCGGCATGAGGTCAAGGTCGTGATGCCCGATGGCGACCATGTTCTGGAGGTGACCTCCACCCAGTTCCGCCTGCTCCGCCACCTCGCCGACATGGCGCCCCGCGTGGTCGAGAGAAGCGCGTTGCTGGAGTCATGCCTGCCGGAGGGCGATGCGCTGGAGCGCACGGTCGACAGCCATCTGAGCAAATTGCGGCGACGGCTGGAGGAAGCGGGCGCCGGCGAACTGCTCCAGTCGGTGCGCGGCGTGGGATACCGCCTGGCGATATGAAGCCGCGTCCGACCCCCAGCCTGCGCAGCCAATTTGCCCTGGGAATGATCGTCGCGATCCTGATCGCCATCCTGTTCGGCTATATTGCGCTGAGGCTCTTTGTCGAGGAGCAGCGCCGCACCGCGATATCGACACTCGATCCGGTCGCGCGGCAGACGCTTGCGACGATCGACCGGGGCGGTCAGGCATCGGCGCGGGACGTAACCGCGCTCTACCGGGAAACCACGGCTACCTCCAAACGCATCGATCATGAGCAGGACCAGATGTTGGTGCTGCTGGCGGCGATTGCCTGCATGGTCGGGGTGGGTGTCGGCTGGGCCTTCGCACGGCGCTTTACGCGCCCGATCGAGGAGATCGGGACCGCCGCGCGTCGGATCGCGTCCGGCGATCTGGCTGCGCGGGCGACGCCGCCGCGACCGGGCGCGGGCGAACTGTCGGCCCTGCTGGACGATTTCAACAGCATGGCGGACGCGTTGGAGGGCTTTGACCGGCGGACGCGGGAGGATTCGGCGGCCATCGCGCATGAGCTGCGCACGCCGCTGACGATATTGCGGGGGCGGTTGCAGGGCTATGCCGACGGGATATTCACGCCCGATGCCGAAGATATTCGCGGGCTTACCGAGCAGGTCGATCTGCTGACGCGGATCGTCGAGGACCTGCAGATGCTGAGCATGGCGCAGTCTCATCGGCTGGACTTGCAGCATGTTCACCTTTCGCTGGATTCGCTGGCTGCGCAGCTCTTACAGACGCTGGAGCCCATGTTGCGCGACAGGGGCATCGAGGTGCGGCGCACGCTCGGGCCGGCCGTCACCTTCGCCGATCATCAGCGCATCGCGCAGGTGCTGCTCGCCCTGATCGACAATGCCATGCGGCATGCCGTCGAAAGCCGGGCGATCGCGGTGGAGACGAAAAGCGAGGAGGGCTCTGCGATACTTGTCGTCAGTGATGAGGGCCCCGGTCTAGCGGACGAACAGATTGCCCGGATGTTCGAGCCCTTCTGGCGCGACGAGGGGTCGCGTAACCGGGCGCTGGGGGGGAGCGGGCTTGGCCTGGCCGTGGTGAAGGCCATCGTCGACGCGCATGGCGGCACCATCGACGTGACCCGCCGCCCAGCGGGTGGGTTGCGCTTCGAAGTCCGGCTGCCGGCGGCCGACGGCGCTTGATCGATAGCCCGTTCAGGCGGGCATGCGCGCCATCAGTTCGACGTCGCGCGCGGCCTTGCGAAGCGCCTTGACATAGCAGGTCCGCAATTCCGCGATCGGAACCCGGTTCGCTGGCGCCGTCACGTTGATCGCGGCCACGGCCCTCCGGTTGACGGTGATCGGCACGGCGACCGACCGCAGTCCGACTTCCAGTTCCTGATCGACCAGGGCGAAGCCTTCTTCGGCGATGGTGCGGAGAATCTTTAGCAATTGGCTGGCTTCGGTCACGCTATGCTCTGTCAGCCGCTGCGGCTTGACCCGTTTGAAATAGGCTTGCTGCTCGCCGACCGGCTGGCTGGCCAGCAGCACACGCCCGACGGAGGTGGGATAGAGCGGCAGGCGACTGCCGATGCGCAGCAGGCTGGCGATGATTCGCGACGATTCGGCTCGGGCGACATAATAAACCTCGTCCTCGTCCAGGACGCCCAGCGAACAGGATTCGTGCAGTTCGTCCCGCAGTTGATCGAGGATCGGTTGGGCCCGGAACGACAGCGAACTGGAGGACAGATAGGCATAACCCAGCGCCAGAACCTTAGGGCGCAGGGAATAGCCAAATTCCGTCTGGCTGACGAAGCCGAGGTGCGAGAGCGTATAGAGGCATCGCCGCGTCGCGGCGCGACTGAGGCCCGTGAGATGACTTGCCTCGGTGATCGTCATCGGACGTTCCCGCTCCGAAAAACATTGCAGGACGGCGAGGCCTTTCGCCAGCGAGGCCATGAATTCGGGATCCCCGGAGGGCAGGTTTACGGCCATGCGATCGCTCCAGATCGAATAGGTTGTTCGGTTACCGGATCAGCATCCGGTTAACGGTTGACTACATAAAGCCTAGCCGCTTAGCTGCAAGAGTTGATGTTAGTCGAAAACAGATTGTTTGACTCAATTCTGGATGTCTGAGGGATATGCGGGTGGTCGATGCCTTTATCTGCGATGCTGTACGGACGCCGATCGGGCGTTATGGCGGCGCGTTGGCGGGCGTCAGAGCCGATGACCTAGGCGCCGTTCCGATGGCGCATCTGCTGTCCCGAAATGCCGGCCTGGACCCCGCCGCGATCGAGGATGTCTATTATGGCTGCGCCAATCAGGCGGGCGAGGATAATCGCAATGTCGCCCGGATGAGCCTGTTGCTCGCGGGCCTGCCCGTGAGCGTGCCGGGCGTGACGATCAACCGCCTTTGTGCGTCGGGCCTCGAAGCGGTGGGCACGGCTGCCCGCGCGATCGCCGGCGGCGAGATGGCGCTTGCGATCGCGGGCGGGGTGGAGAGCATGAGCCGCGCGCCCTTCGTGGTGGGCAAGGCGGGCGCGGTGTTCGATCGCAACCAGTCGATGGAAGACACGACCATGGGATGGCGTTTTGTCAATCCTCGGCTGAAGGCGCTCTACGGCGTCGACACCATGCCGCGCACGGCGGAATCGGTCGCCAAGCAGTTCGATATTTCCCGCGCGGATCAGGATAGTTTCGCTCTGGAAAGCCAGCGCAGGGCTGCACGTGCCACCGAGGAAGGCTATCATGCGGCGGAAATCGTGCCGGTCCCGGTGCCGGGTCGTCGCGGCGAAGAGAGACGGATCGTCGTTCTGGACGAACACCCCCGGCCCGCTACGACACGCGCCTCGCTGGAGGATCTAGCGCCGCTTTTCGACGATGACGGCACCGTGACCGCCGGGAATGCGTCGGGCATCAATGACGGCGCCGCGGCCATGTTCATCGCGAGCGAGGCGGCGGCGAACACCCACGGCCTGCGCCCGCGAGCGCGCATCCTGGGCATGGCGAGTTCCGGGGTCGAGCCGCGCATCATGGGGATCGGTCCGGTCCCGGCCATCAACAAGTTGAACCGCAGGCTGAACCTCTCGGTCGCCGATTATGATGTGATCGAGTTGAACGAAGCCTTTGCCAGCCAGTCGCTGGCGGTACTCCGCGCCCTGAACGTGGACGACGCCAGCACGCGAGTCAACCCGAATGGCGGCGCGATAGCGTTGGGACATCCGCTGGGCATGTCGGGCGCGCGCATCGCCATGACGCTGGTCCATGAACTGGAACGCTCCGGCGGGCGTCTGGGCGTGGCAGCACTGTGTGTGGGTGTCGGCATGGGCGTGGCGCTTGCCGTCGAGCGATGCTGACGGGCGGAAATAATGAATAAACGGCAGATTTAAGAGCCGACGGTCGCTAACAAAACTGACTAATATCAATTAAATGTCAAGATGATGAGGTTCTAACGCATAACTGAGGGGGATTATATGACCATTGGGAAACGAATATATTGTTCGGTAGCACTTGGCGCCCTGGCGCTATCCTTCGTGGCGGGTCAAGCGAGCGCGCAAGCGCAAAATGAGCCGGCCGCGCAGGGAGACAAGCTGCCGGAAATTGTCGTGACGGCGCAGCGACGGAACGAAAGTGCCCAGAAGGTGCCGATCTCCATGACGGTGCTCGATGCCGGGCAACTTTCCAAGCTGCAGACCGCAGCGGATATCGGCAAGCTCGTCCCCAATGTTCAGGTCGAGATGACCACGGGCATCGCCAATACGCGCGTCGGTATCCGGGGCATCGCCCAGGCGGATTTCAACGCCAATTCCACCACCACCAACATGGTCTATCTCGACGATGTGCCGATGAACGCGGCGATCTCGCAGGGCGTGCCGATCTGGGATCTGGGCCGTGCGGAAGTGCTGCGCGGGCCGCAGGGTACGCTGTTCGGCCGCAACGCGACGGGCGGCGCCATCCGCTATATCGCCGCGATGCCGACAAAAGAGGTTGAAGGCTATGCCGACGTCACCCTGGGCCGCTTTTCCCAGCGCGAGGTCCATGCCGCGCTCAGCGGACCGTTGACCGATACACTGCTCGCGCGTGTCTCCTATGTCGGCCTCGACCGTGGGGGTGATGTTTATAACGTCACGCTGAACGAGCGTCAGGGCAAGCAGGACTATGTCGGCGTGCGCGGCATATTGGAATGGAAGCCCAATGAGGCGCTATCGGCAGTCTTGCGCGCACAATATTTCAAGAGCGACTTTCAGACGCTGATATGGAAGACGACGCCTGGACGCACGGCCTTTCCGGCGTTCGAGCCGGACTCCAACGGTTTCACCAGCGCGAACCAGCTGCAGCAATTCTACGGCTTCCAGAATCTGGGCCAGTCGTCGCACTACAAGCTGACGGAGTCGGACGTCCGGCCGAACGAGCATGTCCGGCATATTCCGGTGTCGCTCAACCTGGACCTTGATCTGGGCGGCGTGCAGCTGACCTCGGTCACCGGTTTCCTCGACGTGCGCCATTCGACGATCAACGACACGGATGCGTCGCAGGCGCCGATCCTCACCGAATATGGCCGCAACCATGACCGGCAATGGACGCAGGAAGTCCGTTTGACGTCCCAGAATGACGGGCCGTTCCAATGGATCGCCGGCGCATTCTACATGCATGAACGGGTCAATGCGAAGCTGGCCTTCGACGCGACGGCATGGCGCGGCAATGTGAGTTATCTGTTCCCCAACGCCAGCACGGTCATGTACATGCGGGCTGCCGACCAGACGCTGGAAACCTATGCGGGCTTCCTGCACACAACCTATCAGATCACGCCCAAGCTCATGCTGACCGCGGCCGCGCGGTGGACCCATGAGCAAAAGGATGTGACGTACACCTTCCGCTCGCAACATGAATTCCCCACCAACGTGCCGCGCACGCCGCAACAGTTTTCGGATTTCATCAAGGCGATCGACACCGGCAATTACGGGAACCTCCTGGCGGCTGCCGCCCCGTCCTTTTCGGGGGGCAAGAGCTGGAAGGAGCTGACGTGGAAGCTGGCGCTCGACTACCAGCTTGCCGACCGCACCTTGCTCTTCGCGGTGATGTCCCGCGGTTTCAAGGGCGGTTCCTTCAAGCCGACATCCAATTCGCCGGGTGAGGTTCTGGACGCGAACGGCAACTTGCTCGCCGTCGATCCTGAAATCGTCACCGACTATGAAATCGGCGTGAAAAGTGACGTCATTCCTGGCCGGCTCCGCGTGAATGGCGGCGTCTTCTACTATGACTATAAGGATTATCAGACCAATCAGCTCGACCCCGGCACGGCGACGCAAGCCCTGAGCAATCTGCCCAAGTCCCGGTTGCTGGGTGCGGAACTGGAGGTCAATGCCATTCCTCTCGACAATCTCCATCTCGACTTCGGCATGGGATATACCGATACGAAGATCACCAAGTCCATCGATCCTGGCCTGATCGGCAACAAGTTGCCGCTGGCTGAAACATTCAATTTCAACGGATCGATCCGCTACGATATCGAGACCGGGCTGGGCGTCTTCTCACCGGAGATCAGCGCCAAATATCATGGCACCTATTACACCACCAAGGAGAATGACACCAAGCTGGGCGACTATGCGACCTATGATGCGCGCATCGGCTTTGAATCGGCCGGCCGCCGGATCTATGGCGCCGCATGGGTGAAGAACCTCACGAACAAGATCGTCCCCATCGTGGTCGATGATGCCAGTGAGTTCTTCGGCGGCAATTCCGCCTATATCAATGCCCGGCGGACCTACGGCATCACCCTGGGCGCGCGTTTCTGAGCTCGCTGATTCAAGGGGGGGGCACGGGAGAACGGGTTCTGCACAAACCAGTTCGCCCGTGCCGAAATACCGGGCTGCGCGCCGTAACGAAAGAGAATGATGCTCAACTCGACCAAGTCCGCGTCCCGGCCGCTGGACGGGATCAAGATATTGGAACTGGCGCGCGTCCTGGCTGGACCATGGTGCGGGCAGCTTTTGTCCGACCTGGGCGCGGACGTCATCAAGATCGAGCGCCCGGGTGCCGGCGACGATACGCGGTCCTGGGGGCCGCCCTTCGTGACCGCTCCCAGCGGTTCGCATTTCGATGCCAGCTATTTCCACGCCTGCAACCGCGGCAAGCGATCGATCGCGGTTGATCTGGCCAAGCCCGATGGGCAGGCGCGGGTGCGCGCTCTCGCGGCCGAGGCGGATGTGGTGATCGAGAATTACAAGGTCGGCGGCCTTGCCCGCTATGGACTGGATTATCCCTCACTCAAGGCCGTCAACGAAGGGTTGATCTATTGTTCCATCACCGGGTTCGGGCAATCCGGTCCCTATGCGCAGCGGCCGGGTTATGACTTCGTGATCCAGGCGATGGGCGGCCTCATGTCGATCACGGGAGAGATCGGACGTCCTCCGCAAAAGGCCGGCATTTCGGTCGCCGACATTTTTACCGGCCTCTATTCCGCCGTCGCGATCCTCGCGGCGCTGGAGCAGCGGCATCGGACCGGGAAGGGCGCGCATATCGACATGGCGCTGCTCGACACCCAGGTGGCGGTGCTGGGCAACCAGGCGCTCAACTGGATGACATCGGGCGTCGTCCCCAGCCAGATGGGCAACGGGCATTTCAATCTGGTGCCCTACCAAAGCTTCCCCACCCGGGAAGGCGAACTGGTGATCGCGGTGGGGAATGACCGGCAATATGCGAGCCTGTGCGAGACATTGGGTGTCGCCGTCCGTCCAGAGCATGCGACCAACGCCCTGCGCGTGGCGGACCGCGAAGGCCTCATCGCCTGGCTATCCGGACTGACCCGGTCATGGGACGCACAGGCACTGGCTGACCGGCTCGAAGCCGTTGGCGTGCCTGCCGGGCCTATCAACAGGATCGATCAGGTGTTCGACGACCCGCAGGTTCGCGCGCGGGGCATGCAGATCGTAGCCAGGGGCGACAAGGCGGACATTCCGGGGGTCGCTTCGCCGATCGTCATCGACGGGCAACGGATGGTCAAGGCCGTCGCCAGCCCGCGGCTGGGGCAGCATAATGCGCTGTGGGACGATATTGCGTACGGAGCGGCCTGGCCCGATTGACCGGTCGCGGCCGCCCTCGCTATTTATCGACTAGAGCAGACTCCGATCCGATTGCACCGGCTCGGCCGCATTAGGTTTTTGTTTTGCCGCGTTTTCCGAGTCAGCAGGTGATACCACCTGCTTAGAAAACGCTCTAATATCAATTTTTGGAGTGGTCTGATTATGGCTGCGTGGCGGTTCGCTTTCGCCTTGATCGGACTATGCCTAGCGCCGCAGCTGTTGGCGCGGGAATCCGGATTGCCTCCGGTCGGGCAAGCGGTCTTTTTCGGCGACAGCCTAACGGACGCGGGCACCTATGGCTTCCGCTTCACGACAAATCCGGGGCTGACCTGGGCGCAATGGGTGGCGTTGCATTATGGCCAGCCGCCGCTGCCGAACGAACATGTCGACAATTATGCCGACGTCTATGTCGGAAAGGCCGCGAAATCCGGTCCAGCCGGGCTCAACTACGCTCAGGGTGGCGCGCGGTCGAACAATCCCTATTCCTCGGTTTCCCAATCTTCCCAAGGCGCGCCGATTTCGGCCATGGTGCAGGTCGGTCGATATCTGGCGCAACATTATCGCTTTACGGACAATCAGCTTATCGCGCTCTATGTCGGCACGAACGATGTCGCGTTTAACTTCGATCCGGCAAACGATCCTGCCTTGTCGGCCACTCTGCGCGAAAACCGTGAGCCTTCGGCCGAGCAATTGGTGCAGGAGCGGGCCCGGGTGGCGCAAGCAGCGGCTGATACCGCCGCGACGGTTCGGCGCATCATCGCCCATGGCGGCAAACGGATACTGGTGTTCAAGCTGCTCGACATGGGCAATTTGCCGCTCTTCCAGACGAGGGCGGCGCAGCGGTTCATGACGGCTCAGAGCCGTTTCTACAATGAGGAACTTGTCAAAAACCTCCCTGATGATCCCGCCCTATTGCTGATCGACGTGCAGGATTTCGTCGATGAAGTGTCGAAAGACAGAAAATCCCTGGGTTTATCCCATCTGGCCCATGAGGATGCGTGCCGGTTGCCCAATCAGGACTTTTGCTATGCGGGCGCACTCAAAAGCGAGCACGCCGATCGCACATACCTATTTGCCGGCGGCGAGCACATGACGACCCGGGGCAACGAGTTGCTCGCACGATATGTGCTGCGCAAGCTGAACGAGAGCCACCTCAGATAGCGACCATGGGCAAATGAGTTAGGGCGCAAACTCGGATTTTAACGAGCCCCCTTTTACCATCAATCTGCTGGTTCACGTTTTTCCTGCTCGCCAGTCCGAGGCGCTGGCGGCGGTGACCTGCATGGCGCCGCCGGTCATTCTGAAACCCTGTGCTATGCCTGAGGCGTTCGAGGCCTAACCGTCAAATTTCGGAATACGACGCTCGCGGAAGGCTGCGACACCTTCCGCGAAGTCCGAACGGCCGAAGGCGGCGACGAAGTCTTCCGCTGCCGCCGGGTCCCCAGCCAAGGATCGCTTGAGCATGCGGACGCTGGAAGGCGCATTGCCTGCGACCGCCGAGGCGAAGTGCTTTGCAGCCTCTTCGGGATGATCAACTATTTTGTCGACCAGCCCGATTGTCCGCGCGCGATTGGCGTCGATCGTTGCGGCCGACAGCAGCAGCCATGCGGCCTGTCCGTTCCCCACCAGGCCCTTGAGCCGTGCGACGTCAGCAGGCGGATAGCTTATGCCCAGCTTCGCCGGTGTGATGGCAAAGCGTGCGGCAGGGCTGGCGATCCGAATGTCGCACGCCATCGCCATCGCCACCGCCGCGCCGAAGCAGCCGCCGTCTATGACCGCGATGGTGGCGATGGGGAGCGCCGCCAGCATCTCGATCGCTCCGCCCATCTCCTCATGAAAACGCCTGCGGAGCGCTGGCTCGCCGGTGAGAGCCGCAAGCTCAGCTATGTCCGCGCCCGCCGAAAAACTTCCCTCCATCCCTGAGCGCAGGATCAGTGCTCTGGCTCCGCTCCGCGCGACGCCGTCCAGGAGACCGGACAGATCGTTCCAGGCCCGTAGGGGTATCGCATTGCGCGCGGCGCCTCTATCGAGGGAGATCCTGGCTGTGCTGCCGGTCAAATCCAGGGAGAACATATTCGGCCATTGTCCGGAATGAAGGTGATTGTCCATTTCCCACGATACAGGCGGCCCGATCGATCACAATATCTCGAACAAGCCCGCGGCCCCCATGCCGCCGCCCACGCACATCGTCACGACGGCGTAGCGAGCGCCGCGCTTTTTGCCTTCGATGAGCGCATGGCCCACCATCCGGGCGCCCGACATGCCATAGGGATGGCCGATCGAGATCGCGCCGCCATTGACGTTCAGCCGGTCGCCCGGAATGCCGAGCCGGTCCTGGCAATAAAGCACCTGCACGGCGAAGGCTTCGTTGAGTTCCCACAGGCCGACATCGTCCATGCGCAGGCCGAAGCGCTGAAGCAGCCTTGGCACGGCAAAGACCGGGCCGATGCCCATTTCGTCCGGCTCGGTGCCCGCCACCGCCATGCCCATATAACGGCCGAGCGGCTGCAGATTGCGGCGCGCGGCAAGGGCGCCGTCCATGACCACGCAGGCGGAGGCGCCGTCCGAGAGCTGCGACGCGTTGCCCGCCGTGATGACTCCGCCGTCAATCACGGGCTTGAGGGTCGCCAGCCCGTCCGCCGTTGTCTCCGGCCGGTTGCCTTCATCCTTTTCGAGCGTGACCTGCTGCTGGCTGACAGCGCCGGTCGCCTTGTCCGCCACGGACATCGTTGCGGTCACGGGGATGATTTCCTCCTTGAAGGCACCGCTCGCCTGCGCCTTTGCGGTGCGCTGCTGCGAGCGCAGGCCGTAGGCGTCCTGCCGGTCGCGGGGAATGCCATAGCGTTGGGCGACGATTTCGGCGGTCTGCAACATCGGCATGTAGATGTCCGGCACCATGGCGACCAGTTCGGGGTCCGGATTGACGCGCAGGGCGGGCGTCTGCACCTGGGAAATGGATTCGACGCCGCCCGCGACCACCACGTCCATGCGGTCGACGATCACCTGCTTGGCGGCGGTGGCGATGGCCATCAGGCCCGATGAGCATTGGCGGTCCATCGTCATGCCGGCGACCGTGACGGGCAGCCCGGCCCTCAGCGCGGCGGTGCGGCCGATCGTATGTTGCACGCCTTGGGGCAGGGCGGCGCCGAAGGCGACATCCTCGACCTCCGCCGGATCGATCCCGGCGCGTTCGACGGCCGCGCGTATCGCATGGGCAGCCAGAGTGGGCGCCGGAGTGGCGTTGAACGCGCCCTTATAGGCGCGCCCAATGGGCGTGCGGGCGGTGGAAACGATAACGGCATCGCGCAAGGGGTTTCTCCTTCAGCGTTGATCAGAGGGGAGGGGTGTCAGAGGGTTTAGACCAGCCGAGTCAGGCGAAGGCTTCGTCCGGCATCATGCGCGCTAGATCTCCGTGGCGCTCGACGATCGACAGCCAGGCGTGGGCCTGGGGCAGTTCATTGTCGAAGAAGAAGCGGCAGGCGAAGGAAAGGCCGGTACGGAGACGATCATTGCCGATCGAGCTGGTGGCAATCTGGTCGAGCCAGAGCCACGCCACTACCCCATGGCCGAAAGCGCGCAGGAACAGCGTCGCGTCGTCCAGCGCTTCGGGCAGGCCGCGGAGCCGCAGGCCGGCAATGACCTGTTCGACATGAGTCCAGTAATCGAGCAGGGCTGAAGCCTGGATGGCCCAGTCTGCCTGCGCCTTGGCGCGGGCGGCGGTCGCGCCGATGCGATCGCGCAGCTGGGCGAGAGGGCGGCCGTCAGACATCAGGATTTTCCGGCGCAGCAGGTCGATCGCCTGAATGCCCGTGGTGCCTTCGTGGATCGGGTTGAGGCGATTGTCGCGCCAGAGCAGTTCGACGTCGAAATCGCGGGTATAGCCATAGCCGCCATGGACCTGGATCGCGAGGTCGTTGGCGATCAGGCCGAATTCGGACGGCCAGCTCTTTGCGACAGGCGTGAGTAGCGCCAGCACGGCTTCGGCTTCCTCTCCGCCCCTGTCGAGCAACCGGGCGCAATAGAGGCAGAGCGCGAATGCGCCCTCCGCATAGACCTTCTGCTGCAACAGCATGCGACGCACGTCGGGATGGGTCATGATCGGGACGGGCGCGCCATGTTGTTGCCCCGCCTCGCGGCCCTGCGCACGTTCCTGCGCATAGCGCAGCGCATGGCAATAGCCGCGATAGGCCAGCGCCGCCGCACCCATGCCCACGGAAATGCGCGCCTCGTTCATCATCATGAACATCTGGGCCAGCCCCTGCCCCTCCGCGCCGACGCGCCAGCCGGTGGCGCCGCCTGCCTCGCCGAAATTGAGGAGGCAGTTCGACGTGCCGCGACAACCCATCTTATGGTTGAGCCCGGCCACGGCGACGTCGTTGCCGGTGCCGTCGGGCAGGATCTTGGGCACGATGAAAAGCGATATGCCCTTTGATCCTTCGGGCAGGCTGCCATCGGGCCGCGCGATCTTGGCGAGGACGAGGTGGACGATATTCTCGCTCACATCCTGGTCGCCGCCCGAAATCCACATCTTGTTGCCAGTCAGGCGATAGCGGACGCCATGCTCGTCCTCCCCGTCGGGAATGGCCCGGGTTCTTATGTCGCCCAGGCTGGAGCCTGCCTGCGGTTCGGACAGGCACATGGTCCCGAACCAGCGACCTTCGATCTGCGGCAGGGCGAAGCGTTCGGATTGAAGCGGGGTGCCGAAGGTGGAGATCAGCCGGGCATTGGCCGCCGTCAACATGGCATAGCCCGCGGTCGAGGCGTTGGCGGCAGCGAAGATGCTGTACACCGCGAGCGAGGCGGTGAAAGGAAGGCCGAGGCCGCCGAGCGCTTCGGGAAAGCTCGCGCCGAACAGGCCCAGATCGGCATAGCTACGCAGCGCCCCATGGATCGCCGGGCACAGGCGCACGCGGCCGTTTTCGAGACGGGGTTCCTCGATATCGGCCTGACGGTAATGCGGCATGAAGGCGTCGACGGCGAGGCGGCGCGCCACATCCATGATCGCGAGCAGCGTGTCCTGATCCGTCGTCTCTCCCACATCGAGCCAGTGGAAAAGCTGGAAAGCGAGCATGTCGGATGAAGGCAGGAGGTCGTCGGGACGGCTCATGCGGGCTCACCTTCCCCTAGAGTGGCGAATTGCGCGCGGAGCAGCTTCTTGTCGATCTTGCCCACGCTGGTCTTGGGCATGGCGTCCAGCACCACAAACTGCCCGATTTTGGCGTAGCGCGTGATTTCGCCTCGTTCGATGGCGGCCAATATGGGTGCGTTGATCGTTTCCAGCGTCGGCGTGAAGCCGGCGTGGGCCACGACCGCCGCGAGCGGACGCTCGCCCCATTGCGGGTCCGGCACGGCGATGACGGCGGCTTCGTCGATCCCCTCGACGGTGGAGATGAGTTCTTCCAGCAGGATGGAGTCGATCCATTCCCCGCCCGTCTTGATGACGTCCTTCAGCCGGTCCCGGATCATGATGGTCCCTTGGGCATCCAGGGTCGCTATGTCCTGCGTGTGCATCCAGCCGCCGCGCCAGAGCGCCGCCGAGGCTCGGTCATCGCCGACATAGCAGGGTGTCAGCCATGGCGCGCGCAGCACCAGTTCGCCGCGCGTGCTGCCGTCGGCGGGCAGGTCATTCATGTCCTCGTCCACGATACGGGCGGAAACGAGCGGAACGGGGATGCCGCTCGCGCACAGGGCCTCGACGATCGCCGCTTCCTCGTCGCCATCGTCGAAGCGCCGGCGCGCGATCGCGATGGTGGGCGCGGTTTCCGACATGCCGTACCCCGCGACCAGGTTCATGCCCCGCCGCCGCCCTTCCGCGCACAGCGCCTGCGTCAGCGCGGCGCCGCCGATGGTCATGGTCCAGCCGTTGAGGTCGGCTCCGGTGCGGTCCGCCGCGTCCAATATCATCCGGAGGATCGTCGGCACGCAATGGGAATAGGTGACGCCATGTTCGGTCCGGAGCCGGCAGATCATCTCCGGCTCATAACGGCCGGGATAGACCTGCTTGAGCCCGAGCATCGTCGCGACAAAGGGCATGCCCCATGCGTGGACATGGAACATGGGCGTCAAAGGCATATAGACCGATTCCACGCCGAAACTGGGGCTGAGCGCGCTGACGCCGAAGGGCGCCTTCGCGGACAGGGCGTGCAGCACCAATTGGCGATGGGTGAAGCACACGCCCTTGGGATCGCCTGTGGTCCCGGTCGTGTAGAAGGTCGTTGCCAGCGCATTCTCATCGAAATCGCGGAAGGGGAAATCCGCCCGCGCGGCGGCCGACAGCGCCTCATATTCGCCATTGGCCCAGGCGGGCAGCGCGCCGTCAGCGCCGTCCATGATCGCGACGACCGCCTTGATTTTCGGGAGATGGGGCAGAACGGCCTCGATCAGCGGGAAGAAGTCGCGGTGGACGATCAGGATTTCCGCGCCGCTGTGGTTGAGCGTGTAGCTGAGTTGCTCCGGCGGAAGGCGGACATTGCCGGTCAGCAGCACGGCGCCCATCATCGGGACCGCGAAATAGGCCTCCAGATAGCGGTGGCTGTCCCAGTCGAGCATGGCGACCGTCGAGCCTTCCCCGGCGCCCAGTTCCGTGAGCAGCGATGCCAGGCGACCGAGGCGGTCATGAAAGTCGCGGTAGGTGTAGCGATGCTGGTCGCGATAGATGATTTCCTGATCGGCGGAGGAAAGCATGGCGCTGTCGAGCAGATGGCCGATGGTCAGGGGGAACTGATAGGTTTCTGGCGAGATGGTGGGAAAACGTAGGGGCATTTTCCTCTCCTCATTTATGGTTGCGGATTGCGATCCGGCGCTTTTCGATTTTTACAGCAAGCCGCCGCTCGCGGCGCGCGCTTTCAGCAAGGGCGAGACGAGGAAGTCGGGGCCAAGACGGTCGCGATAGCGGTCGAGCGCATCGACAATGGTGGCAAGGCCGGTCTGCCCGGCCCAGAACATCGGGCCGCCCTTATGCCGGGGCCAGCCATAGCCGTAGATCCAGACCACATCGATGTCGGACGCGCGCTGGGCGATCCCTTCCTCCAGGATCTTGGCGCCTTCATTCACCACTGTGTAGAGCGTTCGCACCTCGATCTCCTCGTCGGAAATGGCGCGTGGCGTGATGCCGGCCCTGGCGCGGAACTGTTCGATGATCGCATCGACCACGGGCGAGGGGGTGGGCCTGCGCTTTTCGTCATAGTCGTAGAAGCCCGCGCGCGTCTTCTGCCCCCAGCGGCCTTGCGCGCACAGCGCGTCGCGGATGGTTTCGATACGCTGCGGATCGCGATGCCAGCCGATGTCGGCTCCGGCCAGGTCGACCATCTGGAACGGTCCCATCGGCATGCCGAAGCGGGTGTGCACGCGGTCGATCTGCTCGGGGGTCGCGCCTTCCAGCAACAGCTCGGTGGCATTGCCCTGACGCGGGATCAGCATGCGATTGCCGATGAAGCCGTAGCAGACGCCGGAAACCACCGGCACCTTGCCGATGCGCCGGGCAAGGTCCATGCCGGTCGCCAGCGCGTCCGGCGCCGTTTTGGCGCCCCGGACCACCTCGACCAGCTTCATCACATTGGCGGGCGAGAAGAAGTGCAGGCCGAGCACGTCCTGCGCTCGCCCGGTCGCCGACGCGATGTCGTCGATGCTGAGATAGGAGGTGTTGGAGGCCAGCATCGCGCCGGGCTTGGCGATCCCGTCGAGCCGCGCGAAAATCTCCTTCTTCACGTCCATATTCTCATAGACGGCTTCGATGATGAGGTCACAGTCGCCCAGCGCGGCAAAATCCAGGGTGGGCGTCAGCAGGCCCATCGCCTGTTCCACCTGGGCGGTCGTCAGGCGGCCCTTCGCGGCGCTCGCTTCATAATTTTTGCGCATGACGCCGGTGCCGCGGTCCAGCGCCTCCTGCGCCATTTCCACGATGGTGACCGGAATGCCCGCCGACAGGAAGTTCATCGCGATGCCGCCGCCCATGGTGCCGGCGCCGATCACGCCGACCTTGCTGATGGAGCGCAGGGCAATGTCGTTAGGGAGGCCGTCGATCCGGGCGGCGGCGCGTTCGGCGAAGAAGACATGCCGCAGCGCGCGGGACTGGTCGCCCTCCACCAGCGCGGCGAACAGGGCCCGCTCCTTGGCCAGGCCTTCGCGGAATGGCATGCTGGCCGCTGCCCTGACGGCGGAGATGCAGGCATTGGGCGCGTCGAGGCCTTGAATCCTTCGCCCCTGATCGCTGATAAATCGGTCGAACAGCGCGGCATCGGCATGAACCGGGATATCGCGCGTGCGCCGCACGCCGTCGAGCGAACGGGCATAGGCGATCGCGTCGGCGGCCAGCGTTTCTTTATCGCTGAGCCTGTCGATCAGGCCGATCTCCAGGCCGCGCGAGGCCAGGATCGGATCGCCCGAGACGATCAGCTGGAGCGCCGCTTCGACCCCGGTGAGGCGCGGCAGGCGCTGCGTGCCGCCCGCGCCGGGGAGCAGGCCGAGCTTGACTTCGGGCAGCCCCAGTTTCGCCGAGGGCGTGGCGATGCGGTAATGGCAGCCGAGCGCGACTTCCAGGCCACCGCCCAGCGCCATGCCGTGGATCGCCGCGACGACCGGCTTGTCGCTCGCCTCGATGGCGTCGATCACAGCGGGCAGCGAGGGATCGACAAAGGGCTTGCCGAATTCGGTGATGTCCGCGCCGCCCGAAAACATCTTGCCCGCGCCCCGGATCACGATCGCCTTGATCGCAGCGTCGGTCTGCGCGTCGTTGATGGCGTCGGTCAGTCCCTGCCGGACGGCTGCGCCCAGCACATTCACGGGCGCGTTGATGATCGCGATTTGCAGAATATCGCCGTGAAGCTGTGTTTCGATCATGATGCCTCTTTTTCAGAAGGTGGTTTCGCCCACCTGCCGGGGGCGAGCGAAGGGATGGGAGGAGGACAGGCCGCCATCGACGGCCAGGGCCTGGCCGTTGACGTAGCTGGCGTCGTCCGACGCGAGGAAGGCGATGGCTTGGGCGATTTCGTCCGCCCGGCCGCCTCGCCGCAGCGGATTGAGCTGGCCGATCTGATGTTCCCGGCCACGGGCGCGGGCATTGTCGTAGAGCGACTGCGTCATGCCCGTTTCGATCAGGCCGGGGCAGACGGCGTTCACGCGGATGTTGGAGCCGGTGAGCTGCTGCGCGGCGGTCTGCACGAGGTTGATGACGCCGGCCTTGGACGCGGAATAGGCGGGGCCGCCCGCGCCCGCGCGCAGGCCCGCGACCGAGGCGGTGCAGATGATCGCGCCCGTCCCGCCGGCGGTCAGCATCGCGCGGGCGCCATGTTTGACGGCCAGGAACGCGCCGATCAGGTTGACACGCAACAGCGCTTCCCAATCCTCCACGCTCTGGTCCAGCAGGCCGGCCATGCCGCCGCTGACGCCCGCATTCGCGACGACGACGCCGACCCCGCCCGGAAGGCCGGCGGCTGCGGCGATCAGCGCCGCCACATCGGCTTCGCTGCCGGCATCGCCGCGCATGGCGATGATGGACGGATGACCGGCCGCGACCTCATCGACCGCGTCGGCGATGTCGAAGGCCAGCACCTGCGCGCCTTCCTGCGTGAAGAGCTGGGCAGCCGCGCGGCCGATCCCCGACGCGGCGCCGGTCACGACGACGTTGCGGGAGGCGAAGCGCCCGCTCACAACACGCCCCTCGCGGTTGCGCCGCCGTCCACGATGATGGTCTGCCCGGTCATATAAGCGCCTGATTTGGCGGCCAGGAACACGGCGGCGCCGGCAATCTCTTCCGGCTCGCCGATGCGGCCGAGGGGCGTCGCCTTCTTCAAGGCGGCTTCGGCCTGCGGGTCCTCCCACAAAGCGCGGGCGAAATCCGTGCGCGTCACGCCGGGCGCGATGGCGTTGATGCGGACATTATGGGGGCCAAATTCCACCGCCAGATTGCGCACCAGCTGGAAATCGGCCGCCTTAGACACATTATAGGCGCCGATCACGTCCGATCCGATCAGCCCGCCTATAGAGGAGATCAGGATGATCGCGCCATCCCGGCGCGCGATCATCTCCGGCGCGACCATCGAGACGAGCCAATGGTTGGCGAGGACATTATTGTCGAAGATCTTGCGGAACTGTTCGTCGCTGATCCCGGCCATGGGCCCATAATGGGGGTTGGTGGCGGCGTTGCAGACGAGCAGGTCGATCCGCCCGAACCGTTCGCGGGTGCCGGCGACCAGGGCTTCCAGCGCCGCCTTGTCGGAGATGCTGGCGGCGATGGCGATCGCGCGATCATCGCCGTAGCGGGCGTTGATCGCGGCGGCGACTTCCTCGCAGGCGGGTTGCTTGCGGCTGGAAATCACCACGCGCGCGCCCTCGGCGGCATAGGCTTCGGCAATGGCGCGGCCGATCCCGCGCGTCGAGCCCGTGATGATCGCGACCTTGCCGGTCAGATCGAACAATTGCATTTGCCTTCCTCTCTGAAGATTGTGCTGCGTTTCTTCTGGCGCAGCTAATGCGCGGCCCCGGCTTGCTGCGCCTGATCCCAGGCAGCCTGCGCCAGTGCGGCTATCTTTGCCACCATTGGCTCCGCGTGCGCGCTGGAAGCGGTGCCGTCGGCAATCCTTTTCTTGATGCCTTGAAGGATGCCGATCAGGCGGAAGAGATTATAGGCGAAATACCAATGAAGGTCAGGCAGATCCTTGCGGCCGGTAAGGGCGCAGTAGCGTTGGACCGCTTCCTCCAGCGTCGGTATTCCGGCCCGTTCGAGATCGATGCCGGCCAGCCCCGCGCGGCCGTCCGCGAACAGCACCCAATTCATCGCCAGATAGGCGAAGTCGGCAATCGGATCGCCGATGGTCGCCAGCTCCCAGTCGATCACGGCCAGGATGTGCGGGCGGTCGGGCGCATAGATCAGGTTGTCGATGCGGTAGTCGCCATGGATGATGGAGGTGGCCGTCTGGGCAGGCACGGTCTTAGGCAGCCAGCTTATTAGCTGTTCGACCTGGGCAATTTCGTCGGTCTGGGCGGCGCGATACTGCTTGGTCCAGCGGTCCACCTGACGGGCGAAATAATTGCCGGGACGACCGAAATCATCAAGGCCCAGCGCGGTGTGATCGATGTTGTGCAGTGCCGCCAATGTATCGATCATCGCTTCATAGACACGCCGCCGATCCAGCTTTGGCACCTCCGGGAGAGCGCCGTCGCTATGGTTGCTGCCTTTCACGACCTCCATCAGGTAGAAGGGCGCGCCGATGACGGCGCTGTCCTCGCACAAGGCGATCGGACGGGGAACGGGAAAGCCCGTAGGATGGAGCGCGCGGAGCAGGCGGAATTCGCGTTCGATGGCGTGGGCGGAGGGCAGGAGCGATCCGAACGGCTTGCGCCGCAACACGATGTCGCCTGCGTCGCTGCCGATCCGATAGGTGGGGTTGGACTGACCGCCCGCGAATTTTTCGATTCCGATGACGGGGGCATGGCCGGGGGCCGCCTCCTCAAGCCATCGGGACAGGCTGGCCGCGTCGAGATCGCTCATGACAGCGGGTTTCGATAGCGGGCGAATTCCGACCGGGCGATGGCGCGGGCATGGACTTCATCCGGGCCATCGGCAAAGCGCAGGGTACGGATATGCGCCCAGTCCGCCGCCAGCGCGAAATCGTCCGAAACCCCGCCGCCGCCATGGGCCTGGATCGCGTCGTCGATGATCCTGAGCGCCATTTGGGGTGCCTGCACCTTGATCATCGCGATTTCGTCGCGCGCCGCCTTGTTGCCCGCGCGATCCATCATGTCGGCGGCCTTAAGGCAGAGCAGGCGGGTCATTTCTATGTCGATGCGGGCGCGGGCGATCCGTTCTTCCCAGACGGAATGGTCGGCAATGCGCTTGCCGAACGCGGTCCGGCTGAGCAGTCGCCGGGTCATGGCTTCCAGCGCCTCCTCGGCAGCGCCGATCGTCCGCATGCAATGATGGATGCGGCCCGGCCCCAGGCGGCCCTGCGCGATTTCGAACCCGCGGCCTTCGCCCAGGATCAGATTTTCGGCAGGGACGCGGACATCGTCCAGCGCGATCTGGGCGTGGCCGTGGGGAGCATGATCATAGCCATAGACCGACAGGGTCTTTTCGATCGTCACGCCGGGCGTGTCGAGATCGACCAGGATCATGGCCTGCTGACGATGTCTTTCCGCGTGCGGATCGGTCTTGCCCATGAGGATGGCGACCTTGCAGCGCGGATCGCCCGCGCCGGACGACCACCATTTGCGGCCGTTGATGACATAATGATCGCCATCGCGCCGGATGGAGGTGCGGATATTGGTGGCGTCGGACGAGGCGACATCGGGCTCGGTCATCAGGAAGGCGGAGCGGATCTCGCCCTCCATCAGCGGCTTCAGCCAGCGATCCTTCTGCGCGCGGGTGCCGTAACGGTGCAGCACTTCCATATTGCCGGTGTCAGGCGCGGAGCAGTTGAACACTTCCGATGCCCAGGCGATGCGGCCCATTTCCTCGGCGCACAGCGCATATTCCAGGTTGGAAAGACGCTCGCCGGAAAAGGCAAAACTCTCGTCGATCAGGGCGGCCCCATGTGCGGGTGGCATGAACAGGTTCCAGAGCCCGGCCTCACGGGCCTTCACCTTCAGCCTTTCGATGGTCTGCACCGGGGCCCAGCGGTCGCCGCTCGCTACTTCGCTGGCATAGGCTCCTGCAGACGGGCGCACATGATCCTCGACAAAGGTGCGGACACGTCGCTGAAAGTCTGCTTCGCGTCCGGTCAATGTGAAATCCACGCATCCGTCTCCCAGTCGTTCAAGCGAGAATGTCCATACTCATGATTCGAACTGTGGGCCGCATGGTGGAATCCGGACGGCTCATTGTCTATAGGACACTTGACTAATATCAAATATGATCGGCCTGAGGCGGCGAGCTTAGCCAACCCATGATTTAAAAATCTGTTGTGGGATGGTCATGAAAGCATGACAGCCTGGCTCCAGCGCCAGATACAGCCCGTCGATCAGGCGGCTGCCTTGTTCGTCGCCCTCGCGGTTGATCGGAAACAGCCTTTCCGCGCACATCCGGCCGGCCTCTTCCAGCACGGCGGCAGCCAGGTCCGCATCGACCTCCTTGCCGATCTCTCCCATCGCCCGATCAAAGCCCAGCACTTCGCTCAGCAGGAAGCGATAGTCGTCAAGCGGCGGAACATAGCTGAACATCAGGCCTCTCCCAAAGTACGGGAGGAGCAGCTATACCAAACATCTGTTACAGTCAACCGCGCGCCGTCGAAACGCTGTCAATTCACTATTTCATTCTCGGAAAAACCTATTCGTGCCGGAAAATGGCAACAATCTGCCCCGCGATTTCGCTTGGGCTCAATCTGCCCGCGCGATACCAATCCGCCACTGAATTGAGCTGCGACAGCAACAGGTTGCGGTACAGCGACCTGTCGATATGTCCAGGCAGCGGCAGTTCCCCCACAAGCGTCCGGAACTGTTCCTCGAACCTGTCCCGCCGTGCGATCAACTGCTCCCGCACCTCCTGGGGCACCTCGCGGAAATCGTTCATCATCGGCATCGTCAGCGAATCAGGGGCGAGTTGAATATCCAGCAACGTCGCACAGGCGGCCTCCAACCGCGCCCAGGGCTCGCGCTCCTGTTCAACCGCGGCATGAATCCTCTCCGCGGCGTGGCGGGATCCGGGAAGACCGGTTCCATTCGCCAAAGGGCTGGTTGGCGGTGATGAGCGGGGAACGCCGTTCGTACCGTGCGCTGATCAGCTCGAACAGGACGGACGTTTCGGCCTAATCCTTGGTCACATATGCGAGGTCGTCGAGGACCAGCAGATGATATTTGTCGAGCTTGGCGATCGCGGCCTCGAGCGCCAACTCACGGCGGGCGACCTGAAGTTTCTGGACAAGATCGGATTTGCGGGTGAACAGATGGGCGCTCTCCTGCGAACCGGCGGAAATGATGGTGGCCCGGCCATCGACCGGGCCACTTCCTCGTCAGGCCGATCCTGCGATCTGATCCACGATCCACGGTGCCGAGAAGATGATCGCGATGCCGATGATGACCGTCACGACTGCGCCGGTGTTGACGCGGCCCATGAGCCACCCCGCTCCGGCAATGATGACGGCGATGACCGCCAGCGCGCGGAGCAGGCCATTGCTGAGCAGGCCCAGCACATTGTTGGCGAAGCCCTCCAGATTGGCGGATTGGGCAAAGGCCGGGTCCGGGGCTGCGATTGCGGCGATGCCGGCGACCGCGACCGCGGCGGCGATCGTCGCCGCTTTGCGCCGGCGTGGCGACATCGCCGCGACATGCCGCTGGACCTTGGATCGCACCGACATCGCCGGCGCGTCCCTTGATGCGAGTGACTTCATCAGCTTCCTCCTGTTTCCGTATTGCGCGCGCGCTCGTAAGCGGCCCGGGAAAAGACATCCCAAGGCCGGGGGTGGGGGCGATGCCGCCCGCGCGGAACCGGCATCGGGCCGATTCTCAGCGACCAGATCGGCCAGCATGGTGGCGGGTGGTTTGTCCGCCGCCACCGATGGGGCGGTGGGGATATAGGCAGCCGCCGAGATTCCATCGGAGACGCCCGCGTTGCCCAGCACGCGACCGACATAGCCGTTGCGAAAGCCCCGTGTTCTGGAGCCGGTATTGTACATGGACAGGGCGATCCGCAGCGCCTCCTGCGGCATCCTTCCGTCGCGGACCTGATGATAGTTGCCCGCCAGCACCGTCCCCGCGGCGCCGATATTCGTGCAGGGATCGAATACACTGTTCCAGGTCAGGCCCAGCGCGGCCATATTGTTCGAGTTGATCTGGCCCAGGCCGAGATCCACCGAATAGCCCTGTGCGATATAGGAGCGAGCGACCTGCGCCGCGTCGGTGGCGTTTGTAGGGCGGGCAGGTTGGCGGGCGACTCCGTTGACGTTGAGGGCGAACTGATAGCCCTTGCTCACGCCCGCTGCCAGTTCGGCGCTGGGGAGGACAAGGCGTTCGCGCGGGCCCTCATCGTGCCGGTTGAGGAGGATGCCGGCGTGGTCGCCATCCATCGGACCTTCCTGACGCCCGACGGTCGGGGCAAGGCCGAGATCGCCAAGCCCAAAAGGATGCTGGGCAATCCCGGCGGCGGTGCGGTGCGCTGGGGTGGCATCCCGACCGATGGCGTTTTGCGTCTCGCCGAAGGCGTCGAGGAGGCTGCGAGCGTGATGAACATGCTGGAGCCGGAAACCCATGTCTGGCCGGTCCTGGGGATCGAGCGGTATCAGACGCTCACGATCCCCGAAAGCATCCGCAAAATCATCATCTACAGCCAGCACGGGGCCGAGGCGGCACGCGCCATCAAGCGGGCAACACCACATCTGACGGCCCATGACCGGGAACTCAGTGTGAAGTTGCCGTCGCACAACGGAGACTGGAATGATCTGCTGCGCGAGATCCGCGCCGCATGAAGCTGTTTCCGGGCCTTCCCCCGCACCAGCGCGTGATGATCGCGGTGATGTTCGGCGCGGTGTCTGTCTATGCCTTGGCACAGCAGAAAGAGCGGGTGGCCGAGATCGCCTCGCTGCGTCTCAACGATCGCGCGCCCCGTGTCGTGGATGGCGATACGCTTGATGTTTCAGGATCGCGGATCAGGATCGTCGGCATCGATGCGCCGGATGATGATCGGCCGCAGCTCAAGCGCCTTTCGACGCTCACCATGCAAGGGCTGGTCGAGCGCGATGGCGGCGTGGAATGCGCCACAAGCCTCTTCGATTTCGCCCTGCGCCATGAAAATCAGTGCCGGACCCCGGCAGAGAGCTATGGCCGCTTCAATCTATCCTGTCGTTTCAAGGCCAATGGCGCGAGCGTCGCGGCGACGATGGCGCAAGGCTATGCGGTCGACTTCCGGCGCTATTCCGGCGGTGCTTATGTCGGGCTGATGCAGAAGGCTGCGCGGCAGCGCCTTGGGTTATGGGGTCAGGACTATGAGGGGATGCGCCAGCTCGCGGTCGAACGGGCCACGCTTCCCAAGGAGTGCGCGGCGGCCTCGCCCCGGCGCTGATGTAGATCGGCTTTATCAACTGTTGATAAAATGCTACAGTCGCGGCAAAGGGGGCGGCTGTTGGCAACGCGGTGCTGGAGTTCCTGAAGTAGGATCGCCTTTTCACGCAACAGGTTGTCCCTGAGCTTCTCGCTGACGCGCGCTTCCGTGACGTCAGACACTGTCAGGAGCAGGCGAACCGGTTCAACATCGCCATAGTCAAGTTTTTGAGCATTGATGACGAGCCGGCGCGCCGCAACATCAGACTTGAGATCCATCTCATAGGCCTCAATACTCGCATGGCCCGAAAGGGTAGCCCTCAGGAGCGAGCGGAGTTGCGGCACGTCCCACTCACCTCCGCCGAGCCTAAGCAGGGGTCGGCCGACCACGTCCTCCGGTTCAAGGCCGAAGACGCGATAGAAGGACGTGCTGGCCGCGATAATCATCAGATTTGCATCGAGCAGCAGCGCAGGAGCGGCGGAAGAGGCCAGGATAGCTAGCGCCAGGTTGTGCGTGAGGTCGGAATGGATGGTCGGTTTCATCGTCAGCCCCTTTCCGGGGAAGCCAGAAAGCTCGCGGGGGGTGAAGCTGGGTCGGTAATCGCGCGCCGATCATTCCTCTTGCCGAGAGTATGGGCTTGCTGTCGCACTATAGCATGCTTCACGCGAAAACGGGCGTCTAATCGACACCGCGGGCGTGCGGCGTTGGGGGCATGGCTATTATCTGATCCTCTATCGGGTCGAGGCCGACAAGGCGGTCATCCATATTCTGCACGGTGCTCAGCACCATGACACAATTCTTTTCCCTTCCTGACGGGCCGCTGCCTTCGGCCCGCGCTCTATGCCGCCCCATGGCGGGGGGCTGCACGGAACCCCGCGAGCCGGTTCCACCCGTTCGGATGACGACCAGCGGGACACTTAGCGTGATATGATTCGGTCTTATTGACACCGAATCATATCACGCTATATTTGGTGTTATAGGCACCGTTTTGGAAACTCCGATGCGCCCCAAAGTTACCACAGCCAGAGCAGCAGAAATCGTCGGGGTCGGCTACGAAGGTTTGCGCTCCTATCTTAAGCGCGGCCTGGGAGGCAGGGTCGGGATGCTGCCGGGCTTCCACCGGCCTGGAGCAGATACCCATGATGATCCGATGCCAAGGGCAAAATGGAAGCGGTTTGGGGTCGCGGACTTATGCCTCTTTCGCGTTGCGAAGCTTCTGATGGATGCTGGATTCACCTTCGATGCTGCAAACTCCGTCGTGACACGGCATGAGCGTTGGACCGCTTTTGCGCATGAAACGGAGCCAGTGCATCGACTCATGGCGATCTGGCCCCCATACGGGGATCATATTATTTACGAGGCGGATCAGTTGGAGCTTCTCAGGAAGGCGGTTGATGAGGCGCCGGAAATCGTTACGCTCATCAATCTGGGCGCGGTCCACGCATATATTCTTGCAGCCTTGCAAGAAGGCCAGGTGGAGGTGCAAATATGACGGACAGTCGGGCTGGTGGCGCGTCATGGTTGTTTAATGGCATCGCTGCGTAAAGAAAAGGCCCGCCAGAGGCGGGCCTTAACATATCCTTTGACGATGAGGGGGGGCAAGAGCCCGCATTCTCAAAGCCGATGCCGTTAATATAGTCCTGTTGACGGTATCGTCAATAGGAAGCCGACAGGATGCCGCACGTTGCCCTTTACAGCCAATGAAGCTCATGAGCTGCCCAATGTCATTTCAGCGCCCCGCTTTGCGACCTACCTCCAGGCCATGGGCAACGATCGGGACAAGGCGCTCGAACTTTACGAGTGGAATCTTGACCTGTCATCGGCTCTGATTGTGCCTCTACAGGTCTGCGAGGTCGCCGTGCGCAACGGGATTGCGGAGGCGATTGAGCAGGTCCACGGAGCGAATTGGCCGTGGAACAATGGCTTTATTCGCAGTTTGCCCCGGCCTAAACGGCAGTTCGATTATAATCCGGCAAATGATTTGACCCGTTGCGCTGCCTCTTTGCCGACCACAGGTAAGATCGTCGCGGAACTGAAATTTGCCTTCTGGGAAAATATCTTCACCCGTGGGCAAGATAATCGGATTTGGAACGCGCATTTCAGGACGTGCTTTCCTGGCGCCCCGCCAAACCAGACAATCGCTCAGTGCCGGACCACTGCCTATACTGACCTGCGTTCAATCCGGCGGTTGCGCAATCGGATCGCCCATCATGAGCCGATTTTTACACGCAATATCGCCGAGGAATACCAACGCATCCACGACATGATCGCATGGCGGAGCCAGACTGCGGCCTCCTGGATGGACAAGAAGCAAGCAGTGCTTGCGCTGCTGCCAAAAAAGCCATGAGCGAATGAGCATGTTGGAAAATCGCGAGGGAAGTTCCATCCAACAGATCTTCATAACATATTGATATTAACATAATTACTATTATCGCGCCCAACGATTGTAAGCGGGTGGATTCTAGATCGAAGTGCGAACTTTAGCCGCGCGTGCCGCCGCGGCCCATTGCCGCGCTTACTGCCTGGTTACGCCTAGACTTCAGATGATCGCATCCACCGCGCGGCATGTGGCACACGTCAATCTGCACCGGCTGTCCGGGCGGATCGACACGCGCGCGGCTGAAACGCAGACCGGCGAGATCGAACTTGCTGACATCGTCGGTCGCGTGGGCGGCGGCGACGCCTTCGCAGCCGGTGTTCTCCATTCCTTTGAAACCGGTCATGACATTACCGCTGCAGCTCATACCGGCATCGCCCTCGCCGCACTCAAACATTCCATCCCCGGCGACGCCGCCTTGTTCCACCAGAATGATATCGATGCATTTCTCCACGGCGGTCTTGATGTTCGGCGGTGAGCGAATTGAAGGAAGAATGATGGCCCTAAATCCAACACGCCGGAACCTTCTGGGTGGAATATGTGCTGCGACCATCGAGATGTTCGGCAGCAGCAGGCTCGCCGCCCAGCCTGCGCTTGCGGGCGAACCGGCAATCTCCATCAGCTCTCCTGACGGCAGGCTGCAAGCGCAATTGCTCCTGCCAACGCGGGTAACCAATTATCCCCGCTGGTCAGCGCAGTTTTGCGGCAAGACGGTTCTGGAGCCATCCCGGCTGGCGCTGGTGCTGGAGCATGGCCTCCTTTTGGGTCGGAATGCCAGATATTTGGGCCAAATGACCGGGCCGCTCGACGATAGCTGGACTCCGCCCTATGGCATCGCCGCGAAATATGACGGCCGCGCCAATCAGATCGAAGCGCAGTTTGATGATCGCAAATCGCGTATTCGGTTCGCGATCCGCCTGCTCGCCCATAATGATGGCGTCGCTTTCCGGTTCGTGCTGCTGTCTGCGCCCAAGGACAAGATCGAATTAGGGGGTGAAGCAACGGAGTTTCGTTTCCCCGCGAACACCGAAATATGGAGCAGCCGCGATGAGGGCGAATATCACCGTTCGCCTCCGGGCACGATCAATCCTGTCCCTCATCCGAATCTGACGAACAGCACGGATAAGGGGCCGTTGGCGGACACGCCTCTATTGGCGATAACGGCAGACGGCCTATCGCTGTTGATCTGCGAATCCGACCGCCTCCACTACCCCCGTCTGATGTTCGGCCCCGGTGAAAATGAACAAAGTGTTGCCAGCCATCTCATGCATTTCCCCGGCCGCGCGACCGGCTATTCAGGACCCGGCGAAACCAATGCAGCGCCGCGTTTTTCAGTAGGGACGCCCTTCACCACACCCTGGCGGCTGATATTGGTGGGCGAAACACCCGCCAAGCTCATCGAAAAAGCCGGGCTGGTGCCTACTCTTGCAACCCCGAACCGGCTTGGCGATACCGGCTGGATCAAGCCGGGGCGCGCCTTTCGCATCCGCAAGCCCTATTCCAATGCTGGAGCGCTGGAGGGAATAGCCTTCGCAGAAATGCGCAAGCTCGACTATATCGAGTTCGACGCACATTGGTATGGGGACGGAACCGATCCGAGCGACGCAAGCCGTCCCATCGATGGTCTAGACATGAAGGGAATTGTCGCCGCCGCTCGCCAGAAGGGCATCGGCACGATCCTTTACGTCGATCGTGTTCCGGCAATGCAGCAATTGCCTGAGATCGTATCGACCTATCGCAAATGGGGCGTCGCGGGAATCAAGTTTGGTTTCATCTGGGAAGGCAGGCAGGAAGACATCGACTTCATCTATGATCTGGTGAAAACCTGTGGCGAAAACCATCTCCTCGTCAACCTACATGACAATCTCCGTCCTGCCGGCCTGGAACGCACGCTGCCGAACTATGTCGCCCTAGAGGGCGTTCGAGGCAATGAGCAATTCCCGACGGCGCGACATAACGTCACCCTGCCCTTCACGCGCGCCTTGTCAGGTCCGATCGATTATACAATCTGCTACGATCACTATATGAACAAGACCACCAATGCACATCAACTGGCGATGGCGGCCGTCTATTATAATCCACTCACGTTTCTTTACTGGTATGACACACCGACCAAGTACAGGGAAGGTAGCTGGGCCGCCCTGCAATGGTTTGACGAATGCCCGACCAGTTGGGATGAAACCCACGCCATTGACGGCCAGCCAGGACAATTTGTCGCCGTCGTCAGACGGCATGGCGAACGCTGGTTTTTGGGTGCAATGACCAATGAGCAGACGCGGCAACTGAAGGTGCCGCTGGCCTTTCTGGGCAAAGGTGACTGGCTGGCCACGATCTTCGCGGATGGCCCCCCCACCTATCCGGCTCGTGCCACGCCCGTCATGATCTCAACCAAGACGATTTCTGCTCAAGATGGGTTGGCCATCGAGATGAAACCGTCCGGAGGCCAGGCGATCATTTTCACCCCTATAAATTCCCTTAGGTCCGTCCCCGATGCCGTTTCATGACCGGTTATAACGTTGCAGGCAGTTGGGGCACCAGCCATTTGCGGCCGTTCCGCCTTGAGAAGGAACAGATCATCGCGCGCCGCGCAGGACCGGGGATCGCGGCAGCCGCCGTCGATGTAGAGGACGCGTCGAGTGACGGACCGTGGCTATCTCGCCATGAGAAGTGCAACACGACTGAGCAGTAGCTTGCCTCCGCCATCAGTCTTGCGAAGACCTCGTTCGGGGTTTCGAAGTCGAGTATCTTTCGCGGCCTGTTGTGGAGCCGCTCGGCTATCTCGTTGACACCGCCCGGCCCCTGAGCGCTCGGGTTTCGGCGAGACCAGGATCCCGCTATCGCGTCGGTGTCACGCGTCGTGGAAGACGACGCCTTCCTCCGCCATGCGCTGGACGAAGAAGGCGGGCTGCACCGCGTGCTCGACCGTGTAGAGGCCGGGCGCGAGCAGGGGGCCGCCTGCGAGGCCAGCCAGCCTCTCCAGGATGATGTCCGCCGAGATGACTGTGAACGTCGACGGGTCCCGGGGGCAGGTCACGATCTGGGAAACCTCGAGCGGGCCTCCGTCGGGACCCCGGCCGGAGAGCCGGATATAGAGCTCGTCGGTGGCGGGGCCACCCGCGGCGCGGGTCGCAGACAAACCTATTCCTTCCAGGATGCTGATGTCCCTGGCCCCGGTCCAGGCACCGATGCTGAGCACATCGCAGGACACCGAACCACCACCGTGCATTTCCCCACCGTCCGGGCGGCGAATCACGCCACCGGCCTGGTCATTGGGAACCCAGACATATTCGCCGTTCCGTCGCATCACCGCGCTGGGGGCATTCGCGGCGATGCGCACGAAGTCCGCGGCTGTTGTCGGGCCGGCCGATGAACCCTCGACACTATCAATGATGAACTCCACATGGACGCGGTCGATGGATGCGAAGCGCTCAGCCAGGCTGAGAGTGGCCATGGTCACCGCGCCCGCGAACCAGTGGCTGGCGATGACAACCGGCACCTTGTGGCCCGCTGCCATACCGGGGATGGCGTCGACCGCGAATTCGAAGACCCCGCCGGTGATGCAGAGGAACGGCGCCCCGTTTCTTGCCGCGAAATTCATTGCGTTGGAGGTCGGATCGTAGGCGATGAGTCCTACTGCGCTAAACTCGCTCTGCTCAAGGCCCAATGAGGGTTTCGACAGGTCCACCGCCACGCCGTCGGCGTTCCCGAGACCGTCCGCCAGAGCACGGGCCTTCCCTATGTCACGTCCGCCGATGATCAACGGAAGATCGGGATTGCGTGTCCGCAGGAGGCGCGCGATTCTCGACCCGAATACGCCGGACCCTCCAATCAATAACACCGGCTTCAACGACATCTGGATTCCTTTCTTTCAACGCTGCTCATCGCACTCGCTTTTTCCGCGAGGTTGCTACATAATGAAACTTACACTTTGTAGATATCATTGCAAGCCCGGAGAATGCCTTTGGCGGACAAACGCCTGTCCCGTGACGAACGGGGCTCTCAGTTGCTCGATGTCGCCGCCGCCCTTGTGCGTGACCAAGGTGCGGACGCCCTGACGCTCGGTCGTCTGGCAGAGGCGGCCGGCGTGTCGCGTCCCGTCGCCTATCAGCACTTCCAGACGCGGGCGGGGCTGCTGCTGGCGCTCTACCGGCGGCTGGACGCCGCCCAGTCGGAGGCCACCCAGGCGGCGCTGCAGAGCGGAGCCGACACGCTGGAAGACGTCGTGGATATCCTGAGCGCCGCCTATGTGAACTGTGGGTTCAACTCAGCGCCAGAACTGCGCGGTATCACGGCCGCACTCACGGCTATTATCGAGATGGACGAGTTCCTCCGGTCCGAGCGGGAGCGATACGCGCAGCTCTACCGGCAGCGGCTGGCCCGTTTCAGCGACTTGCCAGAGCGGGAGGGCAAGGTTCTTCTGCTCGCCGTGCTCGGCGCGGCCGACGCACTCGTCCGTGAGGTGGTGGCCGGACGCCTGACGCGCGAAGAGGCCATCACGGGCGTACGAACGTTGATGATGGCGGCTGTGCGAGGCGCTCAAGCGCGCGGCACGCTGGAGTTTGTGAAGGCCCGCTGAGACTGTTCGACCGGTTCTGACCGAGCCCGCTGCCTGCGCAGCGGGTCCACGTCCCTCCCCTCCATGTTGCGCCCTCAGCAGGGTCTGCGCTGCGCTAAGCCGATGGCTCCACGCAGCCCCTGCTGTCCTCAAAGGGTGTCATCTCTATCGGGGACAGAAAGTGCCTTTTCTAACCGGCAGGAACAAATTCTTGTAAGGGTGGATTCTATCTCGAAGTGCGAAATCCTTGGTTTTATAAGGGTTTGATCCCCTTCAAGGAAGGCACGATATGGAAGGCTATCAGCATCTGGGTCTGGATGAGCGACGCGATATTTATCGACTGATCGGAACCGGACGCACGGTGAAGCAAGTTGCAGATGCGCTGCGACGACATCCTTCGACGATTTATCGAGAGATCAAGCGCAACCGGCATTTTGATGAAGAACCGCTGTTCCGAGGATATTTCCCGACTGCAGCGCAGACCATGGCCAGCAATCGTCGCGTGCGCGGAGGCAAGATTGCTCGCCAGCCGGAACTCGCCGCCTACATTGCTGATCGCTTGTTGGCGGCCTGGTCGCCAGAACAGATTGCGGGTTATCTTCGGCGTCATCGCGGTCAGCGGGAGGCGGTGTGCCACGAAACCATTTACCAGTATGTCTACGGCGCTGAGGGACGGCACCATAAGCTTTGGCGCCATCTGCCAGTTGCCCGCCGTTCGCGCCGGCAACGTTATGGCCGAAAGCCGCGCGGTCTCCATATACCCGTGGCAAATACGATCGGCGCGCGGCCACAGGAAATCGCGGATCGCAGCAGTTTCGGCCACTGGGAAGGCGATCTCCTGATCTTCAGGAGAGAATATGGCAAAGCGAACCTCACCTCGCTGGTTGAGCGCTGTAGCCGCTTCACCTTCCTGACGCGTAATCCAAGCCGGCATTCTGCCGGTGTCATGGCCGGCATCGATCGGCATTTACGCGACATGCCGCCTCCCCTCCGGCGCAGCATCACCTTCGATCGAGGCACGGAATTTGCTGCCTTTGCGACCCTGCGGAACAGGCTCGGCATCACTAGCTATTTCTGGGTGGATTCTAGATCGAAGTGCGAAATCCTAGGTTTTATAGGGGTTTGATCCCCTTTCCAGGAAGGCACGCGATGAACGGCTATCAGCATCTGGGTTTGGACGAGCAGAAGCCATGCCTCCAGTTCGCTCCGCCAGTCCGCTTCCATCGCCAGCCTCCACAAAAGCTGGCTCCCTGTGAATCAGTGATTTCCCACATTGGGAATCCCAAAAAATCACATTTCTGCCAAAGTAGTGCTAGTTACATATGAGGATTGCCATGAAAGCGGCTTGCCAGAGAAAATTCCATTTGGCACCTCCGTCGCCCCCCAGATGCCCGCTCGCGAATTGGCGCCGCAAGCAACAGACAGCCCCAAGCGGGACCCGCTTCTCGAGGGATGTAGGCGCTCATGTTCCGCCCACGCAACAAATGCCAACCTAACGTCAAGTAGTTGGCTGTCGGCCTGAGAATCATGAGTGATCGTCTACAGCCTCCACTGCTCTCTCAAAGCTGATTGTATGATAGCTTCGTGCTTGCGGTTGGCGAGCTGCTGCGAACGTGTAATAAAATCTATGGGCGTGCGATGACTAGATATTCGCACCGCCGGTTTCGTTGAAGGCTGTCGGGAACATCATGTGGCCGCCTGGATCTCGCGGACGTCTTGCCCGGCAGCCATGAATGTAGACGGAGAGGCGCAATGTCGATGTCCCTGCGCATGCCTTTCGATCCCTTCGGCGCGCTTTTTGTGTGCTTCGCGGAAACGGGCAGGCCGCGCGCATGATCCCGACGCCCACCTCACGCGAGCTTGCGGGTCTGTCCGATGGCTGGTCGGTCGCGGCGCGCCACCTCGCCTTAACCTGGGCCGCTTGCACGACCTGAGCACTGACACCAACCCGGGCGTTCGCTATTTCTCCGGCTTGGCCAGCTATACGCGAACGCTGCGGGTGTCCACAGCCTGGCTGAACAAATTCGATCGAATCCAGCTCGATCTTGGCCAGGTGGAGGTGATCGGCGAAGTGCTGGTCGATGGCCGTTCCGCAGGAATCGCCTGGACTGCACCTTATCGGCTCGATGTCACCGGTCTGTTAATGGGGGGGATCAACAAGATCGAGGTCCAGGTAAGTAATCTGTGGGTCAACCGCGTTGTCGGGGATCGTCAGCCGGGGGTGAAGCAGCGGATCAGTTTCGCCCATGAGGACGCCGCCACTCTCGGTCTAAAGCAGCCGCGAAGCGTGTTCGACACCTTCGGACCCGGCGGCAAATCATTTGGAAGCACGCCATACACTGCCGATACGCCGCTACCTGCATCCGGTTTGATCGGGCCAGTTCGCCTTGCTGGTGAGGCGCCGACTCCCGAATAAAGGTGATAGCGTTCAGCTCATTCTCGTCGCGGCCAACCTAGGGGAACGATCGCTTGTCCGCGCATCGCTGGTTTGTCAGGAAGGCCCCATCGCAAATGACATACTCTCTTGCGCAGCGAACCCTGCCAGGCATTTTGAAATACCCAGCGTCCTATTTTCTTTTAGGCTGTGCCGATCGACGGCTGACGAGATGGGAATCCCAGAAGCGCTTAACCTCCGCCATTGCAGCTCTTCCTTCAGGTGTACCTGGGCCCATGGGCTGAAAAACATGCGGCATGCCCTCATATAGGTCCAACACCGCTTCTCCACCCGCGTCGCGGATCGCCCTATATTGGCGCACGCAGTTGCTCAGAAATATCTCTCGTGTGCCACACTGTATCAAAGTCGGAGAGAAACCTTTGGTGTAATCGCCATACACGGGCGACACGTAAGGGTTCTTATGCTCCGACGACGCTGCATAGGCGGCGGCCGAGGCGGTAAGACCAGACAAGGTTAGCGAGGGGTCCCAGTCCGCAAGCGTACGGTACGTGTCTCCGGTCATACTCACGTCTGACCAAGGGGACCAGAGCAGCAGCGCCGCCGGCATAGGCGCGCCCTCATCCCGCAGCTTGAGCACCATGCCAGCCGCAATCGAGCCTCCGGCGCTGTCGCCGAAGATACCGATGCCCTTGGGCTGAACGCCGCTCTTCAGCAGAGCGCGATAAACCGCGGTCACCTGATGCAAAACCTTGGGCCACTTTGCCTCTGGAGCAAGCGTATAATCGATCGAGATCACCCGCATGCCCGTTGCCTTCGCCATAAGACCCGACGAGAACAACGTGGAGTGCGCCGATAGAGCCGTGAAGCCGCCACCATGAGTGTAGATCAGCTGCCGTCCGTCATCGCTCCATCCGGTAGGCGTGATCTCGACGACGGGCACGCCCGCGATGACCCGATCAGCCACCGTCAAGCGATACATTTTGGTAATCATTGGTGATACGCCTGCGAGCGTTCGCTCCGTGTAGGCCTGGCTGCGTTTCCAACCGGCAATGTCGTCGGGCGCCAGCGTTGGCGAAGGGGGCGAGGGTTTCGCGATGAGACCTACCCAGACTCGCGCAAATTCGGGAGAGATCGTGGCAGGCGCGACCTTAGCTTGAGGTAACGGCGTGGCGGTCTGTGCGGCGCTTTGATCCGCAGTGAACATGGCGACAGCGCTAAGTAGGCGAAATCCGAATGCTGTGCTCCGCCGCTTGGCCGTTCCGGTCGTTGGACATGTGATTCCGCAGAGGTGCCGTCTCGATTTCGGATAGCTCAATGTTCCCTCCCCTGGAATGCGGAGGATCACCCGCATCGTGTAACCAGCCGTTGCTCGTCCTTACGACGATACTCGCTTAGCTCCATATGCGGGAGGATAACCCCATGCAACTGCCGGAACGGTTGGCCGAGTGGAGGACACGCGGCGAACTGGGGATGACTTATGCGAATCGCGCGGTCCACGCTCTGATTTTAACGGCATCGCAGCGCTTATCAGGCACGACGAGACACAGACCATCTGCGCTCTTCGGAGAGCGCGCCGTTGGAAGCAGTAAACTCCTCGGGATATTGCCCTTCCATGATTGAGGTCGAATACCGGCCGTTCATCAGCCACATAGCGCGCTTGGCAGCATCCACATGCCCAGGCGTGTCGATCACCGGCACTAATGACATCGGGTTTCGGCAAATCCGATTTGTACGAGGCGCTCGGCCCGCGCGCGGATGGCACGCGGCTATACCGTGAGTCAGCAGGCGTGTGATGCCCGACCTGTTGGCCATCTAGCAGCGGCAGCCGCAGTCCCGGAGCGTGGGCCCCGCCGAGATACCCGCCATCCACGAACGAGCAGAACTCGTTCATGGGGATGAAGTGCCTGACCAGGCATCGTCCGCGTCACGCCATGCGACAGCGGAAAATACGGCTCAATCCGGCATAGATACGCGTACGACAACCAGATCACTCATGGCATCTCCTCGCGACTCGTCCGGACAATCTCTACTGCAGTGCTGCCGCCAGCAGCGGGAAGTCCGTTATCGAAAGGTCATCGCCTCTTTTCCTGCCTACAATGACTCCCGCCACTCCTGCAGGCATGTGTGGACCCTCATGAGTCCAGTCGATTACGCGCGTGCGATGAACGAAACGCCAGCCGACCGATGTCCGGCGGTATCTATCAAGATAGCGACCGGCGGCAATATAATCGCGTCCACCGTCTGGATCAGGAATAAAATGGGAGTTGATCGAGTAAATCTCTCCCTCGGCCTGGTTGCCATCGATCGCAAAGAGGCGGTTACCCATGAAGTGGTGCGTATGCATTTGCTCAGTGCCACCAAATATGGCTTCAACGAAATGGTCGCGTCCGCCAGAGAGCATTTCGCCGAAGTTCACGGTCGCATCATTGGTGAACAGAGAAGACAGAAGTGCCCGATCACCGCGATCTACCGCGCGTGCGTAAAGATCGACAAGGCGAGAAAGCTTCGCCTCATCCGCTAATCGCGTCTGGCTCATACACTCACTGTCCTTGGCCGCAGCTGTAAATTCGGATCCGCCGATGGGCCGACACCGACCATCGACGCCCATTAGCAGATATAGCGTCGTCGGTAATCAGCAAACGCAGCTTGAATCTCCTCTTCATTGAGCCCGAATGAACATTCGAGATGTCGCTGGGCGTAGAGTTGCTTGTCGAGGTAATGCTTGAGCGCACGCGACGGATTGTTGAGGCTGACAGCCAGCACCCTTATCGGCAAGGCCTGTCGCAGCGCATCGGCATCGTAGGCGGCGTCAGCCATGACGACGTCGGTCAGGAACTCCTCGATCAGGGCAGCGGCCAGTGGCGCATCGGCCTCCTGGCTGGCGGTCAGAGTGAACCGTCCGGGGCAGCCAAGCCCGCGCACGGCCATGTGGATCTTGGTGCTCAGGCCTCCGCCAGAGCGAGACGCGATACTTCGCCTTCCGGTTGTAGAACATCGCATCGTTGATCCCGTGCTTGCGGCACAGGCCGGTGGTTTCACACCCACCCACGCTTGCGCAGCACCAGGATCCCGCTATCGCGTCGGTGTCACGCGTCATGGAAGACGACGCCTTCCTCCGCCATGCGCTGGACGAAGAAGGCGGGCTGCACCGCGTGCTCGACCGTGTAGAGGCCGGGCGCGAGCGGGGGCGCGCCGGCGAGGCCAGCCAGCCTCTCCAGGATGATGTCCGCCGAGATGACTGTAAAGGTCGACGGGTCCCGGGGACGGTCACGACCTGGGAAACCTCGAGCGGGCTTCCGTCGGGACCCCGACCGGAGAGCCGGAGATAGAGCTCGTCCGTGGCGGGACCACCAGCGGCGCGGGTCGCAGACAAGCCTATTCCTTCCAGGATGCTGATGTCCCTGGCCCCGGTCCAGGCACCAATGCTGAGCACATCGCAGGACACCGAACCACCACCGTGCATTTCCCCGCCGTCCGGGCGGCGGATCACGCCGCCGGCCTGGTCATTGGGAATCCAGACATACTCGCCGTTCCGTCGCATCACGGCGCTTGGGGCGTTCGCAGCGATGCGCACGAAGTCCGCGGCTGTTGTCGGGCCGGCCGATGAACCCTCGACACTATCAATGATGAACTCCTCATGGACGCGGTCGACGGATGCAAAGCGCTCGGCGAGGCTGAGGGTGGCCATGGTCACCGATCCCGCGAACCAGTGACTAGCGATGACAACCGGCACCTTGCGGCCCGCTGCCAGACCGGGAATAGCGTCGACCGCGAATTCGAAGGCACCGCCGGTGATGCAGAGAAACGGCGCCCCGTTTCTTGCCGCGAAATTCATTGCGTTGGAGGTCGGATCGTAGGCGATGAGACCTACTGCGCTGCTCAAGGCCCAATGAGGGTTTCGACAGGTCCACCGCCACGCCGTCGGCGTTTCCGAGACTGTCCGCCAGAGCACGGGCCTTCCCTAGGTCACGTCCGCCGATTATCAGCGGGAGATCGGCTGGCCCGTTTCAGCGACTTGCCGGAGCGGGAGGGGAAGATTCTTCTGCTCGCCGTGCTCGGCGCGGCCGACGCGCTCATCCGGTAAGCGGGGTCTGGCGACCGCCTTGCGCAGCGCCCATTAGCCGGGATGATTGCCGCTCTTTAAGCGGGGTGGCCGGTGTCGGACGAGATTGAAGATTCAGCGAGCAGCGCAGCGACTACTCATACGAGCGGTCGTATGAGTAGTCGGATAGAGATCGTTAGCCGGGTGTCAGGCCGGCGGCGGTGGACGGTAGAGCAGAAGCTGGCCGTGCTGCAGGATGCATTCGGCCCGGAGGGCTGCGTGCGCGCGGCCTGTGAACGCCATGACGTCGGCAGCGGCTCGATCTACACATGGCGGCGACAGGCGATGTCCGGTGAGCTCGCCGGGGTGCGCAAGCTGGCAGAGCCTGCCTTTGCGGAGGTGCAGATCAGCGATCAGCTGGCCTTGCCTGGGCCAACGGTCGCAGCACGCAGCGAGGGAGTGATCGGCATCGAGCTGCCGTCTGGCATCAGGGTGAACGTGGACGCCACCGTCGATGCCGATGCCCTGTCGCGGGTGATCGGCGTCCTGACGCAATGATCCCGCTGCCGCCCTCAACGCGGATATTCCTGGCCTGCGGCGCAACAGATATGCGTAAGGGTTTTGACGGCTTGGCTGTGATGACGCAGCAAGTTCTGGAGCAGAGCCCGCATTCCGGTGCGCTGTTCGCCTTTCGAGGGAAGCGCGGTGATCTGGTAAAGCTGCTCTGGTATGACGGTCAGGGCATGTGCCTTTTCTCCAACTAACTGGTTTCATACTACAGCCCTTTCGTCGAGATCCATGCATTTAGAGCCGTCGAGCCGACGGATTGTCTCGGCCCGATGGGCTAATTGGTTCCATCTGCTGCACTGCTTGACCGGGACATGCGGTCCTGGCGGCTCGTAGAGGCTGATATAGCCATTGTAGGGATGTCGTTTCACGATACCGTATTTCGCCCACCGGACCAAAGTGCACTCGGTGATCCCGAGTTTGGCGCAGGCCTCGGCTTTCGTCAGCATTCCTCGCTCGCGCAGCCGGTCGTAGCGCGGGCGCAGACCATATGTCTTGACGAGATAGATGACGCGCATGTCGGTAAACTGGGCGTCGGCCTGATCCCGTCGCGCTGAACCGCCGGGCCGGATCCCTTTTGCATTCAGTATGTCCGCGATTTCGGCACAGATATGGTCGTCGAGCAGCTTGTCGACCAGTGCGACGACCTCGGGCCGGGTCTTTACCTGCTGTGCAGAAGATTTAGGATTTTGGGTCGTGAGCGTTTGGGTCCTTCCGCCCCTAAAGCGGATATTCACCCGTGTCTCTCCCTCAGCTGGGATCTTGAGCAGTGTGACGTCTTCAACGAGGTAGGCAAGAAGCCGCTTGCGTTCACGGTTCGGCAGCGTCGGGTCGTGCCAGACCGTTTTGAAGTCGGTCGTCATGGCGGTCAACCGATCGCGGACTCCATCGTCGAGTGCCACCCGTTCTTCGCGTAGAGCATGCTCCCTTTCTTCCTGCAGGTCGGCCAGCAAGCGCAGTCTGTCGTTCCACTCTCGTTCAAGAGTGTCGGCCACCAGGCGATTGTTCGGATCGACCAGCATAAACCGCCGCTGCGCAAGATCGGCATCGATCTGGGCTCGTTCGACAGCGCGAAGCCGGAGTTGATCCGCTTCGTCATGGCGCGCCTCTATCTCCTTTCTGATCTCCAGCGCCAACTCCACGGCGGCGGGCGTCATTTCAGCAGCGATCAGTTCGCCGATGGCTCCGTCAATGGGCCAGCCTGCGATCGACTGACAGTGGCGTTCACCGCGAGTCTCGTAGGCCTGGCTGCACACATACCACGTATCCACCTGTCCTCGCCGATCGGCGTAGCGGGCTTTCATATAACTGCCGCAGCGTCCGCAGATCACGCGCCCTTGCAGCAAGGCTGCGCCTTCGCGAGGCGGCGAGGCGCGCGCGGGATCGTATCCTCGCCCATTGGCCTCAAGTATTTTGAGATTATGCTGATATTGTTCCCAACTGATGTAGCCAGGATGGGCATCAGGGATGCAGGCGAGCCATTCCTTGGGATCACGTTTGCGGAGTTGTATCCTTCCGTCGACGGTCCGGCGGTAAAGACGCTGGCCATAGGCGTAAACACCCGCATAGCGCGGATTTTTCAGCGTGCGCATTGTGGTCGATGTGGTCAACGGTTGGAAGACCACCTGTTTGCCATTGCGAAGGCGAGATGGGAAGAGCAGGCCTTCCCTGGCGAACGCCTTGACGGTTTGCGCGGCCGATCCGACCCGCGAGAAGGTCTCGAAGAAGTGGGCGATCATCTCCCGGACTTGGGCGTCAGGATCGAGCACGACGTCGCCAACCTCATTATAGATAAAGCCGGTTGGCAGAGGACAATGATATTCACCACGGCGCACCTTGTTGAGGATGCCGCCACGTAATCGCGCTTTGATGACATGCAGCTCGGCTTCACTCATCGTGCCCTTGAGTCCGAGCAGCAGGCGATCATTGAAGTTGGACGGATCGTACACGCCATCTTCGTCGAGGATGAGCGTGTCGGCCAAAGCGCAGATTTCCAGCAGCCGATGCCAGTCCGCATTGTTTCTCGCGAGACGGGATACTTCCAGGCCCATGACGATCCCCGCACGCCCCATACCGACATCGGACACCAGTTTCTGGAACCCTTCGCGCCATGACGCCGACGCACCGGATTCACCTTGATCGCTGTCAATGACGATGATCTGGTCGTCGCGCCATCCCAGCCCGACCGCACGCCCGCGAAGGTCGTACTGGCGCTTGGTGCTTTCGACATTCTCCATGACCTGCCGCATCGACGACTGCCGGATGTAGAGATAGGCCCCTCGCTCGAGATGGCGCGATTGGACCTTGAGATTTTCGTTCATGCCGATCTCCTCCATTCAGGGGCTGCCATCACCATGGCGGCGAGCAGGTGGATGACTGTGCGTCGTTCGGAAGTTGCATCTGCGATCGGCAGACCAACTGCCGGGACGGCAGCGGATGGGCTATGGCAGGGCGCCCGCAAAATCGCGCGAGCCCAAGCCAACATGCCTTGATGCAGAAGGATAGTAAGGCCGCTGCGCGCCTCCGGGGGTAGCGCGGTCCCAAGCGCGGCAGCGCGCAATATTTCGTATCGCTCCATGGCGCGGCACTGCATCGCGGGATGCAGTTGCGCGCCGGCGCCGATCACGCAGTTTTTTTTACACCGAGCGCCCGCTCGATCGTTCTGGGGTGGACATCGAGCCCGAACTTTGCCCGGACACGATCCGTCAGTTCGCGCGCCCGAATGGGTTCGCCAGGGTCCACCTGCGCCTTGAGGAACGTCATCACTTCGCCTTGGAGCTTGTGTGGTCCGCGAGGACCACGCTTCCTCGGGACTAGGCCGGCCAAGCCCGCATCCTCGAAGTCCGCCTTGGCCTGATAGAAGGTTGGCCGGGAGACACCATATTCGTCGGATGCGTCGGTCACCGACATTTTGTCGACGGATACGCGCCGCAGCATCTCGTATTTCACTTGCACAATGTCGCGCGGATCGAAGAAGCCGTCCTTCTGGAATTTCGGATCGCCCACCTTCTCCGGCGCCGGATTGAGCGTGCCATCTGCGGCCAAAACACTCGCCTTCGATCGCTTGTGCTTGATCTTGTCCGGCACCTGCAACCCTCGCTACCCGCTTTGTATATGTAATGTATAATATGCCGTATATGGCGCATTCGTCAAGGCTATTGCACCCATAGACTCGCAAGTAAATTGCCATATTGCACAACATTCATCGCAACCTCCACGGATATCGCGGCGTCTTTTCCTTTACAGTAGCGGCATAATTATGCTTACGTGATTTTGTCCCGGAAGCTCTTTTCCGCGCCATCAGCAGTCCCACCAGTTCATTGAGCTCCAACAGATCGGTAAGGCTGCAAAGGACACGCCTGACCTCAAGATCAGGAGATGTCGCATCCGTCCATTGCGGCGGAACAGAACAAATCTGACCATCGGCAAAGCGCAGCAACCACCGCTTGCCCGATCGATTGCCACGTCTCGCAATGCACTCCCCTTGCTGTCCGGAGTATGGATGGAAAGGGTGGGTCACAGTCACAAGCTGCAATGGCGCAGATGTACCGCCCGCATTTCCAACTGAGGTACAAGCGGATGGACCGAGGCCGGTTCATTTGGCCATCGACCAAGACCGGTTCGGTGGTGATGACGGCGGCCCAGCTTTCCATGCTGTTGGAAGGCATCGACTGGCGGCGGCCGGAACGCACTTTCACCCCATCACTTGCGGGCTAAAACGCCCATTTTCCGGCGCTTTTTCTGGCATTGCGGCGTCTGTTCCGCTATAGGGTCGCGGTGTCGGACGCAGGCCTTTCCACCGCTGATAAAGACGCTCGGATTGCCGAGCTCGAAGCTGCTTTGGCGGCCGCCCACGCCGATATTTCTGCCCGCGACATCCTGATCGACACGCTGCGCGTGCAGATCGCGCGCCTCAAGCGGATGCAGTTCGGCAAGTCGTCCGAGAAGCTCGACACTCAGATCGCACAGCTTGAGCTTGCGCTCGAAGAGCTCGAAGGCGAGGCCATCGTCGCCGCCGCCCGCCGGGCCGATCCGGCAGAGGTTGATCGGCCGTCGCCTGTTCGTGCGCTGCCTGCTCATCTGCCGCGGGAGGAACAGCGGATCGAGCCCGAACAGGGCAGTTGCACCTGTCCAGATTGCGGCGGAGCGCTGCGGCCTCTGGGGCAGGATAGCGACGAGATGCTCGATGCCGTGCCAGTGCAATGGCGTGTCGTTCGGACCATCCGGCCCAAGTATAGCTGCCGGTCCTGCGAGAAGATCGTCCAGGCGCCCGTGCCGGTAAAGGCGATAGCGCGCGGCAAGGCGACCTTCGGCACGCTGGCCCACGTTGTCGTCTCCAAGTTCGACCATCATCTGCCGCTTTACCGCCAGGCCGAGATCATGGCTGCGCAGGGGGTCGAGATCGACCGATCGACACTGGCGGGCTGGGTAGGACAGGCATCCGTGCTGCTCGACCCGATCGTCAGTCGCATTCGCGAGGTGGGCCTCACCGCCTCAAAGATCCATACCGACGATACGCCTGTTCCCATGCTTGATCCGGGCCGGGGCAAGACGGCCACCGGCAGGCTTTGGGCTTACGCCGTCGATGATCGTGGCTCGGGCGCTACGACCCCCTCGCTCGTCTGGTATGAGTTCACCACCGATCGCACCGGTGCGCATCCCCAGCGTCAGCTGGCCAACTTCGCCGGCTACCTGCAGGCTGATGGTTACGCCGGTTATGACAAGCTCTACGACACGAACCGCGTCACCGAGGTTGCTTGCTGGGCGCATTTCCGGCGGAAGATATTCGACATCCACGCCACCAAGCCGACGCCGCTCACCACCGACCTGCTAGAACGCATCGGCCAACTCTATGAGATCGAGGCAGAGGTTCAAGGCCAGCAACCCGAGATCCGCCGACGAAGCCGGCACGACCGCACTCAGCCGTTGATCGATGATCTGCGGCAAGCACTTGACGATGCCCTGCGCCGCCTCTCGCCCAAGTCCGAGATGGCGAAAGCGATCGCCTATGGCCGCAAGCGCTGGGTGGCGCTCACGCGCTTCCTCGATGATGGGCGTCTGGAGATCGATAACAACATTGCGGAGCGTGCCATGCGATGCGTGGCCTTGGGCCGTAAAAACTGGCTGTTCGCCGGATCAAAGGCAGGCGGCGATCGGGCGGCGGCCATCTACTCCGTTATCGAGACCGCAAAGCTCAACGGCCTCGAACCACAGGCCTATATTGCCGACGTTATCGCCAAGATCGCCGGCAACTGGCCTGCCGCTCGCTGGGATGAACTCATGCCCTGGAATTGGCGACCAGATCAGCAACCGATCGCCGAAGCCGCCTGATCTGGGGCCTCCAGCCCACGCTTACCTCATCCGTGAGGTGTTGGCCGGATGCCTGACGCGCCAAGACGCCATCACGGGCCTACGAACGTTGATGATGGCGGCTGTGCGGGGCGCTCAGTGGCGTCGGTCGTGATAGTCGGGGGGGCAGGAGCGGTCGCGGTCTCCGCAAGGAACTGCGAGCGTCGCGTATTTGGAAGCGCCGCAAATGATCTGCCCCCCCGCCGGCTGAGTGGTCCAGAGACTAGTCGAACAGAGCCTCGGAGCGCTGACGATTTCGCGATGTCTCACGACAGATTACGAGACGCTCATCCACGTCTCGGCCGCGGCCATGTTGTTCGCTTCCATTCTCAAGTCTATTACCGCAGCATGACACTTTCCAAACGAATTCTAAACTCTGCGCAGTCGGCTTTCCCTGCTCTAAGGCCTCCGGGAATGCAGGATTAATTAGCGGCGATAAGCATCAGAAATTGTATCGCAATTTCACGCCATATGTCCGCGGCTCTCCATATAGGGTATCCCAGACATTCAGGTTATAAAAGACGTTACCATTACTTACTCTATAAAGCTTATTTGCGATATTCTTACCAAACAGGCTGATATCAACGCCGCTTTGGGCAATGTTTCGCCAATCGAGTGATGCATTAAGCAAGCCATATGCTTCTAACAGGGAGCCAGGTTCGTTCACCGGATTTTCCGACGCCGCAGCGCCGCTTGCGGCAAGATGCGAATAATTGATAAACAGCGACATTTTTCCGAGTTGCTCTGGAATAGGCAGGTCGATGTTCGCATGGATATTATATACCCATGGTGAGACGAACTGGAACGGGACGCAACTGGCATCGACGGTCTGGCCGACACCTACCCTGGCGGAACCGCCGCCCGGGAGGCAGGTGAAGTCGGCGCCAAATGCCGAAGTGAACTCGAACTTCTTATAGTCGGCGTCGGTATGGCTGAGTGTGCCGCCAATCTCGATCCCCTCGACCGGACGGATGGAAGCTTCCATTTCCAGACCCTGGATGCTCGCTTTCGCCGAGAGAACTTGCGCGCCGAAGGCGAACGAACTGAAGTCCGCATCACCGCCCGGACGGTGGATATTGCTGTAGTCCGAATAGAAATAGGTAGCGTTGAGCCGCACTGGCATGGCGCCCAGACGCCAGTCGGACTTGAACCCGGCTTCGTAACTTAAAACCTTCTCCGGCTGGAACGTGGTGGTTGAGGCTCGGATCGCGAAGCTGTTGAAGCCACCAGCCTTGTAACCCTTGCTGATCTTGCCGTAGATAAGCACGTCATCGATCGGCTTGTAGTCGAGCCCAACCGTCCACGTCAGTGCTTTGGTTTTAAGGTCGCCGGTGAAGTTACATCCAGCAGCCGGATCCTCACCCGCAGGGACTACGACGCCCTGCGAAGCTGGCGGCCCGAACAGGCACTTGGACGCTCCAGCGGGTGCTCCAAATGGATTGCCTGGAGCGTAAGTCAGCCACGAACTGCTAAACCCCTTCACTCGGTCCCATGTATGGCGAATGCCGCCCGTGAACCGCAGATTGTCCAAGCTCGGCGTGAGCACTCCCAGATCGAGCGTACCCTGAGCGTAGAGCGCCCGCGACTGATTGGTGACTCCGCTTCGCGAGAAAGTGCCGGAACAGGCGACCGGATCGCCAGTATTAAGGACCGCGCAGTTCTGGACGGCTGCGGAACCCCACATCCCTGCCGGCTTCGTATCGATATAGAAAGCGCCGACAGCATAGGTCAGCTTTTTATCCAGCGCGGTGCCCTGGAGCTGTAGCTCTTCGGTAAACTGTTTGAGATAGTCGCGCGGTAGCGAACCTTCCTGCTCGTTGCGGTAGCCTCGAAAGGGTGGGGTGAACAAGTCGGTGAACCCCGCAACGGGAAAATCGGGAAAGTTCCCATATTGCGATTGCTGATAATGCTGGATGGGGGTTCCATCTACGTCGGACGCATAGTCCGACTTTAGCTTCTGGAAGCTGACGATGTTGCGCAAAGTCAGTGTATCGCTAAGTTCCAGGTCTGTAGTGTTGATGAGGCCCCATGCGTCTATATTGTTGTATGAATCGACGTCATGTCGAGTTCTGCGGGGGCCGATCTCATTAGCGATCGCGCTTTGGCGTTCATAAATGCCACAGGAACTAATGCCGCCTGGCGATATCGGCGTGTCAGAGCATATGCCTCCGGCCCTCAAACCGGCGATATTGAAACCGCGATTGATATGGCCCGCACCATCGTTGCGTGATTTCGAACCATAAACGAGCAGATAATTTTCCAGCCTCTCGGTCGGCCTGAAAGTGATGCCGACACGACCGGTGTACCAATGTTGATTATCACGCCACTTGTTCCAGACCAAATCCCGGGTGAAACCTCGTCGATCATAATATGCCCCCGTGACGCGCACGAGCAACTTGTCCTCCACGACGGGCACGTTGATCGCCCCCTCAATGCTGCGCAGGTCCAGATTGCCGATGGCACCTTCTAAATAGCCCTCGAACCGATCTGTCGGTTTTTGGGGAGTAAGCAGGACTGCGCCCCCGGTCGTGTTGCGTCCAAACAGCGTTCCTTGGGGACCGGACAGAACCTGGACGTTGGCGAGATCAACGAAAAGACCGGGGCCACCTTGCAAGCTCAAGCTGATGGAAGCAACCAGCGGAACTTCCGCAAGATAGGTCGCAACGGAGGGTAAGGCAAGAAAGCCCGTAGACTGGCCGCGTATCGCAAAGGACTGAACGTCGCGGCTTGCCTGTCCTTGCGTCCCAACAACCAGCGACGGCACGTTGCCGTTGAGATCTTGGGGCTCGTTGACGTTCATTTGCTCAAGGCGTTCTTGCGAGAAGGCGGTGACCACGACCGGAACATCTTGCGCACGCTCTTCTCGGCGCTGAGCAGTGACGACGATGTCTCTAACCTCCATTTGTTCGCTGCGATCATTGGCACCAGATGGCTGTAAAGTGCTGGATACTTGCGCCCCGGCGTGCACCGAGCCAAGGGTCGAAAGTGCGACACCACATAGAAATAAAGTTGCCCTGTTAATCATAACCTCTCCCATTTGCTTGTCATTATTCCTTCAAGCACTTTTGCTTTGAAGATACCCCAAAGTCCGAACCAAACTGATTTGGATCTATGTAAAATTTACCGTGAACTATTCTATTCGTAGTGATTTAGTATCAAGAACGGTATGAAACGTAATCGCTCCGGTTTTTGCCCTACAGAAGTGGCTGTATCGCCAAGCGCAACTTGGCTTCAGGATCCGATACGAGCTCGGTCGGCGTGTCGAACACCATGGTCGGACGCTCGTTTGCGTTATAAGGCGGCCACTCCGGCATTCCTGAATGATTAGGATTTCCGGTTCGTGCGAATGCGCCCCATGCGCCGCGCATCTGGTCAGCAAGGATACGCAATTGGGGTGTAGGCTTGATCGGTGATGTCGGGTCGTCGAGCCGATCGAATGTGAACGCCTGCTCGGTCCCGTGGTGCGAAGCCGTGTGCCCCATAAATGTCGCACCTGCCCAGGTAAAATAGTAAAGATAAGCGGGAGCCCGGCCCAACTGCGCCTTGCGCTCGGCCGCCAGGATCGACGGGCCACGCATCATCTCGTCGGAGGTTATCCGAAAATAGCGGTCGCTGGGGGACGAATTGGGCATACCGTATCGATAGTCCTCGACCAATCGATCTAAGGCCTCTGGCGACAGCTTAGCATATTCTTTTGAAAGCTGCTCCTTTAGCCCCTGCTCCGTAAGTGAAAACAAACGGTCTCGGTCGGGACTCATAACACCACGCAGCAGCACGGTTTCGTCACGGTTCACACCGATTATATATGGCACGTCGGCAGAGATTTGGGGGGCGACCGGATCGAATGGATGGTGTGGCAGTGAACGGGTCCCGACTGTCGGGCTAAAGCCGCCGCGTAGCCCAGTCTGGACGCTTTCAGCTGCGACGAGGAGCTTATCGACGGACACGCGCTGGAGCGCACGCACATCCCCGGGCATGACACCCAAATTAGCGCAAAGGCTGTCAGCCGCCTTCTTTGCGGCGGGACGTTCGATGCCCTTCAGGTAAAAACCGCTCTCCGTGATAGCCCGATGGAAGAGGCCCTTGGCGGATGGCATGGCCATGAGTGTCATCACCTTCGCGCCACCGCCGGACTCGCCAAAGATCGTGACATTGCCTGCGTCGCCGCCGAAAGCGGCCGCATTGTCCCGCACCCATTCGAGCGCGGCGACCAGATCGAGCATGCCGGCACAGCCGGACTCAGCAAATTGAGGATCGTTGTCGCCCAGATGAAGATAGCCGAACACGCCCAGCCGATGGTTCACCTCGACAAGGACCACATCTTCCTTGAGGGTGAGCGTGCCGTCGCCAGTATAATCCGCACCGGTGCCCACCTTGAACCCACCTGGATGCATCCACACCATAACGGGCCGCTTGGCTCCGTCCGCGATACCCCGTGTCCAAACGTTGAGCACGAGGCAATCCTCGCCGATCGGGATGTCCTGGAAGGGCGCAAATGCCGGCGGCTGAGGCAGTTGTGGCGCGCGGTGGCCGTATGCCGTCGCATCCCGTTCGCCGCTCCACGGCGCTTCGCGGCGGGGAGGCATGAAGCGACCGCTTCCGCTCGTGTCAGCGCCATAAGGGATACCCCTGAAATGGTGGCAGCCGTTCTTCACAACGCCACGGACCTTCCCCGACCGCGTTCGCGCCAACGTCGATTTTGCGGGCTGAGCTATCAATGGCGCCGCCGTTAATAGGCTGGCAAGGGCCAACGAACCGAACATTAGCGAGCGTTTTGTCAACTCAACCCCGGGCTTGTGCGTCTGCATCCTGCTTCTCCCAATTTTAGCGCGCCCTTTTGGGCTTTGGAGCAAAGCTAATAACGATGAGACGATGTGTCTAGCCCTTTACGGCGGTTTTCAATTCCTTATCTTGCGCGCGGGAACGACCAGCCTGCGTGATGAACGCCGAAAGTTCTTCCGCGACGATATCTCGCGCAACCGAGAGATTTATCCGCCCAGGATCGCAAGCCGCTCCATAGATCAGGTCATCCGTGCGCAGTTTCAGCAGATACGCCCGCACCGCGTCATCGGATTCAAATGCCGACGCCTCAGGATTCACGACAATGCCCGCCAACGCTCCGATAGTCGCCGCCTGGCGCGCCCTCGTTCTGAATATGACGGCCGAGTATGTGCGTTCGGTTGCCTCGATTTCCCGAATAAGGTGGATAATCTGGCTCTCATCCTGTGTAATCGCTATAAGCTCATCGAGCCAGCGTGCGAAGACGGCGACCGAATGATCTTCCAGGGAAGAGATGCCTTCCCACGCCAATTCGAGCCGGGGCATGACAGCATCGATCAAGGCCGAGGCAACAGCGAGCTTGTCTCCGAAATGCCGGTAGAAGGATGCCCGGCTGACCCCGGCGCGGGCAACGATTCCACCGATCGTCGCCGCACCGTAAGTGAGTTCGAAGAACGTAACCTGCGCCGCGTCCAGTATCTGCTTTCTGGTCGCCTCCCCCTGCGCTTCATGCAGCCAGGTCGGTTGAGTTCGCTTTGCCATTCTGCCGCTCCGATAGACACCTGGGCAGATGCCCGAAAAAAGCGACCGATATCAAACCAAAGCTGGTACTGCGAGTAGTATACTCCCTTTCGAGGCCGAGAAGATTCACGAAACCGAATGAACGCGTTCAGAACCTGTAGACGGTGGTGATGCCCCATTCCCTGGGGTTGGTCACGTTCACGATCCGGTATCCAGAGTCATAGGAAATTCCCGCCAGCGTGGGTTGGAGAGAATTGCTGGCCCCTACGTTGGTGATACGCTTCTGGTTTAGCGCATTCTTGACGAACGCATTGATCTCCCAGCCCCCCTCTTCGCTTCGGATGCCTGCAAACAGGTTTAGCAGTTGGCGGCTGGGCAGGCGCACGCCGACGCTGTCTAGCGTCACCGCCGGGCGATGCGTGAACAAGCCCCGCAGGAAGGGTTCGACCGAGCCGGTCGCGAAGCGTATCTCGCTGTTCGCCGACAAGGTGAAATCCGGAACATTGGAGAGCCGCGAATTACTGACGCAATAGCTTATATTAGTACCGCTGGCCGGGTTGACCCGTGGCGTTCCGATAGAATCGGGGCGACCGTCGAAATTGAAGTCGTTGCAGGGGATCGATGCCTTGTCGTACTTCGCCCGGATATATGATGCGGAGACGGAGAAATCCCAGTTCGCCGATGGACGACCGGAGACTGTACCTTCCACGCCTTTGGATGTCGCGTCGCCGTTAAAGTTGACCAACGCAACGCCGTCCACCACGCCGTCGGGTCGCCCAACAGGCTGTCCGTTGACCTGGGCTCCGTTATCATAGGCTATGTCCGCGATGCGAGAAATATAGCCATTATACTTCTGATAGAAAGCAGCGATATTCACGGAAATTCGACGGTCGAGGAAGGCGGTCTTTAGTCCAAGTTCGAACGCGTCGGATCGTTCGGGATCGGTGATCAGCAACTGGCGGTCGATGTTTTGCGATGTCGAGGTACCAAATGTCCCTTCTCGAAACGACCGCCCATAGGCAGCGTAGGCCGTCACGTCGCGGTTGAATTCATAAGTGAGGGTGGCGCCGCCGGTCAGCGGCTTTTTCTCGTAGCGGGTCAGATCGTCCGGGCGGAGGCTGGTCGACGAGAACGGAGGAACCCCGAATGCGGGCGCACCGGGCGACGTGAGAGTGAGGATATTGGGCTTGACACTCTTCAGGCGTCCATATCGTAGGCCTACCTCGAGCTTTAGCTTTTCCGTGAATTTAAACCGGCTGCTCGCGGCAATAGATGTCGTTGTGGCTTTCACCGGCAGCACCACATCGACCGTGATCGGCAGTATCAGGCCGAACTGCGCGGGAAACGGCCCGAAGAATTGGTCACCCGGCTGGTTCACCCGGACGGTTCCGCCCTGCCGGGAATGGAAGGCGCTGACGGACCAATTCCAGAACTGGCCCGTGTCGTTGGATACCAGTCGCAATTCGCCGGTGTCGACCGGGTAGGGAATCCGTGTGGTCTGCACCGCCTGATACCCCGGCACCGCATTCGCCACGTCCTGATCGCTTTCCTGGATCAGCTTGGAATACTGGTGCGCGCCCGCGAAGAACAGGGTTGCCCCGCCAAGATTCCAGTCGGCTTGCAAGTTGAAGATATGGGTGGTGTTGCGGAAACGCCGGATGCCTTCGCTCACCGCGATGTAGTCGTCCACGGACGCTGGCGGTCCGCTCAACTCGGGCGACTGCACCGGAGGATTGGTGCCGGGGAATATGGCGGGCCTGTTACCCGGCCCGAAGACCTGCTGCTCCTGCCGATTGTCCGCCTTCAGATACTGGTACGACGCCACCACGTTGACAGCGTCGGTGGGACGCCACGCGAGCGTCGCGCGGCCGCTGTGGGTGCGGCTTTTTGACCGCTCGTCGCGGTTGACATTGTTAACCTGGTTGAGCCGGTTGCCATCGAGCAATCCAGCAACGCGGAGCGCCAGCTTTCCCGGCATGAGCGGGACCGAGACAGCACCCTGCACGTTGTACGCATGATCCTCGCTGCCCGTCGCCTGGGCATAGCCCTCCAGGGAATCCAGATTGGGCCGCCGCGTGCGGATGGTGATGGCGCCCGCCGGTGCCGTGCGGCCGCGCAGCGCGCCTTGGGGACCACGCAGGACCTCGATCTGGTCGATGTCGTAGATCGCCGTAAACGCGGTCTGGGCATCGATCGGGATGTCGTTCACATAGATATCGACTGCCGGGCCTGTCCCCTGATCCGGATCGAACGTAACCCCGCGAAGCGATGTCACATTGTTCCGGCCCACCGTGTTGGTCATTTCCAGACCGGGCGAGAGCTGCTGAACATCTTTTACGTCAAAGATATTGAGGCGCTCGATCTGTTTGCCGGATGCGACAGATACGCTCATCGGCACATCCTGGAGCGATCGAGCATCGCGCGTCGCCGTCACGACGATATCAACGGCGCCAACGTTCGGAGGCGCATTGACATTGACCACGCCGCCCGTTTGCGCTTCGGCCCCACTGGCGAAAGCAAGCATGCCCAGCCCGGCAAGCATGGTTTGGGCGCAGTTTTCTCTTACCTTCATCGTCATCCCCCCTATCGTCGCCGGACAGATGTCGGCGCTATGCGTCTTTGCGCAGTATGCAAATGTACCCATCGATGAGACGGCGTGTCAAGTCATTGGTTATATCGCTACCGGCGTCGGTCTCGTTAGGCTAACTGAGGTGATCGCATCGGATGAGAGAACGGGCCAGATATGCCACCCAAGGGTACGCTAAGTAGCCGCCACCCCGACCCGTCGGGACGCATCATGCCTATCTGGCTCTCCTCCCCTACCTCGGAGGAGGGTGAGCCTCGTGCCCCCGCCGGAACCACCATGATCTCGCCACCGTCGGAACGATAGCTTTCTTGCAAGAGGCGCTCCTTCGGAGCACGTATTGCGACAGGCGACCGTTCATCAGCACGAGCGACCACAGATCGCAGCCATTGAAGATGGGCACCGATCTTCGCAGTCGGTCCGCAGCAGGTGACGCGCCTCCGGATCGATGCTGATCCTCGCAAAACTGCACCCATCGCTAGCAGTTGGGGCGGAAGGTGGAACTGGTCCGCAAGCGCACGGGAGCGAGAGAAGCGCTTTAGCCGCGCAGCCAGGTAAGCAGATCGGAAGTATTGTCGTCAACCATCGCACAGCACGACTGACCTTTACCAAACTGTACGAACTGCCGTCATACTACGGCCAATGTTCCCAGGCGCCATACTGCGGCGGGCGACGTTTCCACCAAACCACGACATCACCCTGCTCGCCGCCCACCGGCCGAGGCCATTTCGCGATACACCGTCGCGCGACCCAGCCCAAGTTGCCGCGCGGCGTCGGTCGGCGACATGCCCGCCATCACCAAGCTCAGCGCCGCCTTGGCCTTATCGGGATCTAGCGGCCGTCGCCCCGGCGGCTTGCCTTTGGCGTACGGCGCAGCAATTCCGTCTTTCGTGCGCTCTGCTATCAAACGACGTTCGAAATGCGCGATCGCGGTAAAGGCGTTGAAAACCAACTCGCCTGCGACCGATGTGGTGTGGATTTTTCTTCCAAGCTGAGCCGAGCAACGCCACGCTTTTCAGTTCCTTCACCACGGTCAGCAATTCACCGAGCGAGCAGCTCGGCAGGGCCAGGGTGGTCCAGCGACTCAAAGATGGAGAAAGCCGCCTCTCTACAAAGGCAGCGAAAGCAGGGCGAAGGACGAAAAGCCCAAGCATCCCGGTCCGTTCGCCCCAAGCAACCAGTAGGTCACTTTCGTATAGTCGCTCCTAGTATGTCACGCCATTGGACCGGGCCACCAGGCATCAGCGCCTCTGGGACTTACTGCAGGGCGCTCTAGGGCACGAAGCTCTACCCGCCAATATGGCCACCGACTCGCCGCTTGCATCGATTCCCCTCACCACCGGATCGCCACATTAGGCGCAATGCGCCCCAATCGACAAGTTCGGCACAACTCCTCATATCACGCCTGTCGACGGCGTTGCCGCATCCATAAGATCGCCATGACCATTGAGACGACCAGGCAGGCGCTGCTGATCGTGCCGAGCATTAATACATATGAACCGCTGATGTCGTAGAGGAAGCCCGCGATCGGCGGCGCAACAAAAGTTGGGATCACTCCAAACGGCGCGGCCAAGCCTAGAGCGCGGGGGAGGTTTGGCCTTCCGAACAAGTCGACAAGCACGATCATATATGCAGCGAATACACCACCGCCGCAGATGCCCATAATGAAGGCGTCTACAAACAGCAATGGAAGGGCCGGATGCAAGAAGAAGATTGTCCATGTCGCGGCCTGCAGCAACGCATTCAACATCAAAGCCGGCGCGCCGCCAAGCCTGTCCGCTAGCCAGCCGAAAGCGAACGAGCCGATCACGCCGGCCCCGCCGGAAATGCTCAACAACAGCGTCGCATCGCCGATCGAACGGCCCTGCTCGGCAACAAGAGGAACGAGCTGGGCCAATTTCACCATTCCACTGCCATTGAGCAGCCCGACTGCGATCACCAGGAGCCAGAAATCAACACGCCGAAGGATTTGGCCAGTCGTAGCGCGCCGGTCCGGCGCAGCAATTTCGACCGCAGTCGCTAGTTTTGACTGCTCCCCCTCGTCCGAGGTGCCGTGCGGGCGATCCTTGACCAGCATCAGCAACGGGATGAGCAAAAGGTTGACCGCGCCAAGGACAAGGTAAAGCGCCCGGAGGCCAAACGACGCGATAATGGGGCTGCTCGCTAGCGGCACGAGCATGATGAATATCGGCATCATCATAATCCCAATCGCGCGCCCGGTACCCACGCGGAACCAATTGTTGATCAAGATGCTGGCCGGAAAATTGCCCGACATGACCGCGCCGGGTCCAACCAGCAGGAGGAAAGCCGCAAGAAACGCCCAGATGTTCGGCGCGGCCCAAAGGGCAACATAACCTGTCGACCCCAGGATGATCCCTGCAAGCATGGTGCTACGGATGGAAAACCGTTCGATGAGATAGGGCACCACCGGCCCCATGAGCCCGAAAGCCAGGAGTGCGAGTGATGCGCCCGCCGACGCGAGCCCGCGGGTGGTGGCAAATTCCTGCTGGATGGCTACGACACTCACCCCAAAGGAGCCAAGGGGCAGGCCAATCGCGAAGTTGGATGCGACCGTCGCTAGGACAAGGGTGCGCAGCGCGCCCTTCGGATTTTCAGACAGAACATGAGGGGCCATTCGACTTGATGCTCCCGCGTTGAAGATATGGATTCGATAATAACGGTTCGTCAGACCTTCCGCTCTTGAGAATGCCCAACCAGAATTTGATTGCGCAGCTTGGTATTACGCGGCGCTTGCACGTCGCCTGAGCGCGGCATGACCCAATATAAAGTCCGCAGCCCCTTCACCGATGATAATCGTCGCAGCGTTGGTGTTGCCACTGACGACCTGCGGCATCGCCGATGCATCCGCAATGCCCAGATCGATGCCATACGTGTAGCTGCGCATCGACGACATCAGTCTCGCCCACGCCCATGTGGCAGGCGCCAACCGCATGATGATCGCCTTCCGCGGTTTCACTCAAAAGGCGGTTGTTGAGCTCGTGCTGCGGCACGGCCCAAGCTTCGGAACACACATCACCTGCAGTTTTCACTCTACAGACGGTAGTGGTGGGATATCGCTCATGTTGGCGGGAGCATTGTAAGCATAACCCATCTCCTCGTAGCGCGAGCCAATGCGCCAACCCGCCGCGGTGCGGATAAGTTCGTCACGATACCAAAGTCCGATGAAGGAGGTCTTGGTCGTGCCGTCCGCCTCGATATAGACCATCGGATTGAACAGGATCGTGCGACTGGTCGCGCGATCCCCGTTCAGCATCAATTGGGTGGTGGCGACCATATGCTGATATTTCGGGAAACGCTCCATCGCGATCGGAAGCCACCGCTTGATCTGCTCGAACGTCCCCTTAGGACCGCCGCTCTCGGTATAGTCGATCGCCGCATCGGCAGTGAACACCGTGTCCAGTGCATCCCACTCACGATCGTCGATGGCGAAGGAGTAGCGGGCGAAGAGATCTTGAATTTCCAAACGGTCAGATATTTCTTGCAGCGACAGCATCAGTATCTCCGGTTTTACCAAAATGGTGCAAAGTAGAATTTTAAAGCACTTTTGCTTTGAGGAAAGCTCAGCCAATCCGGTAGGCTCAAGGTGACGTTTTTCTTTAATTATCTAGCACGCTTCATAGTAGTCGAAAACAAAGTGAAACCTGTTCGCTCGAATGTTGCCTTATAGAAGTGTCTGTAGTGCAGGCGCAATTTGGCCTCGTGATCGGATACGAGCTCGGTCGGCGTGTCGAACACCATGGTCGGACGCCCGTTTGCGTTATTAGGTGGCCACTCGGGCGTTCCAGAATGATTAGGATTTCCGGTTCGTGCGAATGCGCCCCAGGCGCCACGCATCTGGTCTATAAGGACACGCAGTTGGGGCGTCGGCTTGATCGGTGACGACGGATCGCCGAGCCGATCGAATGTGAACGCCATTTCGGTCCCGTGGTGCGAAGCAGTGTGCCGCGCGTCTTTTAGGCGTTGGATGCAAGGATAATGGCGCCGAGACGAAGTGTCTAGGCTTTTACGACAGCTATCCGTTTCTTATTATTTGCTTTGGAATGCTTGGCTTGTGCGACGAATGACGCCAGTTCCTCCGCAACGATTTTACGAGCGGCGGAGAGCTCTATCTGCCCAAGATCGCGAACCGCTCCATAGACTAGGTCATCAGTTCGCAATTTCAGTAGATAGGCTCGCACGGCGTCCTCGGATTCGAACGCCACCACCTCAGGATCGACGATCACACCTGCCATAGCTCCGATGATCGCAGCTTGGCGCGCCTGGTCCTGAATATAACTGCCGAGTAGGCGCGTTCGGTCGCCCCGATTTCTCGAGTCAGGTGGACAGTCTGACTTGATCCCGCGCGACAGCTATCAGTTCGTCGATCCAGCGGGCGAAGCCGGCAACAGATTGATCTTCCACGGAAGATATGCTGTCCCAGGCCATCTCGAGCCGGGGCTTCTCTGTATCGAACAGGGCTGAGGCAACATCAAGTTTGCCGCGAAAATGGCGGTAGAAGATGCCCGGATGACCCCCCGCATGAGCAACAATCCCGACCAATCGTTGTCTCGCCGTAAGTATGCTCGTGGATATCGTCTGCGCTGCGTCGAGTATCTGCTTCCTGGTCGCCTCACCTTGCGCTTCGTGCAGCCAAGTTGGTTGGGTCCGCTTTGCCATCAAGTCGCGCCGATTTTTCTGTGGGTAGATCCGCAACGTGCGGTCAGGCGGAAGCCGGAACTACGAGCGATATACACTGTGCCGGATTACGAACGCAGACAATTGAAATGAGCGCGGTCACGTTGCCTGTCGCCTCATTTTACCGGCTCAACTCGCCATAGAGCTGCTCACCCACGATCCGGTGGACGGCAGTAGAGGGATGGTCCGGGCGATAGTAGTAGTACCTGCCGGGCTCTGCGCACACCAATGCGCGACCCGTCCCACCACGCGGAGCGCAGGCGTCCGTGATGTTTATTAGCCCGTGTGCCGCTGGATGGGCTAGCACGTCATCGAAATAGGTGCCCCAGTAGGACAGCTTTACATCAATCGCCAGCTCGCGACTGAGTTCGACCGGCAGGCGTTCGAGCATTGGATTGAGACGTTTCGCTGTAACACTGAAGACGGGGATTTTCTCAGGCAAGCGCGCAATCCGGATATGGAGCGCACCTGCCCCCTTCAACGTCGATACGGTTTCCCGCAAATATGCTCGGGTTTGTTCGGTGGTAAGCTCGCCGTCGTTCAACCCGCCCGCGACGAAGAACAGGGTCGTCGCGGGATCGAAAGCAATATCCCCGGAAGCCGCCATTACAGCGAAAGTCTTCGCCTGACCCGCTACGCTGAGGGCTTTGAGACGCTGGTCTGGACTACCCGTGGACGCACCGCCACGGGCAAAGCAGAGGCTCTTTCCGGCCCAGTCAGCAGCCTTGGGGTGACTGAGCGTGGAGCCAAGCTGGCGGGCAAGGTAAGCCACTGCCGTTGGCCCATTTCCGTCGGAAAAGCCGTAGCCGATGTCGGAGAATGAGTCCCCAAACACGTAAAGGCGGGTGGCGGGTAGCCTGCGTTGTTCACGCGCGGTGACGCACGCCGCGAGCGGTGCCATGGCAGCAAGAGCTAAAATCTGCCGCCTGTTCATCACTGTCCGGTCACAAGGCCGCCTGCAGATGGGCAGTGTGGCAAAATGGCTCCAGGCACCCCGCGCCTTGCCCCTTGAGGTGGTAACCAAGCCAATTTTCAGAAGAGTTTCTTTGGGGAGACAGCAGTTTCACCACCGTAGACGTTGAGTGAAGGCCATATTTGTTTTCCATAAGGCGGCCTTTTCTTCTGCCATCAGCTCTCTCAGGCGAGCTTAAACCGGTGGCACACAATGTCTAGCCACTCGGAGGAGTGATTTATGAAGCGCGGGCGCGAGGATGGCGCGCCGCTGAGACGCTGGCAAAGTCTGCATGTGCAATGGCGCAGTCGATCCAACTGGCAACGACGTGCTGGCAGCCTCGTCAAACTTAATCAGGCGCACGATCCAACCACTAGACATTATGTCTCGCCTTGGTTTAATCTTCGCGATGAATCTTGCGCCACGATCCTCGCTGGCTACACGGGACTTCCTCACGAACTCGAAAGACATCCACATGAAATCAATGGGTTATATCGCGATCGCGTCCAGTCTCCTGCTTGCTGTTCCCCTGCGTGCGCAGACACCAACGCCTTCTACGGGGACCCCTGCCTTCGCGTTCACACGCATCGCGGCCCCTGCAGAGCCGGACGCTATCGCGCTCTATCCGGGTAAGGCTCCGGGCTCGCAAGGTGGCGACGCAACCGAGATCTGGGATCGCATGAGCAACGGCCACAGGGTCGTCCGCAATGTTACGCGTCCGACGATCACGCCCTTTCTGCCGGAACCATCGAAAGCCACGGGTGCCGCCGTGATCGTCGCGCCCGGCGGCGCTTTCAAGATGCTGTCGATGGACGGTGAAGGGTGGGACGTGGCCAAATGGTTTGCCCAACATGGTGTTGCAGCGTTTGTCCTTAAGTATCGACTTAACGAAACGCCTAGGGAGGAGGCCGGCTTCCTGCAAGAGATGGCGAAGCTCGCGGGAAGGCGCGATACCGGCGGAGGACCGGCCTTGGAAGAACCTCGCGCGACGACTGATGCACAGGAGGCCCTGAAAAGCGTTCGTTCAAACGCAGCCAAATGGAAGATCGATCCGGCGCGTGTCGGCATGATTGGCTTTTCGGCCGGAGCGATGACAGCACTCAACGCCGCGCTGGCGGTAAACGATCAGCCTGCTTTTTTCGGATACATTTACGGCCCGATGACTGCCATCACGGTGCCCGATAAGGCGCCGCCGATGTTTGCTGCATTGGCTATCGACGACAACCCGTTCGGTCGTCAGGGCTTCGCCATCGTGGAGAGCTGGCGCAAGGCTGGCCTTCCGGTGGAGTTGCATGCCTACGAACGGGGTGGCCATGGGTTCGGCACAGGCATTCCCGGCACGACCACGACCCTAATGATGGATGAGTTCCTCCTCTGGATGAAGTCGCGCGGTCTCCTCGCACAATAAACTGGGGGCGGCCCCGGTGCCCCCCGCCTGAAGCCATGTGGAAGCACCGGGGACCGGTGGTGGTTGACCCTGTACGCGGCTGGCAAATACGACGACCGGGTCGCACCTTTTAGCCTATGTCAGACCGGCGCATGTCGCCGAGCTTGCATGAACCATGTCGCAAGAAACAGTAACGCTCCAACGAGATAGAGCACGCCGAAAGTGCGCGCTGCAAACTCGATGCCGCCAAACTGCGTCACGGGATGCACGACGATCGGATTGAGAAATTGTCCGGCGAACAGCGTGGCGATGGCCGCGCCTGCGACTCGATCGTGCAGCAGTTCAGGTGTTTCGCTGAACGCGCGCGACATAATCGTCGGCTCGACAGATCCCGCGCCGATACCCAATATCACTGCGCCGAGGAGAAAGAGGGGGAGGCCGCTCGCCACGCCGCAGGTGAGCAACCCCGCGCCGAACGCAAGCGACATCAGTACGAACATGCCTTGAACGTCGAGGAGGCGGCGGATCGAGCCATAAAAGATCGCGATTAGTGTCGCCGACACCGACGTGGTCGCGACAAGCAGACTGATCGTGGATGCACTTACAACACCCTTGGCCGTAGCCAGGAAAGGGACCTGTATCACCGACATGAACATGGCGATAGTGAACGCGATCTGGAGCAACCACACGCGCCAGAGCGCAAAGATAGGACGCCAACTCAATGCTACCGGAGCCTCGCCTTGGGGCAACCCGGCATGCATGCCGGAAAACGCAAATGGCATCGCAAGCGCTGCCAGCAAAAACAACAGGAAGACGCTGCGCCAGCCGAATGCATCTACCATCGGCCCAGCGACGAGAAGGATCAGGATCGAGGCCAGCGCACCTGCCCCGCCGCAAAAACCGAGCATGCGAAGTTGGGCGGGGCCGGAGAAATATTCGGCCACCACGGCATAGCTGGTGGTAAGCATCACGCCTGCAATGACGCCCTGGACCGCACGACTTATTATGAGCATCGTAAGGTCGGGCGCCATGAAGCAGGCCGCGCCGCTCAGGGTGAACAGTGCCACCGCGAACAGCAGCACCGCCCTGCGGCCGATGCGCTCGCTAAAATAGCCCGCCAGCCCCGCGCCGATGATCATTCCAATCGCGGGAAGCGTTTGTATCATCTGCGCGAGGAACTCGCCGTCCTTTCCTGATCCAAGCTCTGCCGCCATTCCGGGCAAAGCGGGTGAAAGCGCCACGGCGACTGCCGAATTGATGCCGGAGATCCAGACACATGTGAACGCGACGCTCTTCCGGTCACGAATTCTTGTCACGCCTTCCACATCTACCCTCTCGCGAATTGTTTTTTGTCTTATCGCGCCAATGATGCGGCGCCGTGCGTGCACGTACAATAGAAGCCGGGGAAGCTGCATCTAAGATCGTGTCTGTCCTCTTCCTACCAATTTTAGAGTTCGAACCCTGAAATCGGAAGGTGATAGTGCCAGATCTTTGCTTCTACCGCCCGCGCACCAGGTCGGCGAGACATGAAAGCGCCGCTTCATTTTCTCGCCTCCCCTTTGGTAGTTATTCTCATCGAAGCACCGGTTGGCATAAGCGCACGCTACCGGCCCCTCAATCAAGACCGCAGCGCGATCATTTCGGCAACGGCCAAAATAGCGTCTTAGTCGTCAGGCTGCCAGTTCCTCCGGCTCGGGCGGGAATGCGGCCGGCGTACCAGCGTCGTAGGTGCGCGTGAGCAGGCCAATGAACTTCTCGTCCGTCATGGGATCACTAGGCACTTCAAATGTCAGGCCGCGCGCGCGCATGTCCTTAACCATCATGTCGAATACCTGCTCGTGGGTCAGATCATCACTATGGTCGAGTGACCGCTTCAGGTCTGCGTAATCGGCATAGATATCCGCGCCCCAGTGCACGAGGAAGCGAAACTCCTCGGGCGGGATGTTCTGGATCACGTTGCCATCGGTCGTGATGCGCCATCCCTCGATCCTCTCGGGATCGGCTTCCATCATCGAATTGATCGCAAGCCCAGCAGGCTTACGCATAGCAACGGGGCCGTTGGATTCTGCGGTATGAAACATCATTTCATTTTCGACGACAACGCCGCGACCCCACATCGGGGCATTGATCTGCTTGGGCGCCGCCTGGGGTCCATCGGGCCAGTAATTGAACCCGCCGCCAATCCGGCCTTTATAATACCAAGTGATGACCTGTGCCTTTTTTGCGCGCCAATGTTCGAACAGGCCGGTTTTCGTCATCGTGTTCATCAGCCAGATCGGCGAATTGTGGAACGTTATGCCCCTATACTGGGTGGCGTCCAGATGCGGTGAATTCGTACCTTGAGCTGGACCTTGTATGTTAAACAGCATGTTCTCCGGAGTGGCATATTCGGCCTTCCAGTAGCCGCGTACCAGATCCAGGAATTTGCTATTGAGAAAACAATCCTCAATCTCAGGGTGGAGGGAGGTATGCGCCTTCGCGAAATAGCCGCGGAAAACCGGGCTAAGGAACATATCCCAAGTCGGCGTAAATCCTTCGGGAATGGAGCCGGAAGTCGTTGCAATCACTTCCTCAGGCGATCTGAAATGCTGAGCGAGGATGAGTGACCATGGCCCCTTGTTACGCACAACATCCAGCATCCGCCGACGTTGATCCTCGGTGAAGGCGCCCTCGATAACTTGTGGGGGTGCTACCGGCTTAAATTGGACAGGCACTGACATTGCGGTTCTCCTATAATTTGTCTTCAGCTATTTTAGTCCAAAGGCGTGAAGCCCGTTGGTGGATAGTAATAAAGGTGGCATAATCCATAGATATCACCAGCTCTGCAATGCATTATGCCTTTGCGCCTGCGTTTTGAAGTCAAAGTCAGCACCTCTATTGTATGATAGTTTAATATGTTTGCGGGCGATGCCGAGCGGATCACAGGGGCCGACATTGTTCAGATCATGAAGAATACTGTTTGCCCTTCGCCCTCGATCCCTTTCTTTAATAGGTCGCCAGTTTCACCCGCAGGAGCGCCGGCTGATCAAGAAAGTTGAAGCCGAAAGAGGTCTGGTCTCCGTTCCAACGACGGCGTGCGCGCCACTGGCCGTTCACGAAGGTTCCTTCCTCCGCGCTCATGATCTGGGCATTCGCGGCGGCGTCCGAGGGGGCGAAGCGGAAGCGGGTGTACTGACCGGCGACCAGGAACTCGTCTGGCCCCAGTTGCGCCACGACGCCCCCGCCGACCGGCTCGCTGGCCCATGGCGGCGGCTGCCGCCCCGGCATCGGAACATCGAAGTTGTTCTGGCCATAGGCGGCCGTGATCTTCCAGCGGCCCATTGTGGTGGACTCCTCGCCAGCCTGGGTCTTGGCCGTTCCCCAGGTGGGATGTCGGCTGGCGATCGTCGCCCAGTCACTCGCGATCGGCCGGAACAGGCGATAGAGGGCGGCAAATGCCTCGATGGTCTTCGCGTCGAGCGTCCGCGCGCCGAGCGGATAGTTGGAATAGTTGGTCGCATCCATGCCGAATGGAGAGAATCCGATGGCGCCGCGGCCAAGCGCGGCCCAGAAGAAGCGCGCCGCCCAGACTGCATTACTGGTCTCCGGCACGAAGAGCGCGTTATCCGGCCGCGTGTAGCGGTCCAGCAATCCGAAGTAGGTCTTCTCGAACGGCAGATAAAGGTCCGGGCCGATCAGATCGAGCGACGGCGCCATGACCTTCCAGATCGGCAGGACATTCCAGTTCGGGCCGCCGCTGGCGATCGAGGCGGCCATGGCAGTACTGCTGGCGTCGAAAACTGCTGCGTTGGTGTACAGCGGGAGCGGCTTCTCGGCCTTGCCCGCCGCGGCTACGCGCTCGACGAAGCGGGCGTATGTCCAGGCAGCGAAAGCCTGGTCCGCTTCCTTGCCGAAGGCTTCGGTCCAGGACCCGCCCGACCTGTTCGAGGCGCGAAGGACGGCATCGGGTACCGGCTGGGCGAATAGAGCCTCCGCAGTCGGCGAGTAATCCCGCGCCACGCCGTGTGTGCCGACTTCATTTTCTACCTGCACCATGATGACGGTGTGTTGGACATCGGCTTGGCGCAGGTGTCGCATAAGAGCCACGAACGCACGGCGATCGGCCTCCAGCGTCGCTTCGCCTAACGGTGAAAGCGTCATGGTGGGTCGACCGTCCCGCCGCTGCAACCGTGGGAAGCGCTTGGTATCGCTCTTCACCCATTCGGGCGTGTAGGTGGATTCACCATTTTTCCAAGTGCCAAACCAAAGGAGCACGAGGCGCATATTGTTCTTCCGCGCTTCGCGTAGCAAGGTGTCGATCCAGCTATAATCGAACCGTCCCTCGATGGGCTCGAGTTGCTCCCAGGCAACCGGAATCTCCAGGGTATTTGCTTCAAGAGCCTTCACGACCGGCCACACCTGGGGCAGCACCTCGGGATAGTTGCTCGAGTTATGCACCTGGGCGCCCAGCATTAGGAAGGGCTTGCCGTCAACGATCAGCGCGTGTCGCCCATTCTCGGTGCGCAAACGAGGCAGTTCCCCCGCCATCGCCATGGTCGAAGCCGCAGCAATAGCAACGCCACCGATTACAGCCATTTTGATGCGCGACAGCAGAGACATAAACATTCCTTTCTGCGGCCGCCGAGACGAGCGGCGGTCTATTGTCGGATGAGATCGGACTAGCTGTAGATGCTGCCGGCACGCCCACGAAGCGCCTGTTTCGCGGGTACTCATTCTATTGCGGTCTGTCGCAGCAGCCGCACCGGCCCGATCAGCCCGGCCGCGCGCAGCGGGGCCGTCGCGCTGTAGGTTGGCATCGCGGTCCACGCAACCTTGGTCGCGCCCGGTTGGGCATCGCCGATTAGGCGGTTGACCCACAAGTTCGCCACCGTAATCTCGAGACGATTGCGGCCCGGCCGTGCCTGCTTGCCGATGTCGATCCGGTATGGAGCGTGCCACACGGTTCCAGAATCCTGACCGTTGAGCCTGACCTCCGCCAGTTCGCGGACTTCGCCCAAGTCAAGCCACAACGGCTGACCCTTTTTCCAGTCCCTCGGCATAGTGAAATGTTTGGCGTAGGTCGCCATGCCCGAGAAGTACTTGATCCCCGGGTCAGAACTTTCGTTCAGCGGAGCGAGCGCGGGCAGCGTCGTCGATGCGGGCGCGCCGCGGTCTTTCTGGAACGTCACCGCCCAGGGTCCGTCAAGCGTTGCGGCGGTCTGTAGCACCGGTGCCGCTATGGTAAGGGCGTCAGTGGTGGCGGGCTTGCGAAACACGACGAACACCGACTCCTCGCTGTCAAGCATGAGCGAGACGATCGTCTCGTCGCCGCTAGTGCGATAGCTGACGGGCTCCGTGATTCCGCTGTCTGCATGCCACAACTCGGGCGCCTTGCCGGTAATCCGGAAACGGGCTTCGATCTTTTCGGGACGGTTGAGGCGATTGACGAGGTAATAGCTGTTCCCGTCATTCAGCTTGCGGTGAACAAAGGGGATATCGCTGTCCGTCTGCCCGCCGGTGAAGCGGAAGTCGGGCGCTACGCCGATCCGGCTCAGCCCGGCTTCGATGTTGGTGCCGGCGATGACGCGGCCCCTGCCGATCTGGGTCAGTTCGCCCCCAGGCCACAGCCGGTCCGCCAGCGCCTGCCAGGCCGCGGTATCGTCAGCCAGGCTTGGTGAACCCTGCGGACGGTTGCCGATGATCGTCGCCCCGCCCTCGGCCAGCGCTGCAATCCGTTGCAGCGCTGGCAGCGTCATCATCCGCGACGAACCTCCCAGATACAGCGCCTTGTATCGAGCCCCTCCGGGCGTCACAAGCTCGTCGCCGTCGTTCGTCAGGGCACCCGTCAGCGCATCCGCGTTGATGAAGTCGTAGGCATATCTGCCCGGCGCGTCAGCCACCCGTTGTTTGCTATAAAGCCCCGTCAGTGGCGCCTCCTCACCGTAGAAATAGCCGACATCGGCAACATTACGGCCCTGCTGGAGCATGAATGCAGTTCGTGCCATGTAATCGACCCATGGCCGCGCCATCTCAGCCCAGCTTTCGTGGCGGTTGAAATACTGACCGAAAATGTACAGCGACAGACCGGGCTTCTTCTCGACCGGTTGGTGGACGGAGGTGTGAATCACCGGGCGGTTGACCCCAGTGACGAATTCGAGGTCGATAACCCGGCGCAAATCACTTGGTGCATAATTCCACGGGTTCAGCGATGCCGTTAGCGATTCAGCCGCAACGATGTTCTGGCCGTAAATGTGAGCGACGGATGCCGCACCCTTGATATCGGCTAAATATGTCGGCTTTGGCCCACTCGTGCGGGAGTGCGTCCACATCGCGGCCATCGGAAAGTCGGCGTACCTCCGCATCGCCATGTCGTCGCCGAGCGAAGGGCGGCGATCCTCGAGCGCCTCGCCATAGACCTTGAGGCCATTCTCGTGGGCCAATGCGGCGATGGTCCCATAATGTTCGCTGGCCATCAGGTCTGCGAGCGTGCGGCGGTAGTCGTACAGGAACTTGTCGCTTTCGGCGCGCGATCCCATGAGAATGCCTGTCAAGGCGGGAAGCCATGGGGTCGGATCATAGCCGCGCAGACGTTTGAATTGCGCGATCATCCTGGGGGTCCAGTTGGCCGCGCCTACCTCGATGCTGTCGGTCAGGAGGGCGCGTACGCCCCTGCCGCCGATCATGCCCTCACCTGCTGCATCGCGATACATGCCGAGGTAGTGATCGAGATAGCGCCGAACCGCGGCGCCATCGAACTTATCGACTTCCAGCCCGGTGGCTTCGGGCGGTGCCGGATGATTTTCGGTTCCCAGCAGCGAATATCCAAGGCGCAGCACGCGCCAGTTTCCCTTGGGCGGGTTCCAGTCCAGCGTTCCGTCGGCACGCATCCGCGCCGTAAGATCGATCACGGTGGCCGGATCGATCCCGGGCGTCTCTGCGGCAGGCCGGCCCAACGCATAATAGTCGGATGCTACGGTAAACCCCGCCTTGGTTTCGCTCTTGTCGATCCGCGCCTCATCCGAAAGCCGAAATTCGGCTACCTTGATCGGCAGGGCTTCGAGGGCCGTGTTGGCCGCTTCGCTCAGGTCGCCCATGGCGAACCCGGCGACCGGCGTGCCCATGTTCAGCGCCGAGGCGCGCTTGGTCAGTACGATGCGGAACTTCCGCGCGGTCACGGGCGCGAAGCTGGCTGTCTGCGGAACGGCGTCAGTGGTCATCGCAGCGACCTGGCGCCAGTCCGTGCCATTGTCGCTGGCCTCGAGGCTCGCATAGAACAACGCCCCTTCGTACGGAGCCGCCGCATTGGGTACGAACAGTTCCGCGGAGCGCACGGTGACGCGGCGACCGTAATCAAGCTCGACCGCTGGAGCCTGGTTCCCGGCAGGACGCTTCATGGTAACCGTCGACAGCAGATCGCGGTCACTTAGCGGTGCGACCGGAAGCGGAACGCCGCTGCTGTCGTGCGCCGCCATCGGGGTCAGGGCTGCGGCTGGCTTGGCGGGATAGGCCAAGACCACAACGTCCGCGTAATGTTCCGCTGCCTTTTTCGGTCGTTCGCCGGAAAGTGCCGCAAACACGCTGACGTTGCTCAGGGTCTGGAAGGGGCCGGTGGTCGTGGGGGGCGCCGCCAGCTTTCCCTTGAACGGCTTCCCGCCGGCAACCGCCGTCTCGCTCCAAACCAGCTTCTTAAGCCCGTCCGCAGGGGGCACCCACGGCCCCCCGGTCTCCGACCAGCCGGGCGAGGAGGCGATGGCAAGTTCAAGACCGTGGCGCTCGGCCTCCGCAGCGGCGAACCGGAAGGCGTCTTTCCATTCGGGAGTCATGTAAGCCAGCCGCTTATCGACCACCTGAGGGGTCTGCAGGTTGGCGTCGAAGGTCTGCACCCCACCGATCCCCATCCGCTTCATCCACGCGAGATCCTTGGCGATGCCGTCCTTGGTGATGTTACCGTTCATCCAGTGCCACCAGACGCGCGGCCTTGCGCTCAACGGTGGGTAGCGGAACTGGTCTTCCAGCAACCTTGCGTCGTCCTGCTGCGCAGCGCCTTGAGGATGTTCGTTGTCGGCACGGGCCGGGAGCGCTGAAGACATGGTGGCCGCGAGCAGTGCCACTCGCAGGGCTGCTGTGTGTACTGCGATGTTCATGCTTCTCCGCTTCCTCGCCTTTGGGCAGTGGCTATCGCGTTTAGGGGTGCCGAACAGTGACGCTTATTGCGCGCTCGGTTCGAAGCAGGGCTTGGTAACCCATTCAACGGCCAATAGCAGTGCGATAACCGAGTCGCCGCCCGCCTCTTTGTGCAGTCATGACCTCTCCCTCTTCTGTCGGCCTTATGGTAGGCTCGCAGCTTGCCCCAGCGAACTGAGCGGATACTGCTTAGTGCGCTGAGACACGCTGTCCAGTCATTTCATCATGGCTTCGCGCGACAGCAACAATAGCTATTCCGGGCAAGGCGGATTCACCAGCGCGGCATAGCGACTTGGTTAAGCGAGCGCGACATCCCCGATCATCCTAACAAATGGTTGCACCCCGTAGAAAGACGGCAGTGGCAGTTCTGACGTGTGATGCGAATGTCATTTCGTCCGGCAATGTATCGCCCAGCAGCAGATGGTTATGAATCGGAGCAAGCAACAACGAAATCCACAAGTCGGCCATCCCCCGCCTGTCGTTGCCTGCCAGACCTTTTTGGTAGAGATATTCGGCTATAGGCTGGACCAAATATTGCTCCCGGTTGCGCCGGACCAGCTGTGCGATCTCCGGGAATTCGTGTGCCTCCCGGATGAGGACCGCGCCGAAGCCGATACTGCTGGGCTGGGCCAGCTCGCTCAGAAGCGCAACGCCGAACGTCCGCAAGTCGTCTTCGATGTCGGTATCGGGATCAAACCGCAATACGGGCAACCGAAGCGCTCCATCAACCAGACAGGCTTTAAACAACGCGGGCTTGTCTACATGCCATAGATAGAGTGATTGCTTGGAGACTGCCGAGACGCGCGCAATCGTCTCCATGGTAACTGCGCGATAACCATAATGTACGAACCGGTTGCGTGCGACGTCGAGGACACGCTGCTTCTTAGCCCGGGTCTGCTCCGCCCGGCTGGTTGGCAATGGCTCCCGCTCGACGGTGGTATCGAGTGTCACCTCCCTTCTCGCTCCCCAAAGTCATCGCTTCGTGGGCAGGACGCATGAGGCAGGTAGTATATGGTGGGGCGGCGTTCGACTGTAAGCATGATCCAACTTGACAGCAGGACGGGCTTCAACGCGCTCACTCGTTGCACCCTGAACGTTTCAATCGACAAACCCACCGCTCCGAATCGGTTCAGCATCGTTAAGCGCTGCACGCCCGGACTCCCGCAACATATCCCAAGGGACCATATAAGCGGTCACCTCAGGTGGGGTCTCGCACTTGATAAAGCGCAGGCTCATCGTGCCGTGCAGGTGACCGAAGCTGCTGATCCAGTTGCCGCCGACGCCAGGGTCTTCCTCGGCTATGATGACATAGGCTGATCCGTCCGCCTCCAGCACTGCACGGCGGTTTTCGATGTAGCCACCGCCATGTTCATAGATGTCGAGATTCTCCTGAAAGATATTGAGCAGCTGGAAAATCCAGTTTTCCGCTTGCGGCACCGGGAAGTGAAACACCAGCGCCATGCCTTCCGGCTTTTCCCAAACGCCGAATGCGTGGTGCCGGTCGGCGACGCCCCCATTGCTGAGGTAGACGGCGCGCGAGAATTGCAGCTGGTTCTTGCGCTTTGCAAGGTTGTCGAACCACCAAGCGCGCGGTAGCTCGGCATAGCCGCGCACCATCTGGGCGGCGCGGGCAAGATTGGTGGACAGCTCGCTCGGGCGCAGCGGTCGCTGGGCCGGTTGGTCGATCCGTTCGATGTGCATGACCGGATCGGTTTCCACATTCCGCTTCTGATGCACGATCCGCACTAGCAGACCGACGGTGTCGTCGCCGATTTGCAGCCAGTCGTGCCCGTCGGCGGGACGTTCACGGGTAAGCATCACCTCGAAATTACCATGCTCATCGAAGTGAATGTTGTCGCTCTGCAGAAAACCCGTCGTGTAGAGCATCGCAGGGTCAAATTCGCGCAGGCTTTCCGGGCCCCGTTCGGCCCAATTAACCGCGCCGACATCGCTGTTCTGGGCCGCCTTCCACACGCCGATCACGAAATAATCGACCGTGCCACGATTGCCCCACATCCGGTATTCATAACCCGGTTCAAACCATTCCGAGAGAAGATGATCCTGCCCTGGGTGCTGCGCGTTGATCGAGCAGCGGAACGGCGTATCGCGCAAGCGAGGGCTGTCCGGCTCGCTATTTTCGACAAAGCGCTCCAGGCCGTTACGCGTTAGACGACTGAGGTATCGATACCATTCGGTGCGATCGAGCGCGTCGGGCACGTCACCCCATCGGCCGATTTCATGCCCGGTAAGGCGCAGCGTTTCGCAGAAATCGTCCCAGGCTTGTCCGTTCAACAACCTTTGGCTTGCGGCGTCGGTCATGCTCTCATCTCCTGTTTTATGCGGAATTTCTACCCACGCTCGCCAACCGTCCATATATAAGCGGTGCTGCTGCTGTCCTAGACGCGGCCGACTACCTTCGGCACGGGCACCGACAGGCCGCTCCGTCTTGCCCATGCCACGTCGTCGGAGCGCAAACTGCGACACAACAAAGTCCCCCGTCACGCAGCCTATCCTGACACCGTGTAGCCGCCATCGACAGCGAGGGTCTGGCCCGTGATCCAGCTTGCGCCACTGCTGGTGAGGAACAGGATCGAACCGGCGATATCGTCGGCCTCTCCCAGTCGGCCCAGCGGGGTACGTGCAAGAGTCGGCGTGGTCCACCCTTCCTCCGCAAAGGTGCCCTCCGTCATCCGGCTCCGCGTAAGGCCCGCCGCCACCGCGTTGACGCGGATATTCTGCTCGCTCCATTTCACCGCCAGCGCCCGAGTCAGCCCCACCAGGCCGGTCTTCGCAGCGCCATAGCCGGGCACGATCGCCATGCCGAAAAAGGAACTCATCGACCCGATACTGACGATCGAGGCACCGCCCTCTATCCGGCTTTCGGCAAGACGGTCATGCAGCCGCCGCGACACGCGAAATGCGCCGATCAGCAGCATGTTGACAGCGCGCGCGAAAATCTCCGGTTCATATTCATCGAGGCCAAGGCTCGGCAGCGCCATGCCGGCATTGTTGACCAATATATCAAGCGAGCCGATCTGCGCTGCCATGGCATCGATGCTGGCGGCGTTTTCGATATCCAGTTGCAGATAGCGGTAGCCCGACAGGTCGGCATCATAGTCGTCCGCGCTCGCCCGGGTGCCGGTGATTGTCACCTCTGCGCCAGCTTCGCGATAGGCGGCGGCGGTCGCCGCACCAATGCCGCTGGTCCCGCCGGTCACGAGAACCCTCGCGCCCCGGAAATCATATCGAACGTTCATACTGTTAACCTCCACCCAGCGGCGTTCCGCCACAAATTTGCACCACGTCCAGTATGAGCTGTGCCGCCGCCGTCGCACATGGTGGCGACGGGCTCAGTAAGATCTTACGCCTGGGAGACAAGGGGGGGGCGCACAGAACGAGATTCCGCGATGTCAGCATGACGCCTCCCGATAGTTGAGGTCGAGCAGGAGACGTTGGCTTCTGTGACGAAAATCTGGCGCAGGCCGATCTGCGCTATGTCGTTGCATGAACAGGACGCGGCCACCCGGTTGAGCCGGGCGATCATCGCATCGTAGCCGGTGCATGCCAGCGCGACATGGTGGACTGCGCGGCTGCCGCGCCCGGCGGTGAACGGCACAGCTCCATCGCTGGGATAGGCGGCATCAATCGCGCCGATATAGATGATCGGGCGTTCCCCGGCGTTATGCATCCAGCAGCCCTAGTCAATCGAGGCCGCGCCCGGCGCGACATCGGGGCGGACGCCAAGCAGATCGCGCAGGAAGTTCGCGGTGCCGGACACATCCTGCGTGCGGATATTGACGTGATCGAGCGCGAGAACGGTCACCGCCTCAGGCTTCCTGACGTACCGGGAATCGATCATAGTAGAAAGCGAAGCGTTCGCGTGCCGCCGCCTCGTCCAGCCCGAACACACCCTCCAGATCGTAGATCACCTTGCCGTGCTTGTTGCGCGGGTTTTCGTCCAGATAGCCGAGCAACTGCGTCTCGATCTCCGGCGTGAGATCGAGACCGGCCAGCTCATAGACGCGGCGCAGCACGCTTTCCTGATCCGACATATATTCGTGGAACAATATGTCGGCGGACTGTTCGGCGGGCCATGCATCACGCTGATCGACACAGGCGCGCAGCAACCGCTCGATGCGATCGAGCCAGAGCCGGGCAAGGGCAGGGGGATCGACCGGGTCGCGGCGGATCCGGTCGCAATAGCCAACCATCGTCGTCAGCGAGCGTAGCACTGCGATCGGGTCGCGATGCGTGATGACCATGGTTGCGTCCGGGAACACCTCACGGATCGCGGCCAGATTTTCCATATGCTGGGGGGACTTGAGCAGCCAGCGGTTCGGGCCGCGATACCAGGTCAGAACCTGAAGCACCTTCTTTTCATAACGATAGCTGGGTGTGCGATCATGGGCGAAATAATGATCGATCCAGCGCGGAATGCGCGACTGATATTCCCAACTATAACAGTTCAGATCCATATAGAGGAGTTCGTTGTCCTCATGGATGGATGCGGCGTCCATGCCGTGCATCGCCGCCATGTGCGGCAGCATCGCCTCGAACGCGCCCCACATTTCGGCACTCCGCGCGTGTCGCGGATCGACCTCGCCGGGTGCCAGTTCCCTCACCGGAACCGGCTCCTCCGATTCCCACAGTGTGAGCGACCGGAGCCGCTCGTCGCGCGCCAGCCAGTTGACGAGATGGGTGGTCCCCGAACGTGGCAGACCGGCGATGAACAGAGGCCGATCGATCTGGATGTCGAGGATTTCCGGATGGCGCTTGACGATATCCTCAATCCGCAGCCGGTTCGCCATCACGCGAACCATATGATCGAGCAGCGTAACTCGGCCGCCACGCGTGAGGCCTTCATCCTCCTCCCACGCCTGCAGCGTTACCGCCATCCGCTCGCGAAAGCTCTGATCCTCGCCAAAGTCATCAAGTCCGTCAGCAGCCACCACGGCCCGCGCGAGGACTTCGTCCACCGTCATCCGGTCGGGCAGGTCGGGGGAACCTTGCCGTGCAGCATGGATCGCAGGGGTGACCTCGGGGTCCGCCATGTCATCGATGTAAATATCCTGCACCTGCCCCATATCCTCAACCATCCCTCCTGATACTTCGCTACGAACCGGCCTTCACGCGAAAGTGACGATAACCTTTGCCGACCGTTCCGTATCCGACGCGATGCGGAATGCTTCCTCCACCTGTTCAAAACCGATCCGGTGACTGATGAGCGGCTCGACGTCGATCGCGCTTTCGGCCAGCATGGCCAGGCACTCGTTGAACTCGTCGGCTCGGTCAGTGGCGATGGACCCCGTAATACTGAATTCGTTGGCCATCATCTTCCACAGGTTGACCGGCATCGGCTTTTTGTGAAGCGCGACGACCACGATCCGCGCGCGGAACTTGGCGACATCGAGCAGTTCCTCGAGCGCCTTGGCCGATCCGGCGGCGTCGATGATGATGTCGCTGCCGACAAACGGCATGCCGAAGCGGTCACCGGTGCCGTGCGCTTCGCCGACACGCGCCGCAAGCGGCTCGCGCGATGGATTGATCGTCACCCGTGCGCCAAGTTGGCGGGCGCGTTCCAGTCGTGCGTCCGACAAGTCGGCGATGACGATATCGTCGATGCCGCGGTGGCGCAGGCAAATGATTGTGCACAACCCGATCGGTCCGGCACCCAGGATGACGACCTTCTCGCCGGCCTTGGCCTGGCCGATATTCACGCCGTGCAGGCCGACTGACAACGGCTCCGCCAGCGCGGCCTTCTCCAGGGACAGCGAATCGGGAATAGGGCAGATGTCGATCCCTAACTGCGCCTGCGGGATCAGGATGAACGGCGCGAAGGCGCCCGTCGGACCGCCGCCTCCAATGACCCCGACATCCGGGTTAACTGCGCAACGCTGACCCGGGGCAATCCCCTGCACCTCAGAGCCCGCACGTTCGACCACGCCCGCAAACTCATGGCCAATCGGCAGCGGCTCCGTCAATTCGCCGCCGCCGCCCAGGCCGCCGCCTGTTACATAGCCGAGATCGCTACCGCACACGCCAATTGCGCCGACGCGGACCAGCACATCTCGTGGACCGACTTCCGGCACTGCGACTTCATCAAGCCGCATATCGTTGACGCCGTGGACTTGGAGGAGGGGCATTGTTAGCGGAATTTCAACATCATGGCCCGATCCTACAGTGGTAATGATGTTCATCGCCCGCTCTCCTGCTGCCACTTTGATTTTGCGACGTTCGTAGACCGGTTGGTCTCCCAGTCAAGTGAGAAGCGGTGCATAGCGTACCGTGCCCGGCTGAATTGCCCGGCACCGCCAGGATGATGCGCGCGTCCCTGCTTTATGCCGATGAGCCGAGAACCTATTCTTAGCTAAGGTTGTTGGCGCTGCGGTCATCAATTGCGGATCTTCGCGCAACGGCTTTTCGCGTTGAACGGTATCCGCGGAGCTCAGCATCTTCGCGGTCGACATTTGCCGCCGCCTGATGGAGCCTCGCGGGAGAAGCTTTCCAATGCTGATCTCGCACTTTACAGAAGCCGCGCTCCACCCATGGCGCGGACGCGTCCTGGCAGGGACCTACCGCTCAGGCGGCTGGGACAAAACCCTTATAGGTCCACCAGTTCCGTGGCTCAAACGTCCAGCCAGTTTCGCACGGGATCCTCACCTCGCCAGCTGCGTGCCACGTTCCGGAACTTAGCATAGCGTTCATGCACATCGGAGGGCGCGGCCAGCATCTCCAGTATCGAACCCGGGCCGCCGCCAGTGTCAACATAAGCGAAGCGCGCAGGGCCGAACTGCCCATCCTGGAGCAGGGGGGCACCGTTGTCCGCGCAAACGCGTAACGCTTCGTCCATATCATCGACGAGGATGCACGTGTGATGCAGACCATTGCCCGCGCGCCATTCGGTGTAAATGGACGGCGCGTCGTTGCGCTGATGGATCAGCTCAACCTGGATATCGTCCCAGTAAGCGATGCGGACGTCGTATACTGCCTCGCAAGGTATGCTGCGGTAGTGGAAATGGTCCGCCCCGGCTTGGCTGTTGTTAAGGACGAAGTGAGGGTCAGTAACCGGGAAGCTGAAGATATCGTTACCGAGCCCGGCGCACGCGTGTAGCGACCTAAATCCGAGTAGCGAGGATCTTGCGATTGATATTCGATGTTCCGCGCCCTTTTAGAGGCTATATGTGTCTCCATGCTCAGACGACCGCGTTGCGGCGAATGACTTCCCGATACCAGGTGGCGCTCAGCTTGGGGATGCGCTGCTGGGTGGCATAGTCGACATAGTGAATCCCGAAGCGCTTGCTATAGCCGTCAGCCCACTCGAAATTGTCGAGCAGACTCCACAGGAAATAGCCCTTTAAGGGGTAACCCTCGCGGGTCGCCCGACCCAGTTGCGTGAGATAATTGCGCAGGAACATCACACGATCGATGTCGTTCACCTGCCCATTCACCAATGTGTCGTCTGCCGAGCACCCATTTTCGGATATATAAAGCGCGCGGGGCTTCCACAGATCGGATGCGAGACGCACTGCCCAATAACCTGCCTCCGGGCCGACCAGCAACCATGGCAGCGACATGCGCGGGAAGGAACGCGGCGTGGTGACCACGGCGTAGCCGCGCTTGGTGTCCGGCGCGGCCTTCACATAGGTGGGCGCATAAACATTGAGCGCGAGGAAATCGAGGGGGCTCCCGATCAGCGCCATGTCGCCATCTGCGATTTTCGGAGGGCGCGCCGTTGGAAGTAGCAATTCCTCAGGATACTGCCCCTCCATGATCGTCGTCAGATAAGGACCGTTCATCAATCGCATAGCGCGCTTGGCAGCCTCGACATGTTCGGGCGTATCGATGACAGGCACTGGCGACATCGGGTTCTCGGCAAACCCAATCTGTACGGGACGCTTGGCCTGCGCGCGGATGGCACGCACGGCCATCCCGTGGGCCAGCAGGGCGTGATGCCCGACTTGATGCACTTCCTGTAGCGGCAGCCGCAGTCCGGGAGCGTGCAGCCCGCCGAGATAACCGCCATCCACGAACGAACGGAACTCGTTCATCGTGATGAAGTGGTCTACCCGGTCGGACAGCTGCTCGGCCATATAGCCCGCATAATCGGCGAAGGCCTGGGCCGTGTCGCACGACTGCCAGCCGCCGGGCAGCGCTGTGGGCAGGTCCCAATGGTAGAGCGTGACGTGGGGCTCGATCCCGTTTTCCAGCAGGTTGTCGACGACCCGATTGTAATGATCGACACCCTTGCGGTTCGGCTTGCCCCGACCCTTGGGGAAGATGCGCGGCCAGGCGATCGACAAGCGGTAGGCGTTGGCCCCAAGACCCTTGAGCAGCTGCGTATCTTCGCGATAGCGGTGATAGCTGTCGCTGGCGACATCGCCGGTGTCGTTGTTGGCGATCTTGCCGGGAGTATGGGAGAAAGCGTCCCAAATGGATTCGCCACGCCCGTCCTCTTTGACCGCGCCTTCGATCTGATAGGCCGAAGTGGCGCTTCCCCAACGGAAGCCCTCGGGAAAGCGCACATCGGGGGGCGCGGCTGAGGCCGATTCCGGTAGCAGGCCCAGTAAAGCACCAGTGCCGACTGCCGCTCCGAAGCTACGCCGTGTAATCATGCCATCCCTCCACCACGCCGCTAGGCGTGCAATAATTGCGATTTTCCGCTGTAGTCGCGGATAACTACATCCTTGTAATTTGGACGCGATCGTCCAATATGGCAAGAGAGTTGAAGAGAGGAAATCGACTATGCGTATTTTGTCGCTCGCCCTATTGCTATCGTTAGCGGCCACGCCCGCCGTTGCCCAGACGCCTGCGGCCCCGGCAAGGGCCCCCGCCGCTGCGACCGCACCGAAATATACCAGCGCCGCGACCGATATCGGTACGCTACTGGACGATCCCGCTGCCAAGGCGATTCTGGAAAAGCACATTCCCGGCATGACCACCAATGATCAGGTTGATATGGCCCGCGCCATGACGCTGAAGGATATCCAGCAATATTCGCCGGACGACATTACCGATGTGAAATTAGCGGCAATCGACGCGGATTTGGCGAAGCTGTCGAAATAAGCCGAACACGGCCCGCTATCGCACGTCTCGCGCGCTTAAGACCTTTGGCCTGCCTGTTTCGTTGCATCGCGCTGAAGCCCGTTCCAAAGCGATGTCGATGACTGATCGCAAAGAAGGAAATGCGGGGCGACGTGGCAGGCCAAGTCTTGCCCGTGCAGCTGCAATCGAACGGGCAATCCTTTCGGCGGCGGGAGACCTGTTCCTGCGCGAGGGGTTCGACCTTGTGACGATGGAGAACATCGCCGCCGCCGCCGCTCTTTCCAAGACGACGCTCTATTCGCGCTACCCATCAAAAGAGTCGCTGCTCGATGCGGTCATTCGCGATCGTATCGCGCAGTGGTCTTCGATCGCGAGCAAACGTGATCATATGATGCCTGACGATATGAATGGTCGGATGCGCCATCACGCCTGCACCATCGCGCGTACGGCACGGCTGCCGGAGGTACAGGCTTTCATCCGCCTGATTCAGGGCAATGGCGAACGCTTCCCGCACCTGTTGCAGGCCATGCACGAAGCGGGCTATCTCTACATCGTCGATTTCGTCCGTCGGGATATGGAGGCCACCGCTGCACGAGAAGGTCGGCCACTGCGCGATGCGGATGATCTCGCCCGTCATTTCGTCAGTGCGATCAGTGGATGGATGTTGCAGGAAAGCGCCGGGGGCGAGATCAGCGAGGCCAGGGCCGACGCAGCGGCATTGCGCTGCGCCGAACTCTTGCTGGCTGCCCGCGACGTCTGGTAGCATTGGAGGATCAACCCCCGTGGGGAACCTCTTTGCCCTTTTTGCACCGCGAACCTTCGATGCCCGCCGCCCACGCGATAGCGCCAGCGATCATCTCGATGTGCGCCCGCTCAGCATAAGCCGATGCAGGATGGCCCAGCGCCGAGTAGAACGCCCGTCCGTCGCCAACGCAATGCAGCCAGATCATCGGATGATCGGCGCCCATCGCGATATCGGTGCCGCGTCCGACCGGTAGGAACTTCATCGCCGGGCTGTAGCTGCGCTCGTCGATCCGCGCGAGAATATGATAGCCCTTTGCGCGCGGGCTGGCGGCAAAGCTGTACCATTCGTCGGTCCGCACCCATGTTGGGCCTAGATGCCGCGTCGCTGGATGGGTCCGGTCCTCGACAACCAATGTCGCGCGCTGAAATTGCGGCCCCATCGTGTGACGCGTGAACTGCGCACCGATCAGATCGTCGACATACCATTTCCACGCATAGTCAGGATCGCCGCCCGACCCGTGAAGTCCGACGAAGCCGCCGCCGGCCTCCAGCCATTGCTGGAACGCGGCGCGCTGCTCAGGGGTGAGCACATCGCCGCTCACGCTGTTCCACACCACCGCCTTGAAACGGCGCAACTGCGCAGGATTGAACACCGCCGCATTCTCCGTGACGACGCTGCCCCAGCCTCGCTGGCGCGCGATCTGCGTAAGTGCGCGATTGGCCGCTTGGATCTGCGGGGCGTCCCGAAACCCGTTGGTCTTGGAGAAGATAAGGATCGACGTTGCCGCCGATATCGGCGGAAGGAGAGGGGGCGTCGTATCGTAGCTCCGGCCGACACCCAGCACCAATCTACCGAAATTGGCCGGGCCGACGCCGTACATGAACAACCCGGCCAACAGCACGACTCCGAACAGCATCAGCGCCCCGGTCCATTTAAGAAACCGCCACATATTCACCCCTCCTTCGGTCGTCGATGTTTGTTATAATTGACGCGCCTCAACGAACACCGGCCCGGACAGGCCGATCGCAGCGCCCGTCGACGTCTTGAGAACAAGCCCGACCGATATATCTCCCTTGCCCGGCGGCACCGTGACGTCGAGCGCGCCAGGCGCTGCATCCGCCTTGCGCGCGACGATTGCGCCGTCCACCAGAATTTCGCCGCTGCCTGAAATGCCGGCGAACTTCAGCGTCGCCCCGGCACCCATCGCATCGCTCCTCGCGATCCGCGTGGCCACGACCACAAAGCCATCCCCTGCGGCAGCGGGCGGTCGCTCGCCGGCGATCACCGCATCCCAACTGTTCATGTCATTGTCGGCAAGGTCAGGAATGGTCCGCGGGCGTTCGCGCATCACGGGCGACTGTCGCCAGCCATAGACGGCCTGGCGCGCGGACGGCGGCAGCGACTGACGAATTGCGGCGGGGCGCACGGTCAGGCTCGCCAGAGCCGGGCGCAATCCCTCACTCCGCGCGGTCAGGGTCAGCTTGCCCGTACTCCCGCGATCGCTCTGGACAATCACCTGCGCCAATCCGTTGAACAGGCTTACGCGATTACCCTTTGACGGGGCGGTCGAGGTCTGGTCACCATTGCCGACACCGATGATGCGGCCACCGCCGATTACCACATCCACCGCCATGTTCGCGGTTGGCACCGGGCGGCCCTTCGCATCGACCGCCTCGATCGTGACCGGCTGTGCGTCTACGCCATCGCCAGCGAGTTCTTGCCGGTCCGGCGTCAACCGCAGGCGCACTGCTGCGCCCGTCGTCTCCACCTTTGCCGTGGCGACGGGACGACCATCCTTCCAGCCGCGCGCTTCCAGCGTGCCGGGCTGATAGGGCACGTCGAATGCGATCATGTCATAGGGATCTGGCTTGCCCTCGCCAACGAGCTTGCCATTACAACGCAGTTCCACGCGGTCGAGATTGGTCGCCAGCATGACCTTGATCGGCTGGCCCTCGCGGCCCACCCAGTTCCAGTGCGGCAATATGTCGAGCAGCGGGCGATCCTTCACCCACATCGCCCGCCGCAGATAGAAAGCCGCCTTGGGGAATCCGCACAGATCGACGATGCCGAAATAGCTGACGTTCGCCGGCCATTTATGCGGCGTCGGCTCGCCATGATAATCGAACCCGGTCCAGGCAAAGCCGCCGGCCAGATATGGCCGAGTCTCGATCACTTTCCAGCCTTCGCGCTGAGTCAGGCCCCAACCCGCACGCTGCGTGTCGTCACTCGATGCGATCTTGCGCGCCTTGTCCGTTTCCCACGCCCCGCGCGTCATGAAGGCGCTGGTGTCCTCCGAACTGAGCATGGGTATCGTCGGATTGGCGGCATGGAAGCGGTCGTAGGAGGTGTGCTGATAGTTGAAGCCGACGACATCCACCGCCTGCGCGACATTGACCGGCGTGAACATGCCGTTGCTCATGGCCGCGGTGACAGGACGGCTGTCGTCCAGCGCCTTTACCGCCGCAGTGGCGCGGCGGACCATTTCATAGCCCACCGGCGTGCCCTGGAACGGTTCTTCGTTGAACACCGACCACAGGATGATGCTGGGATGATTACGGTCGCGCTGGACCAGCCATTGGAGCTGTTCGATATAGTCCGGGCTGACGTTGAAGTTGCGATTCTCGTCCATGACCAGCATCCCCAGCCGATCGCAGGCGTCGAGAAGCGCAGCGTCGGGTGCGCCGTGCGAGCAGCGGATGGCGTTGCAGCCCATCGCCTTCATTTGGCGCACGCGCCATTCCACCAGCGCGGGCGGCACCGCTACGCCGACCCCGGCATGATCCTGGTGCAGGCACACGCCCTTGATCTTGGTGGCCACGTCATTGAGGAAAAAGCCGCTCGCCGCATCGAACCGGATCGTGCGGAAGCCGCATGGCGTCACTCGTTCGTCCACCACCTTGCCACCCCGCAGCAGGCGTGTGCGCACGCTGTAGAGGTTCGGCGTCTCGATCGACCAGAGCAGCGGGCTGATCCCGGCGATCTCCGCCCGCACGACGCTGCGTTCCAGCGGCACGGCGTGCGCGCTGCCCCGCGCCGACGCCACGGTCGCGCCATCGGGATCGATCAGATCGACCGACACCTCCATTGGTGCTGCCTGCTTCTCGATCGAATAGAGCGTCACCTTGACCGGCACGCGCCATTGACCGTCAGCCCCCTTGCGCGGGTCGGCATGAACGCCGTCGGTGACGATACTGACCGGCGCGCGGTCCACCAGCCATACGTCGCGATAGATGCCCGCGCCTTCATACCACCAGCCCTCCGCCGTGTCCGCATCGACCCGCACCGCCAGGATGTTGGGCTTGTCGCCGAACAGCGCCATGGCGGTAATGTCGATGGAAAAGCCATTATAGCCCGACCAGTTGTGCGCCACCGGCGTCCCGTTGAACCAGATGGTCGCGTTGGTGGCGATGGCGCCGAACTGGATCTCGATATAGCGCCCGGCCAGCGCCGGATCGAGGCTGATGGCGCGCCGATACCAGCCCAGCCCGCGCTTGCGATAGCCCTGCGCGATATTCTCCGTCTCGACCGGCGGAGCCTCCATCGCCCAGTCGTGCGGCAGGTCAAGGACGCGCCAGTCGGCATCACTGTAATTGACCGCGGCGGCACCGCGCGCACCCCCTGCCTTGGCGGCGACATAGCTTTCGGATTGCTGGCGCAGCGGTGGCGGCACGATGTCGCCGGGATGAAATCGCCAGCCGGCGTTGAGCGACGCCGCGCCATCGGCGGGGGGCTGTGTCCGAACACCTACCGGCTTCAAGCCGGATGCAGCCTTGCCAAAGGCTGGCCCGTTGAACATGCCAGCCACGGCGCTGCAGCCGAGCAACTGGAGAAGGGTACGCCGCTTCATATGTTACCGTCCTTCAGGATTCGAGTTCGATGAGCGCCACGCCTTCGGGCGGCAATTCGATCGTCAGCACGCCGTCCCGCCCCAGCCGACGCGTCTCGGGCGGAGCGAGTTCGGCCGCACGCCGGATTTGCTCGATCTCGGCCTGTTTCGGATATTGCGGTGAGCCAAGCTCGCGCCATTTGGGCAAGGGCGATCCGCGCGCCTGATCGACATAGCTGAGCTTGACCGACTTGCCCGCGCGTGCGCCGTGCAAGGCGACATCGATACGCTTGGTCGTTCCGGTCACCTTGCGCTCCGACGAGCGTCCCGGAATGCCTGAGGGTTGCTGCACTTCGGCCAGGTTCCACACCAGCGCGGCCACGCCCTTGTCGGTCCGGCTCGCCAAAGCGGGGCCGATTGCCGCCAGCCGCCGCTGCCCCAGCCGGTGCATAAGTTTGTAGGTATTGAAGGACGGCCGCGCGATGTTGCGCTGCGCCAGCATACCCCAGCCACTATCGCCCTCCCTAAGGATGAAATTGGGGATGTTGACCTCTTCGAACGCGTTACTCAGCGCCCATTGTGACATTGCATGACAATAGGGCAGGCAACTGCTGATGATGTGCGCAATCATCGCTGGACTGTCCGACGACCATTCGCTCAGCCACAATTCGGCGCCTTTGTACGCGGTGGCGTCGATCTGCGCGCGCACCTGCTTCATCGCGGCCGGGATAACCTCGCTGACCGGATATTTACCGGCCTGCCCAAACATTTCCTTCTGATCGTCGCCTGCGTAGATGTGGGTCGTCACGAAATCGACCGGCAGGCGCTCGCGCTCGCAAAAGCCGAGAAATTCGGGGATCCAGCCAACCGCCGCCGTCGAAGGCCCGCCGACGCGCAACATCGGGTCCACCGCCTTGATCGCCGCGGCAGTGGCCTTGTACATCGCAAAATAATCCTGCTGCGTGCCGCTATAGAACCAGCGCAGATTTGGCTCGTTCCAGACCTCGAAATACCATTGCCGGACTTCTGTTGCGCCATAGCGATCCAGCAGATGGCGCACGAAAACCTGCATGAAGGCGCCCCAGTCTTCCAGCGATTTGGGCGGCGTGATGTTGGCATCATAGGTGAAGGCGAGTTTGGTCGGCCCGCTCGCGAGCTTTTTCGGCATATAGCTAAGTTCGACGAACGGCTGTACGCCGCGATCGAGCAGGCCATCATAGACCGCATCGACATTCTGGAAATTGGGATCCTTGCCGTGCAGGCCGCCTGGCCACACGCCCATATCGTCGTTCAGGATGCCGTGGAACCGCACGCGTTCCAGGCCCGTTTCCTTGCGGAACCGATCGAGATCATGCCGCCATGCCTCACGCATCGTGATCGAAGCGCGATCGGACCCGGCACAACGCGACCAGACATGGTCCAGCGGCCCGATGTCGCGTCGCAGGTCGATGTCGACGCGCTCAACTAACGCCTGCCCCCACGCGTCCCCGGACGTGGCAGCGACGACACCTGCCGCTGCCCCTGCTCCGATGATTTCTCTCCGGTTCCACATTGTGGTCTCTCCCAATATCGCTGCCACGCCGTTCAGGCGGTCACGGTCAGCTTGGCTGTCTTCAGGTTGGCCGAACTATTTCCGGCGGAAATGGTGAAGCTGCCCGGCTCGACCACCCACTTCATATCGATGTCCCAGAAGGCGAGCGCATCGGGCGCCAGTGCGAAGCGCAGCGTCCGCCGCTCACCCGGCTTCAACGTGACGCGCTGAAAAGCCTTAAGCTCCAGCACCGGGCGGGGTACGGAACTCACATCGTCGCGAATATAGGTCTGCACCACCTCATCGCCCACGCGCGCGCCCGTATTGGCGACATCGACCTCGACCATGGCGGTCTCGCCGGGCATGATCTGTGCCTTGGCGAGGCGCGGTGCAGATATTTCGAAGCTGGTATAGCTAAGGCCGAAGCCGAACGGGAACAGCGGCGTCGACTTGCCCCCCACATACGCACGCGTCCGCGCGGACGGGTGCTGATTATAATAGACCGGCAACTCGCCCACCGATCGCGGGAATGTGACGGCCAGCTTGCCGCCCGGATTGACTTTGCCAAACAGGATGTCGGCAAAGGCGTTTCCGCCCTCCTGGCCGAGATACCAGCCTTCCACCAGCGCGTTGGCTTTCTCCGCCAGCCGGGTAACGGCCAGCGGACGGCCGTTGATGAACAAGGCGATGATAGGCTTGCCCGTGGCGATCATCGCCTCGACCAGTTTGTCCTGATCGCCGAACAGGCCAAGCGTGTTGCGATCTCCTGCCGCGACACGCGAGATCGCTTCGCGCGTGATTTCGGGGTGATCGCCGACGACCAGCAGGATCGCATCCGACCGCTGCGCCAACGCCACGGCTTCGGCGATGCGCGGATCATTCTCTGCCGGTTGGGGCTGAGATGCTGGCCGCTGGGATCGGGCTGTACGATGCGCACGCCTTCGGCATATTCGACCGTCATGTTGCGGCCAGCGGCAGCGCGCACGCCAGCCAGAATGCCGACCGCCCGGGAATTGACGCCCGAATAGCCACCGAACAGCGCCTCTTCCGCATTGGGGCCGATCACCGCCAGTTTCAGCTTCGCATCCGGGTTCAGCGGCAGCACGCCGTCATTCTTGAGCAGCACGATCGCCTTTTGCGCCACTGTCCGCGCCAACCGCACGCTGGCCGGTGCGTTCACCTGTCGCGGGGCGCGTGCCTTGTCCGTATAGGGATTTTCGAACAGGCCCGCCTCGAACTTGAGGGCGAGGATGCGCGAGACCGCGGCATCGATCTTCGCCTCCGATACCCGCCCGGCGCGGACCAGGGCGGGCAGTTGCTTGAACGCCTGGCCTTCGGGCAGTTCGGCATCGACGCCGGCATTGATCGCCAGGACCGCCGCGTCGGCGTCGTCTGCTGCGACATGATGGTCGCCGACAAGGTTGGTGACGCCGCCATAGTCGCTGAAATAAGCGCCGCGAAAGCCCAGTCGCTCACGCCCGGTCTTTTGCAACAATGCGATACTGGCGTGGGATGGAACGCCCTCTACCTCGTTATAGGATGGCATGATGATCGCCGGGTCGGCCGCCTTGATGACTTGGTCGAACGGCACAAGATAGGCTTCGCGCACCATGCGCTCGCTCATGTCAGACGGCTCAGTGTTGATGCTGCCCTGCGGGGTGCCATGAATGAAATGCTTCAGCGTGGCAAAGACCTTGTCCGGGGCGATCGGACGCGAATGCCCCTGCTGCCCGCGCACCGCCGCGATGCCCATTTGCCCGACGAGATAGGGATCCTCGCCGAAAAACTCCTCGACTCGCCCAAAGCGGGGATCGCGCGCGAGATCGAGGACGGGACTTAACGCGACCGTCCCCCCTCGCAACCGCGTTTCCCGCCCGGCCAGGGCGAAGGCCTGCTCGACCAGGTCCGGGTCCCATGGACTGCCCAAGCCCGGCGGAATGGGAAAAACAGTGGCGTCCCGCGCCTTCAGCCCGTGCGCCGTCTCTTCATGGAAAAGCGCAGGGATGCCGAGCCGCGTCTTTTCCACCAGGAAACGCTGCACCGTGTTGACGAAGTCGATCGTCTCTTCCGATGTGCGGTACTGATCTTTGGAGAAGCGCGTCAGGCCGATCGTGTCGCTGGCCATGCCCAGCTGCCCGATGCCGTCGCCAATTGCCGCCTTAGCTTTGTCCGGCGAAAAAACGCCGGCATCATACAGGCGCTTTTTGTCCCACCAGATGCAGCGCATCTGCGCCACCTTCTCTTCCAGCGTCATGCGACCGAGAAGATCCCAAACCCGATCAGCAACAGGCGCCTGGCGATTCCGGTAAAGGTCGTCGCCAATGGGCTTCGCCCATAGAGAAGCAGGCAGCACCGCGACAGTCGACACGAGAAACGCGCGGCGTGTAACGCGGGGTAATGTGGCCATAAGGACCCTCTCGATCTTATAATGCAGCGAGCGAGATATCCGATCGCTCCCGAAAACCGCCCGCAGCCGCCCCGCAATACAGCGTGACATAAATTGGACGTTTTCGTTCATTATATTTTTATCCCTCCCTCTGTAAAGCTTGGATGTATAATTTCGCGGGACGCACCGTGGCCTGCTCTCCCCAAGGTCCATGTCACTGGCAAGTTGGTCCGTCAGAGGAGGGAGAGCGATGCGGCGAGGCTACTTCGCTCCGGTATCGATTGCCATCGACCCAAGCGGGGTTTCGCATCGCGAACTTGACGCTCACAATGGGGTCCCCGAATGGTATTCGTTGTATACAAGGAGGATGCCATGAAAGCGTTGGTCGTCGCGTTGATGCTTGCCGCGGGAATTTTATCTGGCGCCCCGGTCGCCGGCCAGATCCCCGCTCCTGCCTCGTTGAACACGGTGCCCATGCCTGCCACTGCCCTTGGCTTGAAGACCCTCCGCCTCTGGGACGGGCGAGCGCCACAAGCAACCAGCGACGAGCCTTATGAAATACCGACGCTTACGCTCTTCCAACCGCAGCCAGGCATGGCAAATGGTACGGTGATGATCGTTGCCCCCGGCGGCGGGTATATGACACTGGCCACGATATTGGAGGGACGCCAGGTTGCCGACTGGTTCACCTCTCGCGGGATCACCGCCTTCATATTGTCTTATCGCGTGGGTCCCAAGGCGCGACTCCCCATTCCGTTCCTCGATGGCGCACGGGCGGTGCGCTACGTCCGCGCTAACGCCGCGCGCTTCCGGATCAATTCGGATCGGATCGGCATGATCGGCTTTTCTGCGGGTGGCCATCTGACCGCAACGGTCGCAGGCAAGGCGGACTGGGAGCGCTGCGTCTCCTGATCCCGTCGAATGGGTAAGCAGCAAGCCGGATTTTGTGGCCCTCGGCTATCCATGGCTGGAGGGCATGGCGATAGGGCGCGACGGCAAGTCCCAATACTGCACGTTTCAGAGAACAGCCTGCGATCCGGCATTACCGGGAGCTTTCCACCCAGCTTTATCTATCACACCACCGCCGACAGCCTTGTTAGTGCTGATGGTATCGCCGCCTTCTACCGAGCGCTTATCGCCATCCGTATGTCGCGGTGATCGGCTCGCCGCTAACGGCGTCCTCACGCCTCAACCTGGTGCAAGCGTTCAATTCGCTGGGCACCATGCTGGCGCCCGCGTTCGGCGCCTATCTGATTCTGGGCCGGTCGGTCGGCGGCACGGCGCGCGGCGACCGGGTGCTGACCGCCGCCGAACGGCTGGCCGACGCGCATTCGGTGGTGCTGCCCTATGGCATCGTCGCGGCGGTGCTGGTGGTGCTGGCGCTCGTCATCGCGCGCTTCCCCCTGCCCGCGATGGGACAGGCGACCAGCCGCGTCGCCAAGGCGGAGCGGGACAATCATTCGCTCTGGCGACACCGCAACCTGATCTGGGGTATCCCCGCGATGATCTTCTACCTCCTCGCGGAGATCGGCGTCGCGAACCTGTTCGTCAATTTCGTCAGCCAGCCGGACGTCGCCAACCTGACGCATGAGGAGGCGGGCCGATACCTGACCTTCCTATGGGGCGGCATGATGATCGGCCGCTTCATCGGCGCCGGCATCATGCAGCGTGTAGCGGCGGAACGGGTGCTGGCCGCTGCCGCCGCGGGCGCGCTGGTCGTGATGCTCGTCGCGATCTTCGCGCATGGGCCGGTGGCCATGTGGGCGCTGATCTCGGTCGGTCTGTTCCACTCCATCATGTTCCCGACGATCTTCACGCTGGCCATCAAGGGGCTAGGTCCGCTGACCGAGGAGGGCTCGGGCCTGATGATAATGGCCATCGCGGGCGGCGCGCTGGTCGTGGTACAGGGCAGCCTGGCGGACAGTTTCGGGTTGCAGAAGAGCTTCCTGCTGACGGCGGTGTGCGAGCTGTTCGTGCTCTTCTACAGGCTCTGGGGCGCGCGCGTGACGACCGACGAATGAGCGTCGTTCCGCGACTGGTCTGGCCGACCCGAGCTTTGCTGGGCGAGGGGCCGACGTGGTCGCCTGCCAGCGGCACGCTCCATTATGTCGATATCAAAGGGGGGGCGATCCATCGCTATCATACCGCAACTGGCCAGCATGAGACGATGGCGGTCGACGGGCAACCCAGCTTCGTCGTGCCGGTGGAGGGGCGGCACATGCTCATCGGATCGGGCGATGGCCTCTTCCTCCTCGACCCCATGGGCGCCTGCGACCGACTGGCGACCATTGCCATGCCGCCGCGCAACCGCACCAATGACGCGACGGTCGATCGCTTTGGCCGCTTGTGGTTCGGAACCATGGACGACGGCGAGACGCAGCCGACCGGCGCCCTCCATTGCCTCGACCAGGGTGTCCTTCACCGGCTGGGCGGCGATGCAGTGGTGACGAATGGCCCGGCGATCAGCGCCGACGGCTGCACCCTTTATCATGTCGATTCCGTCGATCGCACGATCTGGCGCTATGCCGTGGAGGATGGCCCCTGCCTGGGGCCGCCCGAACTGTTCCTGCGGCTGGGGGAGGCGGACGGGCATCCCGATGGCATCGTCCTGGACAGCGAAGGCTGCTTGTGGGTCGCGCTGTGGGATGGATGGGGGGTGCAGCGTCATGCGCCCGATGGCAGCCTGATGTTGCGCATCGACCTGCCCTGCGCGCGCGTGACCAAGATCGCGTTCGGCGGCGAGGATTTGCGGACGGCCTATGTCACCACGGCCGGCCTCGATGCGGGCCAGCTCTCGGACCAGCCGCTGGCAGGCGGCCTGTTCGCCTTCGATGCGCCGGTGGCGGGGCTGCCGCTTCCGTCGGTCAGGCTGACCACATGAGCGGGCACGTCGCGGGCGACTGGGGAACCACAAGCCTCCGGATGTGGCGCATCCGGGACGGCGGGGTTATCGACCGGGTGGACGGGCCGGGCATCGGCGCGCTGGAGGAGGCGCCCGCCGCCGTTCTCGCCCGGCTGTTGCGCCCGTGGCGGGACGCGGAGTCGCCCGACCGGGTTTCCCTCCGCGGCATGGCGGGGTCGCGCACCGGCCTTCGCGAGGCGCCTTATGTCGCCTGTCCCGCGTCGCTCGACGACTGGCGGAGCGCGCAATTGCGCCTCGATCTCGACGGTCTGCCCATCCATATCGCGGCCGGCGTTCGCCTGGGCGAGCAGGATGTGATGCGCGGCGAGGAGACGCAGATATTCGGCGCCATCGCGCGCGATTCCTCGCTGGCCGAAGGCAAGCACTTGCTGCTGCTGCCCGGCACCCACAGCAAGTGGGCGTGGGTCGAGGACGGGACGATCACGGCGTTTCGGACATGGTTCACGGGTGAGATGTTCGCGCTGCTGCGGGACCGATCGTCGCTGCTCAACGCCGGCGCCGGCGCTGGTAACGCGGACGATCGGGAGGCCGGATGGGTGGAGGGCCTTGCCCGCTCGCGGACAGCGCCGGGCATCCTCGGCGCCGTCTTCGAAGCGCGGCCCGCGCAGCTCATGCGCGGGCGCAGCGCGACATGGGCGGCAAGCTTCCTGTCCGGCGTGCTGATCGGTTCGGAGATTGAGGAGGGGCGCAGGCACGCCGGCGGCCTGCCCGGTCGCGTGACGCTGGTCGGTGCGCCGGAACTGGCCGAACGCTATGCGCTCGCGCTGGCGGACCAGGTCGGCGACGTGGCGTCTATGGATGGCGAGGCTTGCGCCTTAGCGGGACTGGAGTTGCTGCATGACGATTGACGATCTTCTCGCCGCCGGCGCGCCGCCCGTCGTCGCCATCCTGCGCGGCCTGACCCCGGCGGAGGCGCACGGGGTAGCCGGCGCACTGGTCGATACCGGCATCCGCCTGATCGAGGTGCCGCTCAATTCCCCCGACCCGTTCGAGAGCATCGGGATCATCCAGCGCGCCTTTGGCGACCATGCCCTGATCGGTGCCGGGACGGTGCTGGCGATGGACGACGTGGACCGGCTCGCGGCCCTCGGCGCGCGGCTGATGGTGACGCCCAATATTGATCCGCCCCTAATAAGCCATGCCGTGGCGCGAGGGCTGGAGGTGATGCCGGGCTTTCTGACCCCGACCGAGGCGTTGGCGGCGATCCGCGCGGGCGTGCGGCGACTGAAGCTCTTTCCGGCGTCGGCGATGGGCGTTGACTATCTAAAGGCGGTCCGGGAGATACTGCCGCGCACCGTCCCCCTGTGGGCGGTGGGCGGCACCGGTGCTAACAATATCGGGCAATGGCTCGATGCCGGAGCCGAGGGTATCGGTGTTGGCGGCGCGCTCTACCGCCCGGGCGACGATGCCGCGATCGTCGGCACGCGCAGCCACGCGCTCGTCGAGGCGTGGCGGGCATGCCCGACTAGATCTCATCCGAGGCCGTGATCGTCGGCATGACCGAGAGCGCCGCGAGCGAACTGGGTCGCGACAATATCCGCGTCAACGCGATAGCGCCGGGCGGCGCGCAGAACCGGAGTTTAGCCCAGATCATGGCGGTAACCTCGCCGGGGCCAAGGAGCGCGTGAAAAGACCCAATTCATCGACGCGCAAATATATCTTGAGGACGAGTAATGGACTACCAGAGCCGCGGGCCGGCGAAACCATCGAACAGGTCTTCATTCGACGTCAGCATCATGTCCCAAGTCTGCGCCTGGGCGATCAAAAGCCGATCAAGCGTAGCCTTGTCGGAGATGGCTATCTCGCCGTCGATCCGCGCATGGCGGACCGTGATCGGCAGTGCGGCAAAGCCCTGATTGGCGATGATGGACCCTAAATCGCGGGCGAGAAGCGTCGCGTCCAGCAGTTTACCGATGCGATGTCTTGACGCGACCTACATGGCCGACGCCGCGCTGAGCGCGATATCACCGGCCAGCCACAAGATCAGCGCATAAGTGTCGAGCAGCAGTTTCACCCAAGTTTCCTACCGGCCCATTGGTCTCTAGGAAGCGGCTCGTCGAACCGCGCATCCATTGTGACCTTGCCCTTGAGCGCTCCGAACTGTTGGCATCCGCGCGGCTCCATTAGCACCAGACGCGCAACCGGGACATTGCCCCGTATGATGACGACATCACCATCCGCGAGCGCCTCGGCGATGACGCGACACAGGTTTGTCTTGGCATCGTGGACAGAAAACTGAGCCATGGTCACTTAGTTTAAAATATAGACTATCTCGCTCGTCAGAGCATGACGCTCTCCAAAGTCCAGATCGCTAGCCGATCTTCGCCATCAGCCGCCCAACAGCCCCCTGCTCTGCCGCCAGGTTCCGATTATAGCTAAGCGGCATGCGCGGCGATTTCCACCGTCCAGCATCCATGATGCCAGCGAGGTCCTCGCCACTGACAAACATGTCCTGCGTCAGTCCCACCCGCGTCGAATGCGCGCTGATTCCCTTGAGCAGACGCGTGACATCATCGACGGTCAAGTCTAGCAGCGCACGGCGATCGAACGCCTTGCGGATCATCGCCCGCCAGATCGGGCCGATCGAGCCGGGATGGAGAGCCCCCTCCCCCACGGTATATTCGGTTCGGGCCGGTACGGCGCGCTTGGGCAGCGTCTTGCACAGATCCCAGGCCTCGCGGCTCGAGATGCTTTCGATCCGTCGTCCCGGCACGGCTTTGCGCGCCTTGTAGCGCCGCACGTTCACGCGCCGAAACACCGGCCCCGCCTCGATACCGGCTGCCTCCAGCCATGCCGCGATCGCCCGAACAGTCCGGGGGCTGAGATAGGCGGTTGCCCCCTCCCCTTCCTGATCTGCCTTACTGCGGGGTATTTCCAGTAACCGCGCCTCGGGATCGAGGGCGTCCACAATATGCTCCACCGCGACCGCGACCAACTCGGAGGCGCGCAGCCCGGTGTCGTAGGCGGTGGAGAGCAGCGCGCGATCGCGCAGCCCCGGCAAATCGTCCCCGCAGCTCTCGAGCAACGCGCGAATGTTGAGCCCGCGCGCCTTGTCGCGCTCGACGTCGCGGACCGGGCCCTTGAACCGGAGCGGTCGCGCCTGCTTCTGCGCGGCCCCCTTCTCGCGACGCACCGCCTGCAGCCGCAGCTTGACCAATGGGGCCGGCGTCGGATCCTTCAGATCGAGCAGCTGGTGGATCTTGGCGATCGACGCCTTGTAGCGAGAGAGCGACGCGGGACGGCTCCCCTTCCCTGCCCGCGCGTCGAGATAGTCGGCCACGGTCTCGGCCGTCGCCGGCAGCGCGATACGGTTGGTGCGCCGGCACCAGCTGTCGAACGCCTCGACGTCGGATTTTAGCGCGCGGATGCTGTGCGGCGACGAGGCGGCCTGATAGGCGGCGATCAGCGCCTCGTTCACGGTGATGCGCTCGCCGGCGCGCATCTGCACGATCGCGAGGTCGGCCGAAGCCGTGACGGCCGGCAGGGCTACCTCAGCCGCCGCTTCAGCGGCTTTGTGCCCTTCCAAGGCGGTTTCGATGCCCACGATGCGTTACGCTCCTCAGCGGCGCTCGTAGCGCACCTTATAAAGAGGCGTCAAATCCGCTTATGTGATAACTGCAATTATCACGGGTGTAAGAAAGCGACGCCTCCAGCAGACTTTCTATTTCGTCATTTACGTTTAATTTTAGTCCGCGAACGCCAGCAATTAAAGCTTCCTCGGTGTGCGCATCAGCGGCATAAAGCAGACCCTATGGCCCCCTCCCCTGCCGCGCCCGACCTGCTCACCGCTTATGCTGCCGCCCAGGCCGCGCTCGCCCGCGTCGAGGAGCGCGGCAAGCTCAGCCCGGTCCGCGGGCCCTGGCGCACGCGGACCGCGCTGGCTGAGCGCCAAGCGCTCGCCGCCGCCGATGCGGTCGACTGGTCCGTAGACAATGTGAAGATCGATGCGCGCGGCCGGCTGGTACCCAGCGCCTATGACCTCACCCATTGGAAACAGGCAATCGGCGCGCCCATCACGCTCGCCACCTTGGCGCAGGATCCCGCCGCGCTGCTCGCCTGGCTCGGGGCCGATCAGCCCCGGGCGTACGACGCCTGGGCCGCGCCGCTCGAGCGCGATCCGGACGCGCGTCTCGCCGCGGTCGCGCGCTGGCAGCAAGCGTGCCGCGCCCTCCCCCCTGCCCCGCCCCTGCTCCACGCCGCGCGTCTGGCGGCGCTGTGGCGCCAGCACGCGCCGCTGGGCAAGGGCGACCGGGTCGCCAGCCTGCTGATCGGCGATCGCTGGGGCGCGGGCCGCTGGCGGGGCTCGCAGGGCGGGCTGACCGCGCTCGGGCTGCAGCATGGCGGGGCGGCATGGACAATCGCGCAGGGCGCCGCGCTCGATCGGCTCTGGCTTGAGGCGATTGCCGCGGGCGCCGCCGCGCATTGCGAAAGCGAGACCCGCCTACGCGGCTATGCCCAGCGCGCGGGCCAAGTGTTCGACCGCCGCCGCCGCTTGGGGCGCTTGAAGGAGGTGATCTGGTTGGCGATGGCGCGTCCGTTCGTGACCAGTGCGCAGGTCGCGCACGCGCTGGGGCTGACTTCGGCCGGCGCGATCAAGCTGCTGACGATCGCGGTCGATGAAGGGCTGCTGCTCGAACGCACGGGCCAGGCGAGCTATCGCTCTTACGCGATCCCCGTCACCGCCCCCTCCCCTACCCCTCGCCGTGGCCTGGTGGATCCGTTTGCGCCGGATTTTTGGGCGCGCGAGGGGGAAATGGAGGGCCGCTCAGAGCCTCTCTAGGCGGCAAATGCCGCCTTGGGTAGGGCACAGGTATCTGGAGCCGCCAAAAGCGCTGTACGGGCTTCTAAGGGGGTTTTTGGGGCATTTCATGGTTTGTTCTGTTTCGCCTTAGCCGCGGTGGCGCGACGGTCGGGAACGCACGCTCAGAATGCGGCGGGACTGGCGATGTCTAATGACAGGCAAGCGGAACCTGCGCGGCGGTAGCGTGCGGGATATAGGCCTTCGCGCCATTTTGCATGACATGCTGCCAGCTTTTATTATCGTCGCGCAAACGGAGGGCCCAGTCCGGCCACGCCCCTCCCCTGACGGTCTGGGATCTGATCGATCGTGCTTTTGAGCCCAATCACTAGAGCTCGGCGAAATGCCCATCAACGATCCGCCCGGGCTTCGTTAAACCGTCAAGTCCCCGGACGATGAGCTTGCGAGCATTCTCTCCATCGAACCACGCGGAATGCCTCGCGTGGTGCTTAGAAAGACGCCAGATTGTGCGAGGTGTGCTGAAACGCACTTAAGGGCCGCACTGGCGCTTACGACATTTTGACCAGTTCGGCGGATAGGATCCTTAGACATGGGCAAGATATGGCAATTGCTTTCCGCTATGCGACCGAATGCTCTCGCACCGCTTTGATGTTAGTTACCAAACCGAAAATGGCGTAAAGGCATCTGCCATCCATCTTTCTTTTTCAAAAAAAGGAAATCTCAGAATCCGCCGCAGGCGAAAACGTTAATGAGTTATACCTTAAAGTTAAAAGGTTACGGCTGTGCGGATCAGCTGAGAAAGTAATAAAGCTGGCGATTCGCGGACCGCCCAACGAATCTAATAACACGACGATCGTTGCCTGATACCACGACGCCGGGATTCTAATAACACGACAGCTTAGGCCTGATAGTACGACCGGCCTCTCAAAGGCCGTAAAAAGTGCCAGCGGGTAGGCTTGCCGTGTTCGATGTGTGGCGACGGTTAGCGTTTCGATTCGCATTTCAGCGATCAACCACAAACCGGCGATTCAGGTGTGACGCGACTTATGGGTGGGAGGCGTGTTATCGGGAATGTCATCCATCTGCGCCGTCGTGTTATTAAAAATCTAGTGGTAGCCCCGGAGCTATCCGGCCGCATAAGCCCTGCTCACTGTTGTCTCCGCTCGCTGCGGGCCGAATGCGAACTTCATTTACCCATTCGCCCGTTTAGCGCCGTGACCCGTCTAGGGGCTTTGGATCTGACGTGTTTTTAGAATCATTAGCCTACCCTTTCCGATTAGTTCTCTTGAGCGCCTCGTGGGTACTCCTGGGGCTAATGACGATAGCATGCGCCGCAGCACAAGGATTTCCGAAAACACGACAGATGGGCGTACCAAGCGGCCTCGGCGGCGAGTGATCGCCAGCGGACCAGGGGCGATGAAGTGCAGACCGGCGTCGTCCCTTCGTTCGGATCTAGGGCGCATTCAGTTTCTGGGAGTTGGCGCGGCTCGTCGATTGTGAAGTCTCGGTAGAGTGGTCCACGCCCACGAATGCACGTTTGGCCGGATCCGACTACATCGGCACAGCCGTTTCACAGGCAATCGTTGGGCAACTCACCGCAATCACAGAATAGGAAGAGGAGGCGCAGCCGGATTGACTGCGTGCAAGCTCAAAAGCCGGGTAAACTGTATTTATTGCGCTCGTGATGCTTTTTCATGAACCCATAAAAGCGTTTCGAATAATTTCTCGGCATCTCTTCGGGGTTACTATTTAGAAACGCATCGAACTGCTTGATGAGGACGTCCAGATCCCAGCCGGGGCATTCCGTTTTGATTGCCGCATAGATCTCCGGATCAAGAACCTCATGTGCCCGACCACCGCGGCGCCTCGGCGCAATTGCCGCAGCTGCGACGTAGCTCGGATCGTGGGGGTCGCCACTTGGGTGGGATGGGGCAACCTTTAGGCCGGAAATCGCGCGCTGAACAAGAGTGCGCGCCAGCTTGGGATCAACTAATTCCTCGCCTAGGTCTTCCGATGCCTGCTTAAAGCGTGGTTCGATGGGCGCAGGGCGGGCGGGACTCTTAGGTAAGCGGGCAGGGGAGGGGGGGGCGGTCCGTTTGCGGGACGCCACCTCCTGAGGACGGTCCAAATACCGCCGCATCACCATCTTGAGCTTGGGACGCGGTGTTTCGGCGCCGATCACCTCCAGGCTTATCTCTGGCAGACTATTTGCTCGCGCGAGTTCAAGAATTTTGTTCTTGAACGAGGGCAAGGAGCTTTCGCTGCCGCTCTTCTGATGCAGGGTCTCGAAGCCGATCGTAAAACCCTCCGCCCCGTTCCCACCGGCATGTTTACGGCTCGCCCGGTAAAGCCATTTGCCGAGACCGCTTGTGATCTCGAAATAGAGAGGAGAGATTGCGAGCACGTTTCGCCTATCCATCACCCCGTCAAAGAACCATTTCGACAACGTGATTTCCATCCCCAGCGATCGCTGTGTCCGCTCATCGACCAAGTGAGTATAGCTATCAATCCACGAGAAAGTTGTCTCGCGGGTTTTCGAGTTGGCACGAATGTTGGTCTTGATCGTGGTCGCCTGGAGTCGATCGAGGGCGCCGATAAGGCGCTCATATGCTCTTCCGCTGACTCCCCAGCAAATCCGTTTGAGAAGGTCGCCTGGTTGAAGCCGGATGGTTGGTGAGAGATCGTTCGCCCCGCGTTCGCGGAGCTCGTTCAGATGAGACGCAAGATAGATCATAATGTCTGCGTCCCAAATAGTCGCCATCCCGTATTCCGGGTTTGCAGACACGTGAACCGTGACCTGTTTATCTGGGCTCACATATTCAATTGGCTTTATCCGCTTTTTCTTAGAAAGACTAAAAAACGGCCGCTGCATTGTCTCCTGATAATCTCGCAACGAAATATCGCTGAAATCGGGCAGCGTGAAAAACATCTCAAATTGGACACGGCGGCCGCCTACGACCGTCGCGGTTGACGCGCTGGTTTGGTCCGTCATGCCTCGTCCCACGCGCGGGAGGAACTAGACAACTGATTGAAAACAAACGATAAATAGCCAATTCTCAGAGTGGCGAAATCGCTGCTTTCCCAGGTGGCTTTAACCGACATTACCGGCCGGTCTCTTTAAAATCTTGGCCCGTTCGATCAGCGGCCTTAGTGCCTCAAGAATGTCGTCCGCAGAGAGATCTGTGGGGTTAATTGTAATTGTGAGTCCCCGGGCTCGATCGCGGTCAACCTGACCAATCGCCGAGCCGTTCGCCTCGATCGCGGTCTTCTGCACTCGGCCAGCCCGGCTCGTCGTCGCCTTAATGAGGCGAGCCACTACATCGGCGCCACTTATCGGCTCCTCATCCCCGGATTGCCGAAAGCTCTGTTCGGCGGCAATTTCCTGTGCAGCAGCTATCATCTTTTCACGCAATGCCGGATTGCGGAGCGCGGGAAGGAGCTTATCGCCATGGCGAACCTGTAGGTCCATCGGCGAATGGAATGCGCTGATGATTGATTGCGGAATTTCCGTGAGCCCAATGTAACGAGACAACATCGACTTAGAGAGCTTCACCCGGTCAGCGAGGCGGGCCTGAACGCCGTCGTAGTAAGCTTCGACTGCTGCCTTGTAGTTCGAGCCCCGCTCGAGATCGGAGATGTCCTCGCGCTCGCGATTTTCGATATCGGCGAGCCTGAAAGCGGCCTCATCATCGAGATCCTCGATGATCGCGACTAGCTCGATATCGGGATAGTGGTTGGCATTCAGCCAGGAAATTGCCCAGTGTCGCCGCGTCCCGATGACCAACTCATATTCGAGCGCGGCCTTCTTCGTCCGACGAACGACTACGGGGATCCGGTTGCCGTTCTCCGCCTGAATTGAATCGATGAGGCTGCGAACGCGGTCTTCGGTGAGCAGCGCATAGTCGCGCGCATTGCCCGGCCAAATCGAGCATTCCGATGGTTTCAGCCGGATTGTCGGGCGCTTCACCATTCGAGCAGCTTCTGTAAAGCCCTCAAGCCGGCGCGCAGTGAACGTGCGCGCCCCTCCGGTTTGCGTTGTTTCGACCTCAGGTGCGAGCTCGGGCCCCGGCGTCGCAAGCGCTTCACCGATGAGAGACCGCCGACTCACGCTGCGACGCTCGCTACGGTATCATTGGCGTGCTTCGAAATGCTTTGCGAAGGCCACTGCTCTCGGATTTGCTGAAGGACCTCGTGGAATACCGAATCGAGATTGTCACGGCACCGCTGATAGGTGGCATGCGCAGCGGAAGGCTTGCTTTCATAGATCGAGCGGAACGCCTGCGTCGCGTTCTTGATCTCCTCGGATGCCAAAATGGGCTGGCTCAGGAGGAAGTTCGCGTAGGTCGCTTGCATCATCTTCCACATGTCGGCCTCACCAGGCTTACTCGGTGTGTAGGTCGAGCACACCACTCGAATAAAGCCGTAATCGACAGGTGTGTCATTCTCTTCAAGAATTTCGATATTGTCTGCAATTGTATCCATAAAATGGATCGTCGATAGGTAATCGAGCTGCCGTGCGGGAACAGGCACTAGGAGGCCAGTTGCAGCCGCCATCACGTTCAAGCCCAGGAAGCCCATAGCTGGGGGCGGGTCGAGCAAGATAACGTCAAAGTCTTTAGTAACGCTTTGGATGCCAATGCGCAGCCGTTGCAGGCCCTCTCGGACAGCCTGACCGCCTTCACGCAACGTAGCGGTCAAGTCCCACTCTGCATCTTGGAGTCCCAGACTGGATGGGACTATCTTAATCGTCGGCCATGCGGTCTCGTGAATTGCTTCGCGGAAATCATCAAAGGTGCTTCGCGGTGACAAAAAGTTGCCGAGGGTCTTCTCCTCATCGAAGAGTGTCTCCGGCTGAATGTCGAACATTGTGGTCGTTGACGCCTGCGGGTCACAGTCGATAACGAGGACGCTGTATCCATGCAGCGCTAGATAGTCCGCGAAATGCTTGGTGATCGTGCTCTTGCCCACGCCCCCTTTGAAGTTTTGGACAGCGACCACGACAGCGTCTTCATCTATCGCTTTGCCGGGATGGATGTGTAGCGCTTCACGGATCTTGGTCAGGTCCTCAAGCGTGTAGTAACGACGTCCGTTGCCAAGCTGCTTTGGCGGGGCGAGCCTTCCCTCCTTCTCCGCCTTTGCCAGCGCTTCGGGCGTGCGTCCAACCAGCTCCGCTGCCGCGGTAGGCCCAAACGCGAGGTCCAGAACCTTGCGATCCGTGGGCTTAAACACGACCGACTTTACTCTGTCGCGCATCATCTCACACGAGCGGGTCATCGTCCGAAGCGTGTTTACCGTATATGACATGCTCGAGAACCTCCCATCGGATCCAGCCACGTAGACCCGGTTGGTGTTCCATGCCCTAAAATCGGATCGAAAGTCAAACTGACCCAACAATCGCGCGCAAATACCTAATCGCTTCTTTCCGGAGCAAGTTCGACAGGGTAGGCGTGCAATCGGTCAATCGAGCCCCAACTGACATGCTAAGGCTCCACACATGTTTTGCCGAAATGGTGGCAAAGCGGGGCGGCTTGCTCGGGCGGGATGGGGGCCCCCGAACTGCCGTCTATTCAAACGCATCTTGCGCGCGTTCGAAGAGAGCGACGCATGGTTTGTTTTCAAAGCGCGACGTATAGAAAATGCTGTCCACCGCCGTCGCACGGTGGATTGGCCGCTTATTTCCCAAGTGCGTGCATAGGCCGCGCCGCGCAGGTCCGCGAAAGAGAGACCCAGACTAGACACGCCTGCGAGGCCCTGGCGAAAGATCTCAGAACGTTCCTGAAAGATCGAACGACGATCGAAACTGTGCCCGATCGGGTGCTGAAGGATGCGTTGCGACGCGTACAGCACGCTGAGGAACATAAGCGTGACAACTCATCGGAGAGGAGACGCGCCGGTCACTCGCCCGACTGAAAGCGATAGCGGAACACAGCTCAGGATTGCTGCATTGCGTGGCCGGTCATCAGGCGGCATATGCCGCCAGCGATGGATGAGAATATGACCGCGATGATTCTTCGCGTTATCGAGCGTGCACCACAATGGTTGCGCCATGATCTGGAATCGAAAGATGCCAGCGTGCGTCGGCGTGCCGAGGAAACCCTGGCAGCGATGATCGCTGATGCTCTGGGTAACGGGACGGCTGAGAACTCGGTGGAATAGAGCAGGGAGGTTCGCTCTGGCGCCATGTGGAGGCCCAGCCCAGCATTCCCGCCACTCTCGTTCGGCACATAGGGAAGCGGTTTCCGGCGTGCCAAGATCAAGCGATGTTAGGACAGTTTACAGAAATTCCCTAACCTGACATAACATCGCTATGGATGCTCGAAGGAACCCCTTTGCGCCTGGCGCTGGAACTCCCCCTCCTGAGCTTGCTGGGCGCGGTGCGCTGCTGGAGCGCAACGCGGTTGCGCTCGATCGCATCCGCATGGGCCGGTCGGCGCGACCAAGCATTTTGTATGGTTTGCGGGGCGTCGGGAAGACCGTGCTGCTCTCGACTATGCGGGACGCAGCCGAATCGGAAGGCATGACGATTGTCGCCATCGAGGCGCCAGAAAATCGATCGCTCCCCGGTATTCTCGTGCCTGCGCTTCGGGCCGCCCTGTTGCGCCTCGACCGACTGAAACAGGCGTCAGCGGGGGTGAAGCGGGCGCTTCAGGCGCTTGCTGGCTTTGCCAAGCTCAAGGTCAAATATGATGACCTGGAGGTGGCGTTGGATTTCGAACCCGAGGCGGGCCTCGCCGACAGCGGCGACCTTGAGGCGGATCTGGCAGACCTGATCGTGGCCGTGGGCGAAGCGGCCAAGGAACGAAAGAGCGCCGTCATTCTGGTGATCGATGAGCTACAATATGTGCCGGAGGAGCAACTGGCCGCCCTGATCAGCGCGCTGCATCGTGCCAATCAAAAACAGCTTCCCGTAACGATGCTGGCAGCCGGCCTGCCGCAGCTGCTGGGACAAATGGGTCGGGCAAAATCCTATGCTGAGCGCCTGTTCGAATTTGTCGCCGTTGGGCCACTCGACGATGAGGCGGCTCGCGAGGCTATCCGCCTGCCGATCGAGCGCGAAGAGGAGTCGATCGACGATGACGCTCTCGATGAGATCATCGCGCAAACCAAAGGCTATCCCTACTTCCTCCAGGAGTGGGGGAAACATGGCTGGGATGTCGCGGATGCATCGCCCATCACCGCCCAGGACATCGCGGCTGCCACCAAGGGTGCCCTCGCTGAACTGGACGCCAGTTTCTTCCGCGTGCGCTTCGACAGGCTAACGCCTGGAGAAAAGCGCTACCTTCGTGCAATGGCGAGCCTTGGCCCAGGCCCGCATCGCTCGGGTGATGTGGCAGATGCCATGGGAGTGAAGGTATCCAGCGTCGCACCGACCCGGAACAGCTTGATCGCCAAAGGAATGTTATACAGCCCCGCACATGGCGACACGGCATTTACCGTGCCGCTCTTCGACACTTACATGCGACGCGTCATGCCGGAAACTCCCCTGTGAAAACGATTGCGCGAAAGCGTGCCACCGAGGGACCCCGGGGCAGGTTTGGGACTGGCATTGGGACTTGTACGAACCCGCTGACGCGGGATGGGCACCCGGATTTGAAGTCCCGCTGATGATCTGAGAACAGCACTACAGTTGAGCACTGCTCGGGTTGGGCAGAGCATCGCGACTCCTTTCAACCAAGGAGCCGAACGATGAGCAGCTATCTTTCCCAAGTTCCCGCCAACTCGCTACGCCAGCGCATGATCGACGACATGAACATGCGTCGATATTCGCGGGAGACACAGCGCAACTATGTTCGCGATGTCGCGCGGTTCGCAACCTATCTGGGGCGGCCGCCAGACACCGCGACAGCCGAAGACCTGCGGCAGTTCCAGATCGATCAGCGGGCTTCGGGCATGGGCGTGCCGACCATGAACAGCATCGTCGCGGCGCTGCGCTTCTTTTTCACGCATACGCTCGATCGACCTGACCTTTCCCGCAAGCTCTTTACAGTCAAGCACCCACGCGCTTTGCCCGTCGTCCTCAGCCCCGATGAAGTTGCACGTCTGCTCGACGCAACCACCTGCCTCAAGCATCAGGCCGCGCTATCGGTGGCTTACGGCGCAGGCCTGCGCGTCGCCGAGGTGGCGATGCTCAAGGTTCGCGACATCGACAGCGAGCGGATGTTACTCCGGGTAGAACGCGGCAAAGGCGGGCAATATCGCAATGCGATCCTCCCGGCTGACCTGCTCATCCTGTTGCGCGAGTGGTGGAGGGTCGGACGGCAGCAGGGCGTGATGCATGCCGATGGCTGGCTGTTCCCCGGGCAGCATGAGATGAAGCCGATCAGTACGCGCCATCTCCATCGGATCGTCGCCGAAGCCGCGCGCTCGGCCGGCATCACGAAGAAGGTCGGCCCCCACACTTTGCGGCATAGCTTTGCCACGCATTTGCTGGAGGACGGTGTCAACATCCGCGTCATCCAGGCCTTGCTGGGACACGCGAAGCTGGAGACCACGGCATTTTATACCAAGGTCGCGACCCGGACTGCCCGCGCCGTCATCAGTCCGCTCGACAAGCTGGCTTTGCTCCCGGCGCCACAGCCACAGGTGTCGCCGGACGGCTGAGCCGTTGCCCGGTGACCATGAGGTCGCCGACATCTTCCGCGCTGCCGGGCCGGCCTATCGTGCCGCCCATGCCGGACATCTGAGTCTTACCCAGCTCAAGGTGATGACGGCGATCGAGAACTGCCGCACAGCTGCCCTAGGCGGTCATGTCGAAGCCTGCGAGGACTGCGGGCATTGGCGGATCGCCTATAATAGCTGTCGGAACCGGCACTGCCCCAAGTGCCAGGGTGCAGCCGCGCGTACTTGGCTGGCGGAGCGCGAGGCCGATCTGCTGCCCGTCGGCTACTTTCACGTCGTCTTCACGTTGCCAGCCGAGATCGCCGACATCGCCTTCCATAACAAGGCCCTGCTTTACGGCCTGCTGTTCCGTACGGCGTCTGAGACGATGCTGACGATCGCGGCCGATCGGAAGCATCTTGGCGCCCGCATCGGCATCACCGCCGTGCTCCACACATGGGGCTCAGCGATGACCCATCACCCGCATGTGCATATGATCGTGCCGGGTGGTGGCATCGCGCCAGACGGGACAGGGTGGATATCGTCGCGCCCCACGTTCCTGCTGCCCGTGCGAGTTCTGGGTGCGCTGTTCCGCCGGCTGTTCCTCGCTCGGCTGATCCAGTTGCACCAGGCTGGCAGGCTCGCCTTCTTCGGATCACTTGCCCCGCTCGCCGAACGGCGAGCCTTCCTGCGCCATATCGCCCCTATCCGTAAGAAGCGCTGGGTGGTCTATGCCAAGCCGCCCTTCGCCGGACCGGGGGCGGTGCTCGCCTATCTGTCGCGCTACACGCACCGGGTTGCCATATCGAACCGGCGTCTCCTGGCTTTTGACGGCAACAGCGTCACTCTGCGCTACAAGGATTATCGCAAGGATGGCGCCGATCGCCAGTGCGTCATGACGCTCCCAGCCGACGAGTTTATCCGCCGGTTCCTGCTCCACGTCCTGCCACGCGGCTTCCACCGCATTCGGCATTATGGCCTGCTCGCCAGTTCCGCCCGCAAGGCCAACCTCGCTCTCGCCCGCCAGCTGCTCGACGTCGCGGCCGTGCCCGAGGATCCCGGCACCGAAGATCCGGTCGATCCTCGTCCACCATGCCCATGCTGCGGCGGCCACATGGTCATCATCGAGACCTTCGAGCGGTGGCGACAGCCGCGCGCTCCTCCGATGGAGACTCTGCCTGCCCGGGAGCTTGTGTCATGACCCGGCATGACCCGTCCGTCATCTCTCCCGCGAGACCGCCTTCGCGGGACAGGATCGCCCCTGTGCCTATCGCCATCTCCGGCGGGCAAGGACGATTACGACCAGGCAGAAAGCGGCGTCTTGCCATCCCTGACGACCATCGGACTGACCTGACCATGGGCAGATCGCTATGCCCCGTCATCGCCTCAGAGGCATCCAGGCTGTACCGAAAACCGAAATCCCCATAACGTATCGCCTGCAGCACCGCGGGTCGTACATGTCAGGCTTTCGTACGCCTGACGGCGCCCGAAACTCTTCGACATTCGAGACTGTCGGCTTTTGGATCGTAAAGCGTTAGAGCCGACATATCTAGTAATGCGCAATTTTACCTTATTTCTGGAAAGCTCGGCTATTAGGTCATCAGACGTTAAGTAGAATGTCTCGGTCGCATTACACGGGAGTTGCAAACAGGCACGAAATGTCAGAATGCCTTGCACGTGCCGACTGTATCTCAATAATAGGGAGCAGCTGACCGAAAGCCAGAGGGGAAGTGCAATTCCGGAACTGCCCGAGCCCCCCGCTTCTCAGCGGGCGTTTATCGATCAACAACATCGGTTTCGCGGAATCGTAGCTGACCTGAGGTCACGTCGCTTTGTGAAAGACCAGCGAACGCCGCCCGCGCGTCGATTCCGGGCAGGGTTGATGGAGTGGCTGCTAGATGCTCGCGCGGCGGTCGAGCCGGATCATTATTTCGTCTTGCTTGAATGGATGGTCGATCTCGCGTCAACCCAGTTATCCGAGATCGTCGCCACACCGATTGCTTATGATGAGCTCGGGGGAGTGTACACTCGCGCCCCCAAGGTGTCCCTTGAGCGTGAGCTCCTTTGGATTACGCAACGCATTCGCTCTGAGGTCCGCCGGCTGTCTGCTTTCATAAAAGCGCGAGACGAGATCCAGCAAACCATTTTTCTCGGGAAATACGACGACGCGCTCAGCGCGCTTGAAATTGTCGAAAAGGCACTCGGCGCTTCGTTGTGGCTGGTGCAACTCCGTCTAGCCATAGAGCAACTTGCCGGGGGGCTTGAGCGTCAGAAGCAATATTCGGCGCAGGTCCGTGGCATCTACCGCCAAGGCATGCTTCCTTTTGTGACTTACCATACGAGTGTCCGGAACGAAGACCGCTCGACTCTGACTAAGTTTCTCATCGACATAGAGGATCGAATTGCACGCCACACGCGCTTCGATGACGCTGTTAAAACGTACGTGAGATTTCGCCTCAAAGATGAATTTCCGGCGACCAATGCAGGACTGGCGGACATATTGCGTGTTGAGCAAAGTCACGGCATCATTGACCTTTACGAAACGTTCGTTGCCGTTCTGCAGGAAATCGCGTCCCGGGGGCTCGATCACACAGCAGGCGAACTAATTGCTCGTTGCCTTGATGCGATCGATATCGATGATTTTCGATTAGCAAAAATTCGAGAGTTGATCTTGGGCGAGAGTAGCCCGCACGCTCTGGCACGTGATCGCCGATTATCGGATGCAATGTTTGGAGGTCAGCACAGGCTGGCAAGACGGATCGCCTTGGCAGAGCGATTGAGTTATTCTCCCGACCCATGGCGGTATGTGTATGCGGGATTTGCACTCAGCACTGGTCGTGACCGCGGCGCTGTTGCAGCACGACCTACCGCTATAGCAGAACTAGTCGCGCGCGTGCAGAGCCGCCGCGACGGGTCTGATGATGCGGCAGCGCAGTTGGCGAAGCTTGCTCTAAACCTGCATGGCTTGCCTTTAGGAGCCGGTTTGTTCCAATTCATCCGTCAACTGCGTCGCGCTACACCTGATGCAGCTTGGCAGCCTTGGTTAATTGGTTTGAACAGCCCTTATGCGGGACCCGAGGATCGCGCTTGGAACCGAGGCTGCTCGATCGACGCTGATCAAGACAGCGTGACTGCCCGTACATGGTATGAAGCTTCTTGCCCTGGAACCGATCAGACCTATCCATCGCGACTGGCCCGCGCTGCCGGGTTTCTCCATAGGGCGGACTTCGCAAGGGCCGTAGAAGCACTCGGAGAGAGCGATACCTCATGGCCTGCGTCGCTGCGTTCCCTGCGCGCTTTGCTCCTGCTCAACGCTCTTTATTCGTATGGCGATCGCCAAGGCACTATTGAACTAATCGCCAACGAGGGTTCGCGCAGCGCTACGCATGCACGGTTTCTGCCAGTAGATATTGCGTTGCGCGATTATGGCTGGAGTGATTTCAAGGCAGTCTCGCATCCTTTAGCAGCCCCGATAGCTCTTCACATGCTTTGGGCCGCAGGGGAATCCGCTGTTATCGCGTCCCAAATGCGCTTTGCCACCGGCGCCGCGATGCGGCGGCTCGGGGTAGCACGGCCGTCAGAAATCGACATTCAGCTGCCCGGCGCCGCTCGCCACGAGCTGATTTACTTTCTTCGTTACGTCTGCGTTCCAGAAATACTCGATCTGTCCCGCCTATTCCGAAGCACACGAGCAATCATGGAAGAGCGACAAAATATCTGTTCGTTGCTTGTCGACATCGATCCGCTTAATCGACATGTCCATCAAGCTGAACTCGAAGAGATTGCTAATAATCTGGCCCTAGATGAGGGACGCTGGATCGTCGACAGCACGCGTATTCATGTCGATAGCGGAGCGCTTGTCCGCTGGGCAGAAAGAACTCTTGCGGAGGATTTTGAGCGTTACCGGGACCTTGCCAGCGTTTCGGTGATCGAGCCGCAGAACTTCGACGAAGTTCTGCGTGAGCTTGCAACCCAGCCAGCGCAACGGACGTCGTTCGTCCCACAAAGCGAAGCCGACGCCGTTTTGGTCAGCATCCTCCGTCGGATCGGCGAAGAATTCTTAGCTAATGCCAGCTTTGGGCTAGATTTCTATCTATCAAAGCGTATTCGTCATCAGTCATTCATCGGACTGATCCGTGGCCCACTGGAGTTTTCCGGCCTGATAACGACGCGGGAAACCGAAGCCGCCGATTATCATCGCAATGATACATGGGTAGAGAAATTTACCACCTGCGAGCCCGACACGCGCGATGGCATTGATGCTGCGCTGCGGCAGTTCGCGGCCCAATTCGACGAAAAGCTTGGTGAAGCCAAGGAAACCTATTTGCACTTGAGGAGCGCAGACAAGCCGCTGGGGATGATTGTCCTTTCGCTCGATGACCGCTTAATCCGACTTGCGCGTGCAGTCGTCGACCTAGGGCATAACTTCCGCGAGTTCCTTCCCGTCGCGATTTCGATCCTTTGGGCAGCGATCGACCCCTCGCTCGCAGCAATACAGGATTTTATTGGGATCAAGATCAAGGAAAGCCTTATCAAGGAGTTCGACACAGTGCGTGCTAAGGTGCGGGACATCGCTGAATGCGATCCTGCCTGGCTAGAATTCGACGCGGCTATGGGCAAAGCATCGACTGAAGTCCAAGTGAAGCTCGATGAGGCTTCTCACTGGTTTGTTCATGCTGACACCCTCAAGCATCAACAGTTGTTCACGCTCCAACAAATGTTGGCTATCGGCGTTGACACAGCTCTGAAGGTTCAACGCGGATACGCTCCCATTGTCACACAGCGTGCCGAAGGCGAAGTCAGCTTTTTCGCGCCGGCGCTGGTTTTTTGCAATGACGTCCTTTTCGTGGGACTTGGCAACGCGCGAAAGCATTCAGGACTTAGATCACCACGGATCGACATTTCGGCGAGCTGGGAGCCCGATGACGAAACGATCAGCTTTGAGATCATCAGCGACTGCAAAACAGCGAGCCGCCAAGAGAAAGAAAAGCAGGCGAACATCATCCGGAAGGCAATCGCTGAAGGCACCCATGCCCCGCGAACGCGTACCGAGGAAGGCAGTGGTTTCGCGAAGCTTGCGGCGGTAGTTGAACAGTCGGAGCGCGGCAAAATTGAGTTCGGATTCACAGATGAAGGGCGTTTCCGTCTAAAAGTCACGTATGCGGTCGTGATGTTGAACCAGGAGCTTAGCGATGAGGGCTGAACCGCACATCCTGATCGTCGAGGACGAAGCTCCAAAAAGTAAGCATATCGAGGATCTGGTGATGAGCCTCGCCCCCACGGCACGCCTTTCCACAGCCCGGTCGGTGAATTCGGCCCTCGACTGCCTTGCAGACGAGCAAGTCGATTTGCTCTTGCTCGATATGTCACTGCCCACGTTTGATGTCGGTGAGCGGGAATCCGGCGGTCGTCCGCAAGCATTCGGTGGTACCGAGGTTCTCCGGCACATGACAATGGCTGAGATTGCTTGTCCGACCGTCGTCATCACGGGCTATGAAGGTTTCACCCGGGATGGAGGAGCGATGGTGGACCTCCCAAAGCTGCGTGAAGAATTGTCAGAAGAATTTCCGGCGCTTTTACGCGCAGTTCTTCATTATAACTCAACATTGGATGAGTGGCGGACCGTATTAGCTGCGACAATACGTGTCTCCGGAGTCTCGGGGATACTATCATGAAAATTCTGATCGTCGATGATGCGCCGCAGCGCTACGGCCGCCTTGTGAGCGCGCTTGAAGTAGTGGGCATCACGCGCGATATGATCGACATTGTGCCATGCGCTAACGATGCAAGAGACCGCATGGCGACAGTCGGTTATGATCTACTCGTCTTAGACGTTTATCTCCCACTCTGGCCGGAAAGTTCTCGCGCCGTTCAACACTCGATTGACCTTCTGTTCGAAATTCGCGAGGGAGAAGTCGCTAACATCCCTAGATACGTTATTGGTATCACGGCGGATACTGCAATCGCCGGTGAGGCCTTGGCGCAATTCGAGGACTGGACATGGTCCGTTCTCCAATATGCAGATGACAATGATGATTGGGTTGTAAGAGCGACTAACTGCGCCAAGTTTGCGAGTGACCAACGTAGCAATTCGGGGTCTACTCCTGCCGACCAGATCGATTTAGCGATTGTCTGTGCTCTCGCTGAGCCGGAAGAATCGGAGGTCCTGAAGCTTCCTTGGAACTGGTCTGCGCCCCGGCCTATAAACGACATGGTGTTCGTACGGGACGGAGTAGTGGAGGTGGATGGCAAGCCGTTTACCGTCTGTATCACTACCGCACCGCGGATGGGAATGGTGTCGACAGCCTTGCGTGGCGCTGCCGTAATCTCCGCCTTACGGCCGCGCTTGCTCGCGATGACCGGAATTTGTGCGGGTGTGCGCGGTAAAGTGCAGTTAGGCGAGGTGTTGTTTGCCGACCCAGCCTGGGATTTCCAGAGCGGAAAGCGAGTTAAAGACAAAGAAAACACGCAGTTCTCGATCCGCCCGCACCATCTTCCGGCACCCGCGCGCGTAAGGTCCCACATCGAACAGATTCGAGGGGACAAGGAGGCTTTAATTAAACTAACGGCAGATTTTCCAGGCAAAGCGCTTAGCGTCATCAACGTGATCCCGGGACCGGTCGCTTCCGGATCCGCGGTGCTCGCAGACGGGGAGGTTATCAAAGAAATCCGTGCTCAACACGGTGAGCTTATTGGCGTGGAAATGGAAATCTACGGCCTGTTTGCCGCAGCCCAAATGGCTGCGAGCCCTCAGCCGCTTTGCTTTGCCCTCAAGGGCGTTTGTGATTTCGCAGATCCCGACAAGGCAGATGAAGCGCAGCAATTTGCAGCCTATGCTAGTGCACGAGTGCTGCAGCTATTGATCGAGCGCTTCGGCAGGCGCCTGATACAATGAGAGGGCGCGCCGATTACGCGACTTAGCGAAGCATATATTGAACAGCTGACCGTCCGCACTTGCCTTCCGAAATTTCGTCTTGGAGCGGCTGGAAAGGGTCGTAAGCGCGGATCAGGAATGGTCACCTGGCATCAAGGTTGCTGATCCCCAAAAGCTGTCGAACTTCGTCAGGTCCAAAAGTTCAGATGGCTCTCTGCCGGCACTATGACCGATTTATCTCGGTCAACCGGCGCTCAGAGCTAAGCCTGGCGAACTGCGCATGTAAAACGTTCGCTTGCGCTATGGTGACTGCTGACCAGCCACTGCCGGGTAGGAAATTTGGCCCTGCGGATCCATCTCCGCCGGGCCCTAAACGTTTTCCTCAATCCTCGAACGCTGCGGTGGGGGTGTGTTCGCCGCACAGGAAGGCGTCGGCCACTAGCCGCAACGGCGCGACGTCGAGGTCGATCGCCTTGTCTGCGATCAGCTTGACGAAGCGGCGGTACATGGCTGGATATTCCTCGTCGGGCGCTTCCATCTGCACTTCGCCTTCCAACTGTAGCATGTTGCCGCCTTCGGACAGCAGCAGGTTGCCGTCATCGGTGTTGATCGCGATGTCCCAGGTTTGCCGACCGGTCTGCCGCCAATCGAACACCGCCTCAATGGGAGCGCCCGACGCGGCCACCATATTCAATTCGGCGCCGATCGGCGCCTGCTTGTTCGCGGGCACCTCCAGCCGGGCCGACAGTAGAGCGATGGGTTCGGCCACGATTTCCGTCAGGATCGACAGGGCGTTGATGCCCGGATCGAAGACGCCAAAGCCGCCGGCTTCCCAAATCCACGGCTGGCGGGGATGCCAATGGCGGACATCCTCGCGCCATTGGATCGACACATGCTTGATGGTGCGTTCTGCGAGCCAAGCCTTGGCCGGGGCCACAGCAGCGGCATAGCGGCTGTGCCAGCTGGCATAGAGCGTCACGCCCTGACGCTCGGCGATGTCGATCAGCGCTTCGACTTCGGACACGGTCGCGCCCGGCGGCTTTTCCAGAAAGACATGCTTGCCCGCCAGCAGCGCCTGCCTTGCCGCTTCATAGCGGACCTGCGGCGGCTGGCAGAGGATGATGGCATCAAGGTCGGGCTCCCCCGCCAGCATCTCCTCAATCGTGCCGTAATTGTTCAGCCCTTCGCCCTGCGCATTGCGGCTGGCGACCGCGGCAAGTTCGATGCCGTCCGTTTTGTCGATCGCGGGCAGGTGCTGGTCCCGCGCGATCTTGCCCAGGCCGACCAGGCCCGCCTTGATGGTGCCGGTCATAGCGCGCGCACCTTTGCCTTGCCCTCGTCAGCGGCGCGTTTCAGCGCATTGCGGACAGGCATGGTGAAGGGAGCAGCCGCGACTTCGAAGACGTCGCCTTCCCGCGTCGTGAAACCGTCGGAAAAGGAGAGGGTGGCCGTGCCAAAGAAATGGACGTGCACGTCGCCCGGACGACGGAACGGGGCATATTTAAAATGATGATGCTCCAGATTTTCGATCGTGTGCGACATGTTCGTCTCTCCCGACAGGAAGGGCTTTTCCCACACCGTCTCGCCGTTGCGGAGGATGCGGCTGGTGCCGCGCACATCGGCTGGCAGCTCGCCCAGCAGCAGTTCCGGACCCAACGAAGCTTGCCGCAACTTGCTATGGGCAAGCCACAGATAATTGCCTCGTTCGGTCACATGATCGGAAAATTCATTGCCAATGCAAAAGCCCAGACGCACCGGCATGCCGGCCGCGTCGATCAGGTAGATGCCCGCAATTTCCGGTTCCTCGCTGCCATCTTCGGAAAAGGCCGGCATGACGAAATCGTCGCCCGGATTGACCAGGCTCTGGCCGTCGCCCTTGTAGAACCATTCGGGCTGCACGCCGATGGCTTCGCCTTCTGGTTTGCCGCCTTCCAGGCCCATCAGGAACATGCGCATGGAATCGGTAAGGTTGCCCGCGGCGGCAGCCTTGTGCATCTGGTCGCGTCCTTCGGCTGATCCCAGATGGGTAAGGCCGGTTCCAGCCACCAGCAGGTGCGCCGGGTCGTCATGGTCGATGGGGACGAGCAGGGTTACGGTGGTCAGATCGACTGCCTCGCCCAGCTTCGGTTCGGTGAAGGCGGCAAGGCTCTGCCCCGCGGCGATGGCGTCCAGGGCCAGCTGGCGGGTAGAGGCCACCCCCGTCACCCGGCGCGCCGCGCCCGTTTCGTCGAGCGCCGCGACGCCCCGCACATCGCCCTGCGCGAATTGGATCAGCGATCTGATCATGCTGCGATCTCCAGCTTGCCTTCCACCCGCCGGGTGAGCTTCCACGGATTGGCGGCCTGTAATGGCGGGGGCAGCAGCGCGTCGGGCAGATCCTGATAGCAGACCGGCCGCAGGAAACGCATCATCGCGAGCGTTCCGACCGATGTCGTGCGGCCATCCGATGTGGCGGGGAAGGGGCCGCCATGCACCATCGCATGAGTCACCTCGACCCCGGTGGGCCAGCCGTTGGTCAGGATGCGGCCGGCCTTGCGCGAGAGGGCGGGCAACAGCTTCGCCGCATCGGCGCTATCCGCATCTTCCATATGGAGCGTCGCGGTCAACTGCCCTTCAAGACCGGAGATGGTTTCGATCGCTTCATCGATGGTGCGGCATTTTAGCAGGATCGATGAAGAGCCAAACACCTCATGCGCCAGCGCGGGATTGTTGCGGAACCGTTCTGCTTCGGTCGCGAAGAAGGCGTGCTTGCCCCGGTTCGCGCCCTCGGCATCCGCGCCGCGCGCTAGGGTCGTGACGCCTTCGGCTGTCTGAAGCGCGGCCACGCCCTTTTCGAACGACGCGTGGATATCGGGGGTCAGCATGACCTGCGGCTGGCTGGCGCTCAGCGCTTCGGCCGCAGCCGCCACGAAGCGATCCAGATCGGGTCCTTCCAGCGCGATGACGAGGCCGGGATTGGTGCAGAACTGCCCCGATCCCATGGTGAGCGACCCCACAAAGGCCGCGCCAAGGGCGTCCGCCCGAGCAGCCAAAGCGCCCGGCAGCAGGATGACGGGATTGATGCTGCTCATTTCGGCATAGACGGGGATCGGTTCGGCGCGGTTGGCCGCGATCTGCATCAGCGCGATGCCGCCACCCCGCGATCCAGTGAAGCCCACCGCCTTGATGCGTGGATCGCTGACCAGCGCGCCGCCCAGTTCATGGGTCGCGCCGGGCAGATAGGAGAAGACACCCTCGTGCAGGCCGCATGCCTTGACCGCCTTCTGCACGGCGCGGGCGACCAGTTCGCCGGTGCCGGGGTGGGCGGGATGCCCCTTCACCACCACGGGACAACCGGCGGCGAAAGCCGAGGCCGTGTCGCCGCCCGCGGTCGAAAAGGCGAGGGGGAAGTTCGATGCGCCGAACACCGCGACCGGACCCAGCGGCTGGTTGACGCGGCGCAAGTCGCTGCGCGGCGCGGGCAGGCGCTCAGGCAGCGCGGCATCGATCGTCGCGTCCAGCCAATCGCCCTGCCGGACATAGCTGGCGAAGAGGCGCAACTGCCCGACGGTCCGGCCGCGTTCGCCCTCCAGCCGGGGGTGAGGAAGGCCGGATTCCGCCATGGCCGTTTCGATGAGGATATCGCCGATGGCCAGAATCTGCTCGGCGACGGCTTCCAGGAAATTGGCCCGCGCATCGGGGCTCAGCGTCGAAAAGCTTTCGAAGGCCGCTTCCGCCAGCGCGCAGGCATCGGCAACATCGGCAGGAGAAGCATTGGCGAAGGCCACTCCGCCCTTGTCCCCTGTGGAAGGATGGATGGCAAAGAAGGGATCGCCGCCACGGCGCTCTTCGGCGCCGACCAGAATGGCTCCATTGAACATGATTTCTCCTGAATTCGACTGACGTTGTTGCGACGTACGCTCGATCAAAAACGCTTTGGGCTTGACCGATGCGGAAAGGGTGAGACCGAGTCATCCACTACGCCCCACCCCGCGCGAGGTGATGACCTATTTCTCATCTTCCAGCACTGCTCCCGGACGCCACCATATACTCATACAAATGATAGTTCAACGTGATCCCTGATGATGACTATTACTTCGATGTTCGAAGCGACGTCGTGACTATCGCCCCACCTTCACCACATCCTTTTGCAGGCCTATCATAGAGTGCAGCCATGCTATCAGGCATATGCAGAACAATTTCACAAGTGTGACGTCGAGTCTGGGGCAGGCGTTCCGGCGGTGCCGTCGACCAGCAAACGGCACCATTCACTTGTACTTCAGTAGAGCCACAATTCGACTTGCTTATCTATGAGTTTTCTGAGAAGCATTTGGAAAAGTTGTATGGATTCGTTATTTGTTTCAGCTAAAGGGCTGTGCCAAACAAGAGATCCCGCCCGGTAAGTGGGAATTGACGGATGGAAGAAGCAAGTTCGCCGCACCGCACACGCCGCCAGTTCTTGCACGGGGGCATTGCATTGGCGTCTCTGCCATTGGCAGCAAGGCCGGCGCTCGCCATCCCAGTGGGGCAGGCAGTGCAATCCAATATGACGCTTGGCTGGTCATTTATCGCGAAGCGACCCGGAATCAACGCCACGCAACTTTTCCAGGATTATGAAGGGCGCCATGCCCCCGGCGCAGTCCCCGTTTTCGCGAAATGGGGCATCATCCATTATGAGCGCAACTATGTACGCCGCGCAGTTGGCACCCGTCCGCCATTCGACATTATTTCGGAATTTGGCTCCCGCGCGGGCGCGAGCAGACCAAGCCTTTGCGGCAAGCCGAACGATCCAAACTGGGCAAGCAGCTATGCGATGGAGGTCCGCGAAACGCTCATCTCCGGCGCGCCATTGCCCTTCCTAAAGGGACCCATACTCAAACGTGCGATCCTGCTGCGGCGACCGGTTGACACCTCTGCGGACAGCTTCGCGCAGGGGGCTGCCCAGTTCGCGGCGGCCGTGGCGCAAAGTTTTGGCGCAATGAGCGACCGCATCAACCTCTATATGCAGTCAGGACCCATCGAGGACGTCCTCGAGTGCAAACCCGTCAGCTCCATATGCGAAGCTGTGGTGATGATCTGGCCAAAGGACGGCATCTCGCTGCCGGACAGCCTTCCCGCGCCCGGGTCGGTTGCGATCTCGTCCATGATCGATCTGGAGGCATTCGCGTCGGAGATCCCGGCGTAGCGGCCGCGCAAATATTCTCCAGCAGGAAATAGGAGAGCATAGATGATTTTAGAGCACCGCCGCGGGTTTCTCGGCGCATCCATTGCTTTTGCAGCTGTTGTGACGGCAGGCATGTCGTTTGCGTCCCCCGCCCGGGACGGGATGGCGGGACCGACCGCCAAGGTGGAGGCGCCCATCACCGGCGGCAACGGACGCATCTTCGCGGCGTCTGCGGTGGACCTCAAGCCCTATGGCTATACCGAACAGGAATATGTCGTCTCCGGCAAGGCGCATGCTTTCCAGCCAGCGCCGGGCACCAGCCTGACCAGCGACGGCCGCTGGACATTCGTGCCCGCAGGTCCCGATCAACCCTATCGCACGCGGATGATCGTGCGGCGGCCTCCCGCAGCGAAGTTCAACGGCACCGTCGTGATCGAGTTCATGCAGGAATATTTCAGCCGCGAGGCCGATACCAATTTCCGGTGGAACGCGGAAACCTTGCTGCGCAACGGCTTCGGCTGGGTAGGCGTTTCGCTGCATCGCGAGGGCGTGAACGGACCGCCGCCGGGTAAGGAGTTCGCCACTTACACCGGGTCGAACCAGAACATCAAAATCCCGCTCGGTCCGCCGCTGACCAAATGGGATCCTGCGCGTTACGGAACGCTGTCCATCCCCAATTCCGAAATGTCCTACGACATTCTAAGCCAGGTCGCGCGCGCCGTGGGGCCGCATCGCCCTCGCACCGGCATCGACCCGTTTCAGGGCTTGAAGGTCCGCCACGTCATGGCCGTAGGCGACACGATCGCGGGCGCCAGGCTGACTACCTACGTCAATGGCGTGCAGAAAAGGGCACGCGCGATTGATGGTTTCGTCATCAAAGATACGATGAACCCGCTGCGGCTCGGCGGCATCGAACCGATGAAGGACGCGCAACTGCGCACCGATGTGAAGGTGCCGGTAATCCAATTCTGGGCGGCGGGGCCCTTGCGCGTACCCCTTGCCGAAGGGCCGATGCTGCGCGTGTGGAGTGCGGCCGGATCGGGCCACACCACCGGGCCGTACATGCAAAGGGTGGCAAAGACCAACGCGCGCGATCTTCCCGGCGCCAATTCTGCCGACACACAACCTTGCGCCGCGGACTTCGCCAATAACTTCCCGGTGCAATATATTTCCGGCAGCGCCATCATGTGGGTGCATCGCTGGATGAATGGCGGCTCGCCTGCGCCACATTTTCCTCGGGTCGAAGCCGGCAAAGAGGACGAACATGGCAATATGGTGGGCGGCATTCGAACGCCCTGGGTCGATGTGCCTATTGCTCGCTACGATATCGGCGGGACCTGCCTCGGCACCGCCGGACTGACCCACTGGTTCGATCAGGCGAAGCTGAAGGCGCTTTATGGCACCCCCGGCAATTATCTGGCGAAGTTCACCGCCTCAGCACAGGAAGCTGAAAAGAGGGGTATTCTTCAAAAGGCGGACATGGAAGCTGCAATTCGCGAAGCGGCCAGGGTTAAGTTCTAGAATATTGACCTACGATCACAATTTCCTGTCGGGGCAGTTTCAGCGAGGAAATTTCGGCGTGTCTTTCTCGAACATGCTGACTCTGCTCGGAAAAGTCCCTGGTGGAAAGTCTATTGAATTGGGACGATCCTGTTTCGTTAAATGACTTGCCCTTTCTATTATGTCAGAGTATTTCTGTCTTGCGGGAAGAGAATCCGGATACGGGTCACTGCCGCTTTTAGGAGGCACGGTCTCGATAGATCGACGGCTGTAGAGCCGGTAGGAGGGGATGATATGACGACAGGAACAAGTCGGGCCGCCGCGCTCTTTTCGGGCGTTGCGCTTTGGACAGTCGGGTTGGCGGCGGCAGCGCAGGCTCAAGTTGGCCAACCAGCCAGTGGGGCGGATGCTTTGCCCGCCAGCTCTGCTTCGACGCAGGCCACCGAAAGTAGCAACAGCAACGACATCATCGTAACGGCGACGCGCCGCAACGAGCGTCTCCAGGATGTGCCGGTAACGGTTACTGCAATCACCAGCGCGCAGATCGAAAACCTGCAAATCAAGAATTTTCAGGATATTCAGGCGCTCTCGCCTGGCCTGTCCTTCCGCCAGTCCGGCGCACAGGGGACGGTCACATCGCTGCGCGGTATCAGCAGCACCGTTACCACTTCTGCTCCCGCGGCCGTGGTCATTTACTTCAACGAAGTACCTGTCAACGACTTCGTCGCATTTCAGGGCATTTATGACATCGGGCAGATCGAGGTGTTGCGCGGTCCGCAGGGAACGCTTCGCGGCGTAGCGGCACCTGTCGGCTCAATCACCATTGGCACGCGCAGGCCTGATCTTAATGAATATGGCGGCACCTTCATAGCGACGGGAACCGACCAGCCGAGCTTCAACGGGCAAGCGGCAGTCAACGTTCCTATCATCAAGGAAAAGCTGGCTGTCCGTATTGCCGGATTGTTCGACGCCAACCGTAACGGCGATCTTCACAACCCGGTGACTGGCGTGAAGTCTCATGCGAATACCAAGAGCATTCGCGCCTCGGTACTGTTCCAGCCGACCAACCCGCTCAGCATATTCGCCTATTATCAATATATGCGGGCCAACACCTATGACCTTACCCGGGTTGAAGGCACCGGTTTTGTGCCGAACGCGATACAGCCGTTCCCGGCCGGTTACAACGGACCTGCCATCAATGACGGCCGCGATGGGGTCGCTGTTCAGGAGAATACTACTCTTCGGCAGTTTACTTCGAACAATATGTCAATCAACGCCAAGCTTGATATCGCTGATGAGGCGACTCTGAGTTACATATTCGGCATCTCCCAGTTTAAATCCTATACGGGGCTTAATTCAGGAGACACCGACACAGGCAACGCTGTTCTCAATTACTCCCCAGGTCAGCTTTTCCTCGTTGATACCAAAGGCACGATGCACGAATTGCGGCTCGACTCAAAGGGAGGTGACCGCTGGTTCGACTATTCTGTCGGCTTGAACTATCTTAAGAACGCAAACCGCGTGCCCACGAATGTTGGGGCGAACCGAGGGTATGTCGTTGCGCCCGGTTCTAATCCCCCGTCAGGACCTGCTACCTTGCTGGGCAGCGACATCCTTATACCGGAAACGCGAGTTGAAAAATCAGCCTTTGCCAGCGCCACCGTTCACCTTCCAACGCGTACGGACATCACCTTTGGCGCACGCCGCATTCACTTCAAGCGGGATCAAGGCTTCCAGTTCTGGCTGACTACCAACGGGGCGCGTGACACCCTCGCCATCCCGCTGCCCCCACCACTGCCCCCGCTCGTTCTTCAGACGCCGACTCAGCCGCTGCTCAATTCACCCTCGAGCCGGGACATCAAGGCGTGGGTATATGACGCCAAGATCGTGCAGCATTTAGATAATGATAAAATCATCTACTTCTCCTATGGCCGCGGTTTTCGCGGTCCGGGCGCCAATCGCGGCGTCGATCTTCCGGCTCTCGACTTCCTTCGGACCCTGACTCCGGAGAAGAGCGACTCCTATGAAGTCGGATTTAAGGGCGACTTCTTCGACCGACGTATCCGTTTTAACTTTGACGTCTTCCAGCAGGATTATAAAGGCTTCAATAGTGTCGCGGGTGATGTTCCGTTCTGTACCGGATCCGGACAGGCTCAAGGACTTTGCGGGACTGCGTTCGGTGTAGGCTCTGGACAGGTGGTCTTCCCTGGAGATGCTCGCGTCCGCGGCTTTGAGGCCGAATTGTCGGCCAACATTACTGATCGTTGGACGGCATCAGGTACGGTCGCCTATGCCAAGTCGCAATTTAAGAATGCGCAGGTGCCATTCCGTCCTGATTTAAATGGCGATGGCGTGCCTGACACCAACGATGAGCTAGCCGGGGCATTTACGGCCGCCAATCCGATTTTCTTTAGGACCTCCAACGGGCCCATTTCTGAAGTTCCCAAATGGAACTTTACCGTTCAGTCGGAATATACACAGCCGTTGGCCGGTAACATGGAGGGGTTCATCCGTGGTCTGTTCTCCTATCAGGGCAAGAGGACGGAAGTTTCCGGGGCAAATACTTACGCCGCGGAACCGATCCTGAATCTCTATGTCGGTGCTCGCGAGATTGTCCCGGGTCTTGAGCTAACGCTGTTTGCGAGGAACATCTTCGACACGCAGAAGCTGACCTTCAAGGGTTCGGACATCGTCGCCAACGTTCCGGGCTCCTCGACCAATCCTCTGATCAACACGGGATATCATGAGGTCCGCTACGGAGCGCCGCGCGAAATCGGCATCACTGCCCGCTTCCGTTTCGGCAGCGACTGAGTATCTCTATAAGGGGGCGAACTGGGGATCGGAAGCTGGCTTCCGATCCCCTTTTTGCAACCAGCATCAGAAGAACTGGCCCGGAAAAGATTCTTGATCTCTGGCATCTGGACGGCGCGTGGGATGGGAGGCTAACGCTGGCTCGGCAATTTGCAAAAGGACAACAGTATGAACTTTAGCCGCAGGGAAATGGGGCTGCTTGCCGGGGCCGGACTCGTGTCGCTGGCGGGGCAGGGGAAAATCGCTGAAGCCGCCACATCAGCGGCGGCACCCATTACCGCTGCCGACATCACCCCGTTCGTACATCCCGAACTGCGCTCCCTCGTTCCAATCTTCCTTAAATATCAGTCGAACGGCGAAATGACCAAGGATGCGCTGCCAGGACTGCGCAAGATGCTGGGCGGCGCCCCGGCCGATCCCGCTGCGCGCATGGTCCGCGTCCCCGGCGCCCGTGGCGCGCCCGACGTTTCCGTCTATGTCCTGAATGAGAAAGCGGGCGCATCCGGTCGCCCTGCGATCCTTCACACTCATGGCGGTGGCTTCATCGCTGGCAACGCGGCGTCTGAGACGGGCAAGTTGCTGAAGCTTGCCAAGGCGCTCGACTGCGTGATCGTAACCGTGGAATACCGCCTCGCGCCCGAAACGCCTTTCCCCGGCCCGCTGGAGGATTGTTATGCCGCCCTCAAATGGCTGCACGGTAATGCGGCGGCGCTGGGCGTTGATCCTGGCCGTATCGCTTTGATGGGGGGCAGCGCCGGGGGTGGGCTTGCCGCCATGCTGGCCATCGCGGCGCGGGACAGGGGCGAAGTGCCCATCCTGTTCCAGATGCTGATCTACCCAATGCTTGACGATCGCACAGGCAGCACGCGCGCCGTGCCGTCCCCGATCGGTACCATCACCTGGACAGCAACCGCCAACCGTTTTGGCTGGTCATCTTTCCTCGGCATGAAGGCTGGTTCGTCGCATCCGCCCAAGGGCGCGGTGCCCGCCCGGGTTGAAAGCGTCAAGGGCTTGCCGCCAACTTTCATCGGCGTGGGATCGATCGACCTGTTCGTGCAGGAAGATGTGGAATATGCCAACCGCCTGATGGCTGCGGGCATTCCGACCCAGCTCCTCGTAGTGCCCGGCGCATTCCACGGTTTTGAAGGATCAGCCCCTAGGGCAGGCATCTCGCAACGCTTCGAAGCCGCGGTGCAACAGGCCCTGGCAGACGCATTCACATTGAAGTGGTGAGGGCGGCGCACCTCTCCGGGTTCAGGCAGGGGGAATAGAGAAAGACATGATGATGAAATATGCTCCCAGGAAAATGAAGTGGCGTGTCGCAATATCACTGGCGGCTCTGGCCGGGGCACTCGTCGGTCCCGCTGCGGCGAGTCCGTCTGCCACGCAATCTCCCGCTGAAGCATCTTCGGCGGCGCAGCCGGTCTGTCCTCCCAGCCTGCCGGAAGATCCTGACGTGGCTGGCCTGCGCGATAACCAGCTTGATCCTGAAGGCGCGCCCAAGTTCAAGGCGGCGCTGGCGAAGTTGTACACCAAAGGGCCTGCGCTGCTGAAGCAGTTACAGTTCCAGCGAGAAAAGGATTGGCCAGCGCTGTGCCGTTACCGCACAGATAATGCCCGCCTGATCGCGAACGGCGCCGGGGTGGAGACTGTTTTTCTAGCACTACTTTGGCAGTTTTGAATTTTTGGGATTCCCCCGGCGCAAAAAGCGTGATTCATGGGGAGCCAGCTATCGAAAGGGCTGGCGATGGATGCGGACTGGAAAGAGGATCTGGAGGGTTGGCTTGAGCCGTTTCTGAGCGCGCTTGGGCACAAGACGCGGCGCCGTATGTGCCCGGCTTACATAGCAGGTCTGATAGGACCAGGAGACCGTAAGAGCGTTCAGCCGATGGCATCGCGAACAAGCGAAATCGGCTATGATCAGCTTCATCATTTTGTCGCAGCGGGAGTTTGGGACAGCGCTCCTGTCGAGAAAGCGCTGGTGAAAGAAGCGGATCGGCTTGTGGGCGATGAAGCCGGATTTCTGGTCATCGATGACACAGCCTTGCCGAAGAAGGGGACCCATTCCGTCGGGGTAGCTCCACAATATGCTTCTGCGCTTGGCAAGACCGCCAACTGTCAGTCTCTCGTTTCGGTAACGCTGGCTTCCCGAGAAGTGCCACTCATGGTTGGGCTGCGCCTTTTCTTGCCGGATAGCTGGACAAGTGACGCGGCGAGGATGGCTCGGGCACAGGTTCCCAAAGAGCGCCAGATTGCCCTGACAAAACCAGAGATCGCAATTGAGGAGATCGATCGTGTCATCGCGTCGGGCGCGCGTTTCGGCTGTGTTCTTGCCGATGCCGGTTACGGATCGAGTGGCCTGTTTCGACAGGCGCTGAGTGAACGCGGCCTGCTGTGGGCAGTGGGTTTGTCGCGACGCCAGAACGTGTACCCGGCAGACGTAGCGCTGATTTTCCCGGTCGCTAACGTGGGGAACAAGCGCAAGTACCACATTCCCGATCAACAGCCGGTCTCAGCCGAATCCATTCTGGCTAAGGAAAAATGGAAAAAGGTCAGCTGGCGACGTGGTACTAAGGGAAGGCTGACATGCTTGTTTGCCGCTCGCCGCGTAAGGATTGCCGATGGTCATCGCCATCGCATGCTCGACGGCCGTGTCCAGGCCATGCCAGGTGATGAAGTCTGGCTTGTTGGAGAGCGACGTTCGACCGGTGAGCAAAAATACTACGTCTCAAATTTACCCGCTGACGCCACCCTCAAAATGCTCGCTGCGACGATCAAGGCGAGATGGATCTGCGAGCAAGCACATCAGCAGCTCAAGGAAGAACTGGGCCTCGATCATTTCGAAGGCCGCTCTTGGGTTGGATTACATCGACACGCATTAATGACAATGATTGCCTACGCCTTCCTTCAATCCCGCCGCCTCAAAGCAGCGGGCCGGAAAAAAAAGAGTCGGGGGACCGCCGCCACAACCAAGCATGCCAGCGATCCGACAGGCGATCTTGGACATCTTCGTAAGGCCTGCGCCTCTGCGGTGCCCCCATTGTGAAAAGCTCCTCGTAGACAGGTCTGAACAAAAAATGCCAAAGTAGTGCTAGGCGACTCAATCACCGAGAATTGGAAATATGCGGACCCCGACCTGTTCCAGCATAATCGGTTGGATCGCGGGATCAGTGGTCAGTTTAGCGGACAGATATTGCTGCGCTTCTACCAGGATGTAGTGGCGCTCAAGCCGCGCGCCGTCCATATCATGGCCGGCACCAATGATCTTGGCCAGGAGGGAAATCCGGCGTTCGGCGATGACGACATTATCAACAACATGCGCGCGATGATCGACATGGCGAAAGCGAATGGCGTTCGCGTTGTCGTTGCCAGCATCCCGCCGGCATCCGGTTTCTTCACCGCGCCAAAGGCAAAGCCTGCGACGCGCGTACCTCGCCTCAATCAGAGGCTTGAGGCTTTGGCTAAGGAGCGCGGGGTCATCTACGTGGACTATTATTCGCTATTGGCGGACCCTGCGGGCGGGATGCGGGCAGACCTGACGAGCGATGGTGTCCATCCCAACCGCAAGGCCTACGCATTGATGCGTCCTCTCACGAAGGAAGCGCTGGGGCGCTCGCTTCGATAAGCTAGACCTGCGCGCATGCCGTGAGCGGCCGAGCGCTACGCCGCATGGAAATCTCCACACCTTGCCTTCGCAGCGATCCTCCATGATATTGTGCATCCGAGTGATCTTAACCTCTCATGCACCCCATCGGCACGGTCACTTGTCCATAAGGAATCACGGTCACCGGCCCCACGAGACCATAGGGGCTCTTGCTCTTGTAAGCGGCGTTGTAGAGCGGCGTTGCGATATGCACTTCTAGATCGTTGACGCCCGGCTGCAAATAACCGCCCACGTCGATGTGGCTCACGTCGGCCTGATCGATGGGGGGCAGGCGTTTTCCATTCACGCTGACCTGCGCGGTGCCGTAAAAAGCGCCAAGGTCCAGATAGGCACGCGTGCCGCCGGTCCACCCAGAGCCGATATCGACCGAAGCCTTGTAGGTGGACGTGCCCGACTTGTTTTCCAGGCCCGGCACATGCTGCCAATCCGGCAGCTTTCCGTCTGCGCCGGGGGTCAGGGTGATGGGCGTGAGCGCGACCTTCGCAATGTCGTTCACGCCAGCGCCAGCCTGCCAGGAAGTGACCTGGAGCGTCCAGGAGGCAGGGCTCTTTCTGGCGCCCACCGTCGCGATCTCGCTGATGACCTGCCGCCCATCGGACAGGGTGGTGACATATCGGCCCGCCGCCGTGTCGCGCAGGACCGGGTCGCCGCCGTCCAAGCTGAGCAGTTCATCGGCGTTCGTGCTTATCGCCGCGCTCTTGCAGACGGGCTTGGGCGTGTCCTGATTGCCGGGAGTGAGGGCGATGAGCGTGCTGTCGCCCGACGCCAGATCAACCTCTATCTTTACCCCATTCTCTGTCCGGGTGAACAGGCTGATGGGCCGCACCTGGCCTGTCCAGGCGTCATAGCGGTAGGGGAGGCCCTTTCCTTCCAGCGTCACCTCCGCCTTGGTCCTGTCCGCTGCCGCGTTGAACAGATAATAGTAATCGCTGTCCTCCGACTGCCGGTGCAATGTCACGAGCGGCTTGGCGTCGTAAGAAGCGGCGGAACCGATGCCCGCCGCTTTCAACGCGTTCACGACGCCCGCGCGATCCGCAACCCGCGTCACCGATTTCTGGGCGAGCAGCGCCGCTACGACCTTGCGCAGCGCGGCGTCGTCAGCGGGATGATAGCCGCTGACCCGCACCGGAAGCTCGCCGATGACAAAGATCGGAAAGCCGCTGCGCGCCCAGCTGAGAAGCCGCCTGGCGGATGCGAGGTTCATTGGAATTCCGGACCCTTGTGCGTCCAGCACGAACGCCTTGTAGCCCATGTTCGTCAGGCGGCCGTCCACGATCTTCGCCGATGGGTGCGCCATGAGAGCATCGCTCATGAAGCCGTAGGTGTAACCGGAACGCTCCAGTCCCAGATCGCCATATTTCGCCTCGTCCGGTCCGCCCCAATACATGGCGATTTCGTTGCGAAGCTCGCCCCGGCGAAGGACTGTTTGCAGGCGCGCGACATAGTCGTTGATCGCCACGTCATCGGCAAAGGTCGGAATCTGGACCCCGTAATTGTCGCCCACGGCGTTGCCGAATGGCATATAGCCTGGCCATCTGTGCGAACCGCCCGGCGTCTGGTCTGGCCAGCCATGGTAGACGACCTTGTTCATGCCAAGGCCGATGACCTCGTTCATTCGCATGACCAGCGACACGCGCGCCAGCCCGTCTGTCCGGCCGAAAGTGCCCATCTCGCTCGACACGATGGTCCTGCCCATCTGCGCGTTCGCGCTCACCACCTGCCGCCAGGCGTCGGAAGCATCGGTGGAGAACATCGGCTTGCCGCGGTTGTTCGCTTCCTGCTCCGGTATGTCGATGGCGATCGCGGCGTCGGAATTGTTGACCGCCGTCGGCCCCCATCCGGCATAGCCCTGCGCACGCAAGGTCATGCGGTAGGAATGGGCCCATTGCTTAAGCGGCAAGATATGGTTGCCGACAAACAGTTCCGATAGGGTCTGGCGGTAATCCTCGCGAATGCGCGTGCCCACGCCGTTGCTGAATTCGAACATGGGATTGGACGAATTGGATATCGCCGCGAGATACGGCACCAGCGAATAGCCGCGCCGCTTGCGGAATTCGCTCAGGAAATTATCGGTCCAGTGGCGAACCTCCTCACCATGGCGGTTGAGTTCGAAGGAATCGAAGAACAGCGATCCGCCGCTGTCCCTGAACGCCTGCCGCAATTCCGGGTTCAGGACCTTCGTCTCCCAATAATCGACGATCGCCCGCGCGCCGGAGGAAGCGAAGTGATCGACCATGTAGCTGGGCGTGGGAGTCTGGGCGAGTTCGATCACTTGACCTGTACCGTTCATCCACGACGCGACCAGCACATAGCGGCCCTGCCCGGAGGGCGCGGTGTAGCGGATGCGGTTGCCCTTGACGCTGGCCGTGCGGTCCACGGCCGTGCTCGCGTCCAGCATGGGCGGCGATTTCGATCCCGCTTCGCAATTGCTGTCGCACCGATAGGCGACGATGCCCAGCAGCGTGCGCCTGGTGACTCCGGTCGGCAGCTTGGCCTCAGGCACCACGCCTTCATAGCTTTCTCCGCCGTTCAGGAAGACGGAACCGAAGGTGATTTCCTTCGCCGTCCCCGGCGCGTCGGGGGAGAGGCCCTGAATGCCCGCCGACCAGCCGGGCGTGTAGATCTGATCGACGCGCAACCCCTGCGCCTTCCCTGCCTTGAACAATTGCGTCCAGGCGCGGGTCCATTCCGGCGTGCCGAACCCGTGGTGCTGCGGATCATAGCCCGGAACCTTGCTGACCGAAGGAACGCCGCTCAACTGGTTGGCTTCGAACCCGCCAGCGCCCGACGACCTGATCTGCGCCACCTGCTCCGTGATGGAAGTAGGCGTCATCATGCCGCCATTGTTCCAGAAACGATACATCGGGCGATCCGACATGGCGGGATTGGCGAAGCTGCCTTCCGACGGTACGGGTGCATCTTGCGCGCTGGCCGGAGTGGACGCCATCAACGCTGCGGCGATCATCGCCGTGGCGCTGCTGCGCATCAGGTTGGCCACCATTTCAGGATGCTTGGTGACAAGCCAGGATTGGCCCGATGAAGTCGCCATGATGATGCTCTCCCATTACTGACATATGGTGATCATAGTCCCGGACCTTGCGGCATTCCGGCTCCAGGACAGAAGTTGTTACTGCCCTTATCGCTTTGCCTTGACCCCAGCGCGGCTCGCGCATTAGGTCGACGACAGGGCTCAACGCGACGTTCACGCCGCGCACGCGCGCTTCCTTGCCGATTGTCGAGAAGACCTCTTCCACCAGTTCGGGATCCCAGGTGCTGCCGAGCGCGGGAGGGATGGGGAAAATCGTCGCGCCGCGCGCTTGATAGCCGTGAGCCGTTTCTTCGTGGATGAGCGCCGGGATTCCGAGCCGCGTCTTCTCGACGAAGTAGCGCTGCATCGCGTTGACCAGCGGCGCGGTCTCCTCGACGCCACGGAACCAGTCGCCGGTGAAGAAGCGCTTGTTGCCGAAGGTGTCAGCAGGGCGAGCGATCTGGCCAGGGCCGTTCGGCATGACCTTCGCGGCCTTTTCAGGGGAAAAGCTGCCGTCTTGGTTGAGGATCTGGCCCTTGCTGGTCCACATGCTGCACATCTGCGCGACCTTTTCTTCCAAGGTCATGCGAGAGAGCAGATCCTCGACTCGGTCGGCGACAGGGGCGCGGGCGTCGCGATAGACGGGGCCCGTGGTTGCAGCGCAGACTGGCGCGAAGGCCAACAGCGCACTGGAGGCCAGAAGGGTCCGGCGCGAAATCATCACGGTCGACATGCGGTGCTTTCCTTCTTTATCAGTCGCGAGCTTCTATGAGCGTAACGGGTCCCATCAAGCCGGATGGCAGGAGCGGGGCCTTCGCGGAATAGGCAGGCGCCACGATCCAACCCACCTTCGCCGCGCCGGGCTGTGCGTCGCCAATCAGGCGGTTGACCCATCGATTGGCAACCTTGACCTTGATGCGGTTGCTGCCGCGCTTGATCGCGTCGGTCACATCCATGCGATAAGGCGCGCGCCAAACGGTCCGCACGAGTTTGCCATTCACCCAAACTTCCGCCAGGTCATTGACCTCACCCAGCGATAGGATGGTCCGGCTGCCCGGCATGGCGCGCGGAACACGGATTGTCTTGGCGTAGGTTGCAACGCCGGAGAAGTAGCGGATGCCCGCGTCCTCGCTGTCGGTCCATGATCCGGCGGGCATGGAAACCGCGCCTGTCGGAGCGCCGCGATCGGGTTGGAAGGAGACGGACCAGTCGCCGTCGATCGTCGCCAGCGTCCGTTCGGCCGGCGGCGTCACGGTGCGCGCCTGTTCAGCCGTGGGTTTGCGGAAGACGATCAGCGCCGATCCGCTGCCATCGAGCGTGAGGGGGATGATGGTCCGGCCGTTTTCAACGCGGTAGGACAGGGGCCTGCGGGTGCCGCTTTCGGCGTCCCAAAGTTCGGGTTCGCGGCCGGTGACGCGGAACGCCGCATCGGCCTTGAACGCGTCGTTCTTCGGATTGCTGACGAACCACAATTCGCCATCGTCCAGCGTCCGATGCAGAAAACGCACTGAACTTTCGCTGACGCCTAAAACTTCCTGATCCGGGCTTACGCCGATCTTGGCCAGCGCGGCTTCCACCGCCATGCCCGCCAGGACACGGCCCGCGCCGACCCTCGTCTCTGCGCCGCCAGTCCAGAGCCTGTCTGCAAGCGCCTTAAAAGCGGCAGGATCATCGGCGAGGCTGGGCGAGGATATGGGCTTGTCGCCGACGATGACCGCCCCTGCTTCCGCCAATTCGGCGATGCGGCGCAAAGTGGGCAATGTCATGCGCTGCGACGAGCCGCCAAGCTGCAACACACGGTAGCGCATGCCCGAGCGCGTGACGATGGCGCCATCCTTGACCGACACGACGCCTGCCAGCACATCGGCATTGACGAAGTCATAGCCATAGCGTGTCGGCGCATCCTTCAGCCTGCCATTGTCGGCGAGCGTCACGACCGGCGCTTCCTCGCCATAGAAATAGGCAACGTCCGCCGCATAGCGCCCTTGGGACAGCATCCAGGAAGTGCGCGCCAGATAGTCGACCCAAGGCCGTGCCTGCCCGGCCCAACTGTCGTTGCGGTTGAAATATTGACCGAAGAGCCACAAGGTCAGGCCCGGCGCCTTGTCTATCAGTGGTTGATGAACGCTGCTGTGGATCGATATACGATTCACCCCGAGCGCAAATTCGGTGTCGGCCACATGCTTCAGTTCACGCGGGCTGGCCGCCCAATATTGGAAGATTGACGACATGGATTCGGCCCCGACATAGGTCCGGCCGTAGAGATGAGCGGCGGAGGCTGCACCTTTTATGTCGGCGGCGTGCGATGGGTTCGGTTCCTTGTCGGGCTTGAACGTCCACATCGCGCCCATGGGCACGTCAGCGTGGCTGCGCATGGCGAGATCGTCACCCAGAGAAGGACGGTTTGATGCTTCCAGCGCCTCCCCGTAGGCCCTGAGGCCGCGTTCATGCGCGACCTGAGCGACAGTGCCATAATGCGCCTCCGCCATCAAATCCATCAGAGTGCGGCGGAAATCGTACAGGAATGCGTCACTGGCGGCGGCGCTGTCCACTACGCGGCCGGTAAGCACCGGCAGCCAGGGTGACGGATCATAGCCGCGCCGCTTGGCGAACTGTTCCAGTATGTCGTCGGTCCAGTTCTGGAAGCCCGCCTCGATGCTGTCGTTCAGCGTAGCCTGCAATCCGCGCTTGCCGACCAGATCCGGGCCAAGCGTCTGGGCATATTCGTCAAGATACTGGTTCATGAAGGCCCGAACGCGCGGCGCGCTGAGCTTATCGACCTCCAGTCCAGTGGCTTCCACGGTGGTAGGACCGTTCATATGGCCGGTCAGCGAATAGCCCAGCCGGACCACGCGCCAGCGGCCCTTGGGCGGCGTCCAGTCCAGCGTGCCATCCGGCTTCATCCGCGCGGTCAGGTCTATGACACTGCCCTTTGCCACCACCTGTCCTGCACCAGCTTGCGGGGTTGGGGCGGCGTAATAATCGGGCAGCGAGGCGAAGCCTGCCTTTTCCTCAAACCGTTCGATCCGGGCATCGGGGCTGAGGGCCATTTCGGAGATGGTCAGCGTCTTGGATGGAGGAGCCGAAGGCAAACCTGGTTGCAGCAGCGCACCGGGCGCCATGTCCAGCGCCGGGAAAGCACTAGGCGCGGGTTGCAGGACCACGCGAAAAATGCGGCCCGTGACCGGCGCGAAGCTGTTGGTATTTTGCGTGAAGGCACCGGCCGCTATGTCGGCTGCCTTCCGGAAAGTCGTGCCGTCGTCGCTGACCTCGAGCCGGGCAGGAATCTCGGTGGAAACCGCGATCTCGGGCTTTTTAGGCTCTAGAACTACCGTCAGCGACCGGATGGTGACGGAGTTGGGATAGTCGAAGCGGACCCAGCCGGGATTCTTGTTGGAGGGGCGATCAATCTCGATCGCCTTCACTAAACGGCCGTCGAACAGTCCTTCCGCGGGCGCTTCGCCCTTGGAAGTGCTGACCTTGGGCAGCGGCAGCGGGCGCTCCGCCGCTGGCACGCGATAGGCGACCACGCGGCTGTCGACATAAAGGCGTGGCGGCTGCGGACCGATAGCGCCGTAGGTCAGCCGGTTTTCGCCAAATTCGATTTCGCCGATGGGCCCTGATGCGTCCGAGGGGCGGGGCAGCGTGCCCTGAAAGCGTCGGCCACCGGTCAGGTCGGTTTCCGTCCAGACGAACTTCTTCATACCGTCCGCCGCCTTGACGAAGGGCGCGCCGGTTTCGCTCCAACCCGCGGAGGTCGGAATGGTGACTTCCATGTCCTTGTCGGCGGCCTGAGTGACCGCGCTACGGAACGCGGCCTTCCATTCAGGCGACATATAGCGCACCGGGGGGGTCAGTACGCCATCATTGTTGGGCATAGCGCCATAGAATATCTGGACGCCGCCAATGCCCGACCGGTGCAGCCAATCGAGATCGCGATTGATGCCTTCCTGCGTAATGGCGCCGTTCAGCCAGTGCCACCAGACGCGCGGGCGGGCCGATTGGGGCGGATCGCGGAAGCTTTCCTCCAGGCGATCCTGTGACCTGACAGGCATACTCACCAGCGCCCCCCCGGCCAACAGCAGAAGTCTGAGAGCTTGCTTCATGATTCTACCCTTCCCGGTACACAGGTCCGCTCCATGGAACTGGGCCGCACCTGATTTTTATATCAGCAAAAATATAGCGACTATCGTCTGTTTGCTTGTCGATACGGCGCCGAGAACTGCGTCATAAATGGGGAACAAGCTGATCCAGTTAAGAGGACGCCAGCCGGCGCCGCATGATCATGTTGCGCCGGCTGGTGCATATTCCTATTAGGACACCCAAATTTTACTTTTTCGCCGACAGCTTGGCCAAGTCGGCATCGATCGCAGCGAGAGCCGCGTCGGTCACCTGATCCGCGGCATATTGCTGGATAACCCGCAACGTCATGCCGCGCGCCATTTCTATTTGAGGATTGCTACTGAAGCCGGGGATATGCTGGTCGACAATTGCCTTAGTTTGCGGGTTGTCGATCAGCGTGCCTACGTCGGTATTCTCGGTCGACAATGTCGCGGCTGCCGTAGCTGCTGCCGGTGCTTGGGCATAAGCTGCCGTCGAGGTGGCCAGGCTTAACAGCGCCGCGATAATGATCTTGCTCATGTCAGTTCGCCTCCTATCACGCGCCCGCATCGGTACTTCGGGCGTATCCACAGCATGGATTAGCCAGAATGGCTCATTAAACAAGAGACAAATTATCATTTTAATGCTGGACACTGCTCCTATTATCGCGCGGGGCCATTATTTGGCGGCGCCCCCTGCGAGCAGTGACGCTATGCGCTTCGCTGCACGCCTGTGCGTTTCCTGGCCGCTGCCGCTATTGAACATACTCAGGTTCATATGACCAATCGCGCATTCGAGCATCGTCTTGGCAAGGTCGAGAGTTTCCGTCTCGGAAAGGCTGCAATCGATGCTTTGGTTGATTGAATTCACAAGGCCATCCTGCCCGACCATCGTGGCATTCTCATGATAGATTTGGGCCAGTTCGGGAAAACGGTCGGCTTCTTGCGCGATCAAACGGCCGATCGCACTGATGTCTTCGCGGTCCATCGCCTCGAACATGGCCGTGAGCGCCACTTCTATCACCTCGAGCATCGGCGCGCCGACCTTGGCATAGCGCGGTGGATTAGTGACCTTCCACAGCGCCGCTTTCCATTCGACGATCGCCCTGAAGAGCGTAGCCTTGTCGGGGAACCGCGCGTAAAGCGTATTTGGCGCCACGCCAGCCTGTTCTCCGATGCGTTTCATCGAAGTCGCGCCATAGCCGCTCTCTAGAAAAAGACCGAGAGCCGCGTCGAGGATAGCCAACGTGATCTCGCGCTCTTCTTCGCGTGAGGGCCGTCCTCTACGTCCAACGGTCCGCGCTTGTTTGTTAACGGCTGGCAATTCGGCACTCCTACATTAACCCTGGACGCGAGACGCCCAAGCGGCGCGTACAAGCGGTAGCAAGCGATAGCCTCAAAGTTCACCGATGTCATGTCTTGCCAAATGGCGCTGTCACTTGCTAGGCAGAAATAGACGACCAATGCTATTATTGAGGTGGTGGACAGATCGTATCGGCTGCGTCACCGAATGGGAAAACCCAATTTTTTTGGAGAGGTTGATGTACGGCGAGCGAACATGGGCGCCCATTGTCAGCGCGGTTTTCGCTGCGGTGAGCCTGGCGGGGTGCTCCGCCTCCCGCACTCCTGAAAAAGTGGAATGGCCAGATTATCTGGGCGGGGCGGATTCCTCGCAATTCTCTCCTCTATCCAGCATCAATGCGGCCAATGTCGGCAAGCTTCAGGTCGCGTGGAGCGTTCCCCTTCCGAACAACGGCCAATCGAACGGCAATCCCCTTGTCATCGACGGGCGCATGTTCGTGCCCTATAGCGGCGGCATATTGGCGCTGGACCCGGCGACGGGGCGGGAGCTTTGGCGGGTCGACGCGGAAGGCGTGCGCATGCGGGGCCTCAGCAGCTGGGGCGGGGGACGCGGCGAGCCGCGCAGGCTGTTCTACAATCACCAGGATCGCCTCTACGCAATCGACGCCGCGACCGGAAAGCCGGTGACGAGCTTTGGCGACAATGGCTCGATCGACCTCAAGCAGGGGCTGGGCCGAGACCCCGCCACGATCAGGCGGATCGAATCCCAGTCGCCGGGCCGCATCTTCGACGACCTGATCATCGTCGGCACGACGGGCGGCGACGAATGGAACGGCCCGCCGGGATATATCCGCGCCTTCGATGTGCGTACCGGAAAGCTGCGCTGGACCTTCCACAGCATTCCGCACGCCGGCGAGGCGGGTTACGAGACATGGCCCAAGGATGCGTGGAAGCAGGTCGGCGGCGTCAACAACTGGAGCGAGATGACGCTCGACACCGCGAGCGGCATCCTGTTCGTGCCGCTCGCGTCGGCCGACTATAATTTCTACGGCGTCAATCGTAAGGGCAGCAATCTTTACGCCAATTCTCTGGTGGCGCTGGACGCGAGGACGGGCAAGAGGCTGTGGCATTTTCAGACCGTCCATCACGACCTGTGGGACTATGACCTGCCGCAAGCGCCCAAGCTGCTGACGCTAAACCGTAACGGCAAGCGGGTCGAGGCGGTGGCTGTCGCGGGCAAGACGGGCTTCATCTACACGTTCGAACGGCGCACCGGAAAACCCGTCTTCCCAATCGAGGAGCGGCCGGTTCCCAAGAGCGACATTCCGGGTGAGGAGGCATCGCCCACCCAGCCGTTTCCGACTGCGCCCGAACCCTTCGTGCGCCAGCGCATGACGGCGGAGGAGCTGAGCCCCTATCTCGATCCGGCGGAGCGGAAACAGATCGCCGCCATGGTCGCAGGCCTTCGCAATGAAGGGATTTTCACCCCGCCCAGCAGGCAGGGGACATTGCAGATCCCCGGCAGTTCGGGCGGCACCAATTGGGGCAATGGCGCAGTCGATCCGCGCACTGGCCGCTTCTTCGTCGTGGGGATGGACATCCCCGCGATCCTGCGGATGGAGCCGCCGTCCGACAAGCCGCGCACCATGTTCCTGGGACAAAGCGCAGGCAATCCCGGCGAGGCGGTCTATGCGCAGAATTGTGCGTCCTGCCATGGCGAAAAGCGCGCTGGCCAACCGCCAGCCATTCCCGCGCTGACCGGCATTGCGTCGCGCCGGACGGCGGGCCAGGTGAACGAAATCGTGACGCGCGGCCGGGCGGTGATGCCCGCATTCAACCTGAAACCGCAGGAGATGAAGGAGCTGCTGCTGTTCCTGGGCTTTAGCCAGGAACAGGCGGGCAAGGTCAGCAGCCCTGCCGTTGCCGCCGGGCCGGACGGCCAGGGCGGGGAGGGAGCAGCCGCAAAGAGCGGGCCGATCAAGCTCAAGACTGGTTACAATTTCCTGTTCAGCAAGACGATGCTGCCGGCCAGCGCGACGCCATGGTCAACCATGACCGCCTATGACATGAACAGCGGCAAGAAGCTATGGCAGGTTCCCTTCGGCGAGCTTCCAGGCCTTAAGGATTCCGGCACGCTGTTCCCGCGCGGCACCATCGTCGCGACGGCGGGCGACCTGATCTTTGCCGGGACGCAGGACCGCAAGCTGCGGGCGTGGAGCATGGCCGATGGGAAACTAGTCTGGCAAGCGCCGCTGCCGTCCGTCCCCGGCGGCGTTCCAGCCGTTTACAAGTCGGGCGGCCGCCAGTTCATCGCCCTGATGGCGGGGTCCTACGATCCGGCGATCGCCAAGATGAGTTCCGTCATGTCCGAAGGCCGCAACAGCATCGTCGCCTTCGCCCTGCCCAAGAAATAACCGGAGAAAAAGAGATGAAGCCCAACACATTGTGGTTGATGCCCCTGCTTGCGGCAACGATGCTGGTTCAGCCGGGATGCGCCGTCTCTCCGCCCGGTCAGGTGAAGGCGCAGCCCGCCGCCGTGGCCGCTGTCACCTTCGAAGGGCCAATCACCGGGGGCACGCGCGGCTTTCCCTATTCCGCCTCCATCGTCGACCTGGCGCCCTACGGCTATACGGAAAGCGAATACTTCGTTTCCGGCAAGGCCCATGCCTATTATGTCGCGCCGGGTACCACGCTGGGCGCGGATGGCCGATGGCAGGTCGTAGCAGGGGAGGATGTGCCGTACAAAACCCGTATCCTCGTCCGCAAGCCGCCCGCGAACAAGTTCAACGGCACCATCGTCATCGAATATATGCAGGAATATTTCGGCACGGAGCGGGACACCAATTACCGGTGGAACGCCGAGACGCTGCTGCGCAACGGCTTCGGCTGGGTAGGGGTGTCGATGCATCATGAAGGCATTGACGATACAAAGCCCCCGCAGACGATCACCTATGCCGGAAAGCAGATCCCCATCGGCACCACGCTCGCCCGCTGGGACCCGCAGCGCTATGGCAGCCTGTCCGTGCCATCGAGCGATATGTCCTATGACATGCTGACCCAGATCGCCGCTGCCCTGAAAAGCAAGACGATGGCGGGCGGACCCGATCCTTTCGCTGGCCTGGAGCCCAAGGCCGTGATCGGCGTCGGCAACACGATCGCGGGAGAAAGGCTGGCGATCTACATCAACGCCGTACAGCCGCAGGCCAGGGTGTTCGACGGCTTTTTCCTGCAAGACCTGCATACCGGCGCGAAGCTGAAGCTGTCGGGCGCGGACACACCCTTGCCGACCGTGCGAACCGATGTCGGCGTGCCGGTGATCGTGCTCAACACCACCACCGCATCAGCCGAGCGCGGCCCGCGTGAGGAAGGCAGGATGCTGCGCTTCTGGACGCCTGCTGGCAGCTCGCACACGACCGGCCCCTATATGGTCCGCGTCGGCAAGGCGAACCAGCGCGACCTCGGCCTGGACGGCGGCAATTGCCCGGCCGATTATGCCAATACGTTCCCGGTGCAATATGTCTCCGGCGCGGCCATCGTCGCGGTCGACCAGTGGATCAAGAGCGGCAAGGCAGCACCCAGCTTCCCCCAGCTTGCCTCTTTCGAAGGGCCCGAGCAGCCGGTGCTTGAGCCTGCCAGCTATTTCGACGCGAACGGCAATGTGAAGGGCGGCCTGCGTACCCCATGGGTGGATGTTCCCGTCGCCCGCTATGACTGGCGCGGCGAATGCATTGGCGGGTCGGGGCGCACCTTTCCCTTCACAACGGAGCAGTTGAAGGCGCTTTACGGCACGCCGGACGTCTATCACAAGCGTTTTGCCGAGGCGGCCAAGGCGGCCGAGAAGCGCGGCGTGCTGTTGCCGCCGGACACGCAGGCGGCGATCGAAGCCGCGAACAAGGTGAGCTGGTGACAATGCCCGGATTTTAGGGAGGAACGAGATCGTGACCCAAGCAGAAAAAATCGCCGCCACATTGGAAATCCATGCGCTCAAGGCGCGCTATTTCCGCACCATGGACATGAAGGATTGGGCCGGATTGGAAGCGACCTTCGCGCCCGACTTGATCGCCGATTTCCGGGAATCGACTGGCGAGCCGGACGAAAGCCAGTTGACTCATGGGGCCGCTCCTTATGTGGCCAAGCTCGCGCCCATATTGGAGCATATCCAGACCGTCCATCACGGCCACATGCCGGAAATCACCATCGAAAGCCCGGATCGCGCGACCGGCATCTGGGCGATGGAGGACAAGCTGTGGGTCCAGGAAGGATCACCGCTGCCTTTCAAATGGATGCATGGTTACGGCCATTATCATGAACGCTATGTCCGCATCGGCGGCGAATGGCGCATCCAAGAAATTCGCCTGTCGCGCATCCGCGTGGACGTGGGCTGACTCAAACCGGCCTTAGCCGATTGCGGAACATGCGGAGCGCGGCCGGAAGGAACGGCCGCGCTCCGCAGCAGCAGAACAGAGAAGAGAGACAAGATGGCGGCCAGACTTTTGAAATTACTTGCTGGAACGGCCTGTTCCGCTCTCATCCTCTCGCCCGCCCTCGCGCAGGAAGCAGCGCCGCCGGTCAAGGCGCCCCAATATGTGCGGCAGGCTCCCGCTGGCGCGCCGAATATCGTGCTAGTGCTGCTGGACGATGTCGGTTTTGGCACCACCTCCACCTTTGGCGGGCCGGTCGACACGCCTGCTCTTAGCGCGCTTGCCCGGCAGGGCCTGACCTACAACCGCTTCCACACGACGGCGATGTGCTCGCCGACGCGCGCGTCGCTCCTCACCGGACGGAACGCGCATCGGACAGGGGTGGGCGCGGTGATCGCGGACAGCCGCCCCGGCTATAGCGGCTTCCATACTAAGGACAGCGCCATGATCGCCGAGGTCCTGCGGGAAAATGGATACAGCACTGCGGCCTTCGGCAAGTGGCACACCACCGCGGCGTGGGAAACGTCGCCAGCCGGACCGTTCGACCGCTGGCCCACCGGCGAGGGGTTCGAGAAATTCTACGGCTTCGAAGGGGGCGAGACCGACCAGTTCGAACCGTCGCTGTTCGACGGCACGACCCCGGTGCGGCGTCCGGCGGGCAAGGACTATCATCTGACCGATGACCTTGTGACGCAGAGCATCAACTGGTTCCGCGGCCAGCGCGCGATCAATCCGAAAAAGCCCTTCTTCCTCTACATGGCCCCCGGCGCGATCCACGCGCCCCTCCAGGTGCGGCAGCAGTGGATCGACCAATATCGTGGCAAGTTCGATCAGGGATGGGACAAGCTGCGGGAAGAAACCTTCGCCCGTCAGAAGCGGCTGGGGATCATACCGCCCAACACGCAATTGACCCCGCGCCCGGAAGGGATGCCTGCATGGGACAGCCTGTCCCCCGATGAAAAGCGGTTCGCATCACGCCTGATGGAAAGCTATGCGGGCTTCATGGCACATACCGACGCGGAAATGGGCAGGCTCGTCCAGTCGCTCAAGGATGCGGGCGAGTTCGACAATACGCTGTTCATCTATGTCGTGGGCGACAATGGCGCGAGCGCGGAAGGCGGGCTGGGCGGCAGCCTCAATTATCTCGGCGCGCTGCAAGGCATGCCTGAAACGCTGGAATCCAAGCTGGCTCATATCGACACCATCGGCGGGCCGAAAGCGAACGCGCACATTAACGCCGCCTGGGCCTGGGCGGCGGGCACGCCGTTTCAGTGGACCAAGGCGGTGGCGTCCCATCTGGGCGGCACCCGCAACGGGCTGGTGATCAGCTGGCCCAAGAAGATCAGCGAGCCGGGCGGAATGCGCAGCCAGTTTGGCCATGTGAACGATGTCGTGCCGACCATATTGGAGGCGACCGGCATCCCCGCGCCCGCGGAAGTCGATGGCGTGAAGCAGGTGCCGATGGATGGCACGAGCCTGGTCTATTCCTTCAACGACGCGATCGCGCCCGAACGCCACCGGACCCAATATTTCGAGATATTCGGCCATCGCGCCATTTATCACGACGGCTGGATGGCATCGGCCTTTCACACCCGCCTGCCATGGGGCGCGGCGCTGGGCGCTGGCGCGAAGCCGTTCGAACAGGACCGCTGGGAACTGTACGACCTCAACAGCGACTTTTCCCAAGCCCATGATCTGGCGGCCAGCCAACCGGCAAAGCTCAAGGAATTGCAGGCCCTGTTCACCCGCGAAGCCGCCGCCAACCAGGTGCTGCCGCTCAAGGGTCAGCAGTTCGGCGATGCCGGGCTGCCGAGCTTGCAGACGGGCGCGAGAAGCCGGACCTATTATGAAGGTGCGGTCGGCGTCCCGGAAGGGGCCTTGCCCCGCATCGTCGGCCGGTCATGGGGCGTGGAAGCGAAGCTTGGCGTCGGCAAACAGGCGCATGGCGTGGTTGCGACGTTGGGAAGCACGGATGCGGGCTGGGCGCTCTATCTGGACGCCGGGCGTTATCCGATCTTCACTTACCGCCTGTACAATATCGCTACCGTTACGTTGAAGGGCAGGAAGCCTCTGCCGGTCGGCCAGAATGCCGTCCGCATGAATTTCGACTATGACGGCAAGGGCATGGCGAAGGGCGCGCGACTGGGCCTGATCGTCAATGGCGCGGAAGTGGCGTCGGGCCGGGTTCCGGCGAGCCCGCCCATCTTCTATTCGATCACCGGCAGTTTTGACGTTGGCGTGGACACCGGATCGCCCGCAGGCGATTACCCGGAGAACGCTCCGCTCGGCAATCCCGCGAGCGGCATGAAGATCGATAGCGTCACCGTCGAGCAGCGATAGGCCAGACTATCTTCGTCCATCCGCTCGGGTTGTTGCGAAGTCATGTTGAGCGCCTGCCAAGCACTGGCAGGCGCTCAGAAGTCTATCATGGCTAAGCCCGATCAGGATGAACTCTTGCGTCGGAGAGCGTTGAAGGCAGTCAAAGAAAAGGGGCATGATCCAGGCCGGATCATGCCCCTTTTGCTGTGACCTCCTGCCGGGTGTAATAAACCACCCGGCCGAGCCTCTTTTCCCTTAGCCGCCGCCGAAGGAGAAGCGGGCGGTGACGCCGACTTCGCGGGGCGGGGTGAAGTTCACATTGTTGTAGCCCGAACGGTAGCCGCCAAGGACATATTCAGCATCGCGGAAGGTGACCTTCTGAACATTGAAGATGTTCTTGGCGAAGATGTTGACGTCCAGGCCCGGCACGATCTCGCGCGCGCCCAGGAACAGGTTCACGATGCCGTAGCTGCCATAATTGTTGCCGGTGGCGATATCGGTCGTCTTGCTTTGCCAGGTGAACAGGCCGCGCAGATAGGCCGTGGCCTGACCGAGAGGCGCGTTATATTCCGACAACAGGGTCGTATTCCACTTGGGCACGTCCGACAGCGCGCCGTTGGAGCGGCAGAAGGCCACCGGCGTACCGGCCGGAAAAGCGGACGGCAAGGTCGGCGTAGCGCCGCTGTCGGGAACGCCGTCGAAATTGGTGTCGCGGCAGGGGATCGACGCATTCTTGAACTTGCCGTTCGCATAGCCCACCGAACCCTGGACATAGAAGCGGTCGCTTGGCGAGAAGTACAGCTCGGCCTCCGCACCACGGACGCGCGCATCGCCGTTGAAGGTGATGTCGTTCGCCGAGACGGCCAGACCGCCTTCGTTCACGTTCGGAATGGACCGGGCGCGCGCGATATAGCCGTCGAAATTCTGCTGGAAGATGGCGGCGTTGAAACGCAGCCGCTTGTCCAGGAACTCGCCCTTGAAACCGATTTCGAAATTGTCGGATTCTTCGGCGTCGACCATGCGAACGCTGCTGGGAACCGGTGTCGCCTGGTTGGAGCCCGGACCGCGCCAGCCATGTCCATAGGAGGCATAGACCAGCAGATCTTCATTCAGATGCTGGACGATTTTCGCGTCATACACCCACGCCTTGAACTTGCGCCGCGGCTGCGGCTCGGTGATCACCGGGATGAATGGCGAATTGAAATCCAGGTTGAAGCCCTTGGTGACATCCGACCAGATGTGGCGGGCGCCCACGAATATTTCAGTGTTCGTCGGCAGGTGGAATGTGCCGCTGGCGAAAAGCGACTTGTTCACGTCCTTGATCGGCAGCGTGATGTCGCCGACGAGTACCCGCCCAGCCGCCGGAGCGCCCGGCGTAGGAACGGCGCCGCCGCCAAAGGCGCCCGGCAGATAGGTGAAGATGTTCAGCCGGGTAACGTCGGACGTGGCCTTGGAGTAGAAGCCGCCGACCGTATAATCGAGGAAACCGCTCTGCGTCTTACCGTCCAAACGCAGTTCGTGCGACCAGCTTTCGACCGGATTGTTGAAATTCTGCGGTTCCGAATAACCGGGAATGGCGTTGCCCGCATCATTGTCGCCGACGCCGGTCGGAGTGACGCTGCGGAACTTGCTGTAGCCGCCATTATAGTTAATCGAAGCGTCGCCCAGGTCATATTTTGCCGACAGCGATGCGTAGTGCGCGGTCAGGCGGCGGTAGAATAGATCCTCCTGAACCGCCACGCGCTGCTTGGGATCGCGGATGACCGGTCCATTATAGCCCAGGCCCGAACCTTCCACCGTCGGCAGCGACCTGCTGACGTTGCGGAGATATTGGTAGGTGCCCAGAATGGACAGTTCAGGAGTCGGCTCCCACAGCAGCGAGGCGCGGATGCTCTTGGTCTTCGCGCCGGATTCCACGCCGGTCGTCAGGCTGTGGACGTCGCCATTTTCATTACGGTCGTAAAGACCGGCGATGCGCAGAGCCAGCTTGTCCTGCACGATCGGGAAGTTGACGGCGAACTGGCCGTTGAGGCCAAGCTGGTCGGTAGCGATGCCCTGAACATATCCGCCCATCTCGTTAAGGTCAGGACGCTTGGTCGAAAGAGTGATCGAACCGGCAGGAGCGGGGGCGCCGCGCAATGTGCCCTGCGGGCCGCGCACGACTTCGATCTGGCCAATATCGTAGAGGCTCTGAAACGCGATGGCGTCGTTGATCGGCACTTCATTGAAGTAGATGACGACGGCCGGCGGCGCGCCGGTGGTGTTGCTGGTGCTGACGCCGCGCAGAGCCGTCACCGTGCCTGACGTGCCGCGGGGCGTGAAGGACAGGCCGGGCGACAGCGCCTGAATGTCAGTGAAGGTGGTGAAGTTCAGTTCCTTGATCTGCTCGCCGGAAACGGCGGTCACGACCACGGGAACATCCTGAAGGCTCTGGTTGCTGCGAGTCGCCGTGACGATGATGTCGCCCGACGTATCGGCTGCACCGGCGTCGTTCTGCGCCTCAACGGATTGCTGGGCGTGGGCGGCTGGCGCAAACCCCGCGAGGGCCGAACCGGCCATCAGCGCAGCGCGCGTAAATTGCCAAAATCGCATAAAATTCCTCCCCATATACATGGTCGATGCCGCTGCATCTGAAAGTGATTTGAAAATCGCGCGGACCGATATTACAGGCGGATTAAATTGACAACCCCTATTCTTTTTAAGCACTATCGCCTACAGCGCCGACGATTTCGAGGATCGCGGCGCGGTCCACATAATGCGAAGAGGATAATTCATGGATTTCGAGGACGCGCTCGACCGGCGATCGATCTTGATGGGCATGGCGGCCGGTTCCGCACTGCTTTCCAGCCCGGCCGTGGCCGCTGCGCCGGCGCGCAGGACGGCAAAGGGCAGCTTCCCCAAGGGCTTTTTGTGGGGCGCGTCGAGCGCGGGTCATCAGACCGAAGGCAATAATGTCAGTTCCGATCTGTGGGTCGTAGAAAATATGAAGCCTTCTCCCTTTAGGGAGCGGTCGGGCGATGCCTGCGACAGTTATCACCGCTGGGACGAAGACGTCGCCCTGGTGAAGGCGATGGGGCTCAACGCCTATCGTTTTTCTATCGAATGGTCTCGCGTGGAGCCGGAAGAAGGCCAGTTTTCGCTTGCCGAACTGGACCATTACCGCCGCTGCATCGCCGCTTGCCGCGAGGCGGGCATCTTCCCCAATGTGACGCTCAACCATTTCTCGTCACCGCGTTGGTTCGCTGCCCGGGGCGCGTGGAACAAGCCGGACGCGCCGGAACTGTTTGCGCGCTATGCCGAACGTGTGGCCAAGCATATGGGCGACCTCATCGGCATGGCGGTGCCCTTCAATGAGCCCAATGCGCCGCTGGTCGTCAAATGGTCGCCGGACATGCAGAGCGCGACCGGCCAGCCGATGGACATTGCATCCATGTCGGCGCCGCTGATGAAGCTGGCCGCCAAGAAGGTGGGAAGCGACGAATTCTCCTCCTTCCTGTTCAGCGATCCCAAGGTCGCGGTGCCCGCGATGATCCGCGCGCACGAACTCGCCATGGCCGCGCTGAAGGCCGGTCCGGGCAAGTTTCCGGTCGGTGCGATCGTTTCCATCGGCGATGATCAGGCGGTGGACGCCGGCGAAGCGAAGGTCGCCCAGAAGCGTCAGGAAGTCTATGCGCAGTGGCTGGAAGCTGCGGGCCGCAGCGACTTCCTGGGCGTCCAGGGCTATACCCGCTATCTGATCGGCCCCGAAGGGCCGCGCAAGGCGGGCAAGGATGCCCAGTTCACCAAGAGCAAGTGGGAATATTATCCCGCGGCCATCGGCAATATCGTGCGCTATGCCGCGTCGCAGGTGAAGGTGCCGATCTATATCACCGAAAACGGTATTTCGACCGACGATGACGCACAGCGTATCGCCTATATCGACGGCGCGCTGGCCGGTTTGAAGGCCGCCATCGATGCGGGCGCGGACGTGCGCGGCTATTTCCACTGGACGCTGCTCGACAATTGGGAGTGGAATGAAGGCTTCCACCAGCGCTTCGGCCTGGTCGATATCGATCGCACCACCTTCAAGCGCACGATCAAGCCCAGCGGCCGCTATCTCGGCGGGATCGCCAAGCGCAACGCGATATAGGCGCTAAAAGAAATAGCCCCCATCCCGAGGCGGGTTGGGGGCATCTTCTTTATGGTAACGACAGGCGAATCAACCGTTGTTATCGACCTTGATCCCCCATAGCTGCGCCGACATGGCGGAAGCGTTGGCGGTGACGGCGGGACGCGGCATTGACCGCAAGCCCTCCACCGCCGCATCGCCGACCGCATACCAGACCGGCGCACTTCCTAACGCGCCGATCGCGCCAGAGGCAAAGGTGCGGGCGTCCATCGGCACCAGTCCTTCGATTTCCACCATGCCCGATCGCTGCATGGCGGGCGTGTCGGTGAGCGAAGCGACCGCGCACAAAATATCGATGCCGTCGCGCTGCAATTCCCAATGCAGCCCTTCCGCCAGCACGATCTCGAAAGATTTGGACGCCGCATAGGTGACGACATAGCCGCTGCCGACCAGCCCTGACATGGATGACACCAGTATCAGCCCGCCACGACCCTTTTCCCGCATCTTCGCCAGCGCTGCATGCGCAAAGGCGACGGGCGACGCGCAGTTGAGCGCCACCAGGTTAAGGGCACGCTCGACCGGCTGATCCAGGAACAGATTGACCCCATGGGTCGCTCCCGCATTGTAAATGACGAGGCCATAGTCCCTTGCCGCGATGATTTCGTTCGCCTTCGACGGAATGTCCGGGGCGGTGAGGTCAAGTTCGATGATATCGACATCGACCCCGTGCGCCCGCCGGATTCTGTCTGCCGTCTCGTTCAACGCTCCGGCCGACCGCGCCACGAGTGTGAGGTCAAGGCCCGCGCCGGCGAGGAGATCGGCGAACTGCGCGCCGATCCCTTCCGAACCGCCCAAGATCAACGCGCGCGGGCCGTAGCGATCGGCGAGCGAAGCCGCGCCGCTCATCCCAGTTGTTCCTCGCCCGCAGCGAGAACAGCCGGATCGCCGCTATGCAGGAACCAGATTGCGTCCCGGCGAACGATGCGCCAGCCTTCCGCCCGCCTTTCCCAGCGATCACGATATTCGCCCGTCGAATCGAAAATCGCTCCTACCGGATCATCGCGGCGCTGGTGCCGTGCCTGCACATAGGCGCGGCTTTCGGCCCGATCGCCGTCCACATCCACCAGGATGCTGCCGATCAGATGCTGGGTGCCGCCGCACACATCCAGGAACTGGCGCATCTGCGCTTCCAGCTCTTCCATCCCTTCCTGCTCGCCGCCCGATCCATAGTTGAACGTCAGGTCATTGGCGAAGACGTCAGACAAATCCTGCCAGCGCTTCTGATCAAGAATGCGAGCGAATTGGCCGAGACCGCGGATGATTTCCCGCTCGTCCATCAAGCTTTGAAGCGTGGTCATGATCAGTTACCTGCCTTTGCGCGAAGTGCGTCGTCCAAAAATTTATTTGTGTCATGGGCGGCGGTGCGAACACCATAATCCGCATCTTCCGGCGCGCCGGAAAGCATCGCGTTGTAGATGCCCGCGGCCCAGCCGCCATCGACCGCCAGTTCGGCGCCTATGATATAGGACGCTTCATCGCTCGCCAGGAAAAGGGTGGCCGCAGCGATCTCGTCGGGCTCGCCACTGCGTTGCGCGGGCACCATGCCGAACCCCTTGTTGATATCCTCTACCGCTGCCCCGGTAGGATTGCCCATCACCGTATGCACGCCGCCGGGGTGCACGGAATTGACCCGCACGCCGCGCGGACCGAATTCCATCGCGGCAACCTTCGTCAGGCCGCGCACGGCCCATTTGCTGGAGGAATAGGCGGCATAGCCGTTGGCTCCGCGCATCCCATCCACGGACGAAATGTTGATGATGGAGCCGCGCCGCTGACGCACCATCGCGCCGCCGACGATCTTCAGCCCCAGGAACGTGCCGACCAGATTGACGTCCAGAACCTTGCGGAAGTCATCCGCCTCGCACTCCAGGATGGAACGGAAGCGCTGCATGGCGGCATTGTTGACGAGAATGTCGGGCGTGCCGAATGCCGCCTCCGTTGCGGCGAGTAGCGCTTGCCAATCAGCCTCGCTGGAAATGTCGGTATGGTGGAAAAGCACCGACGGGCCCAACTCCCGCGCCAGCTCTTCGCCTTCGGGCAGCAGGTCCGCGATCACGACCTTCGCACCCTCCCGCACGAATTGCCGCACCGTCGCGGCTCCCATGCCCCTCGAACCACCAGTAACTATTGCGATTTTACCAGACAGGCGCGCCAATATTCCTCTCCTTGCCTTGCGCATGTGCCCACAAAGTCAGGCCACAGCACATCATTATGCGTCGATAATGCGGTGCTATCTCTATTTTCCGCTTGCAGCAACCTTGTCGATGGATGGAATGGCAGTGCAAGGCTTTCTACATAATGTTAAACAGGCTCTACTTTAGGCTTGCGCGGTACACAGGATGGTATACACAGGCCCAGCCTTCTAGGCACCTCTCCTTCCTCATAAAGGCTGGTCTCCAGACCGGCCTTTTTTTTCGCCAATCTGGCTGCTTCAAAGTGATTACAGCTTGGCATTTTCTTCCTGACAAGACGCAGGCTTGCGGCTAACGAACCCTATAATATTTGCCTTGAACCATTAGGGGAACAGCATCATGACCGACAGCCGCAAAACGGTTTTCCTGACCGGCGCGACCGGCAATATGGGACGCGAGGTCGTGAAGCGTATCGCCGCCAGAAGCGACGCGCTGCGCCTGCGTGTTTTGATACGACCGGAGGAAAAGGCGCATCCGGTGGTGCGCGACATCATAGCTCGGAATGCGGCGGAGATCGTCTGGGGAGACCTGACGGACAGCGCTATTATCCGCGAAGGTGTGAAGGGCGCTGACGTCGTGCTGCATGTCGGAGCGCTAGTGTCTCCGCTGTGCGACCGGATGCCGCTCGATGTGGTGACCAACGTCAATGTCGGCGGGACGCGAAATATCGTCGATGCAATCCATGCGGTGGGAGACCCGAAGACCACCCGCCTCATCTATATTGGAACGGTCGCCCAAACGGGCAGCCGCAATGCGCCGGTGCAGTGGGGGCGTACGGGCGACCCGATCAAAATCAGCGTGTATGATCATTATGCTGTCACCAAGACACAGGCCGAAGCAATTGTCGCGCAGAGCGGGATCACCCATTGGGCCTCGGTGCGCCAGAGCGGCATGGCTCATTATGAGATGTGGAAGATCTTCGACCCCATTATGTTTCACAATCCGCTGAACGGTGTGTTTGAATGGTCTACTGCTCATGACAGCGGCCGGTTGATGACGGCGCTGTGCGGCGACCATGTTCCGACGGAATTCTGGGGTGGCTTCTATAATCTGGGCGGCGGCGCGTCGTCGCGTGTCGTGAACCATCAATTCATGGCGGCGCAGATGCCAAACTATCAAAAAGTCCTTCGTCCGCACTGGTTTGCCACGCGCAACTTCCACGGACAATGGTACTCCGACTCCGACCGGCTCGAAGCGTTGGTGCCCTTCCGCGAGCAGTCGTTATGGGATTATTTCGAGGAAGCGCCCAAGCACATGCCCTGGATTGCTCGAGCCCTTCCCAAGCTGATGCCGGGGGCGGTGTCGAAGCGGATCGAAAAGCTCGCCCAGGCGCCGGAGGGATCACTCTTTTGGTTCGCCCATAATGATGAAGCCAAGATCAAGGCGTATTTCGGATCTCGCGCAGCGTGGGAGGCAATTCCGCGTGACTGGGACAAGTTCAACTTCGCCCAGCCTCCGCGCGAGCCGATTCTGCTGAACCACGGTTATGACGAAAGCCGTGCGCCCCAAGATTGGCGGATCGACGACCTAAAGTGCGCGGCGGAATATCGCGGGGGCAAGTGTCTAGCGGGATCATTTGATGGACCGGATGTACCTGTGGAATGGCAATCGTCGGCGGGCCATCATTTCACCATGACACCACGGCTCTATTTGAAGGGGGGCCATTGGTGCCCCCAAACGATGCTGGAGACCTCCAGCTATGCCGCCGAAGCGGAACGCAATCACTTCTTTGCCCAAGTCTGGAGCGAAGCGGCGGGCTGAAACTCCGAGGAACAAGCCCGTCACGCTGAATCTGTGTCAGCGTGACGGGCTCAAATATCGATACTCTCGACAACGTCGGTTCGGCAGCCCAGGTCCGCTTTACAATGCGGATGCGAAGCTTTGACTGGCCATCGCTTTGAACATTTTTCACAGGCGTTTAGCCATCGCTCGGCGCGGCGTTTCCTCGACTGCCCGGCTGCTTGACGGGACGTCGATCGGATGTGTGCGGCGATCCGACAGTCCTCCAGCAGGCTCCCGACTCACATTCAGACACGATGGCCGCCTAGATTTGCGTACCCGCGCGCCTTTAAAAGTCGTGGGATTTGCGCAGACTCTGTTGCAGATTTCTTTTAGCACCGTTGCGGGGCTGCTGCGTCGAAACGACCCGGCAATCCTGATCTCTTTAGCAATGCCGACCATCTTACAGCCTGAAGGCGCGTGCGGGTGGACCGGTGCGTCACTAAAGTGCTGCTGAGGACCTTACTTCGATTTTTGTTCGACAATGTCGCCGAGAGGCCTATCGGGCCAAGATTAGGTGAACAATTACCTTCGTCCGTCCACATCCGCAAGGGCGAGAAGAAATTCCGCGTGCGCCTGGAGGATGGCAACTTCTTCTATCTCGCCGTCATCTGGGAACCGGCGATGGGCGATTGGCCGGTCAGCTACCGTATTATCACAGTCGACGCGAACCCGGATGTGATACCCTATCAGGAGCGGCATGGCGCGATCATCCAGCGGCGGCACGTCATGCAATGGATCGACTACAATGTGCCAGAGAGTGATTTGCTGGTTACGCCTACTGCGAACCTGTTTTCGGTCGAGGAGATCCCAAGGCTGCCGGCACAAGGAAGTTTGGCGCTTTAGTCCCAGTTGAGCGGGCCTCTTTCGTAGAAAATCCGTATCGCCGCGCTGAGCTTAGGATGGACGACAGCATGGACTGCACAGAGCGGCATGCGCAAGTGCGCATCAAATGCTCACAAAGCGCCGACGCGTTTAGATGATGGCCGATGACACTGTGAGACAATGGTCTGATAATTGCCGATCACATCGTAAGGAGAAGCGGTGAGCGAGGCTCTAGAGTCCGTCAACGCTTTAGCAGTTGGAGATACCGGCTGACCTTTAACTTGCGACGGCGATGATAGGCTCGCACAAGCGATGCCAGAGGCTTACTGTCGCTTAGGGCAAAAGCATCCTCCAGCATCGTGAGCTCATGGGGGACATCGCTGAAGATCCTGTCTTCAATCGCGCGGAGCGGGGCAAGGCGATCATTGTTTGAGCTAATGACGGCGATGAACTCCCGATTTTCCTCCTGCCCAGCTATCCGATAGAAAAGATCTGCTGTCCGCTCCGCTATATTCATCGGGTCGTTAAGACGGCTCGCTTCCTTCCTAGGTGGAAAATTCGACCGTAGCACTTGAAGAACGATATGGCCGTTCCATCCCAAGAGGTCCCGGATGGTTGCTTCATCAAGCGTCGGTACGGAGAAGCCGTCACCCGGGGAGACTTGGACAAGCCGTTCTCCGGCAAGACGGTTGAGGACGTCTCTCACAGGCGTGATGCTGGCATGTAGTTCATCGGCGATGCGTGAAGCCTCCAAGCGATATCCCATGGGATACTGCCCTTCGCGCAATTTTGCTTTCAACGCGCGATAGACTCGCTCAAGAACAGGCGCTGGGCTCATCGGGAACCGGGCTCAAGGGGTATGCAGCCATGGCCGAACCTCTCCACTGCGTTGTCTTGCGAGAATATCCTTAACCATCATCTCCTGGTCGGGCCGCAGGGCGTCAATGGCGCCAGGAAGAGGGGAGACGTCGTCGCTCAACAAGAGGGAAGGACAGCGCCCCTCATAATTCCCCAGGTTGGGTCGATGTTGAGCATAGCCCGCCAAACCCGCCAGCTCGATGCTGAAAGTCCGGGCGATTTCAGGCGGATAGGCAAGCCAGAGATTTTCATAGGGCTTGAGCCATCCGAGCGAATAACCGAATATGACTGCTCGTCGCGCAGCCGAGCTGACATTTGCGCCGGCACCGTGAAGGGTGGACCCCAGAAAACAGATTGCTGATCCGGGAAGGCATTCAGCTATGACCGGCGGGGCGGGGTGACTTTGCGTTATCCCGTGCGCGCCATGGCTGCGCGGGTAGAATTCCGTGCCGCCATTCTCCCTCGTGAAAGGCGAAAGCGGCCAGATCACATTGACCAGATATTCATGCTTCCCTTTTTCGCCTTGCCACATGTCGTGATCGCGGTGCGGAACCTGGGCCAAGGCGCCCGGATGAATTTCGATGGCTTGTGCAACGTTTATTTGTATGCGGTCGCATGCCTCGCCCAAGATGGCATTTGCCATGTTGAGAAGGACAGGGTGGGTGACGAGGTCGGCGGCATGGGGTGAGCGCCTCAGCAGCGAACCAAATCTCTTCGTCCGCTCTCCGTAGAACCCTCCTTTGCAGAAGGGCGCTGCTGAAAAGACTGGCGACAGATCCGCTTCGAGCGCTGCTATTTTATGGAGCGGCAGAAGGTCAGGGATGATGCAATAGCCCTGCTTCAGCAGTTTCTGTGTCCAAGCGCCGGCATCCACCGTCATAGAGGGTGATTGGGCCATCACGCGCGCTCCTGTGCAACAGCTGATGGTTGCTCCGGAAGGCGCGACGGTTCGTACACACCCGTACGCTTCAGTCCGGCGATGGTGTCGGCATCGATCTCGATATGGATCGCGACCAATGCCTGGCCCGCCACGGAGACCACTGGTCCCAGGGGCTTGCAGCGCCACCCGAAAGTCATGATCTGCTCGGACCAGGCTGGCGCAGCCACACCGGTAAAGCCAGTCAGGTCATGCGCGAGCCCATATTCCGCCAGTGCGGTCACGAGCTGATTGCGTGCAAGGCGCCGCGCTGCCCCTCGGTGGTGCCGGCTCAGGCAAAAGCGCGTGATCTCTCGGACCGCCGGCCCCGAGGGCGGCGGCGCCGCGCAAAGCATGGGGAAGCATGCGGAGAGAAGATGATCAGTGTCGGTTGGGAGTAGCCGCGCCGAGGCGCGGTGCGCACCGTCCCGGTCGGTGAGTATCACATATTCAGCGCCGGGCCCGTCAAACTGGTCAAGCTCATATTCCCCGGCCAGAACGGGCAGGTCCCAGCCCAGCAAATCGATGAACACTTCCTTGCGGGCCCTGAACATCGCGCGCATCGCCGCGCCTTCTGCGCCGTAACTCATGCTTTTGTTCGAAAGTTCGACCATGTCCACCTCCCATGTTGGAGAGCGAAGCGGACCAGATCAGCCGAAAGGCGGCCATACCTGGATATCGGTATAGCGCTCACTTCCAGATTCTCTGGCGCGGGTGCCTGCCGATTCGGCCTCGACCTTCAGAGGCTCGTCTGGCACCTCGGAGTTCCGCAATTTCCTGATGAAAGGGTAACAATGACCGGAACCGAATTGATCGAGGCTGTCGCGGCGGCGCAGGGCGCGACAAAGGCTGACGTCAAGAAGATCATCGAGGCCGCTTTGGCCGCCATTGCCGATGCGGCCGTCCGCGGCGATGAAGTCTCGCTGGCTGGCTTCGGCAAGTTCAAGATCAAGCAGAGTGCCGCACGCCAAGGCAAACATCCGCGTACAGGGGAAAGCATGACCATCGCAGCTTCCAAGAAGGTCAGTTTCCAGCCAGCCAAGGCCCTCAAGGACAAGGTCAACGGCTGAACGATCAATCCTCCGGGGCATCCTCCGCTTGCGGTACGATGTCCCGGGCAATTTCTTCGCTGAGACGTGAGCCCCGCTCGAGCCGACGCGTCAGCGCCTCAACAAAAGACTCCCAGCGCGCCTTGCCCATGGCGCGTGCCGACGCCGAGGCCTCGTCGTGCAGAGGAGCCGTGTGGATCAGCCAGGTCCGAATGAAGAGCGCGAGCGTCTCTGCCACGACATCGCTGCGCCAGGCCATGTCGAGGCTGAGCGCTCCGCCTTGAATCCCAGCGGGAGGAGTGAACCAGCGGGCGGGCGTCGTGGAAGCGGCCGGCAGCCTTGTTGTAGGCCCCGCGATGAAGTGGGTCGGCAGCCAGCCAGGCCTCGAATTCGCGTCTGAACCGATCGGCGTCCGGCCGCTGCATGCGCGCGACCCAGATCGCTGCCGCGTCGCGCACGACCTCATCTTCTGGCGATATAGGCTCAGCCATGTGCGTCGAAGTGCCGATTGATATGCGCAATCGCGCGCATCATGTGATATTCAACCGTCCCCATGCTGAGCCCTGTGGATGCCTGGATTTGCTTGTACGTGAGGCCATCCCGACGGCTCAACAGGAAGATCTCCCGGCTGCGCGGCGATAGCGATGACAGAGCCGCTTCGTAGAGCCCCAGCAATTGCCGGGCCTCCATTTCGGCTTCCTGCGATGGGGCGACGGCGAGGCTGCCGTTCTCGTGGAGCGGCTCGTGGCGCCAACCGCGTGATGCTTTCTCCTGATGACGATCGAGGAGGAGGTTCCGCGCCACTCGCTGGAGATAGGCTGCTGGACGACGGATCTGGGCAAGACTGGGGATGCGCGCAATGCGGGCGAAGCTTTCCTGCAGCAGGTCGGATGCAGCATCGGCATCACCGGTTGTCCGTCGAAAAAAGGAGAGCAGGCGCGGGGCTTCCTCGCGGAATAAGGCGTCCAGTTGGGACCGGACCGGCCGCTGCGGGGCAGGGGCGTTGTCGCGGCGGCTGCTCATGGCAGCCTCGAGGGATTAGCGGTGAAACAATTAGGCATGGGAGGCGTCCACGCGGCACACCGAATGCCCGGCGAAGCCGGACCCTCAGTTCAGCGATGGTCGCCGCCGTCCAGCGCGGTCTGCGCCTTATCCCGACACGGCCACCCGTCCGACCAGGACAGGTGCGAATGATGGCTGGCAGGGATGAACCCGCATTCGCTTGCCAGTAAATACGAATGCGCCGCCAAGGCTGCCAATTTGGGAGAAGGAAGGCAAGAGCAGAAATTCAGCCCGCAAGACGTACATCAGCCTCAAGCGCTTCCAAACGCTCGGCGCAGACGCTATGCACGACGCGTCCCAGCTCCTCGATCTGCGAAGCCAGCCATTCAAGCTGTTCCTCTGTGACACGATAATGCTTGGAATAGCGGGCCTTCACATAGGCTTCCTTTAGCTTCTCGAACATCGCGCGGTCACGCCGCGTGTCTGATGGCCACACATAAGCGAGGCGCCGATCGATACGCTCAGCCTGTGTGCGCAAGAAGCCAAGATTGTGCACATGTGGCGTGTAGAAAGTGCAGACTAGAAGAACGCAGTGATAAAGGCGCTCGGTAGCCTGATGAAGGTCAAAAGCAGCGTCCTTCGCATACCCTTCTCGGATATCGAACTTGGCGATATTGAACCGCTTCATCGCAGCGGGAAACCATTCGTCATAATATTCTTGCGCCATCGCTAGCGCCTGCTGCGGCGTCTTCGGCTGCGGCTTGTGGAGGTCGGTTCCGTCAGCGTCGTACAAAGCGATACCATCGCGCGCCACGTCCATGAAGAAATAGCGTCCGTGGGCGAGGCCGTCGTTCACTTCTTGGAGGGTATGAACTATGAAGTTGACGGGTGTCCTCAGCGCCTTTGTGACCATGATCTCCAGGTTGAGGCGCTGGTCGAGCTTGGACCAGAAAGTAACCCGGTCCGTGAGACGCTGATCGTTGACGATGACCAGCAGATCATAGTCGGACTGATAGCCTTTGGCGGTATGAGGTTCATCCACCCAGCCGCCGCGCGCGTAGCTCCCGTACAGTATCACCTTCAGGATGCGGCCCTTCTTCTTCCAATCATGCCGGGCGAGTGAAAGGGCATCTTCGAACTCCTCGAAGATGATTTGCCTTATCCTTTCGAGCTCCCGCTGCTTATGCGAGGGTAAATGGTCCAGATCGGTTCGCATCCAAGAATCGTAACATTGCAGGTGCTTGCTTGCACCCCAATTTTCGTGAGGGGCCCGACATCCTGAAGGTTGCTCATTTGATATGAGGGTGTTCTCGTTTCGCCTAACTGCTGGCGAAACGGCTAAAAATGGGACTTGTACGAACCCGCTGACGCGGGATGGGCACCCGGATTTGAAGTCCCGCTGATGATCTGAGAACAGCACTACAGTTGAGCACTGCTCGGGTTGGGCAGAGCATCGCGACTCCTTTCAACCAAGGAGCCGAACGATGAGCAGCTATCTTTCCCAAGTTCCCGCCAACTCGCTACGCCAGCGCATGATCGACGACATGAACATGCGTCGATATTCGCGGGAGACACAGCGCAACTATGTTCGCGATGTCGCGCGGTTCGCAACCTATCTGGGGCGGCCGCCAGACACCGCGACAGCCGAAGACCTGCGGCAGTTCCAGATCGATCAGCGGGCTTCGGGCATGGGCGTGCCGACCATGAACAGCATCGTCGCGGCGCTGCGCTTCTTTTTCACGCATACGCTCGATCGACCTGACCTTTCCCGCAAGCTCTTTACAGTCAAGCACCCACGCGCTTTGCCCGTCGTCCTCAGCCCCGATGAAGTTGCACGTCTGCTCGACGCAACCACCTGCCTCAAGCATCAGGCCGCGCTATCGGTGGCTTACGGCGCAGGCCTGCGCGTCGCCGAGGTGGCGATGCTCAAGGTTCGCGACATCGACAGCGAGCGGATGTTACTCCGGGTAGAACGCGGCAAAGGCGGGCAATATCGCAATGCGATCCTCCCGGCTGACCTGCTCATCCTGTTGCGCGAGTGGTGGAGGGTCGGACGGCAGCAGGGCGTGATGCATGCCGATGGCTGGCTGTTCCCCGGGCAGCATGAGATGAAGCCGATCAGTACGCGCCATCTCCATCGGATCGTCGCCGAAGCCGCGCGCTCGGCCGGCATCACGAAGAAGGTCGGCCCCCACACTTTGCGGCATAGCTTTGCCACGCATTTGCTGGAGGACGGTGTCAACATCCGCGTCATCCAGGCCTTGCTGGGACACGCGAAGCTGGAGACCACGGCATTTTATACCAAGGTCGCGACCCGGACTGCCCGCGCCGTCATCAGTCCGCTCGACAAGCTGGCTTTGCTCCCGGCGCCACAGCCACAGGTGTCGCCGGACGGCTGAGCCGTTGCCCGGTGACCATGAGGTCGCCGACATCTTCCGCGCTGCCGGGCCGGCCTATCGTGCCGCCCATGCCGGACATCTGAGTCTTACCCAGCTCAAGGTGATGACGGCGATCGAGAACTGCCGCACAGCTGCCCTAGGCGGTCATGTCGAAGCCTGCGAGGACTGCGGGCATTGGCGGATCGCCTATAATAGCTGTCGGAACCGGCACTGCCCCAAGTGCCAGGGTGCAGCCGCGCGTACTTGGCTGGCGGAGCGCGAGGCCGATCTGCTGCCCGTCGGCTACTTTCACGTCGTCTTCACGTTGCCAGCCGAGATCGCCGACATCGCCTTCCATAACAAGGCCCTGCTTTACGGCCTGCTGTTCCGTACGGCGTCTGAGACGATGCTGACGATCGCGGCCGATCGGAAGCATCTTGGCGCCCGCATCGGCATCACCGCCGTGCTCCACACATGGGGCTCAGCGATGACCCATCACCCGCATGTGCATATGATCGTGCCGGGTGGTGGCATCGCGCCAGACGGGACAGGGTGGATATCGTCGCGCCCCACGTTCCTGCTGCCCGTGCGAGTTCTGGGTGCGCTGTTCCGCCGGCTGTTCCTCGCTCGGCTGATCCAGTTGCACCAGGCTGGCAGGCTCGCCTTCTTCGGATCACTTGCCCCGCTCGCCGAACGGCGAGCCTTCCTGCGCCATATCGCCCCTATCCGTAAGAAGCGCTGGGTGGTCTATGCCAAGCCGCCCTTCGCCGGACCGGGGGCGGTGCTCGCCTATCTGTCGCGCTACACGCACCGGGTTGCCATATCGAACCGGCGTCTCCTGGCTTTTGACGGCAACAGCGTCACTCTGCGCTACAAGGATTATCGCAAGGATGGCGCCGATCGCCAGTGCGTCATGACGCTCCCAGCCGACGAGTTTATCCGCCGGTTCCTGCTCCACGTCCTGCCACGCGGCTTCCACCGCATTCGGCATTATGGCCTGCTCGCCAGTTCCGCCCGCAAGGCCAACCTCGCTCTCGCCCGCCAGCTGCTCGACGTCGCGGCCGTGCCCGAGGATCCCGGCACCGAAGATCCGGTCGATCCTCGTCCACCATGCCCATGCTGCGGCGGCCACATGGTCATCATCGAGACCTTCGAGCGGTGGCGACAGCCGCGCGCTCCTCCGATGGAGACTCTGCCTGCCCGGGAGCTTGTGTCATGACCCGGCATGACCCGTCCGTCATCTCTCCCGCGAGACCGCCTTCGCGGGACAGGATCGCCCCTGTGCCTATCGCCATCTCCGGCGGGCAAGGACGATTACGACCAGGCAGAAAGCGGCGTCTTGCCATCCCTGACGACCATCGGACTGACCTGACCATGGGCAGATCGCTATGCCCCGTCATCGCCTCAGAGGCATCCAGGCTGTACCGAAAACCGAAATCCCCATAACGTATCGCCTGCAGCACCGCGGGTCGTACATGTCAGGCTTTCGTACGCCTGACGGCGCCCGAAACTCTTCGACTTTCGCGACTGTCGGCTACGGAGCAGCGCTGAGTTCATTGCGGACATGGGGGGGTGAGTTTTCTCGTCCACTTGCGCCGACAGAGCTGCCGTTCCTAGCGATGCTTAGGTTTATCGGCATCTGTCGTTTGTTCACGATGCGGTAGACCGGCTTAGGAAATCGTCGCGGGCTGACAAAGCACGCGTGGCGCATGAGTGCCTGCCCTTGATGCGACCAAGTCTGCCACCAACGCCTCAATGACTGGAATATCGGCATGGTTTTGAACGAGCACGAGTTCAACGTCATCAAGTGGCAACGTGACGCGCGATCCTGTGCTCCGCGACCCTCCAAAGAAGCCTGTCGCACCAGGTAGTCGCCATTCAGCTTCTGTCAAATGCTCACGCTGCTCTATGAAGGCGCACATACCAAGCACCTCCTGAAAGACGGTGGTGTCGTGCACGAGCTGACCATCAGTGTTCTGAGTCAAGCTCGCAATGGCCAAGCGTGCGAAGAGGCGCCAAAGACGAAGGCTTACTGGGCTGTCTTCTCCTGCATACACGACACGATCGAACTTGTTTCGATGCACCCAGTCGTCTGACACTACGATGCCATACGCACCGAAGGTCACGATGTGATCTTGGATGTTTCGGCCTCGCGGTACCTCCGTTAAGCAGATCATAGGCCAGCGACCTTGCATTTGGCCGATGCCAGAAAATAGCACGGTAGTCTCGGTTTGGCTGAGGCCGGCAAGGCTTTTTCCTAAACGGGCTAAATGAAAATCAATTAATGGGTACAGGTCGCTGATGTGCGCGCGGACACTATCTTCATCCCGAAAAGGCCGGAAAATGACTGGATGATCTGTGAACATTACACCCTCCAAAAGGGTGCTCTCCAAGTACGCTTTATCTCTCATGGAATGAAGAAATTGCAATTGTACCTCCATCCGTCACGAAACCGTGTGAGCCTCTCAATCCCGGTCTCCAGCATTTGGCCCTGCAGTCCCAATTTATGGCATCTTTAGCGCTTTTGTTTTGTAAACCGTCTCAGTCATTCCGCCGACCGTGCGCTCAACCGCGACCCAAATATTCTTGCCCTCATGATTCAACTTTGCACCGTCTGAAAGCTTCTTGTAAGAGCGTGAGGACATATACACGCTCCACGGATAGTTTCGTATATCCGAAAGTTTTGCCGCAAAGGCGGGAGCTTTTCCTATCCATATGATGTCATTGTTGTTTCTGATACCTGCACGAACGGCGCGGGATATACCTACATCAATTCCCACGCAGTGCGTGATTTTGATGTCGTTATCCCTGATCGATTTGAATTTCTTGGTGGCCCTAGGCATGATGACCTCTTCGACCATATAGTCGATTTCCCGCGCGCAATTGGCTGCATTGCTGTTCGGTGTATCCCCGATGAATACGCCCATTACGCGGTCGCCATCAAAGCTCCTGATTTCACCGTTCCACGCTCTGATCAGCCGTGTCGCCACGTCGAGATAAGCGCGAATTATCTTCGCTGTAGTTTGCCACGGGCAAACGCTGGCAAGGCGGGATGATCCCGCCAGATCGGCGTAGAGGAAAACCGCGTCGAGCTTGACGGCACCGTTCCGAAGAGTGATATCGCCGGATTCTGGCACGGTTCTCCCGTCCCGCTCGTCCCAATCCACCGAGAAGATATCGTCGATGGCATCGCTCAGTGTTTCAACGTAAGTAGGCATGGGGCCTCATGTCTGCGCTATCGGGCACGGCGGTCGGTGAATACGCCCTCTTTACCGATATGCTCTTTGGCTTCGATACAGGCATTGCGAACAGTGCGCTTCATCTCGTCTTCGGTCCCGCCACGATAGCGTAGCGTCGTTAATCCTGCCGCATCACTGGGTAAGCGCACACCATCATCCGCACAAACCAGCAGCATAGACCGCCGCCTTCCGAGAACGCCCAGCGATATCCCGTATTCAAGATGGACATTGTCTCGTGCAACTTGGTGGACGTCACCTCTCATGGTGAGAACATCGTCAGCACCGACGACGGCAATCGTAAAATCAGACGCTTCGATAGCATCCATCAACGAGCTGATGGGGTAATCGGAAATACCGAATGTGCCCTTGTCCCATAACTGCACCGCGATTTCGTTAGAATCGAGATTTCTCACAATTTCATTCGCAACGGATTTTTTCTCCGAAGACGAAATGACAAAGACGACTGGAATTTCATTCGTTTGACCGATACCACGGTTTCTTTCATCAAGCCGCTCAGCCACGACATTCAGCATGCGTTTCAAGAAGGCAGGATCCTGCCCTGTAATTTCATCCAACGCGGCCCTCTTGATCCGAAGGACGAGAGCTTCCCCTTTGGCTGAGATGGTCGCCGTTCGCGCTCTCGCAGGCGATGTGCCAGTGAGTTCCCCGACGTGCGTGTTAGCTTCACGAACCGCCTGTGGCCGCCCGTTGATATTCACCTGCATCTGTCCGGCCAGGATGAGAAACAAATCATCATCCCAGTCTCCTTGCTTGATGATGACATCGCCGTCAGCCAGCTCCTGCAATTCTCCAGCGCGGATGATTTTCTCAGCCAGCGCCGGATCATTCGCCACCAAATCCTGATGCGAGACCGCTTCGAGCAACCTCCCTTTATTTTCATCACCGCTAAATCGATCAAGCAAAGCGCCCATTGAAGCCTCCCTAGTTTCACCGTAATCCGCATGTTTTCATCTTGCCACAGCAGGTCTCTCCGTTGCCGAGAGCTTGCCGCCAGTATTTTTCAAGGTCGATCCTACGTTTTTGCTCGCAAGAAATGAGCTCCAAGATCAAAGCCCTATTCTTACAGTCCTTGCGGACCACTGACCATTTGCGCCGGCTCGTATGTCTGCACCCCCTCGGGCATGGCGCTCGGCCATTGATCGGATTGCCCTTCCTATCGAAAAAACGGAGGTTAGGATCGGTAATCCACGATGGCTCATCCAGATAGGATGCCGCATATTCTTCCTCGATGCCGAGTTCGCGGGAGACGATGAGCGCCCTTTCATGCCACAGCCCCGCATCACCATGATCGAGCGCATGGGAAGGTGGCCAAACTCCTGTTTGATCGGCAACCGATTGGCACCGCAGATATTGTCGGAGCTGCTCCCACCACTGTGCGGCCGTCTCATTCGACGTGACCTCGAGGTTGTGCAAACCAAGGCAAAAAGTCTGATCGCGCTGAATGTGGCGCTCGGGGCAGCGCGCCGGAAAAACAGTTCCTGGCGTGGTTTCGCGGACCCTAAGCGTGGAAAATCCCTCTATGCAAAGCTCGACACCTGAAGCTTCCCACAGCGTTCCAGCCACGCGCGCCGTACCCGTCAAGATCAGGGCGGATGATGCCTCAATCGAAAACCAGGTCGGACAATTTTCTTCCAGATAACGCGATGCCATACCTGCTCACAGCTTTGAATGCGCCCTCATCGGCTCCGGCGCATGTGCCCGCATGGGTTCCGCCGCTAATGTGGCAACATACGGTGAGACCATCGTACCGAGCAGCATTTCCGACGCGTTATAATCCATGTTGGAGATGACGCGCTCAGTTCCGAAGATTTGCCGCACGGCAGCCGGAGCAGCGGCATATGCCTTTTCACCCAATGCGGTCTCAGCACCGTCGCAACGACGCTGTTCGTTTTCGGAGACGCAAGTCGCGCGGCTTGAGGCGCTTCTGACGCTGGCCGCGCCGCGCAGACCGATGCGGCAGATGGGCGTGGGACCAAAATCGATTCCGATAGCAAGGCCCAATTCGGCAATCCCGGGCAACGCCGCCTTACAAAGATCGAATGAGGAACGAATGCCGCCCGCCGCCTTTACAGACGCGCATATTGTGTCGGATGCATTTGTCTCTCGGGCATTCCCTTCAGCCAACAGGCCATGGACACAATCGCCAATGAAGCGCACTTTGCGACCGCCGAAATCCTCTCTCAGCACCGCCGCCATTTCCGCGCGAAGCACGTGCAGGTTTGCCACTGCTTGTGCGACATCGCCCGAGAGGATCGCATTATCCACATAGGCCGTGAAACCATCGATATCCGCGAAAATAGAAGCCAAGGGCATCCGAATGGCGTTGCTTGGAGGATGCTCGGCAAACACGATATCCTTGAGTGGCGGCTGCTTGTAATGGAAGTGAAAGGCCGCATCCGAAGCAAACGCTGTGCTCCCGCGCTGGCTCATCGCCGTTTGAAAGTCGCGATAGGCCTTAGCCAAGCGGGTATCGGCATCTAGAGTTTTTCCGCGCACATCGACCTGCTCATGCAAGAAGCGCGCTTCGACTGACTTCGCCAAGGCTGAGAACGTCAATGGTGCGCTTTGGTCGCGTACTCCCTGAACCCGAGGGCTAATGAAAATTCCTTCATCTTCTCCATCAGCGAGCTTGGCCGCATGATTGGCGGGACTGCCGATAAAGAGAGGATCAGGCTCATCGCGTTTTCCGCTGTCGATCGCCACCGCAGGCCCGCTGTCAATTCCGATGCGTACTCGCGCTTCAAACTCGGGGAAGTCGACGCCAAGGCGCGTAACCATTTCGCGGAATGCAGCTGCAAAGGATATGGCTTTGCGCACTCGCTCGGGCTCGTTGTGCTGGCCTTCGGGCGTGAGCACTACCGCATGAAGGCGCGAACCGTGAAAATCGACCCTTTGAATTTCGAATTCATCAATGAGGGCATCGCAGGCGCTGTAATGGGCATGCAGGAATTCCAACGCGCGCGCATGGCTGGCTTCGGTCTCACGGCCTGCATCTTCTAGAACGCTGTTGAAATCGATAAGGTTACCGTAGATGTGCGCGCCGTGCGTGGTGATGGCACGATTTCTCGGCACCCGCAGGATTGCCATCTTCTCGTCGGTGACAATACCGCTCGCTTTCATCACTCGCCGCTCATTTAGGTAACGAGAAAAGTCTTCGACGACGATATTCCCTTGGGGAACGCTTTCTTTGAACTTCTGAATGCGCGCTAGCGCTCGATCACGATCCCATGCCATTTTTGCCTCACGATCTATAGACTATGACCCGCTTTTTGCCGGTTGTTACTCACTCAGCCTTTCGGCGGGTTAGGATTGTTGCCGTGGCTATCGCTGCTAGCGATGCGACCATTACGGTTGTGGATGCGCAGCTCGGTACCTTGGTTACGGCTGATCTCGCGCGCCCGATCGACCGCCTGCACCTTAGTATCGAAGTGACCGCTCGAGCGCTCGCCTCCACCGCGTTTCACATCCCAGCCGCCAGCCGGGTTCGGCACCACATGGTGTGACTTCGGTCCCTCGGCCATTATGGCTCCTTCACAATGTCGATACGAAATGTATCGCTACTCCGAACAAGCTGAATGTTTGCCGTTCGCTTGTCAAGGTGCTAAGGTACGCCTAGTCCGAACTTTGCCCGAACCGGAGAAGAATGACATCTGCGAACCCTCTCGGCGACCGCATCCGCAATCTGCGTAAGGAAAAGGGTCTAACGCTCGACCAGCTTGCTGAGCAAAGCGGGTCAAGCAAGAGCTACATTTGGGAACTGGAGAACAAGAATCCCCCGCGGCCTTCCGCCGAAAAGCTGGCGAAGATTGCTGATAAACTCGGGACCACCATAGAATTCCTGCTTCAGGGAGAAGCCTCGCAGGAACAGGCCGCCGACGCCCACTTCTATCGCAATTATCAAAAGATGGATGAGCCGACCAAAGCCAAGATCCGGCGGATGGTCGAGTTGTGGGGCGATGACGAGTGAGTGCTACGCCGTCTGCTAATCGTTGGGCAGCGGACCTTACGCGGATGCTGGATCACGTTTATGCGGATGGTGTGGGACGGTTCCCGGTCGATGTGGCAGTAATCGCGCGCGACTTCAGTGCACAGCGGTTTGTCGGTGATGCGATTACCTTGGTAAAAGGCGCGAACCTTGGAAAATTTGACGGCGCTCTCTACCGGGCCCCTACCGGAAAATCAGGCTGGGGAATCATCTACAACGACGCGATCGCTTCCAAAGGCCGGATCAATTTCACGCTCGCCCACGAGTTCGGTCACTATCTGTTGCACCGGCTCGCACACCCTGAAGGCGTAGAGTGCGGCCAGCAGGATATGGTACGTTGGGATTCCGCGTATCGCGAGATCGAACAGCAGGCGAATTGCTTCGCAGCGGGGCTGCTGATGCCGCTGAATGACTTCCGAACTCAGGTTCCGGCCAAAGCGCGGCCGACACTCGACGATCTTTCTGCCTGTGGCGAGCGTTACGGGGTGTCGTTGATCGCGGCAGCATTGCGATGGATCGAATATGCTGAACGCCGGTCGGTGCTCGTCGTTTCGCGTGACGGGTTCATTCTCTGGGCACGCTCCAGCAAAAGCGCGCTCAAGACGGGAGCCTATTATCGAACGGCTAACCGTGCGCCGATCGAGGTTCCGACCGCCTCGCTCGCTGCAACTGCGGGCTTTCACGGAGGAAGGCTTGTCGCCGAACACGACGACACTTGGTTCGGCGAGCCTTCAACTGAGGTAGCGCTTTTTTCCGATCACTATGATTTCACTATCTCGCTCATCCATCTCGGCGACGCCGCCTGGCGTGCATGGGACGATGCAGAGGAGGAGCCCGATACATTGGATTTCATGCGCCGCGGCTAAGCGGCGGCAAATGGGTCGGTGGTAATGAGAGCCCAGTGGCTGGCTGAAAAAATGACCGACCGGGGGAAAGGCCCCAAGCGTCCTTGTCCGTCCATCCCGAGCCGGATCTGCTCATCGAAACCTTCGGGAAAGGTTGAAGAACGATGCGGCGCGATTTAGCGCCGATGACCATCGCCGGGTACTAATCGCCTGCGCGAATCAAACTTTTACAGGAACTGTGCCTTGAACTCGGAATGGACATCGGCTTTCTTTGCCTGCAGCAAGGTCCTCATGCGCTACGGCTGGTTCGTTGCTCCGTATATCACGGGCGGTGAATTCGAACGCTTGAAGGCGACGTGCGATCGGCTCGAGCGAATTGAACCCTCGGACGCCGCTGCGCTCGCGGATGCCGAACTGGCGATCTTTCGCGTATTATCAGACGCCGCCTACCATCCGAACAACCGCGCGAAATATGTACGCCACGCGCTACGGCTGGCTCATGTTCGGGAATATTCGCATCTCTATGAAGGGGCGATATTCGCGTACTACAAGCGAGACTACGCCGGATCGGTCCTGCTGCTTCTTGTGGCGCTGGAGGGCATTCTGCTGGCACTTTCCGGCTGGCAGCTGGGAGAGCCCAATCGACCGGGACACAACCGCCTTATCGCGATGGTGCGTGGACCGGTGGGCGATCCAGCCGTGCTGACTACAATGGGGCAGGCTCGCGCTATGTACGCCAATGTGTTCGCCGACTTCCTGGAGAAATGGCTGTACACCCATACAAATGACGCGGATTTCGGAATGTCGGTACTGAACCGGCACTATGTCATGCACGGGTTCGAACCCGGAAATTTTTACCGCCCGCAAGACGTGCATCGCATGATCCTAGCATTCGACGTGCTGATCGACTGGCAATCGCACGTCCAAGATAATCACGGAAGCATCTTCGTGGAAGATGACGATCCGATGGTTTCCAACCGGATGGACTACTACTATGCCCTTTCGCAGGGCGATCAGACATTGAAGCAGATGTGGCGGACAGAGCGGTCCTTTCTCCGGGATCACGTGCGCTATGTCGCGCCGATCGAGGAACACGATTACGAGAAATCGTTGATCCAGACCCTTCTTGAGAGCATCGCGCTGGCCCAACGGCTCGAGAAGCTGCGCACGCCACTCGGCTAGGCGCGGGCTGCGGATTCGGTGGTAGCCGATGAATTTATGGCCGCTTTCGACGGCGCCGACCAAGGGCTTCTATGGCCGCACTGTCGGCGACAGCCGTTGAAATAGCGGACCGGCTGTACCTGGGAATTCCAAATTGGCGGTTGAGCATCCATAAAGGGTCGAGAGGGTGGCAAAAAGCGCAGCATTTCGACGTGGATATTCCACTGGCCGGTAGGAGGGGCAATAGAGGCGATTTTCGCAACGATGTCATCGCTTGTCGTTTGTGTCGTCTGCCCTGCGAGACGGATCGCTCATGAGTTGGCCGATCGCAGCCGTGAGCGTCTCCAGCTTATAGGGCTTGCGAAGAATAGGGAACTCTCGCTCGTCGTGAGGGATGAACTGCTTACTGCTGTAGCCACTCGCGAGAAGTACCGGAATGTCCCGGTATGTCTCGCGGATCGTCTTTGCCAGATCCAGCCCGCTGATCCCGGGCATGACAATGTCGGAGAAGATCAAACCGACATCATGTTCCTTTAGCTGTTCTAGCGCTTCGTGCCCGTTCGACGCCTCGATGACATCACAGCCAAGATCGTCGAGCAGTTGCCGGGCAAAATAGCGGACGTGCTCGCTATCCTCGACGACAAGCACCTTCAATCCCGGGAAGCGCCTAGTCTGATCGGGCGCTGCCATGTCCAGTTGCCGCTTCTTCTGGGTGCGGGGAAGCCAAAGCTCAACGCGGGTACCTTTGCCGACCTCAGAGTGTATCCGGGCCGTACCGCCGGATTGAACCGCATAGCCATGGATCTGGGAGAGGCCGAGACCCGTGCCCTTGCCCGTCGGCTTGGTTGTGAAGAAGGGCTCAAAGACGCGCCTGAGCGTCTCCGGCGGGATTCCTTCTCCTGTGTCGCTGATCGCCAATATGACGCCGTCGCCTTCGTGCGTCGGGGCATTTGCCGTTGAGATGGTGATACGCCCGCCATCCGGCATCGCGTCGCGCGCATTTAGAACCGCATTGAGCAGGGCAGCTTCCAGGCCAGTCGGGTCTATCTCGACGCGCCACAGCGCCGGAGCAAGGTCGAGTTCCACCTCATAGAGGCTTCCAAGCGTGCGCTGCAGCATCTCCCCCATGGCGTCCAGACGGACACTAAGATCCATGACTTCCGGCTCCAGCGGCTGGCGGCGGGCGAAGGCCAATAATTGTGAGGTCAGGCTGGTTGCGCGCTCTGCGGTCTCCACCATGACGGACAAATATCGGCTACGTTTATCGAGCGGCATGTCGGGCAGCCTCAACATCAGGTCCGCCGCACCACGCATGACCGTCATCAGATTGTTGAAATCATGTGCAATGCCGCCGGCAAGCTCGCCCAAAGCCTGCAACTTCTGTGACTGGAGCAGCGCTTCTTGCGTTTGCCGCAGTTCAAGTTCTGCCTGCTTTTTCTCCGTTATGTCGCGGGTGATCTTCGCGAAGCCGACATGTTCGCCAGCTTCATTGTAGATCGGATCGATCAGGACGTGCGCCCAAAATAGCGACCCGTCCTTGCGAACCCGCTGCGCCTCGGCCTCGAACTTGCCGTCCCGCAGGGAAGCCGCCAATGCAATCTCGGGGGTCCCCCGGCCGCGGTCTTCCTCGGTGTAGAACAGCGAGAAGTGCTGACCGAGGACCTCCTGCTCCTCATAACCCTTGATGGCCGCCGCGCCGGAGTTCCAGCTTGTGATCCTGCCCTGCGGGTCGAGCATATAAATCGCATAATCGCGCACGCCTTGCACAAGCATCCGCAGCTGCAAGGCGCTTTCGTACGTCGCCTGTTCCAGCTGCCGCTTCTCGGTAATGTCGCGGGTAATCTTGGCAAAGCCGACGAGCGCTCCGTCTTCGTCCCGGATGGCATCCAGTATCGCGTGCGCCCAATAGCGCGTGCCATCCTTTCTGATCCGCCAACCCTCTGCTTCGAAGCGGCCTTCGCTGGCCGCCGTTTCCAAAGCGCGCTGGGGAAGGCGCAGATCGCGATCTTCCGGCGAGAAAAAGCGGGAGAAATGCTCCCCGATAATTTCTTCGGCGCTATAGCCCTTGAATCGCTCCGCTCCGCTGTTCCAGGTTACCACCCGCCCTTCAGGATCGAGCATATAGATGGCGTAATCAGTGACAGCATCGACGAGCTGTTGGAATATCTCTGCGGGGGGCTGTTTCTTGGCTTCGAATGGACGCAAAACCTTGATCCTATGCTAGCCCCCCGGCCTGATTTTATGGACTAAAGTCCATACTCGCCCAGGCGCTGGGCGCAACCGGAAATCGCTTTCTGCAGATCAGCAACGGTTTGCGCTTAGAAGCCGGCTTCAATGGCAAGCCGCATGGCCTCGCCTGCCGTAGCGACGCCGAGCCGTTTCATGAGGGCTCCGCGATGCATCTTGATCGTCTTCTCGGTAAGGCCTAGCTCCTCGCCGATCTGCCGATTACGCAGCCCCCGTGCCATCAGTTGCAGCACAACCTTCTGTTGCCGGGTGAGGGTACCGATCCGCTCCGCCGCCCAGGCCTGGGCTAACCCGGCATGCTGCCTCTCAACCTCCATCTGGCTCCCGACGAAGTAGGCGATTTCTCCTTCGTCATCGAATAGCGGCGCGATCATCACGGCGTTGGTGAACGTGCTACCATCCTTGCGATAGTTGACCAATTCCACCACTGCTGGTGTGCCCACGGCGATCGCCCGGCTCAGCGCCGCCGAGGCCAAGCGATCCGTCTCTGGCCCGGCTAGAATGCGACAGTTGCGGCCGAGGAGTTCCTCTTCGGCATATCCGGTCAGCTGCTCGAAACGCGCATTGGCAGCGATGATGGGGTTATCAACGCCCTTGGCATCGGTGATGATCGACGCGATGGGGGATAGCCGAATGGAGTGAATGAGCGCTGTTCTTTCGTTCAGGAGCCTTGTCAAACTCGTTCTCTTCGGTCGTGCGCGGGACTATCCCATATCAAGAAGAGCGTGAGACGTTCAATACCCCGAAACGGCCGGCTTCTTGAGCCGAAGTTGATTGCATCGTCATGATGTCGGCTGCCCGTTTCGCAGCCGACGTTCCGAATTGTGCTGCATATTGGAAGGGTTGATGAAAACAGGTGCCGTTGTTGCTCAGATCTCGCTGCGGCCGTCCAAAGCGATCGCCACGATTGAGATCGCATCAGCGAATTTCGTCACGCCGCATTTTCTCATGATGCGCAAGCGGTATGTCTCGATCGTTCTGACACTTAGGCGCAGTTCATTGGCTGCAGCTTCATTGCTCTTGTTGGATTGGATTAACCTTAATACATCTAGCTCTCGTCTCGTAAGTTTTTTCAGCAAGGAGTCCGCACGATCTCTCTGCCTCTGGAGATCTTCTCTCGACGCTAGAAGATCGGACGCTTGATCGATTACCTCCAGCAGCATTTTCTTTGAAAAAGGCTGCTCGAGAAAATCGTCAGCGCCTACCTTTATGACCTGAACTACTGTCTGGATATTGGCATTCTCCGCCGTAATCACCACCGGAATATCCTTCCGAGTCCATAGCAATTGCGTCAGCACATCCACCCAATTGTCCGGGAGATACAAATCCAAGATTGCTACACCTGAGGGAAGGTGATTGAGAGCTTCTAGAAAGTCGCTACCGGATGCAAAGGGCATCGGATGATATTGCTCTGCGCGAAGCGTCTCCACCAGATGTCGGCGGATGCGAGCGTCTTTGAGGACAATATACACAGGACATTTTGCGCCCATCGCGACCGACTTATGCTCCTCCCCTCGCGCGCGTAACGCGTCATTGTAGAAATGGTTGCCCCACCTAGGCTTTTTTAGATTCCACTCTCGAAAAATACACCCACCATCCCGCCGCTCGACCATTGCACGCGGCCCATTCGCACGCCTCGACCACGGCTTTTCACCAGGAGCCGGGTGCCTTCTCTCAGACCCGCGGTCTCGATCATCATGCCCTCGACGGACAGGTTGCGGATCGTGCCCACCATGACGGGCGCTGAAGTAACAATGGTAGCGGGCATGTCTACTGAAATGCGGGTTTCCCTGGGTTGCTCATCAGGAGCCAGTTGGTTCATGAAGGTCTCTTGCCCACCAAGCCAAAGCAGCGGCTCTTCCATCAGCAAGCCGCACTGGCTGCCGTTGGTCCAGCGGACTTCCGCGGTGAGAAAATCCGTCGCATTGAAGCTGATATGCACTTCATCGCGCAAGCCCAGTGACAGCGCGCTCCGGCCGCTGAGGCCTTGGCTGGAGACATTCGTGATCGACAAGCTCGCTTCTTTGATGACGGGGTAGAGCAACGCCGATTTGAACACCGTCCGCCGAGGGTGACGGCGCAGGTCTGCGCCACCCTCAGTTGTGCTGAAAGCCTCGATTTTCTGTTCGAACATTGCGGACCTCCGAATTTCGGGAGGGGCGCTAGCGCTGCGAGCCTAAGGAAGGGGAACATACCGTTGTCGTATTTTTACGACAGTCGTGCTGGGCGCCTGTTAACCAAGAATCCGTAACAGGGAGTTCTTCGATCGGTCATGTCCTCCCCCGAGGAATGGCCACCGGTAAAGACGAGGCGCACAGAACGGTCCCCACCGTGCGCCTCGTCTTTACTCCTTTTGTACGAATGTTCTATAGCGTTCGCATGTTTGAGCGATGGTTTTATATCAGCACGAGCCGCTTGGGGGGCGTGCAGGTTGATGAACAAGTACGAGATATCATCGACGTCTCAAGACCGCGCAACCGGTTGCTAGGGGTAACGGGCGCGCTTCTGTTCACTGGACGCCGCTTCGCGCAATATCTTGAAGGCTCGCCCACCGCCATAGCCGAGCTCAAGCAAAGCATTATTCGAGATCCTCGACATGAAGATGTTCGAACGATTGCATCGGGACCTTACGACGTCCGGCGATTTCTAACCTGGTCTCTCGCTTATGCGGGTCCTTCCCGTTTCATTGCTAAAAAGGTGGAAGATGCGCTGAACGATACACTTCAGGGTAATATCGACAGCGTTGAACCTTTGGCTGAACTGCTTGCTGGCTTCGCGGTCGAAGGACATGGCTGAACCAGCAATCTAATGGCGGACCAGACTAGGAAGCCCGACCTTACCAGGGGAGGGCGCTCGATCCCCGCATCCCAGGCTCTGGCTGTCAGTCTTAAACCCTCGCGTCGATTAACAGCTGACGGTCAGCAGTTGAATACGTGATTCTGGCTCTTGAGCGGCAAAGAAGGGTCGGCTTCGCAAGAACAGAGGTTGCAGATCCCCCACTGCTTCTAACAAACCAGAACCCATACCGCTTCACAGCGAAGCCTCCGTCAACCTGAGCACACGACAGATCCCGCCCCTTCACAGAGCAACTGGCGACGGCGCGGCCATAATGGTCGGTATCGACCTGCCGGCATTCCGCGATCGCGCGCCCCGGAAAAGCGACGTCAGAAGGCCATGTCCTCAAGGATCATACAAATTTGGGCCGCTCGTTAGGCGCCTGAAAGCGATCACCTCTTCATATAAAGTGAGCGTCGATCGGACCAGCCATCGCGCTCGACCCATGCCGTCCGATCGATTTGCGCAGGCGCCAGGACGCACCATTTATTTGATTGCGGGGCCTGTTCCGGCCCCCTGGCGCAAGGGCCAGACCGTCTACGCCGCTGCGCGGCTTCGCTTGGTGGTCGCGGCGGTCTCCCCATCCTTCCTGCGCTACCGCGCCGTGCAGGACGGGTGATCCCCCTCCGCCTCGACCAGCCCTCAAATGCGCCATTCCCCGACCCGCTTCGCCAGCAGGCAGAAGCCGATGGCGCGCCATCGCCTTCGGCTCCATTTTCAGAAAGGGAACAGACGATATGACCAACGAACGCACGAACCCGGCGGACAAGACATCGATCATCGCCGCGCTCAATGACGCTGTTCGCCACAACATTCATAAGGCGCAGGGCTACAACCAGATCGTCATCACTGCCGGGATTAGCGCCATGATTGGCGATGCCACCCAATGGACCGCCTATCGCCGCCAGCGCGCGCTGCTCCGTCTGGTCATGGAATATGATGATTTCTCGGAAGGCAACGATCCGCACGGCGAACGCGATTTCGGTTCCTTCGAATGGGAAGGAACCCGCTGCTATTGGAAAATTGATTATTACGATCCCAAGCTTGAATGGGGGTCCAACGATCCCGCCGATCCTGCGCAGACGGCCCGCGTCCTCACCATCCTGCGCGCCGACGAATATTGATACGACCGGGCAGCGAGGCGGCTCCGCCCGTCTCGCTGCACAGAAGCAGGGCAGGGGCGCTATGTCGCGCAAAATGGCGGCGCGCCCGCCGCAAGCGACGGGCGCGCCGGTGCCTTTGTCGAGTTCTCAGGAAGGGGAGGGGCCTGCGCCGACCAGTCCGAGCGAGACGGCGTTGGCCGCAGGTGCAGCGGAGGTCAGTGTGTCCCGGAGATCGTCGCGCGACAACATGGTCAGCCACTGGCGGCCATAGCTTCGCGCGACCGTGAAGAAGACCTGCCCATGGCATCCGACCATAGTGCAGCGATCGAGCTGGTCGACAGGGGAGGCGCTCGGACCGAACCTGAAGGCCTGGATCGAGGGATCGACCCGCAATTGGATGCCGCAGCTTGGGCATCGCGAGCGGACGAGCGCGTTTGACCGGGCTAGATTGTTCCAGGTGGCGGCCCAATGCGGGAAGATGAGGTCGATGCTGCTCGTCATGGCGCGATGATAAGGGCCTGATCGCGCATCCACAAGCGGAGGCGGCTGCGCCGCCGTGCACCTGTCCCTTGTTGGGGCCTGTTCCGGCCCCCTGGCGCAAGGGCCTGGCCGTCGGCGCCGCTATGCAGCGCCGCTTGGTGGTCGCGGCGGTTTCCCCGTCCTTCCTGCGCTTCGCTCCGTGCAGGCCGGGCGATCCCCCTCCGCCGCGACCAGCCCTCAAATGCGCCATTCCCCGACCCGCTTCGCCAGCAGGCAGAAGCCGATGGCGCGCCATCGCCTTCGGCTCCATTTTTGAAAAAGGGACAAGACGACATGACCCGCAAGACCGCCGCTCCCCGCTCCACCGCTGCGCGGATCGATATTTACGAGGAAGTCACCAACCAGATCATCGCGCTGTTGGAGGCTGGCACCCGGCCATGGTCCCCCTCTTGGGTATCGGGCGCGGCCTCGCTGCCCTTGCGCCACGAAGGAACGGCCTATCGTGGGATCAATGTGCTTCTGCTTTGGTCGGCTGCGATGACGTGCGGCTATTCCAATCCCTATTGGATGACCTATCGGCAGTGCCACGAACTGGGCGGGCAGGTCCGAAAGGGCGAAAGGGGCAATCTGGTCGTCCATGCCGGAACCTTCACCCCCAAGGATGGCGACACCGAGGCACCGGGTGACGATGGCGCCGAGGATCGGAACCGCCACTATCTGAAAAAATATCATGTCTTCAATGTCGAGCAGATCGACGGCCTCGACATGACCAAATATCCCGCCCCGATTCTCGCGGTGAAGAACCGGGACCAACGGGACGCCGATCTTGATGCCGCCTTTGCCCGCTATCCCGTTCCCTATGAGGAAGGCGGGCATCACGGCTATTACAATCCATCGAGTGACCGCATTCAAATGCCGAGCTTCAACGACTTTCTCAGCGGTAATGCATTTTATGCGACCCTTGCGCATGAGGCCATTCATAGCAGTGGTCATCAATCACGGCTCAATCGTGAGACACTCCGTGATTACGGAAAGTCGACGGCGATTAGGGCAGCAGAAGAGTTGATCGCGGAGCTGGGTGCCGCAATGCTTTGCGCTCAGCTTGGTATGGAACCGAGCGAACGCGAGGACCACGCCGCTTACCTCGCATCGTGGTTGACTTCACTTCGCGATGACAAACGCGCCATTTTCCGCGCCGCGACCGCTGCGCAGGCCGCCAGCGAATATATCCTTTCCCACATGGCCGCGCCCGCACTCGCCTGCGCAGCCTGACCTGACCGGGCGGCGCTACGCGCCGCCCGCCTCATCGATATTGAAGGATCAACCGATGGCCAGAAAATCCCCAGAAATCGAACTGCGCTGGCGCGATGAAAATTACGGCTCCGTCTGTGCGGTTGCGGCTTTCCGCAACTATGCCGGAACCGTGGATTGGAGCGAGCGGACTCACCAGCGCTTTCGTGGTTGCCTCAAACGCGCCGGCTTTGCATTTCATCAGCGGCGGTGCGCCTATATTGCCAGCACCGGCAATGGAGCAGAGCGTAAACGCGCCCTTTGCGACGAGCTGGGGCGCGCTGGCTTCGCCATTATCCATGGTGATGTGCGGTCCCGAGGAAGGCATGGCTCGCGGCACGCATTGCCGCTGCGAAACATGGTCAGAAATCAGTCCCGCTACGCCCCGAAAGTTTGCCATTGTGAAATAAAAACAGACACTTAACTATTTGAATCTGGCTGTATTTGGTGCAGTATCTTTCTTTCACACCTTCCCCCCCATACGGATTTCCCATGTTTCTTGCCTTCACTCTTCTCGGGGCCGCATCGGCTGGTATTTGTACCGTGACCGATGGCGATACGATGCGTTGCGGGCCCGAGCGCATCAGGCTGCTGGGCATCGACGCTCCTGACGATCCGGGCAACAGCCGCTGCCGTCCCTATCCGAAGCCTGGCGCGGTTTGCGATGCGCGCCGTGCGGCAGCCAGCAAGGCCGCATCGCGCAGGTCCATGGTGGGGCCGTTGACGATCGCACGGGTGAGCAGGGACGCTTATGGCCGCACGCTCGCCATGGTCTATGTTCAGGGGCGCAGCCTGTCCTGTCTCCAGATCGAGGCGGGGAGGGCGCTTTACAAGCCCCGATGGGATAAGGGCAGGCGCGTTGCGCGCGAATGTCCCCGTGCCCTGTTCCGCTGAATTGCCCCGCACGGCCCAGGCGAACCAAGAGAGACGATCATGAATGCATTGCGATCCCCCAGCGCGACGCTCGATGTGCAGCGCGCAAAGACCCGATTTGCGATCAGCGATATTATCGTGCGCTATGTGAAGCTCCGTAGAGCCGGTCGTGAGTTTGTCGGCCTATGCCCCTTCCATACCGAGAATACGCCCAGCTTCCGCGTGAACGACGCGAAAGGCGTCTTCCATTGCTTCGGCTGTGGGGCGGCGGGTGACGCCATCGATTTCATCATGCACATGGACGGCCGGGGTTTTGTCGACGCGGTGAAAATCCTCCTTAATGAGGACGGCTTACCCGAAGCCTCTCCACAGGATCGAGCGGCGGCGGCGCGCCAGGAGAAGGCGGACAGGGCCGCCTCCATATTGGCTGCCCAGGCCGAATGGCATGAGGCGCGCAGCATCAAGGGGACGCCCGCCGAACTCTACCTTGCTTCGCGGGGGATTTTCGGCGCAATGCCGCAAACCGTCAGGTTCGGTCGGGTCCCGCTTTGGCGGAACAAGAAGACCGGCGCCAGTGGGCGCCCGGCGCCCGCTCTTATGCTTGGAGCGCAGGACCGCTCGGGAAAGATCGTCGGGGTCCAGCATGTTTTTCTGACCGAAAACGGTAAGAAAGCCGATATGGCCAATCCGAAGCTTAGCCTGGGACAGGTGCGCGGCTGTGCCGTACGTCTCGCACCGCCTGCGCGCCGCATCATCCTGATCGAAGGCCCGGAGGATGGCCTGACCATGCGGATGCGCTTCCCGGAGATCCCAGTCTGGATCACCCTGGGCACCGGCTCGATGCCCCATGTCGGCCTGCCCGACGCGGTTGAACATGTGACGCTGGCGGGCGACAATAATGCAGCCGGCCGCGCGGCTGTCGAAAAATCGACGGTGGAATATATGGCTCAAGGCCGAACGGTCGATGCGATTTTCCCGGGCGAACAATTTGAAGACTGGAATGACGAGCATAGGGGGATCAGGATCAGCGCATGAACCTGAAGCGAACTGTGAGGATGGCGAGGGCGACGATGAGGGCGAAAATTCCGACGAGGAATTGGAGTTCCACGACGTTGCCATGAACGACAATCACGAGACTGCCGTCGCGGCCGGATGATGCAGCGAGGGAGCCGCTCCAACCGGGCGGCTCCTTGTTATACCGATAGGATCACCGCCCTGTGCAGGAATGGGAAACAGAGCGCAGCGCATCGCGATAATTGAGCCTTTATGAATACTGAGGGAGCGCGAACGCGAACCTGATCGGCTCGCTCGCGGCCCACGCGGACCTAAGCGGTCCGCTCGCCGCTACGCCTTTGCCGCTGGTCTACCGAGGAGAGGGGGTAATCTCACTGACTTCCCATGCTGTCATGCGGCCCATGGCTGCCTCAAGGATGAGCGGCCCCTCCAATTTTGCCGCCGCTTCCACAGCGCTGCGCTCCGCTGCCGCCGCGACAAAATCGGCACCTCCGCTCCCCGCTGCGCGGCGGCTTCGCTGTCCCTGACCCAGCCCTGGCCCGCACGACGCCCGCCTCCTGTCTTTCAAGAAACAGGAGGCCCTCATGCACATCGTCCAGAACAACACTTTCGCCGCGCAGCCGACCTTCATCGCCGTCTTCGCCAATGCGCAACTGCGCGCCCAGCGCAGCTACTTCCCGCAGCACATCATCAGGGGTGAGTAGCAGGGGTTTTTCGCCATCGACGAGGGGGACTATCCGGTGCTTTCGCCCGCTATGCTGAGCCGGATCGTACACTCCATTGCCGGGCAGCTTGACGACAGCTTCTGACAGCAAAAAAGGGGGAGGGCCGGTCAGGCTCTCCCCATTCAAATCTTTGTTTGTCATTGGCCATGCCGGGCATCGAGCCCAGCATGGCCATGATCGATCGGCTGTGAAGTTCCAGCTACGCTGCCAGGCGCCGCTGCACCTCCTCGATTCCGAGCTTGTGGATGCGCGAAAGAAGGGTCTCCAGATCGTCCGGCGAGAGCCTCATCAGCCCTGCCTTCTCGATCGCCTTGATCGACGCCTCACGTTCCTTGTCGGCAAGCTGTTTCTTGCGTTCCGCAAGCTTCGCTTCCTCAGCCGCAATGGCTGCGCGTTCTTTGTCCAAGCCTTTGACCATGGTGCATCTTTCATAGCTCGGATTGGATTGTGGACGGGGTTGTTATAGCTCTTCACCACGCCATCTCAATGCCTTTGATATCGCATCGGGAATTCACCTCTCTCGACCCTGTACGGGCATTGATTGACTGGAACGCAACGACGATCGCGGCGGGGTCAATCTGGCCCCCTCAGCGTCATCTTCGCGGCGCCGTTTCGCCGCGGCGTAGAGGGGGTGAACCCCTCATGCCACGGCGAGTATGGCGAGGCCATATCATTCCGCCCACAGGGCGGAGCCAATCCCTGCCGGATCGGCGAACCGGCCCCTTCGGGCCGGGGAAAGCGGAGCCGGTTCCGGGTAACCGGCGCGCCACTGTCTTAGTGCCTTCCCAAGTGGTCAGGCAGCACACCGTATGCACCTGCGGTTCAACCAAAATCAGTGGAACCGCGCGCAATCCTCGTTTCGGAAGGTCAGACATTGTATGACGTTAACTTCGACCTGTGCGCAGAGTACTTAAACCGGCCATTAGCCGCGCCTGCACTGTCTGACAACTTGCAATGGGCAGGAGCATGAGCTATCGATATTCTACTTTCGTAATCCCCACCAGCCTCTCTGCTAGGAGGTAGGGTGGATGACAATCAAGCAACGGCGTTACACGGTCCGTCTCGAACAGGATCAGTGGGAGCGCCTTGAGCAGCAATCCCGTAGCCGGGGGGTGCCTACCGCCGATCTCATTCGGACGGCGGTGGACCTACTTTTGTCCGGCGATTCCCTGAAGGACATGAGCCGCCTGCGCCTCGCGCGCATAGGCGAGTTTCAGCACCTCGCCCTCGATGTTCTGATCCGTGAACAATTTCCCCAATATCGCGACCGCATCGTCGCTGAAACCGACAAGCGCGTGGAGCTTTATCATGGCGCGTAAGGACATCCGCGACAACGGCCAGAACATACCGCTCAGTCACCATTCGGCGCGCGGGAACGTCCAGCGCAACTCGGGCAATTTCACCCGTGGAAGCCAGCTCCTGAGTCACGAAATGTTGATGTGGCTGTCAGGCGCGAAATTGCCCGTCATCTTCTGGTTCTTCGTGTTTCTTGGCTGCTGGTTCGGCATCATGTCAGTGAAGCTCGATGAGCATGGTTTTCAGCTCATCTGCATGAAGGTCTATTCCGCGCTTTGGAACTGGGTCGACCTCGATCCGATGAAGCGTGTCAACGTTACTCTGCCGAGCGGCGATATCATTCGCACCATCATGTCCGCCGTGCCCTATATTCCCGACGTGATCCGCGCCTGGGACGTCGCGATGCGAGGGCTGATCGGATCGTTCCTGCTGTCGATCTTCATCACCGTTCCTGCCGCCATCTGGTTCGTCGACATATCCAAGCGCAGGGGCAAGTCGATCCTTCAGGAGCGGCATGAGCGCGGGGCGATGCTGGTGGACGTCGAATTGCTGCGGTCCGAGATCATCGAGCATAACCGCATCAAGTTTGAGGAGGATGTCGCCCATCTATGTCCCGGCATGAAGCCAAGCGAGGTTTTGCGGCTCCCATTTGCCGAGCGGAAGGGGAGGGGCATCCACCATCCCTATAGCCTGGGCGGCATCCCTTTTCCGCATCGGCTCGAGCAATCCCACGCCATGCTGATCGGCACCACCGGCTCGGGGAAAACGACGGAGCTCCGAAGCCTCGTCGCGCAGATGCGCGAGCGTCAGGATAGCGCGGTCATCTTCGACCTGACCGGCGCCTATGTCGAGTCCTTCTACGCTCCTGCGCGCGACACGATCCTCAATCCCATGGACGAGCGTTGCCCAGCCTGGTCGATCTTCAATGATTGCTCCTCCCATAGCGAATTTACCTCAGCGGCAGCCGCCCTCATCCCGTCCGATGGCGGATCGTCCGAACCCTTCTGGGCGCTTGCGGCGCGCACCTTGTTCATCGAGATGTGCATGCGCCTCATCGAGCGCGGACAGGCCACCAATTTGGCCCTCTCTGAAAATCTGATGACGGCCGATCTCGCGCGTGTTCACCGCTATCTCTCCAACACCATTGCCGACCCGCTGACCGCGCCAGAAGCGGCGCGCATGGCGGAATCCATTCGCGCCGTTTTCAATACTAATGCGCAGGTGCTGCGCTTCCTTCCCGAAGAGGGCGAACACTTCTCGATCAGGCGCTGGATCACGGGGGAGAAAAAGCCCGGCGCGATCCTGTTCATCACCTCCCATTATCTCGACCTCCCGATGAACAAGGCGCTCCTGACCCTGTGGATGGATCTGGCCATCAACAATCTCATGTCGATGCCCCGAACGCGGTCGCTGCGGACCTGGTTCATGTTCGACGAGCTCGGCGCGCTTCACCGCATCCCGGCGATTGAAAATGGTCTTCAGACCGCCCGTGCCTTCGGCGGCGCCATGATCCTGGGGCTGCACAGTTTTGAGAAACTGGTGGAGGTTTATGGCGAGCATGGCGCGAAAAATCTCGCCTCGCTTGCACGATCGAAGCTGATCCTCGCTACCTCCGATCTCGACACCGCCGAACAGTGCGCGCGCTATATCGGTAATAGAGAGGTCCGCCAGATGGATGAGGCCTATAGTTATGGCTACAACAACACCCGCGATGCATCGACCCTGACGCCGCGCAAGCAGACCGAACCGCTCGTGATCGCCGACGACATCACGAACCTTCCCTCGCTCCATGGCTTCGTCAAATTTCCCGATGGATTTCCCGCTGCCCGCCTCGTTCTTCACTACAAAGATTACCCATCGGTCGCGCAGGGTTTTGTGCGCCGGAAGAACATCCAGCCGCTGCGGTCGAAACGAGGGGAGGGTGCCTTTCAGGAGGAGCCGCAGAGCGGAGAGGCGGGAGGCCGGGATGGAGCCGCGCAGGTTATCGAGAATGTGAGCGATCCGACCGTCGCGAGTGGCGCGATCGATCAGGATAGGCTGTCACCCGCTAACGACGATCCGCAGGCGCAGGACGGCAGCAGGACGGATCGCACCGGCGATCCCCTTGCCGGCAAGGCGGCGCCCTCGCGCAGCACCGATAGCGCCGGCACCGCATCGGAGAATGAGCAGCGCCAAGCGCCGCTGGAGCGGGGCCGGTCAGAGCGCGGCGATCATGAGACCGTGTCCAACCCCCCGATCGTTGAGGATCAGACCCTCATTGAACTGCGTCACGATCTCTCTGCCGGCCTAGACACCAACGGTTTCGGGATCTGATCCATGCTTTCCGTTGCACCCGTTCGCTCCGCCTCGGGCGCCGCCAACTATTTTGCGAAGGACAATTATTACACGGTTGAAGGGTCGTCGGAAGTGAGCATCTGGGCAGGGGAGGGGGCACAGGAGCTGGACCTTACCGGCCAGGTCACGAAAGCTGCGTTCGAACGCATCCTCAATGGCATTCTCCCTGACGGCACCGGTGTTGCCCAGGTGGAGAACCGGCAGTCGGGTACTGACCTCACCTTCTCCATGCCCAAATCGGCCTCGATCATGGCCTATGTAGCCGGAGACCGCCGTATCCTCGCTGCCAATATGAGCGCGGTGCAATCCACCATGAAATGGGTGGAACAGAACCTTGCCGAGGGGCGGCGGGACATTGACGGAAGGAAGGCCCCCATCAGGACCGGCAACCTCGTCTACGCCCTGTTCGAGCATGACACGAGCCGCGCCCTCGACCCCCAGGGGCATGTCCATGCGGTTATCGCCAATCTGACGCGGATGCCCGATGGGAAATGGCAGGCCCTCCACAATGGCGCGATCTGGAAGGCCAACAGCGTCATCGGCACGATCTACCATGCCGCCCTGCGCAATGAGCTGGAGAAGCTGGGCTATGTGATGGACATGAAGGGCAAGCATGGCACCTTTGAAATTGCCGGTGTTCCCAGGGACGTGATCGACGCTTTCAGTCAGCGTCGGCAGGACATTCTTGCCAAGGCTGCTGAGCTCGGCGTCACGTCACGCGAGGCACTATATTCGATCACCAAGCGGACCCGCGATCCCAAGCTCAATGTCCACGATCGTGATGCGCTGGGGAAGGCGTGGAAGGAAAATGCCGCCGAGCTCGGTTTTACCGGCAAGGACCTCCTCTCGATGTCCGAGGCGCGCAGCACGCAGGAACGGGCTCAGGGCACGCTGCATCGGGGCTATCATGCCATGAAGGAGGTCATTGCGACGGCCTTCGACAAGCTGTCCGGCATCCTCGCGCGGGACGACCCTTTGGTCGATCGTGGACTGGCCCGCATGATGGTAACTGCATCAGCCGCTCGCGCGCAGCTTGCCGTCGCATCGGCGGTAAGGATTCAGGCCGAGCGCGAGGCCGCCTTCAAGATCACGGACCTTGCCAAAACCGCGCTGGACCTGGGGTTGAAGGGAGTTACGATCGAACATGTCGATCAGCGCATAGCCACGCTGACCAAGCGGGGTACGCTTATACCCGGCGTCGGCCGCGATAGCGACGGGGCCATATCGATGGTGACGACCAGGCAAGCCCTCGCCACCGAAGAAAAGATCCTTGGGCTTGTCGAATCTGGCAAAGGGTCGGCCGCACCAATCGTCACGGACGCGGACGCTCCCGCTCGCCTTCAGGCCGTCAGCGTCCATGAGCTAAACGCTGGGCAACTAGGCGCCGCGAGCCTGATTGTGTCCTCGGCGGATCGAACCGTGACCATCCAGGGGATTGCGGGGGCCGGCAAATCCACCATGCTGTCTGCGGTGGCGCGCGTGGCCGAGGGGGAAGGCCGTCAGGTTCTGGGTCTCGCTTTCCAGAACAAGATGGTGGCCGATATGGCGGAAGGGGCCGGGATCAAGAGCCAGACCATTGCATCCTTTGTCCTTGCCCATCAGCGGTTCATCACCGAGCAGAGCGGCCTGCGCTATGAGGAGGTCCGCGCAGGCCTCGCAAACACGATGATCGTCGTCGACGAAACCTCCATGGTGTCGTCGCAGGATATGCTGAGGCTCCACCAGATCGCGGACGCGCTCAGGATCGACAAGCTGGTCCTGGTCGGTGACCGTCAACAGCTTTCCTCGATCGATGCCGGCAAAGCCTTTGCCATGATCCAGGCCGGCGGCGGAACGATGGCCCGGATCGACCAGAATATCCGTCAGCGCAACACGCTGCTCCGAACGGTCGCGTCATTGGCAAATGCGGGGAAGGCAGGCGTCGCCATGCGTATCCTGCGGGACAACGTCATTGAATCGAACAGGCCGGCCGAAGATGCAGCCGATCGTTGGCTCGGCCTCTCGGTCGAAGAACGGGAGCGCACGGCGGTCTTTGCATCGGGCCGCGAAGCGCGGGCGGCAATTAATGAGCGCATACAGGAAGGCCTGGCCGCTGAAGGCACACTGCGGGGCGAGCCGATCAACCTCACTGTCTACGAGCGCGTCAACCTCACCCGCGAGGAATTGCGCTACGCGAAGAACTACCAGGCGGGCCAGACCTTGGAGGTCGGGCGCGGCGGTGCGCAGGATGTCGGTCCGAAGCGCGGACGCTATGACGTGGTCAAGGTCCACGCCAACGGCAAAGTCGCCCTTAGTAATGGCCGCGAGCGCCTCCTCTTCGACCCCCAGAAGCTCTCCACGCAGGAAACCCGTGACCGGCTTCAGCTGTCGGAAATGAAGACCATCCAGGTCCGGGCGGGCGACCGCATCCGTTGGACCGCCAACGATAAACCGCGCGACCTGCACAATGCGGCCATTGCCAAGATCGTTGCAATCGATGGGAGCGGCGTCACGGTCGAGACGGCAGCACAGCAGCGGCTAACGCTGGGCCTGTCCGATCCGATGCTATCGCGGCTGGACCTGGCCTATAGCCTCAACATGCACATGGCGCAGGGTATTACGACCGACAAGGCCATCACGGTCATGGCCAGCTATGAAAAGCATCTCTCCAATCAGCGCTTGTTCAACGTCGGCGTCACCCGTGTTCGTGATCAGCTGACCATGATCGTCGACGACAAGGCTAAGCTCGAACGCCAGCTTGCCAGCAATCCCGGCAACAAGACATCGGCGCTGGAGACAATTGGGCGGCTCACTATCGATGGAATAGCGGGTAGCGCTCCGGTGCGGCCGTCGTCGGGTCAGGATCTTGGCCTTCCCGATGGGCCGAAGCCGCGTGATCCCGGAGATCGCCAAGATTTTGGCGCTGGCGGCGGCAACAACCCGGAACGCACCAAAGAGCCGGGCCGCACCCAAGGTGATCGCGCGGAGAACCTGCCGTCGCTCCCCGAGCGTAGCCTGGGGCTCGATCTTTAAAAGAGGGATCAGCCGTCGGTCTGAACACGAACCCTCAAGCCAGACGATGCTTTGCGTGGGTGGGTTGCCCGTCAGATGCTGCGCCTTTATAGCAGAAATATATAGTTCTAGTGAAATCGGTTAGAACCTATTAAAGAACGTAGAATGGATCCCCGTCGCAACCCCTTCGCCCCCGGCGCGGGCAGCCGCCCGCCCGAGCTGGCCGGTCGGGAAGATGTGCTCGAGACCGTGGCTATCGCGCTCGACCGCATCCGCAATGGACGGCACGCGCAAAGCATGATTCTGCTGGGTCTGCGCGGGGTGGGCAAGACGGTGCTCCTCAACGTGATGCGCCGGGCGGCCGAAGGGGAGGGCATCTTGAGCGTGCCGATCGAGGCGCCCGAGGGGCAGTCGCTGCCCGCCATGCTGGTTCCGGCACTGCGGACAGCCATGCTGAAACTCGATCGCGGGCAGGCCGCGATGACATTGGCGAAACGCGGGTTGGGCGCATTGGCCCGGTTTGTAAAGGCGTTCAAGCTCAGTTATGGCGAGCTCGAGGCCTCGCTGGACCTCGGGGAAATCGGGGTTGCCGATAACGGCGATCTCGACGCCGATCTCATCGATTTGATCGACCTGGCCGGTGCCGCAGCCGCTGAGCGAGGGACAGCGCTCGTGCTGTTCATCGACGAATTGCAATATGTACCGGAGCGCGAGTTGGCGGCGCTGATCACCGCGCTTCATCGCGCTCGCCAGAATGACCGACCGATAACGCTGGTGGCCGCAGGCTTACCGCAGCTGGCCGGACAAATGGGCAAAGCCAAATCCTATGCCGAACGGTTGTTCCTTTTCACCAGCATTGGTCCGCTTGGGACCGAAGCGGCCACCGCCGCCATCGTCCACCCGATCGAGGCCGAGGAATGCACCATCGAGCCCGAGGCGGTCGCACAGATCATCGCCGTGACCCAAGGCTATCCTTACTTCCTGCAGGAATGGGGCAAGCAATGCTGGGATGCGGCCGCCGCTTGCCCGATCACCGCTGCCGATGTCGATCTCGCCCACCCCACCGCGATTGCCGCGCTCGATGACAGCTTCTTTCGCGTTCGCTTTGACCGGCTAACCCCCTCGGAAAAGCGTTATCTGCGCGCTATGGCGGATCTGGGGGAGGGGCCGTTCGTCTCGACCGCCATCGCCGATCATATTGGGCGTAAGTCTTCCAGCTTCGGGCCAGTCCGCGCATCGTTGATCGCAAAGGGCATGATCTACACACCAGGCTATGGTGAAACGGCCTTTACCGTGCCGATGTTTGGCGCGTTCATGCGCCGAGCGATGCCGGTCAGCGAGGCCGTAACCGAGCAGGGAGAATGACGCGGCCAGTCGAAATCAGCGCATTGCTGTGTCACCTGTGGTTGCGGGTTCCTGACCGGCACACGAGCGTCAATTTCCCTCGTGCCAGTGCAACTTCTCCGCGTTTTAGCGCGGCAACGCTGGTAGCCGTGCCATTTATATCTGACCGGCCCTGGGACATTCGCGACTGTCGGGTCCGGAGCGCCACAGCGTCGAATCCGGCCGTAGGGCTGGTGCGGGCCGACGTCCGTTCACGCCAACATAGCTGTCGTTCAAGCCCAGAGATCGCTTCGCGAAAGCAGTCATTTACGTCAACCTACGCTTCGCTCAGCGTTAGGCGCCAACCATGACATTCAGTGCCGCTCTGATTTCATGCGCTGGTCCAGCGCTTTGCGCGAGCGTTCGGCATAAGCGCGGCAGGCTCCCGGGTGGTCGTTGTACCGGCCTTCGCCGGCATTGTCCGGGTGGCCCGAGATCAGGATATCGCACGGGGTCTTGTTCATCGCTTCATAGCTTTTGCTGAAACCGGTGGTGATCGGGCGCGCGGTCGGCGCTGTGTAACGGTAATCGTCGGTCGATACCGGGTTCAGGCTCGCGGCAAATATGATAGTCCGGCATATCCGCTGTTCGCACGACTTCCAGCGCCAGCTCATGCTGCCCATCGTATGACCCGGCGTTGCCAGCGCGGTGACCGTAATATTGCCCAGCCGCAGGGTTTGGTTGTCGCGGATGGTTTGCACCTTGGCCACCGCCGGCCAGGAGCCGCCATAACCATGCTGCGGATCGTCGGCGGCAAGGCGACCGGCCAGCAGCCCTTCCGCACCCCGTGGACTGGCGACGACGGTAGCGCCCGTGTCACGCGCCAGCGCCGCGATGCCCCCGGCATGGTCGAAATGGGGTTCGGTGCTGAGAATATATTTGATGTCGCGCGGATGAAAGCCCAGCCGCCTGACATTGTCGAGGATGGCGGGTGCAGCTTGCGGTAAGGCGCCATCAATCAGAATCAGCCCCGCACCAGTATCGATCAAGGCGACACTCAGACCGCCGAAGCCGACAAGATAGCTATTGCCGAAGATTTTCTGTGGCGGCAGGGGAGAAAGCCATTCTGCGGTGCGGGAGCCGATAATGGGCTTGATCAGGGCATCCTCCTGGGTTTGCGCCAATAGATTAATCGAGCTCGTCAGCGCTGCCAACGCGCCTGCCGTTAGAAGTCGCAATGTCGACATTCACAAATCTCCTTCGCGGCCGGGATTGCGGCATGGATGACGCAGAAACAAAGCATCATTTCTCGACAGAGCCATGAGTCGAATTCATAACTAGGCGATGGATCGAGCCCAGCTCCCTCTCAATGCCCTACGGGCTTTCGAGGCGGCCGCGCGCCATCTCAACTTCACGCGTGCCGCGATCGAACTGTGCGTCAGCCAAGGGGCCGTGAGCCATCAGGTTGCGCAGCTCGAACGGCGGCTCGGTACCCGCCTGTTCCATCGGCTCCCGCGGGGCTTGGCACTAACCGACGATGGGCAGGCTCTGGTGCCAGTGCTGGCCGACATGTTCGATCGGGTAGGCGCTTTGCTCGACCAATATATGGACGGTCGATTTCGCGAAGTGTTGCACATCGGCGTCGTCGGTACGTTCGCAACCGGCTGGCTGCTTCATCGGCTTGGCGGGTTCGAGCGCGCCTGTCCTCACATCGACCTGCGCGTTTCAACCAACAACAATCGCGTCGACATCGCGGGTGAAGCGCTCGACTTCGCGATCCGCTTCGGGGACGGCGCGTGGCATGGCACCATTGCAGAGCCGCTGCTTGAGGCTCGGTTGACCCCGCTCTGCACGCCGTCAATCGCCCACCGGCTGAGCAGCCCCCGCGACCTGACCCAGGAATTATTATTGCGTTCCTATCGGCCCGACGAATGGCGCCGCTGGTTTGAAGCGGCAGGTGCCTCCCAACCCGTGCTGCGCGGCCCGGTATTCGACAGCTCCGCACTGATGGTCGCGGCGGCTGCAAATGGCCTGGGAGTAGCGCTGGCACCCGCGGCGATGTTCACGCACGAACTGATCGCCGAGCGCCTAGTCCAGCCATTCGACATTTCGGTCGATGCTGGGCGCTACTGGCTGACCAGGCTTATATCGCGAAAGAACAGCGATGCTATGCGCTCGTTTCGGCACTGGCTGATGAATGAGGTTGTAGCGGAGGCGCGATCGTAACCCCAAAGGTTTGCCTACCATGGTGTTACCGCCAATACGCGGATCGATTATTATTCGCTTAGCTCGCCGAAAGGTCGGGGCGGTCAGGCAACAAACGCCAACTTAGCAGACATTCGACGGCTCGTTATCGTTCGCTAAAACCTGCCCTTCGTTTATCTATTTTGCGGCGGTATCCTGCCCATTTGAAGCAGGCGCATTGTACGGTGTGACCTTGCCATCTCGCATAGCTTCGACTTGGCTTAAAGGGTTCTGCCATGGAGATTATCACGTATTCGGAAGACTGAGCCTTTGAGCTGCGCTGACCAGGCCTCCGGAAAATCAGGCAATGCGTAGGACTTCGCTGTAACCATTCGAGGGGGGCAATATGCGACTGCCCCCCATGCTGGTCAGATCGTTGAACGAACCGGACGAACGATCAGCGTGTTCACGTCCACATCGGCCGGCTGCTCCACTGCATAAGCGATGGCCCGCGCGATCGCATCCGGAGTGAGCGCGATGGCCCGGAAATCGACCATCGCCTGCGCCGCAACCGGATCGGTGATAGTGTGGGCAAGTTCCGATTCCACCACGCCCGGAGCGATGATGGTGACGCGGATGTCGTCATGTTCCATACGCAGCGCCTCGGAGATCGCGCGCACCGCATATTTGGTCGCACTGTAGACGCCGCAGGTCGGCCAAACGGCATAGCCGCCGATCGAGGAAATGTTGACGAACTGGCCGCTGCCCTGGCTTTTGAAGCGAGGGAGCGCCGCGGCGATGCCGTGGAGAACGCCGCGGATGTTGACGTCGATCATCCGATCCCACTCGTCGACTTTGAGGCTATCGAAGCGCGACAGCGGCATCAGGCCCGCATTGTTGACCAGCACGTCGACCCGGCCATAGTCAGCTTCCGTTGCGGCGATGAACGCCTCGAAGTCGGCGCGGTCGGTGACGTCGAGCGACCGGAAGGCGACCGTGCCTCCCGCCGCGTTCAGTTCCTCGGCCAGCGCGGCGAGCCGGTCGGTGCGGCGTGCGCCCAGCATCAACTTCGCGCCGCGCGCCGCCAGCAGCCGCGCTGTTCCTTCGCCGATGCCGCTGCTGGCGCCAGTGATCGCGATGACCTTGTCCTCGATAGCCATGATAGTCACTCCTATTCACGCGGACCGACCGTCGATCCGATGCGATCTGAATGGCGCTGCTGCACCCCAGAGCGGTAGAATGGTCGTGCGGAATGATTGCACGATATTCCAGATTTGGAACGGGAGGGTGGAAGACAGCTCGTTAGCAAGCTACTAGCTAATCGCAGCAGAAATGAAGGGGACACGCCGGTGAGGCATGAAGGCCTGGCCCAGCAAATTGCCCGATATGCCGATCGGGACGGCATCATCGACACACCCATCGAGCGCCTCGCGCTGGTTCGTTCGGGCCAAACCGGCGAGCCGGTGCATATGGTGCAGCGCCCGGCGCTGTGCATCATCGCGCAGGGGGGCAAGCGTGTGCTGCTGGGCGAAGCGGTGATCGACTATGGCCCGGCCAGCTATCTGGTCGCCTCGCTCGACCTGCCGATTACCGGCGCCGTCACACAGGCGAGCGTAGACGCGCCCTATCTCTGCTTTTGCCTCTATCTCGATCCGACACTGTTATCGGAGATCGCGCTAACCCTGCCGCCCCAATCGCCGGGCGCGGAGGATGGCGGAGGCATGACGCTGCACCCGATGACGCCCGAACTGATCGACGCGGCGACGCGGCTGACGGCGCTGCTCGGCGATCCGGAGAGTGCGCCGCTGCTCGCGCCGCTGATTGAGCGGGAGCTGCTGGTACGGCTGATGACCGGGCCTGGCGGAGGCGTGCTGCGCGCTATCGCCAGCGGCGAAAGCCGCACTGGCCAGATCGCCCGCGCGATCGCTTGGCTGAAAGCCCATTTCCGCGAACCGTTCAGCGGGCCGCAGCTTGCCGCCCTTGCCGGCATGAGCCTGTCGAGCTTCCATGACCATTTCCGCCGCGTCACCGCCATGACCCCGCTGCAATACCAAAAGCAGCTGCGGCTGCAGGAAGCGCGGGCGCTGATGCTGGCCGATCGGCTCGATGCGGCAGAGGCGGGCTTCCGCGTCGGTTATGACAGCCCCTCCCAGTTCAGCCGCGAATATCGTCGTCTCTTCGGCGCCCCGCCCATCCGAGACATGGGACGGTTAAGGACAATACCGCATATGACGATGGCGATTTGAAGGGGGTAAGAGGCCTTCCAGAACGCCGTAGGTCCTAAAACGCCGACATAGGCGACGTTCACGGGTTCCAACCCGGCCGCCGAAACCGGACGTTGGTTCACACGGCGGATTATGACGCGTCCTGGCCGCATCCAGAATGACGGGTATTGGACACCAGACTTGGGAAAGCTGCCCTTCCGCGGACTCATTCGAACTGTATAGTTTGACCCGCTAATTTCTGATTATCTTCCTTTTTCCAGTTCTCAGGTGTAGGCTGGCACCTTCTTTGGGCGCTTCAGAAAGTACCTTGCTGCGATCAATCGGGTCCAGCTGTACGGTGGCGGTGGGGAAGAACGCGTGACCTACTCAATCCATCGCTTCGGCCTGGCGCTGTCGATACGTTCTCGGCCGCTCGCCACACTGTCGCAGAAAGGCATCGGAAAAGTTCGCCGGACTGGCAAAACCCATCCGGTACGAGATCTCCTTGATAGAAAGGCGCCGGTCAGAGAGCAGCTTACGTGCATGCTGCAATCGTACTTGCTCAACGAACCTGCTGACACTTTGGCCCGTCGTGGCGCGAAAGCGGCGAGCGAAATGTCGGGCGCTCAGATTGAAATGACCAGCGATGCTGCTGACGCTGATCCGCCTTTCGAGGTTCGCCTCGACAAAATCGGCAACTGATCGAATCTGCGCGACGGTGAAGCTGCTTCCCGCGGTATGGCCAAGGGTAGCGTAGGACACCTGCGCCGATTCATCCTCCATATAGCGCAGGAGATCGACCACAACTGTCGTGCCAAGGCCCTCCAGCAGCAGATCGGACGAAAGCCCCGGATTGATGACTTCGCTGGCCAGCCGACGCATAGCAGTTCGGATTGTCTCAGTTGGAATGTCGGTGCACCGCATCAGCTGATCGGCGATCCGCTCGCCGGACAAGCGCTCGAGCGCGGCAAACCGCCCCGGTAGGACCTCCAGTCGTGCCACGCGGGTGCGGAACGGCATGCCAATAGTGTGGATCGGAACATGCGCCGGAGTCATCAAGAGAGAGCCAAGCCGACGGAATTGAGAATACCTCTTGCCCAGGTCGTGGCGCACCAAGGCGTCGCAATCACCGGTGAGCATCAGGCTGACGACATGGGCGTCGTTCGTCGCCAACCTGTCCTCACCTTCGTCGCAGCTATAGTCCCAAAGGGTAAAACGTAAGCCAGGTGCAACCAGAGCCTCTCCGATCGGGTGCGCATGTTCGATGCTCCAGCTCATGTCCGCATCCTAGTAAAACTGGCCGGTCTGCGGAAGTCATTTCCATTGCTTTGTCTGCTTCTGCCGCGTGTTATGCCCCAGTCGTGCGAAAAGCTGCACCTCGAAATATGGGGGCACCGCGCTGAGAGAGGGGATTGCTATGAACGCACGTTTGAAATGGCTTGCAACGACATCGGTGGCTTGGGTCTCCTTTGGATCTTCTGCTCTTGCTCAGACGCGCTCTGATGCAGCTGTGGCAGCAGAGCCCGAGGCAGCGTTTGGCGACATTGTGGTGACCGCTCGCCGCCGCGAGGAAACTGCACAAAGCGTGCCCATCGCGTTGACAGCGATCGGCGGCGCACAGCTGGAAGCGCGTAACAGCTTTGGTTTACAGCAGATCCAGCAGCAGCTGCCGAGCGTGCTCATCTCCGTGGTGAATCCCAACAACACAAACGTCAACATCCGCGGCCTCGGCGCGAACGCGCTGTTCAGCAACGTCGGGCTAGAGAATGGCGTCGGTGTCCACGTCGATGGCGTGTACCTCGCTCGACCAGGGCAATCGACGTTCGAGCTGGTCGATGTCGACCGGATTGAGGTGCTGCGCGGCCCGCAGGGAACTCTGTTTGGTAAGAACACCACCGCTGGCGCGATCAATATCATCACGCGCGCTCCGAGCTTCGAGCCCGAGGCTATGGCGGAAGGGACGATCGGCAGCCGCGCCACCTATCGAGGCCGGATGAGCGCATCCGTGCCGCTCACCGATACTCTCGCGGCGCGGTTCACGCTATCACATGGCGAGCACGGCGCATTTATCCGCAACACCGTCAGCGGACGCGGAGTGAACGAGAGCGCAAATGATGCCGCGCGTGCGCAGCTGTTGTTTCGTCCAAGCGACCGGTTCAAGGTTCGGCTGATCGCCGACTATTCCAGGTTGGAAGACAGTTGCTGTTATGCGGTGGTCGCCGACCTTATAGACAAGCGAGTGGACGGGACTCCGTTGCCCCGCCCATTCCTGACACGAGCCGCGCAGCTTGGATACGCCCCCTTGGCCGTTGATCCATTTGCTCGGTTGAACGACGCCAACCGCATGCAACGCATCCACATGAAGCAATATGGCTTCACGGGTGAGGCAGTTTTCGATCTGGATGGCGCGTCGATCACCTCGCTCACCTCATGGCGGCGCTGGCAGTTCGATCCGCGCGTCGATGCTGACAATATTGCCCTAGATATCTTCTCCGGCGCTCAGCAGCTGATCGATGATCATCAAATCTCGCAGGAGTTGCGCATTGCTTCGACCGGTGAACGGATGATCGACTATGTCGCCGGGCTCTACTTCTATGATCATGACGTCGATGTCGACCAGCTGACCCGTTACGGGCCAGATGCACCCGCCTTCGCACTGGGAGCGTCGAACGCTGTGACAAACGCGGCCCTGAACGGCTTCACCGTACGCAGCATCTCCACTCTTCGCGGTCGCAGCTACGCCGCCTTCGGGCAGCTGACGTGGCACGTGACCTCGGCGTTCGCGATCACAGCCGGCCTGCGATACAACGACGAGAAGAAACGCGGCGTCTTCGACCAGAGCACTGGGCTGAGCCCAGATATCTCCGGGCTGTCCGACGCAATCCGTGTTCCGGCACAGGCAATCCGCGATAGCTTCGGTGCGCCAACAACTTACACGGCGCGGACGCATGAGAGAAACGTAACAGGCCAGATCAACTTGGCGTATAATTTCACGCCCGACATCTTGGCTTATGCTACCTATGCGCGCGGCAGCAAATCGGGCGGTATCAACCTGACGAACGTGCCTGCCGGCATCTCGCCCACCGTTGGACCCGAAACGGTGGATCATTTCGAAATCGGCCTGAAATCCAGCCTGATCAACAGGCGGCTGATCCTGAATGCTGCGGCCTTCCACACGACCATCAGGGACTATCAAACAACGATCCTCGAACCATCGAGATCAATCAGCTATCTCACCAATGGCGGCAAGGTTCGCTCGCGCGGCGCCGAATTGGAGCTCCGCTACACGCCTAGCCGCGCCTTCAGTCTCTACGCGGCAGGCACATATGTCGATGCCAAGTTCCTGTCTTTTCGGAACGCCCCATGCCCGCCGGAATATTTCGGCTTGCAGACGGTCTGCGATCTCAGCGGGCGGCAAATTCCGGGGGCACCCCGCTGGTCGTTTTCGGCGGGCGGTGATTTGACCGTGCCGTTCAGTGATGCCGTGGATGGCTATATCGGGGCAGATTACAGCTACAAATCCAGCTTCAACAGCAGCTCGAACTTGTCATCCTATACGGTGGTCGATGGCTATTCACTCGTAAACGCACGTGCGGGAATGCGCTTTCTGGACGGCAGGATCGACTTGTCGGTTTGGGGCCGCAACCTCTTCAACAAGAATTATTTTACCAGCCTGACGGTGGCGGGATTCAACGCTGGGCAGGTGAATGGTTTCCTTGGCGAACCGCGGATTATCGGCGTAACATTACGGGCGCGATACTAATCAATGGGCGAGGATACTGCGCAAAGCGCGCTACGCAGGGTGGAGGGTTGGCGAGCATGGCTGATGATCGCGGTCATGCTTTCCGGCCCGCCGCTGATGGCGCTCACCTTTAGCACCATTGCACCCGTGCTGCCCATGATCGCCGAGCATTTCAGCGGCAGGGCCGGTGGGACGATGCTGGCGCAATGGATCATGACCACGCCAGCAATCGGACTGATGCTGGGCGCACCCATCGGGGGCTGGCTGATCGACCGGGTAGGCCCGCGTGCCATGACGATCACCGCCTTCGCCGGCTTTGGGTTGGGCGGATCGGCGGGACTGTGGGTGGATGATCAGCTTGTGCTGCTCGCCTCCCGGTTTGTGATGGGCTTCTCAGGCGCGAGCATTGCTACGGCTGCAACATGGTTGATCGGGGCGCGGTTTGACGGCAGCGGGCGCCGTCGCCTGATCGCGGCGCAAGATGCTCTGGCTGGCATCGCGGCAATGAGCGCAGTGCTGATTTCGGGGCTGATCGCGCAAACGGGGGGATGGCGTGCCCCCTTCGCCATCTACCTTATCGCGGTGCCGCTCTTTGCGGCAGCCTTGCTTGCCGTCCCGCACATCCGGTCACCGGGACCCAGCAGTCCGGGTGAGACCGCACCGCCACTTTCCGCGCTTGCTTCGCTATGGCCCATCTATCTGACGATCGTAGCAATGGCCGGGCTGATGATGATGCCGGCAACCCAGGTTCCATTCCTGCTTCAAGCTGACGGGGTGACCGATCCGGTAATCCGGTCGCGTGTCATCGCATGCAGCGCGCTCGCCTCAATCCTGAGCGCCGCATCCTTTCCGCTGGTCCACCGCCGCCTCGGGGAGGCAGGAACATTCCGGCTCATCCTGGCCGCCTACCTCATGGGCACGGCAGCCCTGTCCGCGGCTTGGACAGTTGAGATGGCCGCACTTGGCTGCTTCCTGATGGGGATCGGCACCGGCCTCTTCTCGCCGTTCTTCGCCAGCCTGCTTATCTCGCGCGCCGAACCCGCATTGCGCGGGCGTGCTATCGGGCTGATGTTCGGCGCGATATTCCTGAGCGAATTTTTAAGTCCGCTCATCGTCCTGCCACTGCGCGCCAGCTTTGGCGTGCATGGCGGCTTTGCGGCACTGGCGGTCACGCTGACGCTTGCGCTCGCCGCCGTTTTCATCCGGCGCCCATTTACGCTGGCGACCGCCGCCCCAGTTCATTGATGACGAAAGCAATAGCACAGGAGACGATGCATGCCTGACGAAACCGCAGCCCGCCGCCTACTTGAAGGCTGCGCATGGGACGACTTCTGCGAGACCATCCGCCTGACAGGGCATGAGATCGCTCGCTGGGGCGATGCAGTCGATGATCTTGATCGTACCGAATGGTTTCGCTACCTCTCGCGCCAAGTGCGCAACGGCCTAGAACGTTTCGTGGAGAATAGCGAACCCGACCACCCCCGCCTTCGCGACATACCGTTCAGGAGCTCTGTGAATGCGACCAGCCCGGATCAGGACCATCTTCTGTCCGAATGGTATGAGCCAGGTTATGAATATCGGATTTGGGGCAATCGCGGAACGGTCCCCTATTTCGTGATGGCCGTGTGGAAGGCCGATCAGGACAGGGACGTCGGATCGCGTGATTGGGCCGAGGCTGGCGTCGATAGCCTGAAGCAGTTCGATCCGGCGATGCTCTACACCACCGACTTTCTGCAAAGCGACGCCATCCACTTCGACGCTGACGGCAATTTCGAGGTCTATTGCACGCGTGAGAAGCCCGGGGGCAAGGACTGGCTGAAGATCGACGAAAACTCTGTCGGCATGCTGATCCGTGTCGTTCACCAGGATCGATCGAAGGAGGTCGACCCGGTCATGCACATCGAACGGCTGGACCGGCCCGCCCAGCGCCCGGTCCGGGCCCACGAGCTTGCCACCAACCTCGCCCGTGCCGCGCAGATGGTGCGCGGTTATGCGGAATTGCCGCGATCCTGGTGGTTCGATAATCTCGGCACCCGGATCAATCAGCTGCAATTCTCGCGCACGGTTTACCTTAGCAATGGGGGTGTCGCCGACCGGCACCACGCCTTTGGCGCGTGGGACAAGCCGCGCGATATGGCACTGGTGTTCCAGTTCGCCGTGCCACCCGCAGAGCATTGGATCTTCCAGCTTCTCAACGTCTTTCAGGAAAATCTGGACACCTACGAGCATCAGGGCGGCCACATCAACATGAACCGTGTGGTTCTGGAACCGGACGGCACCGCGCGCGTGATCATATCCGAGAGCGATCCCGGGATTGGGGGGAACTGGATCGACAGCTTCGATCACGTCCATGGCACGATGAGCCTGCGCTTCATCAAGTGCGAAGTACTGCCGATTGTGACAGCCCACCTTGTGCCGCTGGAGGAGCTTCGCACGCGCGGCGTCGCCGTCCTGACGCCGGAGCGAGCAATCATTTCGGGCGATCTGGTCGCCTGAAGGCGGGACGCTTCTCGCTCCGTTTAACCCTTGTCGATGAGCACGGCGCCCACGTCGCCGTGCTTACACTTGTCAAACCCGAGCCAGATCGAGCTAATTGATCGTGATTGCCGGGGGTGGCCATTCGCGGGAGGAGAAGTCCCGTTAAGATTCAACGATCAGCTTTTCGTATTGGGATATCGGGTCGGAAACGGTGGCTCGCCTCTCAAACGTTTTGAACGGTAGGAGTAATGATGATCTCGTCAATGCGGACACGGGCAGGTTGGCGCGCAACCCAAAGGGCGGCTTCGGCGCAGTCCTCCGGGCGAAGCAGTTGAGCACGGACATCAGGCGAGGGAGGATCAGGCAGGTTGTCGAGCAACGGCGTGTCGATGCCACCGGGCACGATCACAGTCGATCGGATGCCTTCCAGGGCGACCTCCAGATTCAACGCTTCGCTCATTGCCAGCAGACCGGCTTTTGCAGCTGTGTAGGCTGGGCCAGAAAAGGGACGCACGCGGCGGCCCGACCAGGACCCAATGTGGATCAGAACACCTTCGCGTCTAGGACGCATCGCGGCGAGTACGGCTGAACTGGCGTTGAAGGCGCCGGTTAAGTTGGTTGCTATGATGTCACTGGCTTCCTCCGGCTTAAGGTTGGAGAATTGGCGCCGGTTGATATTGTAGCCGGCGGCACCGATGTAGATGTCGATACGGTCCTGCTCTATCAAAATGGTCTGGACAACGTGCGCGACGGCATTCGGGTTCGAGATATCGCATCCAATCGCCTTGCAGCGCCCCCCTTCCTTCCGGATCTTTTCGACAGTATCGTCGAGCTGCCGAGCGCGGCGGCCGCTGACGTAAACATGAACACCCGCGCGCGCCAGAACCTGGGCGACCGCACGCCCCACTCCCGAACCGCCGCCGGTAACCCACGCAACCTTGCCTATCATATCGTGCCCCATCGATAATCCTTTTGTTAGGTCCGGGCTCGCGAAAGTGTGGCGCGCTCTTTGGCCAAACACAATGGATTTCGATAAGGAGCATCTTCGCTTCCACGACCGCCGAAGGCAGCGTTGGTCGCGCTTCGGCCGACATTTGATCGGTTGAAGTGAATGTCGACCAGGTGAGGGTTCCGGCGCGACCTCAGGAGCAGCCAGCTGCTGAAAGTAAACCGCGCAAAATGGTCTCCAGCTCCATCTTTCTGAAGGGGTTACCGATCACCGCGCGGAAGTGGCGGCTTTCAGGATCGACACTTGGCGTCTTCAACGACGGCTAAAGGGCGCGAAGCTGACGAGCCAGTTCACGTCCTAGCGCGTCCGCTATCCCGGTGAGCGATCCTGAAACGCGCCGTTCCGGATTGTCGAAGAGTTTCGGGCGCCGTCAGGCGTACGAAAGCCTGACATGTACGACCCGCGGTGCTGCAGGCGATACGTTATGGGGATTTCGGTTTTCGGTACAGCCTGGATGCCTCTGAGGCGATGACGGGGCATAGCGATCTGCCCATGGTCAGGTCAGTCCGATGGTCGTCAGGGATGGCAAGACGCCGCTTTCTGCCTGGTCGTAATCGTCCTTGCCCGCCGGAGATGGCGATAGGCACAGGGGCGATCCTGTCCCGCGAAGGCGGTCTCGCGGGAGAGATGACGGACGGGTCATGCCGGGTCATGACACAAGCTCCCGGGCAGGCAGAGTCTCCATCGGAGGAGCGCGCGGCTGTCGCCACCGCTCGAAGGTCTCGATGATGACCATGTGGCCGCCGCAGCATGGGCATGGTGGACGAGGATCGACCGGATCTTCGGTGCCGGGATCCTCGGGCACGGCCGCGACGTCGAGCAGCTGGCGGGCGAGAGCGAGGTTGGCCTTGCGGGCGGAACTGGCGAGCAGGCCATAATGCCGAATGCGGTGGAAGCCGCGTGGCAGGACGTGGAGCAGGAACCGGCGGATAAACTCGTCGGCTGGGAGCGTCATGACGCACTGGCGATCGGCGCCATCCTTGCGATAATCCTTGTAGCGCAGAGTGACGCTGTTGCCGTCAAAAGCCAGGAGACGCCGGTTCGATATGGCAACCCGGTGCGTGTAGCGCGACAGATAGGCGAGCACCGCCCCCGGTCCGGCGAAGGGCGGCTTGGCATAGACCACCCAGCGCTTCTTACGGATAGGGGCGATATGGCGCAGGAAGGCTCGCCGTTCGGCGAGCGGGGCAAGTGATCCGAAGAAGGCGAGCCTGCCAGCCTGGTGCAACTGGATCAGCCGAGCGAGGAACAGCCGGCGGAACAGCGCACCCAGAACTCGCACGGGCAGCAGGAACGTGGGGCGCGACGATATCCACCCTGTCCCGTCTGGCGCGATGCCACCACCCGGCACGATCATATGCACATGCGGGTGATGGGTCATCGCTGAGCCCCATGTGTGGAGCACGGCGGTGATGCCGATGCGGGCGCCAAGATGCTTCCGATCGGCCGCGATCGTCAGCATCGTCTCAGACGCCGTACGGAACAGCAGGCCGTAAAGCAGGGCCTTGTTATGGAAGGCGATGTCGGCGATCTCGGCTGGCAACGTGAAGACGACGTGAAAGTAGCCGACGGGCAGCAGATCGGCCTCGCGCTCCGCCAGCCAAGTACGCGCGGCTGCACCCTGGCACTTGGGGCAGTGCCGGTTCCGACAGCTATTATAGGCGATCCGCCAATGCCCGCAGTCCTCGCAGGCTTCGACATGACCGCCTAGGGCAGCTGTGCGGCAGTTCTCGATCGCCGTCATCACCTTGAGCTGGGTAAGACTCAGATGTCCGGCATGGGCGGCACGATAGGCCGGCCCGGCAGCGCGGAAGATGTCGGCGACCTCATGGTCACCGGGCAACGGCTCAGCCGTCCGGCGACACCTGTGGCTGTGGCGCCGGGAGCAAAGCCAGCTTGTCGAGCGGACTGATGACGGCGCGGGCAGTCCGGGTCGCGACCTTGGTATAAAATGCCGTGGTCTCCAGCTTCGCGTGTCCCAGCAAGGCCTGGATGACGCGGATGTTGACACCGTCCTCCAGCAAATGCGTGGCAAAGCTATGCCGCAAAGTGTGGGGGCCGACCTTCTTCGTGATGCCGGCCGAGCGCGCGGCTTCGGCGACGATCCGATGGAGATGGCGCGTACTGATCGGCTTCATCTCATGCTGCCCGGGGAACAGCCAGCCATCGGCATGCATCACGCCCTGCTGCCGTCCGACCCTCCACCACTCGCGCAACAGGATGAGCAGGTCAGCCGGGAGGATCGCATTGCGATATTGCCCGCCTTTGCCGCGTTCTACCCGGAGTAACATCCGCTCGCTGTCGATGTCGCGAACCTTGAGCATCGCCACCTCGGCGACGCGCAGGCCTGCGCCGTAAGCCACCGATAGCGCGGCCTGATGCTTGAGGCAGGTGGTTGCGTCGAGCAGACGTGCAACTTCATCGGGGCTGAGGACGACGGGCAAAGCGCGTGGGTGCTTGACTGTAAAGAGCTTGCGGGAAAGGTCAGGTCGATCGAGCGTATGCGTGAAAAAGAAGCGCAGCGCCGCGACGATGCTGTTCATGGTCGGCACGCCCATGCCCGAAGCCCGCTGATCGATCTGGAACTGCCGCAGGTCTTCGGCTGTCGCGGTGTCTGGCGGCCGCCCCAGATAGGTTGCGAACCGCGCGACATCGCGAACATAGTTGCGCTGTGTCTCCCGCGAATATCGACGCATGTTCATGTCGTCGATCATGCGCTGGCGTAGCGAGTTGGCGGGAACTTGGGAAAGATAGCTGCTCATCGTTCGGCTCCTTGGTTGAAAGGAGTCGCGATGCTCTGCCCAACCCGAGCAGTGCTCAACTGTAGTGCTGTTCTCAGATCATCAGCGGGACTTCAAATCCGGGTGCCCATCCCGCGTCAGCGGGTTCGTACAAGTCCAACAAAGCGGACATGCTGACCGGCCGGAGCGCGGTAATTAGACGTCCGCTGCTTGGGAGCGAAATTTGCCCGTTGAGCGGCGAGGAAGGGTCGATATTGATTAATCGCAGACCGACATGATGCGCGTGCGACTGCATTTTGACGCACCGGACCGTCGTAGCTAGTAGGCGACCATGATCACCCTGTTGTCCCCCGCTAAAACGCTTGATTTTGAGCGCCAACTGCCACCACTTGGGGTTACGACGCCGCATTTCGCCGAGGAAGCGCGCGGCCTGGCCAAATCAGCAGCGAACCTCTCGCAGAAGCGGCTATCAGAGTTGATGCACATCTCACCGCGCCTAGCGAAACTCAATACGGAGCGCTATCGCGATTTCGCCGACCTTCCCGAGCGGCAGGCGCTGTTTGCCTTCGCCGGCGATGTCTATACGGGCTTCGAAGCGTCCACGTTAGACGAAGCGGGCGTCGCCTTCGCTCAAGATCACGTTCGGATATTGTCGGGCCTTTATGGACTGCTCCGCCCGCTAGACGCTATCCGGCCGTACCGATTGGAAATGGGGACGCGCTGGGCGCCGCGGCACAAGAAGCTGACCGACTGGTGGGGCGATCGTATTGCGCAATTGCTGCTCGAGCAGATTGCGGCAGAGGGTTCAGGAGTGGTGCTCAACCTCGCCAGTCAGGAATATTTCGCAGCCGTGGAAGGCAAGCTGGCGGGCGTGCGGGTGATCGACGTCGACTTTCGCGAGCCTGGGCCCAACGGACCGCGCTTTGTGAGTTTCAATGCAAAGCGCGCTCGTGGCATGATGGCGCGCTGGCTGTGCGAGCATCATGTGATCGACGTGGACGCGATGCGCGGCTTCGATAGTGACGGATATCGCTTCGATGCCGATGAGAGCGACGCCGACCGCTGGCGTTTCACTCGAGCATGAGGGGCGCCGGCAACCCGAACTCAAGTTTATCGACGTTTTCATTTGCAAGCTGCGCAAGAAACTGGCGCTGGCCTGCGGCGGCGACAATTATATCGTAACTGTCTGGGGTCGCGGCTATATGCTGCGCGATCCCGAGAGGGAATTGCAGGCCGAGGCCGCATAGCCTCTCCATTTGATGGGAATGTCAGCTGACGCCAGCCGCCTTAGCTGCTAAGTTGATGGCAGCCCGAGCTGCGGTGGCGCTGGCGCCGCGCGCCATGGCTTCCCAAGTTTCAGCGGAACGCTCGTGCATTGCCTTGCGGTTAGGCAGCGTCGTCTTGACGGCAGCGTCACGCTGGGCTTGAGCGTTGGCGAGGTAGGTATCTATCAGGGACATGGGAGGCGCTTACAGCCTGACCGGGAGAAGAGCCAGCTTCGTTCGCGATCAATCGGGCCGGCCTGAGCGCGTCACATGCCAGCTTCGCGCCATACATTGCTCAATTTGACGGCCATGCACCTCACTAAATGCTTGCCCCTTGTGGACGATGGGTGTTTTCGGTGCAGTGACAGCGCAACGGTGCGGCGCAGTTTTGCAGTGGATCTCAAGATGAGACCGGCTGGGCGGTCTAAGCCAGTGAACATTCCGAATGGAACTCCGTCCCCACCACCTTGCGCGCGATAGCGGCGAGGTGGGGATGGTGGGTGAAAAACAGAACCTGGGTGGAGCGTGCCAGCTCGGCTAGCACCTGGAAGCCCGCCTCCGAACGCTGGTCGTCGAAGTTGACGAACAGATCGTCGGCGAGAAATGGCAGCCGGACGCCGGCGGCGACCGACTGCTCCACAGCTGCGAGCCGTAGGGCCAGGAACAGCTGGTCGGTGGTTCCCTCGCTCATCGCCCCGATTTCGATAACGGTCCGCCCGTCGTCGCGCAGGCCCAACAGCCGCGGAGATGCGCTGTCGTTGTCGATCCGCAGCGCTGCGTAGCGACCGGACGTCAGCGTGGAAAATATCTGACCGGCGCGAAGAAGCATCGGATCCTGGTGGCGCTCCCGATACTTCTCGATCGCCCAACGAAGGGTGACTGCTTGAGCCCTCTTGAGGATGAATTGCTCGGAGAGCACGCCAAGCTCCGCCCGGGCCTGCTCGGCGTCGGACGCTGCATCAGCTGCCGGATCCGCATCCGTCTCCAGGCTGGCGAACACCCGCTTTGCGTCTCCGTGCGCGGCCGCCGCGGCCGCCACCCCCTCATTGCGCTCCGATAGCTCGGCGGCCAAGCTTTGCGTCCGGGCGGCCAGACCGTCGACGTCGATATCAGCCATGACATCGAGTAATTCCTCGAGCGTCTTGCCGTCTCCTCCCGCCGTGATGGTCATCTCCGCTTCCGCCACTGCCGCGCGCAGGGCCCGCGCAGCCCGCGAGCGTTCGATAGCGCCGCTGAGTTCGCCAGGATCATCTGAGGCGGTTTCACTCAACAGCGGAAGAAGTGCGTCCATTGCGGCATCGATTTTCGCCGTCTCCGCCGATATTTCGGCCGTTCTGCTCGCGATCGTCTCCTGGAGCGCTTCGGCCACATTGGCGGCGGCCCTTGCCGCCGAGAGGCGCGTGCGCATGAGGCTGAGGCGATCGGCGACATCGCTCGTTGGGGCGATGCCGATTGCGTCAGCGATAGCCGCGACATCATCTTCGAAACCGCCGGCGTCCCGCGCCATGCCGTCAATGCGGCCCTGCAGCTCGGACTGCGCCGCGATCGCCACACGAAGTTCGTCAAGGGCGTCGAGCGTGGCAATTGCGCCGGAGATCTCCAGCTCGATCCCGACTTCGGACAAGAGCCGGCGCCACTGCTCCGCTCTCGCCACAGCTGCGTCGGCAAGCCGCTTCCGGCGGCGCCCGAGCATCTCCGCGTCGCGTTCGATCTGCAAGGCAGCAGCCTTTTCCAGCTCGTTGCGCTGCGCTGCCTTCTCACCCTCGCTGCGGACCCGCTCGGCGATCACGAGGACGGGAGTGAGTTCGGAACCCTCCTTTACCTCGGCCTCCGAACCCAGGCATCTTACCAACTCGGCACGAGCCGCATCGCGTCGCCCGATCGTCGCCTTGGCGTCGTCCGCTGTCGAAATGGCCTCCTTCGCAGCCGCTGCGACCGCATCCCGCTCGGCGAGCCAGCCGAGGAAGCGGGCCGGCTCCATCGCCGGGTAGCCGGAACCGATCAACCTTTCCTGCCAGGCGGTGCGGACCATTTCTCCACGCTCGGTCGCCGCGGCCGACCGAGATTCAGCCTGCTCGGCTTCGAGAAGGAGCCGCGCGCGGCGCTGCGCCATGTCGGTAAGGCGGCTGGACTCGTCCGCCGCCGCGAACCGCAGGTCACTCCTCTCATCCGCCTCAGCGATCTTCGCCTCGAAGGCCGCGACGGATTGTTCGGGGGAGGGGAGGGACGCTCGCGCTAGCACATGGTCGCGCAGCGGCTGCCAGTGCTCACTGCGCGCGGCCCGCGATGCTGCGATCTCGTCTGCAGAAATGGCTGTGCCTGACGACAGCTGTTCCATTTCGAGCGAAAGGATCGCTGCCTCCTGCCGGGCACGCGCGGCTTCTGCGGACTCTCGCCCGACTTCGGTTGCGATGTCGGCTAGCGTGAGGCGTGCGTCCTCCATCTCGGCCTGCGTCACGCTAGGCAATGCGAACAGCGCTTGGGTGTCGCCCGTCCAGGGGGCCAGTCGGGCCAGCGCCTGCTCGAGCGTGGATGCCGCCAGCTCGGCCTTACGTCGCGTCGATGTGCATCGCAGGTCGGCATCGGCACCCAGCGCCCTCGCCGCATCGACCGCCGCGATAATTGCGGAGAGATCGCGGGTCTGCGGCTCATCTTTGGCTTCCGCCGATGCGCGGCGGTGCGAAAGCTCCTCTTCGCTTACTTCGATCTGACGCAGCGCAGACGCGTCCTCCACGTGCTGCAGCGCGAGTTCGCGCAGCTTGGAGCTGGCGATCCTGGTGGGGGGATTGCCGATAGTCCCAGTCTCCTCCCGGAGCCTTGTTACCAAGACCGCTCCAGTTGCCAGCTCCGTTTCCAGACGGATCTTGTCCTGCCGCGCCTTCGACGCTGCACCCGAAGCCGCCAGGAGCCCGTCGATCCGCTCGGCCTGTGCCATAACCAACGGGTCGGCATCCAAGGCGTCAATCTTGTCGCCCGCTTCCGCCACCAGCTTCTCGGCGGCAATCCTGACCCTGCGCGCAGCATCGGCTTCGGCCATGGCCAGTTCCGCCGCCGCCTCGCGCTGGGGCGTGATGTCGATGGTGGTGGAATGTCCTTCGAGTGCCGTGAGGAGGTCAGCCCGCAAGCGAACCGATGGTCCGATCCGGCGGATACGCTCGATGCGGCTGAGCTCGGCGAGCAGCTCGTCCCGGGCGCGCTGCGCCACGGTCAGCTCTTCTTGCTTCGCGGCGACCGCGCTTTTCGCGTCGAGCCACGTCTTCGGCTTCAATGACTGGTCCCGGACTGTGCGGCTATGAGTCTCGAAGTCGCGTTGCGCCATGGTGAAAAACCGTCGGGCAGAGGCGCGCGGCCCCCAGATTGCGTCCGCCTCCGCCTCTAGTTTGGACAGCTCGTCGGACACACCGGTCAATCCAGACCCGGCAGCGAACAGAGCCCGGCCTAGGTCGTTGCGCGCCTCTACCATTGCGCGACCGCCCTCGCGCAGACCTTCTTGGTTCAGGCTGAAGGAAAGGCCGAATGTCTCCCGAGTCTGGCCGCGCAGCATCGCCAGCAGCGTGCCCTCGTCAAGTGGACGGTCGTCGCCATCGAGGAGCGTCGACGCCGTCCCCTTCTTGCGCCGGCATAGCAGCGAATTATCCTCCTCCTCGAGGATGGCGCCGACCCTGAGCAGCGCGTAATCATAGATGAAGTTGTAGGGTGAGCGGGTGGGGAAGCCGAAGAGCAGGTCCGACACCGCGGCCATGGAGGTCGTCTTGCCGGCTTCGTTAGCCCCGTAGATGATGTGCAGGTCGGGCGCGCCTGCGCGGAAGGATAGTTCGCAGTCCTCAAAGTGCCCATAGCGCTCGAGCGAGAGGCTGGCGAAGCGCATCTTACTGATTCCTCGTCAGGCGCGATCGAAGCGCGAGGGTCGCGGTGTTGAGCACCGCGGACCAGTCGCCCTCGCTCGCCGAGCGCCTCAAGTCGCTATCCTCGGCAGGGCCGAGAGACGTCTGCGCAGCGAGCAGGAAGGGCGCAAGGTCCTCGGCCACGATGGCCGCCAGCGTCGGATCTTTGCCGGCCTGGTCGATCAGCGTGGTAAGGTCGTCGCCAATCACGATGCCGCTGGACTGCCGGGGCGCGCTCACCTCGACTCTCACCTTCTCGATAAACAGATCTGGCGAGATGCTGCTCGCTATCGCGCGGGCGTCGTCGCGCAGCGTCGTTGCGCGGTCGTGCATCTCCCCTGCATCCTGGGTCAGTCCAACCAGAGTGACCCGCGCCACCAACGGCAGGCCAGCCGAATTGTCCTGCCACTTTGCCGTCAAGGAGGCGCGCAGGAGGTTTGACACGTCGTTCGCCGATTTGTCGGTACAGTCGACCTCGACCCTCGCCCAGCGCAGCACGTCGAGTTCGATCTGCTCGACCGAGGCGACCTGCAGATCCTCCACCGTGACGATGACGGCGCCTTTCGCGCCGGTTTCCCTGATGGAGCGCCCCTGGGTGTTTCCGGGAAAGACGACATACGGATTTTCGCTGACGATCTCATGCTCGTGAACATGGCCCAGCGCCCAGTAATCATAATGCTTCGACTTGAGGTCATCGATACTGCAAGGCGCGTATGCGGCGTGCCCCTGCCGCCCCGCTAGGGCACTGTGCAGCACACCGATGTTGAAGTGGTGGGGGACCGCGTGCGGATAGGCTAGGACAAGGTTGTCGGTTACCGCGGAAGTCGCGAAGCTCTGGCCGCTGACGGCAACGCGGATGTCCGGGACTAAGTGGGTCTGCGGCTTTCTGGTGCCAAAGAGCCGAACATTTGGCGGCCATGGCACGCTGCGGGTGAGGACCGAGGCGGCGTCATGGTTGCCAGCCAGCAGGAAGACCGGAATGCCGGCTTGGTCGAGCCGGCCCATTGCCTTGGCGAAGTACAAGCCCGTGCCCATGTCCTTCCATTCACCGTCGAACAGGTCGCCGGCGATAACGACGAACTCGACCGCTTCTTCAATGGCGCGCTGCACCAGGTTGTCGAAGGCCGCGCGCGTCGCCCCGCGGATCTCGGCGTCAGGCAGGCCCTCGTAGCGAGACAGGCCATGGAGAGGGCTATCCAGATGAATATCGGCAGCGTGCAAGAACCGGAAGCTGGTCATCATTGTCCCCCGACGCGCTGAGGTAGTGAGTTCGGCCAAAAACGCAAACGTGCCGGGTGTCTTTTTCCCGGCTACACCGGCACGATCCGCCAGAATTTTGTCTGAAATGCCAACGACCTTCGCATGTCAGGAGGTACGATTGACCTGTCCCACGCGGCGTGCGTCAGCCCGAGACGCGCACAACATCGCGTGTTGGCGTTCCCTCATGATGTAAGGCGCAATACCCGCCGTAAATGTCTCATGGTCATCACTCTCTTTGCTGGCATCAGCCTCTCCGTCCGTGTTCACAGGACAAGGCTTCTGCTGCAGTTGCTGACCCAAGCAGGTCTCCTAATTGACGCCGCCGACCCGGCCCGCTTGCCACCGGAACGGTGGCCCACTTCGCGTCGGGACGGCGGCCCACTTCCGTCGGAATTCGCACCGTAACGGGGTTGCCTTCGCTTAGGCTAAATTCCGCTATCATTGCCGTCCTCCGTTTCGGTGCTCAAACGCGTTAGGCCGGTTAATGATCCTGCGGGACGGCTGCCCTTTGGATGAGGTCGCCCAACACAGCCCGATGCAGAGGCTCGTGGAAGCTGCACCCTGCCTCGCCCCCCGAACCCAGACAACTTTGGGCCAACGGGCTTCAAGGCTCGCTACGGTGAGCATCCTGATAATGCCCAAAGCTGTTCCGGTGCTGGATGTCGGGCGCATCGGTTACACCGATCGCCTCGTACCACATTGAAAACAAACCTCAAATGTCGTATGGGTAAACGTTCGGAGGTTTGTTCAATGCTTGATCTCGATACCTACCTGACCACCAAGAACACTCCGGCACCGATCATTCGCCTAATTGAAAGCCCTGTCACGTGCGATAACCGTACGGGCGGCGATAAGAACCGCGAGTTCACGATCATCGATGTTATTGCACATGCGCTCGCGCTGCTACTGATTGCCGGCGTTCTTTTATACTTTTACTTCGTAAGGTAATTCACTCGTCCGGAGGACGGGTCTCGAAGAATTTCCGACTTGTCTCCCGGTTGACCCCACTTTGCACGCCCGCACCCGCCTCAATGCTTCCCGATCGCCGGACCTGAGCCGCTGCTTTGCCGGCCGCATAGCTTCTCTGCCCTTCTGCTATGATCTCGACCGCTACACTGGGATCACCCAACGCCGGCCCCTTCAGCAAGCTGCCGACACCGCCAGGATGATAGGATTTCCGCACGTCATCAAAGTCGCCCATCGCCCGATGCGGGACGTCAACCATGTCAGGCTCATGAAGTCGGCCTTGCACCTCAGCACGGATCGAATCTCTCTTCTCACCCATCCAACGATTGATCATGCTGTCACGGACCATCCGTTGATGGTCCGTCAGTTCGGTTGCCCATAGCTCCGGCGCGTCCAGTCCGGGATTGCTTGACTGCTCCTTGCGATACCACTGCGTCAGATCCTGGCTTAGATTTTCGCTCAGTTGCATCCCGTGCGTCTCGGCGTAGCTGGCGTCGCGCGAGAGCTGCTGGGAGAGTTCTTCCAGCTTTTCAGCTGATTCCTGGTAGGAGCGGGCCCGCGCAAGCGAATCTTCCCGTCCTTGCGACGAGGAACTGGTCGTCGATGCCCGGTCAAATGACCCGCCCTTTTCATATGTTCCCTCAGACGCCGAGGCACTGCTTCCGGTCGAATGTTCGTCACGAACGCCGCTGAAGGAACTATTGGATTCGTCGCTGGACCGAGATTCCTTGAAGCCTTGGCTCAACTGATCGTTCTGATTGGCGGTCATTCCCGCGCGTACGTCAAAGCTGCCGCCAAGCCCCCCTCGACCCAGACCAGCAAGATTACCTCCAACATTGCCGCCGATTTGCTCAATCCAATTTGTGGACCAATCGCGACCACGGCTTTCCGACTGGTTGAGGCCGGTTGAAGACCGCTGGTCAATGCCGCTCGAACTACTGCCGGTTTGCCGGGCGCTGTACTCGACCGATGTGCCCGAGCTTCGGCCTACGCTCGTGTCCCATCCGTTTGTTCGCTCGGACGACAGGCTGGACGAACTACGATCGGTATGGGTGGCAGTGAGGATATCGCTCGCCGCGGCCCGATAGGCCTGCGCCTGCCGATGCGCCTCATGCGCCTGCTCCCGCATTTCGGACACGAACCCGGTGTTGGCAGTCGGCGTGAACGCAAGCCGGGAGATGGCATGAGAAGTATCAATCACCTCCTGCCCATTGCCGAAGCTGGACACGACCCCGCCATTTTCATGACGCCAGCTATAAGCAGCCCCACCGGCCTGATAGGAGGCCGCCGTATTCCACTGGTCGCTCTGCCGCATATTGGACGTCTGGTTCGCCCAGCTCACATTCCCATAGGCATAATTGCCGGTGGTCTCCTCCAGCGCCGCCGCCTCCGCCGCGTTCTGAGCCGGTGCCAGCATCGACATGGACTGCCCGGCGATCGACATGGCCCCGCGCGCCAGACCCGCGGCAAGGAAAGGTACGCTCATGAGCATGAACCCCGCGATCGTCGCAGTTTCCGCGTTGACCGCGCCGATCCCGGCATAGGTACCAAGCGTCACGCCGCCCTTGGCAACGCCGGTGGCGGCAACCTCCGCCCGCGTCATGCAGATCATGTGCAAGATTACATAAAGTGGACCCCAGGCAGCGAGATAGAAAAACCCCGTCGCATATCCCTTCAGCGCCGACAGCCCGGTCTGCGGCATCAGGAACAGTGGAAAGATGACCGGGAACATGGCGAAAAACACGACCGTCAGCACGATATTAAGGATCGGCACCCAGGTCATCGCCTGCTGGGCAATGCTGTTATAGGTGTTGCGCGCCTGAATGTCGGCGCGGGTTTGCGCAAAGGCGTCGATCGCGCTCCCGCTCATATTGTTGCGGGCCTGCATAAAGGCATTGATTGCCGTGTTCTGCCGCATCGTTTCGACAAAGCCGGCGGTCGATTGGGTAAAGGCCTGATTGGCGATCGGCAGGTCACTGCGGAGCTTGGCTTGCGCGATCGCTTCCGAGAGCTTGGGATAGAGTTCCAGCCCCCAGATTTTGGAGTTGGACTCGATCATCGAGGCCCATTGGGCATCGAGCATGGAGTAAGCGTCCTTGCACGTCACGATATAGGGCGTGACCGTGCCGCCGCTGCGCTCCAGCCATTCCTGCGACCGGGATTCCGCATCCGACGCGATCGCGCCCCACAGGTTGGTAGCGTTGGCAAGGTCAGTCAGCGATTTTTGGTACAGCATGATGTCGCCGAAGACGCACTGCTTCATATAATGATCGAGATTGGCGGAAAACTCCGCATCACGGATGATGAAATTGCGCGTCGCGTCGAACAGCCGGGCGCCGTAGATGAGGCCATTGCTGCTATAGTTAAGTTCGCTTGGGCTCACGAACACGGTCTCGGCCGTGCGGGTCAGATAGTCGCCAATCTGAGTCGTGAAGCTTGCGAGCACCCCAAGGCCTAACGGCACGTTGGCGACCGTTGCCGGCGCCAGGCTTGGATTGACCCGATCAGTGACCTTGATGTCGACGGTTGGCACCATCAGGCACAGGTAGATCGCGGTGGCCTGAAGGAACCAGTTCAGCCAGGCTTTATAGTTGAGCGTGAACGCCACCACGAGCAGGGAGTAAATGAGGCCCATCACCATGACCACCCGGATCATGGAGCGATAACCGCCACCCCCGGTCCAGGCCGCAACCGCGTTGAACGTGTTGACGAGATATTCCCCGCCGCCGACCGTGAAGACCTCCAGCATCCGGTTCGTCTCTTATCGGATGCCTTGCGCGTTCAGGCCGCGCGAGAAGTTGAGCGCTGCCGCCATGCCCGGCGACATCGTATTTTGCAGTGTGGACTCCAAAAACACGCTTCGGTTGATGACCTGATAGGTGAGCTGCAGCTTGTTATTGAGCTTCACCTCGCGCTGCGCGAACTTCTGCCGGGTGGCAGCGATCTGCGCCTTCCACTGCTCGGCCGTTGCCTGATCGGCCGTCTGATAATGGACCTTGGACTGCTCAACCCGATCGAGCATATTATCGAGCATGGCATTCAATATGTCGACCGCCACGATTTCGGAGAGGGCTTCAATCTCTCCATCGGTCAGCGCGTTATGCGCGAACGCCTGCACCGTCAGGATCTTGTAAAGGGGGATCGTCGCCATGTTGAGCAGCTGCTTCTCGGCAGCCGTCAGCGTGCCGTTGGTGCGGGCCTTCATGCTCATATTGCTGATCATCTGCCGGATGCGGGGACGCAGCGCTGCGGATGCGGGAACCGAAAGGGTGGTTTCCCCCACATCATAGCAATTGCTGTCATTGCATTTGAGCACCTTGACCGCCGGAGCATTCTGCGTCCCGTCAAGCAAGGCGGTGACCACGGCGTCTTCGGCCGGGCCGAACATTACGACATTGCCGCCGGCGTTGGCGCTGGTCGATGGCCGGGTGACGATGGTGCCGACCAGGGTCATGATATATTCCGAGAAATCCTGATCGAAGGCGCCAAATTTTGCGGATTTCTTGAGCGCTTCCCAGGTGTAATTGTGGTTTTCGCCCACCAGCTGGTCCTTCATGGCGGCGTCGCTATTGCCCGCGATCGTGCTGTCACGACTGCCGCCATTGTTGCAGCCTTGCCGGGAGGCGGCCCAGTCGGAGAAGACGCCTTGAGAATTACCCACGGCCTCGCAGATCGTCGCTCGGGTGGTGTCCATGGTCGGCCAGATGCCGCCGACCAGCGCCTGCGCCGTTTCGCAGCTGGAGATGTTCATCTGATTCAAGAGCTGCGCCTTCTGACTAAACTCGTCCATCACCTTGCCGATCTCGGGGGAGACGGAGTCGATCGCGAGCTTGAACGCGAACCCCAGCGCATTATTGGCCGTCGCCTTCAGCATCGCCACGATCTCCGAGGCATTTATAAAGGAGAAGGAGCCTGAGAAGAGATCGATGCCGCCGCAGCCTGCCCGCGCACTGGGAAGCTGGAGGTTGAAGGGCGACACGCTTTTCTGCGGGAACCGCGTCCAGACATTGCCCATGGAATAATAGCCGGCTGACTGGCCCTGGAAGGCAGAGGGGCCAGTGACATTGGCAGCGCCACCCGCTTCGCTGAAGAAATTGTTCATTTCCGAGGCGACATTGGCGTTAGCTACGCCAGTCACAGCGAAATGCGCGGCGGCCATCATCCCGACGGTCGATCCCGCGCTGGTCAGCAAACGGCGAACGCGGCCGGGCTTGCAATCCTGCTCCATCAGAAGTCGCTCCCCACCTTGGTGTTGGTCAGCATGAAGATGCGGTCCATGATCTCGTCGCCCGAAAGGATGCCGAACCCGACCGGTATGGCCCGCTTGGTCGCCGTGTCGAACAGCACCAGCGCCGGCGTTTCGCTGCCGGGTACGCCCATGCGCGCGCGCTGCCCGGTATCGACCACATAGTTGGGGAAATCGCGGCTAGGCCCGCCATCCATCGAAACTGCCATCACCGCCATGCGGTGGCTATCGGCGACCGAGCGCAGGATCGGTGCGAATATGTCGCAGGCACCGCAGCTCTGGGCGTAGAAATAGAAGAGGCCATAGCGCTGCCCAAGATTGGTGAGCACCGCATCGCGGTCGGCCTTGCGGTTGTCGAGCCAGGCGCGCTTGCCCACCGTGCTCACTGGCCGCTGAAGGGTATAGTCGAGGTCGGGATTCTGCCACAGCGCGCGCTGCCAGGTGTCGGAGAAGGTCGAGGCGCGATCGAGCTGCTCGCGTTGGAACCGGACATAGGCGATCACATTGGCCTCTGTCGGTTCCAGGATCGCCTTGGCCTTGAGCTCATCCAGTTCCTTGGTGATCGCAGCCATGCGATCGGCAGCGCTTGCCTTCGGCGCCTCGGATGCCTTGCGTTGTGGGGCCTTGGGCTTGCTGCAATAGAACCAATGGCCGAGCCGGCGCTCACCGCAATAGAAGTCGTCGCCCTGGCCCTGCCTGTCGGCGGCATCAACACCGCCAGCCTCCTGCGCGCGCGCAGGCGCTGCCAGCGGCGCAAGGGCCAGTAGCAGCATCGTCATTCCCATCGCTTTCATGAGCGGTCCTCCGCAACCGGGCTGCCTAGCTGGTCATGGGTCAGCCGCAGGATGGACAACATCAGGGAGACGTCGAGCAGGCGTGTGCCCTGATCCAGCATGCGAATGAGCCCGTTCATCAGCGGCCGGGCGATGGCGCGGCCCTCATTGCTCGCGCGCAACCGAACGCCGCGCTGGAGCAGCCATCCGCGTGCGAGCATATGATCGAGGCAAGCCTTGAGTTCAGCTGGAGCCACCATGTGCTCAAACCAGAGGCTCACTTCCTTGCGCTTTTTGTCGCGCCAGAGCGGCGCGTTGTTGCGATAGATGCAGACAAACACAGCCAGTTCGAAGGCGGTCATATTCCGCCCGAAGGGCTGCGCGCGAGAGCGGAGATCACCGACTATGCAGTTCATAATAGTCCTGTATCTTCTGTTGAATGTCGTTCATCGTCTGGACTTCGTCGGGCATTCGCGCCGCGTCCATGAAGTCGGAATAGACATCGGTGAAGTCCATCACCGAGAGGTCAAGTCGCGAGAACTCCTCGACGGTGAAGCCCTCGCACTGCTCGGCCTTAGGTTTGCCGAACGGCTTGCTGATCTGCGGTCGGCCCTGCTCCTGGAGAATGCGCGAGAGCTTGCTTTCAAAGCAGCAATAGGTCTTCCGCTTCGTCTCGCAGACCCCCAGGATGCTGGAGGAGCAATAGCTGCCAACGAAGGTGCAAAAGCCCATGCGATCCTTGACGTCGAGCATCTTTTCTTCGGTCGAGCATAGGAAGGTGGTGAGAAACTGCGTGGCGACCCCGGCCAGTGCGGCGACATTGCCGCTGATCGCGCCTGCGAGCGCGGCGCCGCCAATCCCCAAGGGCAACATGCCGGACACTTTGCCTGCGCAGCAATTGACGACGCCGAAAATGGGTTTGTGGCAGGTATCGCGGGTGCCCGGGAACACATGCATGTCGTCAGGATCGAAATCCTTGCCCGCCATATCGATCGCGTGCAGCGCGGTGAGCGCGTCCTTAAACTCGCTCGATGCCTCCCGGTTGATCGCCTCGCAATCGCCATTGATGCAGTAGACATCATCGCCGCAGACATATTTGGGCGGTTGCTGGACCGTCCCGCCCGGCACCGGGCAGCGATAGACTTTCTCCATCATCTTGCAGCCGTCGGCCGAGGGGTTGTCGTCAAGGCAATTGTCATATTTCCAGCTGCACTGGGGATTGGCCTGGAGCGCGCCGCAGTCACTTTGCGGATCTTCGGTATAGCAGCTGCCGCCGGGGTTGGTGTTGGATCCTTCCGGACATTGCTGGTGCGAGGAAGCGGGCTGGCTGTGGGTCTGGGAGCAGCTCTGGCCGGATAGGGTGAAATTGGCCGGGCAATAATAGGTGGGCTGCGCGGCGACGGTTGCGGTGCATTGCGATCCCGACAGCACGAACCCAGTCGGGCAAGAATAAATCGGGGAAGCCGCCTGATCTTCGACACGGGTGCAGGTCGTGCCACTTAGTGCATAGCCGGTTGGGCATACATAGACCGGCGTGCCGGGCATGCTGTACGTGCGAGAACAGGCTGTGCCGCTGAGGTCATAGCCAGCAGGGCAAGAATAGCTGACCGATGCTGCGATCTGCTCGTTCACACTGCAGGTCGTGCCCGACAGCGTGTCGCTGCTCGGGCAGCTATAGTGGACGTTGGCCTGGCGGAATTCAGATTTCACGCATGTTTGCCCCGATAACGTATAGTCGGGTGGGCAGACATGAGTGACGGTCGCGCCGGTCACGTTGGTGCGATAGCAGGTCGTGCCCTGTAAGACACCGCCCTGCGGGCAAGTGTAGGTCACGACGCCGTTTTGAACGACGTTCGAGACGCACTGATTATAGGCGGGATCGAAATTCCACAATGCACTCGGACATGTATAGGTGGTCAGCGGCTTGTAGAGGCACCAGCTGTCGCCATATTTCTTCTCTTCGCGCAGAAATTCGATGCTGCCCGGATTGGTGCTGGTAGGGGCGCACTTCCTGTTTGCAAACTCGGCCTTGCGCATGACGCAGTGCGGACCGCCGGCAAAGCCTGATGGATTATAATAATAATAGGGGCAGGCATAAGCGGGCGTTGCCGACGTGGTGTTGGTCGTCACACATTGGCTGCCCTGGACGGTCCCGCCATTGGGGCAGCTATAGGTCGCGGTCGCCGCATAATTCGCGCTTTGCGAGCAGGTCCCATTCTCAAGGCTATAGCCCGGCGGGCAGGAATAGCTTTCAGCAGCCGGCTGCGACACTTGGCGGCTGCAGGTCGTACCGTTCAAAGTCCATCCCGCCTCGCAGCTATAGATTGCCGTGGCCGCGTAGCTGAAGTTGCGGACACACAGCGTGCCCGACAGCGAGAAGTCGGCAGGGCAGGAATAGAACGGGGTTGCGCCGGTGATGACGGTCGTCTGGCAGACCGAGCCGACCAAGTGATAGTCGCTTGGGCAGCTGAAGCCAGTCTGATCGGCGCTCTGCGTGAGGCTCCGGCTGCACCGGCTGCCATTCAATGTCCAACCGGAGGGGCAGCTATAGGCGCTGACGTTGGCTTGCTGGGTCTGCGCGCATTGCGACCCCGTCAAGGTCCAGTCCGCATCGCAGCTATAGCGGATACCGGCGGGGACGGTCTCGACCATCGAGCAGTTCGTGCCGCCCAGCGTCCAACCAGGTGGGCAGCTATAGACGGTCTGCGACGGCACCGAATTGACGACGGCGCCGGTGTCGCATGTCGCGTCATAGAAGATCTGGCTTTCATCGGCGGGCAGGGGTTTGCACTCGCCACTGCCGCCGCTGATGCTCTCGCCGCCCAGCTGCGTGGAGGGATCATTCTCGATGGCTGACGCTTTGGCCGTAACCGCCTTGATCTCCTCAGCTGAGAAGCTGGGGCGGCTTTTGTTGGCGTCGGTCGTGATCTGGTAGACCTCACTCGACCCTTTAAGTGCGGCTGCCTCACTGGCTAGCCTTTGGGGATCGCTGAAATAGTCCGCCTGCGGCAGGTCCGTGCCCTGATAGCCGGGCACGATCGCTGCTTGGCTATCGTCCTTGGGAATCCAAGCTTCATCGCTGCGCATCGCGGTGCCGAGCGCCTTGCCCTCGTCACGCGCTTGCCTGCCGGTCATCTGCGCAGGCGTGGGCACAGCCGCGCCCAACAGGACCAAGGCAAGTAGGGAGGCGAGCCGTTTCATCGCCGGCCACGCTTCATGTTGGCCAGGGCGATCGCGGCGACACGCGCGCCAGGGCCATTGCCATCGACGAAACTGCCCAGCGCATATTGCGCGGTCACATTGCCGGTCATCCGGTCATAGGGCGGAACGGCGCTCACGCAGTGGAAGCCCGAACAGGGATCAAAATCGGATGACACAGCGACATAGGTCGGCACGGCCTGCACATCGAAGGCGCGGAACAGCCGAGGATCGATGCCGATATTGGCGAGGTCGCTCGCGTCGACGACATTGGCCAATGCGGTCGAGAAGGTCTTCATGCTGTTATTGGGGAAGCCCCGGAACACGACGATGCCCCCGGCCTCGGCGACATCGTGGACCATCTGCTTCAATGACGCAGGCGGCATGGAGAGGCTGGCAAAGGCAATGAACTGCGGCGCTTCACCTGGCTTGCCCTCGAGGTTGGTCGCAGCGCCGGCAACGATCGCATCGAAATCGATCGCGCCGTCCGGCCCCTTGGGCAGATCGCTGGAAGCGACCCGGCGCATATTCTCGGTGCCGCCCTGCTGAACAGCCAGAGCCTCATCGCGGAACGCGTCGCCGCGATCCTTGACGTGGTTGACGAAGGCTTCCGCATCGCTTTGGAGTTCGGCGGCGCGCGCCTTGATGGCCTGAACATCGAGGCCGTTGACGGTCTGCGCCAGCAGCGCCGAAATCCCGGCTGTGCCAAGCAGCGCGCCGACGCCGATCCGCGCCCAGGTTCCGCTCATTGTGCGCTTCCCTCGCCGCTCGGGCGAACGCTGCTTAGAAGACACAGCAATTCCTCTTCCTCCAAACGAGATAGCCCATATCCTCCCCGCCGGCGGGATAGGCGCGCCCGGCACCAGGGGGCATGGTGGACGTACCGATGGAGGAGCAGGCGTAGCGGCCCGACACCGTCGGGATCGGGTTCACCATCTGAAAGCGATATTGCTGCTTGCGCATGATCGGCATGACATATTTTTCGCACAGGCCCTTTGATCCCATCGTTCCCCATGCGAGCGCCTGACGATGCATCTTGTAGGCAAAGCGGGAGAGCGCGAGCCGCGAGGACTGAACATGGCCGATCGAGGAAGGGATGTTGCCGTTCATGGGGTACATGCTTCCCTGGCAACCCGCGCACCAGAACAGCGTGTCAATCGGCATGGCGGCAGTCGCGGTCACGCAGTCAGCGGCGCAGGCGGCTTGCGCGATGGGATTGGCAAAGACGATGGCTTCAGGATTGATGAGGCCGGAGAGCGCATCATCCTGCCAGAGCGGATCGACCTCGGTCATATAGGCGATGTCGAAGCTCGCCTGCTCGAAACAGACGAAATCCGTGAGCAGCTCCATCCAGTAGAGCAGCGGATAGACATACCAGTGGACATGCCATTTGGCGGTGCTTTGTGAACGACCGCCAACCACCGAAGGCCCCGCCATATAGCCCTGGCCGATGTCGAACCCCGGGGCAATGCGCACGCCGCCAAGATTGGGGAAGCACCAGGGCTTCATCGTGACATCGGCGAGCCGCGCAGGCTCCCAGAAGCCAACCGAGATGCCAATGCGGGGAATCGGATCAGTGCAAGCGCAGATCGGGGAGGAGGGGTTGGACGCATCCGGGCGGTTGCCTGGCCAAATCTTCAGCCCCCCGACCGACAGCGGAAAGAGGCAGGACCAGCACACGTCGGTGATGGGATTGACGAACTTGCCGTTGCATGTGGGCGCGGCCTGCGCTTCGGGCGATAGGGCAAAGCCCAGCAGGGCGGCCGAGAGGACCAGCATGGCGCGCCGCAGCAGCCGGGTCATTCCGACGGCTCCTTCAGATCAAGAAGGGCGTTGTCCGCGCGCTGCTTCGCCACCCAATAGACCAGGCTCTGGATGAGGGTAAGCACGATCAGTACCGCGGCGAGACCAGGGGCGCCTTGGCCAAGCACCGCTCGCAGCGGCCCAATAAGTTCCACGCTTAGCGCGGTGAAGAGGCAGAGGAGTTGCCAGGCGATCCGCATCCGCTGCAGGCGGCGCGTCTCGGGCGCCGCCATGGGCGTGCGCATCAGGTCGAGCCAGAGCGGCATCAGCTCGCCTGTCGCTTAGGCAACAAGATTTCGCTTACGCGCATAAGCTTGCCCGCTGGCTTCACCACCGCCGGGACATGCTCGATCCCGAACTTGTCGCAGAGGCGGCCTTCCTGGTCGAAATAGAAGCGGCGCTGGCGGCGGGTCATTTCCTCGATCGGCGATCCGGCAACGAGGATGATCTTGGCCTGGCTATCGCTGTAGCGGGCTGTCGCCCAATCCAGTTGGGCTATATTGTCACCGTCGATGAACACGAGGTCCTGGCGGATGGTCACGAAATCGAGTGGGTTGATCCGCTGTCCAGCGGCCGCGATCAGCTGGCCCTGCTGATCCCGAATGTCCTGCTCCAGCGTGACGGATGGGTCATAGTCCCAGGTCCGAGCCCGCTCTGTCGTGGTGATGCCGGCCACCGGATCGGGCCGTCGAACCTTGGCCGCCGCGCGCTTGGCAAATTGCGCGTTTATCCGTGCCATTTCCCCTGAAGCCTCTGCTCGCTTCAACCGGGCTTCGATGGTGGCGAGCAGATCGGGCTCGATCACAGGGAAGGTCTGCCCGGCCAGGCCATAATCCTTCGCCTGTCCCCGCATCGGCTCGATCACCAACAGCGCGCCCAGCAGGGCGGTCGCGCCCGTCATTCCCGCCAGCGCTGTTCTCATAGGATTGGGACCCCCGTGCCGATAATCTGACGGGCGCAGACAAAGCCGATCTGCGCATAGCGACTGTCGAACCCGTCCTTGTGCGGCGTACCGACATAATAGCAGCCGGCCGGAACCGGCCCGGTCGCACCGGGAATCAAAGGCTCGCCCAGCCGCGTCTTCGGCTTCATCCGCGCGACGGGCTTCCCGTTGATGGCGACGGCGGAGCCGTCATGGCTCACCACATCACCGGGGAGGCCATAGACAATCTTGCCAAAAGGCTGCGGCCTCGCCCCAAAATGCCGCCGCACCAGCGCGGTCTGCGGGGGTATGAAGAAGATATGGTCGCCTCGCAGCGGGACCTTGGTCTTATGGATGACGAACGCCCAATTGGGCAGGGAGTCCGTCCTGTTGATCAGGAAGGCATGGGCATCGCGCCATTGGCTCATCGCCCTGTAGCCGCAAACCGCCACGAGGCTGAGGCCGATGGCGCCCCACAAATCCCAGCGTGGTCGCAAGCGAGTGGCCCGCGCTTCACTGACCGCTTGTGCCATCAAAGCCTCCATAGGCGGGAGCTGGCGGAGCATCCGCGGGGGAAGGGGTAAAGGGCGACGCGCTCGCGTCGTCCGCCGTCATGGCGATCGGCGCGGACGGGAGAGGCGCGGCGGAGGGGATGGCGCTTGGCTGGCGCGACATCGCCTGCATCTGCTGCGCGGAGGCCTGGCGCGGATAGGGAACGCCTGAGGCATAAACCGCCTTCTTGATGCTGTCCGTGATGTCAGGAACATTTTTGGTCAGCACCGCTTCTCCGACCATGACAATCTCGCCTCTGTCGGAGCGGCGCTGAACCTCCTTGTCGAGCGCTGCCATGAACCGCCGCATCTCGCCTTCGACCCGATCGGGCGTCGTGGCGGAGCGGGCCTGCGCCTGAACGTAATCGCCGACAATCGCGGACAGGCGCGCGGATACGATATGGTCTTGGGCAGGCGTCAGCAGCGTCTTGGTGACCCACATGCCCCAGACCACTGCAGCCACGATGAGGGCGCCAGCGGCGATCTGGGATCGGGTGAGACCGGCAAAGATCGCCTGGGGGCGCGGCTGTTCGTCTGGCGCGGGCGTAGCTTGAGGAACGGGAATATGGGGCAAGTGGAGTTGGTCTTGCTCAGGCATAGGGATGGCTCCTGCGCGGCGCGCGGCGCGGCATGATCGAATGGCGGCGGAAAAGGAGGAGGCAGACGACCAAGAATAGCTGGACAAGGCCAAAGAGCGCAAAGAAGGCGGCCGCGCGCGCGCGATCGGCAACGATGTAGCGTGAGGTCAGATTATGAAGCTGGTGCATCAGCCCGTCGAAGCTGAAATCCCCGAGCATCAGGAAGAAGAGGACAAGGAGGCCCCAGCTCATGAGCAGCGTGGACGCGACCATACCGGTGACATGCAGCAGGCAATAGGCCGCGTGCCGCCAATCAAAGGAGTGAGGCTGTTCGAAGGGTATCGCCATGCCTTCACTCCGCCGCCAGGGCGAATGCCGCTGGGGTGCTGCTCGTCCATCTTTCAGGACTGTCGGGATAGGCCATGCGCTCGATCGCTTCCTCCATGGCGAGCCCGCGCTGCATCATCGTCTCGATCGCCGCGAAGGTCTTTGGGCTGGAGGAGAAGAGGGTGGCGGAATAGGGGTCGAGCACCAACCGGCCGACTGCCAGCGTGTCCGGCCCTTTGATCATGATGTCGGAATATTCAAAGCCGTTGCGCTTTAGGGAGCGCAGCAAGGCGTCGGTATAATCGTCCATCTCGAAGCGATCATGCTTTTTGAAGTCCGCGATGGTTTCCGGCTTCTGCTGGAGGATCATGAACCAGTCACTATTCTCGAGCGCAGCAATCGAGCCAGCAGACTTATAATAATCATTGAGCGATTGGGTCGCGGTCACCAGCGAGGCTCCATATTTACGACAGGTGCGCGCATAGGTTTCGATGAAGTCAGCCATCGCGCCCCCGCGCAACATCTGCCAGGCTTCGTCCAGCAACAGCGCTTTAGGCGTCGCGCGATCGACCTTGCGCATCATCTGCTGCGCCATGAACATGATGGCGGTCAGCACCACGCTGCGCAGTTCTTCCCGGGAAGAGAGATCGGAAAGTTCGAACACGGTAAGCTGCGCTGACAGTTCGAACGACGCCTCGCCTTCGAAGAATTTGCCGTATGTCCCTTTCGAAGAGAAGGGCCGCATGGCGATGGCGAGATTGGTGGCAAGCTCAATGCCGGTTCGCTCCAGCGCCGCAATGACGGCGTCGATCGAGCCGTCCCGACCCTCCGCTTCCCACACCTCATTGACCGCGCCGTCGATCAACCCGCGCTCGGTGTCGTTGAGCGTGTCGATATGCCGAGCCATCTGGTTTACGATCGCCTTCAGCATCGCCATGCAATCGAGCAGATAATCCTCGTCCCGCGCAGCGAGCTCGATGTCGATCATGCTGAAGGGGTTAAGGCAAAAGCCCGACGACATCGTGAATTCGACAAAGGCGCCGCCCTGGAGCTTGGCGGAATGCTCAAACGAGCGTCCGTCATCGATCACAACCACGCGCGCGCCCGCGCCGCAGAGCGATGCACACAGCTCTTGTAGCGCGACCGACTTTCCCGACCCCGATTTGCCGAACACCGCGACATTGTGATTGCCGGCGGCATTTTCGAAAGGAGACCAGAAGAAGGGCTGGCCGCGCCTGCCGATCAGCAGCATGTGCGGCACGCTGCCACCAAGATATTCGCCCTGGATCGGCGCGAGGGTCGCGGCGGTGGTGGTGAGCATGGTGCGCATCCGCTTCATGCGGGCGAGATCCTTGGCGAGGCCGTTAGCCATGGTCATCGGCATGGCGCAAAGCAGCCCCATGATCTGCAGATAGCGGTCGTCGAGCAGATCCCAGCCGCAAGCGCGGTACACGGATTTCAATACCCGCTCATGGGCATCGCCCTTGCCCTGCGGCGAGAAGGCGGTGACCGAATAGAAGAGTTTGACGAGCTTGCTGCCTTGCTTGAGCTCCTCATTCACGCGAGCCCATTCCTGGCTCTGCTCCTTGAGCTGGGGCAGGAATCGGGCCGACTTGCTGTCAGCAAGGCTAGTGGTGCGCATAAATTTCATGCCGGCCCTGCTGGAGGCGGCTTCAATGTCGGGAAAGTCGATGCACAGGTTCGTGGCAACCGGGCAGGGCATGCGCAGCTTGTCGGTAAACATGTCGCCAATGAGGCGGGTCATGTCCCAGGGCGCCCAGCGCTGCGGCAGGTTGCGGACCGAGAAGGAGCGCACGTCGAACGTGTCGGGATAGATTTCGCCGATTTCGGGCATTCCGTCGATTTCTTTGCCGGTCGGACGGAAGCGCTCGGTCCGCAGCAAGATCTTGTCGGCTTCGATCCGCATTTCGATGTCGCGGCGAATGGCCTGGTCGGCAATGCTGTCATAGGGACTGTAGCTCACCGCATCGTCTCCTGGTGCGGTGGTGGGCGAAGTGATGTCGTCGATCCAGGCGATGAGCTTTACCGGGTCCATCTTGCGGGCGGTGACGTTGATCGAGGCGAGGGCGGAGATCATCCCGTCCATGACGCCGACAATCTCTTCATTCGATACGGTCGAGGACTCTGGCGTCGAATAGGAAATGGCCACGCGGTGATCGCGCAGGTAAAAGGGCGCATCGCCCGAAAGCGAGGTCCACACGCCCTGCGTCAGATGCTCGACCCGATGCTTGGCCATTCGCTCATAGACGCCGCGGGCAAGATAGCGAGGGACGTTCCATTTCGAGAGATGCTCGCCCACGCGTGGGCTCATCCATTGGTGAAACTGGAGGCACCCAGGGGTTGGAATGCCCTCGGAGATGAACTGCGCGAGGATTTCGCCGGTGCGCTCGTCCGCGCCTACCATCGGCGCGACCTCCAGCACGAAGCCGCGCGAGGCGCTGTTGTAGAAGATGCCCGTCTTGGGGTCATAGCTGCGATAGGGTAGCCAATGGGCGAGCATCGGCACGCCGATGTCGGGCCGATCAGCGTCGGGTTGGTCGGCATCGCCCAGGACATTGGCCATCAGGCGCTGGAGGAAACCTGCCATTACTGATCCTCCGCGACAGCTGCGGGGAAGGAGGCGGCGCGCACCGTCGGGCCCACGGCGGGCGTTGCAGGCCCGGGAGCGTCGGTGGACGGGGCCTGACTGCTCGCAGCCGGCGCGGCGATGTTGGTGGCGGCAGCAGCACGCGGCGTTGGTTTCAGTCGCTGCGACACATCCGCCTTGATAGCGGCCACCGGATCCGCCTTGCGCGCTCTGGCAGCTGCGACAATGGCGGGATCGGGGAGGTTGGGGTCAACTTCGAGAGGCGCAGCCTCCTTGCTGGACATCGCTTCGGCGAGGCTCGGCATTTCTGGCGCGGCGGTCATGGCATTGCGCGCTGTCGCCGCGCTCTCATCGGTCCAGGTCAGCCACTCGCCCTGCGAGACGACGGCATGGACGGCGCTGGCTTCATGCAGCCGCCCGCGCTCATCGATATGAGCGGGGAAGACGATCCGCAGCACGCGTTCGTTTGTCCGGCCCGGTGTTGGGTTGATTGGCCTGCGAACGGGTAGCACCGCAGCGACGCGCGGCGACCGTGGCTTGACCTCGTCGCGATAGGGGCCGGCGGGCGCCGGCATGACCGATGGATCATCGCTGATCAGTGCGAGGGCGCGGTCGTCGATCACGGCACTGGGCGCGCAGATGCCATCGGGAGCCTGGCAGGCGAAGCTGCCCTTGATGTTTCCGCCCAGGCCCACGCAGCCGGACAGCGCGGCGATAGCGAGCAGGCCGGCAAGGGCCTGCGCCCCGCCAAGCGGCCGCGCCGTTGTGGGCCGCATCATGACCGGCCTTCCTTCAGCCAGTTTTCGAGGAACTGCTTGGGTCGATAGCCTTCCAGCACAGCGCCATCGCCGCGCACGATCACCGGCGTGCCATTGAGGCCATGTTTGCGGGCAAAGGCTTCATTGGCATCGAGCCCGCTGGTATTGCAACCGGGACCTGCTTTGATCGGCTCGCCGGCATAGGCGGCGTGCAAGGCTTCTTCCCTGTTGCGTGCGCAATAGACACGGTCGGAGAGGTCACGGCTGCCGAGCGATGAGATGGGTCGTTCGATCACCCGGACATTCATTGAGCGCAGGACGGATGACAGGGCGCGGCAATAGCTGCACCGGAAATCTGAAAAGACCGTCACCGCAGGCGCCGTCGCTTTACCCCAGACAATCGCACCGTCCCTGGGAAGTTCGGCAAGCGACAGGATGCGCGGGGTGTCCGGCACGACATTGTCGCTGCGCGCAGCGCCGGCTGCGGCCTTTTGCACTTCGCCGCTGGTTGCCGCTGCATTGGCGGATGCCGCTGCGCCAACCAGCATGTCCGGGTTCATCTCCAGCAGGCGCGCTGCCGTGACGTCCTGCCGCGTTTCCATGTCATAGACCCGGCCGATGATGAGATAGCGCGCCGACCTGTCGACATAAAAGAGGTTGGAACCGGCGGTGATTTCGCACAGGCCCTTGACCTTGGCGCAGTTGACGTCACTCACCTGGGTCTTGGGCAGGCGGGCCTTCAGCAGGGCGCCAACTGCACTATTGTCGTTGCTGACATCAGTGGCGAGTGCGAGGCTGGCAAGGCCGACGCAGGCAGTGGCAGCGATGACAACGCGCGAGGGACGGACAAGCCCGCCGATGCGGCGGGCCAGCTTAGTTGCGGACATAGACACCCTCCAGGAAGACGATCTCGACATCGATGCCGGTCGGCATCTCGATCACCGGCTGATATTGCTCGGCGCGCTCGATCAGATATTTGGACACCATGTCACCGGTCTGGGCGACGCCCTCGCCAATGCCGCCCTCGAGGATATCGCCGGTCGAAAGTTTCGCGCGCTTGCCGTCGGTGGCGATATTGGTGCCCTGAAAGATGCTGTTGGTGTTGGCAGAGAAGCCCCGACCGAAGCCGCCCATCAAGCCGGCGAGAAACGCCTGGGTGACGAGCGAGCCTTCGCGCGACACCACGCGGCCGCGCACGCCGGTTTTGCCGGCGAAGGCGATGAAGCCCTTGACCTCTGACACCGCATAGCGCCCGCCGGGCTGCGGGCAGGTCATCTTCTGGAGCTTCACATAGACCTTCTCGCTGGAGAGATCACCGCGCGCAGCGCCATTGACGAGGCAGCCCTCGATCTTGGTCGTGAGAAGCTTGCCATTGGCGAAGACCGAGCGGGCAGGGCCGGTGACGCGCAGCACCACCGGCAGCGGGTCAGTCTGGCTGTTCACCCCGGCGCTGGCATCCACGCCGACGATCACGCGCGCACGGGCAAAGCTGTTGGGTGGCAGATAATTGGGGCTGTCGGTATAGACGGTGTTGCCCCGCTCGACCTTGGAGGCAGTGCCGCTGTCGCCGCCGGCGAAGCTCACCATCTTGACTTCATTGGAACGGGTGAGCGCCAAGGCCCCGCCTTTAACGTCAGGACTATCGGGGCGCTGATAGGCTTGGGTGCTGCCCGGACCATAGAGCGCGGAGGGCCCCGCTACCGGGGCCGGTGCAGGGCGGCCCTGCGAGAGCTGGCGCTTAAGCTGATCATTCTCCGCCTGATAGGCAGAGAGCACGCGCTGCCCATCTGCCTGCATGGCTTGGTTCTGGCCCTTGAGGGCCTCGACCTGCGCGGTCAGCGTATCCATCCGTTCCTGCTGTCCGCCAACGGCCCTGAGCTGGTTTTCCTGGGCCTGGAACTGGTTCTCCGACATCGCCATCCACTCCTGTTGGGAAAGATTGCGGTTCACGAGATCCTTGGTGGACACATCCACATCGGTGACGCTGTCGGTTTCGACGTCGTCGGTTTTCTTGTCGTCGTTGAAGATCCAGAAGCAGGAGGCGATAAGGCCGACGCCGGCCACGCCGGCGAGCAGGGTCATCTGCTTGCGGCGTACTTCCTCATTGCCGTTGAGGTCCGCGGCGACGGGCGAAACACCATCACTCGCCATGTTGATGGATTTCGCTTTACGCGAGAACAGATCGGCCAGGGCCATTATTGCCTCCCATTGTGCGATACGAGATAGGCCGTGGTGACCTTGCCCGGGCCAAGCTTGGGCTCAGCGATCGAGACGGCGAGCGCGCTCGCTGGCGCAACCGTCGCTTCATTAAGTTCGATGTGTGCGGCGCCCTTATTCTCGATGCGCAACACCTTGCCGGTCAGGTCGGCGCCTCGATATTCCGCGATCATCTGCACCTTGAGGCCACCGACATAAACGGGGCGCAGCGAACGCTGGACCATGTCGTACCCTGCAGTCGCGCCGCCGGCATACATGGCCTGCATCAGCTGGACGGCGGCCTCCTGGGGATCGGGCGCGGCGTTGCTGGACGCGCTTTCGGCCGCTTTCTCCCGCGCAATCGCGGGATTGGAGACAAAGACCTGCACGGCTTGCTCGCCGCCGATCCGGCAAGCGAACTTATAGACATAGCCGCGCTTGCTGGTCCCGAAAAAGGAAAGCATCGGTCGCTTGAACCCGTCAGGCACGGAGAGATAAATGTCGCCGCGCACCGGTTCATTGACCACAGAAAAATCGTCGGAAGTGTTGCCGGTCGAGATTTTGGAGACGCTCGCAAATTCATCCTCGACGAGGCTGATGCGAGTGAGGTCCTTGGCCGAAGCCTGGCAATCCACCTGCGCGCTGTCGGCGGCGATGATATTCTGGTCGGCCCATGCGGGCGTTGTTACCAGCGCTGCCGCGAGCAAAAGCAGCGACGCGCCGAGCGTCCGGTGGCCAATGCACTGGCGCGAGAGAAATGCAGTGCCGGTAGCAGCGCTGCCAATGGCATAATAAGCCATCATCAATCCTTGCCTTCTGATTTTTCCACGACGCCAAAGCCGATCAGCTTCAAGCTCAGCCCAGAATATTCCCAGTCGTAGCGGAAGGTGCGCGGCTGTCTGGAGACCACTTTGCTGCCGACGATGGTCGTGAGATCACCTGCAACTTCCGAGTGGAGACCGGCGGGGTCGAGCTTCATTGACTGAATGGTGAAGAATTGAGCGATGGAGGAACCGCGCTGTTCTTCCACGATCTTGAGGAGATCGGCCTTGATCTTGCCGTGGACGCGCGGGGCTGTGATATTGAGCACCGCATTCATCCAATAGTCGAGATTTTGCGGGCTACGATCCAGCGTCAGCACCACGACATCGCGCGTAATCATCTCAAGATACTCGCGGCTGACGCCGGCGCTGCTCACCGTTACCGGCGAACGCAGCACGGGCTGCAGCACGACCTCACGGTCGCGCGACAGGCTGATGAAGACGAGCAGAAGCGCAAAACCTCCAAGAATAAGGCTGACGGCTGCCAGAAGATTGCGCTGGCGCAGGATGCGCTGCGCTTGGGCATGCTGAAATGAAAGGTCCATGTCACCCTGCCATCAGGCGGAGATAGGAAGGTGGTGTGGCCTTCAGCCCGGTAAGTCCGGACGGAAGATGCCAATAGGCCAGGTGCAACAGCCACGAGGCGGTGCGGCCTGCCTTAGCCTTTCGTAATCCCCACCAGCCAGCGCCGCCAGACGCTATGCCAATGATGATGTGCTGAGACAGGATCCCCCAGATGAAGGGAGCCACCATCGCCAGGAACTCATCTACTGTCCACAATCCAATCAGTTCAGGATCGTCTAGATGAGAAGGTATGACATATTTATCCTGGGCCATAACACCACCCCCATGGCAGTGCCGGTGCTGCTACTGCCGGCCCCGCCAAAATGCGTCAGATCGTCGCGGTCACCGTCGAGGTGACGATCGGGATGCCGGTTCCGGCCCCCACGCCAACGCCCACGGGGATGGCAACCTGCCCGAGGCTGAAGCGGCCGCTGGCCAAGCCGACGATGCCGCCCGCCAGAGACAGGACGGTGATGATCTTGCCACCCGAGCCTTCGAGAAAGCCGGTGAACTGATTGAGGGCGGTATCAAAAGTGGCGTCAGCGCCGGCAAAGGCAGGGGAGGCCATGGCCGCAATGCCAATAACGCAGGTGGCCATGCCAAGCGCTGCGACTTCGCTCTTTCGAGCGAATTTCTTGAGAGACTGCATAAGCAATTTCCTTATTGAAGGACGGCACATCATTCGTGCCGAGAAGGAGATTGCGGCGGTCGGATTTCATTCGCCAAGGGAAAGCCGACCCGATAGATGGAGGGTCGAGAAAAAAACTCTGTTCAGGCGGTCTTAAGTCGTCATGCGTCCTTGTAGCCGGGACAGCTTGTCCCGAAGGTTAAAACGGCTGTCCCGGCGACCGGGACCGCTTGTCCGAGCATTCGGGACCGAATATCAGAGTTGTGCAGGGCGATGTAATGCCGAGCCGAATCGGCCCGGAGACACATGCTCGCATGGTGTTGAAACGATAGACTAAAATATCGCTCATGGATGTAGGGACTGAGAATGACATCGGGTAAAGTCGCGTTGAAGTTCGAGATCTCAGTTCCCCTTCATGGACTTGCCCTCGCAAGCTTCAAGCTCTTCTCGTCGGAAACAAAAAAGGAGGATCCAGTCACCTCCATCATCACCAATCGACTTCATAATCATGACCGCGCGATCACGCAGACTTCGGCAACAGACCTGCGGGATTATCTCGTCGTCGCCAGTGGTGACGCAACCTTGCCGGTGCGGCTCGATCTGCCGGAGGCGGATCACGAAACATTCCAGCTGCACAAGACAATCATCGCCGAGCATCTGGGCCAGGATATCAGCGAGGCTCAAGCCGTCACAGTGATGCTGATCGACTATGTAATTGAGCACACCGCGGTGTCTTTGGTTGACGCGATGGAAACCAAATAGTGACATCAAATCAACTTCATATTGACCTAGAATCAACAGTTTATTGCAGGAATGGGGTCTTGCCACGGGCCCAATGATATGCTTTGCGAGTTGCGATCAGTTCGCAACAGGGGCATAGTGATGGACGCTAGTGTACGGGATGAGGGCCAACATTCTGCGGTTTTCGCCGAAATGGACCGCTACATTCCAGTGATTCACGGCATGCTGGACGAGCGGAAAATGACGCTGCGGGATCTTGCGATCCGCTCCCAAATCTCCAAGAGCCGTCTCGGCATCATCCTGCATCGGCAGCCGGCGAAGCGCGTCATCATGCAGCTACCGGAATTCATCGGCATCCTGCGCGCCTTGGGTTTTGAAATGATCCATGCGTGGGCCGGCGCCAAGAAGCGGGAAACCGCGGACATGACGCACGATAAGAGCTTTGACGCCTTCTATGCGTTTCTGATGGAGTTCAATGCGACCTTCCCGGAGATGATGCTGAATACGCCCGAGCTGGAAGGCGTGGAGTTCCGAAGGGAATGGTCGCGGCCCTTGGCCGAACTGCTGATCAAGCGCGTGCTCGCCGAGCTAGACCGGCGCCGCCGCATCCGCGATGAATTTGCGCTCGGGGAAGACTGACGCCCGCTTCAGAAGGTTGACACCGCGGCGCTACGGCTGACTCTCGCTCCTGAAGTGCGCGACAATCTCGGCTGCGCCTGGACTGGTCCGCTCAGCCTCTGCCAAAAATCAAGGATGCTGGCGACATAGCCGCGCGTTTCGCGGAATGGAGGTAGCCGGCCATTCTGGACGTTTCCTGGACCTGCATTATAGGCCGCTAGCGCGAGATCATAGCGGCCGAACTGAGCGAGGTGACTGCGCAAATATCTGGCGCCGCCGCGGAGATTTTCGATCACGTCAAACCGGTTGACGCCGAGCATTGCGGCGGTACCCGGCATGAGTTGCGCGAGGCCGAACGCGCGCTTGGGGGAAAGCGCGAGCGGATTGTAGCGGCTCTCCTGGATGATCATGGCGTCGAAGAGGCCGATCGGAAGGCCATGTTCGCAGGCGATCCTGCTCATGAGCGCAAAATAGGTCTGGCGTCTGCTTTCTGCGTCGGGAGTGAGGAAGCCGGTTGGACGGTACCGCAGCGGGTGACAGCCAGACATATCGCTTGGCAAACTGGCCGAGGGGAACGGAGAACCACCGCGCATCCAGGCAGGGATGACGAGACCGTCCGTCATAGAGACGGCAAGCTTAGCCGGGACGGGTGGCTCTTGAGGTTCAGCAAGGCTGCTTGCCATCTGGAACTCTACCCAACGGCGGCTGAGGTCATGAACGCGGAATGCCAAAGCACTGGACGCGATTTTGGGCTCGGCGGTGGCGCGGTGCGGGCTTTCAGCCTGTGCAGCCGAGCTTGGCTGCTTAGCGGCGTTTGGCGGGCTGCCCGTCAGATTAATCAGCTGCACTGCGCGAGCCGAATTGTCTCGCGCGAGCGTGGGCGGGCTAGCGATTGCCGCGATCGCCGCGCCCAACGCCATTATCCGTTGCATGATGTGTCTCCCTGCATTCAGCTAGAAGCCGAGAACAGGAGAGCGAGCTTGTCAACTGGACGCTTGTTCGCCGCGGAGGGCCGTCACCGCAATAACGAACGGATTTGAAGTGCTGGTCGATGATGCATCGGCGGGGCTTATGCCCGCCAAATTTTAAGCCTCAGCGCGGCATGCTCCCCAAGGATCGCGATAAGCGGCTGTGCGGCAAATGATCGGCCACGGAGCCTATGTGATCCGGGCAGGCCAGGCGAAAAAAAAGGGCCGATCGAACGACCAGCCCACTAAGTCTTAGGAGAGGATGCCTGAAAGGCAGGCCTCCTTTCGCATCGCACCTTGCCTTCGACAACTGCGAACGGCGACAGGGCGATTGCAGAAAGTGCAATCAGCGGCCTCGCGCAAGCTACTGGCACCGACCAACTGAATGCCAGAAGTGTCACTTTACCCGCTTCGAAAAAGTGACACCAGGATCGAAGATAGAGCGCCGGCGCGTCCGGCGGCGCTCCTTTCTCAGCCGTTCAGCTGGTCCTTGACAGCCTTGGCAGGCGTGAACGTCAGCTTCTTTGACGCTGCAATCTGGATCGTTTGACCATTGGCAGGATTGCGGCCTTCACGAGCAGGGCTATCCTTCACCTTGAACTTGCCAAAGCCATTCAAGCTCACCTCATTGCCACTGGCAGCGGCGGTAGCAATGGCATTGAACACCGCGTCGACATAGCTGCGGGCGTCGGCTTTGCTAAGGCCATGCTCGGTCGCGATGGCTTCGGCGAGAGCGCTATTGTTCATGAAGATCTCCGAAAAAATGGAGCGCCATATCTATCGGATTTTCCACTTTGGGCAACGAGATTTGCCAGGCGAGAGAGCCCTGCGCCTCACGATAAAGTGACACGTGTGTTTTTTGTCGTTTGCCACTGGTGCAGGGGATTCACATGCGGGCAGCTTGTGCTAGATTCCTGATATGTTCCAGCAGGCCGATCTTTTCGCACCCTATGAAGCAGCGTCCACCTTGGGTTCGCTGCCTGATCTCATCGAACGTATTTCGCAGGTTTCCAAGCGACCCCGTTATGCTTTCATGGTGCTGAACCTCATCTACAAGGCCGTAGGCCAGGGTGACAGCGTTGGACCTTATGTCCGCTATGGCGGCGCCCTGCTTCCGGTACGCGATTGGCTCTGCGAGGCGTTGATTCCGCTGGCGCAGCGTGACGGTCGGCGGCGCACGCTTATTGAAGCGGTGCGCGTGGACCTGGTCGCCAAAGGTCAACTGCCGGAGGATCTTGCTGCCGCGGAGATCGTGCTCGCTGATGAGGTGAAAGCGCGGATCTTGCGGTCCGGACGGACAAGCATCAGCCGCGCCGCGTCGGACCTGGTGCGGGCGGGTTTACTGCGGCGCCACTATAAGGGGTATCGTGTCGATCACGTGAACCGCGGCGCGCAGCGGGAGGCGGTCTACACGATCACGCCGGAGGCGAGGAGAGCTTTAGGCCGCGTGCACTAGAGTGAGGCCCCGTCGGATCGGCCCGCTTCAATCATCCGGTGGAATATAATCCGGCCAGAAGCCGCAATCCGGGTCGGCTTTGCTCTCATGCAATTCGTCTTCGGTCGTGACTGGTTCAGGTGGCCGCGGCGGTAGGGTGGGGGTGCCGCCATCGAGATGCACCCGAATGATTGCACCGTCCTTCGTCGCAGCCTGGAAAATGGCGCGGACATCCTGACCTTCACCAATTTTGGAGCCAATCCAGCCGCACCGTTCAGCCGATAGATAACCGATCTGCAATCCGCGGAATGAGAACACCGCAACGGCGGAGCTGTCGGCCTTGTTGTTGGGCTCCTGCACCAGCGAAATAGCATCGCCGGGATTGAGCATGCGGATTTCGAACTGCCGGTTCGTGCCGTCCGGGTTGGGGTGCAGTGCGCCGACAACTGCAAGACTGAGTTCTTGCGGCATCGGATCCGCTTAACGGAAAGGCCGCTGCGGTGTCCAGAGAGGCTGGGAGGGCGATGCGACCATCAGATTCGCCGTCAGGCAATTGTCCCCAAAAAGGATGTGCAGCCCCACTCGATCGCAGGGCTGCACATCCTTCGATCAGTTAGTTGTTGGCTCGGGTACCTTTGCATTCACATTTGCAGCAGCGGCCGTTGTAGTGGTTTTCGACGATTTCGGCTTGTCGGCGGCCTTGACCTTGGGCGCAGGCATTGCCTTCGCGGCGCTTGCCTTGGGCTTGGCGGTCTTGTTACCCCCGCTCATCACAGTGTCCGGGCTCTCCGCTTTCTCAATGGGCGGAGTGGGAGATTTTTCTTCCTTGGAGAATGCAATGGAAAGGCGCTTGCGGGGGGCGGCCTTGGCGGCTGCAGGCACCTTTACTTCGCCCTTTTCAGCCGATGCACCGGGCGCCTTCGGCTTTGCGGCCTTGGCAGGTGCTTTGCCGGCAGCGTTTTTGCTCTCGGCAGCAGCCGGTGCCTCAACAGCCGGGACATTTGTGGGAACAGAAGCGGCGGCCGGCTTCCTGCCAAGACCAAGCCTCTCCGCTACAGCGCGACGCGCATCTGAATAGCTCGCGGCCACCAACGGGTAGGACTTGGGCAGCTTGTAGCGTTCGCGATATTGTTCTGGTGTCAGCCCATGCGTGGCAAGATGCCGCTTCAGCGTCTTATAGGGCTTGCCATCAATGAGACTGATGACGTGATCTGGTGAGGACAAGCTCTTGCGGACGGAAACTGCTGGCACAAATTCCTGTGCTGGCGCTTCGTTGGCCGCCGGCGAGAGGTCTTCTGTCAACGCGGCTCGCGTGGCCTTGACCAGCTCAGCAAGACTTTCGCTGGAAACCGTGTTTTTGGATACGAATGCGCTCAAAAGTTGAACAGTGAGCGCGGTAATGTCGGACTTGCTTTCGTCTGCCATGAGGATCGACCCGTTAATCAGTGAGAACGTCCTTTTTAGACATATTTGTAGACATGTAAATGTTGCGTTTTTGATGTGACACTCAGTTCAATGCAGAATCTAGACAGTATCAATCAACCAAGTGACATGATCGCAGAGGATCGCGGCAGCATCTACAGCGAGATCAATCCAGCAGCCTTTGGGACGAAAGTCATGTCTCCACTTAGAGAACTTCGGTTTCCACTTCGTAACGTTGCGACGTTCACCTCGCTCGCGATTGTTGACGGCCATAAGAGCACTGGCTGCTAATGCTGGATCAGTTTGCAGCCAACCAACTCGCTCACGACGCGCGCATCATAGGCGCCGGGAAAATCCTGACTACCGGTCGGGAGCTCGCCCTTGGATTTGTCCTTGGGATCAGCCTCAACCAATAAGAGGAACGGCTGAATTTTTAGACCCTTTGCGATCCTCTCGATATTGATCGAGACGTTGCGCTCGCCGCGTTCAATCCCGCCGAAATAGGTTCTGTCCCATCTAGATTTCATAGGCAAAATCTTGCTGGCTGAGGCCGGTCTCCATTCGAAATCGGCGAACATTCGTGGCCACGAGTGAGAACGACGAGGATGTGACGCTGCGGCGCTTTTCTCACCCAGATCATGGGTAGGAACAATTCGCGTAAGTACTTTCCTGGCCACGAACGACGGAACGATCATGCGGTTCTGGGCCATCGCCGGCCTTGGCATCATCGTCCGGTTGGAATGGGATGTCGCAAGCGACATTGCGGCTACCAGCCTGGTACAAATTCTGCCGGATCGGAGGGCGCCCGAGGCCGATGTGGTCGCATTGCTGAGCGCACGACATGGGCGGACGCGGCGAGCCTGCTTCCTGGATATGATGAAACATTCCCTCACACCGCTACCATGGCGTCCAACTGGTTGAACGACGTTCAAGTACCACTGATAGTCAAGCACGAGTTCGCACCGCAAATCACGACCTGATCGAACAGAGGGATTCGGCTCGTCTGCAAGCAGGAAATGAGGTGGCAACCAATCAGTCTGCTTTAGCGTATCCGGTCTCATCGGTGCCCACGGGCAAGCGGACCGTTACTTCTTGCCTGCTGGACAACGCTCCTACATCAAAGAAGGGAGAAATTCGGCAGCCGAACGCAATTGGTATTTGTCGTAGGCACGCTGCCGGTAGGTCAGCACCGTGCCCGAACGCATGCCGAGCGAGTCGGCTATCGCTTCAGCCGTCCATCCCGCGATCGATCTGGCGAGGACCTGCCGCTCCCTGAGCGTGAGCCCCTTGAATTCCAGTGCGATGCGGCCTTCCAACATTTCCACAAAATCAGCGGGATCCGTGCAACGGACCCTTCTGTTCAGCGCGGCAAGCGCCAAATCCGCGAGGCTCTCCAATCGGGCGGCGGCCGCATCGTCGGTGCATGACCTGACGTAAAAACTTAGAACAAGCGTCTCGGCCCGTCCACGCCAGCCGAAGCTCAACTTTTCGAAGAAACTGGGCTGTTCGAAGCATATCCTGCGATAGTCGGGAGCGACGATGTCGCAGCTATTCACATGGTGCACAAAGCCGGTTTCCTGTGGCAGCGCATGGGCTTCACACATCAGCGGATCGTGCCGGAAAAAACGCTGCAAGTATCCGTATACGCGAATATCTTGTTTGTCCAAGCAACTGGCGCTGACCAGCGGCACCGGCTTGCCGCCCTGCGTCGTCCGGTATCCGAATATCTCATCGACATCAACGAGCGAACGGGCAGCTTCGAGCAGCTTTGGTCCAAAAACCGGAGAGCCGGCAAGATCGATTAGCGACCCGCCGGCAAAGGCGCTCAGCGGCCGAATGCCAAACCCACGCACATCCTCCTCCTTGCTTTGCCAGACGGCCAACCGGTTCGTCCATCTTGTCCATAGAACGATGGACACACAGGGGGAAGCGTTTCGGTTATCCAGTCGTCGAAAGATTCACGAATGTTCAGGAGAATATGATGTCGAAGCCCTTTGCGTCCTCCGCGGATACGCAGCCGAAGACGGAGACATTGGAAATTCTGGCCGACGGCGTCTATGCGCTGACTGCGGAAGGAGATCCCAATGTCGGGGCGGTGGAGGGCGAGGATTTCATCGTCTGCATAGAGGCCCGCGCGACGCCTGCAGCCGCTAGGGACTGGCTGAAGCAATTGCGCCAGCATACGCAAAAGCCGGTCAAGCACCTCGTCTTGACACATTATCACGCGGTTCGCGTGCTGGGCGCGAGCGCGTTCGACGCGGAGAACATCATCACCAGCGAAAGGACCCGGCGGCTGATCGAAGAGCGCGGTCTGCAGGATTGGGCCAGCGAGTTCGGCCGGATGCCCCGCCTGTTCAAGGAGCCGGACGAAATTCCGGGACTGACGCGGCCGACGATCACCTTCGAAGATGAGATGCGCATCGAACTGGGCGGCGACCGGGGTCATTTGCTACTCAAATTCTGCGGACGCGGGCACACCGCCGGCGATATCGTGGTCTGGCATGAGAAATCGGGGACCTTGTTCGCCGGTGATCTGGTTGAGGCGGAAGCGGCGCTGTACACGGGCGACGCATTTCATTTCGACTGGTCATCGGACACGCTCGACGCCGTCAAGGCGTTCCGGTCGACCAATCTGGTTGGTGGCCGCGGCGCTGTGGCGCGCGGCGTTGACGCAACCGATCGGGCGGTCGAGCAGACGCGCGATTTCCTGAAGTCGATGATCGAGAATACGGGCCTTGTCCACCGCCAGGGCGGAACGCTCAAACAAGCCTTCGACGCCTGCCACGCTGCACTGGAACCGAAGTTCGGGCGTTGGCCCATCTTCGAACATTGCCTGCCGTTCGACGTCAAGCGCTTGTGGGACGAGATGGACGGTAAGGACTGGCCCGAAATCTGGACGATGGATCTGGACCGGGCGGTCTGGGCAGAACTTCAGGGCTGACCGGTCATGAGCGCGCGTATGCGTAAGGCCGTGCATGTGTGGCGGGAAATGGAACCCACCCCGCTTCCTATGAGTGCGGGGAAAGAGAAAGCGCCTGTCGTGATCGTGGGGTCTGGCCCGGTCGGTCTGGCGCAAGCGATTGACCTTGGCCAAAGGGGGCATGAGGTCATCGTCCTCGCCCGGTTCGACTTCGTGCCGGCAGGATCGAAGGCGATTTGCTTTTCGAAGCGCTCGCTCGACATCCTCGACCGTCTGGGCGTGGGGGAAAAGGCCGTCAGCAAAGGCGTGGTCTGGAACGTCGGCAAGGTGTTCTGGAAATCCAGTCGCGAACCGATCTATCAGTTCGACATGCTTCCTGTGAAGCAGCAGAAGATGCCTGGCTTCATCAACATCCAGCAATATCATCTGGAGGATCTGCTGCTGGAACGGCTGGCGGAATTGCCGGCCGTCACCATCCGCTGGGGCCACGAAGCCGTGTCGGTCGAACCTCATGCCGACGGGGTGGATGTCGGCGTCCGCACGGAAATGGGATCCTACACGATAGCGGCTCAATGGCTGATCGCCTGCGATGGCAGCAAGTCGCCAGTGCGAGCCATGCTCGGGCTGGACTTTGAGGGACGGGTATTCGAGGACAATTTCCTGATCGCGGACATCCGAATGAAGGAGGAACGTCCGTCGGAACGCTGGTTCTGGTTCGACCCGCCCTTCAATCCCGGTCAATCGGTACTCATGCACAAGCAGCCCGACGATGTCTGGCGTCTCGATTTCCAACTGGGTTGGAACATCAACCGGGAAGCCTGCATCAAACCGGAAAATGTCGATCCGCTGGTGCGGGCGATGCTGGGCGATGATGTCGAATATGAGCCCGAATGGTATAGCGTCTACACCTTTCAGTGCCGCCGCATGGCGCGCTTTGTTCACGGGCGGGTGATCTTCGCAGGCGACAGCGCGCATCTCGTTTCGCCTTTCGGCGCCCGCGGATGCAATGGCGGCTTCGCCGATATCGACAATCTGGGGTGGAAGATGGACCTGGTGCTTGGGGGCAAGGCGGATGTCCGCCTTCTGGAAAGCTATGACTATGAGGTTATCGTCACTGCGGACGAGAATATCCTCAATTCAACGCGATCAACCGATTTTCTCACTCCCAAGAGCGCGATCAGCCACGCCTTTCGCGATGCAGTGCTGGAACTGGCAACCGATTATCCCTTCGCCAGACCCTTTGTTAATTCGGGGCGCCTGTCTACGGCGGTCAGCTATCCGGAAAGCCGGCTCAATACGATCGATGCCGATGACTGGGAAGGCGAGGGCGTGCCGCCCGGCCATCCGATGCTCGATGCTCCGCTCGATTGCGGCTGGCTGTTGGAACGGCTCGGCAGCCGGTTCGTCCTGATCACGAGCGGCGCGATCGCGGCGGCGCCCGATGGCGTCGATTTACTCGATCTTGCCGCGGTGGACAGCTCCGGCGTCGCGGCGCGGCGGCTGGGTATCAAGCCGGGCAATGCATGCCTGGTGCGGCCGGATCAATATGTTTGTGCGCGCTGGCGCCGGCCGGATGCCGGCTTGGTCGCAAGAGCGCGGGATAAAGCGATAGGGCTGACCCAATGTCAATGATCCTTGAATCCAATCTATCTGATCACGACCGGATATATCAGTCCTTGATTGATCTGCATGCGGGAAAGACCGCGGCGGAGAGCGACAGGATCAACGCCAAGTTGATCCTGCTTCTTGCCAACCAGTTGGGCGATACTTCGCTGGTGCTGGAGGCGATCGCCCTGGCCGCAGCACCACCGGGCGCGACGCCGGCGTAGATGATGCTGCGGCCGCCGGCACGCTGGATCAGCCGCCAGAAGCGGTCCGTTTGGTCATGCCGGGCCGACATCCGGCTGAACCGAGGGATGCGCCGCCTGGAATTCGGGAAGCGCCGATGCCCTGGCCCCCGCCGCCACGAGTTTGGGGTAAGCGGATAGATCCACACCGAACCGCTCCGCCGAATAGAGTTGGGGCACGAGGTAACAGTCCGCGAATGTTGGGTGGCTGCCATAGGCAAATCCACCACCATGGCGCTCGACCATGGTCTCCAGGGCCGTAAAACCATCGCCCATCCAACGCGCGATCCATGCATCAACCTGCGCGGCATCGGCGCCAAGATCGTGGCGCAGCGCTTTCAACACCCGCAGATTGTTGAGAGGGTGGATATCGCATCCGATCAGCGATCCCATGGCGCGGACGATGGCGCGACCGGCGGCGTCGGCCGGCAGCAGCGGCGGCGCCGGCCAAAGCTCCTCGATCCATTCCAATATTGCCGGGCTCTGGCTGACGATCACGCCGTTGATTTCCAGCGCTGGAACCAGCCCTTGCGGTGCGATTGCGAGAAAGGAAGGGTCGTGCTGCTCTCCTATGCGCAGGTCATGCGACACCTGCGCATAGGATATCTGCTTCATGTTGAGGGCGATCCGGACGCGATAGGCCGCGCCGGATCGCCAGTAGCCGTGAAGGACGGGGTTCGTCATGGCGCGGGCAGAACGATGGCCCGGCACTCGCCAAATCCGATGGAGCGATATCCATCTCGCCGGGCGATTGCCTTCAGCAGCAGTTCGTCCCCGTCCTCCAGAAAAGTGCGCTCTTCTCCGGTCGGCAAAGCCAGGCTTTTGGCGCCTCCTCCGGTCAGTTCCAGCAAGCTGCCATAACTGTCAGGCGACGCCCCGGAGATGGTGCCGGTGCCGAGCAGGTCCCCCGGTCGCAGGTTGCAGCCGTTGGACGCATGATGAGTGACGATCTGCTGCGCCGTCCAATACATGTTGCAGGCATTGCCGTGCGAGAGCCGCTGCGGGGGCAGGCCGGCTTGCCGCATTTTGGCGCTGGCCAGATAGACTTCCAGATCGACGGCGAGCGCGCCGGTCTTCTGGTCGGCTTCATCCAGAAGATAGGGAAGGGGGGATGGATCACCGGCAGGCCGGGCGGGTTGCGCGGTGCGGAAGGGCGCCATCGCCTCCGCAGTCACGATCCATGGCGAAATGGTCGAATGAAAATTCTTCGCGAGAAACGGACCTAGCGGCACATATTCCCACGCCTGGAAGTCGCGTGCCGACCAGTCGTTGAGCAGACAAAAACCTGCAATATGATCGGCGGCCTGCGCGATCGGGATGGGCGTGCCCAGCTCGTTACCTGGGCCGATCCACAGGCCGAGTTCCAGTTCGTAATCGAGGCGGACGCTCGGCCCGAACACGGGTGCTTCGGCGTCCGGTGGTTTGCGCTGACCGGCGGGACGCCGCAAGGGCACGCCAGACGGCCGGATGGACGAGGCGCGTCCGTGATAGCCGATGGGAACATATTTATAGTTGGGAAGCAGCGGATTGTCGGGACGAAAGAGCTTCCCCACATTGGTTGCGTGATGAATCCCGACGTAAAAGTCCGTATAATCGCCAATCGCCGCAGGCAGATGGAGCGTGCAGTCGGCGGCCGCATGCAGCAACGGGCTAACCGTGCGAGCATGCGCAGGATCACTTAACAGGGCGCTCAACGCTTTACGCAGCGCGAGACGGGCCTGAGGGCCGCGGCCCAGCAGCGCGTTGAGATCCGGCGCCATGAGCAGGGCGGCCAGATTTTGGGGCAGGAGCGACGCCTCGGCAGCTGCCGGCAGATCGAGGACGAACTCGCCTATCGCCGTACCCGGACGGGGGGTATCGCCACCCACGGAAAAAATGCCGAGCGGAAGGTTCTGGATCGGGAAGTCATCGTGACCGCCGGCGCCTTCGACCCAGCTTGTGAGCTCCGGGTCATGCGTTTCGTCAATTGAGGGAAAGGTCACGCCACTCCACCTCTCAGATTGTCCGCAGGTGGAATCTGCGCTTTTTGAAATCCGCTCCAGCAATCGTCATAGTCGGATTGGCCAAGCGGGGTGGTGCTGGCAAAATGTGTCGGCCGGAAAATATACCGCGTTTCGAACATGAAGGCCATGGTTTCCTCTATCTTGTGCGGATGCAGGTCCGCCCGCACGGCCTGCTCATAACTCTCCCGATCGGGACCATGGCCAGACATGCAGTTATGAAGCGAGGCGCCGCCGGCCGCAAACCCGCCCGCCTTGGCATCATACTCGCCATGGACCAGGCCCATGAACTCGCTCATCACGTTACGATGGAACCAGGGCGGACGGAAGGTAGCCTCCGCCACCATCCAGCGAGGGGGGAAGATGACAAAGTCGCAATTGGCGGTTCCCGGCGTGTCGGTAGGGGAGGTCAGGACCGTGAAGATCGATGGATCCGGATGATCGAAGCTGACCGTGCTCATGGTATTGAAGTGGCGCAGGTCATAGCGGTAGGGGGCCAGATTCCCATGCCATGCGACAACGTCGAAGGGCGAATGCGGCAGTTGCGTCGTCCAGAGGCTGCCGCTGAATTTCTGTACGATCTCGAACGGATGGTCATCATCCTCAAACCATGCGACCGGCGTCTCGAAATCCCGAGGGTTGGCAAGCCCGTTGGAGCCGATCGGTCCGAGATCGGGCAGCCGGAAAAGCGGGCCATAATTTTCGCATACATAACCACGGGCGACCCCGTCCGGCAAGGTAACCCGGAAACGAAGGCCACGCGGAATGACGGCGATCTCCTGCGGTTTGACCGTCATCACCCCCAGCTCGGTCGTGATGTGCAGGGAACCCATCTGCGGTACGATCAGGAGTTCACCGTCGGCATTGGCGAAGGCCCGGCGCTCCATCGGCATATTGGCGGCGTAGAGATGCACCCCCAGCCCGGTAGCCGCAGCGGGATCGCCAGCGCCGCCATAGGTGACAAGGCCGTCGATGAAGTCGGTTGGCTCTTGCGGGATGGGAAGCGGGTCCCACCGCAAGCGGTTCGGCGTCGCGAGTGACTCGCAAAATGGGCCGGTCCGCAGGAGCGAATCGCGTTGATAAGGCTTAAACGCGGGATGGTTTGCAGTCGGCCGCAAACGATAGAGCCAACTCCGGCGATTTTCAGCACGCGGCGCGGTGAATGCCGTGCCCGAGAGCTGTTCGGCATAAAGTCCATAGGGAACCTGCTGCGGCGAGTTACGCCCTTTGGGCAAGGCGCCCTGAACCGCCTCGGTCGCGAAATGATTGCCGAAGCCAACCATGAAAGGCTGTGAACCGCCCGCACCGGGGGCGGCCGTGCCTGCAGTCGCGTCGCGTTGATCATTCATGTCAGTTTTCCCGCCTCCCACGCGTCAACCGCCAGACAGATCGGCCGTTGATATGGTAACATATGAGACTAATATGCGGGATTGCCGCACTGGTGTCAAATGTTACTATATGCACATGGTTGCTACATCGCTTCAGCTCGACGCCTTCATCCCCTACCGGCTGTCCTTCACCTCCGGTCTTGTGAGCGATACCATCGCGGCCATCTATGAGAGCATGTTCCAGCTGACGATACCGGAATGGCGTATCCTGGCGTGGGTGTCGGAGAAGGATGGCATCACCCAGCAGGAAATTTGCGCTTTGACTCGAATGGGCAAGGTGACGGTCAGCCGGGCCGCAATTTCCCTTACCAAACGCGGCCTGTTGCGAAGTTCGCCCAACCCGGATGACCGGCGATCCCATTTGTTGGTGTTGAGCGAAGAAGGCCGTAAACTCTATGCATCGATCGCGCCGAAGGCGCTCCAGATCGAGCGCCAGATTTTTCAGAGTTTCGACAAGGACGAACTTGCTCGCTTCGTGTCCATGCTTCGGCGGATCGACGCCATTGTTCTGGATGCCAGCGCACTGAACAGCGAGAAGGCCGGCCAGAAAAAGCAGCGGGCATTCGATACCGGTTGAAGCTCAGGCCGTCCTGAGATCGGAAGCCGCAGGCATAACAAGGGCGCAGACCGCTGCACCAGAGCAGGTTCCGATCCGGTTGCATCGGATCGGCTGCGCTAGTCTTTTGATTTGACGCGTTTTCCGAGTCAGCAGGTGATACCGGCTGCTTCGAAAACGCTCTATCCGGCAAGATTGTTTGAAAAAGCGTGCGGGGATCGTTTTCTATGTTCGCGCGGCGTGCATCCAAAAATGGTGCGAAAACTGCGTGCGAAGTAAGTCAGGTCATTAAATCCTACATCCATTGCGACTTCTGTAATGGAGCGATCGGTCAGTTCCAACTTCCTCGCGGCTTCGTTAATGCGCAAGCGCAAGATATAAGCCGACGGCGTGGTGCCGCGCATTGCAAATATTTTCTGTATATTCCGGAGCGACAATCCTGTTTCCTCAGCAATTTGCTGTACCCCGAAGCCAGGCGACATAAAATTGATCTCGGCGCACTGGATAACCCGCCGTTCCAACCTTCCTTCCTTTGCGGCCGGTTCCAGGGCCAGCATGGGTCCGGCGCACATTGCGACGAATTCCGCGCATACCGACGCCATCCCATTCCAGTTTTCGTGGGACTCTATTTGTCCGGCTTGCGCCTGGAGGGAGCGCAGGAAGGATAGAAACAGCGCGGTTTGTCCCGACACGCCTGGGATTCTCAAACCTACGGCATCGTCAATTGTTGGAAACCGCCGGCGCAATTGGGCCGCAGGCAAGCGCACCACCAGGAAGGTTGCCGGTTCGGCAAAGCCCAGCATATATGGCCGGGTGGTATCGCACATGGCGAAATCGCCCACCTGAAGCACGGCTTCTTTGCCACCCTGCCTGTTGATGCTCCGCCCCGAAAGTTGGAAGTGCAGCAGGAAATGGGGATCGTCTGCGTTATTCCTCACATGATCACGGGTATGGACGACATGCGACGCTGCAGCCGCAGCTTCAGCGATAGCAATGTCGCCGATGCGAATACGCTCCAGGCTGGCCGAGAAGGAATCCGGATGGTCGGCATCAATTGTCAGCCCGGTAAAGGTCTGATTGGTCAGGTCGTTCCAAAATGTCAGCCGTTGCTCAGACTCGACGCTGCTCGTTGCAAATCGCTCGATCAAAACGGGTGATTTAGTGCACTCATCCAGACGCAAAGCCGAAAACCCTGCCATTACGTCCTCCCCACGGTTGTCCCTGCTTTCGGCGGAGTAGGCCGCAGTTTGTTTTGCCTTGTCAAGTTTATCGGCCGGCAGCGGCTTCACCGAACGCTTCAGTCCTAATTTGGTTCGCCTGGGGCCGAGCACGCATTGCTTCCCTGCGATATCCGAAGTCAACAGGCTGCACAAAACAGCATTTGAATGTTGAGGGGAGAGAAACATGAATAGAATGATTCGCTACGCTTCGGGTGTCGCCATGACTGCCCTGGCGTTTGCAGGGGGTGGCGCATGGGCGCAGGATAGCTCGCCCCCAGCGGCGCAGGTTCAGGAAACCGGCGACGCGACCGGACTGTCCGACATTGTCGTTACTGCCCGGCGCCGTTCCGAAAATCTCCAGACAGTTCCCGTCACCGTTTCTGCATTCAACAGCGATACGCTAACGGCGCGCGGTATTTCGGACACCATCCAGCTTGCGCAAACGGTGCCCAACGTCGTGTTCGATTCCACGTCGTCCTTTTCCGGCGCAGCATCGGCCTTTCAGGCGTTCGTGCGCGGCATTGGCCAGTCCGACTTTGCCGTCAACACCGATCCCGGCGTCGGCGTTTATGTGGACGGCGTCTATATCGCGCGCACCGTGGGCGCCGTTACCGACCTGATGGATGTGAGTGGCGTCGAAGTGCTCAAAGGGCCACAGGGCACATTGTTCGGCCGCAATACCATTGGCGGCGCGCTCAATGTAACCACGCGCGATCCCGGCGGCGAATTCGCCTTCAAGGGCATGGTGCAATATGGCCGTTACAACCAGATCCGCACCGGCGGAACCCTGGATATACCGATCAGCGACAATGCCGGAGCGATCTTCTCCTTCCTCACCAACAGCCGCGACGGCTATGTTGATCGCATTCCCTTCCCAGGACTGCCTGGAACCACGGGATCCCAGCTGGGCCAGATTCTCGTCGCCGATAAGAACAGCACAGGAAAAGCCGGCGCGGAAAATAACCAGACGCTGCGCGGGAAGTTCCGCTGGCAGGGCGATGCTCTGACCGTGACGCTGGCGGGCGACTATGTGCGCACGCGCGATGCAGCGCCACCCAATACATTGCTGAGCGCATCGCTCGACCCCATCAATTCTCTGTCCGCCGTCTATAATGGCTGCCTGTTGGCCCTGGCGCCCCAGCCGCTGTGCGCGGTGTCCGCCTATATTCCTTATGGCGCGAATGTCGATGCCAATCCGAACAACGACCTGCCGCTTTATGACGATCGCTTCCTGACTGGAGACAAGGACAAGACCTACGCAACCGGGGCCAATTTCTCCAACATCGACGCCTGGGGCAGCGCGCTTACGCTGAACTATGAATTGTCGCCGCTTGCATCGATCAAGTCCATTACGGCCTATCGTGAACTTCGTGCAAAATTTGGCACCGATGTGGACGGATCGCCGCTCGACATCGACCAGACTACCTTCGCCATCAAACAGCATCAGTTCAGCCAGGAATTCCAACTCAATGCGAAATCGTTCGACATCCTGACCTATACGCTGGGCGCATATTATTTCCGCGAAGGCGCGTTGCAGACCGACTTTGTGCCATTGGGTCAGGGCCTGTTGCAGATCTTTGGGCCAAACAAGCAAAAAACCGAGAACTGGGCTGTGTTCGGCGAAATGAATGTCGCCGTTACGGATCGCCTTAATCTCGTGCTGGGCGGACGATATACGAGCGAGGTCAAAAAGCTGAACCTCAACCAGCAGAATCTAACTGATTTCTTCGACATCATCCTGCCGCCGGAAGCTTTCCCCCGCGCCGACCACAGCTTCCTGGGCCCGGAAGGAACGCAACGGCTGAAATTCACCAACTTCTCTGTGCGGGCGGGCTTGAATTATCAGATCACCAATGATCTGTTCGCCTATGCGACCTTCAGCCAGGGTTTCAAGTCCGGGGGCTTCACCACCCGGCTAACCGCACCATATAATCCGGCGTTTCCAGGTAATGTCGGGCTTCCTTCACTGACCTTCCAGCCGGAAAAGGCTGACAACTACGAAGTGGGCCTGAAAACGCAGATGTTCGACCGGAAAGTCCGGCTGAATCTCGCAGGTTTCTGGAACAACTACACGAATATTCAAGTGGTCGTACAACGGGGCATCACCCCGGCGAACGAAAATGCAGCAAAGGGCAGGATACGTGGGTTTGAGGCGGAGCTGGACGCTTTGCCGACGCCGGATCTGCGCCTGGGTGCATCGGTAGGCTATCTTGATGCTGAATATACCGAACTGAACTTTCCCGCGGGTGCAGCCCCCTTTGGGCTGGACGCACGCTTTCAGAAAACGCCGGAATGGACTTTGAGCGGGTCGGTTAATTATACAATTCGCCTTTCCCAGGGCAGCCGCATCGATCTCAACGCAAACAACAGCTATCGCACGACCGTATACAATGATGCCGAAAATACACCCTTGCTGAAGCAGGGGCCGGTCAATCTGACCAATGCGTCAGTCGCGTACACCACTGCCGATGAACGATTGAAGCTGACGATCGGCGGCAAAAACATCTTCAACAAACGTTACCTGATCGCAGGATTTAACACGGCGAGTGTTGGCTTTGCCGAAGGAACTTACGCACGGCCGGCTGAATGGTACCTGCGCGCCGATTTCTCGCTCTGATCAGCGCCAAAGGGTAGATCATGCCAGATAGCTATGACTATATCATCATTGGTTCCGGTTCGGCAGGCTGCGTTGCAGCCTGCCGCATCATCGAGCGGACGAACGCCAAGGTGCTTCTGCTGGAAGCGGGCGGATCGGACGACGATAAATTCATTCGGATGCCCGCAGGCGTGCCGCGGGTCATTCCCACCAAGACATGGGCCTATGAAACGGAAGCGGAAGCGCCGACACTGAACCGGCGCATGTTCGTCGGGCAGGGGAAGGTTCTGGGCGGCAGTTCGTCGGTCAACGGCATGATATATATTCGCGGCCAGCGCGAAGATTACGACGGATGGCGTGACGCATATGGGTGCACCGGCTGGGACTATGACAGCCTGCTGCCCTATTTCATTCGTTCGGAGGCAAATGAAAGCCTGTCGAACCAATATCATGGCACCTCCGGGCCCCTGCCGGTCAGCGAGAACCGCTTCCGCCACCCCCTGTCCATGGCGTTTATCCGGGCGGCGCAGGAAAGCGGCCTGCCCTATGTTGTCGATTTCAATGGCGCATCCCAGGAGGGTGCCGGCTGGTATCAGACCACGACGCGAAACGGGGAACGCGCCAGCACCGCCCAAACCTACCTGAAACAGGTGGCGAACAGTGCGAACCTCGACCTGCAACTTGATGCTTTGGTACAGCGGATCATCATCGAGGATGGGCGTGCCACCGGCGTCGTCTATAGCCGTAAGAACGGTCCGCCGGTCACCGTCTTTGCAAGGGCTGAAGTCATACTGGCCGCCGGCGCCATCGGCAGTCCCAAGGTGCTTCTGCTCTCTGGCATCGGGCCGCAAAGAGAATTGCAACAAATGGGCATCGCGCCCGTCGCCGATCTGCCGGTAGGTGAAAATTACCATGACCACCTGCATTTGTCCGTCAACTCTGCGACGCCCGCACCCACAACTCTCGATGGGCAGGACAAGGGTCTGAAAGCGCTCCGAAACGGCGTGGAATGGATGTTGTTTCGAAGCGGGGTAGTATCATCGAACATATTGGAAGCCGGCGCGTTTATCGATACCGCCGGGGATGGGCGCCCAGACGCCCAAATTCATTTCCTTCCCCTGCTCGACCGCTGGGACGACCCTGACGGTATCACGAATAACTATCGCCACGGGTTGACGCTCAAGGTCGGCCATTTGCGCCCCAAGGCGCGAGGACGATTGAGGCTGGCCAGCCGTGATCCCCACGACATGGTGAAGATCCACGCCAATCTGCTGGGTCATCCCGATGATGTCGCTGGACAGATTCGTGCGGCCAAGGCCGCGCTGAAGATCGCGCATTCACCCTCACTGCAAGCAGTAGCGCCAGAGACATTCTCTCCCGTGCCGACATCTTTCGACGCTGGCGGCGCGCCGGTTTACGCCGACGCTGATCTGGAAACGTGGGTGCGGCGGACATGCAAGACGGTTTATCATCCCGTCGGAACATGCCGAATGGGCACGGACCCGGCCGACTCGGTGGTCGACCTGTCGCTACGCGTTCATAAAATCAGCGGGCTGCGCGTCATCGACGGGTCGGTTTTCCCGCACGTCACCAGCGGCAACACGAACGCGCCTGTTATCGCAGTAGCAGAAAAGGCCATGGATCTGCTTTTGGGAAATCGCTGATCCTGGGTGTTTGTGTATTTCGGGTAAACTGAAGAATTTTGCTGGCGGCAGATTTTTTACCAGCCAGCTTGAACGGGAGAGTTGCGATGACAGTCGCGGGCGCAGTGATCGGCGGAGCCTCTATCGGCGGGGGGCATCCGATGACCGTAATCAATCCATCGACCGGGCAGCCTGCCGGCACGGTCGATGGCGGCGGCGAAAAAGAAGTGCTTGCGGCGGTCGCAGCCGCCAAAGCCGCCTTTCCCGCTTGGGCGGCGCTTTCAGACGCTGATAGACAGGAACTGCTCTGCCGATGCGCCGATGTCATAGAAGAGCATACCGAAGAGCTTGCCCGTTTGCTCACTTCTGAACAGGGCAAGCCGCTTGGCGGCATGGGCTCACGCTTTGAAATCGGCGGCGCGGTGGCTTGGACCAGGGCAACGGCGGCTCTCCAGCTATCGGTAGATACTATCCAGGATGATGCGAGCGCCAATGTCACCGTGCAGCGCAGGCCACTTGGCGTGGTCGCGTCAATAACGCCGTGGAACTGGCCAGTGATGATCGCGATCTGGCATATCATGCCAGCTCTGCGTGCCGGCAACACCGTGGTTATCAAGCCGTCGCCTTACACCCCGCTCGCCACGCTCCGCATCGTCGAGAAGCTCCAGCAGGTGCTGCCTGCCGGGGTGCTCAACGCGGTGGCGGGCAGCGATGCAATCGGGCCTATGCTCACTGCCAATCCTGACATCGCGAAGATCACCTTCACCGGCTCCACCCCGACCGGGCAGAAGGTGATGGAAAGCGCCGCTTCTACGCTGAAGCGCCTGACGCTTGAACTGGGGGGTAACGATGCGGGGATTGTTCTGCCGGATTGCGATCCTGCGACGATCGCCGAGGGCCTCTTTTGGGGTGCGTTCCTGAACAACGGACAGACGTGCGCCGCGTTGAAGCGCCTCTATGTACATAATGATATCTACGATGCCGTTTGTACCGAACTGGTCGCTTATGCCAAAACGGTGGCGGTCGGCGATGGGCTGGACGAGGCCAGCCTGCTTGGTCCGATCCAGAACCGGATGCAGCTTGAGAAGGTGGCAAAGCTAGTCGATGCCGCCAAAGAGGATGGCGCAAAGATCCTGCTGGGTGGAACACGGAATGAAGGCGCCGGATTTTTCTATCCGGTCACCCTTGTCGCCGAAGCGCGCGACGGCATGGCGCTGGTGGATGAGGAGCAGTTTGGGCCGGCATTGCCGATCATTCGCTACGACGATATCGGCGAGGTCATATCCCGAGCGAACCGTCTCGACTTCGGCCTGGGTGGATCGATCTGGTCATCGGACCAGGCACGCGCGCGCGAACTGGCACTGCAACTGGAGTGCGGCACCGTGTGGGTGAACAAACATGGCGCGCTGCGACCGGATATACCGTTTGGCGGCATCAAGGCATCGGGTTTCGGAGTCGAGTTCGGCCAATATGGCCTGGAAGAGTTCGTCTCGTTACAGGTGGTCCACGATTAGGCCGGATCTGTAATCCACGGCGCAAAGGTCGCCGCCGATATCGCCCCGAGGCGGCGGATAGCCGCCGGGGCCTGCACATCTACGCTATGAAATTCATGGGCGCGGGTTGCGCGCTCACGGCCACCGTCGGCGGCAAGCAAGTCGTTCAAGGCGATATTGGCTACAGAGCGTTGACCTGGGCCGGAATTGTCGAGCCGCTCGATCCCGCAGGGATATGGGCGCGCCCGTCGTGAACTATACTCATGGGTAAAATCCACCTGATCGATTGCCCGGCGGCGTAATCGAAACCGCAGGCGGCGGCGCATGCCCGGTCACCTGTTGCGTCCCAAATCTGCAGCAGAAATTTCACCACGCAGGCAGGCTCCTAGCCTCCCAAAACGTACCACGTGGAACAAAAAAATTGACATCATCGACTCAGAGGTTTAATCAATTGCCCATCCCAGCCGAAGACTGGAACAATTAGGGAGGACCGCAATGTTTCGCCATAGCATGTACCGATTGGCTCTGATCACTGGAACCAGCTTACTGACGTGGGCGACGGCGGTACAGGCGCAAGAACAGTCACCGGTATCTTCCAGCGAAGCGAACGACAGGACGCAACTGGAGGATATAATTGTTACTGCGCAGAAGCGCGGTGAGAACTTGCAGGACACACCGGTCTCGGTCTCGGCAATAAGCGGAGAGGCTCTTACAAGGCAGGGTATTGACGATACGACACAGCTGACCGCGGCAGTCCCGAGCTTAGTATTTTCTCGTACAGTGAACGTCGGGAATTTTTATCTCCGGGGTGTGGGCACCAACCTGTTCGATCCGAGTTCGGAGCAAACAGTCGGGGTATTTGTCGATGGCGTATACATGCCCAATCCCACCGCAAACCAGTTCAAGCTGACGGATATTGAACGGATAGAGGTTCTTAAAGGGCCGCAGGGCACACTCTTTGGCCGCAATACGACGGGTGGTGTGATCCAGGTGGTCACCAGAAAGCCGTCACAGGAGCCTGCACTCGAAATCAGCGCAGGGTACGACAATTACCGGACGGCATCGGTAAGCGCCTATGCCACGACGGGCATCAGCGACGATGTGGCTATCAGCTTGTCGGGCTTTTATGAAGATCAGGACAGGCCCTATGGGCGCAACCTGGTCAACAACAAGCCGGCAGTCGCGGCGGATGGCAATTTCGGCGTCAGAGGCGTTCTGTTGTTCGAGCCCACTCCGGCTACCGAAATCAAGCTTTCTGCTGACTATATGCGCTCAAAGAGCAGCCTATATTATCACATACCCAAGGGATTGGTGGGGCCGGATGGCGTCACAACATACCAGGGCCGATATAACTACTCTGTGTCGCAGGATGCGTTCAACCTGCTCCGGACGGGCGGCGTTTCGCTGCATGTCACCCAGGATCTGGGCGGAGTGTCGCTCGTCAGCATATCTGCGTACCGGAAGGCAAGGTCGCACACGGGACTGGACCAGGATGTCACGCCAGCTGTCATTTTGGACGCCAACATAAAAACTAAATCGACCGAATGGACCCAAGAGTTGCAACTGCAAAGCGACAAGACGGGAGCATTTAAGTGGATTATCGGCGGCTATTACTTCAATTACAAAGCTGGATATGATCCGGCGGTCATTAACAGCACGATTGTTGTGAAGGATCATCAGCGTACTGAATCCTATGCTGGTTTTGCGCAAGCTTCCTATGATTTAACCGAACGAACCACCGCAACTGCCGGAATCCGGTACACCTACGAAAAACAAAAATATGTGCTGCCGGCTTTTACTGCGCTCAACGATAGCGCAACAACCAATCGCGTTACTTGGCGGCTATCGCTCGACCACCACTTCACTGATGACGTGATGGGCTATGTTTCGTGGAATCGCGGGTCGAAGAGCGGCGGCTTCAACTTGCTCGTCCCGGGTACTCCGCCATTCGGACCAGAAACCGTCGACGCCTATGAGGTGGGGTTGAAATCGGAGTTGCTGGACCGGCGCGTCCGTTTGAACATGGCGGCCTTTTATTACGACTATCGAGACATTCAAGTTCAGACCCCGATTTCGGGTGCCACTGCGACCAGCAATGGCCCCAAGGCGAAGGTGCAGGGGATTGAGGCAGACTTGCAGGCCCTCGTTACGGATGGCCTGACGATCAGCAGCGGATTTGTCCTGCTCGACAACAAGTTCACAAAATTCCCCAATGGCGTCGCCATTTCGGCAAATGGCGTGGGCGCTAACTGCGCGCTCACCCCAACCCTGTGTGATTTCAAGGACAATTACCTCCCCGCCAGTCCAAAATTTTCTGCGAACATTGGCGCGGAATATGAGATCAGGACCGATTGGGGAACGATCACGCCCAGTGCGACTTTGCTGTATAATGACGGCTATTATTATTATCCGGACAACCGCGTGCGGCAGCCGAGTTACTTTTTGCTCAACGCGTCACTAACATGGCGATCGAAGAATGATCGATACGGCATAACGATTTATGGCCGGAACATAACGGACACGAACTATTTCGAAGCTCGTGCTGAACAACTGGGTCTGAGCGATGTGGACTTCAACGCAGCGCCCGCAACAGTGGGTGTAACCTTCAGTGCAAAATATTGATTGCTGTATAGGGCTCGGAACGGCCCTCATTTGCGACTGAATGCGATGGGAGACCTTACCGCGACGTAGACTTGCGGCAAGGTCTTCCGTCATGAGTTCGATATTCCGCCTGGCCAAGGAGACCGTCGTGCGCGATTTTACAAAATTCTATATAAATGGCGAGTGGGTTGCCCCCGTTGCTCCCAGGCCGCACGACGTCATCAATCCGGCAACGGAAACTCCCGCTGGTCGCATCAGCCTCGGTTCGGCAGAAGATGTCGATCGTGCCGCGCGGGCTGCTCGCCAGGCGTTCCCAAGCTTTTCATCGACGACCCGGGAGGACCGCATCGATCTTCTGCAAGCTATAATCGCCCAATATCAGGCGCGCTATGCCGATATGGCCGCAGCTATCACCGAGGAAATGGGCGCCCCGGCCAAGCTCGCGACGGAGGCGCAGGCAGCTATCGGCCTCGCGCATCTTCAGACTGCGATCGCGGTGCTCAAAGACTATCGGTTTGAGGAACGGCGCGGCTCTACCTGGATCGTCAAGGAGCCGATCGGCGTCTGCGGCTTTATCACGCCCTGGAACTGGCCCATCAACCAGATCGCCACCAAAGTGGCGCCTGCCATCGCGACGGGCTGCACGATGGTGTTGAAGCCATCCGAAGTGGCGCCGTTCAGCGGCTATATCTGGAGCGAGATTTTGCACGCGGCGGGCGTGCCGGCTGGGGTGTATAATATGGTTAATGGCGACGGCCCTTCTGTCGGCGCCGCAATTGCATCGCACCCGGAGATCGACATGGTGAGCTTCACCGGCTCGACCCGTGCGGGCATCGAAGTCGCGCGCAACGCAGCAGGGACTGTGAAGCGCGTTAATCAGGAACTCGGCGGTAAATCGCCGAACATCATTCTGGGCGATGCCGACTTGGTAAAGGCGGTGTCCGGCGGGATCCAGGCAATGATGATGAATTCCGGGCAATCATGCAACGCACCTTCCCGCATGCTTGTGCCCAACGATCGCATGGACGAGGTTAAAGCCATCGCCAGACAAGTTGTCGAAGCCATGACCGTCGGTGACCCCAATAGCGACGTCCAGCTCGGCCCAGTCGTTTCGGAACTCCAGTGGAACAAGATCCAGTCGCTCATCCAGTCGGGGATCGATGAGGGTGCAACACTGGTTGCTGGTGGAACGGGCAAGCCGAAGGGGTTGGACAGGGGCTATTATGTAAAGCCGACCATATTCGCAGACGTTAGCAGCGCCATGACGATAGCGCGCGAGGAAATATTCGGCCCCGTTTTGGCCGTTCTTGGCTACGCGTCGGAAGACGAAGCGATCGCGATTGCAAATGATACGCCTTATGGCCTGGCCGCCTATGTCCAGGGCGAGCCGGCACATGCGCGAGAAGTGTCCAAGTCACTTCGAGCTGGGCAGGTGATCCTCAACGGCGCAGGCCTTGATTTCATGGCTCCCTTTGGCGGCTACAAACAGTCGGGCAATGGCCGGGAATGGGGCGATCATGCATTCGCCGAATTCCTTGAAACAAAGGCGGTTGTCGGTGTTGGGGAAGCGATACCGGCATAAAATCGAAGCCGAATAGGGTTGGCATCGCGGGGAGTTGCATTGCTTGGGCAGGCGGCACGGCGGGGCAGTCCATTTGCTGGGCGTGCAACGCCCGCCGCCAAGCTCCTGCTATGCCTCTCCCTTTGAGTTGCCGCGTTCCAATAGTTCAAGAACGCGATGGAAGGCTTCGTCGGCTGCTTCGCGGTTGTGCGTGGCAGTTAGCTGAAGCGCAAGGCCATGAACCGCTCCAAGGACGATCCGCCCGTCTGCAGCCGCTTTTTCGGGCGGAGAACCCATTTGTTCACAGATGTAACTAAGTGGTTCAACCCACGATTCGATGATAGTGGGTAACAACTCGCCTGCGTAACCACGTCCGCCCAGGGCCTGCGAGAAGACCTCAATCCACAAGCGCGCTCCCATCTCTCGTTCCGGAGCGACGATGAACCGCCAGAACTGCCAGAGTTTTTCCTTGGGCGATATCTCCTGATTTGCGCGCAATTCGTTGAAAAAACGCATGGAATCCCGTTCTTTCGCTTTCATCAACTCCGCCATCAAGCCTTCTTTGGACTCGAAATAATAGAGCAGCATCCGGTGGCTGGTGCCCAGTTCCGTCGCGAGTTGGCGAAGAGGGATGTCGCTTATGCCATGGTGGTGCGCGAGTTCGTTAGCCGCTTGCAGCAGCTTTTCACGACCCTTGATCTTGCGGCTTGATTTGGACGGCGTGTCAGTTGCCAAGTTCCCGAACTCCTGAAGGCTGTTGGCTTAAATTTCGCGGTTACAGAGATTTCCGGTCTCCACAAAATAATGATGGTGCGCAAGGCCGACAATGCCCGCTTGACCATAAATGTTCCAGTTGGTACATGATGTGCCGCCATAAGAGCCGGGCGTCGGGCGCCCGGCGGAACTCGAGAGGAAGCGGAATGGAACTCGGAATTCGCGGCAAAAACGCAATTATTACTGGTGGTTCTCAGGGTATTGGATTGGGGATCGCGCAGGTTCTCGCCGATGAAGGCGCCAATGTTGCGATCTGTGCCCGCAGCGCGGACCGGGTGGCGCAAGCAGTCGAAACGCTAGCGGCGAAGGGGGTTCGCGCCACTGGCGCGAGCGTCGACGTCACCGATACCGAAGCGCTGCGCGCCTGGGTTGATTCTGTTGCGGGGGAACTGGGCGGCATCGACATTGTAGTCGCCAACACATCCGCCTTTTCAATCACCAATTCTCTCGACGACTGGCGCAGCGGCTTCGAAGTTGATTTGATCGGCAATGTTTCCTTAATCCAGGCCGCAGCTCCCTACCTTGAGAAGTCATCGAGCGGTGTCGTGACCATCATCTCGTCAATCGCAGGGGTTCAGCACTGGGCGTTCGAAGCCGACATGGCCTATGGCAGTTTCAAGGCGGCTCTCATCCATCATGCCAAGGCATTGTCGCGCACATGGTCCTCCAAGGGCATTCGGGTAAACTCCGTGAGTCCCGGGCCAGTATATAGTTCGGATGGTCCCTGGGGACAGGTTCAGCAAGCGCATCCCGAACTTTATGAAGCCATGCTCGCTGAAGCGCCCTTTGGACGCATGGGCACCCCCGAAGAGATCGGGGCGGCGGTAGCTTTCCTTTCAAGCAGCCGGGCGGCCTATATCAGCGGCATCAATCTGGTGATTGATGGTAATCTTTCGAGCCGCGTCCAATATTGATGGCTTGACGAGCAATTGGATTGGCATTTGGGAATGCCGGTCCGGTTTCGTCCAAGTGACGAGCGGGCGGGTCCTTCGGCAGTCTTGCCTTCACCCTAAGGACCCGCCCGCATAAATCGAAGAAGGTAGGAATGACAGAAGAGGCGCCGCGCATGAGCAGCCCTGTCGAGGCCAGTAACTTTCGCCGGGTGTTGGGCCATTATCCAACGGGTGTATGTATTGTGACCGCCACGCCCGTGGATGGAAGGGCAACCGGGATGGTGGTCGGATCCTTCACCTCCGTGTCACTCGACCCTCCCTTGGTCGCTTTCTTTCCGGCCAAGATATCGGCCAGCTGGCCGCGCATCCAGACGGCCGGTAAATTCTGCGTCAACGTGCTTGCGAGCGATCAGCGGTCGTTGTGCCAGGATTTTGGGGGGCGGGGAATGGCCAAACTGGCAGGCCTGCCGCATCGCATTTCCGTCAATGGTTCACCTATTCTCGATGACGTTCTGGCATGGATCGACTGCACGCTGGATGCGGTGCATGAAGCCGGGGATCACTACGTGGTGATCGGGCGCGTGGTGGCGCTGGAAGTTGAACGCTATGGTTCTCCGCTGCTGTTTTTCCGGGGCGGCTATGGCGCATTTTCGCAATTCCAATAGCATCGATGTCTGCCCGATCTGCGGCCATGATCTTGGATCTCCCCTTGGTCGGCGTTCGGACCCGCGCCGCACATTAAGGGCATCCTCGGTTGGACCATGAAACCGCTTGACGGAATGTTCCAAGTGGTACAACATGTACCAATAGGTTCAAAAATAGGAGATGAGG
>NZ_AP027317.1:0-108941 GCF_055397045.1 Sphingobium sp. TomMM15
GTGGACGGTGTCTCGAAAATCAGAGAAGAAGACCTGCCTCCCTTAGTGGAGGAGTTTTACGCACGGATCCGCGCTGATCCCGAACTTGGGCCGATTTTCAATGATGCGATCGACGACTGGCCGGAGCATCTCGGGAAGCTGGCTGCGTTCTGGTCTTCCGTCATGCTCACCAGTGGCCGATACAAGGGTCAACCGGTGCCGGCCCATCTGAAGCATAAGGCGAGGATAACGCCCGCGCTCTTCGAGCGGTGGCTCGCGCTCTGGGTGCAAACGACCAATGACATGATGACGCCCGAAGCGGCTGCTGCACTACAGGCGAAGGCGAGGCGGATCGCCGAGAGCCTGCAACTCGCGATGTTCTTCCAACTGGAGGGACGGAGTGCCGCAACGGTCACAAGAGCCAAACAGGCGGATGCGCCCGAGCGACGAGTGCAAGCCCATGACTGACAACTTGCCTTATCGTTCCACGCCGGTGTTCGATCAGGATACGCTGCCGGCTGCCTTGCGCGCGCGACATGACACGAAGGCAGGTGTCTGGGGCGTGATCCGGGTTCTCGAAGGCGAACTCAGGCTAACCTACCTCGAGCCACCTTCGGAGATCGTCCTGACGCCGGACCAGCCTGGTTTGCTCCTCCCTCAGCAACCGCATTTCGTAACGCCGACAGGGCCGATGAAGATGCAGGTGGATTTTTACGATCACAAGCCCGGGCTCTGACATTCCGGGATTTTCAACGCATTCAAAAAAGGAGAAGTTGATGACGCAGCCCCTCAGCGGTCAGACCATAGCGCTCGTCAAGGCGACCGTGCCGGCACTCGAAGCCCATGGCCTCGACATCGTGCACGAGATGTATTCCCGTATGTTCCAGAATCCGGAAATTCGTGACCTTTTCAATCAGTCGCATCATGGCGACGCCGGTTCGCAGCCACGCGCGCTTACCGGCGCTATTCTCGCCTATGCGAGCAACATTGAAAATCTCGGTGCGCTCGCGCCGGCGGTTGAGCGGATCGCGCAGAAGCATGTTGGCCTGCAGATTCTGCCTGAACATTATCCGCACGTTGCCGAGGCGCTCCTGGGGGCGATCAAGGCAGTGCTGGGCGATGCAGCGACCGATGAAATTCTTGCTGCCTGGGGCGAAGCCTACTGGTTCCTGGCCAACATCCTGATCGCCCGCGAGCAACGGGTCTACTCGGAGCAGAAGGACGCGACCGGCGGATGGAATGGCTGGCGCGAATTTCGCGTCGAGGACGTCGTGCGTGAGAGCAGCGTCATCAATTCCTTTATTCTGCGCCCCGTCGATGGCGGGGCCGTCATGCGGCACAAGCCGGGGCAGTATCTGACCTTCTGGCTCGAAATTCCGGGGCATCCGCCCGTCAAGCGCAACTATTCGATTTCAGCAGCCCCCAACGGCGAGACCTATCGCATTTCGGTCAAGCGCGAACTGCATGGCCTTGCGTCGGGCTGGCTCCATGATGACGCCAAACCGGGCACGGTGCTCAAAGTGGCAGCGCCTGCAGGCGAATTCTTCTTGGCAGCGCATGTCGAACGCCCGGTGATCCTCCTGTCGGGCGGTGTGGGCCTGACCCCGATGGTGGCGATGCTCGAAACGCTTGCAGAGGACGGCGCCGGAATCCCCGTGCATTATGTCCACGGAACCCATGACCGCGATACCCACGCAATGCGTGATCATGTTCGCGCTGTCGCTGGGCGGGGCAAGTCAATCACCGTCACCGATTTTCATCAGACCCCGCTCGAAGGTGAAGTCGCAGGACAGGATTATGACGTAGCCGGCATCATCACCGACGAATGGCTGGTCGCCAACACGCCGGTGGGTGAGGCCGATTACTATATCTGCGGACCACGTCCGTTTCTGCGCCACGCCGTCTCTACCTTGTCGCTGGCTGGCGTCCCCTCCGACCGAATTCACTACGAATTCTTCGGTCCGGCAGACGAATTGCTCGCCGCCTGACTGAGCGCGGAGAAGGGCGATGTCGCCCTTCTCCGGGTCTGCTCAAACCGCCATGTCGGCGTGATCGCGGACTTCTGGACGCACTTGGGCGTCGGCGACAGGTTCCTCGACGAGGATCGCGAACTTGGCACCCTTGTAATAGATACTGGGTCGATGCCAGGCTCGTGTGACGACCACGACCGTTCCGTCGATCTCAACCTCTTCTCCTGCCTGGGGCGACCGCGCGAAGTGAAAACTGCCCCAGGCTGCTGCGGAACTGCTGTCGCCAGCCCAAACGTCAATGAGCATTTCGTTCTCCTCTTTCTTCAACGGGCGGCCGGTGGTGCTGGGTAGCGCCACGGCTTGTCCTGGCCGATCGCCGCGTCAAACTGCGTTTCGGCGAAGCCCCAGTTTGCGAGCCTGTTCCACCAGGACGTGAGCCAACCCGCGCGATCCTGACGGTAGTCGATGTAATAGGCATGCTCCCACACGTCGCAGGCAAGAAGCGGCGTCACCCCTTCCTCAAGGATCGGACTACCCGCGTCGTGGGTCGAGATCACCTCGAGCTTGTCGCGCTTCGCGATGAGCCAGACCCAGCCCGATCCGAAATGGCCCGTTCCTCCCCGAGCGTTTCGAGACTCCCGAATTCGGACGAAATGGCGCTGGCGAGGAGTCCCGAAGGTTTGACCGCTTTCGGCGCCATGCTCTCCCAAAAGAAGCTATGGTTCCATGCCTGGGCTGCATTGTTGAAGACGCCCTTCGTGCCGCTGCCGTGGGCGATCCGGATGATTTCCTCGAGCCTCTGGGCCGAAAAATTCTGCTCTGACAGCAGCCGATTGAGCGTTTCCACGTAGCGTGCGTGAGTTTGCCGTGGTGGATCTCCAGTGTTTCCGCCGAGAGGACAGGCTCGAGATCCTTGGTCCCATAGGGCAGGGGAGGCAATTCGAAGACGAGCCTCTCAAGGTCGGAGTGAGCTATTACAGCATTGCGGCTTTGATCAGCCATCGCTTGTCTCCTTGAGCAGAAATAGCGCCGGAAATCGTTTCGGCCGAGGCGTTATGATGCGGCACCATCCGGCGCAGATAAGTCGGTAGGAAGGCCCTGATGATGAGCGCTGCGGGACCATTGCTGATGCAGCCGCACAGGGCGCTGCAATGGTCTTTGGTGAGAACGGTCAATGTGCATAGGACAGCTCCGCCCTTCGCGCATCGAGCGCGGCCATGCACAGGGCGATTGCCTCAACCGGGTGATGGGCTGTCCATTGGCCAAGCTCGCCCACCACGGTGGTTCCCTGGGGGCCGGCTTCGATCCAGCGGCAGCGCGGCAAGTCGCCGTGTAGAGCAGTGCCCGAACGTGGCTGCCGTCGTCCTGCAGCCAGACTCCCGGAGCAATAACGGTCAAGCTGCGCAGTGCCGGAAATTCGGCCAGCGCAATCCGTGCATCAATGTCGCGATCGGGTTCACTCGCGCCCTTGCAGGCGGAGATGGCGTTCCCGAGGCTGTCGTCATGACCAATCGCCCTTACGCGGCACAGGACGCCCGCGGCGTTCATGTCGTACCTTCGACCAGGCGTCCGGGGGCTGCCTCATTCGGGGCGCGGCTTATGGGTGAGCAAACCGGCCGCAGCAGACCATCTCCAATGGCGTAAACCCAACCGTGAAGCGTCAGCGAGGCGTGCCGTGCCCAAGCCTGGAGAACCAAAGGATTAGCTGCGAGTGCCGCCACCTGAGCGCGGATATTGTGCTCGCACAAGCGGTCGGCATTGACCTCCAGTGTACCGGAACCCGTTTGATAGAGGGGGCGCACCGGGGCGAGCCAGGCTCCGATCGCGTCGTCGCTAGCCTGTGTCATCGCGGCTTGAATCCCGCCGCAACCGTAGTGGCCCACGACAATGATGTGCTCGACTTTCAGAACATCGACAGCGAACTGCAAGGCGGCTGCGAAATTGGGATCGGTCGGCATGGTGAGATTGGCGACATTGCGGTGAACGAACATCTCGCCCGGATCGAGATCCACGATTTCCGTGGCGGGCACCCGACTATCCGAACAGCCGATCCAGAAATAGCGAGGTCGTTGTTGACCAACGAGCCGTTTGAAGAAGCCGGGATCGGCCAGGGTTTTCGCAGCAGCCCATGCACGGTTGCGGGTCAACAAGCCAGAGAGTCCGCCGTCATCGAGTCCGCCGGCGACGGCCTCCTCTCCAGTCTCTCGCGATTTCTTCATTGCCTGGGAGCCTGCAGATCGACCACCCGGAGGTAAGGCTTCAGCGTCCTGTAGCCTTGCGGGAACTGCCGTGATGCCTCCTCGTCCGACAGCTTCGGCGATATCACGACCGGCTCGCCGGGCTCCCAGTTGACGGGCGTCGCGATGCTACGGGCGTCTGTCAGTTGAAGACTGTCGACGGCGCGAAGGATCTCGGCAAAGTTCCGACCGGTCGAAGGCGGATAGGTCAGGATCAGCCGTACTTTGCGCGACGGGTCAATGACGAAGACGGAACGGACTGTGACCGTTGGGTCGCTCTCGGGATGGATCATGTCGTAAAGCGTCGACACCCTGGCGTCGGCATCCGCGATCATCGGGAAGTCGAGTTTCGTCCCTTGGGTTTCGTGAATGTCGAGCTCCCATTTGTGATGGGCTTCGACCGGATCCACCGAGAGGCCAATGGGTTTGACGTTGCGTTTGTCCCATTCGGACCGGAGCTTGGCGACCTCGCCCAGTTCCGTCGTGCAGACCGGCGTAAAATTCTTGGGATGGCTGAACAGGATACCCCAGCTTCCATCCAGCCAATCGTGGAAGCTGATGCGACCGTGCGTGCTGTCCTGCTCGAAATCGGGGGCGATCTGCCCGAGCTGAATGGCCATGGGAACTCCTTCATATCGCAGATCTGATGTGGAGATGGGCGAAGCATCATACAAACGAATGTTATTATTATTTATCAGCAAAAGTATTGGGTATAACTTAGCGTCGGGTTCCCGGTCCGAGCCCCACGATCACGAGGAGGGCTATCGGCATGGCGAACAGCACTATCCCATTGCCGTCCCCTTCGGCTACGAAGCCGTTTTGGCGGAGCAAATCGACAAAAAGGCGGATCGAGACGAAGGCGATGCTTGCGGCGAAGATCAGATAGAGGCCGGACATCGAGGGAGGGCGCTCTGGTCCACGCGCTTGCCGGTCATCATCGTTGTCGGCATTCACGGCTGCTTTGTCCGTGACGAGGGAGGCGGTTTGCGGCGACAGGTTTCCTGAAAATTAGGGGCGTCTTCGCCCAACGGCTCTCGGGCTTCAGGTGGCCACAGCGCAATGAAGTCAAACGGAGGGGGCACTTCCTGCCAGTGCTGACGCGCTCGGCGATGTGCCGTCTGTTCCCAATCGAGAGAGAGGATCACGCCGATACAAACCGCGGGCACGAAGACCATCACGGCAACAAAGACATCGTCGCTGATCGCACCAGCGTCGTGAAAACTGAAGAGTGCGATGCCTATCCCTAAAACCAGCAAGGCCAGCGCTATGCTGACTTTCCAGATTTCGGCTCGGGGCGGCGGCGGTTCGGGCGTGAAGCGGCCTAAAGGTTTCATCTGGAAGTTCGCCCAAACCGTTGGACGCCTTATCGTTGTTGGTGCCTGTCGAGGGCCGTCACACGGGTCCTGCCTTGTGCCCCCATCATCGGCCCGCTACCATGAAGCAAGCAAATGAATATTATTGCACTTTGAGTGCAGGGATGATGGTTTATGGATATAAATGTTGCGCGCACATTCCTGGAAGTCGTGAAAACCGGCAGTTTTGTGAGTGCCGCGGCAAACCTTCACCTCACGCAGACCGCGGTAAGTGCCCGTATCCGGGTGCTTGAAGACCTGCTCGATCGGCCGGTATTCATCCGTAACAAGGCAGGTGCGAAGCTGACACCGGCGGGCGAGCAGTTTCTGCGTTTTGCAACCACCATGGTGCAGGTCTGGGATCGGGCGCGCCGCGCCGTCGCGCTCCCGCCGGGACGGGAGACCGTGGTGACGGTCGGCGCCGAACTCAGTCTGTGGAGTCCCTTGCTGCGGCACTGGCTGCTCTGGATGCGACGGGAATGTCCGGAAATCGCGGTAAGCACCCACATAGACGCATCCGAACGCCTGATGGAGCAGGTCCAGGATGGCTCACTTGACATGGCTGTGCTCTATGCCGCGCCGAGCCGTCCGGGGATCATCGCCGAACTATTGTTCGAGGAAAAGCTGGTCCTGGTGCGGACCACGCCAACCAGCAGCCCCCTCGCGCCAGAAGATCATGTCCAGATCGATTGGGGCGAGGAGTTTGCCGCAAGCTATCACGCCGCATTTCCGGATCAGCCCAACGCCGTCGTTTCGATCAGCTATGGTCCGCTCGCGCTCGATTATATCCTGGCGACAGGGGGGAGCGGCTATTTTCGCAAAGGCTTCATTCGCTCCTATCTCGAGGAAGGTCGCCTCGCTCTTGTTCCCGGAAGTCCTGAATTTTCGTACTCGGCCTATGTGGTCCACAGCACAAAGGCCGACCCGGGCGTGATGGACCGCATTCGTGCCGGCCTCAAGGCGGCCGCGGCGATTACCGCATGATGGTGAACGAACCAACCTCGCCCGTCTGCTACGCCAGCGAAGCCGATGACATTTACATGGGCTTTGCCGGTCGCGAGGAGATCCTCGCGGCGCTCAACGAACTGCTGGAAGCCGAACGGGCCGGCGCACGCGTCGCGCTCGCCAGCGCCAAGTCGGCGAGCGATCCCGACTATGCCGAACTGATGCGATCGGTCCGTGCCGACGAAGCGCGTTGGTGCGCGATGCTCTCGAGGCAGATCAGGCGACTGGGCGCAGCGGCCTCGCGCAAGACCGGCGCCTTTTACGAGAAGGCGCTGGCAATCCCTGATCCGCTTGAAAGGCTGGCCTTTCTCAACCGCGGTCAGGCCTGGGTGGTTCGCAAACTGGAAGCGCTGACCCCCAAGATTCGTGACGAGGCATTACATGCCGATTTGCGCGAGATGCTCGAGAGCCATCGCGTCAACATCGATCGCGCCGCAGCGCATCTTGAAGCGGAGCATTGACCTGCGCAGAAATCCGCAAGCTGTACCATTCAGTCCATGCCGACGCCGAGCGGTGATTGGCGGTTGATCAGCCGCTTCATCGCCTCACGATCGGTCAACAGGTCGGAAATCCTGTAGGTATCGAATACCGCCATCATCGCCTGCATGCCTTGTGCCAGTACGCCGGTCAGTCCGCATGCGGGAGACAGCGCGCACCCGGAACAATCCGCGAGCTGGAAGCCTTCCTCGGTGCGGCGGACGACCTCGCCGACAGTGATCTCATCCGCTGGTCGGGCGAGACGCGTGCCACCGGCGCGACCGCGAACGGTTTCGATGAAGCCTTCGTGCGCCAGGGCGTTGACGACCTTCATCAGGTGATTGTGGGAGACATCATAAGCCCGCGCAATTTCGCCGATCGAACACAGGCGCTCGTCGTGAAGGGCCAAGTGAATCAAGACCCGCAGTGAATAATCCGTGTAGCGTGTCAGCCGCACGCAAAACTCCCGAGAAACAATCTGCAAACACCATACCTGTATGTTACAGGCATGTTAAGGCCGGGATTGCCCTCGATGCCGGCTTGCAACGATTGGCCCATGGTTATTGACCTGCAGCGACCTGCCTTATCGAGCAATTATTTTGATGGATCGCTGCATTAAAAGTCATTTTGTGCATGAGTGCTCGTGATGCCATGCTGATGTCCCCTTGGGCGTGAGAGGCTGATATGTACAAATACGACGAGTATGATCAGGCCATGGTCGATGCCCGGGTCGAAGAGTTTCGCGACCAGACGCGCCGTCGGATCGAAGGCCATCTCAGCGAAGACCAGTTCAAGCCTCTGCGGCTCAAGAATGGGCTCTACCTGCAACTGCACGCTTATATGCTGCGCGTAGCGGTGCCTTACGGCACGCTCAATTCGCGGCAAATGCGCAAGCTGGCGCATATCGCGCGCAAATATGACCGAGGCTACGGTCATTTCACGACGCGGCAGAACATCCAATATAACTGGATCAAACTGGCGGAGGCGCCCGACATCCTCGCTGAGCTCGCGACGGTGGAAATGCACGCCATCCAGACGAGCGGCGAGAGCATTCGCAACCTGTCGGCGGATCATTATGCTGGAGCTGCTCCCGACGAGATATGCGATCCGCGGCCCTGGGCCGAACTGATCCGCCAGGCCACGACGTTCCATCCAGAATTCAGCTATCTGCCGCGCAAGTTCAAGATCGCAGTGATCGCCGCGCAGGAAGACCGTGCCGCTCTGCGCTGGCACGACTGTGCGCTACGCATCGTCAAGAACGAGACGGGCGAGAAGGGATTCGAGGTCTATGCTGGCGGCGGTATGGGACGCACGCCCATTATCGCTTTCCTGATCAGGGAGTTCTGTCCGGCAAGCCAGATCTTTTCCTATATCCAGGCGATCCTGCGAGTGTGGAACAGGCACGCGCGGCGGGACAACATCCACAAGCAGCGGATGAAGATCCTTGTCCATGAATTGGGTGAAGATGAGTTCCGCCGTCAGGTCGAGATGGAGTTCGCGCATATCCTGACGCTGGGTCGGGATTTTCCGCAGGCTGAGTATGACAGGATTGCCGCCCATTTCGAACCGCCGCCGTTCGAGACCGGGCTTCCCGAGGAGGTCGACCGCTCCGATCCCGACTTCGCTCTATGGGTCGATCGCCAGGTCGCCGCGCATAAGGCGCCCGGCTATGCCATCGTCAATATCAGTCTCAAGCCCGACGGAGGCATCGCCGGCGACATTTCGGCCGAGCAGATGGATCTCGTAGCTGACCTTGCCGAACGCTATAGCTTCGATGACCTGCGCTCGACGCATGTCCAGAACCTCGTGCTGCCGCATGTGCGCAAGCGGGATCTGCATGCGGTCTGGCAGGCGTTGGACGCGGCGGGACTGGCAAGCGTCAATCTGGGCCTCGTAACTGACATCATCGCCTGCCCGGGCCTCGACTATTGCAGTCTTGCCAATGCGCGTTCGATACCCGTCGCGCAGCAGATCGCCGAGCGCTTTGCCGATCTCAATCGGCAACTCGACCTCGGTGAACTCAAAATCAAGATTTCGGGCTGCATCAACGCCTGCGGCCATCACCATGCGGCCCATATCGGCATTCTTGGCGTCGACCGGAAGGGCACGGAGAATTATCAGTTGCTGCTTGGCGGGTCCGGGACCGAGGATGTCTCGCAGGCCAAGATTACCGGGCCGGGCTTCGACGAGACCGGGATCGTCGATGCCGTCGAACGCACGATCGAACGCTACCGCGAAATCCGCGAACCCGGCGAGCGTTTCCTCGATTGCTATCGCCGGGTAGGCATGGATCCATTCAAGGAGGCGATTTATGGGTGATCCGCTACGCTTTCGCGACGATCCCGCGCCCGATGAGCCAGGGGTCACGCTCGATGCATTCCTCGATCAGAAGAATGCGACTTCGGTTCTGCTCGAGGCCGGCGACGATGTGCGCGCGCTCTTGCCCGAGCTCGGGCGCGTGCGGCTCGTCGAGATCGATTTTCCGCGGTTTCGCGATGGCCGGGGCTTTTCCAGCGCGAGCATATTGCGCGAGGCGGGCTATGAGGGTGAGATCCGCGCGATCGGCGATGTGCTGGTCGATCTCCTATTCTTCATGCGGCGCTGCGGCTTCGACAGCTTCGAGCCCGACGAGCCCTTCGATCCGGGTGCCGTCGATGCGGCGCTGCACCGCTACCCTGACGTCTATCAGTCCGCGACCGATGGACGGGTGCCGATCTGGGCGCTGCGGCATCCTCAATGCGCCACCGGATGACGCAATTTCTTCCTCTGGTTTGAAGTTTCGGGAGCCTTTGCGTTCGTCCTGGCAGGCGAGGTTGAGACGATGATGGGCGCCTTTGTTGCTTTGAAGCGCGTTCGCGCTGCGAGTGGGCGGCCGCGAACACGGCCTTGAAGCCAACGCCTGCTTCAACGCACCGGACGCGCCCCTTGTAAATATATCGCAATACGATATATTAGAATAAGAGAGGCGGAGGGGCGTCAATGGAGGCCGATATGCCGATGTTGAAAATCCTGGTCACTGCTGTCGGCCTGACGCTGGGCAGCTTGCTGGTGGCGGTGTCGCTCTCCTGTCTGGCCTGGTGGGTTGCCACCCGTGTTCATCATCCGCGCTGGGGCGCGCCTCTTCTGCTCATCATAGTCGGTGGTGCCTGGCTGGCTGCGTTGGGGCACAGTGAGTTCGTGAAAATGGCCACCGTATTCGCTTTGGTTGGATCGGGCCTGCTCTATTTTGTAGGTCGGGAAGAACAGGAAGGAGGGCCGTCGCGCGACACGAAACCGGGCCGCTCCGCCATTCCTGGAGGAAGACAGTGATGGCGACGCAGATTTGGATCTATCCCGCCCTCATCGCGGTGCTGGGTCAGAACAGAAGGCCCAGCTTCGCTGAAATGCGCAATTTCGTCAGACGGGCTCGGCGTGAAGCCGCTGACGGCGGTTCGGACGCTGCATGCCGAGGGAAGGTGCGTCGTCTGGTCGAGGCGACTTTGAGGGCGGAGTCCCATGCCTAACCACGAAGGAATAGGCATTCCTGTCCAACGGCTCGCCATGTGCCCATTCCGTTAATCAAACCTCAGAATTTTTGCGGATAGCCTGCAAAAACATTCGTTTGCGACATCGCGTGCTATCTTTCACCCCTGTTCCATCAGGCCATGAAGATAGCTGGTCGAGAGCGAGCATCAACGGGAGAGGATGCCGCATGGAGAGGCTTATGTCGCGAGACCCTTCTACGCAGGCCGTATTTACTTGGCAGCGGGCGCTATGGACGCTTGTGCTCGCTGGACTCGCCTTCATCCTCTATTGCCTCAGCGAATATCGTCTTCTGAGGGAAGAGCAGATCATGCTGCTCATCTTCCTGGCCGTGCCGATCGCCGCTTTCTTCGTTTCGGGGAAAGGGCAGGACATGTCTGATGCTTCGGATAAGACAGGCCGGGGCATCAATTCGCGCTCATCCCGGAAGAACAATTAACCGCAAGATATTTGCGTTTCTCTATCAATATTTTGATCTACGATTCGACGCACCGGCTCGGTTAAAGGCTCTTCCCGTATCCATGGGAGGTAATGACCACGATCGCTGTCGATCGTGACAATCCCGTTTGTCATGGTTGTCAGTGATGCTTGTTGCGTTCGCCGGCGAAAAGCGCTGGCCGGCCTCTCCGTTGGTGATCGATCCCCAGAAGCTGCTCTTCTCGCTGAGCAGCTTGCTGGCTGCGGCCGCTACGCTGGCCATTGCCTTTTCGGCCAGCCTGCCGCGCCCCTGGTGGGCTTTGTTGACCGTCTACGTCACCGCCCAGCCGATGGCCGGCGCCTTCCGGCCCAAAGTTCTCTATCGCCTGGGCGGGATATTGACGGGCGCGGCCGCCACGATCCTGCTGGTGCCCAATCTGCAGAACTCGCCCGAGCTTCTCGTTCTGTGTCTCGCGGCATGGACCGGCTTCTGCATCTATCTTGCGGTTCTCGATCGCACGCCGCGCGCCTTTCTGTTCCAGATGGCGGCATTCAGCTCAGCGGTGATCAGCTTTCCCTATCTCGATGACCCGGGGAATATTTTCGAGACGACAGCCGCGCGCGTGCAGGAGATGACCGTCGCGATATTATGCGTGACCGCGGTCCATGCGCTGCTCCAGCCCTGGAGCGCGACGCCGGCTATCCGCGCGCGCGTCCAATCATTTCTAGGCCATGCTCGCCGCTGGACGGCGGAAGCGCTTGGCAGTCATCATACACGCCTCGAGGATGCGCATCGGCGCATGTTGGCGGCAGACGTCACCGAACTCGGCATGATCGCGGTCCATTTGCCGTTCGATCAGCGCTGGGCGCCCGCGACCCGGCGGCGAGTTACGGCACTGCAACAGCAGCTCGCCACCATCCTGCCGCTCGCCTCGGCTGCGGCGAACCGGCTCGATCGCCTGCGGGAAGGCGGCGATCTTCCAGCGGATCTCGAGGCTCTGCTTGCCGACGCCACCGATTGGCTGGACGATGAGCAAAGCGAGCTGCATCGGGTGAGATCGCTGGTGCGGCGGTGCGACACGCTGGCGGAGGCCGCCGAAGCGCGGGGCGACTGGAGCGGGCTGCTGACCGCGAGCGCCTGTATCCGCATCGCCGAGTTTCTGACCGCATTGGCGGCAAGCCGAAGGCTGGCGGACAGGATCGGGTCACCGGGACGCCCCAGCGCCAAAATTCTCGCCGCAGAACCCTTTTCCCTTGCCCGCGATCATGGTGTCGCCGCGCTGGCGGGACTGGCGACCGCCACGGCGATCGGGCTCTATTGTGCCGTCTGGATCCTGCTTGCCTGGCCGAACGGATCGGCGACGGCCGCCTTCGCAGCGCTCATCACCTGTTCCTTTGCGGCGCAGGACGATCCCGCACCGGTGATCGGTCGCTATCTCGTGGCGACGCTCAAGACTTTCCCATTGGCGGCCCTCTACCTCTTCGTGATCCTCCCCCGGGTCGATGGTTATGAGATGCTGATCATCACCTTGGCGCCGGCCCTGCTGTGGATGGGCTATATCCAGGCCGATCCCGCGCGCTCGCCGCAGGCCTTACCGATGTTCTCCTGCTTCATTGTCGCCATGGGCTTTCTTGCGCGCTTCCAGGCCGATTTCGCGCTGTTCATCAACACCGGGCTGGCGCAGCTCGGTGGAATTGTCGCCACGCTTGCGGTCACGCGGATGTTCCGATCGGCCAATGTTCTGTGGACCGCGCGGCGCATCCTGCGCGCGAACTGGAGTGAGCTTGCCCTGCTTGCCGACATTCGCCGACCCTTTCGCCCGGACCGCTGGACGGCAAGAGCGGTCGACCGGCTCGGGCAGGTGGCCGCGCGCATGGCTGTGGCAACCGCCGGCGATGCACTCCACGCCGCCGATGGTCTGGCGGACCTCAGGATCGGCCGCAACATCATCCCGATCCGCCGGGCGTTGTCTCATGTCCCGCATGACGTGCGTCACCGCCTGGGTTCGGTGCTGGCCGGGTTGGCGGCATTTTATGGCGAGCGCTGGCGGCATGGCCATGCGGATGCGCCGCCGCCTGGGCTGCTCGATCCGATCGATCGGGCCTTGGAGGCACTTCTCAGCCAGCCACTCGACGCGCATCGTCGGCCTGCCTTGCGGGCGCTTGTCGGGATGCGTTGCAATCTCTTCCCGGCCGCCGGAGCACCCGACATCGCTTCGCCAAGGGCAGGGGGGGGGGCATGATCGAGGAGCTCAATGTGCTCGGCGTCTACATGCCGGCGGCGCTCGCCTGGGGCGTTCTGGCGGCGGTCCTCGTCTATCTTGCACGGGGGTTCCTACAGCGCCTGCCGGTCTATCGGCTGCTCTGGCACCCGAGCCTGCTCGAACTAGCTCTCTTCATTCTGCTGTGGTGGGGCCTGAGCGCTCTCGCCGATAGCCTTCTCTACCGATGGGTCGCTTCCTGACATGCTGCATCGACAAAATCTCCTGCGATCGCTCGCCACGCTCCTCGTCATTTTCGTGATCCTGGCGGGGATATATGCGCTGTGGCTGCGTTATCAGGTCGAGCCGGTCACACGCGATGGCAAGGTGCGTGCGGACATGGTGCCGGTTGCCGCCGATGTCAGCGGGCTCGTCACCGAGGTGAAAGTCGCCGACAACCAGACGGTTCGAAAAGGCGACGTGCTCTTCATCATCGACCGCCCGCGCTACCGGCTCGCGCTGGAACAGGCCGAGGCCAACGTGACAAGCCAACGCACCGCGCTCGCGCAAGCCGTGCGTGAGGATCGGCGCAACCGGGCCATGCCCGAAGTGATCGCAGCCGAAGTGATCGAACAAGGCTCGGCGCGAGTCGAAGGGCTGCGGGCGACGATTGGACAGGCAGTGGCGGCGCGCGACCTCGCCCGCTTCAATCTCGAACGAACGGTCGTGCGCGCGCCGGTGGACGGGACCGTATCCAACATGTCGCTCCAGCCCGGGGTCTATCTGACCGCCGGCAAGGCGGCGCTCGCGTTGGTCTATGATCACTCGCTCCGCGTCGAAGGCTATTTTGAGGAAACCAAATTGCCGGCGATCCGGGTCGGCGACCCTGCGAGCATCTATCTGATGGGGGTTGCCGATGAGATCGAGGGGCATGTCCAGAGCATCGCGGGCGGTGTCGAGGATCGCGAGCGGGCCGGGGCCGACGGACAATTGGCCAATGTGAATCCGTCCTTCACCTGGGTGCGTCTGGCGCAGCGCATTCCGGTGCGTGTGACGATCGACAGGATTCCGCCCAATGTGCGGATGATTCCGGGCCAGACGGCCACGGTTGTCGTTCATCCGCGCGATGACGGGCGCAGTGTGCACCGGAGCCTGCCATGGTAAGGCGTACGCTGGTACTGGCGGCCGCAGCCGCCCTGAGTGGATGCACGGTGGTCGGCCCCGACTATCATGTGCCCGACGCCGCGATGGTGAACGCGCCTATGGCGCAAAGCGCATTTCAATCAGGAAGCGTCGTTACCACACAGGAGCCGCTGCCGGATCACTGGTGGCGGCTCTACGAAGACCCGGTCCTCGACCGGCTGATAGAACAGGCATTCCTCGCCAATACGGATCTGCGCGTGGCCGAGGCCAATCTCGAACGCAGCCTGGCCTTGCTTGACGAGCGAAATGTGGGCCGGGAGATCCAGGGCAGCGTCAACGCCGAAACAAGCTGGGCCCAGCGCTCGGCGGAAGCCGAGTTGAGCCATGTGAAGCCGCCGACGCGGCAAATCTACAATATGGGGATCGGCGCCAGCTATGATCTCGATCTGTTTGGCGGAATAAGGCGTGGGATCGAGGCGGCGAACGCCGATGCCGAAGCGGCCGTCGCAGCGCGCGACCTGGTGCGTGTGACCGTCGCGGCCGAAACGGCGCGCGCCTATGCCGACATCTGCAACGCGGGCTATCAGCGCACTGTGCTCGACCGTGCGATTGCCGTCCTGGAGCAAAGCGTTCGTCTGACCCGGATTATGGTGTCGCATGGACGCGCGGCTCCCTATGAATTGGACCGGCGGCAAGCCTTGCTCGAAACCAGCAAGGCACGGCTGCCACGGTTGGTGGCGCGTCAGCGCAACGCCCTTTTTCGTGTCACGGCGCTGGCTGGTCGCACGCCGGGCGAAGCGGATCCTGGCCTGCTAGCCTGTCACGCACCGCTAGCGCTGAGACGTGTGATCCCCGTTGGCGATGGTGCGGCGCTGCTCAAGCGCCGGCCCGACATCCGTATGGCTGAGCGCCGTCTCGCCGCGACGACAGCGCGGATCGGGGTCGCCACCGCCGATCTCTATCCCGACATCCGTCTGGGAGCATCGGTCGGTTCCACCGGCGCTGCCGCCGATTTCCTGTCGCCGCTCACCAACCGTTTCGGTCTCGGCCCGATGATCAGCTGGACGCTCAACCGGCACGCCGTTCGCGCCCGCATCGCGGCAACAGAAGCCCAAAGCCGCGGCGACCTGGCCGCATTTGATGGCGTGGTGATCAAGGCCCTGCGCGAGGTTGAAACGGCGCTGACCAACTACGCCGCCGGGCTTGAGCAGCAGCAAGGCCTGGATCGCGCCTCCGAGGATGCCGCGCGAGCAGCGATGCGGGTGGGTCAGTTGCGGCGTGGAGGCAAGATCGCCGCGCTGCCAGCACTCGAGGCCGAACGCGACCGCGTCGCGGCGGATCAGGCAGCGGCGGAGGCGCGCGCGGCAATCAATGACGATCAGATTACGCTGTTCCTCGCACTTGGCGGCGGGTGGTCCAACTGAAGCCCGATGTGTTTTCTTCCACCGCCAGAAGCTGGACTGCCACGTCTGCTGCTGGCGCGTGCGCGCAGCCTTCCAGGATTCGCTGACCGACGACCGCGGCACAAATTCGGCGATGCCGAACCCGGTTCCCGCTCATTTCTCCTCGACGGTGCGATCGAGCGTGAGGCTCCCCACCTTGCCATCGTCAAGGCGGACGACCGCCGTCCAGTAGAAATTGGCTCGGTAGTAGTCATGCACCGTCATCCAGTCGGAATAGACGCAGCGAGCGAGGCTGGGATCTTGGCGATCACCCGTGCAATGCGCGCCAGCCTCTTGGAGGATGTCGAGTGCGCTCCAGAAGGACGTGCCTGGCGGAATCTCCCGGGCAAGAGCGGAGCGTGCCTGCTCGATGTCATTGTTCCACTGATAGTCGTCTTCGAGAACGGTGAATTGCAATGACGGCTTTACCTTGTCCTTCGCCTCGAGTTCAGACGGGATCAAAAGCAGCGCGACGAGCGCGAGAAGAGGTTTACACATATTGTGCCTTCTAGCGGGATCGAGCCAACGCAAAACCGCAAGATATTGAAGTTTTCCATCAAGAAATTTGTTGTGACGCAGCCGCGCTTCTCAGCGCTCTCGATCTCGAAAACGCAGGTCGTTTGTAGGAACTGGCGACGAGACGCTCAGGGCGTCGAGGATATAAGAACGGACGAGATCGCCGTCAGCATTTGCGACGTTCCGTATGGCTTGGGAACCATGATACTTTTGGGAACACCATAAAGCGGCCATTCTGCGGCGCTATCTCCCGATGCGTACACCACAGGAATATCCGGTTGCAGTTCTCGGGCGCGCCACGATACCTCCCATCCGTTGGGACCCACCCCAAGCCTCACATCGGTGACCACTCCGGCGATTTCAGGATGGCGGCTATCGAGAATGGTGATGGCATCCACCCCACAGGTCGCGGCGATGACCACATATCCGCCGAATTCTAGCATCTCCTGCAGCGTCCACAGGATAAGCGGCTCGTCCTCGACCAGCAGCAGCACCTTGGCGTCCGACATGCGATGGCCCCCCGTTCCTCCTTTTCCCGATGCCGCGGCAGGAGATTGTATCGCAATACGAACGAAAATAGGTGCGGGTTGGTTCCCCAGTCCCGTTCTTGCACGTCGTAACTGACCGATCCTAGACCGTTTTACTGCGTGCGTGGTTGGAGCTTTGTTCCGAGATGGCGTGAGCGACCAAGTTCGGCATGGCGGTTCGCGCTGCGGGTCTTGAGCAGATCCTGGCGCGAAAGGATGCCGAGCACGCGCCTGGTTTCGGGCTCGATGATTGGAATACGACCGATCCCGGATTCGACGATGAGATCAGCGACAACGCCGGTCGGCGTGTCCGGATAGGCAACGGGCTGTGCTGCGTCCGAGATGGCGTCGATGAGCGGCGTTTGATCGTCGTCGCGGTCGCCCTGCCAGCGCAGGGCATCGGTGCGAGAGACGAGACCCAGCAATCTTCCTTGCGGGTCGGTCACCGGATAGCTGCGATGCACGGCTTTGGTTGCGAAGAAGGATACCGCCGCCTCCACGGTCATCGTGCCCGGTAGGGTCGCCGGATCGCGCGTCATGATTTGACCGGCCTGGATGAGGTCGAGCGGATCGACCGTATATTCCTGCAGGATATGCCGTCCGCGCCGCGCGATTTTCTCGGTGAGGATCGATCGCCGCATCAGCAGCACGCTGATGGCATAGGCGCCGCCCGCAGCCGCGATCGTGCATGGGATGGCGCTGAAGTGCCCGGTGAGTTCGACCGCGAAGATCGCGCCGGTCATCGGCGCACGCATGGCGCCGCTCATGATTCCCGCCATTCCGATCATCGCCCAGAATCCCGGATCACCGGGCAGGAATTGCCCAAGCAGGAACCCGGCGGCACCGCCAAGGATGAGGAGCGGGGCGAGAACGCCGCCAGACGTGCCAGATCCCAGCGCGACCAGCCAGACGATGGCCTTCACGACGAGGAGCGCGGCAACGACCCGGAGCGATAGCGAAGCGTTTAGGAGGGCCTCGATGCTTGCATATCCTGCACCCAGCACATGGGCATCAATGAGACCGCCCAGACCGACGACCACCGCGCCGATCGCCGGCCACCACATCCAGTGGAATGGCAGGCGGTGGAAGAGATCCTCGATGCGGTAAAGGGAGGTTGAGAGCAGTGCCGCTTCAAGGCCGACAACGAGGCCGATCCCGCCGGAAGCGAGCAGCGCCCAGCTTGTCTGTGGGACCATGGCTGTCATCGGGAACATCGGTCCCGATCCGAGGAGCAGCGGACGCCAGGCAAAGGAAATGAGGGCTGCGACGAGCACGGGGACGAAGCTGCGCGGTTTCCACTCGAACAAGAGCACTTCGACGGCCAGCAATATCGCGGCGAGCGGCGTACCGAAGATGGCGGTCATGCCGGCTGCCGCACCCGCCACGAGCAGCGTCTTGCGCTCGGCTGCGCTGAGGTGGAAGCACTGGGCGAAGAGCGAGCCTATGGCGCCGCCCGTCATGATGATCGGTCCTTCCGCCCCGAAGGGGCCGCCGCTGCCGATCGAGATCGCCGAGGACAGGGGTTTGAGCAGCGCCACCTTGAGCGACAGTCGGCTCTCGCCGAAGAGGATCGTTTCGATCGCCTCGGGAATGCCATGGCCGCGAATCTTGTCCGATCCGAAACGCGCCATCAGACCCACGATAAGGCTGCCGATGATCGGAATCACGACCACCAGCCAGCCCACCGATGCGTCGGTTATCACGGAGTGATCGGCGGAGAGTCGACCGAACCAGAAGAGATTGGTGGCAATCGCAATGAGTTTGACCAGCACCCATGCGCCGAAGGCACCGCCCGTCCCGACCACGACGGCCATGACCGCCAGCATGACCATGCGGCGATCGACACTATGGTCGGCGAGTTGGTGGCCTTCAACGGAACGTGGGGGTGTCAGCGACATGAATCGATATTATCCTGCAAAAGTAGCTCGAGCCCATTATATCGCATTGCGATGTATTTCAATCAGTGAGGATCAATTGAGGCAAAAGGATAAATTGCTGGGGGATGCCGACTATGTGGCGCTGGCCTCATTTCGCCACGCCATTCGCCGCTTCCAGGCGTTCAGCGAGGAAAAGGCCATCGAAGTCGGGCTGACGCCGCAACAGCACCAGGCTCTCCTAGCGATCCGGGGCTGTCCGCCGGATGAAGCCACCGTCGGCCATGTCGCCGAACGTCTGATATTAAAGCCGCATAGCGCCACGGGCCTGATCAATCGCCTCGAAGCCTTGGCGCTTATTACGCGCGAGGCGGCTGCTACCGATCGCAGGCGGGCGCTGCTACGCCTTACCCCCAAGGCTTATGCCTTGCTCGACGCCCTGTCGGCTGTCCATCGCGAGGAAATTCAGCGCTTGCGGCCGGTCTTCACCGGCATTTTCGAACAATTGGGATGAGCAAGCAGCATTTAATGCAATTATGATGCATTGAAACAGAAATAACATTCATTTGTCTTATGGTATTCTAACCGGCACAACGCGATCTGCAGAGTGAAGTTGCTTCACGACAACAGCGCCCGGAGAGGATCCTGCGAAAGCAGGCCGGAGCGCGGGAAGGGAGCCAGAAACCGAGGATAAGTGCATGACGCAGACGGAGTATGGCGATCGGTGCAGGATGTGGCCGCATCGCTGGACGGCGGCGCAGGCGTCTCGGTTTAGCGGCTACTTCACCAGGTTAGACGCCGGCTCGCGGCCCCCCCTGCCGCAGCCGGCGTCTTTCCGAAGTTCGGTCAGGCCGGTCACTTACAAAATATTTGGGCCGCAAACTGGCCACTCAGCCGATCTGGCATCGTACTTCAAGTAACAGAGGGGCGTTGCTTCAATGACTGAACCCAAAGATCAGGCATCTCGCCTTCAGACAGTCGCCGCCGCGCACGGCGTTGCCAGCGATGTGGCCTTTGGAGCTGTCGCTCCGCCGCTTTATCTTTCGAGCACATATGAGTTTGCCGGCTACGATCAACCGGGCTCCTATGACTATGGTCGGGCGGGTAATCCCACCCGCGATCTTCTCGGGCAGGCACTGGCGAAGCTTGAAGGTGGCGCAGGCGCGGTCATCACGGCGAGCGGCATGGCCGCGCTCGATCTTCTCGTCGGGAGAATGGGGCCGGGCGATCTTATCCTCGCACCGCATGATTGCTACGGCGGTACGATGCGCCTGTTGAAGGCGCGCGCGAACCGAGGGCATTGCGTCGTCCGGTTCGTTGATCAGGGGGACGAGAGCGCCTTTGCCGCCGCGCTGGAGGACATTCCGGCACTGGTGCTTATCGAGACGCCGAGCAATCCCTTGATGCGGGTCGTCGATATCGCAGAGCTTGCCGCAAAATCGCGCTCGGCGGGGGCTGCGGTTGCCGTCGATAACACGTTTCTTTCACCGGCTATCCAGCAACCGATCGCGCTGGGCGCGGACTATGTCATCCATTCCACGACCAAATATCTCAACGGCCATTCCGACGTGATCGGCGGCGCAGTTGTCGCGGCTGATCCGGTGCAGGTCGATGATTTGCGTAATTGGGCAAATGTCGTGGGGAGCACAGGCGCGCCGTTTGATGCCTGGCTAACCTTACGGGGCCTTCGCACGCTATTTGCCCGGATGGAGCAGCAGCAGCGCAACGCGATGATCGTCGCGCAATATCTCGACCGACATACGGCGGTGTCCCAAGTCCACTATCCAGGTCTCGTCGCCCATCCCGGCCACCGGATCGCCTCACGCCAGCAGCGCGGTTTCGGGGCGATGTTGAGCTTTGAACTCGCAGGAGGGGTGGAAGCGGTTCGGCGGTTTGTCGCTGCGGTCGGCTATTTCACGCTCGCGGAATCGCTGGGTGGGATCGAGAGCCTGGTCGCGCATCCGGCGACCATGACCCATGCCGATATGGGCGAGGAGGCGCGCTCAAGAGCGGGCATCAGCGACAGCCTGCTACGGCTTTCGATTGGCCTCGAAGCCGAACAAGATCTGATCGCCGGCCTCGATCAGGGATTGGCGGCATGCGCGGGATGAACGCGCACGGCAATCCTGGAAACTTCAGGAGAGAAATGTGCCCGGTTATGTATGGCTCGTGGATTTTTTCGGACTGCTTCTTGTGCTGCTCGGTTTCAACATGGCGTTCCGGCAGGCCAGCTTCAGGCGAGCTATCGGACGCCCGAAACCGCCCGCAAGCCGGTTGCGAGCGGGAAATGAGGATGAGGATCCGCTGACCTATATTCTGCGGATCGCCGGTGTCATGATGATGGTCTTCGGTATCGCGATTGGCGGTATGCTGACCTTGTTCAATCTGGCGCGATGAGTAGTCGGGATTGAGGCTCGATGTTCTGATCGCTGCGGCCAGGATGGCTTTGGTTTAGGCGAATACGGAGCGGGCCGATGACGCATGAATATGATGATCCAATCAATCCCGAAGCGGTCGCCGCCGCCGCGCGGCGCATCGCCGAACGTCACCGCGTCGAGGATCGACCGCTTGATCTGCTTGTCGAAGAGGTCGTGCTCGAACGCTTCTGCGGCTGCGTGACGTCGGCCAATGACAGTCGCAGCGCTTCGATCCTGGCTGGCCTTAAGCTGGAAATCACGCGCCAAGTGCGTGAAGTGTTGGCAAGCGGCAAACTCATCGATGAGATCGATGAGGCTTCGATCGAATCTTTCCCGGCAAGCGATCCTCCGGCCTGGGTCGGACACAAAGCCAGGAAAGGCAGTTGATGGGCAAGATACAGATCAAGCGGATCTATGCGCCTCTCGCACCAGACGATGGCTGTCGCGTGCTTGTCGATCGGTTGTGGCCGAGAGGGGTCTCTCGCCAGGCCGCGGCTCTCGATCTGTGGCTCAAGGACATCGCACCCAGCCCGGACCTGCGAGGATGGTTCGCTCACGATCCCGCGCGTTTCGACGCCTTTCGGCAAAAATACCGTGACGAGTTGACCCACAACACTGAGGTGGTTGGGCAGCTGCTCGCCCTCGCAAAAAGGCAGGACATCACGCTTCTTTACGCAGCACGCGATCCTGTGGTGAACCATGCCGCTGTCCTGGCGGAGTTTCTTGCAGGGGTGAGGTAACGAACGTGACGTATCTGTTCGCTAAGGGCGAACGCATAGGAAACGTCATGTGGCGAGGGGCAACTGACGGCGCGAAGCGGCTGCGAGGCATCCGGATCGAGGTCAAGGCCCGTATCGACCTTGCGGGCTGGGGCAAACCGGTCACCGCGCCAATATGCCTGTTCTGGACCAAGCTGATCGTCACCGATCACTGTTCAGAAGATCTGGCTGCGGTGCCTGGCGCCTGGCGTGGCGCGATCGAGATCGACGCTTCAGGTCGCCTCGCCAGTTTCGCCTGAGCGCAGCGCCGGTCCTGAATTCACGTAGTTCCCAAGTCGTCCGCACGGACAGACGGATACCTGGCTTCGTGGCCCTGCGAACGGCGATTTCCTTATTGTGAGCATGGGTGTCCGTTTTTGTCATCCTCATCGCCGATTGTAACGGTGTGACAACCGAATCGGAGACGATAGGATGAAATGCGTAAACAGGACCGTGATCGGCCACCATATCATCGATATCGATGGCTGCCTGCGGGCGACCAATCATTCGTCTGTGTCTGCCGAGGATATTCTCGCACTCGGTGGGTTGGCGACACGCAACTTAGAGGTTTGGCTGGAAATCTATGGGGAGAGCTGGCTGCTCGGCCCTCTGGATCGCGTCGAACTCGACGCGGATACGGTCGCATTTTTCCGGACGCGCGCGGTCATACCGGTAGGCTTCGCCTTCAATCGTGCGGAGCGCACGACCATCGCTCTGGCGGCCTGAGGCGATATCATGAAGCTGGTTTCTCAATTCACGTCGTTTCTCAAAGACACGGTCAACCTCAATCAGACTCGCATCGACCTGCTTGAATCCAACGTGGAAGCGATCAGGAACTTCATCCGCCAATGTGAATGGTCTCCCCGTGTCCGTGGATTTGAAGAGCAGGGTTCGTGGGCGCACGACACCATTATCAAGCCGGTTGATGGCGGCGAGTTCGATGCCGACCTGCTGGTCGTCGTCGATCCCGTCGATGGCTGGAGCGCGAAGGACTATGTCGCAAAGCTGGGAAAGGCATTCGCTGACAGCTCCGTTTATGGCTCCAAGGCCAAAACCTGGGATTATTGCGTCACCATTACCTATCCCGGCGAGCGCAAGGTGGATATTGCTCCGCTGGTTCGATCGCGGAAATATGACGGAAGCTTGGAAGTCTGCAATCGTGCTGCCGACCGCTTCGATGCGAGCGAACCGGTCGAATTCACAGCTTGGCTGCGTGAGCGCAACGCGCTGTCGGGATCAAACAGCTTCCGCAAAGTGACGCGGTTGATGAAGTATCTCCGGGACATCAAGACCACGTTCACGTGCCCCTCGGTTTTGCTCACGACGCTGTTGGGCATGCAGATCTACTGGTATGATAAGGATTCCGACGCATTTTCGGATGTCCCCACCACCCTGCGGACAGTCATCGGACGGCTTGATGATTGGCTGCAAGATAGGCCGGCCAAACCGCGGGTGGAGAACCCGAAGCTTTCGAGCGAGGATTTTGCCGCCAGCTGGACCGATACCCAGTATCTCAACTTCAGGTCCTTCATTCACAAATATCGTAGATGGATTGACGAGGCCTATCTCGCGGAAGACCGCGCTTCCAGCATCACCGCGTGGCGCCGTGTTTTCGGGGAGGCCTTTGCCAAGGGCGAAGTGGTAGAAGCGTCCAAGGCCAATGTGGAGGGCGTGTCGCGAGTGCGCGCTTTGCTGACCAGCACAGCCGCTCATCTCGACAGCCTGGTAGAGGTCGTTCGTGATTATGGCGTGTCGATCCTCCCGGACTTCTTTTACCGGCCCCCGCATATGCTCGAGCCCAGCTGGAGCAAGGCGGCGCAAGTGTCGCGCGACGTCCATGTCACGGCGACCTGGCATCAATCCCGCAATTCCACACCTATTCGGGTGGTAACGCCAGGAGAGGTGCTGCCTCGTCGGGGAGGCCTGTGGTTCGAGGCAAGGATCGGCGGAGGACAGCTGTTGCCCAGCGGGTTTCGGGTACAGTGGCGCATCACCAACACCGGCGCTGCGGCGCTGTCACTGCGGCAGGGGCGCGGCGACTTCTATACTCCCCAGCAAAATGGACGGCGGTGGGAGGAACTTCATTATCGGGGAGTGCATCTCGCCGAGGCCTTCATCATCAGGATGGCCGACGATGTCCTTGTCGGGCAAAGTCCGCCGTTCCATGTGGTGATTGAATGACCATGAACGACATAGCTGAGCGTCAGAACACACCGCATTTCTTGCGCCTGCTGCGCGCTCGGTCCGAAATCTATCGGCGCGCGACCCATCTGCAGCTGGTGCAGGTCACTTTGACTGTCGTTGTCCCGGTTGTGATGGCGATCGTCGCGCTATTCATGCCGGCGATACGCCCGGTCGCCGCCGCGGTATCGGTCAGCCTCACGCTTATCGACATCGGATTTCTCGACAGAGCCTTGAAGCGCCGCTTGAAGACTGCGGCTCTGATCTGCGAGCGGTTCGACTGCGACCTTCTAAAATTGCCATGGAGCAAATTTGCCGCCGGCAAGCCGCTTGAACCGGAGATTATCGCCGAGGCGGATCGGCGATGGCCCAAGGGTGATGCAAAGCTCATCGATTGGTATCCGGCTGCTGTTGGACGGGCGCCATTGCATTTAGCGCGGATAATCTGCCAGCGAACAAACCTGTGGTATGACGCAAAGCTGCGCGCAAACTACAGTTTCCTGTTGGTCGCCGGGGCGGTAGCGATAGTGCTCGCGCTTGTAGCTGCCGGGCTAGCCCTCAATCTGCCCTTCACCGATTTCGTTGTCACGGTCCTCGTTCCAGCAACCCCGGTTCTGTCTTGGGCGGTGCGCGATGCTTTCCGGCAGCGTGATGCGGCGGATGCTCAGAAGCTGGCCCGCGCAGAGGCTGAAGCACTATGGGAACTGGCGCTCGCGGGAGGTTGTGACGATAGCGAATGCGAAAGACGGTCGCGCGAATTTCAGAACAGCATATTCCAGCGCAGAACCAGCAATCCGCTGCTCCTGCCTTTCGTCTATCATTGGCTCCGATCCGGAATGGAGATCGACATGAACCTGGGGGCCGCTGATTTTCTGCGTCAGGCTGGGATAGCCGAAGTCAATCAATCCTGATGGCAATCCTGTTCAAATGCTGCAGGCGGGATGCAAGTTCGCTTATCCCGTGAACGCGAATTCACCTTGGACCGATGCTTTCGGCCCGCGAGCTGTCGGGCCGAGAAGACGCGCATCCCCAACCAATGTGTAGACGGCGTGGCGTTGCCCGCCGCGGTTCTGGTGGTCGACGCGATAGCCCTGATAGTGGCGGCGCAGGAATCCTGCATTCACGAGCTCGGAAACCGCACGGCTGAGATTGCTTTTGCCGGCGGTTCGAATGCGCACGCGCATTTCCTCAGCGATCGCCCGCTGTGCATCCTCTGCATCGCGCGGGAGCGAGCCACCTCTGATGAGGTCTCTGTGCACTCGTTCGGCCAACGTTGCGTTACGTAGGCCGCGCTGGGCCATGGGCGTCAATGCGTCGCAAAGCCAGTCGCGCAGCGAAACAAGCTCGTTGTCCCGCTTGATCCAGGGACCGGCGCTCCCGTCGGGGCCGGCAACCTGGGCAATCAGGTTGAGCAGCATGAAGGCGTAGCGGGGGCGGCTTGAGACCTGCGCCAATCTCTCGAGCACGGCTGCGATATCGCAGCTGGTGGCAGGCTTGAGAGGCGTGGTGGGATGAAACATAACGCGACTGAATCAAGCACATACAAGGATCAATGTGAATCCGGAATCCGCACCATGAAGCGTTCTTTGTCGCCTATGACACTTTACCAGCAGGCAAAGTGTCATAGGCGATTCATTCCAAGCAGGTTTGTTGCGAATCGTTCTCAACTCACCGTGATAATCGCGGAGCTGGCCGCTTAACGCTGGACGAGCAGTTCTTTTGGCGACGAGCTTCGACCGTCTATGGCGAAGAAGATAAGAGACTGCGGCCGCCTGGACGACCTCACGCGTTTTGGAGTGGAATGTGCGCGTGCTGGAAACCTCGGCGATTTGCAAGGCACCATCGATGCGGCCGTGCGCGAACTCGGCTTCCGCTGGTTCACGCTGCTCCACAATGTCGATCTTCGGCACGGAGGCGGGCAGCGCCTGTTCCTCACCACCTATCCGCCGGCCTGGCTCGAAGAGGTGTTGGAGGAGCGCCACTACATCGAGGACCCCATCCACGCGGCCTGCGCCCGCACGCCATCGGGGCTCGCCTGGGATCGGGTGGGCGACGTGCTTGAGCTTTCGTCGCGCCAGCGAAGCATCCTGAAACGCGCCAGGAATCATGATCTTGCAGCGGGCTATAGTTTGCCGATCAGGACGCCGGGTGAACCTGAGGCGATTTTCACCGTCGCCCGATCGCGCGATGAACCGTTGGATGCGGCGGAAATTCTCACCGCCCGGTTGCTGGGTTCGGTCGCTTATGACCGGGCGCGCGAACTGCTCGGCGAAGAGATGCGGACCTTGGCGTTCGTTTCCCTCAGTCCGCGCCAGGTCGAATGTATCTCGCTCGTGGCCCAGGGGAAGAGCGATTGGGAGATTGCCCAGATCCTCGGGCTTAGCCGCGACACCGTGCACGAATATGTTGAATCCGCGCGCCGGCGCTACGGCGTTCGACGCCGAACGCAGCTAGTGCTGCGCGCGGTTCGCGACGGTCATCTCAACATGGACGCGCTCCTCTGATCTCGCTTGGGCCGTAATGATCGGGCTTGGCCAAGTTCAGGAATTCTGCGCGGTCGCCGCGACAATCGAGGACAGTCGAGCACTCGCCGGCCTGATGGCCGAGATCACGCGTGAGATGGGTTTTCGGTACTTTGCCCTGGTCCACCATATCGACCTTAAGCCAGCGGTGAGCTCTGTCCATATCGTCGATTATCCGCCAGAATGGGTGGAGCGTTTCCAGGCGCGTCGCCTCTATGCGAGTGACCCGATCCACCGTGCCAGCCATCGCACCAATATCGGCTTTGCCTGGTCGGCGGTGCAATCCCTCATCACGCTCAGCGCTGCTGATCGGTCGATCCTGGCGGAGGCGCACGACGCCGGGCTGGGCGATGGTTTCACGGTTCCTGCCCATATTCCTGGTGAGGTGAATGGGTCCTGCTCATTCGCCATGGGGTCAGACGACGTGCTCGATCAACGACAGCTCCCGCTCGTCCAGCTGATCGGCAGCTTCGCATTCGAAGCTGCGCGCAGACTGTCCCAGCAAACCCAAGCTCCATGCGAAGGCCCGAGCCTGACTGAGCGGCAGGCTGAATGTGTAGCGCTGGTCGCGCGCGGGAAAACCGACTGGGAGATTAGCCAAATCCTCGGCATTGGGCAGGAAACGGTGATCCAGCATGTAAAGGATGCGCGCGACCGCTACGGCGTGACGAAGCGCACGCTGCTGGCGATCCGCGCATTGTTCGATGGACAGATCAGCTTCGCAGATGTTTTCGGCCGATGATCTCCCCAGGACTGGGGATAACCGAAAGGACGCGGGCCTGATCGACTGACCGCCTCACCAAAGGAGGCTGTCATGCATATCGAAACCGGCGCTGCCCGCGCCATGGAGAACCGCCTGTTCCGTTCGATGTTCGAAGAACGCAAACGGGTATTTGTCGATCTTCTGCGCTGGGACGTGCCGGTCGTCGCCGGCCGCTATGAAATCGACCAGTTCGACAATGACCGTGCCGTCTACATCGTGATAGCCGACGCCGAGGGCGAGCATCTTGCCTCGGCGCGGCTGCTTCCCACGACCGGTGACCATATTCTCGGCACCATTTTCTCCGAACTATGTGAACAAGCGCCTCCCCAGGGTGGTGCGATCCTCGAGATCACGCGCTTTTGTCTTGCACGACGATTGCGCGCACGAGAGCGCCTGGAGGTGCGCAATCGGCTGGTGTCCGCGCTCGTCGAATATGCGCTCTGCAATCATATCGGCAGTTACACCGGCGTCGCTGAGTGGTCCTGGTTCCAACAGATCCTGAGCTTTGGCTGGGCATGCCGTCCCCTCGGCACCCCCGGCTCGACAAGCGGACGCTGCCTTGTCGCCTTACAGATCGACATTGACGGCCGCACCCGCGAGCAGCTGCAGGCCAGCGGCATCTGGCGCTCGGTCGGCCTTGCCGATCTAGCCCAGGCTGCTTGAGGAGGGCGCTATGACAAATCTCTCCACCTATCGCCAAGCTGTCGAACCTGCGGTCGATGACGATTTGCAGCGGCAGGGCTTCTGCGTGTTGCGGGACATCGCATCCAAGACAGAGATCGCGGAGATCGATCAGGCCCTCGATCCGCGTTTTGCCGCCACACCCTTTTGTCAGGGCGGCTTCTACGGTCCGCGCACCAAGCGCTTCGGCGGCCTTTTGAAACGCGTACCTGCTGTCGAGCGGCTCGTGCGCCATCCCGCGATCATGTGTTTGGTGCGGTCGGTTCTCGACCCCTGGTGCGATACCATCCAGCTCAACCTGACGCAGGCGCTCGAACTGCATCCAGGAGCCCCGACGCAGTTTCCTCACAGGGATCAGGATATGTGGCGTGGCCCGACCGGCGAGATCGAATATCTCGTCAACGTGATGTGGCCGATTTCTCCGTTCAAAGCTGAAAACGGCGCCACATTGATCTGGCCTGGGAGCCATAATGCCGGCTCCACGCAGGACGCGCAGCCCGTGGCGGTTGAGGCGGAGCGGGGTTCGGCGATCCTCTTCCTCGGTTCTACGCTGCATGGCGCCGGCGCCAACATGACTGGCGCGATCCGGCGTGGCATCATTGTCAGCTATTGCTTGGGCTGGCTGAAGCCCTACGAAAATCAATGGCTGACCTATCCGCCCAATGCGGCCCGTGCGTTCGATCCAGAGCTTGCCGCGCTGGTCGGCTACCAGCAGCACCGTCCCAATCTCGGCAATTATGACGGCCAGTGTCCGTCCATCCTGCTTCGGGGCGAACCGCCGGAATATCTAGCTGCCACCGATGCCCTGCGCCCCGATCAGGAAGGTGCGCTGGCCGAATTCCTGGACCAGCAACGCACAGGCCAACTCCCCCCGGCTGGGGGGATTGCCGAAATCGGGGCCGGGCGGAACAAAAGAGAGGTGAAATCCAACGGATAGCTGACGCCAATTCCCGACGTGGGAGGTGTCTCTCGCGGGGGAATGACCCGATGCAACGCGTGACTCTCAGCCTGGCGGCGCTCGCCATGGGCACCGCCCTTCGACCGACTCCCGCGCGAGCGAATGACTTGGGCTGCCAGGATCTACTGTGCCTTTCCAATCCTAGTGGCGCGACGCAATATGCCCAGTGCGTCGCGCCCATGACCAAGTTGTGGCAGCGCTTGGCCACCGGCGGCTCTCTTCCCGCCTGTAGCGGCGGCGGTGTTGCTCGTACCAAGGTCTACGATCGCGATTCCGCAACGCGGCGCCGGGTTGTCATGACCTTCAGCGATGGACGCCGCGAGACCTACTCGCTGGCCCATATCGAGCGGCTGCAGGATCTCGCTCGATGATCGACGTCGCCAGTCTTCTCGCCCTTGCAGGCTCATGCGCGCCAAGCGTGGCGCCTGAGACGCTGATCTCGATCGTTCACACGGAAAGCCGATTCAACACGCTGGCGATCGGGGTCAACAGTCCGGGTGCGCGCAAGCCGGTGCCGGCGACGAGGGCACAGGCGATTGCCGCCGCGCGTCGCCTCATTCGCCAAGGCCACAACATCGACTTGGGCTTGGGGCAGATCAACAGCGCCAACCTCGGATGGCTGGGTCTGTCGGTGGAGGATGCCTTCGAGCCGTGCCGCAACCTTGCCGCCGCCGCGCGGGTGTTGACGACCAATTATCAGTCGGTGGCGCACTCCGCCCAGAGTTCGGACCATGCGATCGCAACAGCGCTCTCGCTCTACAATACCGGCGATCGGCGGCGCGGCTTTCGCAATGGTTATGTCGCCCGGGTTTATGCCAGCGCGTCGACCATCATCCCCCTGATCCGCGGCAGGCTAACAGCGCCGGCCCTGCCGGCGCGCGTCCAGCTTGCCGACGCGGCGATCGCCAAACGGCAACCCTCTGGGCTCGCAGCGGCGCAGGCGGCCGGTTGGAACACCGTTGCCGATGCCCGGCAAGCCTCGCTCATGGTCTTCGGGGACGGGGCAACTTCTCAGAAAGGACAGCATCCATGACAGCGATCACCGCCCGCCTGGGCTCCCAGCCCCAATGGGCGCGTCTTCTGCTGCGCATCGCCGGCATCGTCGGCCTGGCGATGCTTCTCTCTTTGCTGCTGAGTGATCCTGCTCATGCGCAAGGCGCGGACGGCATCACGTCCATGGCGGAGAACATCAAGACCTGGCTGACGGGAACTTTCGCCAAGACGATCGCGGTCATCGCCGTCGTCATCGTCGGCTTCATGTTCTTCACCGGACGGGCGAGCCTCGGCCTTTTGGTGACGGTCATCGTCGGCATTTTCATCGTCTTCAGCGCGCAGTGGATCGTCGATACCATCACAGGTGGCGCGTGAAGGAGGCAGCGCCCTCGAACGAGCGGCTGCGCGAGGAAACGCTTTTCCTTGCGGTGACCCGGCCGACGATGTGGCTGGGCGTACCGCTCGAAGCGTCCTTGCCGATCGCGCTTGCTGCCTGTCTCACCCTGATTGTTAGCGGAAATCCGCTTTACGCGGTGGCGATCGGCGGCGCGTGCCTCGCGGTGGCGCGCCTCATCGTGCGCCACGACGCCAATGCCTTTCGCCTGCTATGGTTATGGACTTTGACCAAGGCGCGCTGCCGGAACCGCGGCTGGTGGGGCGGCAGTTCCTATTCGCCGCTGCCGGTCGCGGGGATGAAGCGCAAGGGTTTCGCGCGTGGCTAGCGCCGCCGCCCAGCTGCCGCCGCGCAAGACGCCCTGGCGGGTTCTGGCCCGAGAAGCGGAGCCCGGGCGCTATCTTCCCTATGCCCGCCATGTGACGCCCGATGTGATTGCGCTCGATAGCGGCGATCTCATGATGATGTTCCGTCTCGAAGGGCTGGCTTTCGAGACAGCTGATCCGATCCACCTCAATGATTGGCACGAGAAGCTCAACGGCACCTGGCGCAACATCGCCGACGATCGGCTTGCGATCTGGACCCACATCGTCCGCTCAGCCGTAGGGGACTATCCCGAAGGGCAGTTCCGCTCAAAGTTCGCCGCCGAGCTCGACGGTAAATATCGGGCGCGCGTCACCGCCAAGCGGATGTTCGTCAATGAGCATTATCTGACGCTGCTCATGCGTCCGGCCGTCGGATCGGCCGACCGGACCGGGCTGCTGCTCAAGCGGATCGCGAAAGCCAAGGCCGCGGAGGAGGAAGTCGATCCCGACGAACTGGCGCGCTTCGAGGAGAAGGCGCGCGACATCGAGAAGCTGCTCCGCCGCTGCAGCCCGGCGCGCCTCGCCCTCTACGAGCATAATGGCCTGATCTTCTCCGCCCCGCTTGAGGTGCTCGAGCAAGTGATGATGGGTGCGCGATCCAGGGTTCCGCTCGTCCGCGGTCATCTGGGATCGGCGCTTTACGGTGAGCGTGTGATTTTCGGACGCGAGACGGTCGAGATCCGCGCCCATGACGCGAGCCGCTGGCAGGGGATCTTCGGCATCAGGGAATATCCCGCGCTGACGCGCCCGGGACAGATGAATGCCTTGCTCGGCCAGGATTTCGCCTTCGTCGTCTCGCAATCCTTCACCTTCATGGGCAAGGCGCGGGCAGCCGAACGGCTGCGCCGCCGGCAAAACCAGATGGCCTCGACCGAGGATGCCGCAGCGAGCCAGGCGCTCGATCTCGCCGATGCCGCCGACGATCTGCAAAGCAACCGGTTCGTGCTCGGGGAGCATCATTTCTCGCTGGCGCTCTTCGCCGATAGCCAAAGGCTGCTTGCCGACAATCTCTCGGCCGCGCGCGCGGCACTGGCCGATGCCGGTTTGGTGGCGGCGCGCGAAGGACCAGCGCTTGAAGCGGCGTTTTGGGCGCAGCTGCCCGGAAATTTCGCATGGCGGGCGCGGCCGGCGGCGATCACCTCGCGCAATTTTGCTGCCTTGGCGCCGTTCCATACCTACCCCGCAGGCCGGGCCAAGGAGAACCATTGGGGGCCTGCGATCGCTATGATGAAGACGGCCGCGCAATCGCCCTATTATTTCAACTTCCATGTCGGCGATTTGGGCCACACACTGATTATTGGTCCTTCCGGCGCGGGCAAGACCGTCGTCCAGAATTTTTTGATGGCGCAGCTTGAGAAGACGGGCGCGCAGCAGATTTTCATCGATAAGGACCGCGGCGCGGAGATTTATGTCCGGTCTGCGGGCGGGATCTATCTGACGCTGAAGAATGGGGAGCCTACAGGTTTCGCTCCGCTGCGGGCACTCGACTATGGTCCGCGCAATCTTGTCTTCCTGGGGCGCTTGATCCGCCAGCTAGTGACGCCGGTCGGAGGCCAGCTCGGCGTCACACAGGAGCGTATGATCGACGAGGGGCTGGCCTCGCTCGGACGCCTCGCGCCGGAGGACCGCTCCATTCTCGCGCTTCGCCAGCTGCTCGGTCAGCGCGACCCGGAAGGCATCGGTGCCCGGCTGGAGAAATGGGCGCGGGGCGGTTCGCTCGGCTGGGTGTTCGACAATGAGATCGACGCTTTGTCACTGGAGGCGCCGTTCGTCGGTTTCGACATGACCGATTTTCTCGACAACCCCGAAGTTCGCACGCCGCTCATGATGTACATGTTCCACCGGATCGACGGTCTCCTCGACGGCCGGCGGCTTGTGATCGACATCGACGAATTCTGGAAAGCCTTGGGGGACGATGCGTTCCGCGCCTTTGCGCAGGACGGCCTCAAGACCTACCGCAAGCAGAATGCCTTTCTTGTCTTCGGCACGCAAAGCCCTGCGGATGCGCTGCGTTCGGACATTTCGCACAGCATCATGGAGCAGGTTGCGACCAAGATACTGCTTCCCAACCCCTACGGCCGCGAAACGGACTATGTCGATGGACTGGGTCTGACCCAGGCGGAATTCAAGCTCATCCGCCATGATCTGAATCCGGAATCCCGCCGGTTCCTGGTCAAGCAAGGGCATGACTCAATTGTCGTCGAGCTCGATCTTGGCGGTCTCTCCGACGAGCTGGCAGTTCTCTCGGGCACTACGGAAACGGTGACGCTGCTCGATGCCATCCGCGCCGAGGTCGGCGACGATCCCGAAAACTGGCTGCCTCTCTTTCACCAGCAGCGTCGGTCTCCATCGAGCAGGAAAGGATGAGCTATGCGTAAAGGCAAAATCGCAGCGATCGGTGCGATTATCCTGGGAACAGCAGGTCCGGCCGCCGCCCAAGGCATACCGGTCTATGACAGCTCCGGCTATTTGCAGGCGCTCGCCACGGTCAAGAACACCCTATCGATGATCGAGCAGGGCAAGGAGCAGATCGCCGAGGCCAAGCAGCTCTACGGTAGCTTCAATCAGGTCACCAACGTCAACGGCATTGCCCCGTCGCTTTCCACCGACACGATGCGCCATCTTCTGCCGCGCGAGGCCCGCGACCTCGGCAGGTTGATGTCGTCGGACAATGCGAGCCTGGGATCGCTTGGCAGTGCCGCGACCCGGATTCGCGATGCCAACCGCATTGCGCTGCCGGACCTGCGGCCAGGCGCCTCAGCCTATGAGCGGGCGTCGCGCGACACTCTGTTGCGAAATGGCGATCTAGCCGCCCGCGATGCCGCGATCGCGGAGTCGGCCTATGGCGTCTCGGCCCAACGCACAGCGGGCTTGGAAGACCTGCGCACCTCGCTCGATACGGCGTCGGACGCGAAACAGGTCATGGACATCCAGGCAAGGGTAGGGGTCGAAAACGCCCACATCCAAAATGATGCCCTGCAATTGGAGGCGCTGCGGATGCGGCAGGAAGCCGACGTTCGGCTACGGTCGCAGCGCGAGAGCGAGACAATATTGGCTTCAAAGCTCGGGAGCCTATCACAATGACGGGCAAGGCTTTCTTGCTGGCGGCATTGGCGACAGCTGTCTTAACCGGGTGTGAGCGAGCGCCGCGCGGGAAGGACTATCTGAATTCCCATCCCGAGGAACTGAGCGAGCTTACCAAGGCTTGCGCCGATGGCTCGCACCCGAACAAGCAGGAGTGCTCGAACGCCGAAAGCCTTCGAACACTCAACAACAAAATGCAGTCGCTCTCACGGTAGCGCGTTGTAATTCGACATGGCTACGGACTTGTTCAGCTCACTTTACACGAACATTGATGGAAAGATGGACCTTTTCTTAAATGAGCGTCTTCAAAATGTGGTCGACGTTGTGCGCGGGCCGCTGGCACTCGGCCTCGTAATCTATATCGCCCTTTTTGGTTACATGGTGATGCGTGGGATCATCAGCGAGCCTTGGGGCGAGCTGTTCTACCGTATGGTCAAGCTCTGCCTGCTGTATATTGCCGCAACGACGGTCGCCTATTCTGAGTGGATCACCATGCCGCTTTTTCATGGGATGCCGGACGCGATCTCTCAGGCTCTCGCTGGGAAGACGATCGGGACAGCTGGCCAAGCTTTTGACGATTACTACGCCCAAAGCGATGTCATTATAGCGCGTATTGAGACTGAGGCGGCGACTTACAGCGATATCAACCCTTATAAATTGGTACTTTATGCGTTGAGCTTGGGGCTTAAGGCGCTCGCAGGTCTCTCGGCGGCTATCGGCTTCGCAATTACGATATTTGCCAAAGTTGCACTCGCGATCATTATAGCCCTAGGACCCATTTTCATCGCCCTCGCATTGTTCGAACCGACAAGGCGGTTCTTTCATGGATGGCTTGGACAAACCATAAATTACATTGTCTTGCTTGCTGTAATCATTGCGGTCACGACTCTGATTACCGATCTCGGAGCAGCTGCAACGGCAGCATCTGAAGGAGTCGTGGATACGGCATTCGGCGCCGTTCTGTTTGCTGCATACATATTTCTTGGCACAATCTTCTTCTTCCAGGCTCCTGCGATTGCCACTGGCATTGCGGGCGGGGCGGCCGCCGGGGTCGGCGCCTTCGCCGGGACCGCATGGGGGACAATGGCCTCTCCCTTCCGACAACGCCGCATTGCGCGCAACAGCCGCAATCTGGAGCGCGCCGCTCGTCGGGGCGGCTCCATCGAAGCGGCATAGCGAGACATCACCATGACCTTGCCCTGTCCTCAAAAGTCGACGTTCACCGTCCGTCAGGTTACTTTCTGCCTGCTCGGCAGCCTTCCACTGCTGGGCCTCGCGGCATGCGCTTCCGGACCCAAGAAGCTGGCCGTTTGCAACGGGCACCATCTGCGTGACGTGAATATCTATGGGAGCGTTCTGCCCGGATCGCCGGTGCCGGCGACTACAGCGCCGCGTGCCGCGCCGCCCATTCCTCCATTGTCTCATCCGCAGGTGGGCGATCCACCGCCTCCGCCCGCAGTGCCAGCGCCTCCGGACGATAAGGTTTCCTTTGCGCCAAGGGACATTCGTTATGCGAGTTGCTGACAATGGCGCAGAGGCGGTGCCTGCTTCCGGGCTCAAGCGCTATTTCGAGGAAGCGCGAAGCTGGGACCAGGACAGGGTTCGATCGGCATTGCGATCGACACGTATTGCTTGGACTGTTGCGGCGGTAACCTCAGTCCTTGCGGCCGCATCCATTTTTGCTGTCGCCGCGCTGGCCCCGCTCAAGACCGTTGTGCCCTATGTCATTCGGGTCAATCAGACGACGGGCGCGGTGGATGTCCAGACGGCGCTGACCCAGCGGCCGATGCGCTATGATGAGGCGGTCACAAAATACTTTCTCGCGCAATATGTCCGGACGCGTGAAAGCTGGATACCGGCGGCTGCCGAGGAGAATTTCCGCTTCGTGACGATCCTGTCGCAGCCTGCGGAGCAGCAGCGCTGGGCGCGCTTCTTCAGCAACAACAATGCCGCCAGTCCGCAGAACGCCTGGGGGAAGAACGTCGTTGTGCAAGCACGAGTGCGCAACATCGCCTTCATCAATGATCGGGTCGCTAACGTGCGCTTTACGCGGGAGATCCAGACCGAGACGGATACGCAGAGCAGCGATTGGATCGCCACGGTCACTTTCGCCTATGCCAACGCGCCGATGGCCGAAGGTGATCGCTATCGGAACCCGCTCGGCTTCCAGGTCGAAAATTACCGCTCCGACCCGGAGGTGATCCGATGAGGGCGCTCGCTGCCGCGATCATCTTGGCGCTCGCACCCATATCTGCGGGCCATGCGGTTGAGGTGCCGAGGGGCGGCCCGTCCGACCCTCGCGTCAAGTTCGTGGATTACGAGGAAACCCAGGTTTATCGCGTCGTCGGCACCTTTCGGACGGCAACCCAGATTGTCCTCAGTGAGGACGAGACGATCCAGCACGTCGCGCTGGGCGACACCGTCTCCTGGGAGGTCGCGTTGGCCGGGCACATCTTGTTCCTCAAGCCACGCGAGCGGGCTGGACCGACCAACCTCATCGTCACGACGTCCCGCGGTGGCGTATTGCGCAGCTATGCCTTCGAATTGACCGCGCGCAATGGGCCGATCACCGGCCGCAACGGCCACGCTTATTTCCAGGTGCGCTTCCGCTATCCAAGGGACGACGCGGCGCGGTCGGAACGCCTGAGAGCAGCACAGATCGCGATGCAAGCGGCTGCACTGGAGGCCCAGGCTGTACGCGGTGCCCTCGATCATGCGGTGATCGAGGGTCCGCGCAACATGAATTACAAGGTCCAGGGTTCGAGCGATCTGCAGCCGTCGGAGGTTTCCGACAATGGCCAATTCACGGTGCTGCGGTTTCCGGCGAACCGGGAAGTTCCTGCCATTTATCTGGTGAGGCCAGACGGGTCCGAAACGCTGGTTCCCTTCGACGTTCGCGACGAATTCGTCGTCGTTCATTTGGTGGCGCGCCAACTGCGCCTGCGCCGGGGCGGCGAGGTGCTGTGCATCTATAACCAGGCGCCCGAACCTTATGGCGTCGATCATGGAACGAATACCGGATCGCCTCACGTCGAGCGCACCATCACCCATCCGCAGGAATGAACCATGGCCGATGAACCGTCCCCTGTTGTGCGCCCGCTGCCCGGTGCCGATCCAACGCCCGAAAGGCACGAAATTCTTCACGAGCGGGGAATCGAGCCGATCGGCGGCATGACACCTGTGCGGCGCAACACGGCGTTGATCTTCGCCGGCACGGCGATGGTCCTGGGCATTCTTTGGGTGCATTCCGGCACGGGCAAGCAAGCCTCGTCTCGCGACCTCACCGCGCCGGCAGGTGCAGCCCGGGAACGACCCGATATCGTCGCTCGGGAAACCGTCGATTATGCTGCGGTCGCGCCTCAACGCCGGCCGCTCGGGGCAGCCGACGCGGATCCCAATGCGCCGGTGCTCAATCCTGCAGCTGGCGTTCCCGGGCCTGAAGGCCAAATTGTGCCCGCCATGCAGCCGGGCGCGGCACCGAGCGGGACCAGTGCTGCTCGGCCAACGCTTGCCGAGCAGGCGCGGCGGTCCACGCTGATCGCCTATGGAGGTCGCGATCTTGGCCGCGAGGCTGGCGCGCCCACAGCTGCAGGGGCTGCCGGCGAAGCGCCCGACAACGCTGCCGGAGCGCCAGAGAGCAGCGAGGGCAGGGCGCCCAACGCGCTCGATCTTTTGCGGCAAAGCTCGTCGATCGGGGAAGCGCGGGCCGCGATGCTGCCGAACCGCAACTTTCTGATTACGGCGGGCACGTTGATCCCCTGTATCCTGCAAACCGCCATCAATTCCGCGCAGCCCGGTTACACGTCCTGCCTGATTCCGCGGGACGTCTATTCCGAGAACGGCCGGGTCGTACTGATGGAAAAGGGCACGCGCGTTCTCGGCGAATATCGCGGCGGCATCCAGCAAGGGCAAAATCGCCTGCTCGTCCTCTGGACGCGGGCGGTAACGCCTCAGGGCGTGCGGATCGATCTTGCCTCGCCTGGCTCCGATGCACTCGGCCGCGCCGGGCTTGCAGGCGCGGTCGACAGCTTCTTCTGGGCGCGTTTTGGCGGAGCCTTGCTCCTCTCGCTCGTCGATGATGCTGCCTATATCGCCGGACAGGCTGCCTCCAGCGGCAACGGCAATTTCAACAATGTGACGCGGGCGCCCAGCGAAGGGGCGGCGATCGCCCTGCAGAACAATATTAATATCCGGCCGGTGCTGAAGAAGAACCAAGGCGAAGAGGTCGGCATCTTCGTCGCCAAGGATTTCAACTTTGCCGATGTCTACAATCTGGAACTGCGGCGGTAAGCTATGCGCGATACCGCCGTCCTCCGTCACTATCTCGCGCCGCTCCTGCCGCTCCTGGAGCCGGATGATGTCACGGAGCTGGTGGTCAATCGACCGGGGGAAGCGGGGATCGAGGATCGAGAAGGATGGCGCTGGCAGCAGATGCCGGAGCTGGACAGCGACTGGCTGGGGACGCTCGCCGTTGCTGCGGCGAGCTTCACGCACCAGGACATCGATGGTCAGTCCCCGATCTGTTCGACGGTCCTGCCGGGCGGAGAGCGCTGCCAGATCGTCATACCGTCGGTCACCCCAAGCGGTTGTCCTTCCTTCACGATCCGCAAACCGTCGACCGTGACCCTGCCGATCGACCAACTGGCTGGGGCCGGGCTGTTCCGGATGACGCGCGCCAGCGCCAAGGGGCTCACCGATGTCGATGCGCGGTTAGTGGCGCTGCGCGACGCGGGCGACTGGCCGGAATTCTTCAAGGTCGCCGTTCCGGCACGCAAGAACATTCTGGTCAGTGGCGCCACGGGTTCGGGAAAGACGACCCTCGCGAAAGCGCTCATCCAGCTTATCCCTCCGGAGGAGCGGTTGCTCACCATTGAGGACACCCGAGAACTCGTCGTGCCTCATCGCAATGTCGTTCACATGATCTATTCGAGCGAAGGGCAGGGGCTGGCCAAGGTTGGCGCCAAGCAGCTGCTCGAAAGCGCACTGCGCATGCGGCCTGATCGGATCTTGCTGCAGGAACTACGCGACGGCACCGCATTCTTCTATCTGAGGAACGTCAATTCCGGGCATCCCGGATCGATCACGACCGTCCACGCCGGTTCACCCGCCGGCGCGTTCGAGCAGCTAACGCTGCTGGTGAAGGAATCGGAAGGCGGCCGCGATCTTGCGCGCGACGATATTCGCGGGCTCCTTCGCATGCTCGTCGACGTCGTTGTGCAGACACGCCGTCACGGCGGGCGGTTTGAGGTCGAAGAGGTCTATTTCGAGCCGACGGCCGGCGATGCTGCCGCGGCGTAATCCTTGGACACTCGGCCTGGGCGCCATTGGCGCGATCCTGCTGTGGGCCGTCATCACCCTGTTCGTTGCCTTGTTCGGGCTCGGGCAGATCGGACCTAATATCGATCTCGACACTCTGCCGGCCTGGCTCTGGTATTATCGCGGCGATCCGCTGCTCGCTGACTGGATCAAGCGGGGAGCGATGGCTGGCGCCGCCGTGGTCGCGCTTCTTGTCCTCACGATCCTGCGGCGAGGCCCAGCCTTGCACGGCACGGCGCGGTTTGCGCGCGAGGGCGAAATCCGACGCGAGGGGCTGCGCGCGCCATCTGGCATTGTCGTTGGACGCAAAGCAGGACGTTTCCTCATTTTCGGCGGGAACGAGCATGTCCTGCTCGAAGCGCCGACGCGCGCCGGGAAGGGCGTCGGTGTTGTCATCCCCAATCTGCTGACTTGGCCGGATTCGGTCGTCGTGCTCGATGTGAAGCGGGAGAATTGGAGTACCAGCGCCGGTTATCGCCAACGTGCCGGCCAATCGGTTTACCTCTTCGATCCGTTGGACCCTGAAGGCCGGACGGCACGGTACAATCCCCTGGCCCATATCCGGCGAGCCGATGACACCGAAGTCGTCAACGAGCTTCAGAAAATCGCAGTCATGCTCTTCCCCGCGCCGGAACGATCGGACCCGTTCTGGGCCGAAGCGGCGCGGGCGGCCTTCATCGGCGTCGGCTCGCTCGTTGCTGCCAATCCTGGCATGCCCTTCACGATCGGCGAGATCTATCGACGGCTCACCACTGGGGATCCCAAGAGCGATCTTCCCAAGGCCCTGGAAGAAGCGAGGGGGACGGGACAGCGCCTAAGTCAGGCATGCGTTTCGGCAATCCAGGATTTCGCCTCGGCTTCGGACAACACCTTTTCCGGGATTAAGCAGACGATCACGGCGCGCCTCAATCTCTGGCTCAACCCCGTCGTCGATGCGGCGACATCGGCAAGCGATTTCGACCTGCGCGAAGTCCGGGCGCGGCGCATGTCGATCTATCTCGGTGTCTCGCCCGACAATATCGACCGGATCGCGCCGGTTTACAGCCTCTTCCTGCAGCAGCTGGTGGATCTCAACACGCGCGATTTGCCCGATGCTGCCAGCAATGTCCCAGTGCTGATCCTGCTCGATGAATTCGCAAGGCTGGGGAAGGCCTCGGTCATCGCGGGTGGCTTTTCCTATGTCGCTGGATACGGCTTGCGCCTGCTGCCGGTGATCCAGAGCCGGGCGCAGCTGCGGGCCATTTATGGTCCCGATGTTACCGACGAAATCATCGCCAATTGCGGGCTTGAGGTGGTGTTCACGCCCAAGGAGCTGAAGGTCGCGAACGAGCTTTCAGAGCGGCTCGGCTTCTTCACGATGAATGTGAAATCGCGCAGCCGAACGATTCATGGGCTGTTGGCCAATCGCAGCGTGTCGGAATCCGATCAGCGCCGCGCCCTCCTGCTGCCGCAGGAGCTGATGCAGATGCCGAAGACCGAGCTCTTGTTGCTGCGCGGCGGGATCGCGCCGGTTCGTGGTAGGAAGATCGCCTTTTATCGAATGCCGCGCTTCACACGGCGCGTTTTGTCGCCGCCTATTCTGCCGTCGCGGCCTATCCCCGCTGCTACGTCCCCAACTGTTCTGCCGCCAGGCAAGCATCAGGTGGTGTCCCCTTACAATGACGCGCAGGGACCAACGGCGAAGAGCACGGGCGGGGCCTTGCTGGAGGAGACCAAGATGCGGGAAATGACCGATGGTGAACTGGCGGGCGCGGCTAAGATTACCGATGACATGCTGGTCCTGGGCGACCTGACCGACTTGCCGCCGCCCGGCGATGAGGCAGCGGCCATCGCTTTCGTGTCATCGATGATCGAGCGGGCGCTCGTGCAGACGGAAGGGGCGTCATCTTCACCCCTCATCCAGGAAAGGACAGATCATGGCCGCTGAAAAACCTGTGGTGCCACGCGGTATGAGCAAGCGTAGCAATACGATCGCTCAGGACGCCGCAGCCAAGTCGGCGAACGCGGCGCAATCGTCGCCCGAAGCAACCAAGAAGGGGAAATCGATCGATCCGTCCATCCTCCAGGCGTCGTCGTCTGGTGACATTCCGGATGCCTTGCGAAAGCGCTATTTCTCCACGACGAACAAATGGTCGGGCGAGCCTGCTTATTTCACGAGTGCGCAGGCTAAGGAACCGGCGTTCCGCGACCAAGGCAGACGGCTCATCACCTCCAGCGAGAGCGACGAGGTTGTGCGCGATCTCGTTGCCATCGCTCGCCATCGCGGGTGGTCGCACGTCCATGTTACCGGCAGTGAGACGTTCCGAAGGGCCGCGTGGCTCGAAGCCAGTCGCCAAGGTTTGGAAGTACGAGGATATCGGCCGAGCGAACGGGATTTGCAGGAGCTGGACCGACTGCGGCGCGATGCTAGTCGCAACAGCATCGCCCCTGCCGTCACGGCGCCGGCATCGCGCGAACCCAGTCGCGATCGACGCCAGGCTGATGAGGGGTCTAGGCATACGCCGTCCGAACAAAGCCGGGAGAAGAATGCGCGGGCGGCACAGAGCCAGCTTCGCGTGATCGAGACAGTGGTGCGCGCGGCCTTGTTCGACAATCCCGATGCTGTTGCCAGAGTGATGAAGGTGGCAAACGACAAGGTGCGAACGCATCTACAGGCGGGTCGGCAGTTTCAGGCGGCCAAGGTGCGGGACACCTCGGTCCGGGCCGTTGAGCCGTCAGGCCGGAACCGGCAGGAACCCGGCAAGGAACGAGCGCCGCTGCAACGATCTCGAGGCCGTTGATCGAGAGGGATTGAGCCTGACCAGCAAGGCTTTACCATATCGGTCATGGCCTATCGCTATCCGCCCGGCAGCCCGCTGCACCATGAGAACTTGAAGGCCAAGCAGCGCGAGCTGCGTGGCGATTTTCCCGAGCCGCTGACGCTCAGGGTGCATCGCGCGCTGTCGTGGCTGCGCCGTGCCGAGGCCGAGCAGACCGATGAGGATGTGCGTTTCATCCTGCTCTGGATCGGCTTCAACGCGGCCTATGCTGGCGACGTTGAAGCATCGCGGGTGATTGGTATCCCCGAGGGTGAGCGGGGATTGTTCCAAGCCTTCTTCGCAACCCTTGTGGGCTTTGATGGCAAACATCGCATCTACGACATGGTCTGGCAGCGCTTCCCTCAGGAAATCCGGGTGCTGCTCGCAAACCGCTATGTCTTCCATCCCTTTTGGCAGCATCACAATGGTGCGTCCGGCTATGCCGACTGGGCTGACAGGCTCGAGCGGTCGCGGACAGCGATAGGCGCCGCACTGCGCGATCATGACACGGCCAAGATACTCTCGATCCTGTTCGACCGGCTTTATGTGCTGCGCAACCAACTGGTGCATGGTGGCTCGACATGGAACAGCGATGTCAATCGCGCCCAGGTCAGGGACGGCGCCGCGCTGCTCGGCTGCTTGCTGCCGATCTTCATCGATCTCATGATGGACAATGCCGGGCATGAATGGCCAATGCCGAACTACCCGGTGGTGGAATAGGGCGTGGCGGAAGTCTGGTCCGATCAGGAAATTGATCACATCGTCGCCGACTATTTCGCCATGCTCACCGACGAGCTGGTTGGTCGCTCCTTCAACAAAGCGGCGCGAAACCGCGATCTTCAGGCCGTGATCGACCGCAGCAAGGGCTCGATTGAGTTCAAGCATCAGAACATCAGCGCGGTCTTGCTCGGCCTTGGTCAGCCTTGGATCGAGGGCTACAAGCCGGCCGCCAATTTCCAGAATGCGCTGGTTGATGGCGTCCTGCGGTGGTTGGAGGCGCGGCCCGAATGGCTGGCTCCCGACAGGCTCTCACGAGCTGCCCTGAACGTACCCGAAACGCAAGGATCACTGCGGATCGGGCCGCCGCCCACGGTGCGCAACGAACCGTCGCCGATCGATCCAGCGTTCATGGCCGCGATCGGCCGCAAATATGATGTCGCCGAGCGCGATGCGCGCAACCGGGCGCTTGGCAAGGCGGGTGAAGAATGTGTGCTGCATCACGAGCGCCGTCATTTATCTGCCGCGGGCCGCGACGATCTCGCGGACAAAGTCCGCTGGACATCTGTGCAGGATGGCGATGGTTTTGGCTTCGATATCCGGAGCTTTGAAGCGGATGGGCGCGAGAAGCTGATCGAGGTCAAGACCACCAATGGATGGGAGCGCACGCCCTTCCATATCTCTCGCAATGAGCTGGCCGTCGCAGATACGAGGCGCGAGGAATGGTGCCTCATGCGGCTGTGGAATTTCGCCCGTGCGCCAAGCGCCTTCACGCTGCGCTCGCCCCTGAGCGATCACGCACAATTGACGGCGACCAGCTTCCTCGCCGAGCTCAATTGAAAGCCGCCGCCACGAAGGACGATACAAATCGGTCGATCAGGGCAGGGCCGGGAAATCGGGACGCGCATGGCCTTCGACCAGCGCTCGCAGTCCTGCCGGTTCGAGCACCTCGACCTTGTCGCCCCATTGATAGAGGTGCCATGCCATTTCCAGCCAGCCTGCGGCCTTGAACCGCACAATCAGACTGCCGTCGTCCCGATATTCGGCTGACTGGTTGGGATGGAATTGGAATTCCGCTGCGCGCGAGGCTGCTTCGGGAAGAAAACGCCAGATGATCTCGCCATATTGGGCGGGGTCCTGATAAGCGCCGAAGGCCTGCGCCGCATGATCGTTCAAGGAAAAGCCGGACTGGATGGGAAAACTTTCATCGAGACATTCAGCGCTGTGGATGCGGTCGAGGCGAAAATGGCGGAGGTTCTCGCCTCGGTCCGCCTGGCGTGCCACGAGATAGCTACGCAATCCTAGCAACAGCCCATGCGGCTCGACCGTCCGGGTTTCTGCGTCAGTCTCGCCATAGACAATACGCATTTTGAACGGTCCGCGCAGGGCCTCGATCAGAACGTCGGTGACCTCGGGTTTCATCGCGACCTTTGGACCCGGCCGCGCCACTTGGCCCAAAGCCGATAGCACCGCCTCCGCATCGGCTTCGGAGCGCAGCGCATCACGCGGGGAGAGGCGCGTGATCAGGCTGTCTCTTAGATCTTCCAGCGCGCGGGCGTGGCGAAGCCGATTCTCATCGCGGGCCGCGCGGGCTGCGATTTCCAGCGCCTCGATGGTGTTTTCCTGGCGTGGTTGCAGCCGGTCGGGCATCGGACTTTCGATGCGCCAGCGCCGGCGGCGATCATCATCTTCCACAACAACGACATTCGCGAAATTATCCTCCAGCGCGCTCGTCATGCGCTGCGCAGTTCGGTGTGAAATGCCGAATTCCTGAGAGATTTCCTCAAGGCTAATGCCCAAACGCCGCGAGGCGGCGAGCTGGGCTAGGCGCAGAAGATCGTTGGCCTTGGCGAAAGTCATTATACGTCCATGTCAGAGATTGACACCCTTGCATGCTAAGGAACAGGGTAGCGCCTGTCGAGGTGATTCCCTCGTGGGTGGCGTTGGGCAATCAAGGGGGCCAAGTGAGGACGATCGGGAACACCATCCTGTTTTCAGCGACGGACCTGATGCGGTTCGTCGGCTGCGCGCATGCGACGGCGCTCGACCTTGCCTATATGCGCGGCGAGCTGATCACTCCCCGGGAAGATACCGAGGATGCCGCGCTGCTTCAGAAACAAGGCGATGCCCATGAGGCCGCCCATTTGGAGAAGCTGAAAGACGCGGGCAACGGGGTAGTCGAGATTGCGCGCGGCGACCTTGCACAGAATGCGGACGAGACGCGAGCGGCCTTGGCACAAGGCTCGCAGATTATCTTCCAAGGAGCTTTTCTCGCCGAGCGCTGGGGTGGCTGGTCCGATTTTCTTGAGCGGGTCGAGCGACCATCATTGCTGGGGCCGTTCAGTTATGAAGTGACCGACACTAAGCTCAAGCGCAAAGCCCATCCCAAGCATGTGCTGCAGCTCGTGCTCTATTCCGACCTTTTGGCAGAGATCCAGGGCGTGATGCCGGAACATGCCCATGTGCAGCTCGGCAATGGGACGCGCGCGACGCTGCGTTTGGCCGACTATGCCCATTATGCGCGCGGTGCGCGGGCTAAGCTTGAGGCCTTTGTTGCTTCCCCTGTTCCAACGCGGCCGACCCCATGCGCGGATTGTTCGCTGTGCCGATGGGCCGACCATTGCGACGCCGTCCTCGCGAGCCAGGACAGCCTGTTCCAGGTCGCCAATATTACACGCGGCCAAGTGAAGAAGTTGGAGGCGTCCGGCATCGAAACCATGGCCGCGCTGGCTCGGCATGACGGCCCGGTGCGCGGCGTTGCGAGTGCGACGGCGGAGAAGCTTGTCGGCCAGGCCAGACTGCAGCACGCGCGCAAAACCGGCGAACCCGCCTTCGAGTTGCGTCCGGCACAGCCAGGCAAAGGCTTTGACCTGCTCCCTCGGCCGCAGGCGGGCGATCTCTTCTACGACATCGAGGGCGACCCCCATTATGAGGGAGGCCTTGAATATCTGCACGGCGTGTGGGCCGATGATAGTTTCCATGCCTTCTGGGCTCATGACCATGCGGCCGAAGCGCAAGCGCTCGAACGGTTGCTTGCGTTTTTTCGCGATCGGCTCACGGCTTATCCGCAGGCCCGCATCTATCATTACGCACCCTATGAGATCACCGCGCTGCGGCGTCTCACCACGCGCTATGGTATCGGCGAGGCCTTTCTCGACCGGCTCATGCGCGAACGCCGCTTTGTCGACCTCTATGCGGTCGTGCGCGGCGCGCTCATTGCTTCCGAACCGAGCTACTCCATTAAGGCGCTGGAGGCCTTTTATGGCTTGAAGCGCGAGGGCGAGGTCAAGACGGCGGGCGGGTCGGTCGTTGCTTATGAAAATTGGCGCGAAACGGGCGATCAACAAATCCTCGACGAAATCGAGGACTATAATCGGGTCGACTGCCAGTCGACCCAGCTTCTGCGCGATTGGCTAGTGGGCATCCGGCCCGATGGTGCCTGGCCCGTGCTTGCACAAGACGCGGCCGAGCAGGAGGTGGTCGAGGACGAGGAAACGACCGCGCTGCGCGATCGCTTGGCCGCATCCTCTCTGACTCCAGAGCGTCAGGAATTGCTGTTCAATCTGGGGCTGTTCCACAAGCGTGAAGCCAAGCCTGCTCAGTGGACGGTTTTCGACAGCGCGGCGCGCGATGAGGAAGAGCTTGTCGATGATCTCGACGCCTTGGCGGGACTCGAGGCGATATCCGGGATCGAACCCATCAAGCGCTCGGTGATGCGCACCTATCGCTTTCCGTCTCAGGAAACCAAATTGCGCGAAGGCGGCAAGGCCACTGTGCCCGGGATTGACGGACCGCCGTCAACCGTTGCGATTGAGGCGCTGGATCGCGATGCGTGCACGATCACCTTGAAGGTCGGCGTGGCAAGGGCCGAACTCCTCACCGATCGGCTGACGCTGCATCCGGATTGGCCGCTCGATACCAAGGTGTTGGCCGCAGCGGTGCGCGACGTCATCGAGGATCAATGCGGGCCGCGGCGCTTGTCTGCCGTCGATGATCTGCTGTCGGGCGCCGCCCCGCGCCTCAACGGCATCGACGGCGATATCCTCGGCGGCGGGGAGCCGGTGGCGGGCGCCATTGCCGCGGCGCACGCCATGGACCAGACGTTGCTCTCGATCCAGGGACCGCCGGGAACGGGCAAGACGCACGTCACGGCCCGGGTGATCCTGGCGCTGGTCAGAGCGGGACATCGGGTCGCCGTCGCCTCGAACAGCCATGAAGCGATCCGCAATGTCCTGCTCGGCTGTCTGCGCGCGCGCGAGGAAGAAGGTGGCACCTTTCCCGTGTCGTTTGCCCACAAGGTTTCCGGAGGCGATGATGGCTATGCCAGCGATTGTCCCGTTCACCGCGCCACGGCCAATGATGACCTGATCCTCGCCCGCGCCAATGTGGTCGGCGGCACGGCCTTCTTCTTCGCGCGCGATGAGAATGTGCAGGGCTTCGATTGGTTGTTTGTCGATGAGGCGGGGCAAGTGGGCCTCGCCAACATGGTCGCCATGGGTCGTGCCGCGCGCAATATCGTGCTGGTCGGCGATCCGCGTCAGTTGCCTCAGGTCATTCAGGGCGCGCATCCTGCGCCCGCCAACCTGTCATGCCTGGAATGGATGCTGGGCGAGCATGCCACGGTGCCTGCCGATCGGGGCATATTCCTTGCTGAGACCCGGCGGATGCATCCGGCGGTTTGCGACTTAATCTCTGACCAGGTCTACGAGGGACGTCTTGCCAGCCATAGCGATACCAAGCGCCAGAGCGTCACCGGAACGGCCTGGCCCACGGCCGGCGCCTTCTGGGTGCCGGTTGCTCATGACGGTAATGCTCAGATTGCCGCTGAGGAAGTTGCGGCGATCGGTGCTGCGGTCGAAGATTTGCTGAAGGGTAGCTGGACCGACAAGAACGGCGCCACGCGCCCTATCGGCCCCGGCGACATCATCGTCGTCGCCCCCTATAATGCACAGGTCAACGCGCTGCGGGCAGGGCTGCGGAGCAGCATCCGCGTCGGCACGGTCGACAAGTTCCAGGGCCAGGAAGCCCCTATATGCCTGGTCTCCATGACGGCTTCCTCGGCCGACGAGACCGCCCGCGGCATGGAGTTTCTCTTCTCGCTCAACCGCATCAATGTCGCGGTTTCACGCGCCAAAGCGCTCGCGCTTGTATTTGGCAGCGACCGCTTGCGCGAGGCCAACTGCAACAGCATCGAGCAGATGCGGCTCGTCAACACGCTCTGTGCGCTTCCGTCGCTTTCTGCGCCTCTCAGTACGGGATCTTGATCCATGCGTTTCCTCCACACCGCTGACTGGCAGCTCGGCAAACCCTTCGGCCGGTTCGAGCCCGAGGTGCGCGCGGCGCTTGGCGAAGCGCGCTTCGACGCCATTGACCGGATCGGTGAGGTCGCTGCCGCCAACCATGTGGAACATGTGATTGTCGCAGGCGACATCTTCGATACCGAGGGTCCCGAAGATAGGGTCATCGTCCAGGCAGTCTCGCGCATGCAGCGCTATCCCTGCCGCTGGTGGCTGCTCCCGGGCAATCACGACTATGCCCGCAACGGCGGACTGTGGGACCGCGTCCGTCACAAAGCCTCGGACAATATCATCCTGCTCACCGAGCCCGTCGCGCAGGAGATGGAAGCAGGGCTCTGGCTGCTACCCGCACCGCTCCTCCACCGCCACCATCTCGACGATCCGACCGAGTTGTTCGATAGCATGGAAACGCCAGGCGCAAAGCTGCGTATCGGCCTTGCTCATGGTTCAATCCGCGATTTTACTGCGCGCGGCGAGACCAAGAACCAGATCGCGCCGGATCGCGCGAAGCGGTCCAGTCTCGACTATCTGGCGCTCGGCGATTGGCATGGCGCGCTCAAGGTCGATCCGCGCACCTGGTATGCCGGAACCCCCGAAACCGACGGTTTTCAGCGCGATGAGCCGGGCCATGCCCTGATGATCGAGCTTGCGCCGGGAGCAGAGCCAAAGGTAGAACCCGTGCGCACAGGCCGCTTCCAATGGCTGCTCAGGGATTGGACCTTGCAGGACACGGCCGCCTTTTCGGCGGAATGCGACGTGCTGCTCTCGGCTATCGATCCTGCGGCAACGCTGCTGCGCCTTTCGCTGGCAGGCATCACGAGCCTTGCCGACCGCGTCGAGATCCTGTCGCGGCTCGAAGATGACCTGCGGCATCGCCTCCGTTTCCTGGATGTCCGGGCGGACGATCTTGTCGGCCGGCCGGGCGAGCAGGACTTGGCGGATCTCAAGGTCGAAGGATTGCTCGGCATAGCGGCTGAGAAACTCACCGAGACAATCGCAGCCGGCGGGACTGAAGCCATATTGGCGCGGCGCGCGATGGAGCGGCTCTTTGTCGAATATCATCGGGGGAGCCAAGCATGAGCCTCCAACTGCGGCGGATCAGCCTCAACAATTTCCGCAAGTTCCGCGAGCCCCTGACGATCGAAGGGCTGGGCGAGGGGCTCAACATCATCATCGAGCCCAACGAGAGTGGGAAATCCACGATCCTTGAGGCCCTGCGTGCGGCTTTCTTCGTCCGCCATGCCACGAAGAATCAGCTCGCCCAAAGTTTTGCGCCTTATGGCGAGGCGGTCGCGCCAGAAATCGAAGTCAGTTTCGATATTGGCACCGACAGCTGGAAAATTGCCAAGCGCTTTCTCAAAGGGCCCCAAGTCGAAGTCACCGGGCCGCAGGGCCGGGCGCAGGGAGAGGAGGCTGAAAATCGGCTGCAAGCGCTTCTAGGGTTCGTCAAGGATAGTAGCCAGCGTGGTGACCCGGCCACCTATGGCGCGCTCGGTTTGCTTTGGGTTCCGCAGGCGCAGGCGCTCGAAGTGACGGCGCCCGGCAGCATCGTGCGCAGCAGCATCCAGGCCACGCTGGAGGCAGAGGTCGGGACGATCGTCGGCGGCGCTGCCTATGAGCGCGTCCGGAAGCGGATCGATGAGCAATATGACATTTACTGGACACCGACTGGAAAAGCGCAGTCGAAGGGGCGCTGGCAAGCGGCGCGGGATCGTGACCAGCAGGCGCGGCAAACGGCTGCGGACGCGACCAAGCGGCTCGATGCGCTCGAAACGAGCTTCGGCGAGCTGGAGACCGCGCGCGGCCGACTGAAAGTTATCGAGCGGGAGCTGGCGGACGAGACCGAGCAAGAACAGCGCGCTGGTCTTGTTCAGTCTCTGGAGATCGCCAGGGCTGCTGCGCAGATCCTGGAGACCCGCAAAGCCGAGCATGGGAATTTCTCTGCAAACCTCGATCGTCTCAACGATCTGCAATCGCAGCATGAAGCGGCGAAGGAAGCGCTGACGGCCGCTGGCGAATCTTTGACCGCAATAACCGCCGATCGCGATCAGCTTGCAGATCAGCTGGAAGCGGGACGCACGAAAGTCGCGGATGCAAAGGCAGCGCTGGACAAGGCGCGCGATGATCGCGCGACAGCCCGCCAGGCTCTTGTGGAGGGGGAGGGACGTCTCGCCGCGCGTCAGCGTCGTGTGGCGATCGCCGATGCACGCCAGCGTCACACCGAACTCCTCGATCTCGAAAAGCAACTGGCCAATGCCCGCAATCAGGCTGCACGGGTCATTCCGGCTGAGGCGTTCGCTCGCCTGGAGGCCAATGACCGTGCTGTCGCGGAAGCCCGGGCAGCCGTCAATGCCGGTGCTACCACTATCGAGCTTACGGGCGACGCTACGGGCATCACCATAGGCGGCGAGCCCCTGACACCAAATAGCCCGCGCACCTTGACCGGTGAGACGCAGATTGCCTTGGGCGGGGGTATCCTCGTCATCCGTCCGCCGGCAACGGCAGCCAGTGCGGAAGCCCGCCTCGCCGAATTGCTCGAGCGACAGGAACTGGAACTAGCCGAATGGGACGTGGCCGACCTCGCTGCGGCGCGGACGCGAAACGATACTGCTCGCGACGCGCAGGGGACCGTCCAACTGCTCGAAACTAAGATCACCGGCCTCACGCCGGCGCAGCCGATGTTGCATCTCGCGGCAGGCCCTGATGCTCTCAAGCTGTTCGTCGCCGGTGTTCCAGCGGAATCGCCTGCGTCCGATGAAGACGAGATCTCGATCGATCAGCTCACCCGCAGTCTGGAAGAGGCGGAAACTGCTGCGGTACGCGCTGAAACCCTGCACGACCAAGCCGTTCAGGACCTGCGAGAAATAGAGGATAAGGACCGCCCGCGTGCCGCCGCGCAGGCGGGCGCGGAGCGCGATCAGACCCATGCCTCGGATCGCATCGCTCAGCTCGAAGGAAAGCCCGATTTTGCAGGGCTTGCCGACGCCATCGCCAAAGCCCGGGAGGATGTTGCCCAGGCTGCTGTCAAACTGGCCGAAGCGAAGCGCGACGCCACCGCACATGATGTGCAGGCCATCAACCGCAAGATCGAAACGATCGATAACCGGGCAAGGGCTGGTCAAACCCGGCGGAGCGACCTCGAAAAGGATATCGCCCGCCTTGAGGCGATCATTGAGAGCGAGGGTGGCAAAGGTCTGGCGAGCCTGGCCGCAGCTGCAGCCGAGGAAGCCGATGCCGCGACACAGGCGCTGGCTCGGCTCGACGAAGAGGCGGCCACGGTCAAAATGCTCAAGGATGTGCTGGACGAGGCGCGTGCTGAGGCATCTCGAACCTTCGTTGGCCCTGTGGCCCAACGCGCTCGCGTTCATGTCGAGCGCCTTTTCCCCGGCGCCGACCTCAGCTTCGATGAAGAACTCGGTCTGGCCTCGGTCACGCGATCCGGCCTGAGCGAAGCCTGCGGAACGCTCTCAAAGGGGACGCAGGAGCAGCTGGCGGTTCTGACCCGCCTCGCTTTTGCCGACATGCTGTTGGAGCAGGGAACACCAGTTTCGCTGATCCTCGACGATCCGCTGGTCTATTCCGACGACGGCCGGCTCGATCTGATGACCGAGATCCTGGAGGAAGCCTCTCAGCGTATGCAGGTGATCCTGCTGACTTGCCGGGACCGAGCATTTCGGCATCTCGATGCCACGCGTGTGCAGATTTGAAAAGCCTCAGCGCTATCAAGGCATTGGTAGCGTCCGATACGCCGGCAACAAGGGTTGCTGCTGACGCCATTCCCAGTTAGACGATTTGAGAGTCAACTTTCTGGGTGGGTCTAGAAATTGATCCGCAGACAGGGGACTAACCGTGGACGAGAAACTGAATTTAAGATGGGGCGTCGAGCGCAAGCTCGAGTTCATCGAATTCAGGCTTTTTTGGGAAGGCTACGTCAATCGCGGGGATATCATCGACACCTTCAACGTGTCGGTCAATCAGGCCTCGACGGACCTGAACCGCTATCTCGGCCTAGCACCGGACAACATGAGTTATGACAAGAGCGCGCGAACCTATGTCCGCACATCAGCATTCAAACCGCTCTTCCTGAAACCCGATGCCAGCCTCTACCTGTCGCAGGTGCGTTCGCTGTCGGATGGCCTCCTCGATAAGCACGAGGCATGGATCGGAAACATCCCGGATTTCGGGAGCATCCCTTTCCCGGTCAGAGGCGTGCTTCCGACGGTTCTTCGCACGCTCGTAATTGCCATCCGTCGTCATGAGGCAGTCGAAGTGTGCTACCACTCGATGTCCTCACCAGAGCCGCAATGGCGCTGGATCATTCCCCACGCCCTCGGGTTCGATGGCTTCCGCTGGCATGCACGCGCGTTTTGCGAGCAAAGCGGGCAGTTCAATGACTTTGTTCTGTCCCGCATCGCGGAAACTAAGCAAAGCCGTCCGACGGACGCGCGGGCTACCAATGACACAGCGTGGCATGAGTTGGTGCATCTGGAAATCGGGGCTCATCCCGCACTCAGTGATGGTCAGCGTCGCGCCATCGAGCTCGATTACGGGATGATCGATGGGCAGGTGACTATCCCGGTCCGGCGTGCCTTGTTGTACTATGCATTGAAGCGATTGGGGCTGGATACGGATCCCACAGCCAGGCGTCCCCAGGATCAACAGATTGTGCTGCTGAACGCAGACAAGGTGGCGCCCCTGAACGGGAATGGCGCCGACTCATGATCCAGAAGGCGAACCCCTCAAAATATCGGATGTCCTTCGGCACCGGCGGCCTATTCCTGAACGAGAGCGTTGCAATTGCACGCCTCTATCAGGAGCTGGGAGACTGGACTGCGGTCAAGAAGGCCGCAGGCGAACAGGGTGTCATCCCGTTCCGTAAGCAATCATCGGTGACCCGCTCGGTCCGGGAGATCGCCAATCGCCTCGAAGTTCTCAAGGCGGATGAGATCGATCTGCTTTGTCATGGTGATTACGCGGATCAGCTTTCGGTCCTCTGGCTGGCACTGTGCCGGGGCTATCGGTTCATCGGTGAGTTCGCGGTCGAACTCCTGTCCGAGCGATTCCTGAGTTTCCGCACGCATATCACCTACGACGACTTCGATGCGTTCTATGCGGCCAAGGCTGAATGGGAGCCAGAGCTCGAAGCCATCAGCACTTCGACCCGTGAAAAACTGCGTCAAATCTTGTTTAGGCTCATGAGAGAGGCGGGGATCCTTAACCAGGAGGATCATATTTGTCGGGCGCTGCTCTCGCCGAGCTTTATGGCGCTCATGGCCCAATCCGACCCGCATGAACTGCGATATTTCCCGGGCGCAGAGCTCGGCAGGCTAAGGGGCGCCTGATGACAAGAGATACAAACACGATGACGCCCCGGGAGCGTCAGGACCATTTGCTGGAAGTCGTTTCAAGCCAGCGTTTTCTCAGGAAGCTGGGCCTGGGGAACGAGGTTCCGTTCTTCATCTGCCCTTTCCCGGCTGGCGACGCTGTGGACATGGAACAGGTGCAGGGCCAGCTGGTCAGACAGCTCGCCAATCGCGGCGTCGCGGTGCTGAATATCAATCTCTATGATCTGGCGATCGAAATGCTGCGCGAGCGCGGGATCTGGGATGAGCTGATCGCTGCTGAACCGGGTGTCACAAAAGACGAGCTACAGGAGCTCTTGCAGAACGTCCTTGATCCCGAGACGCACCTCATCCCCGAAATCGGCAAGAGGCTGGCAAGCCAATCGTTTGACGTTCTGTTCCTTTCCGGCGTCGGCGAGGTCTTTCCCTATATCCGTTCGCATAACGTTCTGAACAACCTGCAGAGCACGGCCAAGGAAAAGCCAACGCTGATGTTTTTTCCTGGCAACTACACGCACGCCTTGGCCAGCGGGGCCTCGCTGGATCTTTTCGGAATTCTGCACGACGACAAATATTATCGTGCATTCAACATCTTCAATTACGAGGTCTGAGGGGGCCGATATGACCATTTTGCGCGACATATTCGAAAAGCCCGTCGACCGTCCGATCGAAGGCGTCATCAAGGCAGATGACGACGCGAGCCTGCGGATTGAGCTCGAAGAGTATGTTCTTACCAACGAGATCGAGAAGCAGATCGAGAAGTTTCTCGACGCCTACAAGAACTACACGACTGCCAATGGCGTCTGGATCTCCGGATTTTTCGGCTCGGGTAAGTCGCACCTTCTCAAAATGCTGGCGATGGTGCTCGAGAACCGCAAGGTCGACGGAGCCACGGCCTATGACCTGTTCAAGGACAAGTGCGCGGATAACGAAATCCTCTCAGCTGACCTCAAGCGTGCCGTCGCGATCCCGTCGAGGAGCATCCTGTTCAACATCGACCAGAAGGCCGATGTCATTTCCAAGGACCAGATCGATGCGCTGTTGTCGGTCTTCCAGAAGGTCTTTGATGAGGCCTGCGGCTACTACGGCAAGCAAGCCCACATTGCTCAGTTCGAGCGCGATCTCGATAGCCGCAACGTCTACAGCGCCTTCAGGGAGGCCTATCAGGCGATTGCGGGCAAGCCTTGGGAGCGCGGGCGGGAGCAGGCCCTGCTTGAGGGTACAAACATCGCCAATGCATATGCGCAGGCAACCGGTGCCGACGCTTCGGAGGTCGCCGGAATTCTCAACAAGTACCGCTCAGATTACAAGGTTTCGATCGAGGATTTCGCTGATAAGGTGAAGGCTTACATCGACGCTCAAGGCAAGGATTTCCGCCTCAACTTCTTCATCGATGAGGTCGGCCAATACATCGCCGACAACGTCAAGCTGATGACCAACCTTCAGACGATCGCCGAGAGTCTGAACACAAAGTGTCGTGGACGGGCCTGGATCATCGTTACCGCGCAGCAGGACATGAATGCCGTCATCGGCGACATGAACGAGCGCCAGGAAAACGACTTTTCCAAGATTCAGGCGCGTTTTGCCAACCGGATGCCGCTCAACAGCGCGGACGTGGCCGAAGTGATCCAGAAGCGCCTGCTGAAAAAGACGGAGCTGGGGGTTGAGAGCCTCTCGGATCTGTACCGCCGCGAGAGCAACAACATGCGCACGTTGTTCGATTTTGCGGATGGGTCGATCCTTCTGAAGAATTTCGAGGACCGCGACCACTTCATCCATAGCTACCCATTCATCCCGTATCAGTACCCACTGTTCCAGATGGCCATCCAGGGGCTGTCTCAGCACAACGCGTTTGAAGGCCGGCACAGTTCGGTCGGCGAGCGTTCGATGCTGGGCGTGTTCCAGGAGGTCGCCATTCATCTGGCTGAACTGGAGCTTGGCCAGATTGCGACCTTCGATCTCATGTTTGAGGGGATCCGAACGGCACTCAAATCCAGCGTTCAGCAATCCATCCAGATTGCCGAACGAAACCTTGGGGACGATTTCGCCACGCGCATTCTGAAGGCCCTGTTTCTCGTCAAATATGTGAAGCCCTTTAAGCCGACGGCCCGCAATATCGCGATCCTCATGCGCGAGAAGTTTGACGAGGATGAGACCGCGCTCAAGCGCCGGGTCGAGGCGGCTCTGAGCCTGCTCGAGCAAAACACCTACATCCAGCGCAATGGCGACCTGTTCGAATTCCTGACCGACGAGGAAAAGGATGTCGAACAGGAGATCAAAAACGTCGATATCGATGCCACCGAAGTCGCTCGGGAATTGGAAGCGCTGATCTTTGATGGAGTCATCAAGGACCGTAAAATCCGCCATGACGGGGCGGCCCATGACTACTCTTTTGCCCGCAAGCTCGACGACCGCCTTCAAGGACGGGATTACGAGCTTTCGATCAATGTGGTCACGCCTTTCCACGAGCATAGCGGCAACGCCGAGGCGCTGCGTATGGGCAGCATGTCAAACGACGAACTGGTGATCCTGCTCAGGGCAGATGACCGTTTCGCCCGAGACCTGGTGATGTACAAGCAGACCGAGAAATATGTCCGCCAGACCCGGGCGACCGCTCCCCAAGCCTCGATTGAACGGATCATCAGCGAGAAGGGTCAACAGAACGCGAACCGCTACAGAGATCTTTCAACTCGGGCGAGAACGCTGGTTGCGGAAGCACAGCTGTTCGTCCGCGGTGAGGAACTGGATTTGCGCGGCGAGGATCCACAGGCGCGAGTCCGGCGCGCATTCCAGATGCTGGTCGACAAGGTCTACACCAATCTGCCGATGCTGCGCGGTGCGACCTATGCCGAAACCGATATCGGCCGCTTCCTGAGGCAGACCAATGACGGCGCACTGATCTCGGGTGCCAGCAACCTGACCGAAGCCGAGCAGGAAATCCTGAACTTTGCGCAAGGCAACGTTCGCACCGGTGTTCGCACATCGGTCAAAGCGATCGTCGAGAAGTTCGAGGTCAAGCCCTATGGCTGGCCCAATGCCGCAATCCTGTGCACTGTCGCCAGCCTCTTTGCCCATGGCAAGCTGGAAGCCCGCTCGGATGGGGCTCCGCTGGAGGGGGATGCGCTGGAAAAGGCGCTGAAGAACGCACATGCGCTGGCGAACATAGTTCTCGATTTGCAGGTGGAGTTCACCGCTAACCAGGTGCGAACCCTGCGGGAATTCCATGCCGAAATGTTCGACAGCCAGCCTGTCGCTTCAGAGGCAAAGGCCATGGGCAAGGAAACGGGAGAGGCTACCACGAAGCTGGTGGCTGAACTGGTTGCGCTTGAGGAAAAGCTCAAGGACTACCCGTTCCTCGCGGCGATCACGCCGGTCATCGCGAAACTGCGCGAGGTGGAGGGCAAGGCCTATGGCTGGTACTTTACCGACCTCCCTCGGCATGCAGACGCATTGCTCGATGCGAAGGAGCAGGTAATTGACCCGATCCGACGCTTTATGGGCGGGGCCCAGCGCAAGATCTATGATGAGGCCCGCAACTTCCTTGCCGAGCAGGTAACGAACCTGTCCTACACCGGCAGCACTCAGGCCGAAGCCATCCGGGCAGTTCTGGCCGATCCGCTCTGCTACAAGGGCAATGCGATCCAGCAGGTAAAGGCTGAGCTCGACAAGCTGCGTGCCAATGTCGATGCCCTGCTGGTGCAGGAGCGGGACAGCGCTCTGAAGGGTCTGGCCGAGCTCAAGGCCAAGATCGAGGCCGTACCAGAATTCGCGCAGCTGGATACCGCAGCCAAGGCTGGGATCCTCACCGAGTGCGAGGCCGCTGAGACCAGCGTCCGCAATGCCAAACTGGTGGCTATGATCCGCGAGCGTACCGCCAATTTCCGCTCGGAAACCTATCCAGCATTGCTTGGGAAGGTCGCCCGGCTGGCAACGCCGCCGGCGCCACCCGCACCTCCTGCCACCGAGCCGCCCCTGTCGGGAGAAAGCAAGGTGCGTGAGGCACCAGCCGGAGGGATGACGCCGCAGCCAGCTCCGGCTCCCTCGCCCGTGGAATATGTCTCGACCGCGAATCTCAAGGTCAGCTTCGCCAGCCCGTATCTCGCCAGCGAGGCGGACGTTGAAACGTACCTTCAGTCCTACCGCGAAACCCTGCTCGCCGAGATTCGCAGCGGCAAGAGGATCACGGTCTGATGATTGCAGGCATTCAAATCGAGAATTTCACGGCATTCGGGAACCTCGACATCCCGCTCTCGCCGCGCATCAACGTGATCATCGGTTCGAACGGAACCGGGAAAACGCATCTGCTGAAGGCAATCTACGCGTTGGCGATCGCAAGCCAGCCGGCATCGGCGGTGGAGGGCTCAGAGAAGGACATCGACACGCAGCTGACGAACAAGCTTCTGCGGGTGTTTTCTCCGGGCGAGAGCAAGATTGGTGCACTGCGGGCTAGGGGAGCGTCGGGAGGAGCCAGGCTGTGCCTGAAGGGAAGCGATGACACCCAGGTCACCATTTCATTCAACAGTAGGTCCAAGGGCGTCCAAGTAGAGAGGGACGCTCGCACCGAAGCGCAGTCCCGCCCCGTGTTCATCCCGACGAAGGAAGTCCTGTCTCTCGTCCGCGCGATGCAGAACGAAAGCCATGACCGGGCGACCGTCGAGATGATTTTCGACGATACCTACCTCGATCTCGCCGAACTCTTGGCTAATCCCGGATTCGAGGATGAGGCCGCCAGCCTGGCAGAAGACCCGAGGCTCTCGAACATCGTCCGCGAATTGGTCGCCCTCGTCGGGGGACGATACCGCTGGACGAATGAAGGCGGGTTTCAGTTTGAACCCGGGGGTTACGAGGAAAGGGCTGATCCGGAGCGGTCGCGCGCCAAAACTGCGCAAATGTACCAGGACTCCACGGTTCTCCGGTTCGTCCCTAGAGGTAGGGAACCATTTTCCAGCGGTATGACAGCCGAAGGCTACCGGAAAATTGGCGTCCTGCACCGCCTGCTCTGCAATGGATCGATCAACCCGGGAAGCACCGGCGTCCTTTTGTGGGATGAGCCCGAGGCAAACCTGAATCCCGCACTCATGAAAGAGGTGGTTCAGGTCCTCCTCCAGCTCTCGCGGAACGGCCAGCAGATCATTCTGGCTACGCACGATTATGTCCTGCTCAAATGGTTCGATTTGCTCTCAGATCAGGGCAAGGACGATCACATCCGCTATCATGTCATAGCTGAAGAAGCAGGCGATAGAACGATATCAGTGCAATCCATCGATGAATATTCCCGCATAGCCGAGACTGGAATATCTCAAACGTTCAGTGACTTGTATGATGCGGAAGTCGATCGTTCGCTTGAAGGTGTCAAACTATGACGACCGTTCAGGAGATCGATCTGGAATTGACTTTCACGGGGGCCAAGTCTGTCCTGCATTTTGACGACGATGCCTATCACGGCCCAAGTACCGCACAGAGGGTCGATTTCATCGCGGAGTATCAAGGTCGTGATATCTTCGTTGAAATAAAGGACCCGGATAACCCAGTGGCTGAGAAACCTGAAGCTTTTGAGCAGAAGCTGAGATCCGGGAAGCTCGTTCAAAGCCTCTCAGGAAAGTTTCGGGATACGCTGTTCTTTCGAACAATCCAGGGAAAAGGCGATCGAGAAATTATCTACATCGCTCTCATTTCGATGGAAAAACTGGATAACGCATTGCTTTTGGCGAAGCAGGACGAATTGAAAAAATCAATTCCTCTGTCCCATGCTGATTGGGAGAGGGACTGCGCGACCAGCTGCATCGTGCTGAATGTTGCACAGTGGAAAAAGCAATTCGGAGATCATTCTCTCCGGCGCATAAGTGAAGGGGCAGCTGCCTGATGGATACCTCGAAACTCAAGAAGTTCGCGCAGTTTGCCCGCCGCGCCCTGATCACCCAGGTCAGTGCCAAGCTTGAATCCGTGATTGCCGAAAACTCGGCAGCCCGGCGCGAGCATCCCGATGCGATGAGGAAGCTTGAAGCGGCGATCGCCAGGGACGGAAAGGATCAGGTGGTTGAGCGGGTTGCCTACACCTGGTTCAATCGCTTCTCGGCTCTGCGTTTCATGGACGTGAATGAGCTGAGCCCGGTCCGCGTTGTCTCGCCTGTCGCAGGCCAGTTTCAGCCAGAGATCCTGGCCGAGGCCAAAGCTGGGCATATGGACGAGGGCCGCGTGCCCGACAGGATCCGCGACAAGGTCCGCAGCCTGCTGGATGGCCGCACGCCCAGTGCGGATGCCCAGACCGAGGCCTATCGCCTGCTCATCGTCGCCATCTGCAATGACCTGCATAAGGCGATGCCGTTCCTTTTTGAACGGATCGACGACTACACGGAGCTGCTTCTTCCGGACGACCTTCTGTCGAACGCCTCGATCCTCGCTTATGTGCGTGAGGCAATGACGCCCGACGTCTGCGAGGATGTCGAGGTTATCGGCTGGCTCTACCAGTTCTACATCTCGGAGAAGAAGGACGAGGTCTTCGCCGGGCTGAAGAAGAACAAGAAGATCACAGCGGAGAACATTCCGGCGGCGACCCAGCTTTTCACCCCGCACTGGATCGTGCGCTATCTGGTGGAAAACTCGCTGGGGCGGCTGTGGTTGCTGAACCGGCCGAACTCGAAGCTGGCGGCGAAGATGAATTATTACATCGCGCCGGAAGAGCCCGAGACGGATTTTCTGCGCATTTCCCGGCCTGAGGATATCCGCATCTGCGATCCGGCCTGCGGATCGGGCCATATGCTGACCTATGCCTTTGATCTGATTTACGCGATCTATGAGGAAGAAGGGTATGAGGAGACCGAGATCCCCGGGCTGATCCTGACTCATAACCTGTACGGGATCGAGATTGACGACCGCGCGGGCGCGCTGGCGGCGTTTTCGCTGGCGATGAAGGCGGCAACGAAGCTCGGAAGGCGTAAGTTCCTACGGCAAGCCGTTCAGCCCAACATCTGCGTGCTGCAGGATGTGCGTTTCACGCCATCCGAGATGCAGGACGTTGCCGCCGTGGTGGGCAGCGATCTGTTCACCGCCGATTTTCGCGAGACGATGGGGCAGTTCGAGCAGGCTAAGAACTTCGGCTCGCTGATTGTGCCGAAAATGCGTGATCCTGCAGAAGTTGCCCGCGCTGTGCGGCTGAAGGATTTCGGTGGCGACCTTCTGCTGCGCGAGGTGCAGGATCGGGTTCTCAAGGTGCTGGAGATGGCAGAGGCGCTATCGCCCAAGTACCAAGTGGCTGTAGCCAACCCTCCCTATATGGGCGGCAAGGGAATGAACGCGGAGCTTTCTGAATTCGCCAAGACACACTTTCCAGACAGCAAATCCGACCTTTTTGCGATGTTCATGGAGCGGATAGCCGCATTGGCTGTCCGTCAAGGGCTAGTGGCAATGGTCAACATGCAAGCTTGGATGTTTCTATCTTCGTTTGAGAAACTTCGGGCCAAGCTTCTTTCAAATTCGACATTGCTTTCAATGGCGCATTTGGGAGAGCGTGGATTTGACACTATTGGCGGTGCAGTGGTTTCGACAACTGCGTTCGTATTCCAGAACTGGCCTGACCCGTCACATAGAGGCGACTATGTGCGCTTAGTGGACGGAGGCTCCGAGGCCGAAAAGGCATCCCAAATGAGGGCCGCGATACGGAATCGCAACTGTGGACGACTTTTTCAAGCTAGTGCCAACGATTTCAAACTGATCCCTGGAGATCCAATAGCTTATTGGGCATCCTCTGCAGTTAAGTCTGCGTTCGCCTCGGGTAAGCCGTTGAAGCAGCGCGGCGACACCCGACAAGGGATGGCAACCAGTGACAACAATCGGTTTTTGAGAAACTGGTGGGAAGTCGCATTTCCGCGCCTTTATCTCGGAGCTGCTTCACGAACTGAGGCCAAAAACTCGCAAGCCAAATGGTTCCCGTATAACAAAGGCGGTGGCTTCCGGAAGTGGTATGGCAACGTCGAGCATGTCATCAATTGGGAGAACGATGGTGAAGAGGTCATTGGATATGCGGCCTCCTTGTACGGCAGCGCTACTCGGACCATCAAAAGCTTATCAGAGTATTTCAAGCCGAGTGTGAGTTGGTCAAAAATATCCAGCGGCAATCTTGCGCTAAGATACTATCCAAGGGGATTCATTTTTGACGTTGCGGGGTGCTGCATATTCACTGATGACGATAAATATCGTCTGAGGCTCACCGGTTTTATGAACTCTCACACTGCAAGGCAGCTTTTGACTGCGATATCTCCAACCCTCAATTTCGAAGTTGGTCATATTGCGGTCCTTCCAGTTCTCAACGAGCTATCCGGCATTCCATCTGCGCCAATTCAAAAGCTAATTGATGCAACAAAGTCCGACTGGGACTCGGAGGAAACCTCTTGGGACTTCGGCTCGCTACCGCTGCTATCGTTGGAACAGCGGGCCGGAACCTTAGAGGCTACATACCGCAACCTCCGTACCGATTGGCGCAACACGACGGAAGAAATTCAGAGGCTTGAGGAAGAGAACAACCGCATCTTCATAAACACCTATAGCCTACAGGACGAACTGACTCCCGAGGTGCCGATCGAGGAGATCACGCTTAACTGCAACCCCGCCTATTCGCTCAAGGGCGACAAGACGGACGAGCAACGTGAGGCAGATCTTCTTTCGCGCACCATGGAAGAATTCCTGCACTATGCCGTGGGCTGCATGTTCGGTCGCTACAGCCTTGACGCGCCCGGCCTGATCCTGGCCAATCAGGGCGAAGGGCTGGCCGATTATCTCGCTCGGGTGCCGGAGCCCACAATCGAACCGGATGCCGACAATGTCATTCCGGTGCTGGACGGTGACTGGTTTGCCGACGACATCTCAGAGCGCTTCCGCAAGTTCCTACGCGTGACCTTCGGCGAGGCGAAGTTTCAGGCAAACCTGGCCTTCATTGAAAGCGCGCTGGGCAAGGACATCCGCAAGTGGTTCACGAAGGACTTCTTCGACTACCATGTCCGGCGTTTCAAAAAACGCCCGATCTACTGGATGTTCGCCAGCCCCAAGGGCAGCTTCCAGGCGCTGATCTACATGCACCGCTACCGGCCGGACACGGTCAGCGTGGTGCTGAACGACTATCTGCGTGAGTACCGCAACAAGCTGGAAGCACACCGCAAGGCCCAGGAGGCGCAGAGCATCAACCCCGAAGCCACGCCCGCCCAGCGGACCAAGGCGCTCAAGGAGGTCAACGAGGCGACCAAGGTGATCGAGGAGCTCGATGGCTATGAGCGCGACGTGCTCTATCCGCTGGCCACGCAGAAGAAAGAGATCGATCTCGATGATGGGGTGAAGTTCAACTACCCGCAGTTTGGCGCGGCGCTCAAGCCGATCAAGGGCTTGTCGGATGCGGATGACTGACCATGAATGATCGCATCGCCAAAGGCTTGGAAGCGGCCTTCGACCGTCACCGTATCGTGTTCTGGACCGATACGGCCCGGGAGCTGCGCGAGACGTTCGAGACGTTGGAGCTGCCCGGGATCGAGAAGATCCAGCTCGCCAACAACGAGTTCGCGGTGAAGCACCGCATCTTGCGCGAGGCGCCGCAAGGGCGCTTTCTGATCTACCGTGAAGGGCCAGAACCGGCGTTGATCGGCAATTGGCTGCTCGATGTGCAGCTGGCCCACGGCACGTTCAAGGCGGACCAGGCGGCCCTGTGGTTGTCTGAACTGGGTCTTGGGCTGGGGCTAGAGGATGTGGTGCGCGCCCATGCGGAGTTCTTCCGCTCCGCCCGCAGGCTTGAACAGCTAAAGCGGCTGGCACGCAATGACGACACGGCAAGCGCCTTGCGCCTGAAGATGCTGAGCGTCTGCGCCGGTGGCGAAGGCGGGTTCGATTCCGTTGTCGAGCGGCTGCTGGCCGACCTTGCAGCGGACACCGACGAAGCCATTCGCTTGATCGAGCGGGCCGGGCTTGGCGCCTTCCTGTGGGACCAGATGGGCCGGCATTATGGCTATAGGGCCGTGCAGCCCAGCGTTGAGGATTTCGCGGTTTCTCTGTTCAAGGCCTGCTATGCCATGGGGCTTGGAGAAGCCGGAGAGCTCTCGCCCGAGGCGCTGGTCTTCTTCCGCCGCTGGAAGAACAACCGTCACGCAGCCCAGGCTTTCGAGGCGCTGTCTTCAACCTATGCCAATGTGCTGGGCGTGCGGACGGATCTGGAAACCCGCGATTTCCGTGATCTCATCGAGCTCGATTATTTCGAAGACATCGATCGGGCGATCATCGTTGCCCTCGTGCGCGGCGTCGCGGCGCGAACTCTCGCCGCGGGAGACGTAGCAAGCTGTATCCGCCAGCGCCGCCAGAGCTATTGGTACGACCGTTTCCGCGATCTCTATGAGGCGATTGGCTTCGCGGCTGAATTCCACGCGGCGATGGCGCAGGTGAACCTTGGCATGACCAGCCTCGCTGAAGGCGTCAGCCGCTATGCCGGAAACTGGTTCCGCATCGACCAGCTCTACCGCAAGTTCATCTACCACATGCAGAAATCGGGTCAGGCCAGCTTGATGGCCGAGCTCTATGAGCAGGTAGAGAACCATTATGTGAACAGCTACCTGCTTCGCCTCAACGACAGCTGGCAGGTACATGTCGATGCAGCACCGACGTGGGATGCCGCGCCTGTGCCGGCCCAGCGGACTTTTTATGCCACCCAGGTCGCTCCTTATCGCCAGAAGGACCAGAAGATCTGCGTCATCATATCGGACGCCATGCGGTATGAGGTGGCGGAGGAGCTGTTGGCTCGTGTCCGTGGACTCGATCGTTATGACGCAGAGATCGAGCCGATGCTGGGATCACTGCCAACCTATACCCAACTCGGCATGGCCTCGCTGCTTCCCAACCGCGACATGCGTATCGCTGACAACGATACCAGCGCGGTGATCGTGGATGGGCAGAGCTCCCAGGGCACCGAAAACCGTAGGAAGATCCTCGCCCAAGGACGCGAGGGCGACCGGACGACCGCATTGCTGGCCGACGACCTCCTTAAAATGCAGCGAGATGACTACCGGGCGCTGTTTCGCGATCACGACGTGATTTACGTGTACCACAACCTGATCGATGCGACCGGTGACAAACCAGCGACGGAGGATCGTGTATTCGAGGCTGCTGAAAGAACGCTCGACGAGTTGGTCCAGCTCATCAAAAAGCTGGCCGCAGCCAACGCTAACAATCTGCTGATCACCGCAGATCATGGCTTCATCTATCAGCACCGCCCCATCGACGAGAGTGACTTTTCGGGTTCGGAAGTGGCGGGCGAGACCATCCTGTTCCGAAACCGCCGCTTTGTGCTTGGCCATGGCCTGAAACCCCAACAGGGGCTCAAACTCTACAAGCCGGAAGAGGCAGGGCTGCAGGGCGATGTTGAAATCCTGATCCCGAAGTCGATCAACCGCCTGCGACTCAAGGGCTCGGGGAGCCGCTTTGTCCATGGTGGTGGAACTCTTCAGGAAGCCGTGGTTCCCGTTGTCCGGATCAACAAGAAGCGGCAGAGCGATACGTCCACTGTTGATGTCGAGATCATAGGCAGCACAAATCAGGTCATCACGGCCAGCCAGATCTCGGTCAGGTTCTACCAGTCCGTTCCGGCCACGGAGAAGACCCAGGGACGCCGCCTGCGAGCCGGGATATTCTCCCAATCGGGTGACCTGATTTCAGACCGCCACGAACTCGTTTTTGATTTCCGGTCTGAAAATCCGCGGGAGCGCGAGCACCCGGTGCGCTTCCTGCTCTCACGCAAGGCCGACGACTACAATGGCCAAGAAGTTGTCTTGCGGCTGGAAGAACAGCATGGGGGCACCTCGCATTACAGCGAATATCGAAGTGCGCGCTACATCCTGCGTCGCAGCTTCACCAACGACTTTGATTTCTGAGGGCACGGCATGACCGCACTTGATGACAAGATCAATGAACGCTTCCCCGGCCTTGTGGTCCGCAAGGACTTGGTGAAGGCGGTCAAAGGCAACGCGATCGTTCCGACCTACGTGTTGGAATATCTGCTCGGCCAATATTGTGCGACCAACGATGAGGCGTCGATCCAATCAGGCATCGAGACGGTTCGGGAGATCCTGCGGAAGCACTATGTCCATCGCAATGAGGCCGGACTCATCAAGTCCAATATCCGCGAAAAGGGTCGCTGGAAGATCATTGATCGGATCAGTGTCGCCCTCAATGAAAAGAGCGATACCTACGAGGCAAGCTTCGCAAATCTTGGGATATCAAAGGTCCTGATCGATTCCGGAACCGTAAAGACCCATCCCAAGCTTCTGGTTGGAGGGGTCTGGTGCATCGCCGACATCGAATACGACTATACCGAAGACAAGAATGTGCCCCCCTGGATCTTAGGCACAATGAAGCCCATCCAGCTGTCGCATTTTGACTACGCAGCATATTTGGAAGCCCGCAACGGCTTCACAACCGACGAATGGATTGACCTTCTCTTCCAGACCGTCGGCTTCGACCCTGAGATGTTCGGTCGTCGGTCCAAGCTAATCCAGTTGATGCGTCTGATCCCTTTCGTTGAACGCAATTACAATCTGATCGAGCTGGGACCCAAGGGCACCGGCAAATCGCACATTTACTCAGAATTCTCACCGCACGGGATCCTGATCTCAGGGGGCGAGGTTACGGTGCCGAAGCTGTTCGTTAGCAACAGTTCCGGCAAGCTGGGCCTTGTCGGCTACTGGGATGTGGTAGCTCTCGACGAGTTCGCGGGCAAGCAGAAGAAGGTCGACAAAGCACTGGTCGACATCCTCAAGAACTACATGGCCAACAAGACATTCTCTCGCGGCGTCGAACCGCTGGGTGCGGAGGCCTCTATGGTCTTCGTCGGGAACACCAAACACACGGTTCCCTACATGCTCAAGAACACCGACCTGTTCGACGAGCTGCCCGACAAGTACTACGATTCTGCCTTCATTGACCGACTGCACACCTACATCCCTGGCTGGGAGGTCGGTGTAATCCGCGGCGAGATGTTCTCCAACGGATACGGCTTTGTCGTCGATTACCTTGCCGAGATCCTTCGCCATCTGCGCAACGACGACTATTCAGACCGCTACCGGTCGAGCTTTGAGTTGTCGTCGGATATTTCGACCCGCGATCGGGATGGCGTTCACAAGACCTTTTCTGGCTTGATGAAGATCCTCTTCCCATCTGGTGAAGCGACGCCGGATGAAATGGAGGAGATCCTCAAGCTCGCCTTGGAAGGCCGCAAGCGGGTCAAAGATCAGCTCATGCGGCTCGACGCCACCTACCCGGATGTGGATTTCTCATTTTCGCGCAAGAATGGCGAAAAGGTGAAAGTGGCAACGCTCGAGGAAAACGAGTTTCCGAGCTTTTACTACCGGCGCGCTGAAGGGCCTGGCCTCCCAACAACCGAGCCTACAGGCGATGACGCGTCTGAATCCGCACCAGCGCCCCAACTGGACGCAGGCGCAACAGCAGTTACCTCGGTTTCAGAGGGCCCGAAGACTGGCCATTTCACATACAACGAAAACCAGAGGGGCGTGACTTTCGACAATCTGTTCGGCCCCTATCTTGTCGGGGCTCAGAAAATCACCATCACCGACCCGTACATCCGGGCCTTTCATCAGGTTCGCAATGTCATGGAGCTTGTCGAAACGATCGCCAAGACAAAATCCCCTGCGGACGAAATCGAGGTTCATCTGATCACCTGTCTTGACAGCATTCGTCCGGAAAAACAGGCAGAGAACCTTGGGGCAATAGCGCAGTCTTGCGAAGGTATCGGGATCAGTTTCACATGGGAGTTTGACCAAACCAACACCATCCATGCCCGCCACATAGTGACCGATACCGGATGGAAAATCGCTCTCGATAGGGGGTTGGATATTTTTCAGCAGTATGAGCTCAACGACGCCTTCAGCTTTGCTAACAGGCTTCAGCAGTTTAGATCAGTGAAGGCCTTCGAGGTTATCTATCTGAGCACCTCAAAGGCTGATTGATTTGCGCCCGCGCTTAATATTCCGCCTTGAGTGGCCTATTCAGCGGCAACGATAGTGAGTTCGTAATATGCTTAGGGCGAAACTAAAGCACGTGATAGACACCGGCATAGCCCACGGTATCGAGCAGCTATTGGGCGTCATACAGTCCGACAGTTCTGACAAAATCCACCGACATGAAACTGTGCGGGCGATCTTCCAACATTGTGAGCGAATCAATTTGGCTTGGCCGGTTCTGATCGAAGCGCAAGACATAATCGACCGTCGCGGGGCGATATTGGCCGGACCACTTTTTACCTCTGTCGATTTTCCTTGGCCCGCGGAAGATGGTCGCTGGCTAGAACCCGTTTTGCAAATACATCTTCCGCAACTCGGGCTTCTCAAGGGAGTGAACCTGGGTACGGAGTGGCTTCAGATCTGGGCTTGGGATCGTGGCGCAATCGTGCGCCTGGTACCGTCAGTAGCGGTCGCTGGAGCAGACATCACACCCGTACCGTCCCAACAGCCTAAGGATTACCATAGGCGATTGTTAGACATTGATCCTGCGAGAGAAACTCCCTTTTGGCTACCAGGTCACGCCATTTCGGGTTTTGACCAACCTTTTCTAGATTATGGAGCAGGCGATCTCAGCTACTATGTCGAGGAGCTACTAGGCAACAGATCGCTCGATCTACCATCATCTGTGCTTTATGCGGCCCAAAAACTACTTGCATTGATCGATGCAGACGAGCGGAGATGCACTTTCCAGATTCGTGCATTCGGTATGATGAACGACTCCAGCCCTTACCCATTCTCAGCGCCACCGGTGCTTTTCGTACTTGAAGATGGCACACCTCCTTTGCGAGAAAGCGCCAATGGTGATGACGCCATTTACGTAAGTTACGAAATATCTCCAAGCGATAGCGTCAGCTTTGGCATTCTTAGAGTGTGAAAACGCATCAAATTAAGTCATGGGTGACATTTAACATAAGATATATTATCAGTTTTTATCGAATGATATCAATTACTTAATTAGAATGGGACTGTGCCTTCAGCGCCAACCGAGCAGCACGGTCGAGAACAATTGACGGGAGTTCACCAAGGCATGCGCTGTCATCTAGCCTTGGCACGGTGACGCCACCTGAAATGACCTCTTGGACCCGGGCCGCGAGCGCTGCCACGCGGCGGCGAAGAAACGGTAGAGCCAGTCCCGTATCGCCAGCAAAGCGATCAAAGCTTCCCGCATCTATTTCCTCAAGCGTGGCGGCACGCCCGAGACGCATGGCGAGCTTCGCTGACAGCTCCGGCCACATGTGGGTGGCGACCAGATCGTACAGCGGTGCCAGCACCACTTCGCCCTTGCTCTGGCGAAGGAGGCTGTAATTCTTCGCATGGGCGTCAGCGTTGCCGATGATTACATTGAAGATTGCCGCGTCGACGAGCTTCAGCACCTCGCGTGCAGGCCGGGTGGTCGCCTGGCGCACCAACGCGAAGCAATCGCGGAAGGTTGGCCCGCCTTCGCTGGCATATTTGCGGTTGGACGGTACGCCCTGCGCCTGCGCAAAATCCTCCTGATGCAACCGGATCGTATGGCCCTCGCGATCCAGACGATCGTAGCGAGTGACCAGCAGATAGGGTTTATCAGCGACCTCTCGCCACTCTGCCATGGCAGCATCGAGACCCACCGCGCGCGCCAGTGCCAAGCAGAAGCCTTCATTGGCGGCAAGGCCGGGAAAGCGATCGGGCTCTGGCTTGATGAGGTGTGTGGATGGCTCACCTACGCGCGGCACGGCCACCCGCCCCTCGGCCAGCACGACGGGGAGCTTGCCTTGGGCGCCAGCCAAGCTGAGCCGAGCGCCCCCTTCCCCAGCCAGCATCGGTACGCGCGGCAGGCGACCGATTAAAACCGCAAGCTCGGCATCATCCAGCGTAGGGGGCGGCTCACCTTCAGGAGGCAGCGGCGGTTTCTCCCTTTCGGGTAGAAAGGCGAGCGCGCCTGCAACATCACCGCCGAGCGCAGCCAACAATCGAAAGGGATTGTCAGCCGATACTCCGAGGGCGCGCGCGATGGCTGTTCGTTGCCCCTCTTCGGGCAGGAGTCCACCAAAGACGGCCTTACATAACGCATCGCCGAATGGCTCTGCTTGCTTGGGAAGCGCGTGCGAAAGCGGGCCTGCCGCTGGATCGGCCAGCCAATCGTCGGCATAGATGAAATGCATCGCGCCGCCACGGTCGATGGAAAGTTCACCGGCGATCCGCTGATCCGACCAAACAACAAGTCGCTCGAGAATGTCGGCGGTCATGTTGGCTGGCCCGCGATCACGATCCCGTCTGGACGACGAATCTGAAGCTCGCAGCCTAAAGCCGCAAGAACCGTAATGACCTTGCCAATCTGTGCCGTTGCCTTGCCGTGCTCAAGTTCGACGATGAAGCGCAAGCCCACTCCGCTAGCAGCCGCCAATTCGTCCTGGCGCAGCCCCAGTTCTTTGCGCTCGTCTCGAACAATCTGTCCGATCATCGTTATATCGAGCATATGCCCTCGCTTTCCCGAACGGGAAATATTCGGCAGGCCACAAGAATTCAAGTCCGAAGTTTCCCGATCGGGGTATTTAAGGCGCGATCATACGCTAAAGTCTTCCGAATTTCCCTATCGGGAAATTTAACCGCGCGCTGCCTGGATCTTTAGGACAATGTCGCCCATCCAGCCCGGCATGGCCGGACGGGCCGCGACGAGCGCGCGCGTATCGGCATCGTCAAGCCGCGCGGCGATGCGCCCGATCGCATCCGCGTTGATATTGCCCTTTCCCAGATGCGCGAGCGCCTGAACGATCGCATTCACAGACTCCGGCGCGTCAAGCACCGGCGCGCGGCTGTGCTTCAAGGCGACGGTGCGGCCACTAGCCCTGACGGTGCGGGTGCGGCCGCTGGTGGCGTAGCTTACCCGGGCGGGCACCTGTGTCGAGAGACCAAGGCTATTGGCGGCCGCCGCTCCCGGGGGCGCGAGCGCATCGCCGCTCTGTGCGGAGAGCGCCTGGGCCACCTGCCCGGGATCCGGGCTAAGGGCACCAAGCGTGTCATGCTGGCGGGGATAGTCGTAGAGACCGCGGCCGATCCGGCGGATGTCACCGGCACTCGCGAGACGCGACAGCGCCATGTCGACCGAGCCGCGCGTACCAAAGTCGATGAACTGCTTAGGCGTAAACACCCAGCCACGGCCTTTGCCGCGCACACGCTTCATAATTCGATTAGCCACCGCAGACATGCCCATGCTCCTATCTGTTAGATAATAGCGTGGTGTTTTCTAACAAGCTATGACCGGAGACAGCGCCAATTCCATCGACTTTCCAAGACATTTCAGCACATGGCAGTAGGAGCATCCCTTCGCAAGATCAGCCGCCCCATGCGGATCAACGCTCCCGTCCACGCTCCGGCGCTGGCCGCTCGGGGCCAGCTCCACCCTCCAGCTCGCGCGCCGGCTGTGTCGCTTGCCGCCCCTGCATCATCTCGCGGGCCAGGGCGAGACGTCGGGAGACCGCCGGCGGCATAGCCGCCAGGAAACCCGCAATTTCGTCGGAAAGCGCCTGGTCGTCGGCCTCACCGGTGCGTGCAAGCGCCACCGCCGCCTCCGCATAAGCACCGCGTATCTGCTTCTGGCGAACCAGCGCCATCACGTCTTGCGGCCGCCGTTCCTCATCGCGCGTGCGCGCAAAGGCCCGGGCGCGCAGCACGTTGAGTTCATCCATATTGAGCCGGCGCCCCTCCTGACCGATCCGAGCATCGAGATGCAGCGCTGCAGAGCGCACACGCTTTTGAACGTGACCGCGTGCGCGTCTGGGCGTCGCCTCAGCCGCGATGCCGCGCGCCCGTAGCTCATGCGCGAATGTCTCTCGCATATGATGGAGGTCGGCCTTGCGCGGGTTGAACCGCCTACCGTCCGCACCTTCGGTGGCCACCGTCAGATGGATGTGCGGATGATCGGTATCGGTGTGGAGCGCCAGCATATAGGCGTGATTGTCCTCGAACAGGATGCGGGCGAACGCCTGGGCGGCATCCTGCAGCGTCTCGGGATCGGTCGAACCGCCGGGCATGGAAAGGACCAGCGACAGCGAGGTCGGCCGGTCGCGGCCATGCTCGTTCATCGCCTCGTCGAGCATGGCCCAGTCCTGCGCGATCTCCTTCAGCCGTTTGGGATCATCGATGATCTCGCCTTCGCTCGAGCGCACCGCAAACTTCCCGTGCCGCGCAACATAGCCGAAATGCTCCGATAGATGATGCGCGCCATATTGCTTGCCCGAGACCTTGACCATGACCTCCGGGGCCTTGCGCACGATCCGCTCGAGCTTGGCCCGAGCCTCGGCCTGGCTCAGCGGCACGGACCGCCCCTGCCCTCCCCGGCCCGGTGCGCCTCGTCCGATGCGGACATAGGCCCCCCGCAGTGTCCGTTTACCGCCGGTGGGCGGCCGCCATGCCTCCATGAGGCTGGGCAGCGGCAGGATGCCCTCCTCCTCAAGCATCGAGGCTATCCCAATAGGCAAGATCGCCCTTGAGCGCGGTGCCGAGACCGGCAAGCGCCATCCGGATTTCCGTTCGAAAGCTTGCCACCCGCGCCGCCTCGCACGCGACATCAAGCCCGGATTCGACCATCACCGATGCGTTGAGCGCCCGCGTCGCCTGATTGAGATTGATGCCGATCCGGTTGAGCTCGCGCCACGCCTGGGCCACTGCCGCCCGTTCTTCAAGCGGCAGCGGTGCCGCCGAATGCAGCCGGCAGCGCACCAGCCTCGTCACCCAGTCGGTTCGCTTCATACCCAAAGCATCGGCCTTGGCATCCAGCGCGGCAATTTCCGCATCGGTCAGCCGGATCTCAAACCGCCGTGTTGCTCGCTCCCGCCGGCGGACTGGCCCCGACCTCTCGCCCTCCTCCGCGTCCACTGCATTCATGACGAGGCGCCGCAGCAAAACCGAGCGGCCACCGGCGCTCTCCGCCACAGCATCGAAGCGCTGGGCGATGTCATCGTCGAGACGGAAGGTGAAGACGGGCATGCATCAAAGGCTATTGTCATACATCCCCGGCGTCACGCCTATCCGGCCCTCACCTTCACTCAACTCATCTGATAGTCTGCTTGAGCAGACTTCGACCATATTTGGGAAAATGCGCCTATCATTCACGCCTGATCCACGAAGGGCGGCGCCAACGGCGCCGCCCCAGCTCGGACCTACGCAAAAGGCCGCACCCCGAAAGGGGCGCGGCCGACATACACGCGAACAGGATATGCGAACGCGGAGGAAGAGGGTCAGAGCATCACAGCGTCGGGCGTCCCTCAGACGCGGTGCAAAGTCGTTCGGCCGCGATCTCTTGCCGGGAACCATCGCCGAAGATCACGACAACACGCGGGCCGAGGACAAGACGCGCGGGACGGCCATCGACTTCAACGGCAAGGCTGGCCTCTGGCGTTTGCTCCCTTGGTCGCGCGACTGGCTGAGTCCCTGCCCGCGGTTGGGGACGGGCGACGGTCACTGCCGCGGCCTGCATCGGCGCTGCCTCGATGCTGAGAACGTCCGCCTTACCCTTCAGCCCGGCAATGAAACGCGCGCCTTCCGCCAATGTCGCGCCGCTCTCATCCCAGGCGCCCACATAGGCCTCGACTTCCGCAGGATAATCCCTGGCTGTGCGATGCAGGTCATAGAGCAGCCGGATCGGCGCGCGCGGGAGCGCCTCCCTGAGATAGGCAGGCATGTCACCATAGGCTGCATAGAGCGAGACGAACTGCTTGGAGCGGCCCAGCGCAGCGGCGATTTCGACTTGGCTCATGCCGCCCTTGAGCATACGGGCAATCGCACGAGCGAGCTCGACCGAAGAAAGGTTCGCACGCTGATCGTTCTCAACGATCTGATCGGCGAGCAGATGGGTTCCCTCCCCCTCGGCCACGACGATCGCCGGGATCGTCACCCGGCCCGCGAGCTGGGAGGCACGAAAGCGTCGCTCGCCCAAACGGATGCGATGCAAGCCGGCGGCGTCGGCGGGCGCAACCGTGATCGGCTGCAAGACCCCGCGGGCCGCTATAGAGGCCGCAAGCTCGGCAAGGGCGTCATCGTCGAAACTGCGCCGGGGATTGCCGGGGTCGGGGATGACCCGATCCAGAGGGATTTCCTCGACCCGGCGCGCCGTTTCATGCGCGCCGACTAGCAGGCCAAACTCCTCGATGCGTTCGTCGAACTTACCCATCAGGTGGCGGCCGCTGGCGCTGAACCGAGCCGCCGTTCGATCTCGGCGAGGATCGGCCGAATTTCCCCGGCCGCCGCCTTGGCCCCGCCACCACCTTCCATCCAGACCGGCCGATGATTTTCCGCGGCATGCTTATAGGTCGGTCGCGCCTTGATGAAGGCAGGGAACATCAGCCGCTCGCCCACCGCGTGGGCGAGCTTGGCGGCATTGTCTATTTCGCGCCGGTCGAACGGGTTGACCATCGATGGCAGCAATCCGAGGAAATCGATCTTGCGCCCTGCTCTCGCCGCCTCGGCCTTGCGCAGCGCGGTCAACAGCATCTTGGCGCACTCAACCGAATCTTCGGCGACCTGGACGGGCGCGATCACTGCGTCGGCGACCGCGAGAGCGCTCAAGGTAAGCTCGTCCCATTTGGGACCGGTATCGATCACGCAAAGATCGAAATGGGGCGCGAGCGCAGGAAAGCGGCCGAGAAAGTCGCGCACATCCTGTGCCGCCTTGATCATCTGCAAACGCTGGTCGGCAGCGAGCAAAGTGAGCCCGACCTGGCCATCGGCGGCAAGCGCCGCCGATGGATCGAAGAGATCGGCCGCGAAGCCACCCGGCCGCTCGCCGGCCAGACGGCGTGACGAACTGCCTTGCGGGTCCAGGTCGACGAACACGACCCGGCGTCCCGCCGCTTCGGCCAGATACCAGGCGAGATGCGTGGCGAGGAAGGTCTTGCCTACCCCGCCCTTGAGAAGGCTCACGGCGATCGTTCTCATCGGTGCGGCCAGCTCAACAATAGTCGTCCGGACCATCGCGTAGATTGCGCTCATAATGGTCACGCGATGACCAGTCGCCGCCACCGCCAATGCCGGGACCGACATAGCGGAACAGGTAGACGGTGAGCGCAAAACAGCCGAACGCAAAGAGGATCGCGTGATCGGGATGGGCGGCGAAATAAGCGGACATGAAGGTAGCTCCTCAAACGGTCTGATCCCGCGTCGGCTCACAGTTTTGCACTGGCCGCACGGGGGCGACGCTCCAGTGCGCCCTCCCCTCCTCAAGCGCGCTTGGCGCTTGGAGATCCTTTGCGCGCAGTCTGCTCAAGCAGACTTTTCACAGCCATCCCCCCGGTCAGGGGGATGGCTGTGCCGATCAGTATTCTTCGGCGAGTAGGATCGTCAGAACCCGAGTGGTGACGTCGGGATTGGCTGGATCGGGTGAGCCCCAAGCAAGCTCGAGATCATAATAGTCGATCTTCCAGTAGAGAATGGCGCTGCCATATTCGAAGCGACCAAAATCATGCTCGCCCAATGGATCGTTGTCGGAATTGAAGCTGTCATAGTTTCGCACCGTGCGCAGGATCTCAGCGCGTCTGCGAAATCCGCGGAAGAGGGAAACATCCCCGACCAGCGCGGCAACGCCCGCGGTCATGACGATCTGGTTTCGGCCAGGGCTGCAAATAGATCTCCGCAGGCTGTCATTCAGTGCGGCGATGCGGTCGATCCGCTCGGCTCGGTCTGCCGATTGCTGGGAAGGCTGCGACATGGCTGTGACTCCGGTCTGGATCAGCCCCGCCCATCGGGGCCTTCCGACAGGCGCCCCAAGGGCGGCGTCATAGCGGGGTTGTGCACCCGGAGGGTCGCAACGCAGTGGAGAAGCCCGCCTATGCGGGCTTGCTCGGCCCCGCGCGCCGACCAGGAAGCCGACAGCGGAAAAGGAACCGGATGGCGTTGCTCCCCCCGGTATCGCACCCAGTAGGCAGACACAGACCATCGCCGAGACGCGTGACCTATCGATCACGACAGAATTTGTCACCCCGTCGAGATATAATAGGCCTATCCAGGAGGATGAAAGATCGACAGGACTAAGATCTGCTTTAACTTCAGTTTTTTGCGGGGGAAGGCGACACAGAATGACAAAGCCGATCGAGCGCTATCTAAGCGAGCTGACTCAAAAAGCCCAAGCCGCCGGTCTGGATATGGCAAAGCCAGGTTCCAATTGGGCACCCATGCGACCTCTCGTTCCCGGAACGCATATCAGCACGAGTGTCACCAAGGATAAGGTCCAGGTAAATCTCAACAATGATCGCGACGAAGATCGGCAGCGCTACAACGCGCTAGTCGTTGATCGCGCGATAATCGATACGGCCATTGGCATGGGTTTGAAATGGGAGAAGGATAGTAACGTCAAAAAGACTGTGATCCGGGCAACGCGTGATGGAGGATATGATGTCTCCGACTGGGAAGAACAGCATGAATGGGCCATCGCAGTGATGAAGGCCTTTGTCGATCAATTCGGTCCGCGCCTTGCGCGCTTCGGTTGACCGACTTCATGCAGGACCAAGCGTTTAAGGCGGCGCTCAGTGCCGAGGGACAAGCGACCTCCAGCGTTTCCACCCGGCTGTCCGATGCGCGTCGTATAGAAAAGCATTTCGGCGATCTTGATGCCGCCTTTGCCCAAGATGGCTGCGCCGCGATCATGCAGGCGCTGACCTATACGACTTCGGACCAAGCGGCAGGTCGGGCCAATCCTTCGGGCATGCCCATCGACGGAAATCTCTATGATTCCCTGAGCAGCTACAGATCGGCTTTATCGGCCTATATTCGTTTTTTGAATGCATCGCAGACCAAAGTCGATGAATCCCAGGCTGATCGCATTCGCCAGTTTGTTGCGAGACATTATGCCGAAAGCGCGCGCCAGGAGGCGCGCAAGCAATTCACGGTGATCTCAGGTCAAGTGCATCGTGACATGAATCTTCACAACGCCATGCCGGCTGTCTGCAGCGCGCTTGGGTCTAAGAAATTTACCGCAATGATTGATGCCGAGCTTGCCGAACGCGAGGGGCCCGCGAATAGTTCGACGGTCAAATTCACCTTTGCTTTTCACAAAAACAGCAATTTTGACATTGCCGCAGCCGAACGGGAGCTACGCCGACGCTATGGCGATCCCATTCCCACGATCAAGCCCGAAGGCAACCAGAAGATCATTAGCTTCGCACTCCCTGATGAAAGACAGATTGCTCTTGAGCTAGAGGGAAAAAGCGTCCGCCTGTGGGTTGAGGATAACGCAGGCGCCCCACCGCCGCCTTGCGAGAAATTCGACACATATCTTCCGAGCCAGGGCCGCCAGGCCAATCTTCCGAGCCGCTTGCGGAACAACCCGCCGGGCGACATCGAAGCACGACGTGTCATCAAAGCAGTTATTCCCCAGCTAACGACGCTGACCGCCGTGCTGGACTGGTATGAAGCAATCAACGAGGACATCATGCAACTGACCCGCGAGGCCGTCATTGAGGCCATGGCTGAATGCGATGCGCTAGGCCTTCAGCAGTTTCTCACCACGCATGATTTCAGAAATCCCAACAGCTATTGGGTGGAGGAAAAGGGCAGGCATTATCCTGCAAAGGCGATTGCCAATGTCGGGTTACGCGCGATCCTCGGACCATCAACGAAAATCGTCGATGCAACCCGCTCGCGCGACATGCTTACGCGGCTTGGTTTTCTGGTGATCGACCGCAACGCCCAAGAAGATACAATACCGTCAGACGAGCCGTTGCTGCCGGAAAAACAACTGCTGCAAACCACAAACCTGATCCTGTACGGCCCGCCCGGAACCGGGAAGACCTACGCCACGGCGTGGGAAGCCGTGCGACTCTGTCTCGGAGACGTTGCGGCGGCGCACTTGCGCCACGACAGGGATGGCCTGATGGCCGAATATCGCCGCCTCGCTGGCGAAGGGCAGATCGAGTTCGTCACCTTCCACCAGTCCTTCTCTTATGAGGATTTCGTCGAAGGATTGAGGCCGACGACCCGAACCGAACTGGAGGGTGACCAGGAGCAGGATGTTACCGCATCAGGCGGCTTCAGCCTCAAGCCGCATGCCGGTGTCTTCAAGCTCATCAGCGAAAGAGCGCGGCTCGACACGGGTGACGCGCCCACGCACCGGCTCGACCGCTCGAGATCCATTTATAAGATCGCCCTCGGACAGCGCGGCAATCAAGAGGATCGGATTAAGGAAGGGCTCGACGGAGCGCTGATCCATCTGGGCTGGGGTGGTGATATCGACTGGTCCGACGAACGCTTCGACGATTTCGAAGAGATTCGGAAGGAGTGGAACGAGAAAAAGGATCCCGATGCCTCCGGCAAAGACCCCAATATCGAGATGACCTACGCTTTCCGATCGGGCCTTCAGATCGATGATTATGTGATCATTTCCGATGGACGGGATAGCTATCGCGCCTTTGGTCAGGTGACCGGCGAGTATCGATTCGATCCTGATGCCAGCTTCCATCCCCACCGTCGCAGCGTCAAATGGATCTGGCGCGACGACGAGGGCGCAGAGCGAAGTGCCTTCTACCCGCGGAACTTTCGGCGGCAGTCCGCCTATCGATTGGATCCGGACGAGATCGATTGGGATGCGCTGGAAGCCGTCGTCATTGGCCCCAACGCGGAGCGCCCCGTCGCCAGCGCACGGCCACATGTGCTGGTCATCGACGAAATCAACCGGGCCAACATTTCGCGGGTGTTCGGCGAGCTGATTACGTTGCTCGAAGTGGACAAACGCTTGGGCTGCGAGAATGAAGTACGGGTCCGGCTACCCTATTCCGGAACAAGCTTCGGCGTACCGTCGAACCTCCACATCATCGCCACCATGAACACCGCTGACCGTTCAATCGCGCTGCTCGACACCGCGCTGCGCCGCCGCTTCACGTTCCGCGAGTTGATGCCAGACACCGAAGCGCTTCGCGGAGCGCTGGCGGCACAGCAAATCGACGCCAATAATGTCGACGGAATCGATCTGTGCAAACTGATGCGAACCATCAATGAACGGATCGAGTATCTTTTCGATCGAGAACACCAAATCGGTCACGCCTATTTCACAGGATGCCGCAGACGTGCGGACGTCGAGTACGTCATGCGTCACAAGGTCATCCCGCTTCTGGCCGAGTATTTCTATGAGGACTGGTCAAAAGTCGCTGCCGTGCTCGGCGACAGCGCGGCGCGTGCCGGATTCATTGAGGCAAAAAGGCTTTCCGCGCCGGCGGGCTTTGCGGAAGATGAATTTGGGGGCGACAAGCTACGCTGGAGCGTGAAGGCAAGCTTCGATTTCTCGGAATTCGAAATCTGATGCCGTCCTACACCGTTCGCGAGTGGGACAAGCTCACCTATGGCGACGGCGAGGGCCAGATTCCCCCGCAGCAAGCTGATAGGCTGGCCAGCCTGGCAGCCCAATCGGCATTTGCCGGTCGGGGCGGAGGCGGCGTGCTCGACCACGGGCGACACGCCTTACGCGCGCGGGGTGTGGTGGGAATTCTGGCAACCCACGATTGCAGCTTAGAAATTCTACCCAAGATAGACGTAGCGCCAGGCGAAGCGATCGATCATCAAAATGCGGCGATCCGGAAACGCCTGATCCACATGCTGGCTGTCGCGCTCGATCTCAAAATCGACCTTGGTGCGGTGACTGATCTTGCCTGGCAGCGCGAAACGCTGCTTGAAATCCTGATCCGTATCTTCTGCGACAAGCTGACCGAAGCCCTGCGTAAGGGAATGCCGCGTCGCTACGTCGGGCATGAGGAAGATCTGCCGACACTGCGCGGTAGGCTCGACATTACCCGGCAGTTCACCCGCCATGCGGTCAACCCATCCCGACTGGCCTGCCGCTTCGATCTTCTGTCGGAGGATGTAGCGCTTAACCGCATCATGAAGGCGGCCATTTCCCACGTGTCCCGCATATCGCGTCGTCCGGCCAACCAACAGCGATTGCGCGAACTCGCCTTCGTCTATGCGGACATCACCGATGTACCAGTGTCGGGACTGCGATGGGATGAAGCAGTCATCGATCGCACCAATCGTCCTTGGCGGGACTTGTTCGCCATGGCCCAGCTATTCCTCCGGGGCCGCTACCAAACAACGACCGGCGGGACGGGTCAGGGGACGGCCCTCCTTTTCGAAATGAACACCTTGTTTGAGGAGTATGTCGGGCGGCTGATAGCACGCGCACTTGCCGGAACAGAGTTTACCGTATCTCTGCAAGGCGGACGATTGTTCTGCCTCTCTGCCGAGGACAACGGCCGAGGCCTGTTCCAGACCAAACCGGACATCCTGATCCGTCGTTCGGGCTTCGTGGTGCATGTGATCGACACCAAATGGAAAAGGATCGCGTCACGGATGGATGATCCCAAGCAGGGGGTCTCTCAAGCCGACGTCTATCAGATGATGGCCTACGCGCAGCTTTACGACGCACCACGCCTGACGCTCCTTTATCCGCACCACTCCGGGCTTGGAGCAGCAGAGGCGATCCACGCACAGCACCGGATAACTGGTCATGCTACCGTTCTGGAAACAGCAACGATCGACGTGTCGAACAGCGCTGGCATGCTGTCGCGCCTGCGCCATATGCTTCTGAACGAGGGGGCAGCTTCACAAATGAAGACGAGCGCGTTTGCAAAAGGGGGCTCTCAGATCAAGTCTACCTTCCCCGATGAAACCCAGAGCTGATGGCCGGACAATGCTGGCGAGCAGCCGCGCAATTTCCTGCACCAGATTTCGACGACAATGCGCTCAAAGCATATGTTCAGGTCGTCGGCGACCCAACTCCTTTGATCCGAAGCGGACTACCCATGATAGGGTCACCAGCTTGGAGTTTAGGACTTTGGGGGATCACATCGCTGTTCAGCCTCGCCAATCCAACGCATTGTTTTCGAGTACTACCCCATGCATGGGCGCGCTTCCATGAACCGCAAGTAACGGCCGGCTTCGCTTATTTCCTAAACAGCGGCCCTGCTCGTTGTCGCGTCGCTCGGGCGCTCGCTTTTGTGAAAGCTGCGGCGAGATGTGCTGGCCGGAATGTAAGCAGCATCGATGCATTTGATGTCCAGACGGCACGATGCGTGGCCGAAGAGAATCGCACAGATATTCTCGTTGAATTGCGCTCTGGCTCGCGGCGCGTTGGCGCGGCGATCGAGGCAAAGTTCGGGCATAAATTGACTAGGGGCCAATTACCTAAGGCGGTCGGTCATGTCCGAGATTGCGATTGGATCGTCCAGGACTCCGTCTTGCTTGTCGTCTCGCCCGACGCGGCATCGTTGAACCCGGCCATCATGCGGCAGAACCGAAATTGGCATGCTGCATCCTGGTGGTCGCTACTAAGCAACCTCGAGCAACTTACCGATCCAGATCATGACTGCGACGACTATCGGCGCTTTCGGCGAACCGTTTGGCGCAGGGCCTATTAGGAGATATCCGTGATTACTGTACCGGAAAGCGTGCTCACCTATTTTGAGCAATCTGCTGTAGAAACAGCCGTAGATCTCTTGTTGACTGGCAAAGAGCCCAAAGTGCCCGACAATCTTCGTTGGGACGAGGTAGCATCCTTTTACCGTGCCTGTCTCGCAGCAAGACAAGTTCAAGCCGAGTTTGCATTATTAACCGAAGAGCTTTGGCGAGCTATTTGGCATGCTGCGCCGACAGATTGGAAGCCGCGCGCGCCGGCTGACCCGGAAAGACCCGACTTGGGCGTAGGCATTTCCACTATCTGGGATGAAGGCTGCTTCAGTCGGCGTTTTGAGCAAAGGAATTGCTCTCTCGAATTAACCGCGGGGTTATGGTCCAACTCCGGTGTACAGATTGGCGTCGCGCTTTGGGATAAGGGTGACAAAATCTTGTTGGATAGCAGCGCGCTTCTCGGGTGGGCGCAAGAGGGGTATGACATGTTCTGGACGCAAGATGAGATTGCCCCCCTAGCCAAGACGATCGACCCTGCATCCTTCGAGCGATGGACCAAGCAGGCCTGGGCCGCCGTCGCAACAGCAACGGCGACGAACTGACGATCTGCCGGGTCCGTCGTTCAGCGCACCGCATCAGCTTTAGGGAAGGCCACACCCCCCGCGGCAGGGATCGTCACCCGAATGGGCTGAGACTTGGAAATCCAAGGCTCAGGGCGAAGCCTAGAGCCCGGTCCGGCATCGCCGGAGCCGCCCGTTCAGCTCTTCACGATTCTCCGGAAATTGCCGAGAACAGAGCACAGCTTCTGGCTTTTGCGCTTCAGATCGGCGAGCCTTTCTTCGGCTTCGGCTTGCTCGAAAAGCAGCATCAGACGTTCAGCCTGCTGCCCGCGGATCGAGACATGGCGCAAGATCACGATCCATTTTCCGGTTCGCTCGAGCGCGATCTTGGCCTGACCATGGGCAAGAAACGACCGTAGGCCCTCGAGTGTGCGGAGATCCGAAAGGGCCTTGGCGGCCGCCTTGCCTTCTTGAGCGAAAGCGCCTTCTGCCTCGATAAGTTTGCTGAGGTCATCGAACCGCTGACCGATCAAATGCCGCAGCCGTACTGTCTCCCCTCGACCCGGAATGGCCTTGAGAAGGAGCAGCGTTTCGGTGACGGCCGCTTCAGCCGCCGAGAAATGCTGCAAACACGCGCCGCGCCACGCGTTCACATCTTGGATCGCCTGGTTCCACAAGGGATCATCGTTGGCAATTTCGATTGGCGCACCTTCATTCATGCCAAATGCGTAGCGCTGCTGTCTTTATTTTCGTTGAATCAATGACACGCCCTCCATGGCAAAGCCGGGAGCCGTAGGCTCCCGGAGGAACCATCAGGCGAATGGATCATATTCGGCCACCAAGGCAACGCTGCCGTCCGCATCCTCCGCGGTGATGACCCCATATTGCTGCCCGATCGCGATGACGAAGGTGACCACCATGAGGCTGCGCGAGAGGCTGAAGGCGTGACGACGAGCGGTTGCAATGTCGGTGAACATGTCGGGGCTCCTTTGCGCGCCGGCGGGTCCGTCCCGCTCGACTGGCGCCCGATGTGTCCGGCCGGCGGCCGCGATCACTTTTTTGGCACAGCCCAAAAAGCCGTAGCGCAGCGACCGGACCCCTTGCGGGTTGATCGCATTAGGCCGCTGGTCGGACCAAGGATTGCGCCTGATTGAGAGCGGGTGGACCCGCCGGCCATGACCCCATGATCCCGCCGACTTTTGCCCAGGCGGTCACCCCGCCCCGCCGGTCCGACGATGGCATACCCATGACAAGCACGCGCCGCTGGGCTAGCGTCGCCGCGATGCTGTTCGCACTCCTGCTTGCCGCCACCGTCATTCCCGATGGCAAGGTCTTCACCTGCACCCCGACCCGCGTCTGGGATGGAGATGGGCCGATCTGGTGCCGTGAAGGCATGCATGTCCGTCTCGCCGGAATTGCGGCTCGAGAGATGGACGGGAGTTGCCGGCCAGGTCAGCCCTGCCCCAAGGCGAGCGCCCTCGCCGCCCGTGATGCTCTTGTTAATCTGCTCGGCGGCGCTCAGGGGCGCACCAGCTCGGGCCATATTCTGATCGATGGTCCCACCATGCGCTGCCTTTCAACCGGCAACGCGCGCGGCAACAGGACCGGCGCCTGGTGCGCCGCGCCCTCTATCGGCGACCTGAGCTGCGCCATGATCCGCACCGGCACCGTGCTGCGCTGGGATCGCTATGCCCAAGGGCGATGCCGATCCCGCTGATCCGCTTGCCTCCTTTCCCGCCCGAGCAGGGAAATAGGCCCGGCGGCGAGGCCGCCGGGCCTTATGGGACCGATTTCAGAATGGGATTTCATCATCCTCGAGCTCGTGGCCGCCGCCCGCATTGTCGTTCGCCTTGGCGCGGGTGAGGAAGGTCACCTCATCGGCGATGATCTCGACGCCGTAGCGCTCGATATTCTCGTTGTCGGTCCAGCGGGTGTAGTGAATGCGGCCACGGACCATGACCTTCATGCCTTTGTCGACATACTGCTCGACCGTCTTGCCGACCCCGTTGAAGCAGGTGATCCGGTGCCATTCGGTATCCTCGAGCCGGCGGTTGTTGTCGTCGCGGAGGATCTTGCCGTTGCTGTCGCGCTTCGGACGCGAGGTGGCGAGGCTGAAATGCGTGATGCGGGTGCCGCCTTGGGTGGTGCGGGCTTCGGGCGTGGCGCCGACATTGCCGGCGAGGATGACGAGATTGTGCATGGCTGGAGTTCCTTCGAACTGGGTCCAAGGGACCGTCCCTTCGACTGATCCCCGGCCAAGGCGGACAGGACGGATCATCCACCGGCAGGCGCAGCGCCGGGAAACCCCGAGACAAGGGGTGGTGCGGGCAGCCGTGGTACACGGCAACTCGGCCCGAAGGATCGCGGGTTGGATGGACCGGACGGCCGACTTAGGGGTCAGATGAGGAGAAAGACGGCTCGTCGCTTGGCCGCGCCAGGAACCCATCATGGTAATCACAGGCATCCCCGACCTATAGGGCCACGCCGGTCCAATGCCTTGGCGAACCTCAAGCTCGACTTTGCCCCGCCCGCCGCCCAAGCCGCGCGGCGAAACGGACCATATCCCGCGCCTCCGTCCGGCGGAACCCAAACCATGGCATGCTCATGCTAGGGGACGGGCAAGAAGGCGCAGTTACGGCGTCGGCATCGGCAGGCTCAGTCCGGCCGCCACGGCATCGAGGAGCGAGCCCATCGCGCGCAGCACGGCCGCGAAATCGCAAACATAACCATCCGCCACCAGCGCGTCGATACGATGCCCGGCATAGGCGGGACCGAGGCTTGTAAGCAAATCGACGAGAATACGGCCCGGGGACGGGAGGCCAAGCCGCCGCGCTTCGTCGAAGGCGGCGATGAGGTCGTGACGAATATCGCGCGCGACCTCATCGTGCGACCAGCCCCGGCTCATAAGATAGGCTTTGAGCCCCAGCTCGCAGGATATCGCCAGCAGGTGCAGCGCGGGAGCAAGAGCAACGGTGGCTCCAAAGCGTGCCCCTTCGTGAAACTCGCGCGCGCGATCAAGGAAGATCGAGGCGGTCTGCCGATCGCCGGGCTCCGCCAATCTCTCGATCGCGCGCCAGCGGCGTGGCGACAGCTGGCCGAGCCATGCCGGGCCGCCTTGGTTGCGCAACTGGCGCAGGCAGGCGCCATTGGCCTCTTCGACGTCGCGGCCGGTCGACCACAAGAATAGCAGCTTCGCTTTCCAGCGGCGGCCATGCGCCGCGCGAAAGGCAAGGAGCGCGCGAGCTGTGGGGTGATCGGGCATGAACATGATGCAAACCTCCGGGAAACGGGACGCATCCGCCCTGCCCTCCTCCCTCCGGCATCGCAGCATTTCGAAACGGGGTAAGCCGGCCGCCAAAGCGGCCGGCGCGGCGGATCAGCCGCAGGGTCGCGACGCTGGCGGTGTGCCAAGCGGTCCGCGGCGATCAACGACGTGGATGCCGCGCGCCTTGGCCTCGATCACCAGCCTTTCGGTGACACCATTGCCTTGAAAGGCGATGACGTAGCGCGGCTTGACCGATAGCATCTGCTCATTGCGGCGGAACCCGGCGCGATCGCCGAGCTTGCGATCGAGCCCGAACCGCAGCTGCTGGATACCGTTCTGCTCGGCCCAAGACGCGGCCAGGCGCTCAATGCCTTTCATGTCACCGCCATGGACGAGATACATGTCGCCCACCCGCTCGCGGACGGCATTGAGCGTTCGCAGCAGGTTATCCGCAAACTGCTTGGCCTCGTCGTCGCTGGCGAAACGCAGCCGCCCGCCGGCGAAGATCACGGGCGTGCCATGGACCATATTGGCATCGCGCACCCGTTCTCGCCGCGCCTGGAGATAGGACCGGCCATCGACGATCGCCGCGGTCGTGCCGAGAGAAATGCGGTTGCCCGACGCCGGCACCCAGGAACGGCCCGTCTCGTGGAGATAATGGCGGGCCGCCGTGTCGCGCATGGTCTCATAGGCCTCGGCGGACTGTTCGATCTTGCGGGCGAGATCGATCTTGTCCTCAAGGTCGGCGGTCGCGACTTCCGAGCCATCCTGCTCGGCGAGCAGAAGCCGAATTTCGTCGGTCAGCCGGTCGATCATCTGGTGCTTCTTGGCGGCGGCGCGGTGGAAGAGATTGACCAGACCCCAGCCCAGATCCTCGATGTCGCGCTCGAGCGCACTAAAGGGAAAAAGCGCGAAAAGATCGCTCCAGACAGCGCTGACGGTTTGTTCGATGGCTTCGGCGGGGGGCGGCGCCTCCAGGGTGCGCAGGTCGCTGGTGTGATCAAGATGACCGAGTTCGAGGGCGGAGAGTATCGCCGAGAGAGTGCTGGTCATGAGCTTTGCCTTTCGTTCCACTTGGGGCCGGCGGCCCATCCGCCGGATGCGCAGCCTCCGGGCCATCGAAGGAAGCGACGGCAGCACCGCCGGGCAAAGCCCAAGGGAAACCCGGGACAATGCCGGGTGGTGCGGGCAGGCGCGCAAGCGCCAACACGGCCGGATTGGCCCCGGGTTGCGGCCGCCAGCGCGATGGCCCAGGCATGCGCATCCTCTGGCGAGGGGCCAAGGTCTCAACGGGAAGAGCAGGCGTTTACTGCCCGAAGCGGCGACTATGCAGTGCCGCGCTCGCTCGGGCAGATGGGACGGGCGTGCCGGGCCGGTCCGTCGTCAGCACGCCCGTCTCCAACATGCGGCTCAATCACCGCACGCGGCCGGTCCATATGTCGGCCGGCCTGGTGGGCTTCCTGCGGGATCGCCGCCATTCCCACCGCCATGCTCGATCCGCCCCATCGTGCGGCGTCTCCCATGGTCCCCGCGCTTATCGGGTCCGGGTCCCCATCATCCTTCCACCTGAGCCGGCATTGTGCCGATCGCCTCGATCTCGGCGATCCGCTGAAATTCACCGAGATATTCCTGGCGATGATTGGAAAGCCACCGAGCGACCCGTGCATTGCCGAGCAGCTTGGCGATATAGCCGCGCGCCACGGTCAGGTGGAGATTGTCGATCCCGTAACTATCCTCGACCGACTTGACCTGGGTCTGCAGGGCCGCGAGCTCGCGTTCCATGCGCGCGATCTGTTGGCTCGTCGGACCCGAGGCATCGGGCCTTGTCGATTTCCGTTGGGCGACAAGCTGCTCATCCGGCGTCGCGGCCAGGAGCGCGCGCGCGAACATGAGAGTGAAGTTGTTCTGGCCGATCATCAGGTCCGCCGCCTCGATCTGGCGCACCGCCGACATGCGCCGCAAGATATCGAACACCTTCATCGAGCAATTGGTGTCCTTCAGCATATCGGCGGCTTCCGGGGTGATGCCGTCGAGCAAGCGGAAGCGCCGCCGGATCGACTGTACCTCAAGGCCGAGCGCATCGGCGATCATGGCCGAGGCGACCCCGCGCTCAAAGGCCCGGACGATCATTCTGTGTTCCTGCACCGGCGGCAGGCGGTTGACCCTTTTGTTGTAGGTATAGGTCTCGTCGTCCGTCGCGATCAGGCAATCGACGCTTTGCACCTCAAGCTGCTTGAGGGCCTCGATGCGCAGATGGCCGTCGAGCAGGAAATATTTCCCGGGATGCTGCGTGTCGGGGACGACGGCGGGCGCTTCGACAAGGCCGATCGCCTTGATCGAACTCACGATCTGCGCGAATTTCCGGCTTTCGCGCACCCCTTCCCGCAACGACTTCAGCGCGACGATGGCATCGATCGGCACGGTTACGGTCTCGCGCTCGAAGCCAAGGCTCACGCGGTTGTCGGTGCCCGTTTCGTCCATTCCGCCGCCGTCCGATGCCCAGTCAGTCATCGTCATCTCCTGCGATCCGGAGGGCGAGCGCGCGCGGCATCGTCTCGAGGCACTCGGCGCGCAGCAATGTCACAAACCCCTCATCGGCGAGGAGGTCCTTCATGGCCTCCACGATAAACAGCAGTCGGGTCTGGGTAAAATCGGATTTCTTAACAAGAAGGCGCTGCTTTTCAGCCTCTCGCTGGTAGACCTGCATGAGGTCGTTGGCAGTCAGCTTCCGGTTGGCATTTTTCCGGCCCAACCGCCCCTGGGACAGGGACCTGTTGCGGCCGCGCATGCGCAAATCAAGAAGCCGGCGCACAGCCGCCAGTTTCTTGCCCCGCAGCTTGCCGGTTTCATAAGCCTCGAGCAGGAGACTTTGCGCCTCTTCGGTTTCAGCGCGGGATATTTCCATGGCGAGGCTGATGGGAATGAGGCCGGTTTCGACCGCGGCGACGAGCCGCTCCTCGCCGCGCTCCAGCAGTGAAACGACCATGCTGACCCAGGAGCTGGCGACGCCAATTTTCCGTCCGATTTCCGCCTCGCTATATCCGCGATTGCGCAAGGCACCGACCTCGCGCATCACATCGATCGGGCGCTGCACCCGGCGCGCAATATTCTCGACCAGGCTCATCACGAGACATTCATTCTCGCTGGCTTCGATCACCACCGCGGGAATTTCCGACTGGCCGAGCATTTGAAAGGCCTCGAGGCGACCCTCTCCGCAGACCAGATCATAGCGCGGGCCACTCGGGCCATCATGGCGGCTCACCGTGATCGGACGCTTGAGACCGATAGTCTCGATATTGTTCACGATCTCCCGGTGCTGCCGTTTGTTTCGGGCGCGGGGATTAAGGACAGTTATCCGCGAGATCGGGATGAGCTCGATCTGCTGTGGCCGTGTGGCGGACATCAGGCTGCCTCCGCAATGGCGATGGGCGCGGCGATTTCGTACAGCAGGTCGAGGGTGTCGAAGCGGTAGGCGTCAAGACTAAGGCCATTGTCTTCGGCAAGCCGCAGGCGGTCGGCGACAAGATCGAGGCGCGGAAACAGATAATAGTCGAAGGCGGCCCGGTTGGCGGTATCCATGCGCACGACGATCGTGATGTCGGGCATCCGCGACGTGTCGAAGCGTATCTTCCAGCGCAGCAACCCGGTGGGCGTGGGGTTGCAACGGACGATGACAACCGAGAGGCTGAATTCCTCGTTGACGATCACGCGGTCGGTCTGGAGGTCCTGAACGACGTCGCTGCCCATGTCGCGCAGGCCATCGAGCACTTGGCCGAGGATCTCCGGATGGAGTTTGCGCAAGGCCCGATTAATCGCCACATATCGGTAGTCTCGATCCGGCGTATATCCGACCAGATCATAAGCACGCAGCAGGCTTCCGAACCGGGAGCTGTAGGCACTGCTTGAGGGCATGCCCTCGCACTCATCGATGATTATCCCCGATAGAAGGCCCCGGCTGTCCAAAAGAACCTTCAGCGCGCTCAGCATCTCGCTGTCCGACAATCGGAACGAACGAGCGCCGATGATCGCCTTAGCGGCTTCGAACAGGTCACGCTCGACGATGGCATCGAACGCGCCGGCCGCCCGGATCCACATTTCCGGGTCGTTGCGAACGCGCTTCTTCTTCAGCTTGAAGGATTGGCGATTCCACACATTGTCACCGGCATATTTCTCATTGATCAACACCTGGTGGACGGTTCCCCGGGTCCAGGGACGGTCAAGATCGGTCGGAATGCTGCGGCGGTTGAGATCGTCGGCGATATCCTGTTCGCTGCGCCCCTCATGCACGAAGGCGTGATAGATCCCCCGAACAATTGCGACTTCTTCGGGTGGACCAGGCGTGAGAATCACGCGGTCGGTCTGGATGCTCTTATGCTCTCCGCGCGTCAGAATGCCTTTTGTTTCGCCGCGCTCGTCGACGAGGGTGCGACGAAGACCAAATCCCGCAGGACCGCCCTGACGAAAGCCCTTTTCGATGAGGCGTCCCTGCCCGGCGAACACCTTGACTGACAATTCGCGGCTATATTCTCCGGCCATGGCGCGTTTGACGCCCTTGACGATCGTCGACACCGGACTGCCATCATTGTCGAACTGCTCGGTGCAATATTCGACGGATATCCCTGAGCGTTTGCAGATATATTCGTAGTAGGCGCTTTCATCGGCGTCCTGAAACCGGCCCCAACGGCTGACGTCATAGACGAGCACCATGGTGTAATCGGCAACACCGGTCTGAACGTCGTCGATCAGTTGCTTGAGGGCGTCCCTGCCATCGATCTTGAGGCCACTTTTGCCGGCATCGGCATAGGTTCGGACGATCTCGATGCCGTGAGCGGCAGCATAGTGACGGATCGCCTCGGCCTGGTTCTCCGTCGAGTATTTCTGGTGATCGGTAGACATGCGAACATATTCGGCGGCACGCACGCACGGCGATGCCGGTTCATGGTCGGTGCCGTCTCGGGTGCGCCAGTCCTCCAAGGCTCGCCTCTCCATGGGCTTGCTGCAGCAGCCAGGGCGACCATCCGCTGCAGCACGAAACCCACGACTGCTCGCCTCTACGTTCTCATCAGCAGTGTAGCTGCGAAAGGAACGGGAGATGTTGCCGAAAAAGGGCAAGAAGTTACCGGCTTGGAAGGGGGCATTAACTGGGCGCCAGGCCTATGCGGACGTGATGGCCGACCTACTGAAAAAGGAGCACGGGGACAGCCATCGCGCCGTCAAGCTGCTCATGCGCCAAACGGACGCGAGCGAACGCACCATAAAACACTGGCTTGCCGCGCAACATGGCCCGGACACGGTGTTTTTTCTGCGGCTCGTTGCGACATCACCTGTCATCCGCGCGTTCGTCCTGGGCGTTATCGAAAGCCCTGTGATGGCCCGACAATCCTCTCGACCCGTTCGCTGGGATGCAGCGCCGCTAACGCCCGATGCGGCTACTGCCAACTCTATGCCCCACCGTCCTGCCGGAAATGACCCAATAAATGACCCTGATTATGACCCCATAAATGGCCCAATGACGGAGGGCCTCAATGAACGTCAGCGCTGGTTTCTCGACCGAGTCGGGAAGGAAGCGCGCGCCAAGGCCTGGGATATCATGGCTCACTGGCAGGTCAGCCCCAAGACGGCCCGGCGCGACATCCGGGGGTTGCAGTCTGCTGGTCTGCTGCGTTTCGAAGGCGCCCGGCGCAATGGGCGATATCGGCTTGTCCAGTGATCATCCGCGCGGCTGCACTGCGCAGGCAAGACCTATCATGCTGACAATGCTGGCCCGGTGCCATGATCTGTCGGAGCGAACTTGACCTTGGTTCCCTCCAGCCAGCATGTTTGCGCTATGGCTCTCAGTTGCCTTGATGACAGCGATAATCGGCTTCAGTCGTTCGATTTGAGCGATGCGGACTGGCGCGAACTCGAAGTCAAAAACCGGCGTTTGCACCACCTGCGAATGGACTGCTGCTCGGCAACGGTTGTTCTCAAACGGTCTTCGAGGGGAACGAAATTCTTTGCCCATCGAATTGCCGGTCCCTGCACTTCAGCCGACGAAAGCGAAGAGCATCGTCATTTGAAGATGATGGCGGTCGAGATCGCGCGATCCTCGGGCTGGCAGGCCGCAACCGAAGTGGTCGGCACAACGCCAACCGGCGAACCATGGCGAGCTGACGTCCTCGCGGTGAAGGGAAAAGCGCAGGTCGCGATCGAGATACAATGGTCGGGGCAGACCAATGCGGAAACCCTGCGGCGACAAGAGCAATACCGTCTCTCCGGGATTCGCGGGCTTTGGTTGCTGCGTCAAGCGGGCTTCCCGATCGTCCATGATCTGCCTGCGGCCTGCATCGGCGGTTCGCTTGCCGACGGCTTTCAGGCTCTCATTCCTGCACATGAGCGCATGCTCGCGCGCGATCGTCGTCTGCAGGAAAGCTGGCGGCAGGCATTACCGATGGACGCATTCCTTCGCGCCGCGTTTGAACGAAGATTGGGGTTTCTCACGCCGTTGGAAGCCGTTGGCGAGAATGCGACAATCGTCGTCGAGACCGCGATAGCGGATTGTTGGAACGAGCGCTGCCGGGAAAAGACGCAGATCATCACGAGTATAGAAATCGCGACCGACCAGGGCGCTTTCGATTTCAGCTTGCCCGACCTTACCGATCACCCGCATCTGCTGGCGGAGATTCTTCGGCGGCTGCCATCGTCTTTCGACCGCAAGGTCATTCAGAAACGCTATAGTCATACGCAACGCCGCAGCTATGTCAGCAACGGCTGCGCCAGGTGCAATCGGCTGTTCGGCGAATTCATGCTGGCCCATGATCCATCCGATACCGACCAGATCGCCACTTTTCCTGCCCGCTTGGATTCCCGCTGGTTGGCGCTGCTCAGTTCCCATCCCGATATCGAGATCTGCCAACCAGCATGGTGGGTCCGCGCGTGAGGAAGAGAGGACCTTCCTCACGGCCGAACATCGCGATCGCAAGTGCGTGCCCTCAGGCGGCGGCCTGTTCCTCTGTCCCATCCTCGCGGGCAAGACCCGTTGCGCGCAGCAAGTAGCCTGCGGCCTCCTCTGCCCGCGCCGCCGCCGTGAGCAGAGCACGATTATCCCTGCGCAGGATCGAAAGCCAGGAACCGATATAGGCCGCATGATCGTCGAGATGGGTGGTTGGGAGACCCACATCGGCGCCAACCAGCGCTGCCGACAGTTCAGCCACCAACTCCTCGAACGCATAGGCCTGATCGCCGAAGCGCTTGCCGAAGGATCGGGCAAGCCGGTCTGGATGACCCGTCCAATGACCAGCCTCATGCGCGAGCGTGGCCGCCCATGCAGCACGCGTGTCGAACTGTTCGACGGGCGGCATCGTGATGAGGTCTGCGCGCAGGTTATAATAGGCGCGATCGCCTCCAGTCCGCAGCCGCGCCGGCAGGCGATCGACGAAGCGTTGTGCCCGCGCACCGAGCCGGTCGCCCGGTGGGACGAGCGATAGCGATTCTGGATAGAAATCGGACGGCAGCGCGTCGATCTGGTCTGCATTGAAGACCGCATAGGACCGCATCACCCGGCGATGCTCATCGACCAGCTCGCCGGGACGCTCACTGGAATCGACCTTCTTCGAATAGGCCTTGTAGAAGATTGCAAATTGCGCCTGCTCACCGGCACGGACCTGCCCGCCAAGGGTCTGAGCCTGGCGGTAGGTCATCCAATGGCGTGACCGATAACCGCATTGCTCAGCAGCCAGCCACAGCCAAAAGGTGTTCATGCCGCGATACGGCTCGCCATTGGCCCGCAGCGGACGCCCCTGCGCCGCACACGAACGCCAGGGCCGCACCCAGGGTCGCACACCGGCCTCGAGTCGGTCGATGATGGCGCACGTGATGGTCTCGGCCGGCGAGGGCCGGCCCGATGATCTAATCATGGTGGATACTCCGCGAAAGAGCGGCGGCCAGTGCCGCCGATGAAGGACTGCGGGCGACGCAAAAGCGCCGCCCGCCATTAGGCGTTGGTCTCAGGCCGCTTGGTCGAGGTCATCAGCATCGCCATCGGGGGCGATTTCCCCTGCCCCGCCGTCGCTGTCGTCTTCGTCGCTGAGGAAGGCGGAATAGCTGCGGAAGCTTTCGGGCTTCTCCACCGCGCCAAACCGCATCTCATCGGGCAGCCAGCAGAGCGCCTTTTCCCGGACTTCGGCCTCGACGATGCCCTGCCCGGAACAGAGCGCCGCGCAGGCATTGGCAAGGTCACCCTTCTTGGCGTCCTTGTAGCGGCCGCGCAGTTCTGGCCCGCCGATCTCTTCAAGCGCTTCGAGCATGACGTCCTTCTTCACGCGCCCGAAAAAGTTCTGGGCATCGGGCCGCCACCATTGCGCGACATCAATGTCGAGCAGACGTCCGAGATGATCGTGGAAGCCGTTGCGGCGCCCGCCATCGTCGACGTTGAGCGTCGGTTCGAGCGTCTGCGCCACGACATGGGCAAGCCAATCGGCGCGCGCCTGTTCATCCAGTTGCCGGAAGGCATCGAAACGCGACGACAGCGTGTTCCCGCCTGCCCAGCTCACATCGAGCCCCTGGCGCTGTTCGGCCAGGACGTTGCTGGCCGCGCTGCCTTCGTCGCGGAAGCCGACGATCGGGAAGCTCGCGGCGGCCGCTTGCAGCGTCGAGTGGTCCCGGACATAGCCGCTGGCGAACACGGTCCGGTGCGCGATCAGGAATATCGCGAGGTCGAGCGCGAACCCCGCGTCCGAGGCGACATGGGACGCCAGGATCTGCCGCCGCTGCGTCGCGAGTTCGTCGACCAGCGTCGCGCTGAGCCGGGAGGTCGCGACCTTGCCGGACGGCGCCTCGGGTTCGCCGTCCTCTCCCGCCTGACGAATGGCGCGCTCGCTGAACATGCGGCTGTGCACCCGCGGGGTGCCGTCAGGGGCAAGATAGATGAAGGTGCCCAGCTGGTCCTTGACCGCATCGTCGACCATCGTGCGCGCCGCCTCGATCGCATCGAGTTCCCGCTCGATGTCGGCGAGCCGCACCGAAGCCGCCTCGGCGTCTGGTGTGCCGTCCTCAAGTTCGGTTTCCAGTTCACGGATGAGCGCATCGCCCTCATCGGAAAGACTGTCGACGCGATCCTGCTCGTCCTCGCTCAATTCGCGCAGCGCCGGATGATATTCGTAGAGCTGGCACTCCATGTCATAGGGCACATGGGTCGCGAGGACCGGTGTCACGAATGCCAGCTTCTGCTCGGCAGCGAGTATTTGTGCCGCTGCTTCGAGCTTCTGGGCGGCAAGCTGCTCGATGATCTCCACGTCGATCCAGCTCTCGTCCGCATCATCGCCGAACAGGTCGCGCTCGATCCGGCCGCCCGCACCGACATAGGCATCGCGGCCAACGAACCGCGCCTTCGCATCGGTCGCCTTCACCGTCCCATTGAGGAGCGCACGGCGGACATTGTCGGGATTGTCACCATAATAGGACCGGCTCATGCTCTCGAACACACGCGCCTGGCGGTCGACATCGGGCGTGACGGCATAAGCCTGTGCGACCCCGAGCGTGATCTCGCCTGCGGCAAGCGCCGCGAAGACGACGGGAGCCAGTTCGGCAAGCCGGACCCGCTGCTCGACGAAGCGGGTCGTGACCCCGAAGCGTTTCGCCACATCCTCGCCGCTCGCCCCCCGGTCGAGGAAGTGCTTGAAGGCCGAGCATTCATCCGCCGGGTTCATCGCTACGCGATGGAAATTCTCGGCAAGGCTCGCTTCGGCCGATCCGGCATCATCCTCGAGCACCAGCACCTGAACCTCATGGTCCGCGGCAAGCCGGTTCGTCTCAATCAGGCGTTGGAGCGCCCGCAAGCGGCGGCCGCCCGCCTTGACGGTGAAGTGCCCCGCCCTTTTTAGCGGCGTGACCACGAGATTCTGCAACAGGCCATGCGCGGCGATATTCTCGGCCAGACTATCGATGTCGGCATCGCGATTGGATTTGCGGACATTATCCTTGGAGAGCGAGAGGTTCTTGACCTTCACGGACTGGATCATCGGTTGTCTCCTTCGAGGGTTGCGCCGACGTCGTCGGCCGGCTTGAGCCACTCAGGCCCACCCGGCCGAAGGCCCCCTCCCCTCTCTTCGATCGCTTGACGCTGCCGCTGCTCAGCCTGCTATCTCGCCAAGGATCTCGACGGCGCGGCTCGGTGGGACGAAGAGCCGCGTGCGGTGTTGGATGATCTCGGTGAAGCAGCCCGCCGCCTTGAGATGAGGAAGGGCGTCGGACTTCCAGTCGAGCAATTCGAGGCGTTGGTCGCCGGCGACCAAGGCCCGCTTCAGCCGAAGCGACCCGATCGGCATGATCTCGCCCGAGGTGCGAACGTGCTCGACCCGCGCGCCTAGATCGATCGCGACATGGGCGGCGATGCCGAATGCGCTGGCGATCCGCTCCACCAGCGGCGCCGGAATAAGACGCCCGAGAAGCGACTGGCCGTCATCGCTCGTCAACCGCCAGACCTGGACATGATCGTCGGGCAGCTTTCCCCAGACCGGGAGCAGCAGGCCCGTGACCAGATAGATGATCTGCGTACGCGTCTGCGCGGCCATCGCGTCGCATTCGGCCTGCCAGGCTTCATCGAAGTTCGCGCAGTCCGCGTCGGTCCAATGGGTTTCGGCGAAGAGGTCCTGCCGGTGCCGTTCGGTGCGCGTTGGACGCACCAGCTCATAGCGGCGCACGGTTCGCCCCTCTTCATCGGTTAGCGAGAAGGTCGGGCGGCAAATGGCGACCTTACCGGAACGTGGGTTGATCAATCGGCGCGCTGCCGGATCGGCCAAAAGCCAATGCGCGCGCTCCAGGGTCAGCGGCCGATATCGCTCCTCGGTTTCGATGCGCAGGATTTCAGTTTCGGCGCCGCTCACGGGATCGCACCGGATCACCGTGCGGTCGAGGATCGAAATGCGGTCGGCGGTGATCGTTTCGACGCCAAGATCGAGGGTGCCGGCCTCACGGGCCTTCTCCACCCGTGCTTCGATCAAGCCCAGATATTCGTCGAAGATCGCGTTCTGCAGGTCGATGCGCAGCGCCAGGATGCGGTTCAACCACCGCTGGATCGTGGGCAAGGTCTCAGTGAGCCCCCACCCTCGCCGGCCAGGTTCAAACCGGTGAGCGACTGGAATTGATCGAAGCGCACCGATTGGAGCTTTCCCTGGAACAGCAGGCGAAACCACTGGTCGAGCGATTCCCGCGCGAAGTCGGACTCCAGATTGTCACGGGGATCGAAAAGTCCCTGTCCACCGGTCTGGCGCTGGCCGCGGGTCAGCGCGCCGAGGCTGTCGAGGCGTCTAGCAATGGTCGAGATGAACCGCCGTTCGCCGCGGCAATCGGTGGAAACGGGCCGAAACAGGGGTGGGCAGGCTTGGTGGGTACGGTGCGTGCGGCCCAGCCCCTGGATCGCCGCGTCAGCACGCCAACCGGGTTCGAGGAGATAGTGAATGCGGCGCCTCTGATTGGGCGCGTCGAGGCTGGCATGATAGCTCCGCCCCGTCCCGCCGGCGTCGGAAAAGATCAGGATGCGCTTTTCGCCGCGCATGAAGCTGTCGGTCTCCGCGAGGTTCGTGCGCGCGTTGCGCCGTTCGATCCGCTGACGGCCCTCGGCATCGACGATGATCCGCCGGCTGCGACCCGTCACCTCGGCCACTGCCTCCGTCCCGAAATGCCCGATGATATGATCGAGCGCCGAGCCAACCACCGGCAGCGCACAGAGTTGCTCGAGGAGCTGGTCGCGCATGGCCATCGCTTCCCGGCACAGCACGGGCTGCCCAGCCTCGTCGATCATCGGTTCCGAGCGCACCGTGCCGCTATCGTCGGTATAGGTGCGCATCTGGCGCACCGGAAAGGCCGCCGTCAGATAGTCGACCAGGAATTCGCGCGGGGACAGCTCGATGTCGAGCCAGGCGCGCTCCTCAGGGGACAGGTCGGCAAGGGCACGATCGAGCATCGCTTCCGACGTCGACACGAGCTGGACCACGGCGCAGTCGCCCCGCGCGAGATCGGCGGCGATCGCCGGGATCAGCGACGGCAGCTTCATCGACAGCAGGATCTGGCCGAAGAAGCGTTGCTTGGTCGATTCGAAGATCGACAATGCCGCGGCCTTCGCGCCGCTATTGTAGGTGGCACCGCTGAAACCGTCGGTGACGCGCGTGGCGGCGAGCGCGGCCTGCAGATTGTTGTGAATGATCGCCCAGGCATCGGCATAGGCATTGTAGACGGCGATCTGTTCTTCGCTGAGCCGATGCTCGAGGATTTCATATTCGACGCCGGCGAAGCTGAGCGCCCGCGCGGCATAGAGGCCCTGCGCCTTGAGGTCGCGGGCGATCAACTCCATCGCTGCGATGCCGCCGCGGCGAAGCGATTCCACGAAGGCCCGCCGGTCGGCGAAGGCCGTCTGCGGTCCCCACAATCCCAGGCGTGTCGCATAAGCGAGGTTGTTGACGTCCGAGGCGCCCGTCGCCGAAGCGTAGAGAATCCGGGCGCGCGGAGCGAGATTTTGGAGGCGGACGCCGGCGATGCCCTGTTCGGATCCTTTCGTGGCGCCGAACCGGCCCTCGCCACCGGCCACCCCGGCCATCTCATGCGCCTCGTCGAAGACGATGACGCCACTGAAATCCTCACCCATCCATTCGATCAGCTGGCGCAGCCGCGTGCCCCTATCACCGCGGTTGGAGCGCAGGGTGGCATAGGTCAGGAAGAGGATCCCATCGCCCAGCGCGATCGGGGTGCCGAGCTTCCACTGGTTGAGATGCTGGATGTCGAGCGGCAAGCCGCCAAGCGCCGACCAGTCGCGCCGCGCGTCTTCGATCAGCGTCTCGCTCTTGGATATCCAGAGGTGGCGGCGGTTGCCGCGCAACCACTGGTCGAGGATGACGCCCGCCACCTGCCGCCCCTTGCCGGCGCCGGTGCCATCGCCAAGGAAAAAGCCCGTCCGATAGGCATTGCCGGCCTCTGCCGGCGACAGCGAAAGCCCCTCCTCGCTAGATACGAACCGGCCCGGAAGATCACGCTCGAACGCCGCGCCAGCGTAGATCAGCGTTTCGAGCTGCGCGTCCGAGAGCAGGCCGTCGTCCAAGATCCTGGCCGGCAGCACGGGTTCATAAGCGACCGAGGGTGCGGCAATCGATCCCATTGCCTGCGATTCGACCAGCGCGCTTGGGTGCTCACGGGCATCGGCAATCAGCAGACGGCTCGGCCGATAGGGCAGGTAGATCCCTTGCGGTTCGCCCGCGGGCGCCGGCGCGTCGAGACGGTGATAGGCGACCGCGCGGGTCGTGGGCAGGGTTACCGCCACACGCGAGCTTACGGGGCGGGTCCGCCGCGTGAGGCCCCGGAACAATCCGCTGGGGCGGGAGATCGGTTGCGGCGTGGGGGCGCACGGGGTCGCCATCGCATCGATGGCCGCGAGCGCAGCGCCGAACGTCGTACAGGTCTGGCGTGGGACGCAATCCCCTGCCCCGCCCTTTTCGAGGAGAATGAGCTGAACCTCTTGCCCGGTGCCGTGCTTGGCATAAGCATGGGGCGGCAGGTCGAGATGCAGCCGGAGATGCGCGGCTGCGGTGGCGTGCAGCCAATCCGCGTCCCCTGTCTCGATGCGATCGGGAAGAATGACGGCGCAGCGCCCGCCTGGTGCGAGGCGCAAGAGCGCGGAGCGCAGGTGGCGAAGCGCAGCGTGGCGGTCGCGCCCCCGTCCCTGGCTCCGCGAGAAGGGCGGGTTGATGAGCACGACGCTCGGCACCAGTTGCGGATCGAGCATGTCGTCGATCAATTCGCCGTCATGCGTGCTCAATGTGCTCTCGGGAAGGGCATGACGCAGCAAACGCGCGCGCCAGGCATCGATCTCATTGAGGAGAAGGCGAGCGCCGGCAAAATGACCGTGTACGGCCAAGAGCCCGGTCCCAGCCGAGGGCTCGAGCACGATATCGCGTGCCGTGATCGCGGCTGCCCTGGCGGCAAGGAAGCCGATCGGTGCCGGTGTCGAGAATTGCTGGAACGCGACCTGCGTTTCGCTACGCACGCTGTGCGTCGGAAGCGCCGCCGTCATGGCGATCAGCTGGGCGAGCCGCACATTCGCATCTGCCGGGAGTGTTGTGTTCTTCAGATGGAGTATCTGCGCGAGTTCGAGCACATCATAGGCGTCGCGCAATGACCATGAGCCATCCGCGCTCGAGCCACCGAAGGCGGAGGTCATCCCGGCAAGAAGGTCGTTACGTGCAACCGAACGGCCTTCGGACAGCCGGTCGGCTATGCCTTGAGCAGCGGTCCGGGCGGGATCATCGAGCGGCAGCGTGAGCGCGAGGGGTTGTGTGGCCATGGGGTATCTCCGGGTCTGACACCTGGCATCAGCGCCAGGTCATCAGCCTGAAGGCCCCCTCCCCTCTCAGGCCGCCTCGGCGGCCCGGCGGACACGCCAAGCATCATTCCAATCCGCGTGCCGTTCCGGGAGGCGGAGCACCAGTTCGCGTCCATGGGCTGTGAGATGCGGCCGAGCTTTTTTGAGCATGGCGGCAGCGGCGGCACCGCGATCACCATAGACGATGATGCGTTTGACCCGTTCGGGGATGGCGACGAGTCCAAGGCGTTCGACGCCGCCCAGCGCCCAGGTTGGCGTTCCGAACCAGGCCATTGCCGAAAGGGCGTCCTCGATGCCCTCAGCAAGGCCAAGCTCCTCTCCGGCCGGCGCCAGACGGATGGCCGCGTTGCCAAGCAGGCCAAGGGCAATCTTCGGCTTTGACAGGGGCTTGTGCAAGATGTCAGCGAGATCGAGGCAGGTCCGCTGGACGGCCACGACGCCCAGATCGTTCTCGACCGCAGCGATCATCGCCGGAAAGAACCGGCGCTGGTCACCTGCCCCGACAAAGGTGCGGGGATTGTAGCGCAGACAACGCGGATAGGGAGGAGCAAGACCGCGTGCGGCAAGGTAATCGGCCGCTGGCGAGCCGGCTATGGGCTGGCTTGCCTTCCATAGCCGAAGCGCGAGAGCGCGATGGTCGGCCATCGCCTTCGGGCGCGGCATGGTGAGCGGCACCGCATCGTGAAGTTTGCGCCGGCGCAGGGCAGTCAGAACGTCGCGCGTATCGCAGCCAGCAAAGCAGTGGAACAAGATCGCCCGTTCGCCCAGGCGCACTGACAGGCTCGGGCCATGATCGTCATGAGCCGGGCAACGGCATTCGCCGCGCGTCCCGCGCCACGTTCCGCCGAGGGCTTCGACAATGGCTTTGGCGCGATGGGAAGCTGCTAGGGGCATCAACTAATCCTTGCAAAGTGGTGGAGCGCCGCTGCCGGTTGCGCCCTCCCCTCTCCGCCAATTCAGCCAGGCATGCCCTTGGCTGCGAGGATACCGAATTCCTCGACGATGCGATCGGTTGTGTAATGGGTCACGCCGTCGCGTTCATAGGAGCTGTCCTTGAGCCGCCCGGCTATGCGCACGAGATCCCCGACTTGGGCTCGGTCGGCGATATGCTTGCGCTGGCCCTCGCTGAAGACGCTCACGCGGTTCCAGTGACTGTCTTCCTGCCATTCGTCATCGTCACCCTTGCGGCGGTGATTCGCGCAGACCGACAGCAGGGTGACTTTCGGTCGCGCATCGATTTCGCCGATCCGGCCGATGATCTCGAACTTGGCGAAGTTGATCATGCACCCTCCATTCGTGACGTCCTTTGGCGAGGAAGCCTATCGTGGACGGCCAACTTCGCGTATCCCTCCAGGCAGGGGGATTGAAGGTTTGCTTCAAGCGCAGCGCCAATCTCTTTCTCAAAATAAAAATACAAAACGCCGCTGCTCGCAGCGGAAGCTTTTCCGATTCAAAAGGATTCAGATTCGGGAAGCCGAAAGCCCAGCGTTTCTGCGGGCTTGAGCAAGCCTATCCTGACCGGACGGGGGATTTTGCCTGCCCTTGTGGGGGCTCATTCCTGACCGATCGGGGGATGCAACCTGACCGGTTGGGGCTTTCCTGACCGCATGGGGGCCAGGCTCTGTTGGGCGCGATTCGCTCGTCATATCGCTCGTCAGGGACGTTTTTCGCCCTCCGCGCGGCCGTTTGCGAGGGTCAGATCGCTTTGAAACGCGACTCGGCGTACTTCCTTGTGTTTTGCGGTTTCGGGGTGAAGTTCCATCCTGACCTCTTGGGGGCCGAAACCGCCGTCTATCCTGCCCTGACTTGACGCAAGAGGACAGGTCAGGCAGATTTTCTTCCACGCCGGACGAATCGGTACAGACTTCATGGCATGGATGACGAGCAAGCCCTAGACCACGCTATAACGCCTTCTCCCACCGGTGATAATGCTTCTCCAGGGCGGGCGATGCGGGTGGCTGCCGCCCTGCAGGCAAAGGGCGGTGACGAGTTCGCTAAGCCCGGCAGCATCGTCGAGGTCAAGTTCGTCAAAGGCCAGTCGCTGAGCCTGACGGCCTCGCGCCTGCTCGCGCTGATGATTTTGACGGCGGGCGGTGATGCCTGGGAGGACCGCCCGCACAAAATGCGAAAGGCAGATATTCGCCGCGGCCACAAAGGCAATGAGCGCATCTCGGATATGCTCGAGGAACTGCATCGCACGCTTTTCGCGGTCGATGACAAGTCCTGGCGAGGCAAGAAGGCGACGCTGCGTTTTTCGCTTATCTCGTCATCGCGCGAAGAAGCGGAAGACGAGGAGGGCGCGGACGCCGGGTGGATAGAGTGGGAGTTCACGCCCGAGGCCCGAAAACTGATCCAGGAATCGGAGACCTATGCGGTCCTGAATCGGCAGGCGGTGCTCGGCTTTCGTTCAACCTACGCGCTCAAATTGTATGAGATCGGGGCGCTGAGGCTGCATAGGCGTCAGTCGCTCTGGAAGGGCGACATGACGGCTCTGCGTGCGCTGCTCGGCATCGCGCCGGACGTCTACAAGGATTTCGCGCAGCTGCGCCGCAAGGTTCTCGAAAAGGCGAAGGCCGAAATCGACCAGCTCGCTCATTTCCGTGTGGAGTGGCGGGAAATCCGTCAGGGTCGAACCGTCACCGAGATCGAATTTCGTTTTGAGCCAAAGGATGCGCCTGAGCAGATTGCAACCGTGGATGAAATTGCCCGACACTCTACGGGGAGGAAGGCGAGACGCGAAGACGAGGTCGAGACTTTGACCGTCGAGGCCGTCACGCAGGCGGCGGTGGCGGCCTTGGTATCAAAGGATAAGACTGGGGCAGGGGAGGTCACCTTCCCGAACGGCACGATCCGATTTGGGTCGGACACGCTCGCGGCCATTGGCCGTTCGGCCGGCGGTGGTTGGGACATCGATCTGATTGCCGACGCCTATCGCGCGCAGATGGGTGAGAGGCTGGCGAAGCTGAAGGGCGCCAAACTGATCGCGTCCTGGACCGGCTTTTGCGAGAGCTTCCTGGCGCGGCGCGGGCGCCCTTGAGCCGAAATTGCACCGGTGCAATTTCAGGGTAGCTAGCCCCCAAGAGGTCAGGTTGTAGGCGTGCATGAGAGGCTGGCGGCGCAATTCGAGGCAATTCGGCCGACCGGGCCTACTCACTTGCGAAAATGAGCCTTTCATTGACCTAAAAGTGAAAATTGAGCTATGCTCCCTACAGTTTCGCAAAGGGGCCTCTCTTGGCTGCATCACTCGATATTGAGGGCACGCAGGATCTGCTGTCCGTCTCAACGCTAGCACAACGGACCAGCTCTGTTCTCGAGCGGCTCCGCGACTCTGCGCGTAGCGCCCGGGCGGACGAACGGCGCGAGCCCACCTTCCCGATCGGTAAAGCGGCCGAACTGGTCGGCCGGACCGCGGCGGCCATTCGCGAGGCCGAGAAGGACGGCCGCTTGCCGCCGCCTCCGCGAACCGAAAATAATCGACGCGTCGGTTATACCCTGGCGCAGCTCAACGACATGCGGGGATTGTTCGGCACCCGGCCCTGGCGGGCTGCCACCGACCCCTGCTGCGTCATCGCGGTGCAGAACTTCAAGGGCGGGGTCGGGAAATCGACCCTGTCGGTGCATCTGGCCCAATATCTCGCGATCAAGGGCTACCGGGTGGCCCTCATAGATTGCGACAGCCAGGCGTCGGCAACGACCCTGTTCGGCTATGTTCCCGACCTCGACCTAACCGAAGAGGACACGCTCTATCCGTTCTTGCGGCACGACGACATGGAGTCGCTCGATTACGCCCTGCGCAAAACTCACTTCGACGGCCTCGAGCTTGTCCCGGCTAATCTCCGGTTGTTCCAGTCGGAATATGAAATAGCGGCGCGTATGGCGCGCGGGCAGGGGAACCTGATCGACCGCATGGCACAAGGCATTGCGAGCATAGCCGATCGGTTTGATGTCGTTGTTCTCGACCCGCCGCCGGCGCTCGGTGCGATCTCGCTTTCGGTGCTGCGTGCGGCCAATGCGCTGGTCGTGCCGGTGCCGCCGACGGTGATGGACTTCTCGTCGACTGCAGCTTTCCTCGCCATGCTCGACGAGACCATCGAGACGCTGGCCGATCGCGGCTTGGCTCCGTCGCTGCAGTTCTTGCGCTTCGTGGCATCCAAGGTCGACGAGAACAAGTCGATGCAGAAGGAATTGCTGAACCTGATGCGGACCCTTTTCGGCCACGCGATCGTGCGCACACCGCTCAAAGATTCGGCGGAAATCGACAATGCGACGGCGCGGCTGATGACCGTCTATGAGCTTGACGGACCTGTCACCAGTTCGGCGGTGCGCAACCGCTGCCTCGCCTATCTCGACGGCGTGAACAGTGAAATCGAGGTCGACATCCGGTCGATGTGGCCCAGCCATCTGGCGCGCTTGCGCAAGGAGGGCCTCGCCTAATGCGAGCAAAATTGCACCGGTGCAATTCCGGGTAGAAGGGGTGGATGATGACCAAAAAAAACGCCAACTTCGCGGCTGATCTGGTCGCCGGAATCGACCCAGGGGCGCAAGCCCCAGCGGCGCGGCGCCCTGGCATCGGTGCGAGCGTCCTGGCGGGTCGAGAAAGCCGACTTGCCGAATTGGCGACGGGCAGTGTCGTCTCACGCACCCATGAACTCGTTGATCCGGCACGTTGCCGGATGTGGGTCGGCCATAACCGCGAATATGCGCTGCTTAACGAGGAGCGGTGCGCCGATCTCATCGAGAGCATTAAAGCGCAGGGAAAACAGGAAATGCCCGCCATCGTCCGGCGGGTGAAGGACGATCCTGCTTTCGATTTCGAGGTGATCTGCGGCGCGCGCAGGCATTGGACGATCAGCTGGCTTCGCGCCCATAACTATCCGGATTTCCGCTTCCTCGTCGATATCCGTAGCTTGACGGACGAGGAGGCGTTTCGGCTTGCGGACCTTGAGAACCGGGCGCGCGATGATCTTACCGACCTGGAGCGTGCGCGCGACTATTTGCGCGCCCTCGACGCCTATTATGAGGGGCGCCAGAAGGTCATGGCCGAGCGAATCAATGTAACGGAAAGCTGGCTTAGCCGCTATCTCGACCTTGCCCGGCTGCCGGCGGAACTGATGGCCGCCTTCGCCCTCCCGCAGGATCTGAGAATCAAGCATGTCACCGCGATCAAGCCTCTCTTGAAACCGGAGGACCGGCGGCAGCGTGTGTTCGCCGAGGCGGGGCGTCTCGCTCAGGTGCAGTCCGACCGCGCAGCACCGATGCCGGTTCCCGATATCATACGCGCTCTCGCTCTGGCCGCCGATTCCCCCAAGAGGTCAGGATCCCCCAAGAAGTCAGGAAAGCCAGAAACGATCGTGTCCGAAGGGGGGAAACCATTGCTGAAAGTGGAGGCGGTGGATCGTAAGGGTCTCAAGCTTACCCTGCTTCCGCATGCCGGTGGTACGCGGGCTGAAGCGGAGGCCGCGTTGAAAGCCCTGCTCGATCAGCATTGGAGCTAGGACAATCTTCAGCGGTTCTGAGATGTGAGAGTTTTGTCTTCACATGTTAAATATGGACTGCCCAATGACTGCAGCCTTCCAGGATGACATTCGCGAGAATGAGATCATCGCTCCCCGTCGTCTGGCGGAGCGCCTGCGCTTCTCCATGGCGCATTTGGCTCGCGTTGCTCGCCTGGATCGTAAGGCCATGACTCTGTATCCCTCCGCCCCGACCGTGCAGATTAAACTGGAGGAAATAGCCCGAGTTATAACGCGAGCGGCAGAACTTGCAGGCGAAGAAGGCAAGGCGGTTATTTGGTTCAAGCATGAACCCCTTTCTGGAGTTGGGAAAACGGCTGCGGAATTGGTTGCGAATGGCGATATCGATATCGTCATGGAAGATCTCGATCGTATGGCTGCCGGGGTCTATTCCTGACAGGCGTCACTCGATGCCGAAAGGCTAGCTTGTCCGCAGGACCTTTAGGTGAATGTCTTCTTCTCGTAGACGGTGACAATCGCCCGGCCATCCCAAACGTAGCACAGGTGCCGCTCCTGTCGGCAGTTTGCGAGTAGGCGAGGGCGGAACACCGCGGCGCACTCGCCGTCGGTGTCGCGCACGCTTTGGTATACGATGCCATCCGAACCTTGCTCACGCAGGTGTTGGCCAAGCGCCTGGCCGGCGGCATAACTGTCCGGGGCGTAGAGGGCAGGGCGTTCATCGCGCAGGCCGCGAATATCGTGGAGCATGGCGTCCAAGTCGACCGCGTAGACGCGCATGTCGAGTTCCTGCGCCGGTTCGTGGGTGTACGCCATGAAGCGGGTTCGGTGATGGCTCGTCTCGGCAACCGCAGTCTCGATGGTGTTGGCAGCATAGAACAAGCCGAAACTGCCGTCACAGAATCGGCTGCCATCTGGATTTAGGTGGGTGAACGCTGCCATGATTGCCGATGTCCCGGGTCCCGATACGCGGTCCTCCGATGGGACGAGCGCGAGGTCCCCGACCTCGTCGCGAAGCCGGTCGTTGGTCATCGCCTCGATCGCATAGACCGCTTCTAAATCGGCCGGATCCGCTACGTCTTCAAACAGCGATATGGGCGGGAACCGGCTTGCGACGATCCGATAGCACGGTTGCCACCGCACTTGCGTCGTCGCAATAGCATCCATCAGCCGCGCTGCGCGTCGATATATTGGCGCACCACGTAGAGATCGGCGACATTGCCCGAGGCCATCCGCTCGATCGCCGGGCGTCCGGCGAACAGCGGCGCCTCATTGGGTTTGCGTACCCATTCGTTGGCGGTACGGGGCAGGAGCATCTTCAGCCCCTTGTAGATCCCCATGACATAGGAGATGCGCTCCAGCGCATCCTTGGGAATCGCCGCGACGGCGCCGCGCTTCCAGGTCTGGAAGGTCGAGCGGCTGTCGAGCCCGAGAAGCTTCATCTGCTCGGCTTCCTTAAGGCCCCAGGCGTCGGCAATGCGGAAAAAGGTGCGCAGCGCCGGACCGCTCAGATCCTTGCGGCTAGGCGCTTTGGCGGGGACGCCGGAATGGGCAGCTGTGGCCATTGGCCATCTCCTTCTTTCTCTGTCTATGTATGATATCTGTACATAACGTCAAGAGGAGATCAGTTTTCATACACGCCTAATGCGCGCGAGGCCGCGTCAGGGATGGCCAGAACTGCCGGCGAGCAGCCGGTCGATCTCGCCCATCGCCGCGTCGAACTCGGCGAGCGCCGGATGGGGGAGCGCGAGAGCGTGGTCCAGGGGTGCCGACAACCGATCCCTTCGCGGAGCTTCGGCGACCAGCAGAACCTTGCCCTTGATGCTCGCGCGCCGCGCGAGGCCCGCTGTGACTAGCGCGTCGCCGATCGCATAGGTGCCGCGCCGGCTGATCCCGAACGCCGAGGTCATCTGATCGAGCCCGAGCGGCGCAAAACCAGCGAGCAGGATCCACACCTGCGGTGCCCGCGCGCTCGAGCGCAGGTGCCCCAGCTGCTCGCGCATCAGCGCCGCGCGCCGTCGCGCTTTCGCGACCAGCTCTGCAAGCCGGGTAGCGCTGGCGTGGAGAGTTCGCGCTGAGACAATGGCGCGTTCGCCAGGCCAGAGCTGCGGCTGAAGCGTTTCGGCGGTCACCGCGCCGGGGCAGGGGAGGGCAAGCTGCCACGCGCCGCACGCGGCCAGCAGCCGCCCCAGCGAGGCATCGACCGCCCAGAGCGGTGCGCGCGGGGCGGCCTGCTCGATCGCCACCGCGCGGTTCCCAAGCGAACGGATTTGCACCGCGCGCTCCAGCGGCGCGAACAGCGGATCGGCGTGCAGCAGCGCGTGGAGGCGCGCCAGACCCGCGAAGGGCAGGGGAATCTCGTCATCCGCACCGGCCTGTTTCACCAGCGTGATCGCTCTGCCGATCGCCTCCTCCGCCAGCGCATCTTCGGCTTGGATCGGGCGGTCGGCCCCGAAGCGAGCGGCCAGAGCGATGGTCTGCGCGGCGTCGGCAAGCGGTTCCCACGGATGATGGCTGAGTTCGCCCAGAAGGGCGCGGACCACGGCATAGGCGGAGCAGGCGGTGAGGGGCGTCTCTTGGGGGCCGCGATCGAGCCCGGCGAACCAGGCGTTGAACCGGTGTTCGGCGTCAGCAAATCCCGCCTGCGCCAAGGCCGAGAGGAGCACCTCGCGCAGCAGCCCTACGCAGAACAGCCGCTTTTCGGTATCGGTGAGGCCGGTGAGGAGCCCGTCGAGGCGGCCGAGCGCCAGCGCGCATTCGCCTTGCGCGAGCGCCAGCTCTTCGGGTGGGGCGTCGGTGTCGGCGGCGAGGGGATGGAAGCGCTCCATGCCGAATGTGTAGTGAATGTCAAAACACTGCACAACTGCTCGGATGGTTGGTAAATCAACATGTGATAATTGCAGTTATCATATAAGCGGATTTGACGCCTTTCTATAAGGTGGGTATGTGCATCCCGGCGGAGGGCAGGGCATTTGGACACTGAAAAGACGATATTCTGGTCATGGCAGAGCGATTTTGATGGGCGCGTGACGCGTGAGGCTATCTATGGGGTCGAACCGCACAGCTTCGACCAGATTGTCGCGCTGTCCAGATGAGCCTCCCAGCGCCCATCAGCAGCCGGCGAGGCCGACAGGCCGTCGACCTCGCCTGGGAGGTGACCAAGCTGAACTGCCGATCGCCAATCACGATCAACGCCGAGCTGATCGCCGCCTATCAGGCGGCATCCTCGCCGCATTCCCTGCGCGCGCTTGCCAGCGACATCGAGGCGTTCGACCATTGGTGCCGCCGAAACGGGCGCGTGACCTTGCCGGCGACCCCCGAGACGGTCGCCGACTATCTCGATGCCCGGGCAGGGCAGGGGGCGAAACCCGCCTCGCTCGGTCGCTACAAGGCGTCGATCGCCAAGATCCACCAGCTGCTCGACATCAAGGATCCCACCCAGGCCGAGCTGGTCAAGCTGCGGCTCCGCGCGATCCGCCGGGAGAAGGGCAGCACGCAAGCCCAGGCGCGGCCGCTGCGGTTCAAGGGGCCGGTGCGCAATGTCGAGCGGGACGCACCCCGGGGGCTTAATGTGCGGGGGCTGCTTGAGGCCTGCGCGGATGATTTGCCGGGGCTTAGGGATCGGGCTTTGCTGTCGGTCGCCTACGACACGGGCTTGCGCGCCTCCGAGCTGGTCGCGGTCGAGGTCGAGCACATTGTGGACGCCATCGATCCCGAGGCGCGGCTGCTGACGATTTCGCGCAGCAAGGGCGATCAGGAGGGAAAGGGCGCGACCGCGTTCCTCAGCCCGCGCTCGGTGCGGGCGATCGCCGCCTGGACTGCGGCTGCCGACATCGAGGAGGGACCGCTGTTTCGCCGGGTGCAGGTGCGCCGCTACAAGGCGCGGGCCGCGGTCAAGGGGCGGCGGATCGAGACGATTTCTGGCCGCGAAAGCTGGGATCTGCGCAAGACGTTGCCGAAGTCGGCGGTGCCGGCGCGCACCGAATATGATGTGGGAGAGGGGGCGTTGCACCCGGGTTCGATCGGGCTGATCTGGCGGGCAATGATCCAGCGCGCGTTCGACAAGGGCGCGCTGAGCGACCTCACCGCCGATGATCTGGCGCAGTTGCTCAAGGGGGTGAGCGCGCACTCGACGCGGGTGGGCTTGAACCAGGATCTGTTTGCGAGCGGCGAGGATCTGGCGGGGATCATGGATGCGCTACGCTGGAAGAGTCCCCGGATGCCGCTCGCCTATAATCGCAATCTGGCGGCAGAGCAGGGTGCCGCCGGCCGCTTGATCGCGAAAATCGGGTGATCAGATCTTGAGCTGCGCACAACTAGGTATTTGTGACGGTGTTTGAAAAATCCGAGTGCGCCAGATCACGCGGATTAGCGCTCCAGGGAATGTCCGACGGCATCGGAAAAGAAAACCCGCCCGTCTTTTGACGGGCGGGCAAGGGAAGGTGTCTACGTCTTACCGAGACTCCTTCGGGTCGCTGGCAAATGCTATGCCTTCGTGTTTCGGATCCAAGGCGAAACTGGCGGGGCTGAGCAGTTTCTCAGGCTGTGTACATCGCCGCGACCGACGACCTGGAAATATGCGCTAGCCTTGCGTTTATGCGCAATCATGATAGATGTATTAAATATGCATGATTGGAGCGCGAGTC